>NZ_CP020384.1:2400000-3625000 GCF_002073975.1 Rhodovulum sp. MB263 | reverse complement strand
ATTTAGGTAGCGCGTCATCCGAATACCCCGGGGGGTAGAGCACTGGATGGGTAATGGGGCCCCACAGGCTTACTGATCCTAACCAAACTCCGAATACCCGGGAGTACTAGATGGCAGACACACGGCGGGTGCTAACGTCCGTCGTGGAGAGGGAAACAACCCTGACCTACAGCTAAGGCCCCCAATTCGTGGCTAAGTGGGAAAGCAGGTGGGACGACCAAAACAACCAGGAGGTTGGCTTAGAAGCAGCCATCCTTTAAAGATAGCGTAACAGCTCACTGGTCTAAATAAGTTGTCCTGCGGCGAAGATGTAACGGGGCTCAAGCCACGAGCCGAAGCTTAGGACTGCATATGCAGTGGTAGCGGAGCGTAGTGTGAAAAAACACCTGTCCTCTTCTATCGCATCCCTGAACGGACGCCTATGGCGTCAAGTAGCGAAGCGATAGCGCAGGATAAGGTGTTTGCTGTGAAGCCGGGCTGTGAGGCACCGGTGGAGCGATCACTAGCGAGAATGATGACATGAGTAGCGACAAGGAGGGTGAGAGACCCTCCCGCCGAAAGTCCAAGGGTTCCTGCTTAAAGCTAATCTGAGCAGGGTAAGCCGGCCCCTAAGGCGAGGCTGAAAAGCGTAGCCGATGGGAACCACGTTAATATTCGTGGGCCAGGAGGATGTGACGGATCGCAGGTGTGGTGAGACCTTATCGGATTGGTCTTGCCGCTGAGCGGTTCCTGGAAATAGCCCTCCATCAGACCGTACCCTAAACCGACACAGGTGGACTGGTAGAGAATACCAAGGCGCTTGAGAGAACGATGTTGAAGGAACTCGGCAAAATGCCTCCGTAAGTTCGCGAGAAGGAGGCCCGGTTCGTGGGCAACCATGGGCCGGGGGCACAAACTAGGGGGTGGCGACTGTTTACTAAAAACACAGGGCTCTGCGAAGTCGCAAGACGACGTATAGGGTCTGACGCCTGCCCGGTGCCGGAAGGTTAAAAGGAGGGGTGCAAGCTCCGAATTGAAGCCCCGGTAAACGGCGGCCGTAACTATAACGGTCCTAAGGTAGCGAAATTCCTTGTCGGGTAAGTTCCGACCTGCACGAATGGCGTAACGACTTCCCCGCTGTCTCCAACATCGACTCAGCGAAATTGAATTGCCTGTCAAGATGCAGGCTTCCCGCGGTTAGACGGAAAGACCCCGTGCACCTTCACTACAGCTTCACACTGGCATCAGGCATGCGATGTGCAGGATAGGTGGTAGGCTTTGAAACCAGGACGCCAGTTCTGGTGGAGCCTCCCTTGAGATACCACCCTTCTCCTGCTTGATGTCTAACCGCGGTCCGTTATCCGGATCCGGGACCCTGTGTGGCGGGTAGTTTGACTGGGGCGGTCGCCTCCCAAATAGTAACGGAGGCGCGCGAAGGTTGGCTCAGAGCGGTCGGAAATCGCTCGTTGAGTGCAATGGCAGAAGCCAGCCTGACTGCAAGACTGACAAGTCGAGCAGAGACGAAAGTCGGCCATAGTGATCCGGTGGTCCCGAGTGGAAGGGCCATCGCTCAACGGATAAAAGGTACGCCGGGGATAACAGGCTGATACTGCCCAAGAGTCCATATCGACGGCAGTGTTTGGCACCTCGATGTCGGCTCATCTCATCCTGGGGCTGGAGCAGGTCCCAAGGGTACGGCTGTTCGCCGTTTAAAGAGGTACGTGAGCTGGGTTTAGAACGTCGTGAGACAGTTCGGTCCCTATCTTCCGTGGGTGTAGGATACTTGAGAGGAGTTGCCCCTAGTACGAGAGGACCGGGGTGAACGATCCACTGGTGGACCTGTTGTCGTGCCAACGGCAGTGCAGGGTAGCTATGATCGGACAGGATAACCGCTGAAGGCATCTAAGCGGGAAGCCCCCCTCAAAACAAGGTATCCCTTGAGGACCGTGGTAGACCACCACGTCGATAGGCCGGAGATGTAAGCGCAGCAATGCGTTCAGTTGACCGGTACTAATTGTCCGATAGGCTTGATTTGATCCAGTAATAGCCAAGCTATACTGCTCAAAAGCAACACATCCCCAGTGTACGCGACTTGGAATATGGCTCTTCCTCGGTTTGGTGGTCATAGCACGAGCAAAACACCCGGCTCCATTCCGAACCCGGCCGTTAAGTGCCGTCGCGCCGATGGTACTGCGTCTCAAGACGTGGGAGAGTAGGTCGCCGCCAAACCTAGAAAGAGCCATGTAACTCTCAATACGATATCTCGTCCCAATACCGATAAACCAATGGGACGAAACCCCTGTGCACTCAAAAGCACAGTATTGGCGCGGGGTGGAGCAGCCCGGTAGCTCGTCAGGCTCATAACCTGAAGGTCGTAGGTTCAAATCCTACCCCCGCAACCATAGTCACTTGCCTCACGCCCGCGCTAACACCGCGGGCGTTGGCATTTTGACACATCCCATTGCCGCACAACGACAAAATCGACCCAAGCTCCCCATACAGCTCAATCACATGCCCGTTCGCGGCATCCGCGTCGGGGCTCAGCACGATCTTCTCGATCAGACCGCGCAGGATCTCCACCGCCTCGGGGCGGCTTTCCGGATCGTTCAGCGCAGCCGCCAGATCCGAAACCTTCGCCGCGTAAACATCCGCCAGCCCCGGGTGCAGGACCACCGGGCTCCGCGCGGGCAGGGCGGTCAGTTTTGCCTCAAGCTGACCCTTCTGAGCCTCGAGCGCATCCATTTTCGCCTTCATACTCGGATGAAACATGCCTTCCGTGATCGCCGTGACGATGTTGTCGATCTCCTTTGTTACCTTCGACAGCGCACGCTCCGCCTCGACCCGTCCGGCCTCGGCCTCGAGCCGATCCTTCTCCATCTCCCGGTGAAACTCCGCGATGAACTCCGCCACCAGGTCAGGATGCATCAGCTGTGTCTTCAGCCCGTCAAGTACACGCGCTTCCACATCGAGCCGCTTGATGGTCTTGCGATTGGTGCAGGTCCCGGAGTTCCGGGCCGCGGCACAGCCCAGGCGGCTGTCACTGATCATGATATAGCCCGAGCCGCAGCAGCCGCAGGTCAGAAGCCCCGACAGCAGATAGCGCGGGCGATGGCCGCGCTCGATTTGGGGGGCGTCGGGATCGGCGGCCCGTTCGCTCAGGATATCTTCGCGGATTGCGCCCTGACGCTGTTTGACCCGAGACCAGAGGTCGTCTGCGATGATGCGCAAGGCCGGGGGTGTGTCCACTTAACCTTCTTTCCATGCTATTTTGGGGAAGGAGGACTCCGCCATGGATGGAACACCGAAAGCGACGAAACCCAAGGCTCGTGATGCGAAGACCAAGATCGCGCAAAACCGCATGAGCGTTCTGGAACTGGCGAAAGAACTCGGCAACGTGGCCGAGGCCTGCCGCCAGCGCGGCATGGACCGCACCAGCTTCTACGAGTGGAAACGTCGGTTTCAGACCCACGGCTTCGAGGGGCTGAAGGACCTGCCGCCGATCCACAAGACCCACCCTCAAACGACCTCGCCGGAGACGGTCGAGCGGATCAAGGCGCTGGCGCTCGAACATCCGGCCTATGGCTGCAACCGCTTCGAGGCGATGCTGGCGCTCGAGGGCGTGCGGGTCTCCTCGATCACCATCCAGAAGATCCTGAACGAAAACCGCCTGGGCACGCGCTACGACCGCTGGCTGGCGCTCGAGGACGCCCATGCGGGCCAGACCATCGAGATCACTGCCGAACAGGCCGCCTTCCTCGAGAAGCAGAACCCGTGCTTTCGGGAACGACACGTGGAATCAGGCACTCCCGGCGAGCTGCTCTCGGCCGACACGTTCTTCGTCGGCACGCTGAAAGGGATCGGCAAGGTCTATCTGCACGCGGTCGTCGACACCTTCGGCAGCTACGCCTTCGGCTTCCTGCACGTTTCTAAGCAGCCCGAGGCGGCGGTCGCAGTCCTGCACAACGACGTGCTGCCCTTCTACCGCGCCCTGGACCTGCCGGTGAAGGCGGTGCTGACCGATAACGGTCGCGAATTCTGCGGCACCGAAAAGCACCCCTACGAGCTCTATCTCGACCTCAACGCCATCGAGCATCGCCGCACCAAGGTCCGCACGCCGAAAACCAACGGCTTCGTCGAGCGGTTCAACGGCACGGTGCTGGAGGAGTTCTTCCGCGTGAAGATGCGCGAGACCTTCTACGAGACCGTCGAGGCGCTCCAGGCCGATCTCGACGCCTGGCTCGTCCACTACAACACCGAGCGCCCGCATCTGGGTTACCGAAACATGGGCCGCAGCCCCATCGAAACCGTCATGTCATTCGTTAGCCAAGAAGGTTAAGTGGACAATTTTTATGGTATGGGCTGCAACAGCCTTAGCAGGCCGCTCGTGTCCGAGCCGCCAACGGCGCTAGGCGGTTCAGAGTGGCCTCGCTTGTCCGCAAATGGGCTGGCACCAAGCGCCACCTGCGCGTAGCGGAACCGACTGCTATGGGGCTGCCTGCGGCCGTCAGCCATGCCCGGGACGAACGGCGGATGACGGCAGGGAGCGCCGGAGTGGGCGGCCCCAGGCACTCAAAGGTCATGCCGCACCGCCGCAAGTCCACTCCGATTCCCGGCGTGTCGATTGCCGCATTTCGCGTGAATTTATGCGTTTTCGCAATCAGCGCGCACTTCCGCTCGTCAGATCAGATCGCAATTAAGCGCTCGCGGATTGAAGATCGCACCGGAGGCAATTCGCACGCTAATTCCCGTTGGAATCACCTGATAAAAACAGCGCCAAAGCGCATTTCGCCTAGAGCGGCGCTCGCTCCTCATCATTATCTTCAACCAAGTCGAAGAACGCCCAGAGGATTATTACTGACCCAAAAGGCGACCACATAACTGCGAGTATCCACCATGGCCACGGGCTATGACCTCGGTCTTTTGCCATATCGCCAACTAGAGCGAAAAACTGCCAAACAATGATTGCCATCAAGGCAAATACAAAAACTCCGCACAGCACTGCAAGCCAATCCATTCCAGTGGATGTCCTTTATTAACACGCGCCTCGTTCGACCACCTGCGGTGGCGACATTTCCTCAACGGCCCCGATGGTTCGCGCCCTGCGGTTGAAGCGGAGGCATTTCAGGTCAGCACAGCCAAATGCCCAGAGAAAGGCATAGTGTTGCGAACATCTCGAAAGCCGATATCGCTTTCCGAGATGCGAAAGCTCACTTTGTCCCGCAAAAAGGGGGGGCGCTCATGCCTTGGCTTCGCAACCCCGGCATGTGGCCGGTCTGATGAAGCTGCACCACTGGTTGAGAGTTGTTCCATGCGCCAAGCGGATGTCCGCTTCTGCGATTCGTCAACGGGCAACGGCAGGGGGCGTCGAACGGCCGCTATCGGCAGAAACCAGTCCTGGCAGCCGAGCTCTCCCCGACATGCAAAGAACGTTATCTTGCTGTCCTTCCAGCTCTGTGCATGGCGTCATGTGTCTGCGGCGGTGCTATGCCGCCCATCGGTACGATGCCGCCAATTACCGTGCGCTCTCGAACGCAGACGGCAGCCTGGAGTTGCCAGGGCAGGGCCCAACTCACTACCCTGGCGGGAATTCGAGAGGGTATTTCATGAGTGGCTTCTTCCGTCAGGACGCCCGCATGGGCCGGATTTCCACGGTTCTGGGGCAGGATGTCCTGGTGCTCCGCCGGTTCGAGGGCGTCGATCATCTGAACGCGCTGTTCGACTATTCGGCCGACTGCCTCGCCGCCTCGGCCGACATCGATTTCGACCGGTTGATCGGGACCCATGCCACCGTCACCCTCACCACGAAGGAAGGCGAACGCCCTTTCGACGGCATCGTCACCGAGGCGCGCTGGCTGGGCTCGGGCGACAATGGCCACCGCTACCGGCTGCGCCTGCGGCCCTGGGCCTTCCTCGCCAGCCTCCGCCGTAACCAGCGGATCTTCCACAACAAGACCGTGGTCGAGATCCTGACAGAGCTGCTCTCGGCCTATGCGGATGCGGGCGCGCTGACGGTGGAGCTCGCGAACGATTACCCCGAGCTCGAATATACCGTGCAGTACCGCGAGAGCGACCTGGCCTTCGCCTGCCGGATGATGGAGCGGCACGGGATCAGCTACCATTTCCGCCACGCGGACGGCGCCCATGAGATGGTGCTGACCGACCAGGTCGAGGCCCATGACAGCATCGGCGCGCGGCCCTTCCGGCCGGCCGAGGGCCACCACCAGGAGGAGGTCTCGCATTTCCGCGCCTGGCGGCCCGCGCGGCGGATCACGACCGGCGCCATCCGGCTGACGGACTACAACTTCAAGACCCCGGTGGCGGCGATGGAAACCGACCACCTGGGCGACGCCGCCTACGAACAGGGCCAGATCGAAAGCTTCGACTGGCCGGGCGATTACCTCGATCAGGGCCGGGGCCGGGTGGTGGCCGAGCTGCGCGCTGCGGGCGAACGCGGCCAGGACCGGCGTTACGAGGCCGAGGGCGATATCGTCGCGCTTGGCGCGGGCCTCCGGGTGACGCTGTCAGGCGATCCGGTGCCCGGGACCGGCGGCGAGTACATGTGCCTGAGCGCCCGGCACTCCTACACCGCCGACAACTATGGCTCGGGCGGGTCGGACGATGGCGACGGCCGCGCCTATGACGGGCAATATGTCCTGATGCCGGTCGAAGCTCCGCTTCTGCCCGAACAGAAGACCGCGCGGGCCGATGTGCGGGGCCCGCAGACGGCGACGGTGGTCGGCGAAGGCGAGATCGACTGCGACGAATACGGGCGGATCCTGGTGCGGTTCCACTGGGACCTGGACGAGGCCTGGTCGATGCGCTGCCGGGTGTCGCAAAGCTGGGCCGGTGCGGGCTGGGGCGGGATGGTGATCCCGCGGATCGGCATGGAGGTGGTGGTCGAGTTCCTCGACGGCGACCCCGACAAGCCGCTGGTCACGGGGTGCGTCTATAACGGCCGGAACCCGGTGCCCTATGATCTGCCCGCCAACAAGACGCGATCTACCTTCCGCACCGATAGCCATCAGAGCGGACGAGCGCGAGCGCGAAGAGATCTTCATTCACGCCCAAAAGGACCGCAACGAAAAGACCAACAACAACCACACCGAGCGCGTCGATAACAACTGGGTGCAAAGCATCGGCCAGCACAAGGCCATTGAGGTAGACGGCAACCACAGCGAGTCCGTGCATGGCTCAATGACGCTGCATGTCGGTCCGAGCGGGGTTGGGCGTGTGCTCAACGACCAGTTCTGCAAGCTGGTCGAGGGAATTTCTTCTATCGCGGTGAAGATGCCTATACCAGGCATTAACCAGCTCGGTCGCGGCGTATACTCCCTGTTCGCGGACCAGGTGATCAATGAAGCCACCGCAGGAGTGAAGGCGCAGACCATCGGCGTGACGAAGACCGTGAATGTCGGGCGGTCGATCTTCGAGAATGCGGGGCATTCGATCCAGCTCGTTGCGGGATCGCAAGCGACTATCGAGGCTGGTGACGTGGCTAGCATTGTCTCGAATGGCGAGCTTGAACTGCGTGTCGGAAAGGCGGAGTTGCGTATGACATCCGACGGTTATGTCCGGCTGCGAGGAGACACGCTGTTCATGGAATTAGAAAACGGCATTGGAATGGTCGGTGGAAGCGAAATCACAGCGAATGCGCCGAAAATCAGCCTGAACTGATCGGCCATCCCTTGCGCACGGAGAGAAAGATGAAACGCAAGATCCTGATTGCCGTCGCGCTGATCGTGACCGTGGTCGCGCTGCTACTCGCAGCCTTTTCTGTGTGGCGGATGAAGATGCTCTTGCCCGAGGGCGAGGTCACGCTAGCGGGTCATGAGGGGGGGATGGTGTGCTCGAGCGATGCCTACAACGCCTTCGTGCCGCTGATGTCGCAGGCGGGTGAGATGGGCCTGAGTCAGATGCCGTTCGAGGGAACGGCAGCCGAACAGCGGGCGATTCTTGACCGTTATGCCGCCCTTGGCCTGACTGGTCCGGAAACTGTGGTGACAAGCGTCAATCTCGATGACGGTCAGGTCTATGCCAATACCTGCGCCGCCGAGAGATGTACGATGGCAGAGATGGCCGCCGCCGAAGCTATGTGCTGGCAGGACACCCGGAATTGCACCTATCTTGCGATACGCTTCCGCGGCCAGGATCACTGCGTGCTCGCTCCCGCGAAAGATGCGCCATGAGCGATGCGGTCTTTCCCTTTGGCAATGACCCGATGCACCCCGAGGCATGGGTGGGCCGTATGGATACTAGGTGTTCAGTCCCGGCATCTGGTGGATCGGGTCAGCCATTCGTGCCGGACCGTGAGCTACCCCCCGAAATTCGGACAGTGACGTAAGCTACGATTTGCAGTCTGCTGATCTTCGACGAGAAGGAGATCAGAGATGTCGAAACGCAAGCAGCACGCGCCTGAGTTCAAGGCGAAGGTCGCGCTGGAAGCCCTGAAGGGTGAAGAGACGGCGGCCGAGCTGGCGAGCCGGTTCGGAGTGCATCCGACGATGATCCATCAATGGAAGCGCGCCCTGCTCGAAGGCGCGTCCGGCGTGTTCGAGCGCGGTGGCCGCAAGAGACCCGAGATCGACGAGGAGCAGGTGAAGGAGCTCCACGCCAAGATCGGGGAGCTGGCGGTGGCCAACTCTTTTTTGGAACGAAAGCTGAAGCCCTGGGGCGGGAAGTGAGGCGCGGTATGATCGAGCCTGACCATCCTCAGCTGTCCATCGGTCAGCAGTGCAGGCTGCTGTCGATTGCGCGCTCGTCCTATTACTACGAGCCGAAGGGAGAGACCGCACAGAACCTCGGCCTGATGCGGCAGATCGACGAGCAGTTCCTGTAGACGCCGTTCTTCGGTGTCCGCCAGATGACCTGGCACCTGCGCAATGACGGGCATCTCGTGAACGAGAAGCGAATACGCCGGCTAATGCGCCTCATGGGGCTGATGCCGATTTACCAGAAGCCCAACACGAGCAGGCCGGCGAAAGGACACAAGACCTATCCTTACCTTCTGAAAGGGCTGCACGTGGATCGTCCGAACCAGGTCTGGTGCTCGGACATCACCTACCTGCCCATGCGCCGCGGGTTCCTATACCTCATAGCGATCATGGACTGGCACACGCGCAAGGTTCTATCCTGGCGGATCTCGAACACCCTGGAGGCCGACTTCTGCGTCGAAGCACTGAGCGAGGCCATCCACAAGTTCGGCCCGCCCGAGATCATGAACACGGATCAGGGCAGCCAGTTCACGTCCTGCGCCTGGACCGACCGGCTCCGCCGATCCGGTGTGCGCATCTCGATGGATGGGAAAGGCCGATTCCTCGACAACATCTTCATCGAGCGGCTGTGGCGAACCCTGAAATACGAATGCGTCTACCTGCATGCCTGGGAGACCGGATCAGAGACGAAAGGGGCTATCCGGAAATGGATGACCTTCTACAACCACCAGCGTCCTCACTCAGCCCTCGGCGGCAAGCCACCGGCGCTGGTTTATTGGCAGAGAAATGATATCAACAAACCCGATCAGCAGGTGCAAAGAGTAGCTTAAATTACGCCAGATACTGTCCAACCGATGGGGAGTAGCTCAGGTGTGGCGAAGTGAAGGCGGCGCGGAGAACATTTCAATGGCCCAGAACGGGCGGTTGCGATCCAATCCAAGCCGATCACTCCGCAGCAAAAGGGTGCATACCGGAGCGCTCTTGGGCAGGCAGCTTGAACTTCCGCACTAACTCAACCAGAGTGTCTGCCTCAGTGGTCAATTCTTGGCCTGCCGTAGCTGTTTCATCCAGAATGGCCGCATTCTTCTGCACATCATGATCGAGGCTTCCGACCGCGGTGTTGATCTCGGTTATGCTGGTCGCCTGTTCGACTGCCGTTGCAGATATTTCGGTGACCTTGTCGTATACGTGGACAACAGCGTCTTGAATGGACGACAGGGCATCGACCGTCTCAGAGACGTGCCTCACGCCATCGACGACATGCCCTTCGCTGCTCCGGATAAGGCTGTTGATCTCTCCCGCAGCTTCGGTCGCGCGCTGTGCAAGGGCACGCACCTCGGAGGCAACGACTGCAAAGCCCCGCCCGGCCTCGCCCGCTCGGGCGGCCTCTACTCCAGCATTGAGAGCCAGAAGATTGGTCTGGAACGCCACATCTTCGATCATGTCAGTGATTCGCCCGATCGATTGCGAGGATTGCTCGATCTTGCGGATCGAATCCACAGCGCTGTCCGCAACGGAACGGGTGGCCTCGGCCCGTTCCCGTGCGGTCGTCACATGGCGTTCGGCGCTCTTAGCGTTCTCGGTTGCGCCGCGGACATTGTGTTCGAGAGTCTGCAGCGCCGCTGCGGTTTCTTCAAGCGAGGCCGCCGAATTCTGACCGCGTTGCGAAGCGTCGTCCGCACTGTCAGCAATTTTCCGGGCCGTACGATTCAGCGTTTCGCTGCTCCTCGAAAGGTGGAGTACGATACCGGCGAGATTGGAGACAACGCTCTCGAGCGCACGGGAAATATCCAAGAAAACGCCCTGATGTCCGGGCGGCATAGCGACGCTCAGGTCCCCCGACGAAAGAGTATCGAGTGCGGTCAAAACGTCGCCTAGGCCCTTCTGTGCTGAATCGCCAATGGCATTTACGCCGCGGATGATATCGGCGGAGCTGCTGTTCGCACCGGGATCCGGCAAACGCCTGGAGAAATCGCCTGCCGCGCAAGCGTCGATAACGCTTGAAATGTCGCGCGACAGCTGTTCCTTCTCGGCAAGGTCGCTGCGAAAGACCTCGACCGCGGTGGAAATCGCGTTTGCCTCCGCGATCCAAGACGGCCTGAGTGCATGGCTAAAATCGCCATCCATGATCTTGCGCAAAGCGGCACTTACTGTCCTCAAGGGTCTCGAGATCGCCATCGAGACCGAGAGGGCGAGCAGCACGAAAACAACGAGCCCCGCAGCGCTCAGAGTCAGTACGCGTTCATGCGCCGATGCCGTTGCCACGGTTGCCGCGTAAAATACCTCATTCTTCCGTTTTCGAGAGACTTCATGCAACCGGGAAACCAATGGCTCGACTTCGGAAAATGCCGCCGAGAGGTCCTGTTGCAGCCGCTGTTCTCGAAGTGTTTCCTCGACGAGGGCATTGAATGATTTCTGGTACTTTTCCAGAAGGTTATCGATTCTGAGACGCCGGGATTCGTCGGCATAGTAGTCTGCAGGGAAGGCGCGAAACTCTTCAACTCTTGCGTTGAGCCGATCCCGGTACTTTGGATCGGCACGCATTATGAAGTCCTTTTCATGGCGCCTCATCATCAGCATCTTTACCTGCATCTCAGGATTGCTGGCCTCCTTGAGGACCATCTCGATTTCATGAACCGCTGCCCTCAATGCACCCTGCAAGCCGTCGTCTTCGTTGAAACCGAGGAGGCGATGGCTTTCTACAAGAGACGCGAATCCGGTCGCATAGGCTTTGATGAGCCTGTCAACGCCATCCAGCAGCCCGGCAACCTCTCCCCCGGTATCCGGGGTCAGGATGCGAGCATGTGCCGACCGCTCGTTCAGAAGGGTCATGGCTTCGGCGTGACGAGCAATACTTCCCACGTCTTGTCTAAGCAGAAAATCCTTCTCGGCGCGCCTCGCGTTGAGAAAACTCATCTCAAGCTCGTCAAGGGTTTGCACCAGTTCCTCGAAGCGTCGAACATCTTCGTCGAAGCTGTCCCGCATGCGGTCCCCTTGCAGGAACAGAAGGATGATCCCCACCATGATCGCCGCAGCTAACAGGATGATGGTTAACATCGCCGACTGTATCGAGATCCTTAGACGCATGTAAATTCCCGCACTTGAGCCACGTGGCGGGATACTGCCGAGACAATGTGAAGTTTCCGTTTGGAGAGCTTCAGTCGCCAGAAAATTAAGTGAAGAGTTTTAGACGTTTCAGTGCAGTCAGCTTTTTGCGCATTGCGGTAGCGCTGTTGGGAAAATCAGCTGACGGCTGCACCCGCTTCTCGCCCTCGGCCTAATCCTTCGCATCCATCTCCGCTCCCTTCTTCTCAGCCTCGCCCCGCTTACCTGCCGCAAGCCCCCGTCCGGGGCCGCGCGACCGGGTTGTCTCTTTTCGTCTCTTCTCGTTTTCTCTCCTTTCAGCGGTGACGGAATGTCACGGATCGACCCTGACCGGCTCATCGGCCCATCTCCTCCGTTGAAGAACAGATTACCTCACAGCGGGAACATTTCAGGGGAGCATGTGGGCGCACGGTCGTCATGCGGCTCTCGGCGGGATGTCGACTGGCTGATAGCAGACCGGAGATAAGACCAGACCGGTTTCGGGAAGCCTTGCAGGACAAGGGGATACGCCGTTCCGGACTGATCTGATCCACCGGATCAAATCTTGGCGCCCCTCTCTCCCGGAGGGAAGTCTCGCGGCAAAATCGTCCGGTACGACAAGCGCCGCGACAAACGCCGTAACCGCATCTAGATCATGTTCGGCCACCTTAAGGACTGGCGCCGGATCGTAACCCGCAACGACCGCTGCCCGAAGATGTTCCTTTCCGCCATATCTCTCGCCGCAGCCGTCATCTGTCTGGCTTTGACCTGGAATGAGGCTGGAGCCTGTACGAAAAAGTCGGGGCCCGCGTTTCTGCGCGGCCCCTCATGTCTTTTGCATCCGCGACCGCCTCGGGGGATCCGGATGGCCTCGGTCTCAGGTCGTCGTCTGACGGCGCCGGACGAAACCGAAGACGCCCAGACCGGCCAGCAGCATCGGCATCGCCGCCGGCAGCGGAACCACCCCGGTATTGCCGCCGGTATCGTCGATCACCTGGCCGATCTTCGCCTCGATCGCCGCGCCATAGGCGTCGAAATCGGCGACCGGGATCACGAAGCCCGTCTCGGTCGCGTTCGGCAGGTTGTCGAGATCGGCCGCGATGACCCCGTCATCGGCATCGCCGCTGGTGCCGAGCCCCGCGATCCGGGCCATGTTCGACAGCGCATAGGGGCTGCTGACCCCGCTGCCGACCGCCTCGAGGCTGATCCCGTCGACCCCGGCCGTATTCGCGGCCAGCGCCGCGCTTTCGGTCAGATATTGCGAATTCGGCGAGCCGTCGGTGGTGATGTTGATGAGGGTTGTATCCCCCAGCCCCTCATCGAGGAAAAGATCGGTGATATAGGTGATGGCCCCGGCGGTGTCGGTCCCGCCGTCGTCCTTGTAGGCGGTCAGCACGGCGGACTGGATCGAGGCGATGTTGGCGGCGGTCACGACGGTTGGCGGGACCACCGTGTAGCTGGAGTAACCGTAAGAGGTCACCGCCACCCGGTATTGATTGTCGCCGCTGGTCGGGATCTGCGACAGGGCAGCCGAGAGCGCTGCTGTCGCGCTGTCGAAGTCATATGAGCTCACGCTGCCAGAGCCGTCCAGTACGAAGCCGAGATCGATGACCGCAGCACTGGCCGTTCCCGCGCCGAAAAGTATGGAAATCGCCGCCGTCGCGGCCCGCAGGGTCTTATTCCTTGTCATACTGACATTCCTTCCTGAAAAAATGGAAGGGGCAGGAAAAAATGCACTTTTCGAAAACGAGTTTGGATTCCCCCAAGCCTACCCCGGGCGAAATGTCACCGAACAACCGTTCTGCGGCAACTGATTCGAACCGCTCCTCCGGGGTTTTCGGTATTGCCGCCCGGACCGGCTGGCGCTACGGGTGCCGGTGCGTTTCCGCTGGTCCGCAGGTCGCGACTCCCGTTGCCGTCAGGTTGGTGGAAATTTAAAGATCTTGCGCGGACGAGAAATATTATTGCGTATGGGCGCGCGCAGACATATGATCCGCGAAAAAAGAACCGAAGGAGCAGCCATGCCGGGCAGCCGACTTGACGCCATCGACCGCAAGATCCTCGCCGAGTTGCAAGCCGACGGTCGCATGACCAATGTCGAACTGGCGCGCCGGGTGGGGATCTCGGCTCCGCCTTGCCTGCGCCGCGTCCGTACGCTCGAAGAGGCGGGCTTCATCCGCGGCTATCATGCCGATATCAACACCCGCGAGCTGGGCTTCGAGGTTCAGGTCTTTGCCATGGTCGGGCTGCAGAGCCAGGCCGAGGCCGACCTGTCGCGGTTCGAGGCCCGTTGCCGGGCCTGGCCGCTGGTGCGCGAATGCCATATGCTGAACGGCGAGGTCGATTTCATCCTGAAATGCGTGGCGCCCGATCTGTCGACCTTCCAGAGCTTCCTGACTGAAGAGCTGACCGCCGCCGATAACGTGGCCAGCGTCAAGACCTCTCTGGTGATCCGCGGCGCCAAGGACGAGCCCGGCGTGCCCTTCGAGGTGCTTGAGGCGCGGCTGAGCAAGAGCGCCTGATCGGGCCCGCCCGCGCGGCGCCGGTCAGGCCGCGTTCAGCTTCTCCATCTCGAAGGCGGTCAGCCTCGGCACCTGCATCGGGCCGAAGCCGCCGAAACCGCTGACATGCGGAAACAGCGACAGGAACCGCAGGCGGTTGGCCTTGTCGATGAGAAGGCTGGCATTCTCGCCCGGGTGATAGCTTTCCACCTCGACCCCGTTGGCCAGAAGCACCTGCTGTCCGTGCAGGGCCAGATGATAGACCCGGGTCGGGCGTAGCACGCGCAGCGCGATCAGCGCGGTGCCGTCGACGAAGCCGGTGGCGGGGGCGAAGGCCGTCTCGGCGCCGGTCAGGGCGCGGCAGCGGGGATGGCGCATCAGCAATCGCGCGCGCGGCCCCAGTACCAGGTCGGGCATCGGCCGGCCGAGGCCGAGGCTGTCGGCGGTGAGCCGGGTGAGCGTGACGGTCTCGCGGCCTCGTCCGGCAGGCGGCACCAGCATGGTCGAGCCGACCCAGAGCAGCGGCTGCGCTCCGGCTCCGGCGGTGTCGATCTCCATCCCGGGTAGCAGGTCCTCGACCGCCACCGGTCCTTGCGGAGTGGCGATCAGGGTTCCATGCGCGAAGGCGCAGAAGGCTTCGTCGACATGCGGATCGGCGGGCATGGCGCGGGCGACGTCATGCGGCCTGCCGTCGGGGGTCATGCCCCGGACCTCGTAGCGGCGCATCGCCGGCTGCGGCCCGGTCATCCCGGAGGCGGGCCGGGCCTGCTGCGGGAAAAAGCCCGAGGCGCCACGAAAATGGGTTGCCATGCGATCGTTCCTTCCGGTCAGGTCCGGTCACATCTGCCACGGCCCCCACCAGGACGCAGAGAGACGTCAGGACTCTGCCAGAGCCGCGGGCTTTCGTCAAAACGCCGGGCTTTCAGCACCGGCATTCCGGCTGAACTTCGAGACAATTTCGCGTCTGAAACGGCTTTGATGCCGGATCAGGTTAGAATTCGATCCGGCTGCCGATCACCAGCCCGATCGACCGGTCGTTATGGATCCCAACGATTCCCCCAATCCGCAGCCAGGTGTCCTTTCCGATCCGGCGCGAGACGGCGGGCGACAGCTTCACCGTCCGTGGTTCGGTGGCGGCCTCCTCGCCCCATATTTCCAGCGTCAGCTGGGTGCGCGGGTTGGGCATGACGCCCAGCGTGATGTCGAGCTTGTAGTCGACCATGGCGCTTTGCGGACGGCTATCGGTGCGCGCGTCCAGACTGATCCAGCCGCTGCCGTCGGGGGTCGTGAAACCGGTGCCCCAGCTCAGGCCTGCCCGGATCACCGGCTCGGTCATCCCGCCCGGCGCGCCCGCTGCCCCGGCGCCGAATTCCGTCGCCAGTCGCCCGGGCAGCCAGTCGATCTCGGATCCGAACCGCAGGAAGGCGATGGCCTTCCAGTCATCGGGGGCCTCGCCCTTGCCCGCGTCGAGCCCGAGCGTCAGCTTCGGCGTCATGCCGTATTCGCCATAGACCGAGCTGTAGCCCCAGCGGCTGCCCCAGGTCCGGTCGCGATTGGCCTCGTGCGAGAAGGCCAGAAGCCCGGATCCCTTCTCCTGCAACCAGGCCCCGGCCAGTGCCGCAGGGGCCGCGCCCAGCGTCGCAGCCAGCACCGTCAGGGTCAGGACCATAGGGCGGGCCCCAGCGCGCAGCGTTGCGACGGCATCCGGGATGCCGGGCGCGGCCGGCGCAGGGGGGGCACCTGGGCGCATGGGGCGCTCCTTTCTCCGCGAGTTTCCGTCTGACGTGGTTAACTCAACGTTAACCCCGGGGCTCGGATAGCGGGGGGCAGGGTTCTGGCGCCGGATCGGTGCGGGCGGTCATGGCGTCCGGAGGCGATGCGAGCGGCTGCGGCGGATTGGGGCTGTGCAACCACGCCGGCTGCGGTATTCTGCGCTGCGGCATGGCAGGGGGGATCACATGGCTGGCACGATCATCACCATCGCGCAGCAGAAGGGCGGCTCGGGCAAGACCACGCTTGCGGCCAATCTGGCCGTGGCCTTCCGGCGCCGCGGCATGGCTGTCGCGCTGATCGACACCGATCCGCAGGGCAGTCTCGGCCGCTGGTTCATGACCCGGATCGTGGGGCGCGAGGCGCCCGACATGGAATTCTCGACAGCCTCGGCCTGGGGGGTCGGCTACGAGACCGCCAAGCTGGCGCGCGACCATGACGTGGTGCTGATCGACACCCCGCCCAAGGCCGACAGCGATCTCAGGCCCGCTCTGCGCGCCGCCGATCTGGTGCTGGTGCCGGTTGCGGCCTCGCATGTCGATCTGTGGGCGACCGAGGGGGTGCTGGATCTTGCCCGGCGCGAGGACAAGCCGGCGATGGTGGTCCTGAACCGGCTGAAGGCCAAGACCCGGCTTGCCGCCGAGGTGGCCGAGATCGCGGGGGGGATGGAGGCGGGGCTGGCGACGGTCCGGCTTGCCAACCGCGTCAGCTATGCCGAGACGCTGGGGCGCGGGCTGGGCGTGCAGGAAGCCGGGCGCCGGGGACCGGGGGCGGATGAGATCGAGGCGCTGGCCCAGGAGGTGCTGGCCGCGCTGGCCGATTGACGGCCTTCATCTGCCGGACTGCCCTTGACGAGACCGCTTCGGGGCGGCCTCACCCGTCCGCCAAGAAAACCGCACGCTCTGGGCATCGCGACCGCCCCGCCGAGCCGGCAGGCATCGACTTGCCCGGCAGGGACGGCGAGAAGGCCCGCGAGGACAGCGGAGGCCGTTTGCGGGGCCGTGCTTCAGGTTTTCCTGGGCCCTGCGCCCTGCGCCCTGCGCCCTGCTGCCGTGAGGGCGACATGGGCGGCCATGTCTTGGCATTGGCAAGAACGCGGCCCCGTGCCCGGCGGCAGCACTCCGGGCGCCACGTCCTCGGGCCGGAAGCAACAGCTTGGGGCATGATCGGAGGCGCAGCGCAGGCCGCGCCGGGTCCGGGCCACGGAGCCGTCCGGCAAGGACGGCTTGGATCGCTGCGCCTTCGGGCCGGAGCGCGGGCGGGTGCGATGATCTTCGGGCGGCAGAGGGTCACGCGCGTCGGAGCGCCCGGCCCGCAGGCAAGCGCCGATGGCGCGTGCGATTGAGGGCGGGTGGCTTGAGGATGATGCGATTGACGGGGCGGCCCGGGCGCGGCAGGCTCGGGTGATGGACAGGGCTCTTCTCGTTCTCGGTGCGGCGATGCGGGGTGTGGGGCAGCCCGGACCCGCGCTGATCCGCCGGGCGGAACATGCGGCGCTGCTGTGGCGCGCCGCGCCCGAAATGCTGGTCGTGACCTCGGGGGCGGGCGGTGAGGCCGAGGCGGCGGCCGCGATCTGCCGGGCCGCCGGGGTCCCGCCCGAGCGTCTGATCTGCGAAAGCGCCGCGCGCAGCACCGCCGAGAACATCGCCTTCTGCCGACCGATCCTTGCCCGGGAGGGGATCGGCAGGGTGACGCTTGTCACCGATGGCTATCACGCGCCCCGGGCACTTTTCCTGGCGCGGCGGGCGGGGCTTGAGGCCGATGCGAACTGCCCGCCCCGCCCGCCGGGGGCGCAGGCTCGCCTTGCTCTTGCGCTCCTGCGAGAAGCGGCGGCGATCGCAAAGGCTCTGGCGCTTGGCCCGACACGCCGCCCGTGAACCGGATTCGTGAACCGGATTGCCGGGGCCGGTCCGGGACCCGCGCCCTCATGCGGGTATTGTCCGTCTTCACGTCGCGGACTGCGTTAGGGGCGATAGCGCGGCGGTGTCCGAAACGATGGAGCGGTCCCCGGGTCATGAACCGAAGCCCTGGCGGCGGCCCTATGGCCTTGTCTCTCCTGCGCCATTGGCCTGCCCGAAGGCGTCGGCCGAAGCTTGCCTCTGGTCCCCGACCGCTGTCGGGCGAAACCTCGTTTCAGGTTGCCGGCCCGGATCGTAGATCCTGAAAGAGAACGGCCTTTCCCGCGCGCTGGCGCGCCCTGTGCCTATCTCCGCGCGCCGTCTCTCCGTTGCGCATCGAGATTTTCCTCGGTCAGCATGTTGGCGTAGAGCGCTTCCATGATCTTGCGGAATGCCAACAGCTCGTCTTCGGTGAACTGATCCGAAAACGCGGCAAAACTCCGGATTTCCCGCTCGCGGATTGCGCCGATCAGCTCTGAACTTTCAGGAGTCAGACGATAGAGGAACGATCTTGCGCGATCCGGGTTCGGCGTCTTCTCGATCATTCCCGCTTCCAGCAGGGCCTTGAGCTCGCGGGCCACGAACTGCCGCTTCATGTCGAGCCAGTCCGTCAGCATCGGCGCTGTCGCGCTCTTCGCTTCGCTCAGCGCCTCGAGGATTGCCCTCTGGCCGACGGTAATGCCGGTTCCTTGCAAATCGCGTTCCACGCGCGCGGTTATGCGACGCAGAAGCGGGCGTATGAGGCGGACACCGCCGTAAAGAGTGTCTCCGGGGGGCAAGCGCGCGTCCTCATTCTTGTCAACTGAGTTGACGTTTTGTCGGGTCTCCAGTAGGGTGCAGATTATAGAGACGGCTCAAATGGGGCAGCAAGCAATGTCGTTCGATAAACTTGCGGAAAGGCAAATCCTCAAGGCGCAGGCCGAAGGCTCGCTGGATCATCTCGAAGGCGAAGGAAAGCCGTTATCGGTTCGTCCGCACGAAGATGCCGTTGGCATCGGCATGCGGATCATGGCGGAAGCCGGCACGCTTCCGCGCGAATTCGAGTTGAAAAAGGCCGTGGACCAGCAGCTCCTGGTCTTGCAGGCGATCACCGGCGCCTTGGAGCGAAAGGCCGAAATGAAGAAGCTGGCCGATCTCACGTTGCAGCTGGAAATCGAACGAGAGGCACGGCGCAGCTTTTTCAAATGATGGCGACCTTGCAAGACGAGGTCATGCGCCCGGAGCTGCGCCGCCACCGTCTCGCCGCCAGTAAACGTGGAACGAGTAAACGGGGAGGCGGAGGTCGTGTCACGGCGCCGGATGTCCGCATTCCTGCCTCTCTTCGGACCCGCGCCCTGCTTCGAGAGGCCGGTTCGGGGAAATGCCTGAGGACCGGGCCAGGATTGCCTGACACGGCTCAGGGCAGAATCCGGGGCGCCCGGTGCCTCAGTCGTAACTGGCGGCGACCTCGTACATCACCGGCTCGAAGCTCTTGCAGAGCTCGGCGAAGCGGCGGGTATGGCCGCGCATCTCGTCGCTGCGCAGCATCGCCTGGAAATCCTCGCGCCGCCGCCATTGCGAATAGTTCGCGATCCGGGTCTGGGCGTCGTTCACATGCAGCGCCGCACCGATGAAGCCGGGCTGCTTCGAGATGAACGCGGCGAAGGTGTTCTGCAACTCGTCGAGCAGGTCCTGGCAGGTGCCAGGGGTCACATCGAAGGTGGTGATCACGGTCTGCAGGTCGGCCTGGGGAGTGATCTGGGGCATGTCTGTCTCCGATCTTCCTGGGGTGGGTGACGCTCAGCGTACGACGTGAACGGCGCAGGGGGCGTGACGCACCACGCGGGCGGCCGTCGAGCCGAGGAAATAATCCGTCAGGTCGGGGCGGTGCGAATGCATCACGATGAGATCGACGCCGTGGCGTTCGGCATAATCGACGATGGTAATCCCGGCATGCCCGGTGACCACGCGGATCTCGATATCGGACACGCCGGCCAGCGCGCCGGCCAGTTCCTGCCGGATCGTCGCGCGGGTCGCTTCCTCCTGCCCCTCGGGCAGATACTGCGCCACATAGGGCGGGATTGCTTCGGCAACGGTCAGCACCGTGATCGTGCCGCTCTCGCTGCGCAGCCGGCGCGCGATTGTCAGCACATCGCCCAGATCGGGCGCGTGATCGACCGCCACCGGCACAAGAATATTCGCATACATGGTCTCGGACCCTCCGGTTCTGCCGCCGAGCATCGCATCGCCGCGCGGCGCGATCCTTGACGTAAATCATGCCCTTGGACCCTAGAGAGGTCGCGCGGTGCTGGGAACCGGTTTTCCGTGCGGGCAGCACCGGCACATCCGCTTTCAGACCTGTGCCGGCGCATTCAGCTGGGCCTCGAGATGCGCCACGACGGCATCGAGAATGGCGATCCGATGCGCGCCGGGGGGCCGGATCGCGTAATAGCCGACGCCGATCTCGGGCCGGAACGGGATCGCGACCAGCGCCGCCCCGGCATTCTCGCGGGCCGCGCGGATCGAGATCTCGTCGACGATGGCCACGCCCATGCCGTCGGCCGCGAAATGGCAGCAGTTCAGCATCGAACTTTCCATCAGGCTGGCCGGAGCGGCGGCGGCCTGGGCCAGCGCGCTGTCCAGCGCCAGCCGCGCCGGCGAGTTCCGTCCCGGGATCAGCAGCCGCTCGCCCGCCAGATCGTCCGGGGTGCAGACCGCGCGCGCGGCCAGCGGATGCCTGGGCGGAACCGCGGCGACTGCGGCCATCTGGCGCAGCGGCCGGGCGCGCTCGT
Organism: Rhodovulum sp. MB263; assembly: GCF_002073975.1. Lineage (NCBI taxonomy): Bacteria > Pseudomonadati > Pseudomonadota > Alphaproteobacteria > Rhodobacterales > Paracoccaceae > Rhodovulum > Rhodovulum sp. MB263. The sequence goes on along the minus strand of NZ_CP020384.1, from coordinate 3,604,286 downwards.
CCATGCGCTGGCGACCATAGACGAAGCCGATATCATATTGCGCGTTCTCGACCATCTCCCAGACATGGCGGCTGTTCTCGACATCGATCACCAGGGGCACGTCGCGGCGCTCGCCGATCACATCGCGGATGGCACGCTGCAGATAGGGCCGCACCAGCGAGGTGACGGTGCCGATCCGGATCACGATATTCTTGTGGTCGCGGATGTCCTCGGCGGCCTGGGCGATCTGGTCGAGCCCGAGATAAAGCCGCTCGACCTCGCGATAAAGCAGCGACGCTTCCGGCGTCGGGTCGAGCCGGGCGCCGCGGCGCTGGAAGAGCGACAGCCCGATCGTCTCCTCCAGATCGCGGATCAGCCGGCTGACCGCCGGTTGTGTCACATGCATGGCAGCTGCGGCCGAGGTGATGCCGCCGGTCATCATCACGCTTCGGAACGCTTCGACCTGTCTTTGTCGCAACCGCATGATCTTCCAATCCTATAACATCGAGGCATGATGAGCACACCAAATACAATTTCATGCCCATTCACAAAATGGGTAATTTTCTGTCGGCCCGGAGCGAGGATGCGGGTCGCCATTGGTATACGGAGGACTATCCGGATGAAACGTTTTGCCTCGGCGGCACTACTCGCAGCCAGTGTCGCGGTCTTGCCCGCGCTCGTTTCGGCAGAGGCGCTGACCATCGGTCTCGCGGCCTCGACCACCTCGATGGATCCGCAATTCTATGTCGTCGGTCCGAACAGCGCCATGGCGCGCAACATCTTCGACGGGCTGGTCAACCAGGACGACAAGCAGCAGATCCAGCCTGCGCTGGCGGTCTCCTGGCGCGTGATCGACGACACCACCTGGGAATTCAGGCTGCGCGAGGGCGTGACCTTCCACGATGGCAGCGATTTCACCGCCGAGGATGTGGTGGCCAGCCTCAACCGGGTGCCGAAGGCCTCGAAGAACAGCCCGAGTTCCTTCATGCCCTATGTGAAGGCGATCACCTCGGTCGAGGCGGTCGACCCGATGACGGTGCGTATCACCACCGCCGCGCCGACGCCGCTTTTGCCGAACGATCTCAGCCGGATCGCGATCCTGCCCGCCGAGGATGCGGATGTGACGACCGAAGAGATGAATGCGGGCAAGGGGGTGATCGGCACCGGGCCGTTCAAATTCGTGTCCTGGGTGCCCGACAGCGAGGTCAGGGTCGCCCGCAACGATGCGTACTGGGCCGGCCCCGCCGCCTGGGAAGACGTGACCTTCAAGGTCTACAAGAACAACAGTGCCCGGGTCGCGGCGATGCTGTCGGGCGATGTCGACATGATCGAGAGCATCCCGACGGCCGATACCCGCCGCCTGAAATCCGCCGACGATCTCAAGGTCGTGTCGGTCGCGGGCAACCGGGTGATGTATCTGCACATGGATCAGGGCCGCGAGGTCTCGCCCTTCGCCAAGGGGCCCGACGGCAAGAACCCGCTGCGCGATGCGCGTGTGCGCCGGGCGCTGTCGCTGTCCCTAAACCGCGAGGCCATCGTCGACCGGATCATGGACGGCCAGGGCGTGCCCGCGGGCCAGCTCGTGCCCGAGGGCTATTTCGGCTTCGACCCCACGATCGAGGTCGATCCCTACGACCCGGCGAAGGCCAAGGCGCTGCTGGCCGAGGCCGGTTATCCCGACGGCTTCAAGCTGACCTTCCACGCCTCGAACGACCGCTATCCCAATGACAGCCGCGTGGCCCAGGCCATCGGTCAGTTCTTCAGCCGGATCGGCATCGACACCTCGGTCGAGACCCTGCCCGCCAGCGTCTACTTCTCGCGCGCCTCGAACCTCGAATTCAGCTTCATCATGGGCGGGGCCGCGGTCGAGACCGGCGAGGCCTCGGGCGTCCTGGGGCCGCTTCTGGAGACCTATGGCGACAGCGCCGGGCGCGGCAACCGGGGCCGCTATTCGAACCCCGATTTCGACGCGACGCTGCAGCTGGCGCGCCAGACCCTCGATGACGCGACCCGCCGCGAGCTGCTGCGGAAGGCGACCCGCATCGCGATGACCGATCTCGGGGTGATTCCGGTCTTCTACCTTGCCAATACCTGGGCGCTGGAGGACGGGCTGAGCTATCCGGGCCGCTCCGACGGCTACACCCTCGCCTATGAGGTCACGGCCGAATGAGCGCGCCGAGGGAGCCGGGCTTTCACGGCGTCTTCCCTTATCTGGTCTCCCCGCTCGACGCCTCGGGCGGGGTCCGCGAGGACGTTCTGGCGGCTCTGGTCGAGCGGCTGATCGGGGCAGGGGTGCACGGGCTCGCGCCGCTGGGCAGCACCGGCGAATTCGCCTATCTCTCTAACGATCAGCGCCTTGCGGTCGCCCGGGCGGTGATCGGCGCGGCCAGGGGACGGGTGCCGGTGGTGCCGGGCGTGGCCTCCACCTCGACCGCCGATGCGGTGGCGCAGACCCGCGCCCTGGTCGCGGCCGGGGCCGATGGCATCCTTGCCATTCTCGAGGCCTATTTCCCGATCGGCGAGGCGGGCGTCGAGGCGTATTTCACCGCCATCGCCGAGGCCGCCGAGGGCCTGCCGGTGGTGCTGTACACCAATCCGAATTTCCAGCGTTCCGACCTGACGCTGCCGGTGATCGACCGGCTCAGCCGGGTGCCGAACATCCGCTACATCAAGGATGCCTCCTCGAATACCGGGCGGCTGTTGTCGATCCTCAACCGCTGCGGCGGCCGGATCGAGGTCTTTGCCGCCTCGGCCCATATCCCGGCCTGCGTGATGATGATCGGCGGCGTCGGCTGGATGGCGGGCCCGGCCTGCATCGTGCCCGAGCAGAGCATCGCGCTTTACGAGGCCGCCCGGGCGGGCGACTGGGAGCGCGCTATGGACCTGCAGCGCTCGCTCTGGCGCATCAACGAGCTGTTCGCGCGCTATTCGCTGGCGGCCTGCATCAAGGCCGCGCTCGAGCTGCAGGGCTTCGAGGTCGGCAATCCCGTCGCGCCGCAGGCCCCGCTCGATGCGGCGGCGCGGGTCGAGCTGGCCGAGGCGCTGGGCGCCATCGGCGCGCTCTGAGCGGCCGGGCGGTTCTCCTGTGAAGAACGGTTCCATGACAGCACCCCTTCCCGTGATTTTCGACTGCGATCCCGGCATTGACGATGCCATCGCGCTGCTTGGGGCCTTCGCGGCGCCCGAACTCGATATCCGCGCGATCCTCGCGGTCTGCGGCAACCAGCCGCTCGAACGCACGCTGCGCAATGCGCTGCAGATCTGCGAACTGGGCGGGCGCGAGGATATTCCCGTCCATGCCGGCGCCCATCGCCCGCTTTGCCGCGAGCCGATCCATGGCAAGTTTCATGGCGAGAGCGGGCTGGGCGACACGCTGCTGCCCGACCCGCTGAAGCGGCCCGAGCCGGTCGGTGCGGTCGAGGCGCTGATCGACCATCTGGGCCGCGCGGTGCGGGGCGAGGGGCCGAAGATCACGCTGTGCTGCCTCGGGCCGCTGACCGATCTGGCGCTGGCCCTCAGGCTGGCCCCCGACATCGCCGCGGGCATCGAACGGGTGGTGATGATGGGCGGCGCCTTCCGCGAGCCGGGCAACCGCTCGCTGACCTCCGAATTCAACATGCTGGCCGATCCCCATGCCGCCGCCATCGTGTTCGCGGCCGGGCTGCCGATGACCGTGCTCGGGCTTGACGCCACCCATCAGGTGATGCTGAGGCCCGATCATGTGACCCGCTTCGCCGAGGTCAGCGGCCGGATCTCGCGCAGCGTGGCCGGGCTGATGGCGTTCTGGGACCGCAACGACCCGCAGCGCTACGGCTCGCGCGGGGGGCCGCTGCACGACCCGCTGGTGACCGCCTTCCTGCTGGCGCCCGAGCTGTTCGAGACGCGTCCGGCCCGGGTCTTCGTCGAGACCGAGAGCCCGCTCTGCCTCGGCCAGACGGTGGCCGACTGGTTCGGCAAGACCGGCGGTCCCGCCAATGCCGATATCGCGATCGGGGTCGATGCCGGTGGCGTGATCGATCTCTATCTCGGGCTGATGGCGCGTTATGGCGCCGGCGCCGCGGCATGAACCGGATACCGGTCATCATCGATACCGATCCAGGCGTCGATGACGCGGCCGCGATCCTGATGGCACTGGGCTCGCCCGAACTCGACGTGCTGGGGATCTCGGCCGTCGCTGGCAATGTGACGCTTTCGGCCGCGCTGACCAATGCCTGCCGGATCGTGGGGCTGACCGGGCGGACCGACCTGCCGGTCATGGCAGGCGCACGCGCGCCGCTGTTGCGCGATCAGGTCTTCGGCAAATATGCCGCGATCGGCGCCTTTCCCGCGCCGCTGATCGGCGCGGCTCCGGTCGCGCCCGCCACCGAGAACGCCGTGCGCTTCATCGCCCGCAAGACCCGCGCCGCCGCCAGGGCGGGCGAGCCGCTGACGATCTGTGCCATCGGGCCCCTGACCAATATCGCGCTGGCGCTCCGGATGCATCCGGAGGTGGGGCGCGGCATCCGGCGGATCGTTTGCATGGGCGGCGCCATCGCCATGCCCGGCCACCGCACCCCCTGGGCCGAGTTCAACATCCATGCCGACCCGCATGCCGCCGAGATCGTCTTCGGTTCGGGCGTGCCGCTGGTGCTGTTCCCGCTCGACGTGACGACGCAGGCGCTGTTCACCGACACGCATATCGCGGAGTTCCGTGCCCGGGGCGGGGCGGCCGGGCGGGCGCTGGCCAATCTGCTGACCCAATACGACCGCAGCGCCCCCGAGCGCTACGGCCGTCCGGGCGGGCCGCTGCATGACCCGATGACCATTGCCTGGCTGGTGCAGCCGGATCTGTTCAAGGGGCGCAGCGCCCGGATCGGGGTTCAGGTCGGCGGCGCGACCAGCGGCCATACATTTGCCGATTTCAACGCGCCCTCGCCGCATATGGCGGTGATGACCGGGGTCGACGAGGCCGCCTATATCGCGCTGGTCCTCGATCGCATCGCGGCCCATGGTGAGAGGCGTGGAACGACGCCGCAGAAGGAAACGGAATGAGCGGGTATCTCTTCAGCCGGTTGCTGCAGACCGTGGTGACGCTGTTCGTCATGTCGGTTCTGGTCTTCGGCGGGCTGCACATGGTCGGCAATCCGGTCGACGTTCTGCTGAGCCCGACCGCGACGCCCGCCGAGCGGCTGGAGGTGATCCGGTCCTTCGGGCTCGATCAGCCGGTCTGGGTGCAATACGGGATCTTCCTCAAGAACGCGCTGTCGGGCGATCTGGGCAATTCCTTCGTCTACAACCAGCCCGCGCTGCATCTGATCCTGCAGCGCATGCCCGCGACGCTGGAACTGGCCGCCGCGGCGCTGGTCATGGCGCTGGCGATCGGGCTGCCGCTCGGGGTCTATGCCGGGCTCAGGCCGAACGGGGGGCTCGCGAAGTCGATCATGGCCTTCTCGATCCTCGGTTTCTCGCTGCCGACCTTCTGGATCGGGCTGGTGATGATCATGGTCTTCGCGGTCCAGCTGGGCTGGCTGCCCTCGTCGGGACGCGGCGACACTGTCGATGTCTTCGGCGTGCCGCTGAGCCTGTTCACCCTCGACGGTCTGGCACATATCGCGCTGCCGGCCTTCAACCTCGCGCTGTTCAAGATCTCGCTGGTGATCCGCATCACCCGGGCGGGCGTGCTCGAGACCATGCAGCTCGACTTCGTGCGCTTCGCCCGCGCCAAGGGCCTGCCCGAGGGACGCATCGTCCGCATCCATGTGCTGAAGAACACGCTCATTCCGCTGATCACCGTGATCGGGCTGGAACTCGGCTCGCTGATCGCCTTCGCGGTGGTGACCGAGACGATCTTCGCCTGGCCCGGCATGGGCAAGCTGATCATCGATTCGATCGCCGTGCTCGACCGGCCGGTGATCCTGGCCTACCTGATGATCACGGTGGTCATGTTCAGCCTCATAAACCTCACCGTCGACATTCTGTATTCGCTTGTCGATCCGCGTGTCCGGCTGGAGGGCAACTGAGATGACCGCCCCGTCCGATACCCCCCGGTCCGTCCATGCCGCTGCCACGGCGGCCGTGCCGCCCGCCTCGGCCTCGCCGTTTCGCCAGACCATGGCCAGGCTTCTGCGCGACCCGCTGGCGCTGACCGGGCTCGTGATCCTCACGCTGCTGGTGATCGGGGCGGTCTTCGCGCCGCTGATCGCGCCGCAGGACCCCTATGATCTCGCCCAGCTCGACATCATGGATGGCCGCCTCGGCCCGGGCTCGCAAAGCATGACCGGCATGACCTATCTGCTCGGCACCGACGATCAGGGCCGCGATCTGTTCAGCGCGATCCTGTTCGGGCTCCGGACCAGCATTCTCGTCGGTCTGGCCAGTGCGGCCATCGCGCTGGTGATCGGCGCCTCGGTGGGGCTGTTCAGCGCCTATGCGGGCGGGCGGACCGACGCCTTCCTGATGCGGATCGTCGATATCCAGCTCAGCTTTCCGGCGATCCTGATCGCGCTGATCTTCCTCGCGATCCTCGGGCAGGGGGTCGACAAGATCATCCTCGCGCTCGTCGTCACCCAATGGGCCTATTACGCGCGCACGATCCGCGGCTCGGCCCTGGTCGAGCGCAAGCGCGCCTATGTCGATGCCGCGCGCTCGATGGCGCTGCCCGACCGGCGGATCCTGTTCCGCCACATCCTGCCGAACTGCCTGCCGCCGCTGATCGTCGTCGCCACCATGCGCGTGGCCTATGCGATCATGCTGGAAGCCACGCTGAGCTTTCTCGGCATCGGCCTGCCGGTGACCGAGCCCTCGCTGGGGCTGCTGGTCTCGAACGGCTATGAATACCTGCTGTCGGGCGATTACTGGATCAGCTTCTTCCCCGGTCTCGCGCTGTTGGTGCTGATCGTCTCGATCAACCTGATCGGCGACTCGCTGCGAGACATCCTGAACCCCCGCAGGGAGGGCTGAGCGATGGAGACCCCCGTTCTTTCCGTCGAGGCGCTGAGCGCGGCCTTCCGTGTCGAGGGCCAGTGGCGCAATGTCGTCGAGGGCGTCAGCTTCGATATCGGCCCGCAGGAGACGGTGGCCGTGGTGGGCGAGTCGGGTTCTGGCAAGAGCGTGACCGCTATGTCGATCATGCGACTGCTGTCGCCCGCCAATTCCCGCACCGAAGGCCGGATCGTCTTCGAGGGGCAGGACCTGCTGGCGATGCCGCTCGATCACATGCAGGCGATCCGGGGCAACCGGATCGGCATGATCTTCCAGGAACCGATGACCTCGCTGAACCCGGTGCTGAGGATCGGCGATCAGATCACCGAGGTACTGCGCCGGCATCGCGGGCTGGACGGCGCCGCGGCCGAGGCCGAGGCGGTGCGGCTTCTGGACCGGGTGCGCATCCCCTCGGCGGCGGCGCGGCTGGGCGAGTATCCGATGAATTTCTCGGGCGGCATGCGCCAGCGCGTGGTGATCGCCATCGCACTGGCCTGTTCGCCCCGGCTCCTGATCGCCGACGAGCCGACCACCGCGCTCGACGTCACGATCCAGGCCCAGATCCTCGAGCTGATCAAGACCCTGCAGGAGGAAGAGGGCATGTCGGTCCTCTTCATCACCCATGACATGGGCGTGGTGGCCGAGATCTCGGACCGGACCGTCGTGATGTATCGCGGCGAGGTGGTCGAGAAGGCCACGACCGAGGCGATCTTCCGCGAGGCGAAGCACCCTTATTCCCGCGCGCTCCTGTCCGCCGTGCCGCAGCTTGGCGCCATGGCGGGCCAGGACCGGCCGCTGCGCTTTCCGCGGGTCGACATGGCGACGGGCGAGATCGCGCCGCCGCCGCCCACCGCCGATACCGTGCGCGTGAATGAACCGCCGGTGCTGAAGGTCGACAATCTCGTGACCCGCTTCCCGGTCCGCAAGGGGATCCTGCGCCGGGTCGTCGGCCGGATCCACGCCGTCGAGGACATCTCGTTCGCGCTGCGTCAGGGCGAGACCCTGTCTCTGGTGGGCGAAAGCGGCTGCGGCAAGTCGACCACCGGCCGGTCGCTGATCCGGCTCGAGGACCCCTCGGGCGGCAGCATCGCGATGGACGGGCATGACGTGCGCGGGGCCGGGCATTCGGAGCTGACGAAGATCCGCCGCGACGTGCAGATGATCTTTCAGGACCCGTTCGAAAGCCTCAATCCGCGCATCCGCATCGGCGAGGCCATTGCCGAACCGATGATCGTGCACGGGCTCGTCTCGCGCCGCGAGGCGCCGGCGCGGGTGGCCGACCTGCTGGAGCGGGTCGGGCTGTCGGGCGAGATGCTGCAACGCTTCCCGCATGAATTCTCGGGCGGCCAGCGTCAGCGGATCTGCATCGCCCGGGCGCTGGCGCTGGAACCGAAACTGATCGTCGCCGATGAATCCGTCTCGGCGCTGGACGTGTCGGTGAAGGCGCAGGTCATCAACCTGATGCTCGATCTGCAGGAGCGCTACGGGCTCGGCTATCTCTTCATCAGCCATGACATGGCGGTGGTCGAGCGCATCAGCCACCGGGTCGCGGTGATGTACCTGGGCGAGATCGTCGAGATCGGCCCGCGTGCGGCTGTCTTCGAGACCCCGCAGCACCCCTATACCCGCAAGCTGATCGCCGCGGTGCCGGTGGCCGACCCGTCGCGCCGCAGCCGCCGGGTAGTGGCGGGCGACGAGATCCGGAGCCCCTATCGCCCGGCCGGTTACGTGGCGCCGAAACGGCTTTACCGCGAGGTCGGAGAGGGGCATTTCGTTCAGATCCATGAAAGCGAGGCCGTCGCATGATCGTCACCTTCGGTTCTCTGAATGCCGACCTGATCTTTGCGGTCGAGACGCTGCCGCAGCCCGGCCAGACCCTGATGGCGAAGAGCTTCACCACCGAGGCGGGCGGCAAGGGTGCCAATCAGGCGCTGGCGGCCGCGCTTGACGGCGCCGAGGTGGCGATGGCTGGGGCGGTCGGACAGGACGCGCTGGCCGAGGTCGCGCTGGAGGGGCTGAAGGGCCGGGTCGATCTGACGCGCGTGGCCCGGCTTGAGGCGCCCACCGGCTGCGCCGCGATCCACCGCGATGCCTGTGGCCGGAACGAGATCGTGGTGGCGGGCGGCGCCAATCTGGCAGCCTCTGCCGACAGCGTCGAGGACGCGCTTCTGGACCGGGCCTCGGTCCTGCTTTTGCAGATGGAGAACGACCCGGCCGAGATCGCCCGGCTGATCCGGCGCTGCCGGAGCACCGACGCACTCTGTATCCTGAACCTCGCCCCGGCCGGTCGCCTCGACGCCGAGCTGCTGGGGCTTTGCGATCTGATCGTCGTCAACGAGGACGAAGCCGAGGCGATGGCGGGCTGGCTGGGCTGCGCGCCCGATCCGCGCGCTCTGGCCGCCGCCTCGGGCGCCGGCATCCTGCGCACGCTGGGCGGCGAGGGGGCCGAACTGTGCTGGCAGGGGCAGGAGATTTCGATCCCGGCGATGCCCTGCACACCGAAGGACACGACCGCCGCCGGGGACTGTTTCGTGGGCGTCTTCGCGGCGGCTCTGGATCGCGGCGAGACGCCCGGAGCAGCGCTGCGCCGGGCGGCGGCGGCGGCGGCCATCGCCTGCACCCGGATCGGCAGCCAGTCGAGCCTTCCCGAAGCCCGCGACACCGACGCCGTGCTGGCCGCTGCGGCGGGCTGACCGGCGGGAAGGGCGGTTTCAGACCCTCGGTGCCGCCCCGAGGGCCCGGATCATCACAAGGGTGGAATTTCCGTCCGGCCGCTGGGCGGTCTCCTGTGCCCCGGCAGTTTCGTCGGCAGTCGGGGTCGGGGGCGAGTGGTGTTGCGGCGACCGGCCTCGGGCCCGATCTCCTGCCCTTCGCCGGACGCGCGCTTCCTGCCTCAGGGCCACGTTCTGCCGCTATCCGGAGGGACCGGCGGGATGCGGTCGCGGGATCTTCTGCCCTTGTGGCCTCGGCGGCGCATCGCGGCGCCGGTCGGGGCCGTGCCGCGATCACGGGGGGCGAGAGAAAGCGATCCTTGCGTCGTGAGGTTGTGGTTGCGCAGTATTGTTTCGTCGGGTGGGTGTCTTCGGGCGATCTTGTTGCCGGGCAGGGGGCTTCTCGGCTTGTGCCGGGCGCCCGGTTCTGGTCTTGATATGGCCCGCGGGCAAGACCGGTCCGCCAAGGGACACTGCCCCGGACGGGCGGGCGAAAGACGGAGGAAACGGATGAAAGCGGTTCGACTGGGAGGCGGCGCGCTGGCCGCGCTGATCGCGGGGGCGATGATGCTGGGGACGGCCTCTGCCGAGACCCTGCGGCTGTCGCATAATGTCGGCGACACCACGACCTGGCACAAGGGCGCCGAGAAATTCGGCGAACTGCTGGCCGAGGCGACCGATGGCGATCTGAAGGTCCGGGTCTTCCCCAATGCCCAGCTTGCGGGCGGCGACCAGATGAAGATGACCGAGATGGTGGGCCGCGGCGCGCTGGATCTTGTCGTCACCTCGGCGATCAACGTCACGCCACTGGTGCCCGAGATGGCGGTCTTCTCGCTGCCCTATCTCTACAGCTCCTATGACGAGGTCGATGCCACCACCCAGGGCGCGCCCGGCGAGATGATGTCGAAGATCCTCCTGGACAAGGGCATCGTGGTGCTGGCCTGGGGCGAGAACGGCTTCCGCGAGCTGACCAACAGCGTGCGCCCGGTGAAAGCCCCCGAGGACATGCAGGGCCTCAACATGCGGGTGTCGGGGCCGATGTATATCGACGTTATGAATGCGCTCGGCGCCAACCCGACCCAGATGCAATGGTCCGAGACCCTGACCGCGCTGCAACAGGGCGTGGTCGACGGCCAGGAAAACCCGATCGGCGCGGTGATCATCCCGCAGCAGGTCTACGAGATGCAGAAATACCTGACCGCCTGGCATTATTCCTATGATCCGGTCTTCCTCGGCGTCTCGCAGTCGAAATGGGACAGCCTCGATGCCGAGACCCAGGAGAAGATGCGCAAGGCTGCGGTCGAGGCGATGGCCTGGCAACGCCAGATCTCGCGCGAGGCGACCGCCGCAGGCATCGACTTCCTGCGCGAGGCGGGCATGGAGGTCTATGAGCCAACCCCCGAAGAGCTTGCGGCCTTCCGTGCCGCGACCAGGCCCGCCTTCGACAAATGGTCCGAGAAGGTCGGCCCCGAGATCGTCGAGGCCTTCCAGTCGGCCATCGCCGGCACCAACTGACCCCTGGCGCGCCGGGCCGGGCCGCCCGAGGGCAGGCTCCGGCCCGGCGCCTGCCCCCTGCAAAAGAGCCGGTAGGCCCGCCCATGCGCTTCCTTCTTCGAGAGGCCGAGAAGATCGTCTGTGCCCTGCTGTTCCTCGGCATGACCGCGATCGGCTTTGCCAATGTGGTGGTGCGCTACGGCACCAATTACTCGCTGGCCGCCAGCGAAGAGCTGCTGACCAACGGCTTTCTTCTGCTGACCGTCTTCGGCGCGGCCATCGCCGCGCGGCGGGGCGAGCATCTGGCGGTCACGCTGGTCCAGGACCTGCTGCCGCGCCCGCTGCGCAAGCCGCTTTTCGGGCTGGCAGCAGGGCTGTCGGCGCTGCTGCTGGGGCTTTCGGCCTGGGTGTCCTGGGATGTGCTGGTCACGCTTCGGGGCAACGGGATGCGCTCCTATGCGCTGGGCATCCCGGCCTGGTATTATCAGGCGGCGGTGCCCTTCGGCTTCGGTCTGATCCTGATCCGCTATCTGCAACATGTCCGCGAGGTGCTGGGCCGCGCCCCGGCCGATCCGCCGCCGGAGGCGCCCCATGCCTGATCTGATCCCCGGCCTCGGCGCGGGCACCGAAATGGTGATCCTGTTCTTCCTGCTGATGGCGCTTCGGGTGCCGGTGGCCTTCGCGCTGGGGCTCTCGGCCTTCTATGCGATGGGACAGATCGGTTTCGGCTTCGATCTCGCGGGCGATCTGATCGTGGCGGGGGTGACCAAGTTCTCGCTGCTGGCGATCCCGTTCTTCATCCTCGCGGGCACGCTGATGGGCACGCTGGGCATTGCTGAGCGGATGATCCGCTTCTTCCGGGTGCTGATCGGCTCGATGCCGGGCGGCATGGGCGTGGTGGGCACCGTGGTCTGCCTGTTCTGGGGCGCGGTCAGCGGCTCGGGCCCGGCCTCGGTCGCGGCCATCGGGCCGATGATCGTCAAGGGCATGGAGGAAGACGGCTATTCCCGCGCCTCTGCGGCGGGGCTGGTCTGCACCGGGGCCGCGCTGTCCATCGTCATTCCGCCCTCGATCGGGCTCGTGATCTATGGCGTGATCGCCGAGACCTCGATCTCGCAGCTTTTCCTCGCGGCCGTGGTGCCGGGGCTGTTCATGGGGCTGGTGATGCTGGCGACGCTGCCCTTCGCCGCGCGGCGTGGCGCCGGGCGGGCGGCGCTTGACGCGCTGAGCCCCGCACCGCATGCGGATCTGCCCTATTGGACGCGGCTGGCGGCGGCGTTCCGCGAGGCGTTCTGGGGGCTGCTGACGCCTCTGGTCATTCTGGGCGGCATCTATTCGGGGATCTTCACACCGACCGAGGCCGCCCTTGTCGCTACGGTCTATGCGCTTGGGGTGGGGGCCTTCGCCTACGGGACCCTCACGCTCCGGGGGCTGTACGAGGCGCTTTCCGATGCCGCGGCCTCCTCGGCGGTGGTGATGCTGGTCGTGGCCTATGCCGGGATCTTCGGCTGGGTGGTGACGGTCGAGGATCTGGTCGGAACCTATTCCGGCGCGCTGCTGGGGCTGAGCGACAACCAATGGGTGATCCTGCTGGCGATCATGGTGATCCTGCTGGTCGCGGGCATGTTCATGGATGCGATCACGGTGATGTTCATCTCGCTGCCGATCTTCCTGCCGGTGATGCGTGAGATGGGCTGGGACCCGGTCTGGTTCGGCGTGGTGGTGATGGTCAACCTCGCCATCGGGCTGTTTACTCCGCCGGTCGGCATCAATCTCTATGTGGCGGCCAATGTGACAAAGCTCTCGATCGAGCAGATCGCCCGCGGCGCGGCGCCCTTCCTGCTGACCAGCCTGCTGGGGCTCGCGGCGGTCGCGGCCTTTCCGGACCTGTCGCTGAAGCTGCTTGAACTGCTGCGCTGACGCGTTCCGACATTGCAACCTTATCCGGGCGCTGAAGACCCCTGTCCGATAGGTCTGACTTCCTGGCGCGGCCCCAATCCGGCGTTGGAGCCGCGCGGTAACCCCCTTCAGCGCTTTCCGGAACAAGCCCTGGCTGCGGCGCCCCTTCGGGGCGGCGGATTTCCCGTGCTGGGACTGGCGGGCCAGCCTCTCACTGGCGCAATAGGAGAAGTTTCATCGAATGGGGCATCATTATCGGCAAGATTTTTCCGTATTCATGGGTTTCGCCGAGAGGGGCAGAGAAAGCGGATGAATGCGCAAACGAAAGCACGGGTCTGCGCAAGGGCTGTCAGGAGGCAGAGGGTTCGCCTGATGCTTCTGGGCTGATCTCTGACAGACGTTGCGGACGGCAGTACGTGGATGACGGCATTCGCCTGATCTCCTCCTTGGTGAGGTCTTGGTCACGCAGCGTCTTGAACGTCCGGAACGGATCGAGGTGGTGCTGCGCGGCGCGATGGGCATTCTCGGCCAGCGCGTCCCCCTCCGCCGAGATGTCGATCCCGGCCTCGCGGACCTCCGCTGATCTGCACTGCGCGGCCGTGCTCCTGGCATGATGCCGCGCGTCGACCCTTCCCGGATGGCTTCCGCCGCGGGCGCCGCTGCGCTTTGGGTGCGTAATTCCTGTGCGGGCAGCGTCTTCTGCGGACCGATCCCGCGTTCCCGGCCGATTTCCGGCGCAAGGGAGCCCGGATATCGTTATGTGCATAATATACATAACGAGGCGCGCGGATGCCTGGCGAGGATGCGGAAAACCTGTTCGATCTGGGGGCGGTGAGCCCGGACGAGGAATTCACCCAGTGCCATTCGGGGGAATGCCGGGTCAACCTGTTGCCGACGCTCTACCGGCTCAACCACGCCATCTCGAACGCCACCGATCTTTCGGCGCCGCTGGGCATGATCCTCGACGTCATGCGGACCGGGATGCGGATGGACCGGGGCGCCGTCTCGTTGCTCGACCGCCGCCGGGGGCGGGTGTTCATCCATGACAGCTTCGGCCTGACCGATGAGGAGGAACGCCGGGGCGTCTATGCGCTGGGCGAGGGCATCACCGGCAAGGTGGTGGAAAGCGGCAAGGTCATCATTGCCCCGCGCCTGCATGAGAGCCCCGATTTCCTCGACCGGACCGGCGCTCATGCGGGCGAGACCCGGCGCAAGTCGGCCTTCGTCTGCGTGCCGATCATGCTGGGCCGCAAGGTCCTGGGCGCGATTGCGGGCGAGCGGTGCTATGTCAGCCGGCGCCTGCTGAAACAGGACGCCGAATTCCTGGCCGCCATCGCGCTGATGATCGCGCCCGCGGTCGAACTTCACCTGATTGCCAATGTCGAGCGGCTGGAGCTGGAACGTCAGAACCGCGAGCTGAAGGACGCGTTGAAAGAGCGCTTCCGGCCAACGAACATCATCGGCAATTCGAAGGCGATGATGGCCGATGTCTATGCGTTGATCGGCAAGGTCTCGAAGACGCGCGCGACCGTGCTGATCCTGGGCGAAAGCGGCGTCGGCAAGGAACTGGTCGCAAGCGCCATCCATTATTCCTCGGACCGCGCCGAAGGACCCTTCCTCCGCTTCAACTGTGCCGCGATCCCCGAGGCGCTGGCCGAGAGCCAGCTTTTCGGCCATGAGAAGGGCGCCTTCACTGGCGCCACCGCCCAGCGCAAGGGCAGTTTCGAACGTGCCGATGGCGGCACGATCTTTCTCGACGAACTGGGCGAGCTGAGTCCTGCGGTGCAGGCCAAGCTGTTGCGGGTGCTGCAGGACCGGATGGTCGAGCGCGTCGGCAGCAGCCGGGCGGTCGAGGTCGATGTCCGGATCATCGCGGCGACCAATCGCGATCTGCCGCAGATGGTGGCGGAGGGGCTCTTCCGCGAAGACCTGTTCTACCGGCTGAACGTGGTGCCCGTCACCGTGCCGCCGCTGCGCGAACGCGGCAGCGACGTGATCCTGCTGGCCGATCATTTCGTCGCCCGGGCATGTGCCGCGATGGGCAAGAGCGTCAAGCGCATCTCGACGCCCGCACTGAACATGCTGATGAGCTATCACTGGCCCGGCAATGTGCGCGAGCTGGAGAACGCGATCGAACGGGCGGTGATCCTGTCGGATGACGAGGTGATCCATGCCTGGAACCTGCCGCCCTCGCTCCAGACGCCGTCGGAAAGCGGCACCCGGCTGGGGGTAGGGCTCGATGACAGGGTGCGGACGGTCGAACACGAGATGATCGTCGAGGCGATGAAGACGACCGAAGGCAATATCGGCCGCGCCGCCGGGCTTCTGCAGATCAGTCGCCGGATGCTGGGCACGCGGATGGAGCGGCACGGCATCGACGCCAGGGCCTTCCGCCCCCGGGCCCTGCCGCCCCGCAGCTGACACCGACATCTGTCGATCCCGCGCCGCCCTCCCCGGGCGGCTTTTGCCGTTCCGGTACCCCTTCGACCCTACCGGGCGGGGCGACAGCGCGCAGCCGTTCGGCAGATGATTTACATATCGGTGCGCGTTTACCGATCGGTGCGCGGAACGGACCGCAGTCCGGGCGCTCCGAGCGCCTGCGAAGCTGCCACCGCACCTGAGAAAACCATTTTGTTACAAGGCACAAGGCAGCCGATCCCGATGAAATCCGGGGGCATTCCGGGCTTGGCACGGGACCTGCTGTAGATCCGGCAAGGGGGCACGAGACCCAGCCCCTTCCCGATCTGGACCCCGAAACGAAGGAGCATTCCATGACCCGCAAGATCGCCATCTATGGCAAGGGCGGCATCGGCAAGTCGACGACCACCCAGAACACGGCGGCCGCGCTGGCCTATTTCCACGACCAGAACGTCTTCATCCATGGCTGCGACCCCAAGGCCGACTCGACCCGGCTGATCCTCGGCGGGCTGCCGCAGCAGACGGTGATGGACACGCTGCGCATCGAGGGCGCCGAGAAGGTGACCGTCGACAAGGTGGTCAAGACCGGCTTCAAGGACATCCGCTGCGTCGAATCCGGCGGCCCCGAGCCGGGCGTCGGCTGTGCCGGGCGCGGCGTCATCACCGCAATCGACCTGATGGAAGAGAACGAGGCCTATTCCGAGGATCTGGATTTCGTCTTCTTCGACGTGCTTGGCGACGTGGTCTGCGGCGGCTTCGCCATGCCGATCCGGGACGGCAAGGCCGAAGAGGTCTATATCGTGGCCTCGGGCGAGATGATGGCGATCTATGCCGCCAACAACATCTGCAAGGGCCTGACCAAATATGCCCGCCAGTCGGGCGTGCGCCTCGGCGGCATCATCTGCAACAGTCGCAACGTGGATGGCGAGAAGGAATTCCTGGCCGAGTTCACCGAGGCCATCGGCACCAGGATGATCCATTTCGTGCCGCGCGACAACATCGTGCAGAAGGCCGAGTTCAACAAGCAGACCGTCACCGAGTTCCAGCCCGAGGCCAACCAGGCCCAGGAATACAAGACGCTCGGCGCGAAGATCCTCGAGAACGACGACTTCGTGATCCCGAAGCCGCTGGCGATGGACGAGCTCGAGGCGATGGTCGTGAAATACGGCCTCGTCGACTGAGCCGGAGCCTCCCGGAGCGCCCCGGACCCGCGCAGGCCCCGTGGCCCGCGCGGCCCGCCCCGAGCCCCCGCGCCGTCCCGCGACCGGCGCCCCCACCCCCATGGAGACCGGCCAATGCCCTATCATGAATTCGAAGTCAGCAAGTGCATCCCCGAGCGCAGGCAGCATGCCGTCGTCAAGGCCCCGGGCGAGGATCTGACCTCCTGCCTGCCCAAGGGCTATCTGAACACCATCCCCGGCACGATTTCCGAACGCGGCTGTGCCTATTGCGGCGCCAAGCACGTGATCGGCACGCCGATGAAGGACGTGATCCATCTCAGCCACGGCCCTGTCGGCTGCACCTACGATACCTGGCAGACCAAGCGCTATATCTCGGACAACGACAACTTTCAGCTGAAATACACCTTCGCCACCGATGTGAAGGAAAAGCACGTCGTCTTCGGCGCCGAGGGGCTTCTGAAGACATCGATGCACGAGGCCTTCGACGCCTTCCCGGCGATCAAGCGCATGACGATCTACCAGACCTGCGCCACCGCGCTGATCGGCGACGATATCGACGCCATCGCCAAGGAGGTGATGGACGAGCGCGGCGATGTCGACATCTTCGTCTGCAACTCGCCGGGCTTTGCCGGTCCGTCGCAATCGGGCGGTCACCACAAGATCAACATCGCCTGGCTGAACCAGAAGGTCGGCACCCTCGAGCCCGAGCATCTGGGCGAGCATGTCATCAATTATGTGGGCGAATACAACATCCAGGGCGACCAGGAAGTCATGATCGACTTCTTCAACCGGATGGGCATCCAGGTGCTGTCGACCTTCACCGGCAACGGCACCTATGACGGGCTTCGGATGATGCACCGGGCGCATCTGAACGTGCTCGAATGCGCGCGGTCGGCCGAATATATCTGCGACGAGCTGCGCGTGCGCTACGGCATCCCCCGGCTCGACATCGACGGGTTCGGCTTTGGCCCGCTGTCGGATTCGCTGCGCAAGATCGGGCTGTTCTTCGGTATCGAGGACCGCGCCGAGAAGATCATCGGGGAAGAATACGCCAGGTGGAAACCCCAGCTCGACTGGTACCGTGAGCGGTTGGCAGGCAAGAAGGTCTGCCTCTGGCCCGGCGGCTCCAAGCTCTGGCACTGGGCGCATGTGATCGAGGAGGAAATGGGCCTTCAGGTCGTCTCGGTCTACACCAAGTTCGGGCATCAGGGCGATATGGAGAAGGGCGTCTCGCGCTGTTCCGAGGGGGCGCTGGCCATCGACGATCCGAACGAGCTGGAATCGGTCGAGGCGATCCGGATGCTGCAACCCGACATCATCCTCACCGGCAAGCGGCCCGGCGAATTCGTCAAGAAACAGGGCGTGCCGTATCTGAACGCCCATGCCTATCACAACGGGCCCTGGAAAGGCTACGAGGGCTGGGTGCGCTTCGCCCGCGACATCTATAACGCGATCTATTCGCCGATGCGTCAGCTGGCCCGGCTGGATATCTCGGCCCCTGATGCCGCGATCGCCCCGGGTTTCCGCACCGCCACCATGCTGTCGGATCCGGACCTGCCGGAGGCGGTGAGACAGGACACCCGCCTGCACCAATATACCGGCAAATACGACATGATCGCCGATATCCGGGCCCGCAATCAGGCCCATGCCGCCGAGCAGGCCGCGCAGCGCGCCGCCGCGACCCCGGCCGAGTGAGGACCCCCGAAATGGAGACGCTGAACGAACGCCTCGACCCCTTGGTCGATTACATCATGAAGACCTGCCTGTGGCAGTTCAACTCGCGCGGCTGGGACCGGCTCAGGCAAAGCGCGGGCATCCTCGGCCAGACCTGCCAGATCCTCTGCGGCGAGGAGCCGGTGCACGAGACCGCGCTCGACCGCTGTTACTGGGTCGACGCGGTGATGCTGGCCCGCGCTTTCCGCACCCGCTTTCCCTGGATCGACGATCTGTCCAAGGACGAGATCCGCACCCTGATGACGGCGCTGCACGAAAAGATCGACCACCTCACCGTTCACGGCTCGCTCAACGAAGAGCTGACCGTTCCCCATTACTGAAAGGATCACTCCCATGACATGTCAGATCGTTCAGAAGGAGCGGGACGGGGTCATCAACCCGATCTTCACCTGCCAGCCCGCCGGTGCCCAGTTCGCCGCGATCGGGATCAGGGACTGCATCGGCATCGTCCATGGCGGCCAGGGCTGCGTGATGTTCGTCCGGCTGCTGATCTCGCAGCATCTCAAGGAGAGCTTCGAGATCGCGTCCTCGTCGGTCCATGAGGACGGCGCGGTCTTCGGCGCGCTCGACCGGGTGGAAACCGCGGTAGAGGTGCTGCTGACGCGCTATCCCGAGGTGAAGGTGGTGCCGATCATCACCACCTGCTCGACCGAGGTGATCGGCGACGATGTCGACGGGCTGCTTTACAAGCTCGAGGAGGAATTGCTGCCCGAGAAGTTCCCCGGCCGCGAGGTGCATCTGCTGACGATCCATTGCCCGAGCTTCGTGGGCTCGATGATCACCGGCTACGACCGCGCGGTCCACGACTTCGTCAAGCGCTTCGCCGAGAAGGGCGCGCCCTCGGACAGGATCAACCTGCTGACCGGCTGGGTGAACCCCGGCGATGTCACGGCGCTCAAGCATCTGCTGGCCGAGATGGAGGTCGAGGCCAATGTCCTGTTCGAGATCGAGAGCTTCGACAGCCCGCTGATGCCGGACCTGAGCCGCCAGTCCCATGGCAACACCACCGTCGAGACGCTGCGCGACACCGCCAATGCCAAGGCCACCCTCGCGCTTAACCGCTACGAGGGGGCGAAGGCTGCCGACTATCTGAGGAAGAAGTTCAAGGTGCCTTCGGTGATCGGCCCGACGCCCGTCGGCATTCGCAACACCGACGCCTTCCTGAAATCGGTCAGCGAGGTGACCGGCAAGCCGATCCCGCAAAGCCTGGTGGAGGAACGCGGCATCGCGCTCGATGCCATCGCCGATCTGGGACACATGTTCCTCGCCGACAAGCGGGTCGCGATCTATGCCAATCCCGATCTGGCCATCGGCCTGACCGAGTTCTGTCTCGATCTCGGGATGACGCCGCGGCTTCTGCTGCTGGGCGACGACAATTCGGGCTATGTGAAGGATCCGCGGGTGCTGGCGCTGCAGGAAAGCGCGCCCGATCTGGAAATCGTCACCAATGCCGATTTCTGGGATCTCGAGGACCGGATCAGGAACAGGGGGCTCGGGCTCGACCTGATCCTCGGCCATTCCAAGGGCCGCTTCATCTCGATCGACCATGGCATTCCAATGGTCCGCGTGGGCTTCCCCACCTATGACCGCGCCGGCATGTATCGCCATCCGGTGCTGGGCTATGCGGGCGCCACCTTCCTGGCCGAGCAGATTGCCAACACGCTCTTCGCCGACATGGAGGTGAAGAAGCGCAAGGAATGGATCCTCAACGTGTGGTGAGCAGCGACCGCACGTCCCCTGCCGGGGCGCTCCTGCGGCCCGGCGCCCCCCCCCAACAGGAGAGATCCCATGCAGATTGCCGTTCATGTCGATGACAGTGGCCGGCCCCTCGGCCTGCACGAGCCCGGGTGCCTCCGGATCTATCAGGGCACCGGCACCGGCTGGGCGCTGAGCAGCGAGTTCCCGTTCCGCCTGCCCCGCGAAGAGGGCGTGGCGGGTCTGCGCTGGGCGCTTGGCAGGCTGGCCGAGGAAATCGCGCCCTGTCGGGTGCTGCTGTCGGCCGAGGTGCGCGGCTTTGCCTATTCCTATCTCCAGGACCAGCTGGGCTTTCACGTCTGGAAGTCAGAGGGGCCGCTCGACGGCCAGCTTGCCGCGGTGGCCGAGGGCGAGGACCGGATCGCAACCGAGACCTGCGCCTGTGACAGCGTTCCGGCCGGGGGCTGCGGCAGTTGCGGCCCGGGCAGCGTCCCCGACGCGGCCCCGCCCCCTGTCCCGGTCCAGGACCGCGCCGACGGCACCCGGTTTCTCGACCTCGCCGCAGCGCTGGCCGAGGACCGGCGGCGCAACTCGATGACCGTGCTCGGACCCTTGCTGGCCGAGGCACCGTTCCGCCCGCTCGTGGTCCGGATGGATCATCTGCCGCGCTGGTTCCGGCGCAGTCTGGCCGAGCGCGACCTTGTCTGCGCCGAAGAGCCCCGCGAGGGCGCGCTTTTCGTGACCGTCACCCCCAGGGACAGCCCCGCGCCATGATCCAGCTCCCCAAACCCGCCAAACGCCCCGGACGGAGCGTTCACGTGCTGCACTTCGCCTATGGCATCGAGCTTCATCCCGATGAGATCGCCCGGATGTGCCCCGGCGCCGAGCTTGTCGCCCGCGCCAGCCTGCCCGGTTCCCGGATCGGCTTTTTCGGCCATTCCCGCGTCTGGGACGGGGCCGAGGAGGCGGCGGTGGCCGACCCCGGCGCCGCGCTGCCGGGTGTTCTTTACCGAATGTCCCCGCGCGACGCGGATGCGCTGGAGGCCGCGCGGGGTGTCAGGCTGAACGGCACCGGCATCTACTTCCACCACCCGGCCGAGGTGCTCGCCGAAGATGGCAGCCGGGTCGCGGCGGTGATGCTGATGAAGACCGAACGCCGCGCACCCCGGCCGCCCAGCCGCGAATATCTCGGCCGGATCGCCGACGGCGCCGCATTGCGCGGCCTGCCCGCCGTCCATGTGGCGGCCTTGCGCGCGGTGGCATCGGTGCCCGCGTCGTACCCGGTGCCGCGCCTGGCCGAACTGCCCTTCTCCCTGGCCTGCCAGGATTGCTGACCCTGTTTATCGAAGGATCCGACATGCCCGAAACCGCCCCCAGCGACCGCACCCGCGTCAAACGCTATCACTGGCTTGCGCGCTACGACCGCGAGACCATAGACGCCATCATCGACGCCGCCCTCGTCGCCCATGTCGGCTATCTGATCGACGGCGCGCCGGTGGTCACGCCCACCTGCCCCTGGCGCATCGGCGATCATGTCTACTGGCACGGCTCGGCCGCCAGCCGGATGCTGCGGGCTCAGGCCTCGGGCGTTCCGGTCTGCCTGACCGTGACCCATCTCGACGGCGTCGCCTTCTCGCGCGCGGCCTTCAACCACAACCTGCTCTTCCGCTCGGTGATGGCCTTCGGCAGCACCGAAGCCGTGGAGGGCGAGGACAAGCGCGTGGCGCTGAAAGCCTTCATCGACAAGCTGGCGCCCGGCCTCTGGGACCATGCCCGTCCGCCGACCGAGCAGGAATGGAAGGCTTCGAAGGTGATCCGGATGCGGCTCGACGAGGTCTCGGCCAAGGTCGCTGCCGCCCGGCCTGACGAGGATGCCGGGGATCTGGCAACCGAGCGCTGGGCCGGGCATGTGCCGCTGAGCCTGCAGGCGGGGCCCCCCGTTCCCGACCCGAAGCTGCCCGACGGGATCGCGGTGCCGGGCTTCGTCGCGAGTTTCCGGCTGTAACGGCCCTCCGCACGTCAGTCGCGCGACGTCGCGGCAAGGACCGACAGGAGGTTGTCGTTCAGCTGCCTCGCCGTGGCGCGGAAGGCCCCCAGATGGGGGGCCACCTCCGCCCCGAGGCCCCCGGCGCGCTCGGGCCCCAGCGCCGCCCGGAGGCTGGCCGCATATTCGGGGATCGCCTGCCAGTCGGCGACCGTCGTTTCGGTGATCTCGACATGGTATTGCAGGCCCCAGGCGTGCCGGCCCCAGCGGATCGCCTGGGTCGGACAGGCGGCATTCGAGGCCAGGACCACCGCGCCCTCGGGCAGGGTCCCGATCTCGGCGCCATGCCACTGAAAGCTCTGCATCCGCCGCGGAAGCCCGGCCAGCAGCGGGTCGGCAACGCCTTCGGCGGTCCGGATCACATCGGCCAGGCCGACCTCGGGGTGCGTCATCGGGACGACCTTGCCGCCCAGGGCCTCGGCCAGCAACTGATGCCCGAGGCAGATCCCGAGATACGGTCGCCCCCAATCGACGACCCAGGTGCGGATCGCGTCAAGCTCGGCCCGCATCCAGGGCAGCTCATCCTTCTGCCAGAGATCCTGCGGCCCGCCCATCGCGACCAGCAGATCGAAGGGCGCCATGTCGGGGATCGGATCGCCCGCATCGAGTTCGACGGCATGCCAGCCATGTCCCGCCTCTGTCCAGACATCCCAGAACGCGCCGGGGTGTTCGACATCGAGATGCTGAAAGACGAGGATGTTCATCGGGGCTCCTGAGGCTGACGCTCGACATGGCGGGCAGCAATGCCCGCCACTCCTGGGCGGTTCAGATCTTGGGCGGTCGGATCATCGGGCAAAACGGCGCGCCACCTTTCCGAAATGCGTTATAAAGTAGATGCATATATCTCTTGTCACCCTAGGCGTGGGTGCCGGATTTGCAACCGGCGGATACTGTTGAAAAACTCACTGGAGCATCCAAGGAGTGCCATTTCATGGGAAACGGTTCTGCTTGCGCGTGACCCTGACTTGTAAAAAGTCATTTTCGGCCCGGGTGCAGAACAACGTTCCAACCCAAGATGGCTTCTCGGGCGCAGCGGGTGTTTTTCAACAATATCGGCGGATAGCGGTCCCCGGCCCCGCATCCGCTGGAGACCGGTTTTCTCATCGGTTCGACTGGCGCGTGCCCGGATCTGCAGCGGTGAGAGCTGTCAAGCCGATCTTGACGATCGAGAGTTGACAGGCCAGCTTTCGATCAAGCGCTGAACGGCCGCTATCGGCAGGTCTTGTCGACGAAAAGCGGGCAACCAGCCGCGCGGTGCAAGCTCCGAGCCCCTTGCCGCCATGGCGATCATCGACGGTCAATTCCCGGAGACGCCCTGCTACGGGTAGTGTCGGATGGCCCTCCACATGCAGGGTGAAGGGCGCAACTGCGGGCGTCATCGCGTCAGGCGGCTGATGAAGCCGGTGGTGCAGGGGGGCGGGGCAAGACCCCTGGGCACAAGATATACTCATGTCTTTTGATAGACGTGTCCATCGCGCGGCCCAATCGGGTCTGGTCTGCCGGCATCAGTTGCATCCCGATGCGTCGTGGATTTCTCTCCCTCATGGCCGTCATGGACTGACGTGGCGGGAAACGGTCGAACTGACGGTTGTCGAACACGATGGATGCGCTGGCGAAATACGGCAGGCCGGACATATCAACGCTGATCGGGTCTCACTTCACCGGCATCGCCGTCTCCGGCATGCTGCAAAACGCGAAGGGGAAGGTCGCGATGGACGGGCCCGGCCGCCGGACGAGGCCTGGGGCAGCCGGACACCGCCCCTGAAGATCGCCGTTTGGCATGCAACGGATGGCATAGCCCGGCCCGGCCGCAAAAGGTCGAAAGACCGGACCCACCTCTGCTCGCACCGCGTGTCGGTCATGCCCGGTGCAGCACGAGGCATGGTCAAGGCGTGTAGGGCTGGCCAGCCACTCCTGCGAACAGATCGCAGCATCAAAACCCGGGATCAGACACCTGGCCAGCCAGTTCTTCCCGACACAGGACGTTGTCGGGGCGGATGCCGCCATGCCTCAGCAGCGCATCTCTTTGGGAGAAATACCGAAGCGCTTGCGAAATGCCACCGAAAGATGGGCCGGCGTGTAGCCGACATTATAGGCGACCTGTGCCACCTGCAGGTTCCCGGTCTCGAGCATCTGATAGGCGCGATCCAGTCGCAAAGCCGCGATATATTCGGAAAAGTTCTGTCCGAACATCCGTTGAAAGCCCGATGACAGCTTCCGCCGGTTGAGCCCGACACGAAGCGCCATTTCCGCCAGGCCGGGGGGTGCGGCGAGTTCCTGCTCCAGCAGCTCAGCGGCCCGCTGCACGGCCGCATCCTCGTGCCTTTGCCGGCGCGGCAGTCCCGGGGGTCCGACACGCTCTTGCAGGATGCACAGGGCGCTGGCGGCAAATTCCAGCGCCTGGCTGCACAGAAAGAGGCTTCGCTCCGGCCCTGTGAGATCGCAGTGCCGCAGACGGTTTGCCAGCGAAAGGATGCCCGGCGAGGGAGGCAGCGATTGCAGGCCCGGACCGTTGCCGGGCTGCTGCAGCTGATCCGGAATGTCCCGGCCCGAAAAGGTATCGGGCGGAAGCGCGACCTGGATGTGTCGGATCTCTGTGCCGGGCACGAAGCGTTGCAGCCCCTCATGCGGTTCCCGGTTCCAGATCAGGCACAGACAGGGCACGTCAAAGCGGAGCTGCCGCTGCGCGGGCAGCTTGCAATGAATCTCTCCGCTTTGCAGCAGGATGACCTTCAGGCCCTGGTGAAGCCGTTCGGTTTCCCAACCGGCATCGGCGGCGGGGCGCAGGGTGCCGTGGGCGAGATCGATATCGGACAGGCGGCGGAAGGTCTGGGGGCTGGCAGGCATGTCGCAACTCGGAGCCCGTGGCGGCGGCGAGGGCGGTTTCGGGGTCAGGATCGAAAGAAACAGTCACGCCAGCGAAAGTGCAGGGCGTTGTGACCGGGTCTTGCCCATGGGAGTAGCTAAACTGAGTAAAATTATCAACTAAGGTTGGGTTGGAAATGGTGCGTCCGTTCCTTGAGCGTATCCGGGGGAAATCCGGGGTATATGTGACGACGATTGCGGCGCTGTCCGCACCGGTGCTTGCCCCGGTGCTCGCCACGGCCGGGACGCCCCGAGATGGCGATGCCGTCATCCTCGATCCGATCCTGCTTTTTGCGGAACGCGAGGATGGGCCGGTCACCGGATATGTCGCCCAGAGCAGCAGCACCGGCGGCAAGACCGGGACGCCGATCCTCGAGACCGCACAGACCGTTCACGTGGCCGGACGACAGGAGACGGAGGATCGCGGGGTCGAGACGGTCACGGATGTGCTGGGCTACATGCCCGGTGTCTTCGCGTCCAACGGCGCGGCGTCGCAGCGCTTCGACTATTTCAGCCAGCGCGGGTTTGCGGTCGGACCGACCGGCACATTGCTGGATGGGCTGAGGTCCACGACCCAGCAGTCCTTTATCCGCTATCAGCCGTTCGGGCTGGAGCGGGTGGAGACGCTGCAGGGCCCCGCCTCGGTGCTTTACGGCGCCAATTCGCCCGGCGGGGTGATGAACGCGATCAGCAAGCGCCCCACCTCCGAGCTGCGGCGGGAAGTCGGCCTGTCCTTCGGAAGCTTCGACAAGACGGAGGCCCGGCTGGATGTTTCGGGGCCGCTCGATGCCGAGAACACGCTGCGGGGCCGGCTGGTTGCGCTGCGTCGCGACAGCGGCACCCAATATGATCAGGTGCCGGACGATACCACCTATCTCGCGCCGTCGCTGACATGGGCTCCGAGTGACGATACCAGCCTGACATTTCTCGGGTCCTATTCGAAGGACAAGATCGGGCCGCCGCGCACCTTCCTGCCGATCCAGGGGACGCTCCTGGACAATCCCAATGGCGATATTGCCCGGAATACCTATCTTGACGGTGTCGGGCTCGAGAACACCAACGAGCAGACCAATCTCGGCCTCGAATTCAGCCATCGCTTCACGGATGTCTGGAGCCTCGAGGCCCGCGCGCGCTACACCCGCAACGAGCTGATGACCCGGACCTTTTCCGGGATGTCGCTGGCTTCCGACATGCGCAGTCTGAACCGGACCGCCTATGAGTTCGGCATCGATGGCGATGTCTTCGCCAGCGACATCAACCTGCGCGCGGATTGGGGGCAGGGGCGCGTGACCGGCACCTCCGTCATCGGCCTGTCCTATCGCAAGACGGAGGAGGACTATTACCTCAACTATGGCAGCGCCGCAGATATCGACATCTACGATCCGGTTCATTCGGCGCCCTTCTCCGCGACGACGCCCTTTGCGAGTACCGACCAGACCGGCGAGGATATCGGGATTTATGCGCAAAGCACGATCACCCTGGATGACAGGTTGGTGCTTGATTTCGGTGCCCGGCAGGACTGGTCCGACATCGATACCGACAATCGCCTGACCGGAACCTCCACGCATCAGGAGGACGACGCCTTTACCTACCGCATCGGCGCGACCTGGCTGGCGGGTAACAGGCTGGCCCCCTATGCCAGCTACAGCACCTCGTTCCAGCCCGTGGCCGGAACGGATTTCTATGGCAATGCCTACAAGCCGACCGAAGGCAAGCAGGCCGAGATCGGCATCAAATACGCACCCGAGGGGATGGATGCGCTCTTTTCGGCCGCGCTTTATCATCTCAGGCAGACCAATGTGCAGACCGCCGATCCCGACCAGCCGCTGAACCGCATCCAGACCGGAGAGGTGACCTCGCGCGGGCTCGAGCTGTCGGCCAGTGCCAATATCTCGCCCGCGTTCCGGCTGACGGCGAGCTACAGCGCCAACGATCTCGAAGTCACCGGCAGTACGGATCCCGTTGCGCGCGGGAACCGGCCGACCGGCAGCCCGGAACATCTGGCCTCGCTCTGGGGGCATTACGAGGTCCGGCAGGGGCCGCTGCAGGGCGCGTCCGTCGGGGCGGGGCTGCGCTATGTCGGCGAGACCTATGCCGATGCGGCGAACACGATCACCGTGCCCGATTTCACCCTGGTCGACCTTGCCCTGAGCTATGATTTCGGCGCCCGCGATCCGCGGTTCGATGGCGTTGGGCTCCAGCTGCGTGTCAGCAACCTGTTCGACAAGGAATACTATTCCGGCTGTTCGGCCAGAAGCTGCACCGAAGGCTTCGAGCGCCGCGTCAGCGCCGCGCTGACCTATCAGTGGTAACTCCCCAAAGAAAGAGTGTGACATGACCCCTCTGTCCATGCCGCAAGGGCTGCGGCTTCTTCTTCTCATGCTGATCGTGGCGGTGCCCCTCGGGGCCCGGGCCGAGCCGATCACGGTCACCGACATGACCGGGCGCGAGATCACCCTTCAGGCCCCTGCGCAGCGGATCGTTCTGGCCGAAGGGCGCCATGTTCTGACCCTGGCCCTGGTCGCTCCCGATCCGGTCGGGCGGCTGGTCGGCTGGGGCAACGATCTCAAGCGGTATTCGCCCGAGACCTATGATGCGCTGCGCGACGCCGTGCCTGCCATCGAGGATGTCACCGATCTGGGCGAGCCCATGGCCGGAAACTTCCCCATGGAAACCGTCATCGCGCAGCGCCCGGATCTGGTCATCCTGACCCTTTACGGGCCGCCTCCGGAGGGGCTGGAAAAGCTCGACGCGGCCGGTGTGCCCTATGTCTTTGTCGATTTCTTCCAGAAGCCGCTGGAGCGCACGGTGCCCAGCCTGCGCATCCTCGGTGCGCTGTTGGGAGAGCAGGACCGCACCGAGCGGTTCATCCGGTTCTACGAGGCACATATGGACCGCATTTCCGAGCGGCTTGCCGGGCTTGAGACCTATCCCGAGGTCTTCTTCCATCTTAATCCCGGCGGCGGCGCCTGCTGCTATACCTCCGGCCCCGGAAACATGAGCGATTTCATCGCGGCCGCGGGCGGACGCAATATCGGCGCCGATGTGGTGCCCGGCGCGATCGGACAGATGAATCCCGAGGCCGTCATCGCCGCCGATCCCGATATCTACCTGGCCGGGGGCGGCTCGACCGTCGCGCCCGACGGTCTTCTGATCGGGCCGGGGGTGCCTGACGAGACGGCCCGCCGGACACTTGGGCATGTCTTGCAGGCGCCCGCCCTGTCGCATCTGCGATCGGTGCGGGACGGGCGTGCCTCGGGTATCTGGCTCTTCTTCTTCGACAATCCGCTCTTCGTTCTGGGGGTCGAGGAAATGGCAAAGGCATTCCATCCGGATCTGTTCGCGGATCTCGACCCCAAAGCCTCGCTGGACGAGATCAACCGGACGTTCCTGCCCTTCGATCTGAGCGGCAGCTTCGCGGTCACGCCAACGGGCCAGGGGCAATGAACACGGATGCCGTCAGCGGGTCGGTCGCGCCGCCGGGCGGTCTCTTCGCGGCCCATGACAGCGCGGTCCGGCGCCGCTGCCTGCGGCTGGTTCTGTTTGCGCTCCTGCTGGTCGCGGGGGTGCTGGCGGATGTGCTGACCGGCCCCTCGGGCCTTGCGGTGCGCGATGTGCTGGCCGCCCTGATCGGGCAGGGGCAGGCCGATGCGTCGGTCGGGGTCATCGTCTGGCAGGTGCGCCTGCCGACGGCGATCCTGGCCGTTCTGGTGGGGGCGAGCCTCAGCCTGGCGGGGGCCGAGATGCAGACGATCCTGCGCAATCCGCTGGCCAGCCCGTTCACGCTTGGCCTGTCCTCGGCCGCCTCCTTCGGCGCGGCGCTCGTGATCGTGCTCGGGGTGGCATTGCCCCATGTGCCTGATCGGTTTGCGGTGCCCGCCATGGCCTTTGCCTTCGCCTTTGGCACGGTCTTGCTGATTCAGTTCGTCGGCAACCGGCGCAGCGTGCCCCCCGGCGTCCTGATCCTTTTCGGGATCGCCATGGTCTTCGGGTTCAACGCCCTGGTCGCGGTGATCCAGTTCGTCGCCCCGGCCGATGCCTTGCAGCAACTGGTGTTCTGGACGATGGGCAGCCTCGGACGGGCCGATACGTGGAGCAATCTGCTGTTGGGCGGGGTGTTGCTGGCGGTCATGCCCTTCTCGTTTCGGGCGGCCCGCGCGCTGACGGTGCTCGAACTGGGCCGGGAGCGGGCCGAGAGCCTTGGCGTGTCCTTTGGGCTGCTGCGCTTCGGCAGCCTGCTCCGGGCCAGCCTGCTGGCTGCCACGGCCGTCGCCTTCTCCGGAACGATCGGCTTCGTCGGGCTTGTCGGTCCGCATGTCGCGCGATTGCTGGTCGGGGATCATCACCGGTTTCTGCTGCCCGCCTCGATCCTTTGCGGGGCGGCGGTCATGTCCTTTGCAAGCATCGCGGCGAAACTGATCCTGCCGGGGGTCCTGCTGCCGATCGGGATCGTCACGACACTGGTCGGGTTGCCGGTCTTCCTGCTGTTGCTGCTGCGCCAGTGGAGCCGTTGATGCACGGGCCTGTCGACGGGAAAGGTTCGCCCCTGCAACTCGAGGTTTCGGGCGTGTCGGTCAGGTTCGGCCGCCGCACCATCTTGCGCGACGTCTCGCTTCCTGCCTTGCGCGCGGCAGAGATCACGGCCTTCGTCGGGCCGAACGGTACCGGGAAATCGACCCTGCTCAAGGCAATCGCCGGCGTGGTGCCGGCCGAAGGCAATATGCGCCTGGATGGCGACGACCTGCATGCCCTGTCGCCCGCCAGGCGGATGCGTCGCGTCGGATACATGCCGCAATCGCAAGATACCCGGACGGGGCTTTCGGTCCTCGAAGCGGTTCTCGCCGGGCTCGATCTTCTGATGCCCGGGCTTTCGCGCGCTGAGCGGCGGGCGCGGGCCGCAGGGGCGCTTGTCCGGCTGGGGCTGGAGCCGCTTGCCGGGACCTCCCTGTGCGATCTTTCGGGCGGCCAGCGCCAGCTTGCCGTTCTGGCGCAATCGTTGTCCCACGATCCCGTCGCCCTGTTGCTTGACGAGCCGACCGCCGCGCTCGATATCCGGCACCAGTTCGAGGTGATGGAGGCCTTGCGCGGGATTGCGGCCGGCGGCCGGATCGTTGCGCTTGTCCTGCATGATCTGGCGCTTGCGGCGCAATGGGCCGACCGGATTGTCTTCGTGAAAGATGGCGGCGTCTATGCCAGCGGCAGGACAAGGGACTGCCTGACAGCCGAGAACATCCGCAATGTCTTCGAGGTTGAGGCGGAGGTCCTGCGCGATGCCGGTCATGGCCTTCATATAAACGTGCTCGGACGGCCCGGCGCGGCCTGACGGGGCGGCGGGCTATCATGCGCCGGTGACAGCTTTCACTGCCTGCAAAGGCCAGACTGGAGAAGCCGGACCCCGCGTCGCTCCCTCAAGCCGGCTGGACAACGACACGGGGAAGAGCTGTCGAGAGCGCTATCTTCCATGCGATGGTGACGCCATCGCGGAACACCTGAGGGATTTTCCCGGCGTTATCAGCAGGGTCGGTTTCGAGGACGGCACCATGGCCAGCACCGGTTCTTCGGCCCGCAGGCATGCGACCGTGATATCGTCTGCATGAAGGCCCGGCAGCTCGAGGCAGTGCTCTCGGCGATGCGGAGCAAGACGGATCGGAACGATGCGCGTGGCATGACACAGGTGCGAGAACCGGGCCGTGCTGTCCAGTCCGTATGAAAATCTGGCAGCGCATGGCCTGTGCGCCCTGCAGAGCGCCGGAAAAGCATGGCTTGCAAGGACCACAGACCCATCGAACGAGCTGCGCGCTCGGCTGAAGGCCTGCGGGATCCGGCTGCCGTCCAGCCTTGCCCATGGCTGCGTCGAAAAGGTTGTCAGGCCCCTTGTGATCGCGAGATGATGTCCTGACGAAAGCCCCGGTTCCCCTGCTCGATGCGCGTGCGGCTATCGGCAATATGGCCGCTGAACCCATTATCGGCATTGCGAACCTCTCGCCGCGAGCGTGACTGGATCGAAGGCTGGCAGAAGGCCTATAGCCGGTTCCCGCAAAAAACGTTTTCGACGTGATTTGACGGCGACCGTACCGGAACGGGAAAACTGTCCGACGTCGAAAAGCGAACAACCGCCTCCCTGTCCGGAAACGGCAGCACCAGCATCCAGGCGGCTTGCCGACCGCCAAAAGTCGCTGGTCCAAAGGCAGAGGCCGACTTTCGGCCTCTGCCTGCAGGTCTCATTCAGCCGGTGCAGATACCATCGACCGGAACTCTCCCCGATCCCTGGTCGCGAGACTGACGACGAAGATCGCGAGACATGCGAGCACAAAGCCGGGGATTATCTCGTATACGCCGGTGGCCTCTTTCAGACCGGTGAAGATCCAGAGCCCGACGGTTGCGGCGCCCACCACCAGGCCCGCCACGGCACCGGCACCATTCATGCGCGGCCAGG
The DNA here is from genome assembly GCF_002073975.1 of Rhodovulum sp. MB263. Lineage (NCBI taxonomy): Bacteria > Pseudomonadati > Pseudomonadota > Alphaproteobacteria > Rhodobacterales > Paracoccaceae > Rhodovulum > Rhodovulum sp. MB263. Next base: position 3,572,870 of record NZ_CP020384.1, on the reverse strand, counting down.
TCAGGGACAGGATGACCAACGGACCGAATGCCGCTCCGAAGCCCGCCCAGGCATTGGCGACAAGGTCCAGCACCTCGCTATCCGGATCGCCTGCAATCAGCGCGGCGACGGCGCCGACTGCAATCACGGAAATGCGTCCGATGGTCACGAGGGTCTTCTCGGAGGCGCCCCTGTTGAGCACGAGCTTGTAGAAATCCTCGGCCAGGGAAGAGGACGAGACCAGAAGCTGGCTCGAGACCGTCGACATGATCGCGGCCAGAAGGGCTGCCAGAAAGAAGCCCGTGATCAGCCCGGGAAACAGGTTGTCGGCGAGATAGATGAAAATCGTCTCGCTATCCTCGATCACCACGCCGTTGCGCTCCACATAGGCGCGACCGAAGATGCCGACGCCCACCGCACCGACGAGGGCGATGCCCATCCAAGCCATGCCGATATTGCGCGCGGTCGCGACTGCGGCGACGCTCTTCACCGCCATGAAGCGGACGATGATATGCGGCTGGCCGAAATAGCCAAGACCCCAGGCGAGCAGCGAGACGAACCCGATGAGCGTCATGTCGGGGGACCAGAGCTTCAAGGTGAACCCCTCGACCCCGGAGAGCGTCTCCCGGGCCTGGGCGAAGCCGGCGCCCTTCCCGGAATAGAGCACGATCGCGGGCATGATGATCAGCGCCAGCATCATGATCAGACCCTGGCAGAAATCCGTGAGAGACACGGCCAAAAAGCCGCCGACCACCGTGTAGGCCAGCACGACGCCGAGGGTCAGCCAGACGCCGAACTGGTAGCTGCCGTCGAAGGCGCTCTGGAAGAGCTTGCCTCCTGCGACGAGGCCCGAGGCCGTGTAGACGGCAAAGAAGACCACGATGATCACCGCTGAAACCATGCGCAGCGTGGCACCCCGCGACGGGAAGCGATTGGCCAGGAAGGCCGGGATCGTCAGCGCGTTGTCATAGCGTTCGGTCTGTTCTCTCAGGCGCGGCGCCACGACGATCCAGTTGACGAGCGCCCCCAGGAAGAGGCCGATGCCGATCCAGGCTTCGACGAGACCCGAGGCATAGAGGGCTCCGGGCAAGCCCAGCAGCAGCCAGCCGGACATGTCGGATGCCCCGGCGGAGAGTGCGGCGACGGCGGGAGGAAGATTTCGTCCGCCAAGGATATAGTCCTCGGATGTCGCTGTCGATTTTCTATAGGCGTAAATCCCGATCCCGATCATCAGGATGAAATAAGTCGCCAGACTAATGATAGCTCCTATAGACACGTGTTCTCCGATCCCTGTTTATACAATCTTGGGGCCCTATCCGATGCCGCCACGCATAAACAATACGGATCATGGCTTCCGACTGACCTGCCCCTGAACGTTCATCCAGCCGCGATTTGAGCCCGGTTGGTATTTTCGTCGATCGGCGCGGCGAGAGCAATCGCCTGAGCTGCGGCGCTTTCATCTCGTGCAGCGGGGCAGGCGATTTCGGAGATCGGGACCCGCGCGTGATCCGCGGGGGCTGGTCGTCCAAGGCGGAGGGGGCGTTCGGTATTGAACCGCGCCGCCTTGCCCGGAGGGCCAAACCCTCAAAGGATGCCGTCGCATGGACAGGAAGAAGAACACGACGAGCCCGTATCCGGCCGAGTTCCGCGAACGGGCGGTGCAGATGGTCATCGACCCTCTCGACAGCTATGCGTCTTTGACAGGCGCGGTGCGCGACATCGCCGGCAAGCTGGGTTGCTCGCCAGACAGCCTGCGGGTCTTGTACAAGCAGGCTCGGCGTGACAGCGGCAAGGAAGCGGGCCCGACCAGTGCCGAGAAGGCCCGCATCAGGGAACTCGAGCGCGGGAACCGCGAGTTGTGGCAAGCGAACGAGATCCTGAAGAAGGCCAGCGCTTGTTTTGCCCGGGCGGAGCTCGACCGCCCGTTCCGCAAATGACTGGCTTCATTGATGAATTCCGGGAGGAATTCGGGGTCGAGCCGATCTGCCGCGTGCCGCCGGTCGCCTCGTCAACATACCATGCACGGAAGGCCGCCGCACGGGACCCATCGCGGGCATCGCCACGGATGCGGCGCGATGCCGGGTTGAAGGACAAGATCCGGAAGATCTGGTCTGACAACCGCAAACTCTACGGCGTGCGGAAAGTCTGGCATGCCCTGAAGCGGGACAATGTTGCTGCGGCACGCTGCACCGTGGAGCGCCTGATGCGCGCGATGGGCCTGCAGGGCGTCATCCGTGGCAAGAAGGTGATCACCACAAACCCCGACACCACGCGCCCATGTCCGGATGGCAAGGTGAACCGGGAATTCCGTGCCGAGCGGCCGAACCAGCTCTGGGTGTCAGACTTTATCTTTCTACTTAACCTTCTTTCCATGCTATTTTGGGAAAGGAGGAGCCCGCCATGGATGGAACACCGAAAGCGACGAAACCCAAGGCTCGTGACGCGAAGACCAAGATCGCGCAAACCCGCATGAGCGTTCTGGAACTGGCGAAAGAACTCGGCAACGTGGCCGAGGCCTGTCGCCAGCGCGGCATGGACCGCACCAGCTTCTACGAGTGGAAACGTCGGTTTTGGGTTTGAGGGACCGTGGCGCCGGTGGCGCCGCTGCCCCCGAACGGGCGGCGCGCCAGACACGGCGGGACGCTCTGGCACCACGGATCCGGGAAATCTCCGATGCGAGCCACCAGCGATACGGCGCGCCACGCAGTTGCCATTGACGCGCCACTGGTCCGAGCGGCAATGGCGACGCCGAACTTCACGATCAAGGCATCCGGGTGGCCAGGAAGACGGTGGCCAGGCTCATGAAAGATCACGATATCCCTCCGCCGGGCCGCGCCGGGGCCGCCGCGTTCCGCGGACGACCGACAACCGGCACAATCTCGGCATTGCGCCAAACCTGCTGCGGCGGAATTTCCGCGCCGCGGAGCCGGACAGCATCTGCCCGCCTACATCAGCTACGTGCCCACTGACGAGGGCTGGCTTTACCTTGCGGCGGTGAGAAAGACATGGCGACCATGGAGATCGTGGGGTGGTCGATGTCGGACCGCCTGAAAAGCAGCCTCGCGGTCGACACGATGCGCATGGCGCTACAGAACCGGCGGCCGGTCCGGGACTGGTTTGTCACTCCGATCGTGGAGTTCAATACGCCAGCGGATCGAACGGTCCGGGGGGACCGTTCGAAGGCGCAGAACGCGCCGATGGAGAGCTTCTTCGGCTCGCTCAAGAACGAACCGGTCCACCGCACCAGGTTCCGGTCGCGCCAAGAGGCGAAGGCCGCGCCGTTCGAGTACATCGCGATTTTCTACAACCGCCGGCGCCGCCATTCGAGCATCGGTTCCCGCACGCCCGAACAGGCAAGGATCGACATGGCCGCCCTGATGGCCGCATAGTGAACATCACCCCCATCCCGGGATCCGGGGACAAGCTCACGTCCATGCGCGCGCAAGATATGGACTGATTTCGGCTGCCAGCCACCGTTATTCTTCGTGTAACGAACTAGATTACGTGAAACCCGATCTCGGAGGTTCGCCCCTGCTTGGCCTTGCCGCCCGGGGGCGCCTTGTTCCGAGAGGTGGCGGAGTCTGTTGGCTGGCATGCAAGCAGGCCGAGCCGGCCTTGACGGGTCGAAAACTCCGTTCCTGACATGAGATCGCACAAGAAATGCGCTTCCAGTTGATTTGATATGCAGTTCGAGAATGGGGCGCGCGGTTTTGATCCGGCTTTGGGGACGCCTTGTGACATATACTTGATTTGACGAAGTATACCTATAGGTTTGTCGGGTAACCCCGCCGGATCTGTTGCCTCGGCCCCTCCGGATCCGGTGGCGCCAGAGCTTGTTGCGCAACGGCACGTCGCTTCAGCGGCGGGGCAGGCTCTGAGATAGCGGCCAAGGAGACACGAACCGACATGAAAGACATCGCAGCCCCGGACCGGCAGTCCGCCCCCTTTGCCACGGTCGCGGTCCTTGGCGCAGGGTCCTGGGGGACGGCGCTGGCCAGGGTTCTGGTGCGCAACGGCCGCCAGGTCCGGCTTTGGGCGCGTCGCCCTGCGCTGGCCCAGGAGATCGCCGCCACCGGGCGGAATTCGCAATATCTTCCCGATATCGAGCTTGGCGAGACGCTGCGCGCGACCGCCTCGCTGACCGAGGCGCTGGAGGGGGCCGAGGCGGTGCTGATCGTGACGCCCTCGGCCACGCTGCGCGAGATGTGCCGCGCCGCCGCGCCGCACATGCCCGCCGGTATCCCTATCGCGCTTTGTGCCAAGGGGATCGAGCTTGGCTCGGGGCTTCTCTTGTCCGAAGTCGCGGCCGAGGAGCTGCCCGGCCATCCGATCGGCGCGATCTCGGGGCCGACCTTCGCCCGCGAGACCGCGCTTGGCCATCCGACCGCGGCGACCGTGGCCTTTCCCTTCACCTATGCCGACCGGCTGGCGCCCTATTCCAGCCCCGCGGCGCGGATGGCGATGTCGGTGGGCGGGCATGGCTTCCGGCCCTATGTCTCGGACGATCTCGTCGGCGTCGAGGTCGGCGGCGCGGTGAAGAACGTGATCGCCATCGCCTGCGGGATGATGTCGGGCGCGGGCTTTGCCGAGAATACCCGTGCAGCCCTGATCGCCCGCGGCGTCGACGAGATGAAGGTGCTGGCCGAGACGCTGGGCGGGCAGCGTGAGACCGTGACCGGGCTTTCGGGCGCGGGCGACCTGACGCTGACCTGTTCCTCGACCACCTCGCGCAACATGGCGCTCGGCACCCAGCTCGGCCAGGGCATCGCGCGCGCCGACTGTTTCGGCGGCCGCCCGGTCGTGGTCGAGGGCGAGGTCAATGCCCGCTCGGTCGTCGATCTGGCCCGCCGGATCGGGGTGTCGATGCCGATCTGCGAGACCGTCAATGCGGTGCTGCACGAGGGCGCCGATCTCGAACGCAGCTTCTCGGATCTCTGGACCCGGCCGATCGAGGCCGAGCCGCGTGCCCTCACGCTGTCGCTCGACCATCCCGCACCGACCGTTCCCCTGCCTTTCGGAGTGTCCTCATGAACCTTGCCACCGCCCCCCATCCGCCGCTTTCGGATCGCCGCTTCGTGCTGGCAACCGATCTCGACGGCACCTTTCTGGGGGGGAGCGAAGTCGAACGGCGGTGCCTTTACGACTGGATCGAGGCCAACCGCGCCAGCGTGGGGCTGATCTTCGTCACCGGGCGCGACCCGGATTTCATCATGGAGATGTGTGCCGAAAACGGTCTGCCCTGGCCGGAATACGTGGTCGGCGATGTCGGCACCTCGATTGCCGAGGTCCATCCCGGCGAGGCGATCCGGCCGATCCCGGCGCTGGAAGAGGATATCTCGCGGCGCTGGGGCGACAGTGGCGCGCGAGTGCGGGCGGCGCTTGACGGTCATCCGGGGCTGAAGATGCAACCCACCGAGTTCCGCTACCGCGTCAGCTTCGACATGGATGCCGGGGCCTACGACCCGTCGGCCGAGGCGAAGGTCGAGGCCATGGGGCTCGACTGGCTGATCTCGGCCGATCGCTATTTCGACGTGCTGCCGAAGGGGGTGTCCAAGGGCCCGTCATTACGCCGGCTGGTCGCTCATCTGAACATCCCCGAGGGCCGCGTGCTCGCCGCGGGCGACACGCTGAACGATTTGTCGATGCTGGAATGCGGTCTCAACGCCGTTGCCGTCGGCAATTCCGAGCCCGCCCTGATCGAGCGGGTCCGCGATCTCGACCATCTGCACATCGCCCGGGCGCATGGCGCCGCGGGCATCATGGAGGCCATCGCCGCTTTCGATCTTCATGCCATTTCAACAGGAGCCTGACACATGCCTTCGGATCTTGTCATCGTCTATCACCGCCAGCCCTATGAGGAGGTGGAGGAAGACGGAAAGATCGTCCTGCGAGAGAACAAGAGCCCGAACGGCATCGTGCCGACCCTGAAAAGCTTCTTCGGCCGGTTCGACAAGGGCGCCTGGATCGCCTGGAAACAGGCCGAGGACCCGGCCAATCCCGATTTCGAGCGGGTGATCGAGGTCGACGATGCCTTTGGTCAGTATACGGTCTCGCGGCTGCCGCTGACCGCGGAACAGGTCAGCAGCTTCTATCACGTCACCTCGAAAGAGGCGTTCTGGCCGATCCTGCATTCCTTCAAGGAACGCTACAATTACGACCCTGTCGACTGGCCGACCTTCCGCGAGGTGAACTGGATCTTTGCCGAGGCCGCCGCCGCCGAGGCCGCGCCGGGGGCCGTGGTCTGGATCCACGACTACAATCTGTGGCTGGTGCCGGGATATCTGCGCAAGTTGCGCCCCGATGTGAAGATCAGCTTCTTTCACCACACGCCCTTCCCCTCGGCCGACATGTTCAACGTCCTGCCCTGGCGCAAGGAGATCCTGCAAAGCCTGCTGGCCTGCGACGTGGTCGGGTTCCACATCCCGCGCTATGTGTCGAATTTCGTCTCGGCCGCGCGCAGTCTTCTCGATGTAGAGGTGACGGGACGCCAGAAGGTCGAGCCTGAATTCGCGGCCGAGGTGACAGCCCTGTCAGAGCGCAGCGTGCCGACGGAGCTGGAATACGAAGATCGTCGGATCACGGTGCAGGCCTCGCCGGTGGGGGTCGATGCCGATTACATCGATGCGGTCGCCCGGCGCGAGGAAACCGCCAAGCGGGCCGAAGAGATCCGAACGGAAATGGGCGGCGCCAAGCTTCTGCTGTCCGTCGGGCGGACCGATTACACCAAGGGCGGGATCGACCAGCTTCTGAGCTATGAGCGGTTGCTAGAGGCGCAGCCCGAGCTGCGCGGCCAGGTCCGGCTGATGCATGTCTCGGTGCCCGCCAATCGCAACATGACGGTCTACGAGAATATCCAGAACGATCTGGAGCAGATGGCCGGCCGCATCAACGGCCGTTTCGGCAGTCTCGACTGGCAGCCCATCGTGTTGATTTCGCGGGCGATCCCCTTCGAGGATCTGGTGGCCTATTACCGGGCCGCCGATGTCGCCTGGATCACGCCGCTCGCGGACGGCATGAACCTCGTCTGCAAGGAATTCTGCGCCGCGCGGGTCGATGGCGACGGGGTGCTGGTCTTGTCGGAATTCGCGGGCGCGGCGGTCGAGATGGGCGCGGCGCTGCTGACCAACCCGTTCTCGCACCGTTCCATGGACAGCGCCATTGCCCAGGCGCTGGAAATGCCGAAGGCGGAACGGCGCGATCGCATGGCCGCGCTTCGCGACGTTGTCCATCGCCACGACGTGCGCTTCTGGGCCAATCATCAGATGGAGGCGCTGGCCGGCTCGGCGCCCGGGGCGGCTGCCATGCCTGCGGCCTGATCTTGTCCGGGCGGGGCGTCACCCTTGCGGGGCGGCGGCCCCCCCGCCGCGCGCGGGCCGGGTTCTGTATGGAAAGTGCCGCGATAGGCCCGGGAAGGTCGTCCCTGGCCTCAGCTTCCCGATTGCGAACCGCGAGACATGATCTCGCGATAGCCAGGCCCCCGGGCGAGGCCACAAACCGATGGGGATCGCGCAGCGTCACACGCGATCCCAGGCCCGGGTCAACATCGTTCAGAAATCGAGATTGGCCACGCTCAATGCGTTTTGCTGGATGAACTCACGCCGGGGCTCGACCACGTCGCCCATCAGCTTGGTGAAGATGTTGTCGGCCTCGGCCACATCCTCGACCCGCACCTGCAGAAGCGTCCGCGCCTCGGGGTCGAGCGTGGTTTCCCAGAGCTGTTCGGGGTTCATCTCGCCCAGCCCCTTGTAGCGCTGAAGCGTCAGGCCCTTCTCGCCCTCGGACAGGATCGCCTGCAAGAGTTCGGAAGGGGCGTGGATCGGCTGATCGCGATCCTTGCGGATCAGTCTGGCCGGGTGCTGGTAGATTTCCTGCAGCTTGTCCGTGAAGGTCCCGAGCCGGGCAGCCTCGGCCGAACGCAGGACCTGGCCGTCGAGCACTCGCACCTCTTCGACGCCGCGCACCACGCGCGAAAAGCGCATGCCCTTGTCCTGGGTAGGCCGGCCGATCCAGCCGCGTTCATATTCAAGCGCGATCAGATCGAGCCGCCGGGCCACCGCATCGGCGGTGCCCTGCAGGTCGGCGTCGATCTGGCCGGGCCGGAACGCCCCGGCAATGGCGGCCTGCTCAAGGATATGGGCAGGGTAATGGGTCGGGAAAGCCTGCAGGATGCGGCGCAGATGACGCGCCTCCTCGACCACCCGGGCAAGGTCCTTGGCGACGATTTCCTCGCCATCGCCAAGCCGCAGCACCGCCCCGTCGATGCCCATCTCGACAAGGTAATCCTCCAGCGCGGCCTGGTCCTTCAGATAGACTTCGGACTTGCCGCGCGCGACCTTGTAAAGCGGCGGCTGCGCGATGTAGAGGAAGCCGCCCTCGATCACCTCGGGCATCTGCCGGAAGAAGAAGGTCAGCAGAAGCGTCCGGATATGCGCGCCGTCGACATCGGCGTCGGTCATGATGACGATCTTGTGGTAGCGCAGCTTCGAGATGTCGAACTCGTCCCGCCCGATGCCGGTGCCGAGTGCGGTGATCAGCGTTCCGATCTCCTGGCTCGACAGCATCCGGTCGAAGCGGGCACGCTCGACGTTGAGGATCTTGCCCCGAAGCGGCAGAACCGCCTGATTGGCCCGGGCCCGACCCTGCTTGGCCGAGCCGCCGGCGCTGTCGCCCTCGACGAGGAAGATCTCGGACTTGGAGGGATCGCGTTCCTGGCAATCGGCGAGCTTGCCCGGAAGCGAGGCCACATCCATCGCCGTCTTGCGCCGGGTCAGTTCGCGGGCCTTGCGCGCCGCCTCGCGGGCCAGCGCGGCCTCGACGATCTTGCCGACGATGCTGCGGGCCTCCTGCGGATGTTCCTCGAACCATTCGGCAAGCTTTTCGTTCACCAGGCTCTCGACTGCGGGCCGCACCTCGGAGCTGACAAGCTTGTCCTTGGTCTGGCTCGAGAATTTGGGGTCGGGCACCTTCACCGACAAGACGCAGGTCAGCCCCTCGCGGGCATCGTCGCCGGTGAAATTCACCTTCTCGCGCTTGGCGATGCCGCTCGACATCGCGTAATTGTTGATGGTCCGGGTCAGCGCCCCGCGGAACCCCGCCATGTGGGTGCCGCCGTCGCGCTGCGGAATGTTGTTGGTGAAGGGCAGGACGGTCTCGTGATAGCCGTCGTTCCACCACATCGCGACCTCGACACCGATCCCGTCGCGTTCACCGGTCATGAAGATCGGTTCGGCCATCACGGGCGTTTTCAGCTTGTCGATGTAGCGGACGAATTCGCGGACGCCGCCCTCGTAGCACAGCTCGACGCGCTGAGGCTCGGCCCCGCGCTCGTCCTCGAGCACGATGCGCACGCCGGAATTGAGGAAGGCCAGTTCGCGCAGCCGGTTCTCGAGCGTCTTGAAGGAATAGTCGAGATTCGAGAAGGTCTCGGTCGAGGCCATGAAGCGGACCTCGGTTCCGCTGCGCCCCCCGGACGGGCCGACCACGCTCAGATGCTCGGTGGTATCGCCATGTTCGAACCGGGCGACATGTTCATGCCCCTCGCGCCAGATCCGCAGCTCCAGCCAGTCCGACAGCGCGTTCACCACCGAAACGCCCACGCCGTGCAGGCCGCCCGAGACCTTGTACGAGTTCTGGTCGAATTTGCCCCCGGCGTGAAGCTGGGTCATGATGACCTCGGCCGCCGAGACACCCTCTCCCTCGTGGATGCCGACCGGAATGCCCCGCCCGTTATCGCTGACCGAGACGCTTGAATCGGCGTGGATTTTCACGGTGACGGCGTCGGCATGGCCCGCAAGCGCCTCGTCGATGCCGTTATCGACCACCTCGTAAACCATGTGATGCAGGCCCGAGCCGTCGTCGGTATCGCCGATATACATGCCGGGCCGTTTACGGACCGCTTCCAGGCCTTTGAGAACCTTGATGGAATCGGCGCCGTACTCTTCGGCAGCCCGTGCGTTGTCGACCATGTGCAGGATCCTTTGTTCGTCACGGGTTTTATAAGGTGTCGTGGTGGGATTGTCACGCAGCGGCCACAAGATTTGGTGTCATGCGACGGGAAACATCCGCCCGACCGCGATCGGCATCGTGCCCGCGCCGCGATTGACCCGGCGCAGCGCCCGGGCACGGGGTGAAGCGCGCAGCACGGCGATGCAAAGCGCGAGAACGAGGCTGGAAAATCGGGGCAGCAAGAGGGCCAGCACCGCGCTTGGGAAAAGCGCGCCAGATCAGCCGGGCCCTCCCGTGCTTGTGATGGGGAAGCAGGCGGGGGCGGGTGGCGCCGGGGACGCAGGCCCGGAAGGAATATCGGTCGGGGCCGGAGTTTCCTGTCGGCTGGCATGACCCGCAATCTCCTCAAGGGGCCGGTGCGCAGAGGGCCGCCCCCGCCCCCAAGGTGCGACTGCCCCGGGGCGGCTCCCTGGCCCGACAGGCGCCACTGTCGCCCCGGCGTGCGGGGCTTCGTCGGGCCGAGGTCCGGTCCCGGTCGTCGCAATGCCATGTCGATGGCCGGAAGCGGGCAGAAGCAGGCCGGGCAGGGGCAAGATCGCTGCTGCCCAGAGCGTCGGAGGTCACGCGTTGCCGGGGCCCGGGCCGTCCCGCCTCTCGATCCGACTGGTGCCGCCGGTCTCGTGCACTTCAAGATATTGCGCCCGTTCGCCCAGAGCGGCGAACAGTTCGGCTCCGGTTCCGGTCATCCAGGCCTGCGCTCCCAGCGCCGAGATCTCGTCGTAAAGCGCCGCCCGGCGGCTGGCATCGAGATGCGCCGCCACCTCGTCCAGAAGCAGTAGCGGCGGTGCCCCGAAATCCTGTGCCAGCGCCCGCGCATTGGCAAGAATCAGCGCGATCAGAAGCGCCTTCTGCTCGCCGGTCGAGCAATACCGCGCTTCGATTCCCTTGGCGTCGAAGATGGCGGCCAGATCGGCCCGGTGCGGCCCGGCCAGCGTCCGCCCCGCTGCCATGTCGCGCGCCCGTCCGGCGGCCAGCGTCCCGGCCAGCACCCCGGCATCCTCCGGATCGGACCCTTCGGGCCCTGCCATAGCCAGCGTCGCGCGCGGAAAGGCGGTCTCGGCTTCGGCCTGCGCTGTCTCGAGGCGCATCAGCGCGGCGCGCCGGTTTGCGCCCAGCGCCGCCCCGGCCTCGGCCATACGTGCCTCGAGCGCCGCGAACCAGTGCGGGTCGCGCACCTCGTCCTTCAACAGGCGGTTGCGCTCGCGCATGGCCTTTTCATAGGCCAGCGTCGCTTCGGCATGGCCGGGTTCGAAACTCAGCGCGATCCGGTCCAGAAACCTCCGCCGCCCCTCGGCGCCATCGATCCAGAGCCGGTCCATCGATGGCACCAGCCACAGCACCCGCGCGATCCGCGCCAGCGCCACCTGCGCAGCGGCCTTGCCGTCAAGCCGAACCTGCCGGTTGCCGCCCGGCAAGGCCCAGGTTTCGACCTCATGCCCGGAACCCGGCCCGCTCAGCACCGCCGCGACCTTCCAGCCCAGCTGCCCCGGCACCCGCGCCAGGTCCTCGGCTCCGGCCCGGCGCAGACCCCGGCCGGGCGAGATCAGCGACACCGCCTCCAGCAGATTGGTCTTGCCCGCTCCGTTCGGTCCGAAGACAGCGACCGGGCGCGCGTCAAGCGAAAGCCGCGCCCGGTCGTGCGACCGGAATTGCGAAAGCGTCAGTTCTGTCAGCAGAAGCCCGGGCACGGCCTGCCCTTCTTCTTGGCGAAAATACCCGCGCCGCAGGCGCCCGGCATCAGCCGGGCCCCGCAAGGCTTGCCAGGGCTCAGACCCGCATCGGCATCACGACATAGACTGCCGAGGCATCGTCGCCCTCGCGCATCAGGGTCGGATCGCCGGATGAGTTGAACAGGAAGACGGCATTCTCGCGATCGACCTGACCGGCAATCTCCAGCAGGTATTTCGCGTTGAACCCGATCTCGAGCCGCTCGTCTCCATAGGCCACGGCCAGCTCTTCCTCGGCCGCGCCGCTGTCGGGCGACGTGACGGACAGCGTCAGCCGGTCTTCCTCGAGCGCCAGCTTGACGGCGCGCGAGCGTTCCGAACTCACCGTGGCCACGCGGTCGACCGCTTTGGCGAATTCGGCGGCATCGACTTCGAGCCGCCGGGTGTTGTTCATCGGGATCACCCGCGAATAATCCGGGAAGGTGCCGTCGATGACCTTCGAGGTCAGGGTGATTTCGGGCGTGGCGAAACGCACCTTGGTCTCGCTGACCGACACTGCGATCTCGATCTCGTCATCCTCGAGCAGCTTGCGCAGCTCTCCGACCGTCTTGCGCGGCACGATCACGCCGGGCATGGTCTCGGCCCCTGCGGGCAGGGTTGCGTCGATCCGGGCCAGGCGATGACCGTCGGTCGCGACGCAGCGCAGCACCTGGCCGTCCTCGCCGGTCGCCACATGCATGTAGACGCCGTTCAGGTAATAGCGGGTCTCCTCGGTCGAAATCGCGAATTTCGACTTGTCGAAGAGCCGCCGCAGGACCGGTGCCTTGGCGATGAAGTTGGAGGTGTATTCCGATGACGCCATCACCGGGAAGTCCTCGCGCGGCAGCGTTGCCAGCGTGAAATGCGACCGCCCGGCCACGACCGTCAGCCGCCCCGAGGCGCCGTCATCCGACAGCTCGACCAGCGCGCCGTCGGGCAGCTTGCGCACGATCTCGTGCAGCGTCACCGCCGGAACCGTCGTCGCGCCAGCGCGCTCGACCGTCGCGGGTGCCTTGTCGACGACCTCGATATCGAGATCGGTCGCGCGGAAGCTTACCGTCGCGTCCTCTGCCTCGATCAGGAGGTTGGCGAGGATCGGTATGGTGTTGCGTCGCTCGACCACCGATTGCGCCTGGCCCACCGCCTTCAGGAGTGCGCCGCGTTCGATGCTGAATTTCATGCCCCTCGCTCCTCTTGCGCCCGGGAGGCGAACCCTAACGGTTTCGCTTCCCTGCTCAAGCGTTTTGTTGGACTGTCCGAGACTTTGACAAGGGCGTCAAGGGTTGCCCGGATATGCGGCCGGTCAGGCTTCGAGCATGCGGCGCAAAAGTTCCAGATCCTCGTCGATCTGGCTGTCCTTGCTGCGCAGGTCCTCGATCCGCTTGACCGCATGCATGACCGTGGTGTGATCGCGCCCGCCGAAGCGGCGGCCGATCTCTGGCAGGCTGCGCTGGGTCAGCTGCTTGGAGAGATACATCGCGATCTGGCGCGGCCGGGCGATGGTGCGGTGCCGCTTGGGCCCGATCATGTCGCTCAGGCGCATGTTGAAATGCTCGCTCACCTTGCGCTGGATCTCCTCGATCGTGACCTTGCGGTCCGAGGCGCGCAGGATGTCGGCAAGACAGTCTTGGGCCAGGTCCAGCGTGATCTCCTTGCCGACCAGAGAGGCGAAGGCAAAGAGCCGGGTCAGCGCCCCTTCGAGCACACGGACATTGGTGGTGATCCGGTAGGCGAGGAATTCCAGCACCCCGTCGGCGATCACGAGCCCCGGATACTGCATCCGGTACAGCTCGACCTTCTGTTGCAGGATGCCCAGGCGCAGTTCGTAATCCGTCGGATGCAGGTCGACCACGAGCCCGCATTGCAGGCGGCTGCGGATCCTGTCCTCGAGATCCTTGATCTCGCCCGGCGCGCGGTCGGCGGAAATCACGATCTGCTTGTTCTGATCCACGAGCGCGTTGAAGGTGTGGAAGAACTCTTCCTGGGTGCTGTCCTTGCCGGCGATGAACTGGACGTCATCGACCATCAGCACGTCGACGGAACGGAACAGCGACTTGAAGCCCATCATGTCGCGTTCGCGCAGCGCCTGCACGAAGCGGTACATGAACTGTTCGGCAGAGAGATAGACGACCTTCTTTTCCGGCGCCCGGTGCAGCAGATCCCAGGCGATGGCATGCATCAGGTGGGTCTTGCCGAGGCCGACGCCGCCATAAAGGAACAGCGGGTTGAACGCGACGGGACCGCCTTCGCCGACGCGGCGCGCGGCGGCATGGGCCAGCTCGTTCGGCTTGCCGGTGACGAAGCTGTCGAAGGTGAAGCGTGCATCGAGCGGCGCGCCCGGCATGTCGCCCTCGTCGCGCGGCTCGGCCGCGGCGCGGCGGGCCGGCGCGGCCGCAGTGTCGGCTGCGGCAACGGCAGGGGCGACCCGCTTCGGTGCGGCGACGGAGAATTCGAGCCGGTCGACCTCGACGCCGCTACGGGTGAGGTGTTCGAGAATCTTGTCGCCGAAATTGCGGTTGACCCAGTCGCCGACAAAGCTGGTGGGAACACCGAACCGCGCAACCCCGTCTTCCAGGGCGCGGAATTCCAAAGGGGCAATCCAGGTTACGAAGTTGTTCTTGCCGATCGATTTCTCCAAGTCATCTCGAATGCGTCCCCAGGTGTCGTCTGTCATCTTCTTTGCCCGCTCTTAGCCGATCCAGCAAAACCGGAATCCCTGCCCGACGCCCCGTCATGGAGCGGCCGTCAGACCCCCGGTGCGCACCGACATGGAAGAGCCGACCCTTGCGCAAAACCGACACTCCCCGGCCGGGAACCGCCATCGCGGCGCCCGGATCTGCTCCAGTCGCTTTTGCCTTTCACGGTCCTTTTGGACATGAGGTACAACCCGCGGACGAGACTAGGCCCGTCTGGCTTGCGGCAGCTTTCGGTCAGAACGGTTTCCCTGAATACACGCTCTGTCCGGCAAGCCCCTCCTCGATCTTCTCCCTTGCCGGTCTCGGCCGGCTCAAAAGCAGATCGTGGCGCGGGTTGTTCCGCGTCATGCCCCCCCAAGTCGATGTGAATCGCCTAGAGACGGTAGACCGGTGGTCGTGAGGGGTGCAACCGAACTTCGACCTTGACGACGCGCCTGTGCGGAACGAATCCGGAGTGTGTTGCCGCAGGCCCATCCGGGCCGGGGAACCTGTCTCGAAAACGAAGGGCGCGACCCTTCGGCCGCGCCCTTCCGAGCTCTTGTTTTCAGGGCGCAAACGGCCTCGGATCAGGCGTTCAGCGCCTTCACGCGCGCGGCGAGTCGCGACATTTTCCGGGATGCGGTATTCTTGTGCAGGACGCCTTTGGTGACCCCGCGCATCAACTCGGGCTGGGCCTCGCGCAGAGCGGTCGCAGCGGCCGCCTGATCGCCCGAAGCGATCGCTTCCTCGACCTTCCGGAGGAAGGTGCGGATGCGCGAACGACGCGCCTTGTTGACGGCATAGCGGCGCTCGTTCTGGCGGGCGCGCTTCTTGGCTTGGGGCGAATTGGCCATGTGGTCCTTTTCCCTTTTCCGGGTCTCGTGGTCAAAATCTCTCGCGCAACGAGGCCCCGGCCGGGTTTTCCTGCCACCGGCTGATTCCGGCCAAAGCGGGCCTCACGCGCATATAAGGCGCGGCTTATAGTGGAGCTTGTCGCGAAAGGGAAGCAGAAAAGGCGCCCCCCCCCCTGCGACGCGCCTCACTTGTCGCGGAATTGCGGCTCGCGCTTTTCGACGAAGGCCTGCATGCCCTCGGCCCGGTCCTCGGTCGCGAACATCATGTGGAACATGCGCCGCTCGAACAGCAGCCCCTCGCGCAGCGTGGTCTCGAAGCTGCGGTTGACGCATTCCTTGACCGCCATCGTGGTCAGCGCCGATTTCTCGGCGATCTTCTGCGCCGCGGCCATCGCCTCTTCGATCAGCTTCTTGGCTGGGACGACGCGGCTGACGAGCCCGGCGCGCTCGGCCTCCTCGGCATCCATGAAGCGGCCCGTGAGGTGCATGTCCATTGCCTTGGACTTGCCGACCGCGCGGGTCAGGCGCTGGGTGCCCCCGATCCCGGCGACGACGCCCAGATTGATCTCGGGCTGGCCGAATTTCGCGGTGTCGGCGGCAATGATGAAGTCGCACATCATCGCCAGTTCGCAGCCGCCGCCCAGCGCATACCCCGCCACTGCCGCGATGATCGGCTTGCGGCAGGCCAGAAGGCGTTCGGTCTCTGGCGTGAACAGATCGCCCGCGAAGACGTCGACGAAGCTCTTCTCGCTCATCTCGCGGACATCCGCCCCGGCGGCGAACGCCTTTTCCGTCCCGGTCAGGACGATGCAGCGCACCTTCTCATTGGCGTTGGCCTCGCTCACGGCCTCTGCCAGTTCGCCCATCAACTCGCCGTTCAGCGCGTTCAGCGCCTCGGGCCGGTTCAGGCGGACCAGCGCCACGTGGTCCTCTATCTCGACGATCAGCGTCTTGTAAGCCATGGACTGACGGCCTCCGTTCGGTTCGAACCCGACTCCTTAACAGTCTCGGCCCCGCGATCAAGCTATCTTTGGCATTGCGGACAGTAGAAACTCGACCGGCCGGACTGCACGACCCGCAGGATACGGCCTGTGCATCCGGGAGAGGGGCAGGGCGCGCCTTCCCGGCCATAGGTGCGGAAATTGTGCTGGAAATAGCCAAGCTCGCCATCGGCCTGGCGGAAGTCCTTCAGGCTCGAGCCGCCGGCCTCGATCGCCTCGGAGAGGACCGTGCGGATCGCCGGAACCAGGGTCGCGACGCGGGCCGCGGCAATCCGGCCCGCCTTGCGAAGTGGGGAAATCCCGGCCCGGTGCAGCGCCTCGCAGACATAGATATTGCCGAGCCCCGCGACCAGATGCTGGTCGAGCAGCGCGGCCTTGATCGGGGTCTGCCGCCCCTTCAGCCGGCCCACAAGGTAGGTCTCGTCGAAGCCGTTGCCGAGCGGCTCGGGGCCGAGCCCGGCCAGCAGGCGGTGGTTCTCGACCGTCCCGGTCGGGGTCAGGTCCATCGCACCGAAACGGCGGGGGTCGTTGAAGGTCACGCGCGCGCCGCCCTCGAGCTCGATCACCACATGGTCGTGTTTCTGCGGTGCCGGATGCGGATGCACGAACTGCCCCAGCGCCACGCCCGAGACCAGCATCCGCCCGGACATGCCCAGATGCAGGATCAGCGTCTCGCCTGTCGAAAGATCGACGAGAATGTATTTCGACCGGCGCCCCAGCCGCAGCACTTGGGCGCCGGTCAGCCGCTCGGACATCCGCTCGGGCAGGGGCCAGCGAAGGTCGGGGCGATTCACCCTGGTCGCGACGATCCTGCGGCCTTCCATCGCAGGCGTCAGCCCGCGACGCACTGTCTCTACCTCTGGCAATTCCGGCATAGGCCCCTTCCTTCCAGCGGGGAACTCGTTGTAGTCCCCGCAGAGCGCCCTATAAGAAGGGCCGTGAAAACGAACGGCAAGGCCCCCATGACCGAGAGTGCCCAGAAGACCACCCATTTCGGGTTCCAGACCGTCGCCGAAGAGGAGAAGGCCGGACTCGTCCACGGGGTATTCACCCGCGTCGCCTCGCGTTACGACCTGATGAACGACCTGATGTCGGGCGGTGTTCACCGGGTCTGGAAGGACGCGATGATGGACTGGCTCGCCCCGCAGCCGCATCAGCGTCTTCTGGACGTTGCTGGCGGTACCGGTGACATCGCCTTCCGCTTTCTGGGGCGCGCGCCGGGTGCGACGGCGGTGGTCTGCGACATGACGGAATCGATGCTGGTCGAGGGCCGCAAGCGGGCCGAGGCCGACAACCTCGCCGCCAGTCTCGACTGGGTCGTGGGTGACGGCATGGCGCTGCCCTTCGCCGATAACAGCTTCGATGTCTTCACGAATTCCTTCGGTACCCGGAATATCACCCGGATCCAGGACGCGCTGAACGAGGCCTACCGTGTGCTGAAACCCGGCGGGCGGATGATGATCCTCGAATTCAGCCAGATGCCCAACCCGCTTCTGCAATGGGCCTATGACCGCTATTCCTTCAACGTGATCCCGCCGCTGGGGCAGTTCGTCGTCAACGACCGCGACAGTTACCAGTATCTGGTGGAATCGATCCGCAAGTTCCCCGACCAGGAGACCTTCGCGGCCATGATCCGTGAGGCCGGTTTCGAACAGGTGAAGTATCGCAACCTGTCTATGGGCATCGCGGCGCTGCATTCAGGGTGGAAAATCTAGGTGCGCGGTCCTCACAACATCTGGAGGCTGGTGCAGACGCTGGCCACCATGGAGCGTACCGGCGCGAACCGTTTCGTGCTGGAACAGCTGGGCGCGCCCGCCAGCGTCCGGGCCGCGGCCCGGGTCATGGGCTGGCCGTTCAAATGGCTCGGCGAGAACGGCGACGAGGCACTGCCGCCGGCGACCCGCGCAATCACCGCGCTGGGACCAGCCTATATCAAATTCGGCCAGATCCTCTCGACCCGGCCCGACGTGGTCGGCGACGAGCTGGCAGTGCAGCTGCGGGTTCTGCAGGACAAGCTGCCGCCCTTCCCGACCGCAATTGCCAAGGAGACCGTCGCCCAGGAGCTGGGTCAGCCCGCCGACGAGCTGTTCTCGGAATTCTCCGAGCCGATCGCGGCCGCCTCCATCGCCCAGGTGCATCGCGCCCGCATCGCTCGGACCGGCGAGCTGGTCGCGGTCAAGGTGCTGCGCCCCGGGGTCGAGCGCAATTTCCGCAAGGATATCGATGCCTTCTACTTCGCCGCCTCGACCATCGAGCTGTTGGCACCGTTCTCGCGCCGGCTGCGGCCGACCGATGTCATCGCTCATTTCGACGGGGTGGTGACGGGCGAGCTGGACCTGCGGATCGAGACCGCACAGGCGGCCGAATTCGCCGCCAATACCGAGGGCGACGCAGGTTTCGTGGTTCCGCGGGTGATCTGGCCGCTATCGTCCAAGCGGGTCATGACCATGTCCTGGTGCGAGGGCGTACCGATCGGCGATAATGCGGCGCTCGATGCCGCAGGCCATGACCGCCGCGCGATCGGCGAGCGGGTGTTGTCGATGTTCCTGCGCCACGCCCTGCGCGACGGCTATTTCCACGCCGACATGCATCAGGGCAACATGAAAGTCGGCGCCAGCGGCGAAATCCAGTGTTTCGATTTCGGCATCATGGGCCGGATCGACGAATATACCCGCAGGGTCTATGCCGAGATCCTGTACGGTTTCATCCGCCGCGACTACCGCCGGGTGGCCGAGGTGCATTTCGAGGCGGGCTATGTACCGGCCGACCGCGAGATCGACGAATTCGCCCAGGCCCTGCGCTCGGTCGGCGAGCCGATCTTCGGGATGGACGCGACCCATATCTCGATGGCGAAGCTCTTGGCTTATCTCTTCGAGGTGACCGAACGCTTTGGTATGGCGACCCGGACTGAGCTGATCCTGCTGCAGCGGACCATGGTCGTGGTCGAAGGCGTGGCACGCTCGCTCAACCCGTCGATCAACATCTGGGAGGTCGCGCGGCCGATCGTTGAGGAATACATCAAGGAAAACATCGGGCCTAAGGCGGTGGTTCGCGATCTCAGCCGCACCGTGCGGGTGTTGTCGCGCTTCGGGCCTCGGCTGCCGGAGCTGGCCGAGGCTGCGCTGATTCGTCAGTCGAAGGCCGAGCCTGCGCGGCCTCTACGCCCCTGGCTGCAGCCGCTCTTGTGGATGAGCGCTGGCGCGGCGCTGACCTGGATCGGCGCCGGACTGGCCTTGCTGCTGTCCTGAAGCCGGTCAGGCGGCCCGTCGGGGCCGCCTTGGCGACGATCAGACCGGATCGCGCAGTGCCGAGACCTCTGTCGCCTTCACGATGGTGCCGCTGTCGAAGACGATGCTGATCTCACCCCCTTCGGTGCGGACTTCCGCGATCTGGGCATAGATCCGGGCCTGGGCCTCCGACAGTTTGCTGCCATCCTCGGCATAGCTTTCCACGATGAAATCGTAGAGCCCGGCCTCGTGGTCCTCGCCGCCGGACCAGAGTATGGTCTTGGTGTCGGGGGGGATGGGCTCGGACTGCACGATGGCGCCGGTGTCATCGCGCACCACAAGCTTGGCAGTCGAAGCGTCCTTGTCGACCTCCGGGAAAACCGTGACTGGCGTCACTCCGTCATAGTTCGCTGGGACAGCGGCCTGGCCTTCCATTCCGACCCAGGACCCGTATTGGGACAGGCCGCCGCCGCCCAGATTGGCCGAGAGGGCCTTGAGCAGCTCGTTGGTCTGCACCTGCTGTTCGACCCCGGAGAACGTCGCGATCTGTAGAGCATAATCCGACGATTCCATCGGGTTCAGGGGGTCCTGATTCGCGAGCTGGGTGGTCAGCATGCGCAGAAATGTTTCGAAGTCGCTGCTGATGAGCGCCTTCGAATTTCCGCTGCTCGAGGCAGAGGCGGTCTTCGTGGCGGCGGTTACGGCGGTCACGCTGTCGGTCATGGTATCTGTTCCTCAAAGCCGGAGATCGAGGCCGCCGCCCGCTGTTCCGGGCGAGGTCCTGGTCGTGGAAGAGAGGCCCATCTCGGTGCTCTCCTCGCTCGGGGCCGCCGCCCCGGCAGCAAAGCCGCGGCCCTGTCCCGATGAATCGTTCTGGCGACCGGCGAAGTCGAGAACCACCTCGCCGTAGCCGAGGTCGCGCATCGCATTCGTCAGCATGTCTCCATGGCGCCTCATCAGCTCGAGCGTATCGATGCGGTCGGCGGAGATGTTGACGGTGATGCCGTGATCGCCGGGTGTCAGAGACAGACGCACCCGACCGAGTTCTTCCGGGCTGAGGGTGAGGTGGACAGACCCGTCCGAAGCCCGGTGGAGTGATTCGGCAATCTGCCGCATGGCGGTTCGCGGTGTATCGGCAAGGGTGGGCGTCGCTGTGTGCCGGGCGTTTTCGGAGGCCCGGATCTGGTCTGAGCCGCTGCGTTCGGATGCCCCCGAATCGACTGCAGTCGTTGCATCGGCGCGTGACGCATCCAGCGAGGCCTGGTTATCGATGGCAGCTCCGGCGATGGGTTGCGCGGTCGTGATCGTATCTGGCTGCGCGGCCGTTGCATGCCAGATTGCAGGTGCAGTCGGTGTTGTCGATGTGTTTTCCCGTCGTATCGATGCATGGCCCGTACGGTCGCCTTTGTGCTCTGAATCCGGGTCGCCCGAGGTGATCGCTCGTGCCGCTGCCACGACCGTCTGGCTTTGTGCGGCTTCGCGGCCGGGTTGCATGCCGTCGCCCTGCCGGAGGGTGGTCGGCCCATTGGAAACCTCCTTCGACGCGGCGGTTTCCGTAACGTTATCGGCTATTTCCGCAACGGAGCGGTTGGTCGTCCCATCCCTTGGAACAGCCAAGCTCATCGCGGCGCGCGCCTCGGTGCCGGTCGAGAGTGGTTCGGGTTTGGTCCCCGGCAGGGGGAGGGCGGCGGTTGCCTGAGCCGCGGCGGCGGAGGGTAATGAGGCGACCGCCTTTGCATCTTTCGAGGCAGATGGGCCTCTGTCAGAGCGGAGGGCGGTGTCTTCCGCTTGCGGTGTTTCGGCAGGTTGGGCTGCCGTGCCGCCGGTCGTGATCGTCGGGCGCGTGTCAAGCGGTGTGGAGGATGCGGGCAGGGAGGCGTTGGGCACAGAGCCTGCCGGCTGTTGTCTGGGACCGGCTACCGGCGGCATAAGTGGTGTTTCGGTCATGTCGCTGTCGGCGGGCTTGGCGGTCGTGCCCGCCACCGCTGCCACAGCCTCTGTCGGAACGGTCTGCGTCACGGAAGACGCTGTTGTCCTGGGCGGCGGTGGCACAGTCGCGGGCGTGGTTGCTGTGGATAATCCCGTTATGGCCAGGAGATCCGCCTCCGTGTCGATCGCGGAGGCTGGATCGTTTTTCACCGTGTCGCCGCTGGTCTTTGTGGCGGCCGTTTCATCGACCTCCTCGACGCTGCCCTCACCGTTTTTTCCGGTGCCGCGCGAAGCGGATGAGGCAGGCTCTTCGGTGCGGTGGGGTGCGGCAGATGCCTTGGAAATGTCCCGCTGCGGGGCTTCGCGGTCTGTTTCGTTCGTGGCAGGAGGTGTTGTCTCGTCGAAGGCCGCGCGGAAATCCGAGCGTTCCGTGTCCGCCGCACCGTCGGCGGAAGGCGGCCTGTCGCGCCTTGACGACGCGGCGGCGCCGGGCGTGTCGATGGCAAAGGGAACCTGCATGCGTTTGACCAGACTTCTGTATGAGCTGGCGGCAGATTGACCCGAGATCGGTTACCGGTCCTTTACCGGAATCCCCCAATAACGAAAAAAACGACTCGCAGTTTAGGAGTTCATGCCATGCTGCCTTCATCCCCCACGCCGATCGGGTCGACATTGTCGACGGATCGCGACGCCAGGCTCGCGCGGCTGCGCGAAGCCGCCGAGGAGCTGGAGGCCAGGTTTCTCTCTGAAATGCTCGCTTCGGCGGGGCTGGGCAACGTTTCGGGCGAGCTGTCCAGCGGCGCGTTCGGCGGCGGTATCGGAGAAACCCAGTTCACGTCTTTCCTGCGCGACGCCCAGGCCACGGAAATGGCTCACGCAGGAGGTATCGGCCTTGCCGAAAGCATCTTCGAATCACTCAAGGAGCGGATGGATGACCTCGATTGACATGATCGCCGACCTGCTCGAGCGCGAATACCAGGCGCTCCGGCACAGCGACTTTGCAGTGTTGCGCGCATTGACGGACGAGAAAGAGCAACTGGTCGCGCGGCTGCAGAGACCGTCCGAAGCCGACCGCGAGGCGCTGGATCGGCTTCGCAGCAAAGCACAGCGTAACGACCGTCTGCTGGCAGCCGTCGAAAAGGGGCTCGAGTCGGCCCGGGTCTCGCTGAAGCGGCTGCGCGAACCTGCCGCTGCGCTCGATACCTATACCCAGCGTGGCGAGCGCACTCGCATCGGCGCCACGCCATCGGCTCTGACACGCCGCGCCTGAGCCCTATTTTAGCCAAATCCGACGTTTAGAGATGCCCTCGATTAGTCGTCCCTTAACCCCGGGCTGGAAAGTTCGGGGCGCGCCCTGAGACGGGTGGCACGGCACGGGGAAACTCCGCAGCCGTATGGGTCAGAAAGCCTTCAATTGCCGCTTATCCGCGGCTCAACCCCTTGGGCGTAAAGCGCCTTGTACTTGGAAGGATCATACCCATGTCCAGCATCCTGACGAACTCCAGCGCGATGGTCGCGCTCCAGACCCTCAAAGGCATCAACTCCAACCTCGAAAAGACCCAATCGGAGATTTCCACTGGCAAGTCCGTCGGCTCGGCCAAGGACAACTCGGCTGTCTGGGCCATCTCGAAGGTCATGGAAAGCGACGTGTCGGGCTTCGACGCCGTCTCCGACAGCCTCGCCACCGGCCAGGCGATGATCGGCGTGGCGCGGACCGCCACCGAAACGATCACCGACCTGCTGAAGGACATCAAGACCAAGGTCGTTGCCGCCCGTGACGCGACCGCCGACACCACCAAGTTGCAGAACGAAACCGACGAGCTGATCAGCCTGGTGGAAGCCACCATCGGTGCTGCCCAGTTCAACGGCGTCAACCTGATCGACACCGGTACCGGGACGTCGGTGGTCGGGTCGATCGACCGCAGCGGTGGCACTGTTACCGCGAACTCGATCACGATCGATGCCCAGAACCTGAACACTGCGGCTGCCGCCACCGCTGCCGGCCAGCTGGCCGCCGGCACCGCAGGTGGTAACCTTGTCGTCGCAGGCAACAACAACGACGGTGCCGTTGCAATCGGCTCCGGTGATCAGGAAGCCTTTGCCCTGTCGGCTGTGGCTCAGGGCGAAACCATAACCGTCACGCTGGGCGATCAGAACTTCAGCTATACTGTGACTGCCGATGATGTGGCTACCGGCAACGACGCGAACGAAATCGCGCTGTCCAACCTGCGCGATCTGATCAACGCGGCTGGCATCACCGGTGTCACCGCACTCTACGATCCGGTGGGCGCCGCCGGAGAACTCACCATCGACAACCAGGGCACCGACGATATCAACATGGCGGTGCGTGCGCGGGCCGATGGTGCGGGTGCTCTGGCTGGGCTGAACGGCTTCAGCATCACCGGCGGGACCGCGCTGGCGGATATCGAGACGATGATCAACTCTTCGATCGACGCGGCTGCGGCCTTTGGTGCGGCGGAATCCCGTCTGGAAACCCAGTCGAACTTCCTCTCGAAGCTGACCGATGCGCTGAAAACCGGTATCGGCGCTCTTGTCGATGCCGATATGGAGGAAGCCTCGGCCCGCCTCCAGGCGCTTCAGGTGCAGCAGCAGCTTGGCACCCAGGCTCTGGCGATTGCCAACCAGTCGCCGCAGAACCTTCTGTCGCTCTTCCGTTAAGGACGGCAGGCCGGGGCCAAAGCGCCCCGGCCTTCTCCGCCTGAGAGCTGAAAGCTATGTTAGGAATGGAAGGACAGAACGTGAACGCACTCCAGATGGCCCAATCGGCCTATTCCGCCCCGAACCAGAACAAGACCCGCAGCCCCCGTGCCACCGAATACGCTGCTTTCGTTCGTATCACGTCGCAGATCAAGCAGGCTCAAGATGCCGGGCGGCGCGCGTTTCCCGCCCTTGCCGCCGCGCTGCATAAGAACCGCAAGCTCTGGCGTACTCTGGCAATCGACGTTGCCGACAAGGACAATGTCTTGCCTGCCGAGCTGAGGGCGCGCATCTTCTACCTTTATGAATTTACCGATCACCATACCGATGAGGTTCTCGCCGGTCGCGCCAAGCCGACTGCTCTGATTGAGATCAACACCGCCATCATGCGCGGGCTCGCCGAGCGGGAGCGCGTGTCATGAGTGGGGGGTTGGTTCTAAAGCTCGGTCCCAAGGAGCGTGTTCTGGTGAATGGTGCGGTGATCGAAAATGGCGATCGCCGTACGCGGTTGTCAATCAAGACGCCGAATGCAAACATCTTGCGCTTGCGCGACGCGATCCATCCTGAAGACGTCAACACGCCGGTTCGCCGGGTCTGTTATGTGGCGCAGCTCGTCCTGTCCGGAGACACGACTCCGACCGAGGCGCGTCCGCAATTGCTGCGCGGGATCGAGCAACTCAGTCAGGCGCTGACCGACCCGGATAGCCGGGCTCAGCTTGCGGCCGCCACAGATGCGGTCCTGCAGGACCAGTATTATCAGGCACTCAAGGCGTTGCGTGGGCTCCTTCCGCGCGAAGAACGTTTGCTTACGGGGCTCCGGGACCAATGAGTTTCCAACCGGTTCTCCCTTTGACGGGCTATGCCGGTTGGCGTTTCCTCGAGCGCACGATGGAGCGTCAGCAGGAGGCCTTCAACAATAGTCCAGCGACACGGAAGGAACTGGACTATTTTGCCAGCAATATCGGGAAGGTAACATCGGCTGACGAGTTGGCCTCGGACTATCGTCTGCTGAAAGTTGCTTTGGGGGCCTTTGGCCTGCAGGACGAAATCGGCAACAAGTATTTCATAAAGAAGGTCCTCACCGAGGGCGTCGACGATAAGGGCGCGCTGGCCAACAAGCTGGCCGACAAGAGCTATTACAAGCTCGCAGAGGCCTTCAGATTCATTTCCTCAGGGGGCTCCGCTGCGGCGATCGAGAAGGATTTCGCGAGTGAGTTGAGCCTCAAAATCGAGGGGGCCGGCTACCTCGCGGTGACGACGTCGACCGGCGACGTCGCTTATACCCGTGACGCCAGCCTGAAGCGTGGCGCAGATGGTCAGATCGTCACTGCCGAGGGTTATACAGTTGCCTCTGTTACCGATGCCAGTGACGAAAAGATCGCCTTTTCAGGGGTCACCATTCCTGACTTGGCAAAGTCTGTCAGCATCAATGACAAAGGGCAGGTCTACGGCTATTTCGAAGAAGGTGGACAAGGCCTTCTGCTTGGCAGACTCGCTCTGAGCAGTTTCGCCGACGAAGAAAGCCTTGCCGTGCTCGGCGCCGACCAAACGACCGAGGAGGCGGACGCGACGCCCGTGGATCGGGAGCAGGCGTACTTCGTTGCCACCGAAGAGTCGGGCAAACCAATCGCGGGCCGCGCACTTCAGGATGGGTTCGGGAGTTTCGTGCGTGGCGAGGCCGTCGAGGCTGTCGAAGCCCAGCAGGCTTTCGATACCGAGACGATTGCCGCAGCCTTTCTGACCCGCAGCTTCGAAGTGGCTGTCGGCGAACAGGACGACAGCATGCGACTTGCGCTCAATATCGACCGGGAACTGGCGACGCTTTCCGCTGGCGACATGTCGGAGGATGCCAAGTGGTTTTCCATTATGGGATCCGAACCGATGCGCGCGGTTTTCGACACGGCCTTTGGCTTGCCCAACTCCTTCGCGTCGCTTGATCTCGACCGGCAACTCGATGTCTACAAGGCTAGGGCCAAGGCCATGTTCGGGGAAGCCAGTGTCGTGCAATTCTCCGATGATGGCATGCGCGACAAACTGATCAAGTTGTACATGGTTCGGACCGAGACCAATACCGGCGCCGGCTATAGTTCTGGTCAGATTGCTCTGAGACTTCTGGGCGGATGATCGGATGACCGATCCTCATGCCCTGTGTCGGCTCGGTATAAGCTCAACCTTTGATCGTGCGTAGTTCCGGCTTGATCGGCGCGCTGTCGAGAATCGCGGCTAGGCGCGCGAAGCTCTCGGCGACGCCGCCTGGTGCGTCTTCCGACAGGAACGCGTCGAGTCTTGGCCAGACGGCGATTGCCGCGTCGATTTCGGGGTCGGAGCCGGCCGCATAAAGCCCCGCCTGGATCATCATTTCCGCTCGGTCATAAGCTCCAAGCAAACGGCGGGCCTGGGCGATGATCGCGTTTTCCTCCCCTGTGGCCGCGCGGGGCAGGCTGCGTGAGACCGAACGTAGCAGGTCGACCGCCGGAAACCGTCCGCGTTCGGCGATGCGGCGGTCAAGGACGATATGCCCGTCGAGCACTCCGCGCAGGATGTCGGCGACCGGTTCTTCCATGTCGGAGCCAGCGACCAGCACCGAGAAAACGGCCGTGATGTCGCCGCTATCGGCCACGCCCGGACCTGCGCGTTCGGCCAGCGTCATGATCGCCTGTGCCGTCGAAGGGGGATAGCCGCGCAGTGCCGCAGGCTCGTCGGCCGCCAGGGCGAGTTCGCGATGCGCCTCGGCGAAGCGCGTTACGGAATCGGCGAGAAAGAGAACATGATTGCCCTGGTCACGGAAATGCTCGGCCACTGCCATGGCGGCCCAGGCCGCGCGGCGACGCACCATTGGCGACTGATCCGAGGTTGCGGCAATGACAACGGCGCGCGCCATGCCTTCGGGGCCAAGCACCTGGCTCACGAACTCTCCCACTTCGCGTCCGCGTTCGCCGACCAGTGCGATCACGGTCATGTCGGCCTCGACCCCGCGTGCGAATTTCGACAGGAGCGACGACTTTCCGACACCCGAGCCTGCGAATAGCCCGATTCTCTGGCCCCGCACGATCGGAAGCACCGTGTCGAAGGCGGCCAGTCCGGTGGCCAGGCGTTTGCCAAGCGGGCGCCGCGCGGTGGCGGGCGGAGGGGAGGAACGGAGCGGGCGCGACACCGCACCCGGCATCAGCGGCCGTCCGTCGAGCGGTTGTCCGAACGGGTCGACCACCCGGCCGAGCCAGGAACTATGCGGGGCAATCTCTCCCGGACCCAGCAGGACC
This sequence comes from Rhodovulum sp. MB263, assembly GCF_002073975.1. NCBI lineage: Bacteria > Pseudomonadati > Pseudomonadota > Alphaproteobacteria > Rhodobacterales > Paracoccaceae > Rhodovulum > Rhodovulum sp. MB263. Next base: position 3,545,516 of record NZ_CP020384.1, on the reverse strand, counting down.
GCCCGATCTCCGACCGACAGCCCCTCGGGCGTGCCATCGGGGAGCACCGTCACCGTGCCTTGGGCCAGGGCCAGAACCTCGCCACGCCGCCTTGTGCCACGGCTATGTCTGAACTCGACGAGATCGCCCAATCCGGCGCTTTCCGAGAGTCCCGCCACGGTGACGGTGCCGCTGCCCGCGGCCACGACCCGACCCATGGTTCGCACCGGGGTCAGGGCGGAAATTCGGGCGATAAGCGATGAAAACGGGTTTTGTGGCATCAGGATTCTCCCGAAACGATCATGACTTACGGTTTCTAAAGGAATCAAGCTTAAGCATCGTCTGAGACCGAGGGAGAAACCCCGATGTTCGATAAGCTTGAAATTTTCCGGATGGCGTCGGGGCTGGCCAAACATGCCGGCACACGCCAGGCCGTCCTTGCGCGAAACATCGCGAATTCCGACACGCCTGGCTATCGGGCGCAGGATGTCGCGGATTTTGACAGGACCTATCGCGGGTCCGACACGGGCACCCAGATGCGTGCAACACGGTCCGGCCATATGGCCGGGCGCGAGATGGCCCATGCCGCTCAGAACACCGACAGGGCCGATCCGGAAGAGCCGAATGGCAATACCGTTTCGGTCGAGGATCAGATGCTTAAGGCGGTCGAGACAAAGCGGCAGCACGACCTTGCGCTGGCCGTTTACCGAAGCTCGCTCGGGATCCTGAGGACCAGCCTCGGGCGGCAGAGATAACCAGAATGGTAGGAGCGTGAGATGAACGATCTTAGCCAGAGTTTCGGGCTGTCGGCCAGCGGCCTGAAGGCCCAAGCAACCCGGCTGCGGCTGGTGTCCGAGAATATCGCCAATACCGATACGCCCGGATATCGACGCAAGCTGACCACCTTCGAGACCGAGCTGACTTCGCATGGTGCGACCGGGGAAGTCCGGACCGGCCGGGTGTCGCTCGATCAGTCGGATCTGACCAAGGTGCACGATCCGTCACATCCGCTGGCGGATGAAACAGGCAATTACGACGGCTCCAACGTGGATCTTGTCATCGAGATCGCTGACGCGCGCGAGGCACAACGCAGCTACGAGGCAAACCTCAAGATGTTCGACCAGGCGCGGCAGATGTCGCGCGGCCTGCTCGATCTGCTGCGTCGATAAGGAGAGACGGAGATGGACCTTAAATCCAATGTCGCCGCCCTTGGATATACCACGGCGCGCCCGGCGACCCAGCCCCAACCCGGAGAGGACGGCGTCGAGAAGACTTTCGCCGCCGCTGCCCAGGGCCTGTCGGATACGATCCGGAATGCCGAGCAGACCGCGATGTCGAGCATGACCGGCGGCGCCGATCCGCATGCCTTGGTGCAGGCGCTGGCCCAGACCGAACTTGCGGTCGAGACCGCGGTCACGATCCGCGACAAGGTGGTCGAGGCCTATCAGGAAATCCTGAGGATGCCGGTCTAGCGCCATGAATGAGCTCATCTTCTACGACACTCTGCGGCAGGGCCTCTGGATTTCGGTCGTGATCTCGATGCCGATTCTGACGGCTGCGCTGGTGACCGGCGTGGCGATCGGATTGTTTCAGGCCCTGACCTCGGTACAGGAGATGACGCTCACCTTCGTACCCAAACTTGCGGCGATCCTGGTCGTGTTCTGGATCTCGATGGCGTTCATGACCGAAACGCTGGTCGGGTTCTTCACCGGACGGATCGTTCCCATGATCGCGGGGATCTGACGGATGCAAACCACCGGCTACACCACGCTCACCCGGCAATCGGGCCTGATGCGCGAGATGCAGAGCATCGCCAACAATATCGCCAACAGTTCGACCATCGGCTATCGCCGAGAAGGGCTGATCTTTTCGGAATATATCTTCGATGTCGACGGGCCGGGCGGATCCTTGTCGATGGCCGAGGCCAATGTGCGCAATACCGATTTCAGCCAGGCGCCGCTGACACAGACCAAGGGAACCTTCGATTTCGCCATCGAAGGCGAAGGATTCTTCCTGCTCAATACCCCGCAGGGCCAGCGTCTGACCCGGGCCGGCAGCTTCACGCCCGATGCGGCCGGCAATCTGGTTTCGCCCGACGGCTATCAGCTACTCGATGCCGGCGGCGCGCCGGTCTTTGCCCCGCCCGATGCCGCCTCCTTGGCGGTCTCCGCCGATGGCACGATCAGTGCCGATGGTCGGCCGCTGACCCAGATCGGGGTCTATCTTCCCGCGGATCCGAAGGCGATGACCCATGTTGCGGGCACGCTGTTCGATCCGGGCGGCGCCACCCAGCCGGTGCTTGACAGCAGTATCCTGCAGGGGTTCGTCGAGCAGTCGAATGTCGAGCCGGTGACCGAAATCTCCCGGATGATCGAGGTTCAGCATGCCTATGAACTCGGCCAGAAGTTTCTCGAACGCGAGGATGAGCGCATCCGCGATGTGATCCGGACCCTCGGGTCCAGCAGCTGATTCAGAAAGGACGAATTCCATGCGCGCTCTTCAGATCGCCGCGACCGGCATGTCGGCCCAGCAGATGCGGGTCGAAGTCATCTCGAACAACCTCGCGAACATGAGCACCACGGGCTACAATGCCCGCCGCGCCGATTTCGCCGACCTACATTATCAGCAGGTCGCACGGCCCGGAACCATCAATGCCAATGACGGCACGGTTTTGCCGACCGGTGTGCAGCTGGGGCTGGGCGTGCGACCGGCCGCGGTGTCGGTGGTGCTGGCCCAGGGGTCGCTGTCGCAGACCAATGGCGACCTCGACGTTGCCATCGACGGCCGCGGCTATCTGGAGGTGACGCTGCCCTCGGGCCAAGCCGCCTATACCCGCGACGGAGCGTTGAAACGCACCGGAGACGGGCTCATCGTCACCTCCGACGGCTATACCGTGAGTCCGGGCATCACCATTCCCGACGATGTTCGCAGCCTCTCTGTCAACTCCGAAGGCGAGGTCTATGCGTATTTCGACGGTGAGGTCCAGGCTCAGCTGCTGGGTCAATTCAACCTCACAATGTTCAGCAATGACAAGGGGCTCGAAGCGATCGGTTCGAACCTCTTCGTCGAGACCGAGGCGTCGGGCGCGGCACTTGTCGGCACGCCCGGCGTCGATGGTTTCGGCACGTTGAGGCAGGGCTATCTCGAAGACAGTTCTGTCGATGCGGTGCGCGAGATCACGGATTTGATCGAAGCGCAGCGCGGTTACGAACTGAATGCCAAGGTCATCACCGCCGCAGACCAGATGATGAGTGCGACGACACAGGTGCGTTGATGCGACTGCTTGTCCTCCTTGCCGTTCTAGGCGCTGTATTGCCGGTCGTCGCCGATGCCGACATTCTTGTTGCGACCCGGTCGGTGCGGGGACAGACGATCCTTGGCCCCGGCGATGTGGCAGTGGTTGCCGGAGAGGCGGTCGGCACCCTGACCTCCCCCGAGGAGGCCATCGGTCAGGAGGCGCGGGTCAATCTCTATGCCGGTCGTCCGATCCGGATCAGCGATGTCGGTCCGCCAGCGATCATCGAACGCAACCAGATTGTCACCCTGCGTTATCAGAGCCGCGGCCTCAGCATCGCCGCCGATGCCCGTGCGCTCGACCGGGCCGGTGTCGGCGATGCCCTGCGCGTGATGAATCTTGCCTCCCGCAACACCGTCACCGGATTTGTCGCGCCCGACGGCAGCGTGGTCGTCGGCGCCAGCCTGAAACCCTGAGGAGCCCCTCCGTCCATGAGACCCCTTGTCCTTGTTTTCTGCGCCACGGCGCTGCTCGTTCCGGCGGCCTGCGACCGGCTGAAAGAGGTCGGCCGGCCCCCGTCCTTCAAACCCGTAGAAGGGTCCAACTCCTATTACGCGATGACGGACAGCACGACATTGCCTATGGAGGTCGAGCGTCGCAGCCCGCTCGACAATTCCTCGCTCTGGGCCCATGGGCGCCAGTCGCTTCTGGGCGATCATCGAGCCGGACGCCGTGGCGACATCCTGACCGTGGTGATCGAGATCGACGAAAAGGCTGAAATCTCGAATACGACCGCGCGGAGCCGGAGCGGCGCCACTTCGATGGGCGTCCCACAGCTCTTGGGTATTCCGCAACGGATCAACAAGGCTCTGCCCGATGGAGTGACGATGGACAATGCCGTCGATGCAGATTCAAGTTCGAGCCATAGCGGTAATGGGTCGGTAAAACGCAAGGAGAAGTTGACGCTTCGGATCGCGGCCACTGTCACCGACGTCCTGAATAATGGCGTCATGAAGATTGAAGGCTCGCAAGAGGTTCGGGTCAATTATGAGATGCGCGAACTTCTGGTTAGCGGTTATGTCCGTCCCGAAGACATCTCGCGTCAGAACGAGATCACCTATGACAAGATTGCGGCAGCCCGCATCTCTTATGGCGGTCGCGGCCAAATCATGGACGTTCAACAGCCACGGATCGGCCATCAGATTGCCGATATCATCCTGCCATTCTGATAACCGAAATGGGCAAGCTCTTACCTGTCATTATTGCGCTCGTCGGCCTTGCGCTCGGCGGCGGTGCGGGGTTCCTTCTGAAACCTGCCCCGCCCCCGCCTGAGTCGATCGATCAAGGCACTCCCCAAGGTCAGGCCGAAGACGGCGGGCATGTGGCGGCCAATGGCCAGGCTGCGGGACCGCCGCCTGCCGCCGGGCATGGCGGCGACCTCTCAGGCAGTTCTGAGTATGTGAAGCTCAACAACCAGTTTGTCGTACCGGTCATCCACGCCGGTAGGGTCGTTGCCCTGGTAGTCATGTCGATCAGTCTTGAGACCCCCACAGGCAGCAGCGAATTGGTCTTCGAACGCGAACCCCGGCTGCGCGATGCCTTCCTGCAGGTCCTTTTCGACCATGCCAATGCGGGCGGCTTCGACGGAGCCTTTACCGAAAGCGGCAACCTGACGCTGCTGCGGCGAGCATTGCTGGAGGCATCGCAAAGCGTGCTGGGTCCGATTGTGTCGGACATCCTCATCACTGACCTCGTTCGGCAAGACGCATAGCAGTTTCTTGCCGAGCCTGCATCTGTCCGGATCGGAGGTCTGGAGACGCGATACACGCGCAAAGCCAGAAATTTCCGTTCTTTTCGGGACAGACCATCGACCGTCGCTCGCTTGCGCCACTTTGCAACCGTTTTGGGATTGATGCGCATCTCCCGGCTCAACGTCGCGAGCGAAGCTTGCGATCGTTGTATTGCTGCTCTGACAGCGTGCGTGGTCGTGGCGCTCCCGTGACGAACCTGGCCCATAATGCTTCCTTCCATTCCTGAGAAAGGATCACACCATCAAACCGTGGGATCAAACACCTAAGGCAGCCCGTTCAACGCTGTGTCCGGTTGAACAGTCCCCGGATCGCTTCGTCACGACCGAAAGCCCGGGCTGCGTCTCGCATCAAGAGAGCCTCTTCTGCCCGAGCCCGGGCCAGTTCGGCATTCAGCGCGGTGCGACGTTGACTGTGTCGGAGCGTTCGGCTGCGGTCAAAGACCGCGCGCATGGCGATATCGTCGTCGGCGGCCGCCCGCAGGGCCTCGTCGTCGAGTTCCGCGATGGCGGCTTCGATCCGGCGGCACTCCTGCGCCGCTCGTCGCAGACGGTTCAGCGCGGCATCTTTAAGGACCGAGCCTATGCGGACGAGGCGTTCCGGCCTGTCATCGCGGTTGTCCATCACAGCACTTTCGCCCTGGACCGCATTTCTTCTGCAAAGCGGATCGCGGCAGCCACGGCCTTGTAATGCTCTGGTTTGATTTCGTCGCCAATCTCGACGCTTCCATATATCGCCCGCGCTGTCGGTGGGTCGCTGCGCATCGGCACGCCGGCCTCGGCCGCGACCTCTCGGATCCGCGCCGCAACCTCGTCCATTCCTTTGGCCAGGCAGAACGGGGCGCCGCGGCTGGCGCGGTCCCATTTCAGCGCGACGGCATAATGCGTCGGGTTGACGATCACCACATCGGCATCGGGCACATCTCGCAACATTCGGTTGGTCGCGATATCCATGCCGCGCTGCCGTCGTTGTTGCTTGATATGAGGATCCCCTTCGGACTGCTTGAGTTCCTCCTTGAGTTCCTCGAGCGACATCCGATGGCGCCTGCGATGTTCGGCGATCTGCCACAGGTAATCGACCGCACCGATCGAGGCGGCAATAGCGACAACCACTGTCAGGAACTCGGCCGACATTCGCACCAGCTTGGCCGCAGCCATCGCGGGTGACAGATACATCGTGCCAAGCATTTCTTCGAAATGATGGCTGAGATAGAGAGCAAGCAGGATGGTGTAGAGCGCGAGCTTGACGGTACTTTTGGTGAACTCGAACAGCCCGGAACGGCCGAACTTGTTCTTCGCGGTTTCGATCGGATTGATCCGCGACAGCTTGGGCATCAGCTTTTCCGGTGCGACGACCAGACTGCGCTGCGCCAAAACCGAAGCAAGGGCGGCAAGGGCGGGAATTGCAAGCCAGGGCAGCACGACAAGGCCAAACCGCGCCATCAGGCCTCCTGTCGGGGCGCTGCCATGCCCCTCCAGAAGCAGAGGTGCCAGCCGGTCGGCCTGACCGATCATACCTGCGCCGAGCTCGCCCATCTTGATCAGGCTGCTGCCGCCGAGTGCCATCGCAGTCAGCGCGAACCCGGCATAAACTGCGGCCGTATTGATATCGGTAGATCGGGCGATTTCGCCCTTTCTCCTTGCATCATCGAGCTTTTTCTGTGTCGGCTCGAACTGCTTGTCGCCGGGATCCTCGTCGCTCATCCGCCCGCTCCGAACGGGGCCGCGAAAAGCGACAGGAGTTTGTCCTGCCAGAATGTCAGCATCGGCGGCAACGACAGAAACAGAATGATCAGTCCACCCGCCGTAATGGCCGGGGCGCCGACAAAGGCCACCATCAGCTGCGGCATCGCCTTGTTGATGACGCCAAGTGCAACATTATAAATCAATGAGGCGATCACGAAGGGCATTGCCAGGGTCGCGGCGAGGGCAAAACCTTTGGCGATGCTGCCGACTCCCCAATCGGCCAGATCGCCAGCATGGGGAAACTGGCCCGCAGGCAACAGGTCGTAGGACAGGATCATCGCCTCTGCCGCACGTACATGCAGCCCTGACATTACGGCCAGCGCCAGTCCGGCCATCAGCATGAGCCGCCCCATCGCCGGTTGCGGGTCCATCGAAGCCGCGCCGAGAATCTGAGCCAGAGAGGTGGCCTGCGCTGCGATTTCGCCCGCCATTTGCAAGGCAAGGATCATAAGCCGGAGGACCAGCCCGAGGGCGAGACCGATCACGGTTTCGGTCGCGAAGGCCAGCGTCAGTGAGGGCGGGGTCTCTATGAGGCCTGGGGACACGGCCGGAGACACGACCGCAGTGAAGGCAAGTGCGAGGCCAAGCCGAACCCTCATGGGGACCGCGCGTTCGCCGAAGGCCGGCAACATCGCCATGATCGCACCGACCCGCAGGAAGACGAGGAAAGCCGCCCAGATCAGGGGACGCCAGAACTCAAACGCCGGGGCGAGTTCGAGCGTCATGCCGCGACCATGCCCACCAAGGCGGGGCGCGTGTTGGTTCCGATCTCCTCGAAAGACAGCACCGGAGCGGCGATGCCCTTGGCCGAAAGCGCCATCTGGAGGAAACGGCGGCGTCGGCCCGATGTCGCGATCACCGGGAATATTCCATTCTCGCCGGCCTTGGCCAGCTTTTCGGACACGGCGCTGGCCAGACGATTGAATTCTTCCGGCGGCAGCGCGACGTCCGAGACACCGGCCTCGCCTCCGACCTGATAGGTCGAGAACCGCGTTTCCCACTCCGGCGACAGCTGTAATAGCGGCAGAGTGCCGTCTTCGCGGCGATGATCTGCGACGAGTTGGAAGCCGAGGCGCCGACGGACATGTTCGCAGATCGCCTCCGCACCCGCATGGCTCGGTCTGGCTTCGGCGATGGCTTCGAGAATCAGCGGCATGTTTCGAATAGAGACACGCTCCTCCAGCAGGAGCCTGAGTACGGCGAGAAGAAGGTCCGGCGGCACCTTTTCCGGGACAAGATCGTCGATCATCCGGCGATTGGCCTGGGCACGGGACTGATCCGACAGGTTCTTCAGCTCGTCGAAGATCTGCCGCAGGGCCTTGTTGGTCAGAAGTCGTGCGAAGTTTTTCTTGATAACCTCAAGCAGATGCGTCGCGAGCACTTCGGAAGCGTTGACCACGGTGACGCCCTGTAAAGCCAGTTCTTCGCGCCGGTCCGCCGAGACCCAGCGGGCGGGCGCGCCGTAGACGGGCTCGCGCACATCCTCGCCGGGGGGGAGGAGCGCGATATCGCCGGCCTGAAGGGCCAGCACCCGGTCGGGCCGAAGCCGGTCGCGTGCCTGTTCCACGCCCTGGATGCGTACGACATATGTGCCCGGCGTCAGGGCTCCATTATCGGTCAGCCGCATCTCGGGGAGGATCAGGCCGAAACTCTCTGCCACATGACGGCGCATGGACACGATGCGGGCTTCGATCCCGGTGGAAGGATCGAGCACCATCCCGACCAGGTCGGGCGCAAATTCCAGATGGATGTCGTCGAGATCGAGCAGATCGCCCATGCGGTTGGCGGGCTCGGCCTTTTCCGCGGCTTCGGGTTGGGCTGCTTGTTCGGCCTCGCGCTGAATGCTGCGCCACCGATTGAACGCCGCGATCCCCAGCACCAGGCTGCCGACGATGAAGGGCAGGAATGGCAGTCCAGGGACCAGCGCGAAAAGGCCGAGTAGAACCGATACAGTTCCAAGGGCGGCCGGATGCTTGCCGAGTTGATTGAAAACCGCGAAATCCGTTGTGCCGGTCGTGCCGCCCCGCGACAGCAGAAGTGCGGCTGCGATCGAAATGATGACGGCTGGGATCTGGCTGACAAGGCCGTCGCCGACGGTCAGGATCGCATAGGTCTCGAACGCACCTTTTAGCGGCATGCCATGCATGATCACGCCGATGGCAAGCCCCATAAGCAGGTTCAAAAGCGTTATCAGCAGACCCGCCACCGCGTCGCCCTTGACGAATTTCGAAGCCCCGTCGAGCGAACCGAAGAAGGTCGTTTCGGCTTGTTCACGTTCGCGCCGCGTCTTTGCTTCTGTATGATCGATGGCCCCGGCCGCCATGTCGCTGTCGATTGCGAGCTGTTTGCCCGGCATTCCATCAAGGGCGAAGCGCGCACCGACCTCGGCCATCCGTCCCGCGCCCTTGGTGATGACGATGAAGTTGACGATCATCAGCACGCCGAACACGACCAGACCGAGGAAGACGTTCCCCCCCATGACGAACATCGCAAAACCTTCGATAACATTGCCGGCTGCCCCCGTCCCGGTATGACCCTGGCCGATGATGAGCTTTGTCGAGGACACATTGAGCGACAGCCGGAGCATCAACGATGCCAGCAGGATGGTCGGGAAGGATGAGAAATCGAGCGGTCGTTCGATGAAGAGCGTTACCGTGAAGATAAGGATTGCGATGGCGAAAGAGGCGGCCAGACCAATGTCGAGGACCCAGGCAGGCATCGGCAGCACCATCATGACGATGATTGCCATGAGCGCGAGCGCCATCAGAATTGTGGGACGGAACAGTTCGGAAACCGAGAAGCCGGGCATGAGTCAGGTTCCTTGGAGCCGGAATGACAAGAAAAAGCAACGTTCGGTCTGGATGTTCGGACGGCTCCGTCCGGTTTGCACCTTCGGGATACTGGGACGTGCTCTTTGGTATGCGTTCGGGGGAGGGTTGCAACTAACCGATTTTCGACGCGGACGGGGAGACGGGATGGTGGCTCCGAATTCCGCGCGTCCTGCCCTGATGGAGCCGGAAAGCGTTGGTGCAAGACGGTAGGGGCGTCCATGCAGGAGAGAGGGATGTGCCATTCTGGCCCGCTCAATTCGATCTAACTTGTCGGGAGCTTAGGTCGCATGGATTGACAAAGGCTGAACGAGAGCCGGATCAGGGCTGGGTGCTGGGCTGATCGAGCAGGGCCTTCAGCCTTTCACGCATGATCTCGCTGGATCCGAGGGCGTCGCGTGCCACAGCCAGGCTGGGTTCCATCGTGAGATCAGCAGGTTCCCGGTCGCGCCTCGTCTGAACGAAGGCGCGCTGGTTCGGTTTGCCCAAGGATTCGACGTCGTTCCAGTCGCGGGCACGCCAAGCCATTGCAGATTGCGCCGCGGCATCGCCAACCGCGCCGAGATAATCGGCAGCCGACTTCAGGTCACCTTGCCTTTGGGCGATCAAGGCGCGCAGCGCGTCAGCTTCGGGGGTGTCGAGCCCAGCGATATATTGCTGGGCTTCCCCGGCACTTCCCTGTGCCAGGGCGAGCCGGGCGCGGACCAGTCGTTCGCGGGGTGTGCCCTGGGGCGCCAGTGGCTGGAGAACTTTTGCACCGCGATCCTGGAAGCCCATGGCTGTCAGCCGGTCCGCGACGGCCAGGCGCGCTTCGGCATCGAAGGATATGTCGGGAAGTGTCAGCGCGCCGAGATAAACCTCGCGCATGAATTCCTCGTCCGATCCGCGCCGCGCGAGCTCTCTCAGCAGTTCGGAGGACAACTCTGTTTGCCCTTCCAGTCCATGATGGGCCAGCATCGCGAAGGCCGTCTCGAAATCTGCACGGGCGCCGTGGCCGCGGATTGCGAGCGTAAGGAGCCGGGTGCCGCTGGCCGTTCCACGGCGTTCGAAGGCGAGCGACTCGGCAAGGGCCAGCGAATCCTCCGACGGCATCTGATCGCGACTGAGAGCCGTTTCGATCCGAAGTGCGAGTGCGTCGGCCGTGCCCGTTCCGCCAGAGGAAATTACCTCTTCGATTTTCCGGTCGGCCCGAGCGACGGAACCGCGGGCCAGTTCGATTTGTGCCTCGATGAGCGTCAGGTCTGTGGTCTGACCCTTCACGCCAGTGCGTGCGACGGCATTGCGGATTTGAAGGGCAGTTGCCTGATCGCCGGCGGCAAGGAACCGTTCGGCCAGTTTCGGACCGAGATGACGTCGCAAATGGATCGGAAGCTCGGAAAAGCTCTGCAGAAGGGCGGTGCGGTTGAAGTCTGACAGATCCCGAAGCTCGGGTCGGGCCAGTGCGGCCCAAAGCGCTGCGCGGGTCGGGCAGGATATCTGGGAATCGAACAACTCAGGATGATTGGCCTGGCCAGTGTCGACGATGGCGGCCATCTCGCGCAGCAATGGCACAACGGGCGTTTCCGTCGCGGTGGCGGCGAGAACGGCGCGCGCCTCGGCGCCGAAACCCATCGCGATATAGGCGCGAGCGAGGCCGATGACGCCGGAAGGGTCGGTGGTGTCTCGCATGTCGAGAAGTGCGCTCCGCTTCTCGGCGAGCAGGTCGCCGGGGTCACGCTCTCCTCCCCAGCCGATCACATCGAAATTGTCGTCCGAGAGGCATCGGGTCCCATCTGCCGCCAGGGCGCCATCCCCGGAAACGATGTCAAGCCCGCGATCCATGCTGGTTTCGACCCTCATGTTGCGCCAGTCAGGCGGGGTATCATCTTCCGCGACCGGCGTTTCTGCCTGGTCGCTCTCTTCCGTACGCTGGCCAGGGTCCGGTAGCGCGTCCCGGGCGGTCGGAGCCGCTTTTGCCTGGGTTGGATCGGGTTGAGCCGGCAGGTCCAGTGCTGGTTCAAGCAGGCCCTGTGCGGTGGCGCGGCCGATCTGTTTCATGAGTTCGGAGCGCATCGCCGCCACTCTCGGGTCGGTTTCTGCCGAGGAAATCTCAGGCTCCAGCATCTTTTCCACCATTGCGACCGGAGGTTTCATTCCTGCGGAAGGGGTGAGGGTGGAGGTCAGGCCTACATCGATAGGAAGACGAACCGCCGGGGTTTCAGGGATCGGGGTGGGGGGCTGGGCGGCGATATCGACGGCCCGAGGGGGAGCAGGGTCGGGGCGGACCGGTTCGGCACGCGTGGGAAGAGCCTCTTCCTCAGCGGAAATGCCTGCATCAGATTGCAGGGCAGTTTCGAAAGGAGAATTCTCCGGCGCGGGGCCGGTACGAAAATCCAGAACGAGAAGACCGGGGCGCAATTCGAAGGCTTCGACATGCGCGTTCGGGCCGATGCGCAGGGAAACCAGTCCCGGCGCCACCAGCGCGGCATCAGTCAGGCGGCGGCGCGGTATCCTGTCGAAGACATCGCCCAGATCGAGGCGAAGTGCGCGGTTGTCAAATCGGAGCAAATAGCCGTCCGGACCGCGGCCGAGCGTCCACGCCTGCGGCGTTTCGGTCTCGAAGACCAGTCGCGAATAGTCAGGATGCTCGCCCGAGCGGATCTCGACCTGTTGGGCGAGCGTCGGCTGGCCCACAAAAAGGGCCAGCGCCAGAAAGATGTGGCGCGCGTTCATGCGGCCTCCTGTTTCGACGCTTTCAGCGCCTCTTCCAGTTCGGAGAAGCTCGGCCGGCTGCCGCCAGGCGTGTTTTGCCGTCCGACTTCGATGCAGATCGCTGGCGGGTGGTTATGAAGATTGGCGACCAAGACCTCGCGGATCAGCAGGTAGAAATGCGCATCCTCCTCGACGACGACCTTCAGCTTCGAGGCGAAGGGCCCCATGAAGCCGTAGGCGAGAAACACCCCCAGAAAAGTCCCGACGAGGGCGCCGCCGATCATCTTGCCCAAAACCTCGGGCGGTTGGTCGATCGAGCCCATGGTCTTGATCACCCCCAGCACGGCAGCGACGATGCCGAGGGCCGGCAGAGCGTCGGCCACCGATTGTAACGCGTGACTCGAATGCATGGAATGGTGCAGATGCGCCTCGAGCCGCTTTTCCAGGACTTCCTCCACTTGATGGGGGTCGTCATAATTCATCCCGGCGGCGCGGAGCGTGTCGCAGATCAGATCGACGGCCTCGTGATCTGCCACGATCTTGGGGTAACGGCCGAAGATGACGGAATCGCCCGGAGCCTCGATATGGGTTTCCAGTTCCAGCGGGTTCTGGCGCGCAACGCGAATCAGCTCGAACAACAGGCAAAGCAGATCCCGGTAGTCCTCGGGCTTCCAGTGCGGGCCTTTGAAAACCTTGGCGATATCCTTGAGCGTGTGCTTGATGGCGGCCATGTCGTTGCTGATGACGAAGGCTCCGGTAGCGGCCCCGCCGATCATTGCGAATTCGAAGGGCAGCGAATGCAGGATGATCCCCATCTTGCCGCCAGCCATAACGTAGCCGCCGAACACCATCACGAAGATGAGAATGATCCCGACGATACCAATCATGGATAGTGCTCCGCTACTCTGACCTTGTCGGGGACAGTCTCAGACCCGGGTTAACAAGGTGTGTTCACTCTTTTGGAGCCCGGGCGTTTCGTCCTGCCAGGATCACGCTGATCGAATAGGCGACGTTCGGTTCGAGCCCCGACATCACCGCAGCGGCCAGATCGGGCCGCATGCGTCCGAGGAAACCGGCCGCGAACTCCGGATCCATCTGGGCAAACAGGGCAGAGGCCTCTTCGGGTTTCATGCTCTCGTAGACGGCCGTCAGCCGCGCGACATCGTTCTCGGCGGCCTGATCTGCCAGGGCCAGGGTCGATTTCAATGAATCTTCGGCCGCCTGCAGAGCTGCCATCTGCCGTGAGATCTCTTCCCCGGCGATATCGAGCGTTGCTGCCCTGTCTTCCAACGCCGCTTCGCGTGCGTCCAAATCAGCGGCGCGGGTTTTCAGTGCCTCAAGCAGATCGGCGATATCGGCGGGAGGCGGGCAGGGATCTGACGCGCTGTCATGCCCGCCGTCGGGGCCACCGTTTGAGGTGGGTGCGGTCATTTCCTGCAATTCCTGGGCCAGGGCCTGGGCAGTGCCATCGCCGAAGCGGATCAGGCCGGATGCGAGAAATAGCCCCGCGATGACCGGAAGGACGGCGCCGCTGGCCCGTTTCGAACGCGAGGGTCCTTTCATTCCGCCGCCTCCCGGGCAGTGCGGCGGAACAGAACCGTGGGTTCGCCATCCGCCGTGCCGGTCGGGGCCGGCGCGGCCGGGGTCGTTTCCGGAGCTGCGGGGGCCGCAGGTTTCTGGCTGTGGGCGGCTGCCGTCTGAACCGTGTCCTCTGGCAGATCATGCATGGCGGCCACCAGCAGTTCGAGACGTCGTGCGACATCCTCTGCGCGGCCGGTCAGGCTTTCGAGGCTGTCGGTCGAGCTTTTCGCCGAGAACTGGGCGCCCTTGAGGGCCTTTGTCATGTCGTCGACCTGGGCCGAAAGCACGGCGATCGCACCCCCCATGCCCTTTTCCAGGTCGTTGAAGCGCCGCAGTCGCCTCGCCAGAACATAGCAGTAGAGCGTGGCTCCGAGTGCTCCGGCAATGAGCAGAATGTCCGAGATCAGCGCCATGGGATTCTCCTCAGTTCAGCACGAATTCGGTAATGAGCAGATCGCGCACCCGGCCGTTTCCGGTGACGAGCTGCACCCGGCGCAGCATTTGCGCGCGGAGGGTGATGAGCGTGGTCGGGTCCTCGAGCTCGGCTATGTCGACCGCCCGCAGATAGCTGTTCAGCACGTCGAGGACGCGCGGCATCAGCAGCGTGACGTCTTCCTTGTAAGCGGGCGTCACCTCGAGCTGGGCCTCGAAACGCAGATGACGGCTCGCGGCTTCGGGACCGAGCGAGATGATCATCTTTTCGATCGGAACGAAGGCAACATCGAGCGGCCCCGATTCGGCCGCTTTTTCGTCCCCGCCGTGAGCGCCCGCTGCGGTTTCCTGTGCCGGGTCGCCGCCGAGAATCAGTCCGGAATAAAGCGCAAAAAAAGCCCCGCCGCCCAGGACAAGCGCGAGCGCCACTCCGATGATGAGGGGTTTCTTCGAGGATTTCGCGGGTTCTTCCGCGCCGGCCATATCGGTCGCAGCCATGTCCTAGGCTCCTTCTGTGTTGGCTCCTCTATAGCCGGATGAGGGCTAACCGATTGTTAAGCCGGGCCTGCGAAGGATGTGAGGCAGAAACGGGGCAGAAGTCCCCCCGGAACGGGAGAAGTCTCTTGCAGCAGCTGTTGTCCATGTGGACCGGGCTGAGCCCACGCAGAAGAGTGGTCGTGGCCGTCGCAACTGTCGCCATGTTCGCGGCTGTGCTCGCACTGTCGCGGGTGGCCACATCGCCGCGCATGGCGCTGCTTTATTCCGGTCTCGATACCGCGGCCGCAGGAGATGTGATCCGCGCGCTGGACCAGGCGGGTGTGGCCTATGAGGTGAAAGGTCCCGCAATCTATGTAGATTCCAGCCAGCGCGACTCGCTGCGGATGACACTGGCCAGCGACGGACTGCCCGCGATCGGGGCGGCGGGGTACGAATTGCTCGACGGCCTGTCGGGGTTCGGCACGACATCGCAGATGTTCGACGCGGCTTACTGGCGCGCCAAGGAAGGCGAACTGGCCCGCACGATTGCCGGCAATTCCCAGTTCCGCACTGCGCGGGTGCATATTGCCACGCCGAGTGCCCGGCCCTTTGCCCGCGACGTGCCGCCTTCTGCGGCGGTGACGGTGGCTGCTGCGGGCGGATCGGTCTCGGGCGCCCAGGCCAAGGCGCTCCGCTATCTGGTCGCGGCGAGCGTGTCGGGGATGAAGCCCGAGGATGTCTCGGTGATCGATGCCAATAGCGGTACGGTCGTGGCGGATGACTCGAGCCCCTCGGCGGCTGGTGACGACCGTGCCGAGGTCCTGAAGGGACGCCTCGAGCGACTGCTTTCGGCCCGGCTGGGGCCCGGGCGCTCGATTGTCGAGGTCAGTGTCGATACCGAGACGCAGCGCGAGTCGATCCGAGAGCGGATCATCGATCCCGAGGGCCGGGTCGCGATCAGCGAGAACAACCAGCAGCGGCAATCGAGCTCCAGCGATACCAATGGCGGTTCGGTCACGGTGGCCAGCAACCTGCCGAATGGCGACGGTGCTTCCGATCGTTCGTCGCAACACAAGGAGAGCGAGACCCAGGAAGTGGTCAATTACGAGGTTTCGCAGACAGAGCGCGAGATCCTGCGCGCGCCGGGCGCGGTCAAGCGGCTCAGCATTGCCGTTCTCGTCGAAGGCGTGACCTCGACCGCCGCGGATGGCACCGAAACCTGGCAACCGCTGCCCGATGCCGAGCTCGAGTCGCTGCGCGAACTGATCGCTTCGGCGGCTGGTTTCGATGCAGAGCGTGGCGATGCGCTGACCATCAAGTCGATGCGTTTCGAGCCGCTCGATGCGGCTGGAAGCGGACCGCAAGGCAGCCTCTTCGGCGAGTTCACGCTCGATCCGCTGACACTCATCCAACTGGCGGTTCTGTCGGTGGTCGCCTTGATCCTCGGCCTGTTCGTCGTCCGTCCGATCCTTGCCGGTCAGGGCAAGGCCGCGGTCGCGGGGCTGCCTGCGCCGGCTGGCAGCGGTCAGGACCAGACCTGGCTCAATGGCGAGATCGATCCGGCCGATGGCCCGCAGAACGGGATGGATGGCGATCTTGGCCTCCCCGCCATGACCATGGCCGCGATCGACCCCGCCGATTTCACGGATCAGCCGCTTGGCATGGATGGCTTCGGTGGCGGCAGCGACAGCCCGGTTGACCGCCTGCGCGACCTGATTGAAAGCCGCCGCGAGGAATCGATCGCGATCTTGCGCGGCTGGATGGAAGACCGGCAGGAGAAAGCCTGATGTCCCGGTTGATGCTTGAGGATTTCTCCGATCAGGGGGCCTGTCCTCAGTCCGAACCCGACCCGCCCGCAATTGATGCCCAGGAGATCCGGCTGAATGCCTATGAGGAGGGCTATCGCGCCGGCTGGGACGATGCCAGCGCGGCCGAAGCCGAGGCGCGCACAAGGATCGGCGCCGATTTCGAGAAGACCCTGCAGGAACTGTCATTCGGCTATCACGAGGCCCGGGTCCATGTTCTGGAGGCTTTGGAGCCGCTGCTTTGCGTCATGGTCGAGCGCGTTCTGCCGGAGCTCGCGCGGGGAGGGCTGGCCCGGAAGGTGGTCGAGATCACCCGCGAGATGGCTGAAACAGAGGCCAACCGACCGCTGCAGGTGCAGGTCTGTCCCGAGAATCGCGAAGCTCTCGAAGAGCTTGTCGGGGATGATCCCGGGCTGCCGCTGCGCATTGTCGATGATCCCACACTCGGACCCGGCCAGGCTGTGCTGCGCGGCAGCGCGGCAGAGCGAGAAATAGACATCGACGGCATGCTGGCGGCGATCCGCGGCGCGCTGAATGACTTCATGACCACCGAAGAGGAGGCACGCCGCCATGGCTGAAACATCTTCCGACGCGCCGGGCGAAGGTCTCGGCGCCAAGTTTCTCGATCAGGTTCCGATCGAGATCACCGTTTCGGTCGGCAAGGCCCGTCCGCTGCTGCGCGACCTGCTGCAGATCGACCGTGGCGGGGTTCTGCCTCTCGATCGCCGGATCGACGACCCCGTCGAACTCTATATCGGGGACCGTCTGATCGCGCGTGGCGAATTGCAGGAGGTCGAAGGCGCCCAGGCCGGTCAGATCGCGGTCCGCCTGACCGAGATCATCGACACCGTTTCAGGGGCCTGAACGACATGTTCCTGCGCCTTGTTCCGGCCGTCCTGTTCCTGCTTTTCCTGGCCTTGCCCGCCCAGGCGCAGGAAATCTCGATCTCGCTCGGAGAGGGCGGGTCGCTGGCCGGGCGCGGGGTCCAGATGATCCTTCTGGTGACGGTCCTCAGCCTGGCCCCCGGTCTGGCGATCATGTTGACCTGTTTTCCGTTCATCGTGACCGTCCTGTCGCTCCTGCGTCAGGCGATCGGGCTGCAGCAATCGCCACCCAACATGCTGATCGTCAGTCTGGCGCTGTTTCTGACCTATTTCGTGATGGAGCCGACCTTCACCCAGGCATGGCAGGCGGGGGTGGTGCCGATGATGAACGAGACGCTGCCGATCGGCGAGGCCCTGCCGCGCATTCTTGACCCGTTCCGCAACTTCATGGCCGGGCGCGCCGATGCCGAAACCTTCGAACGTCTGCTGTCGCTCCGCCCGCAGGCCGATCCCTCTGCCGCGATTGCCGATGCGCCGCTCTCGCTCCTGGTGCCGTCGTTCCTGCTCAGCGAAATCCAGCGTGCCTTCGAGATCGGCTTCCTGATCTTCCTGCCGTTTCTGATCATCGACCTCGTTGTGGCCGCCATTCTGATGTCGATGGGAATGATGATGGTGCCGCCCGCCGTGGTGGCGATGCCCTTCAAGCTGGCCTTCTTCGTTGTTGCCGACGGCTGGAGCCTGATTTCCGAAGCTCTCGTGCGCGGCTACTTCCCAGGGGGGTGAAGGCGGGGCGTGCATGTCGGATCGTGTCCCGCCCGATTGCGGCCCGTGCCCTCGGCTCTCTGTTGCGGAGAAGGCGGGACCGCGCCGGTGACCAAGGTCACGCGTTTTCGGATCACCGGCGTTATTTCGCTGAAACGAGGCAGCAGGCCGCGTCGGGCGATTTTGCCCCGGGGGGCCCGGGGCTATGCCGAACCACCCGATGGAACAGCCCATCCGTGCCCTGTCCTGCAACGGGTTCGCCTAACGAGATCCAGCGCATGAACCGCTGCCCGGTTCAAGGACAGGCATAAAACGACGCCATGGCGTGAGTGACCTGCCGCTGAGCCTTCTTCCGGCGGCGAGCGGAGCCCGGTTGGTGTCTAAGCTGGTCGGCGCGGGTTGAGCAATCGCTCGGCGCGCGGAGCTTTCATCTCGCGCAGTGGCGCGGGCGAATTCGGTGGTTGGGGGCGGCGCGTAGTCGGCCGTGGCGGAGCGGGCATTCTGTCGGTCGGGATGCCAGACAATGCCGCATTTGTCGGTGGCAGAGAGTGCTTTCATACTCTTAAGGTATAACATCTATAAATCTGTCTCCGGAGGGAATATTCCATGAGAACCCGTGCCGCTGTGGCGTTTCAGGCGGGTAAGCCGCTTGAGGTGACCGAGGTCGAGCTGGACGGTCCGCGCGAGGGCGAAGTCCTGGTCGAGATCAAGGCGACCGGCATCTGCCATACCGACGAATTCACCCTCTCGGGGGCCGATCCCGAGGGACTTTTCCCCGCCATTCTGGGCCATGAGGGCGCGGGCGTGGTGGTCGATGTG
This sequence comes from Rhodovulum sp. MB263, assembly GCF_002073975.1. NCBI lineage: Bacteria > Pseudomonadati > Pseudomonadota > Alphaproteobacteria > Rhodobacterales > Paracoccaceae > Rhodovulum > Rhodovulum sp. MB263. Next base: position 3,526,530 of record NZ_CP020384.1, on the reverse strand, counting down.
GGTCCTGGGGTGAAAAGCGTGAAGAAGGGCGATCACGTGATCCCGCTCTACACGCCCGAATGCCGGGAATGCGATTACTGCCTGAACCCCAAGACCAATCTCTGCCAGTCGATCCGCACCACCCAGGGCCAGGGGCTCATGCCCGACGGCACCTCGCGCTTCCACACGCTCGATGGCGACCCGATCCTGCATTACATGGGCTGTTCGACCTTCTCGAACTACACGGTCCTGCCCGAGATCGCGGTTGCCAAGATCCGCGAAGACGCGCCTTTCGACAAGGTCTGCTATATCGGCTGTGGCGTGACCACAGGGGTCGGTGCGGTCGTCAACACCGCCAAGGCGGAACCGGGCTGCCGGGCCGTGGTCTTCGGACTGGGCGGCATCGGGCTCAACGTGATCCAGGGGCTGCGGATGATCGGGGCCGACCAGATCGTGGGGGTCGATCTGAACCCGGCCAAGAAAGCCATGGCCGAACGCTTCGGGATGACCGATTTCGTCAATCCCTCCGAGATTGAGGGCGATCTGGTGCCCTATCTGGTGGATCTGACCAAGGGCGGTGCCGATTACAGCTTCGACTGCACCGGCAATGTCAATGTGATGCGTACCGCCTTGGAATGCGCCCACAAGGGCTGGGGCGAGTCGATCATAATCGGGGTAGCGCCCGCAGGCGCCGAGATTTCGACCCGGCCGTTCCAGCTGGTTACCGGGCGGACCTGGAAGGGCACGGCCTTCGGCGGCGCCCGCGGCCGGACCGACGTGCCGAAGATCGTCGAGTGGTACATGCAGGGCAAGATCGAGATCGATCCGCTGATCACCCACACCCTGAGCCTCGACGAGATCAACAAGGGCTTCGATCTGATGCATTCGGGCGAGAGCATCCGCAGCGTCGTTCTCTACTGAGGCGGCGCGGCACGGAAGCGGAGGGCCAGAACAGGGACGTCGGCGGAAGGGAAGGCGGGGCCGGTGGGCAGGTCGTCGGCGACCTTTACGGGGCGCTGCAGCCTGCCTGCCATTCCGGAGCGGCCCCTGACGGGTTCTGGTGCCGCCGCGCCTGACGGGGCTTGGCTCTCCGCATGATATCGCGATGATCGGGGGCGGGTTTCAGCAGTATGCCGTCCCCGGACTGGAGGCCGGCCTTGCCCGCTTCCTGCCAATGGCGCGTCGCAGAAAAAGGCGCCGGGCACGAGCCCTGCGGGCAGGGTATGGGGTGAAGCATGGGGCCGGTCATGGCCGACGGGGGCAGGATCGCGGGGCGGGCAGCCATGTGCACCCCAGCAGGTCTGTGGCGTCATCGGCTCCCCCCGTCCAATGATGCGCCGCGGCGCAGGATCGACGCCTCGCCGCACTGGGCGATGTCGCCGGCCGGAAGGTGCTGGGCGTCCCTATCCGTAATCTGCCCGGCGCCGATCTGATCATGCTGAAGCGGAACTATGCCCTGCGGCAGGCGCGGGCATCCCGAGGCTTTCTCCGCGTTGAGCGCCGAAGGTCGGGCCCGGGAACGGCGGACTGTCCGTGTCGCGGGGCATTGCGAGGTGGACGGCGCCCGCGAGGAGAGGGCGTTCTCCGGTCGCGGCCTTGGATTGCAGGGCGCGTCGATCGGCCACGACGCCAGTGTTTTCAGGGTGGCATGGCTCGTTTCCGTCGCGACTGCGACGTGATCCGCCGATCCTGACCCGCCCGTTTCAGAGCCTGGGTGAGGGCCGGTCTGACGGCGTGGCGAGGACAGGCGCAGCCGCTGCACGCGCAAAGGGAAGGACAGGTCGCGGTGTCGCAATCGGTATGGTTTCGCAGCGATACCTTGTTCGCCGCTTGCTGCCACTCTACATCCGGTGACATGAAACGCTGGCTTCCCTTCGTCAAATCGGACCCGCTCGTCTCTGTTGTCCGCCTTTCGGGCAGGATTGCCGCCTCGTCCCGCGGCAGCGCGCTGTCGGATGCCGGGCTCGCACCGGTGATTGAGCGCGCCTTCAAGAAGGGCAAGCCCGACGCGGTCGCGCTGATCGTCAATTCGCCGGGCGGCTCGCCGGCCCAGAGCGCGCTGATCGCGGCCCGGATCCGGCGGCTTGCGGACGAGCATCAGACGCCGGTCTACAGTTTCGTCGAGGATGTCGCCGCCTCGGGTGGCTACTGGCTTGCCTGTGCGGGCGACGAGATCTGGGCCGATGCCTCGTCGATCCTGGGCTCGATCGGGGTGATCTATGCGGGCTTCGGCTTTCAGGACCTGATCGCGCGCCATGGCGTCGAGCGCCGAGTCCATGCCGCGGGCGAAAGCAAGAGCTTTCTCGATCCGTTCAAGCCCGAGAAACCCGAGGATGTGGCGCGGCTGATGCAGCTGCAGGAGCCGATCCACGCCGCGTTCAAGGCGCATGTGCGGGAAAGACGCGGCGCCCGGCTTGCGGCCGACCGCGATCTTTTCACTGGCGATGTCTGGGTCGGCGCGCAGGCGGTCGAGGTCGGGCTGGCCGACGGGCTCGGGCATCTTGTGCCGAAGATGAAGGAACGCTTCGGCGACAAGGTCCGCTTTTCGCTGCATGCGCCGCGGCGCGGGCTCTGGTCGCGGCTCGGGGCGCCGGGGGTTGCCGGGATTGCCGACGAGCTCGAGGCGCGGCTTCTCTGGTCGCGATATGGTCTTTAGCCGATGCTGCTGAAGGTCGCGCTTCTGTTTCTCATCGGCATGGCCGCGCTCGGCATGTTCGGAAAATTGCGCCTGCCGCGCCCGCGCGGCGGCTTGCTTCCCGGGCGACGCAAGCCCGCAAAATGCCCGCATTGCGGGCGGTTCAGGATCGGCAGCGGGCCATGCCCCTGCGGCAAGGGGTAGGGCCGGATGGCAAGCGATCTGCTGCATGCGGGGCTGGGGCTGGCGCTTTTGCTGCTGGCCGGCGACAGTCTGGTCAAGGGGGCGGTCAACCTGTCGCTGCGTCTCGGGGTTCCGGCGCTGATCGTCAGCCTCACGATCGTGGCCTTCGGCACCTCGGCGCCCGAGTTGCTGATCTCGATCAAGGCGGTGCTCGACAACTCGCCCGGGATCGCGATGGGGAATGTCGTCGGGTCGAACATCGCCAATGTGCTGCTGGTGCTGGGAATCCCCGCGCTGATGACGGGCATTCGCACCGATGAATGCGACACCCGGCGCACTTACGCGCTGATGGTCGGATCGACGCTTTTCTTCCTGTTCGTCTGCATGATCGGGCCGATCACTTGGATTCACGGCATCGGGCTGATGCTGGCGCTGGGCTTCGTGCTGGTCGATGCATTCCTCTCGGCGCGCAACCATCGCCGCGAGGCCGTAGTGGCCGCAGAGGCCGCCAGATGCGCCGCTTCGGATGAGACCGAGGAAGAGGTCGAAGGCGCCGACCCTTCGCTCGGCTGGTTCAAGATCGGCATGTTTCTGGTGCTGGGTCTTCTGGGGCTGCCGCTGGGGGCCGACCTGCTGGTCGATGCGTCGATCAGCATCGCGCATGAAATCGGCGTGTCCGACACGGTGATCGGCCTGACGCTGGTCGCGGTCGGAACCTCGCTGCCCGAGCTGGCCACCACGGTGATGGCGGCATTGCGGCGTCAGGCCGATGTCGCGATGGGCAACGTGATCGGGTCGAACATGTTCAACCTGCTGGCCATCATCGGCATGGCAAGCTTTTTCGGCGATATCGCCGTGCCGCCCGAAATGCTGCGCTTCGATCTCTGGGTGATGCTTGGCGCCGCCTTGTTGCTGACGCCCTTCGTCGTCTGGCGGCTCGCGCTGGGCCGGGTCTGGGGGGCGGTGTTCTTCCTGCTCTACGCGGCCTATGCCGGGGTGCTTCTGCTGTGAGCGGGCGGGCCCTTGTCACGGGTGCCGCACAGCGGCTGGGCCGGGCGATGGCGCTGCATCTGGCCCGTCGCGGTCATGACGTGGCCGTGCATTATGCGGGCAGCGCCGATGCCGCCGCCGAGACCGTGGCCGAGATCCGGGCGCTGGGCCGGAGGGCGGTGGCGCTCCGGGCCGATCTGCTGGACGAGGACGAGACCCAGGCGCTGGTGCCGCGCGCGGCCGAGGCGCTGGGCGGACCGCTGACGGTTCTGGTCAACAACGCCTCGATCTTCGAATATGACACCCTTCGCACGGCCACCCGCGAAAGCTGGGACCGTCATCTCGGGTCGAACCTGCGGGCGCCCTTCGTGCTGATGCAGTGCTTTGCCGCCGGTGTGACCGAACCCGCGCGCGATGCGGCGGGCGAAGCGCTGGCAACCGGGCTGGTGGTGAATGTGATCGATCAGCGGGTGCTGAAGCCGACACCCGAATTCATGACCTATACGCTGGCCAAGATGGGGCTCTGGGCGCTGACCCGCACCGCCGCGCAGGCATTGGCCCCGGCGATCCGGGTCAATGCCATCGGCCCGGGACCGACCCTGAAGGGGGCGCGCCAGTCCGAGGATCACTTCGCCCGGCAGCGCGCCAGCACCGTGCTCGAACGCGGTGCGGATCCCGGGGACATCTGCGCAGCGCTCGACTATCTGCTGAGTGCGCGTGCGGTCACGGGGCAGCTGATCTGCGTCGATGGCGGCCAGCATCTGGGCTGGCGGACACCCGATGTGCTGGGCGTCGAATAGCGCACGGGGCCACTGCCGGCTCGGTTTTTCCACGGGGTCACGGGGACGTCACAGTTTGGTAATGATTTCTTAAACAATATCAAGCTTTTGTCACAGTCCGAAAAAATAATGCCGAAAATCAGCCAGTTGCGAGTGCGCCTAAAATTTGGGCGAACCAAGGAATGAGGCGGAAAACAATGGAAATTTGCAGGTGCCCGCAGGTTATGCTCAAATTTATCCACAGAAGTCGTGGATTTGTTTTCCCTTGCCTCTGCCGGGGGGCCGTTGCAGTGCACCGTCGGAATCACGGAGTCTGAGCGATGACCCCGACCGAGGATAGCGACGCCGCCCGGCGCCCCCGCGGCCATGCCTGCATCCAGTCCTATCTGGCCACGCTCGACAGCTCGCCGGGCGTCTACCGGATGCTCGATGCAGAAAGCCGGGTGCTATACGTCGGCAAGGCGCGCAATCTGCGCCGGCGGGTTTCGAACTATGCCAAGCCGTCGGGGCATAGCGCCCGGATCGCCCGGATGATCTCGGAAACCGCGTCGATGATGTTTCTCACGACGCGCACCGAGACCGAGGCGCTGCTGCTCGAGCAGAACCTGATCAAGCAGCTCAAGCCGCGCTACAACGTGCTGTTGCGCGACGACAAGAGCTTTCCGAACATTCTGGTCGCCAAGGACCATCGTTTTCCGCAGATCCGCAAGCATCGCGGTGCCAAGACCGTGAAGGGGGCCTATTTCGGCCCCTTCGCCAGCGCCGGTGCGGTGAACCGGACCCTGAACCAGCTGCAGAAGGCGTTTCTGCTGCGCAACTGTTCGGATTCGATGTTCGAAAGCCGCACCCGACCCTGCCTGCTTTACCAGATCAAGCGTTGCAGCGGGCCTTGTGTCGGGCGCATCTCCGAGGCCGGCTATGCGGCCGCGGTGCGCGATGCCGAGGATTTCCTGAAGGGCAAGTCCTCGGGGCTGCAGGAGGCGCTGGCGACCGAGATGCAGGCGGCCTCGGAGGCGATGGAATTCGAGCGCGCCGCGGGGCTGCGCGACCGGATCCGGGCGCTGACCCAGGTGCAGTCGGTGCAGGGGATCAACCCACGCGGCGTGCCCGAGGCCGATGTGGTCGCGCTGCATATGGAAGGCGGGCAGGCCTGCGTGCAGGTCTTCTTCATCCGCGCACATCAGAACTGGGGCAACCGCGACTATTATCCCAAGACGGGCAGTGGCGCCGAGGCCCCCGAATTGCTGCAGGGCTTCCTCGGTCAGTTCTACGACAACAAGGAACCGCCCCGGCTGGTCCTTCTGTCCCATGACATCGAGGATCGCGACCTTATGGCCGAGGCGCTGTCCCAGAAGGCCGGACGCAAGGTCGAACTCGCGGTGCCCCAGAGGGGCGAGAAGGCCGAGCTGATCGAGAACGCCGCCCGCAATGCGCGCGAGAGCCTCGGACGGCGGATGGCGGAAAGTGCGGCCCAGGGCAAGCTTCTGGCCGGCCTTGCCGAGGCCTTCGGGCTGGAGGCGTCGCCGAAGCGGATCGAGATCTACGACAACTCGCATATCCAGGGCACGAATGCGGTTGGCGCCATGGTCGTGGCCGGTCCCGAGGGCTTCGTCAAGGGCCAGTACCGCAAGTTCAACATCCGCGGCGACGACCTGACGCCGGGCGACGATTTCGGCATGATGAAGGAGGTCCTGACCCGCCGCTTCCAGCGCCTGTTGAAGGAAGATCCCGACCGGGCAGGCGAGACCTGGCCTGATCTGCTGCTGATCGATGGCGGCGCGGGACAGGTCGGAGCGGTGGCCGAGATCATGGGCGATCTGGGCGTGGAGGATCTGCCGGTCGTGGGCGTGGCCAAGGGCATCGACCGCGATGCCGGCAAGGAAGAGTTTCACCGTCCCGGCGAACGTCCCTTCGCACTGAGGCATAACGATCCGGTGCTTTACTTCGTGCAGCGCCTGCGCGACGAGGCGCACCGCTTTGCCATCGGCACCCATCGCGCGAAACGGGCGAAAGCCATGGGGGCGACGCCCCTCGACGAGATCCCCGGCGTCGGCGCCACCCGCAAACGCGCGCTCCTGACCCATTTCGGCAGTGCCAAGGCGGTCAGCCGGGCCGGGCTCGCCGATCTGAAGGCGGTCGAGGGAATTTCCGACAGTCTCGCCGAAACCATCTACGGCTTCTTCCATGAGCGGGGCTGACGCGCTATGACCCGGCCATGAGATGGACTCTCCCCAATATCCTGTCGGTGCTGCGACTCGCGGCGGCACCGCTGTTCCCGCTGGTCTATTTCCTCTGGGACAGCCCCGTCGCCGACTGGGTTGCGCTGGTGCTCTTCATCGGCGCCTCGATCACCGACTGGGTCGACGGCTATGTCGCCCGGCGCTGGCATCTGACCAGCCGCTTCGGTGCGATGATCGACCCGATTGCGGACAAGGCGATGGTGCTGGCCGCGCTGCTGGTCATGGTGGCTAAGTTCGGCATGCCGACCTGGCTGACGCTTGCGGCCTCGGTGATCGTCTTCCGCGAGGTGTTCGTCTCGGGCCTGCGCGAATTTCTCGGCGCCCAGGCCGGGCGGCTCAAGGTCACCAAACTCGCCAAATGGAAGACCACGGTGCAGATGGTCGCGATCTCGGTGCTGATCGCCCATGGCATCCTGCCCCATGCCGCCATCGAGGGGCTCGGCACCGCGCTGCTGCTGGCGGCGTCGGCGCTGACCCTGATCACCGGGGCCGATTATTTCGCCAAGTCCTGGCCCTATCTCAAGGAGGAGAAGGTGCCATGATCGACGTGCTCTATTTTGCCTGGGTCCGGGAACGGATCGGCCTGCCGAAAGAGCGGATCGAGACCGGGGCCCCGACCGTCGCCGCCCTGGTCGAGGAACTCGCCGCCCGCGAAGAGCGCTATGCCGCCGCCTTCGCCGATCTCTCGGCGCTGCGGGTCGCGCTCGATCAGGAGCTTGCCGATTTCGATGCGCCGCTTGCGGGCGTGCGCGAGGTTGCCTTCTTCCCGCCGATGACCGGCGGCTGAGATGCGCATCGGCGTCCAGTCCGGCCCGTTCGATTTCGGCGCCGAATGCGCTGCCTTTGCCAGCGGGTGCGGCAATGCCGGTGCGGTCGTGACCTTCGCCGGTCTGGTCCGCGACGATGGCGGGCTCGCCCGGATGGAGCTTGAACACTATCCCGGCATGACCGAGCGCGCGCTCGAGGCCATCGCTGCCGAGGCGATGACGCGTTTCCGGCTTCTCGACTGTCTCGTGATCCACCGCCATGGCAGCCTTACCCCTGGCGAGACCATCATGATGGTCGCGACTGCCGCTCCGCACCGTGCCGATGCCTTTGCCGCGGCCGAATTCCTGATGGATTACCTGAAATCCCGTGCCCCGTTCTGGAAGAAGGAATTCGGCACCGATGGCGCGGCCTGGGTTGCGGCCCGCGATGCCGATGAGGCCGCGCTCGCCCGCTGGTCGGACAGCTGACCCCTCCTTCTTCTTGGTGGAAATACCCAGTCCGGGCCGCAAGGCGGCCCTCTGAAACGAAATAGGCCCGGTCGCGAGACCGGGCCTATTCAATGCCGAGCCGACGGATCAGCCGATCGCGGCTTCCTTCACGTCGTCGTCGATGAAGGGCAGGTATTGGGCGAAGTTCTCCGAGAACATCCGGACCAGCTTCTGCGCCTGGGCGTCATATTCCGTCGGATCGGCCCAGGTGCGACGCGGGTCCAGCAATTCCTCGGAAACGCCATGCAGCGCGAGCGGCACCTCGAAGCCGAAATTGGGATCCTTGCGGAATTCGGCATCGTTCAGCGAGCCGTCGAGTGCTGCGGTCAGCAGCGCGCGGGTTGCCTTGATCGGCATCCGCGAGCCGGTGCCGTAGGCCCCGCCGGTCCAGCCGGTATTGACCAGCCAGCAGGTCGCGCCATGCTTGGCGATCTTGTCGCGCAGGAGGTTGCCATAGGCCTCGGGACGGCGCGGCATGAAGGGGGCGCCGAAGCAGGTCGAGAAGGTGGGCTCGGGCTCGGTCACGCCCTTTTCGGTCCCGGCGACCTTCGAGGTGAAGCCCGACAGGAAGTGATACATTGCCTGGGCCGGGGTCAGCCGTGCGATCGGGGGCAGCACGCCGAAGGCGTCGCAGGTCAGCATGATGATATTCTTCGGATGCCCGCCCAGAGAGGTCTCGGAGGCATTCGAGATGTAGTGCAGCGGATAGGCGCAACGCATGTTGGCCGTCAGGCTGTCATCCTCGAAATCGAGCTCCTTGGTATGCGGATCGAACACCATGTTCTCGATCACGGTCGAGAATTTCGAGGTCGTGGCATAGATCTCGGGCTCGGCTTCGGGGTTCAGGCTGATGGTCTTGGCATAGCAGCCGCCTTCGAAGTTGAAGGTGCCGTTATCCGACCAGCCATGTTCGTCATCGCCGATCAGGGTCCGCGACGGGTCCGCCGAAAGCGTGGTCTTGCCGGTGCCCGACAGGCCGAAGAAGATCGCGGTGTCGACCGGGTTGTCCTTGGCGTGGTTGGCCGAGCAGTGCATCGCCATGATGCCCTTGCCGGGCAGGATGTAGTTCATCAGGGTGAAGACCGACTTCTTGATCTCGCCGGCATATTCGGTGTCGCCGATCAGGATCAGCTTCTTGGCGAAGTTCAGCGCGACCACGGTCTTGGAGCGGCAGCCATGGCGTTCGGGATCGGCCTTGAAGCTCGGGCAGTTGATGATGGTGAATTCGGGCACGAAGCTGTCGAGCTGTTCCAGCGCGGGGCGGCGCAGCAGGTGGCGCGCGAACAGGCCATGCCAGGCCATCTCGGTGACGACCCGCACGTCGAGCCGGTTGTCGGCATCGGCACCGGCATACAGATCCTCGACGAAGACCTCGCGGCCCTTGAGATGTGCCAGCATGTCGGCATGCAGCCGGTCGAAGGCCTCGGGCTCCATCGGGCGGTTGTTCTCCCACCAGATATGCTCGACCACCTCCGGCGTGCGCACGACGTGCTTGTCCTTCGGAGACCGGCCGGTATGGACGCCCGTGGTCACGAGGAGGCTTCCCCCCTTGCCGAGGGTCCCTTCGTCGCGCTTGAGCGCTTCTTCGACCAGCGCGGGTTCAAAGAGGTTGTAATAGACCTTTCCCAGCCCTTCGATGCCCTGTGCCTCAAGGCGCTGATTGGGGTTCACGCGTCCGAATTCCATGGTCTAATGCTCCTTGCCACCGCATCTCGGTCCGCGCGGCTATAGCATGACGTTTCCATGAAACAACAGGGACCGACAGGGCGTTAGCGCAATCATAGTTTGATTTTTTCTCTGGTAGCGCAATCATTTTGCGCCTTTGGGTAAAAAAATCTGCGCAATTTGCATCGGCCCGGCGGCAGAGCGCTGTTAGCGGTTAGGTAAACGTTTTCCGGCTTCAATGTGCCTTAATGTGGTGCCGCGATTCGCATCGGGTCGGCGATTTGCGCTGTGACGTGAGTAAATGTCGCGTAAAATCATATGGTTCCGCTTGCGGACAGGATAAGGAAATCTTCCATGTCTAGGATTGCGCTCGTCGACGATGACCGGAATATCCTCACTTCCGTTTCCATGACGCTCGAGGCTGAAGGTTTCGAGGTGGAAACCTATAATGACGGTCAGGCGGCGCTGGACGCTTTCAACAAGCGCATGCCCGACATGGCCGTTTTCGACATCAAGATGCCCCGAATGGATGGCATGGATCTGCTGCAACGGGTGCGCCGCAAAAGCACGATGCCGGTGATCTTTCTCACCTCCAAGGATGATGAGATCGACGAGGTCCTGGGGCTCAGGATGGGGGCCGACGATTATGTCAAGAAGCCTTTCTCGCAACGGCTTCTGGTCGAACGCATCCGCGCCTTGCTGCGCCGGCAGGAGGTGATCGCCGCCGATGCCGGCCCGTCGCCCGAGGAAAGCAAGACCATGGTGCGCGGACAGCTCACGATGGATCCGCTGCGCCATTCGGTGACCTGGAAGGGGCTTGATGTGTCGCTGACGGTGACCGAGTTCCTGCTGCTGCAGGCGCTCGCGCAGCGCCCCGGTTTCGTGAAAAGCCGCGATCAGCTGATGGATGTGGCCTATGACGATCAGGTCTATGTCGACGATCGCACCATCGACAGTCATATCAAGCGGTTGCGCAAGAAGATGCGTCAGGTCGATACGGAATTCTCGGCGATCGAGACGCTGTACGGTATCGGCTATCGCTATAACGAGGAGTGAGGCGGATTTCCGGGGGCAGAGCCGGTGCGGGACAGCAAGCGGAGTGCCGATCAGGGGGCCGGGCCCGGGGACGCCCCCGGGCGCAGGGCGGCTGAAGCCGACCGTCGGTGCCGTGGCCCGCGGTGTGGCTTCGTTTCGCTGAAGCGCTCGCCGCTGGCGCGGCGGATCATTGCCGCCAACCTTATCGCGCAGATCCTGCTCATCTCTGGCGTGCTGTATCTCAACCCCGCGCGCGACAGCCTGCTCAGCCTGCGCGAAAGCGGCATGGTGGCCGAGACCAATCTGGTAGCTGATGTGTTCGAGACGCAGGCCCGGTTCGATGACCGGCCCGCCGCCCTTTCGGGCAACGGCCTCGATGTCGATGCTCTACTGACCGGTCTCGAACTTGCGCAGGGAGCCGAGGTCTTCGTGTTCGACAGGGAGCTGAACCTGGTCGGACGTGCCCGCGGCTCTGCCGGGACAGACTGGCCGGTCGGGGAATATGGGGATGACGGTTGGATCACCGTGATCACCGATGCGCTGTATCGTGCCTGGCTTGGCGGACTGTCGCTTTTCGGGCTGGAAAAGGGCGGCGATGCCGAGGGCGATCCTCAGCTGCGGCTGACCGATCAGGTCGCAACCACCCTGATTGACGGGCTGCAGGTCGAGACCGGGGTCGACTCTTCGGGCCGTACGACATTCACCGTCACCGCACAGATCCTTCAGGAGCGGCGGGTGATCGGGGTCGTGGCCATGGTCTCGGCCAGCGGCGAGATCGATCGCCTTGTCCGGATCGAGCGCGAGGAGGTGCTGCAGGTCTTCGTGATCGCGCTTCTGGTTTCGGTCGGCCTCGGTCTGGTTCTTGCCTCGACCATCGCCAATCCGCTTTCCGAACTCGCGGCCGCCGCCGAGATCGGGCAGAACCGCAATGCACGCTCGATGAGCCCGGGGCGGGTCCGCATCCCCGACCTGACGGCCCGGCCCGATGAAATCGGGCGGCTTTCGGGGGCGCTGCGCGGCATGGTCGCGGCGCTTTACGACCGGATCGACGCCAATGAACAGTTCGCCGCCGATGTCGCACATGAAATCAAGAATCCGCTTGCCAGCCTGCGGTCGGCGACCGGGACGCTTCGGGTGGCCCGGCGCGAGGACCAGCGCGCCAGGCTGCTCGACGTGATCGAACATGACGTACGTCGGCTCGACCGGCTGGTCAGCGATATCTCGAATGCATCCCGGCTGGACAGCGAACTGGTCAAGGAAGAGGAAACGACGGTCGATCTGGTGCGGATGCTGCGCGGTCTTGCGGATCATCTCGGGAAGCAGGCGCGCGAGCGCGGCATCGATTTCATCGCCGACCTGCCACCGGATCCGATCGAGATCCAGGGCCTCGAGGCACGCCTGGCGCAGGTCTTCGTCAACCTCATCACCAATGCCATCTCGTTTTGCGAGGCCGGCGATGCGGTCCGGATCTGGGCGCGCAAACGCGACAATCGGGTGCTGGTCGTGGTCGAGGATACCGGGCCGGGCATTCCCGGACAGGCGCTGACCAAGATCTTCGACCGCTTCTATTCCGAACGGCCGCCCGGGCAGTTCGGCAATCATTCCGGTCTTGGACTTGCGATCTCGAAACAGATCGTAGAGGCTCATCGCGGTGTGATATGGGCAGAGAACATCCGCCCGACCGAGGCCGACGTCACATCGGAGCAACTGGGCGCCCGCTTCGTTGTCGGCCTTCCGATCTGAGGCCCGACCCTTGCCGGAGAGGCCCGCGACCGCCATGCCCGACGTTCCAAGCCGCATCCTTCACGCCAGTACCGTGGCGCATCGGGGCCGGGCCGTGCTGATCAGCGGAGCCTCCGGCACCGGCAAGTCGGCGCTGGCGCTGCAGCTGATGGCCCTTGGCGCGGAGCTCGTCGCCGATGATCGCACGATCCTGACCCGGGTCGAAAACGGGCTTGTCGCCACCGCGCCCGACACGATTCGCGGGTTGATCGAGGCGCGGAGCGTCGGGCTGCTGCGCGCCGAGGCGGTCGCCTCGGCGCCGGTGGTGCTGGCGGTCGATCTCGATCATTCCGAAACCGAGCGGCTGCCGCCGGTGCGCATGACCGAGATCCTCGGGAAACCGCTGCCCTTGCTTCGCCGGGTGGATCGGCCATATTTTGCCGCAGCCATCCTGCAATACCTTATCGCCGGGCCAAGCGACTGATGTCCAATCCTCTCGAGAACGATCCGCCTGTCCGGCCCCAGCGCATCGTGCTGGTGACCGGGGCCTCCGGTGCGGGGCGCTCGACCGCGCTGGGTGTGCTCGAGGATCTGGGCTTCGAAGCAATCGACAACCTGCCGATATCGCTGATCCCGCGCCTTCTCGATGGTCCGATGCCAGGTCCGTCTCTGGCGCTCGGGGTGGATATCCGCACCCGCGATTTCTCGGCCCAGGCGCTGGCCGACCTGATCCGCGGGCTTTCTGCGGCGCCGGGGCTCGAGGCGGATGTGCTTTACCTCGATTGCCGCCCCGATGTGCTGCTGCGCCGCTTCTCCGAAACCCGGCGGCGTCACCCGATGGCGCCGGCCGAAAGCCCGGCCGAAGGGGTCGCGCGAGAGCTCGATATCCTCGGTCCGATCCGCGAACTTGCTAGCAGTCTGATCGACACGTCCGATCTGACGATCCATGAGTTCCGCGCCGAGATGACCGCGCGCTTCGCCCCGGGTGGCGCGGCGCCGCTTGCGGTCTCGCTGCACTCCTTTTCCTACAAGCGTGGCCTGCCCTTGGGCATCGACACGGCCTTCGATTGCCGCTTTCTGCGCAATCCCTACTGGGACCCGTCGCTTCGGACGCTGGACGGCCGCGATCCGGCGGTGGCGGTCTATGTCGCGGCCGACCCGCGTCATGCCGCCTTTCTCGACCGGATCTGTGACCTCGCCGCGCTTGTGCTGCCCGCGCATCGCGACGAGGGCCGCAGCCATATCTCGATCGGTTTCGGCTGTACCGGAGGGCAACACCGTTCGGTCGCCATGGCCGAGGCCGTGGCAAAACGGCTTGCGGCAACGGAATGGCAAGTGTCTATAAGGCATAGGGAACTGGAGAGGCGGGCACAGGGCGTGCCCGCAATGCGAACGGGAACGGGCGCGTGATCGGAATCGTCATCGTCGCGCATGGGGGCCTGGCCCGGGAATACCTGGCCGCGATGGAGCATGTCGTGGGCCCGCAGCCCGGGATTCGTGCCATCGCGATCGCGCCCGACGATGACCGTGCTGCCAAGCAGGACGAGATCTGCCGTGCCGCCGACGAGGTCGATGAGGGCGGCGGCGTCGTGGTGGTGACCGATATGTTCGGCGGTTCGCCCTCCAACCTCTCGATCCGAGCCTGCGCACCCGGCGATCGGAAAATCCTCTATGGCGCCAACCTGCCGATGCTGATCAAGCTGGCCAAGTCGCGCCGCATGAGTGTCAGCGATGCCACCGCTTCGGCACTGGCGGCCGCGCGCAAATATATTGACAGTTTCGACGCAGGCGGCCTGTGAGGACCCATTGACCAGCAACAGAGTGACACGAACCTTTGAAATCGTGAACGAGAAGGGGCTGCATGCCCGGGCCTCGGCCAAGTTTGTGGAATGCGTCGAGGAACATGACGCAACGGCAGAGGTGTATCGCGACGGGATGAACGCGTCCGGCGATTCCATCATGGGGCTCCTGATGCTCGCGGCTTCGAAAGGCACCGCGATCGAGGTCTCGACCCATGGGCCCGAGGCGCTGAAGCTTGCAGATGCGCTGGAACGGTTGGTCGCGGCCCGGTTCGGCGAAGACATGTAGGGCGGCGCGCGCATGCCTGCCCAGCCCGGGGCCGAGCCGCCCTATGATGCGCGCGAGCTGTCCTATGCCCGCACCTTTCCGGATCCGCTCCGTGCCCAGGCGATCCGGGCCATCGAGATCCTGACCGGCAAGCTCACGCTGCTGCGGCTGGTCCGCAAGTTCGAGGCCGGCGGTGTGCCCCGGGGCCAGGCGTTCTGGCGCCAGGCCCTCGACGTGATGGGCATCCGGGTCGCGACCCCGTCCGAGCAGGTGGCGCGGATCCCGCGCGAGGGGCCGCTGGTGGTCGTGGCGAACCACCCGCATGGGCTGGTCGACGGCATGGTGCTGGCCGAGCTCCTGGGCCGGGTGCGGAGCGATTACAAGATCCTGACCCGCTCGCTCTTGACCGATGTCGGCGAGGTGGCCGAATTCATGATCCCGGTGCCCTTTCCCCATGCCGAGGATGCGCGCGAACGCAATCTCGAGATGCGCCGGGCCGCGATGGACTATCTCGCTCAGGGCGGTGTCGTGGCGCTGTTCCCGGCCGGGGTCGTGGCCTCCTCGCCAACATTCTTCGGTCCCGCGGTCGAGGCCCTCTGGCACCCCTTCACCGCCAAGCTGATCCAGCGCTCGGGTGCACAGGTGCTGCCTGTCCGCTTCCAGGGGCAGAATTCACGCTGGTACCAGATCGCGAACCGGCTGTCGCCGACGCTTCGTCAGGGGTTGTTGCTGCACGAGGTCGTGCATGCGCTGAACAGGCCCCAGGCCCCGGCGGTCGGTGTCCCGATCGGCCGCGACGAGATCGAGCCCTGGGCCCGCGATCCGCGCGGTTTCCTGGCCTGGCTTCGGGCGCGCACCCTGGCGCTGCCCTGAAATCGGGGTTTGCGTCTTCTTCCTGGCAGAAATACCCATGCTGCCCGGGGCTTTCCCTGGCGGCCCCTCGGGGGCAGGGGCCTTCTCAGCGCGTGGGAACCGGCGTCTCACCGCGATAGTCGTAGAACCCGCGATGGGTCTTGCGCCCAAGCCAGCCCGCCTCGACATATTTGGTCAGCAGCGGGCAGGGCCGGTACTTGGTGTCGGCCAGCCCCTCATGCAGCACATTCATGATCGCGAGGCAGGTGTCGAGCCCGATGAAATCCGCCAGTTCGAGCGGCCCCATCGGATGGTTCGCCCCAAGCCGCATCGACTCGTCGATGGATTTTACCGAGCCCACGCCCTCGTAAAGTGTATAGACCGCCTCGTTGATCATCGGCATCAGGATGCGGTTGACGATGAAGGCCGGAAAATCCTCGGCCGAAGCCGCGGTCTTTCCAAGCGTCTCCACCACCTTGAGAAGGGTGTGATAGGTTTCCTCGTCGGTGGCGATGCCCCGGATCAGCTCGACCAGCTGCATCACGGGAACCGGGTTCATGAAGTGGAACCCCATGAATTTCTCTGGCCGGTCGGTGCGGCTGGCAAGGCGGGTGATCGAGATCGAGGAGGTGTTCGAGGTCAGGATGGTGGTCGGCGTCAGGTGCGGCTGAAGCTCTTCGAAAATCGCGGTCTTGACCGCCTCGCGTTCGGTCGCCGCCTCGATGATCAGGTCGGAGGAGCCCAGATCGGTCAGCGCCGTGGTGATCGCGATCCGCCCGAGCGCGTCGCGCTTCTCGGTTTCGGTGATCTTCTCGCGGCTGACCTGGCGATCGAGATTCTTGCCGATAGTGTCCAGTGCCCGGTCCAGCGCGTCGGCCGAAATGTCGTTCAGCCTGACCTCGTACCCCGCCAGCGCGAAGACATGAGCGATCCCGTTGCCCATCTGGCCCGCACCGACAATCCCGACCGTCTTCACGCCCATCAGCTTTCCTCACCCTGTTGGCGGCACCTTGGCCGATGCGGCGCTGCGGCACAAGGGCGACGTTATCCTTAAAATACGAAGCTTAGCGACTTGGAAACACGCCATGCCCAGTCTGGCAGGCGTGAGTCGCGAGGCGCGAGTGGGTGCAAGATGATCTTTGACAATCCGGGCAGCGGATCGCTTGCCTATTTCCCCTGCCGCTACGGCAATTCCAGGCTGGTGTTCCGGGGGCCGAAGCGGTCGCTGGATCAGCCCTATTGTGCCGTGGTGGGCGGCACCGAGACCTATGGCAAGTTCGTACCGAAGCCTTATCCGGCCCTGCTGGAGGAGGCGACCGGGCTGCAGATGGTCAATCTCGGCTGTAACAATGCCGGGCTCGACGTCTTCCTCAACGACGTCTCCCTGATGGATGTGGTCGCCGGGGCGCGGGTCACGATCATTCAGGCCCTCGGCGCGCATAACATGTCGAACCGGTTCTACGTCGTGCATCCGCGCCGGAACGACCGGTTCCTGCGCGCCTCGGCGATGCTGAAGGCGCTTTATCCCGGCGTCGATTTCACCGAATTCCATTTCACCCGCCACATGCTGAGCGTGCTGAGGCAGAAATCGCCCTCGTCCTTCGAGATCGTGGTAGCCGAGCTGCAGATGGCCTGGCAGGCGCGGATGCGCAAGCTGGCGGGGCGGATGCCCGGCGACAAGATATTGCTGTGGCTGCCGGGGCGGACCCCGGGAGAGGTCTCCTCCTGTGACGGTCTGGGCAAGGACCCGCTCTTCGTGACCCGGCATATGCTGGATACGGTACGGTCTTATTTCACCCGGGTCGTCGAATTCGAGCCGAGCCCGGACGCGCTGGCCCGCGGCGCCGAGGGCATGGTGCATGGCGAAGCGGATGAGGTGGCGGCTGCCTCGCTGCCGGGGCCTGCGGTGCATGAGGAACTGGCCGGGGTGCTGAGCGCGACGCTGCACGAGCTTCAGGCGATCTGATCCTGTCCCCACAGCTTCATGCGTCGAAAAAGGCCCGCCGGTGGGTGCCGGCGGGCCTCGTGATGCGTTCGGCGCTTCCTCAGAGCTTGGCGGTCAGCTCGGGCAAGGCGTCGAAGAGATCGGCGACGAGGCCGTAATCGGCGACCTGGAAGATCGGTGCTTCCTCGTCCTTGTTGATGGCGACGATGACCTTCGAATCCTTCATCCCCGCGAGGTGCTGGATCGCGCCGGAAATGCCCACCGCGATATAAAGCTCGGGGGCCACCACCTTGCCGGTCTGTCCGACCTGCCAGTCATTCGGAGCAAAACCGCTGTCGACGGCGGCACGCGAGGCCCCGACCGCTGCGCCCAGCTTGTCGGCCAGCGTTTCGATCAGCTTGAAGTTCTCTTCCGAGCCGACACCGCGCCCGCCCGAGACGATCACGCCGGCCGAGGTCAGTTCGGGGCGGTCGCTCTTGGCGGCGATGTCGGACAGCCATTCCGAAAGCGCCGGGTTGCCCGCGCTGGCCACATCCTCGACGGGCGCGCCCGCCGCCTCGCCAGCCGCATCGAAGGTCGATGTGCGGATCGTCAGCACTTTCTTGGCGTCGGCGGATTTCACCGTCTGGATCGCGTTGCCCGCATAGATCGGGCGGTCGAAAGTGTCGGCATCGACCACGCCCACGACATCCGAGATCACCATCACGTCGAGCAGCGCGGCGACGCGCGGCATGATGTTCTTGGCATCGGTGGTGGCCGGTGCAACGATGTGGTCATACTCTCCGGCCAGAGACACGATCAGATCGGCGGTGGGCTCGGCCAGACGGTGGCCGTAGATCGCATCCTCGGCGACCAGAACCCTGGCCACGCCCTCGATCTTCGCGGCGGCCTCGCCCGCGGCCTTGGCATGTTCGCCGACGCAAAGCGCGGTCACCTCGCCCAGGGTCTTCGCGGCAGTCACGGCCTTGGCGGTCGCGTCAAGCTGCAACGCGCCCCCGGTGACTTCGGCAAGCAGAAGAACGGCCATCTCAGAGCACCCCCGCTTCGTCTTTCAGTTTCGTCAGAAGCTCGTCCACCGAGGCCACCATGACGCCGGCCTTGCGTTCGCGCGGCTCGGCGGTCTTCAGCACGGTCAGGCGCGGCGCGGTGTCGACGCGGTAATCGGCGGGCGTCTTCTCGTCGAGCGGCTTCTTCTTGGCCTTCATGATGTTGGGCAGCGAGGCATAGCGCGGCTCGTTGAGGCGCAGATCGACCGAAACGATGGCCGGCAGCTTGACCTTGATGGTCTGCAGGCCCCCATCGACCTCGCGGGTGACCTCGGCGCTGTCGCCGTCGATCTCGAGCTTGGAGGCGAAGGTGCCCTGGCTCCAGCCCAGAAGCGCCGACAGCATCTGGCCGGTCGCGTTCATGTCGTTGTCGATCGCCTGCTTGCCGCAAAGCACCAGCCCGGGTTGTTCCTCGTCGACCACCGCCTTGAGGATCTTGGCCACCGCCAGCGGTTCGATATCGTCATGGATGTCCTCGGCCGCGACCACCAGGATCGCACGGTCGGCGCCCATGGCCAGAGCAGTGCGCAGGGTTTCTTGGGCCTGCTTGACCCCGATCGAGACCGCGACGATCTCGGTGACCTTGCCCTTTTCCTTCAGGCGGATCGCCTCCTCGACGGCAATCTCGTCGAAGGGGTTCATCGACATCTTGACGTTGGCGAGATCGACCCCCGTTCCGTCCGCCTTCACGCGGACCTTCACGTTGTAGTCGATCACCCGCTTAACAGGCACAATGACCTTCATCGGCGTGTGTCTCCCTTGCAGTCACGCCCCGCTCATCGGGGCAAGTCAATGGTTCCGGAGAGTGTTAGCGGGTCTGAAACCGACGGAACAGACAAAAAGCGTCGAGAAAGTATATTTCGCCGCATGGTGCTGCCGAGGGCGTTTTGTTTCTCTCGGGGGTAGGGGCGGGCGCCGGGGCGTTCGGGTTTGCCCTGGCCGCCTATCCCTTGTCGATCAGCCAGTCGAGCGCGGCAGTCGGCAGCAGGCGCCGTGCGAGATTCATCAGATGGGTGGGCGCGGTCACGAAATAGCGCGGTTTCGGGCGCGGCGATTCCAGCGCATGGATCAGCTTGCGGCTGACCGCCGAGGGCGGCAATTCGAAAAAGTCGCGGCCGCGATCCTCGTAAAGCCGTGTCAGCAGCGAATTGCGGTACTGTTCGGCCCGGGCACTGTTCTGCCAGTCGATCCAGCGTTCGAAATGCGGGATCGAGTTCACCCGGATTTTCGACGTGATCGGGCCGGGTTCGATCAGGATCACCCGGATCGGCGTGTCCCGCATCTCGAGCCGCAGCGTGTCGGTCAGCCCTTCCAGCGCGTATTTCGTCGCCGAATAGGCGCCGCGCCATTTCAGCGGGACGAGGCCCAGGACCGATGAACAGGTGACGATCCGGCCATGCCCCTGCGCCCGCATCGCGGGAATGACCCGCCGGGTGAGGTCATGGACCCCGAAGAGATTGGTCTCGAAGATCTCGCGCAATGCGGCACGGGGCAGATCCTCGACCGCGCCCGGGCAGGCGAAGGCGCCGTTATTGTATAGTGCGTCGAGCCGGCCGCCGGTGCGCGACAGAACTGCGTCGAGGGCCCCGGCGATGCTGTCCTCGCTGGCGTAATCGAGCGGAAAGCTCTCGAGCCCCTCTGCGGCGAGCCGGTCGCAATCGGCCGCCTGCCGGCAGGTGGCGAAGACCCGCCATCCGCGCGCTTTCAGGGCATGGGCGGCGTCATGGCCGATGCCCGAGGCGCATCCCGTGATCAGAACCGACTTTCCTGTCATTGCCCGCGCACTCGCCTCTGGACCCTTTTCAGGCTCCGCTTTACACAGCCGCCATGTCAGACGCCACCGAAGACCCGAAGCACGACGCCCTGTCCGAACCGCTGCGCCGCGCCATCGGCGACCGCTACCTGACCTATGCGCTGTCGACGATCATGGACCGGGCATTGCCCGACGCCCGGGACGGGATGAAGCCCGTGCACCGGCGCATCCTGTTCGCGATGCGCGAGCTCAGGCTGACCGCGACCGGGGGCTTCCGGAAATCTGCCAAGATCTCGGGTGACGTGATGGGCAACTATCACCCCCATGGCGATGCCGCGATCTACGATGCGATGGCGCGTCTGGCGCAGGATTTCAACGTCCGCTACCCGCTGGTGGACGGTCAGGGGAACTTCGGCAATATCGACGGCGACAACCCGGCCGCCAGCCGCTATACCGAGGCACGGCTGACCGCCGCCGCCGAGGCCCTGATGGAGGGGCTGTCGGAAAACGCGGTCGATTTCCGGCCCAATTATGACGGCACCCTCGAAGAGCCCGTGGTGCTGCCCGCGGCCTTCCCGAACCTTCTGGCGAATGGCTCGAGCGGCATCGCCGTCGGCATGGCGACGAATATTCCGCCGCATAATATCGACGATCTGGTCGGCGCCTGCCTGCATCTGATCAGGGCGCCCGACGCGCAGGACGACACCCTCCTGCAATATGTGCCGGGGCCCGATTTCCCGACCGGCGGCGTCATCGTCGAGCCGAAGGACAGCATCGCCCAGGCCTACCGGACCGGACGCGGCAGCTTCCGGCTGCGTGCCCGGTGGGAGGTCGAGGATCTGGGCCGCGGCCAGTGGCAGGTGGTGGTTTCTGAGATCCCCTATCAGGTGCAGAAATCCAAGCTGATCGAGCGCATTGCCGACCTGATCCAGACCAAGAAGATCCCGATCCTGGGCGATGTCCGGGACGAGAGCGCCGAAGATGTCCGGCTGGTGCTCGAGCCGAAGTCGCGCAATGTCGATCCCGAAGTGCTGATGGGCACGCTGTTCCGGAACTCGGATCTCGAGATCCGCTTCAGCCTGAACATGAACGTGCTGATCGACGGCCGTACGCCCAAGGTCTGTTCGCTCAAGGAGGTGCTGCGCGCCTTCCTCGATCACCGGCGCGAGGTGCTGCTCCGGCGTTCGCAGCACCGGCTGGACAAGATCGACCACCGGCTCGAGGTGCTGGCGGGGCTGCTGATCGCCTTCCTCAATCTCGACCGGGTGATCGACATCATCCGCTATGACGAGGAGCCCAAGGCCGCGCTGATGGCCGAGGACTGGACGCGGCCCCATGCCAAGGCGATGTCCGAACGCGACTATGTCTCGCCGCTGCCGGCGTCGGGGCCGGGCGGGCTGACCGATGTGCAGGCCGAGGCGATCCTCAACATGCGGCTGCGCTCGCTGCGCCGGCTCGAGGAGATGGAGCTGACCGCCGAGCGCGACCGGCTGACCGAGGAGCGTGCGGGGCTTCTCGACCTGCTGGGGCAGGAGGAGCTTCAGTGGAAGCGGATCGCCGAAGAGCTGCGCGAGGTGCGCAAGACCTTCGGGGCCAGGGCGCCGGGGGGCGCGCGCCGGACGGTGTTCGCCGAAGCCGCCGAGGTGGCCGATGTGCCGATCGAGGCGATGATCGAGCGCGAGCCGGTGACGGTGGTCTGCTCGAAGATGGGCTGGATCCGGGCGATGAAGGGCCATCTGGCCGACGGCTCGGCGCTGAAGTTCAAGGATGGCGACGAGGGCCGCTTCCTGATCCATGCCGAGACCACCGACAGGCTGATCCTCTTTGGCGCCAACGGACGGTTCTACACCCTGCCTGTGGTGCAGCTTCCGGGCGGGCGCGGCATGGGAGAGCCGGTCCGGCTGATGGTCGATCTGCCCAATGAAAGCGAGATCGTCGCGCTGTTCATCCACCGTCCCGGCGAAAAGCTTCTGGTGGCCTCCAGCGCGGGCGACGGCTTCCTGGTCGCCGCCGATGATGTGCTGGCCCAGACCCGGACGGGCAAGCAGGCGCTCAATGTCAGGGCCCCGGCCGTGGCGCGGGTCTGCGTACCGGTGCGCGGCGATCACGTTGCCTGCGTGGGGCAGAACCGCAAGGTGCTGGTCTTCCCGCTGGAGGAGCTGCCCGAGATGGGGCGCGGCAAGGGCGTGCGGCTGCAGAAATACAAGGATGGCGGGCTTGTGGATGCCACCACCTTCACCCTGGCCGACGGGCTCAGCTGGCATGATCCGGCCGGGCGGACCCGCACCGAGACCGACCTGACCGAATGGCTGGGTAAGCGCGCGGGCAGTGGCCGGATGGCGCCGCGCGGCTTTCCGAGAGATAACCGTTTCACCTGAGCGCGGGCGTTGCGCGACGGCCTTCACCGGGCTATCCCCTGAGGATCTGCCAAAGCTTGAGGAACCACATGCGCGGCCCGTTCACGACCCTTCGGCTCCTCCTGTTCGCCGCCGGTCTGGTGCTTATCGCCGGCTGTGCCGCGAAGGACGATATCGACGAGCCGCCAGTGCCGCTGGGCGATTTCCGGCTGGGCTATGCCATCGTCGTGGCGAAGAATGCCAAGGACATTCCGCCCTCGCGCCAGGCGACGGCGGAAGAGTGGGAGACGGTGCTGAAGGAAGAGTTGCAGCGCCGTTTCGGTCGCTATGACGGCGACAGGATCTACCATCTCGGGATTGCCGTCGACGGCTACGCACTGGCCGTTCCGGGCGTGCCGGTGATCCTGGCGCCGAAATCGATGCTGGTGGTCTCGGCCAATCTCTGGGACGACGCGGCGGGCAAGAAGCTCAATGCCGAGTCCGAGCAGCTCTCGGTCGGCGAGGGGCTGAACGGGGCCACACTGGTCGGGACCGGGTTGATCCGCAGCAGGGACGAGCAGATGCGCGCGCTGGCCCGCAACGCCGCCAAGCGGATCGAGCGCTGGCTGGTCGAGCATCGCGAGGAGTGGCTGCACTACGATCCGGAGGCCGCCCCGCCGCTCGATGCGATGGCCGGAACCGCATCGGAGGAGGCCTCCGCCCCGGCGTCCATTCCGGCTGCAGAGGTCGTTACGACCCCCCTCGATTCCGCGGCTGCGGAGGGTGCCCAGCAGCCCGGCCGGGACCCGTCCCGGGCGAACTGACGCTTGATTTCCGGCGTGCCAGAGACTAGAGAGCGCGCGATGTTGAATCGGGCCCGGAGGCGGCCCCCTAATCCATGAGGCGCCCAAGATGGGTAAGGCAAAGTTCGAACGGACGAAACCGCACGTTAACATCGGCACGATCGGCCACGTTGACCACGGCAAGACGACGCTGACGGCTGCGATCACGAAGTATTTCGGCGATTTCAAGGCCTATGACCAGATCGACGGTGCGCCCGAGGAAAAAGCGCGCGGGATCACGATCTCGACGGCGCATGTGGAATACGAGACCGAGGCGCGTCACTACGCCCACGTCGACTGCCCCGGCCACGCCGACTATGTGAAGAACATGATCACCGGTGCCGCCCAGATGGACGGCGCGATCCTGGTGGTGAACGCGGCTGACGGCCCGATGCCGCAGACCCGCGAGCACATCCTGCTGGCCCGTCAGGTCGGCGTGCCGGCTCTGGTCGTGTTCATGAACAAGGTCGACCAGGTGGACGATGCCGAGCTTCTGGAGCTCGTCGAGATGGAGATCCGCGAGCTTCTGTCGAGCTACGACTTCCCCGGCGACGACATCCCGATCATCTCGGGCTCGGCGCTTGCGGCGATGGAAGGCCGCGACCCGGAAATCGGCGAGAACAAGATCCGCGAGCTGATGGCTGCGGTCGACGAGTTCATCCCGACCCCGGAACGCCCGGTCGACCAACCCTTCCTGATGCCGATCGAGGACGTGTTCTCGATCTCGGGCCGCGGCACCGTGGTGACCGGCCGTGTCGAGCGTGGCGTGGTGAATGTGGGCGACGAGCTTGAAATCGTCGGCATCCGCGACACCAAGAAAACCACCTGCACCGGTGTCGAGATGTTCCGCAAGCTGCTGGACCGCGGCGAGGCCGGCGACAATATCGGCGCGCTGCTGCGCGGCATCGACCGCGACCAGGTCGAGCGTGGCCAGGTTCTGTGCAAGCCCGGCTCGGTGACGCCGCATACGGTGTTCGAGGCCGAGGCCTACATCCTGACCAAGGAAGAGGGTGGCCGTCACACGCCGTTCTTCGCGAACTACCGTCCGCAGTTCTACTTCCGCACGACGGACGTGACCGGGACGGTCGAGCTTCCCGAAGGCACCGAGATGGTGATGCCGGGCGACAACCTGAAGTTCAAGGTCGAGCTGATCGCCCCGATCGCGATGGAAGAGAAGCTCCGCTTCGCCATCCGTGAAGGCGGCCGCACCGTCGGCGCCGGCGTCGTCTCGAAAATCCTGAAGTGATCTGTCTCGCCTGAGCGCGAGCCGGGGCCGCCCTTCGGGGCGGCCCTTTTTCATTGGCCCGAGGCTTTGCGATATCTTCCAGCCTGAATCGGATGAGCGGATGTGTCCGGCCATGCGCGTCCGGGCGAAGGGGTGCATCTGGTCCCGGCTCGGGGCGCGGGGGGGTGGGGAATTGGTCGTTCGTCAAGCGGCTCCGGATCGCGCCAGCAGCGGCCCTGACATCGTCGCCCGCGCCTTTCCCGGACGGTCCTGGGGCGGGAGCCTCGCTGTGGCCCGGTCGCGTTTCTGCCGGGCGATTGGCTGCGGCGCTTTCGCGAAACCCGCGGCCGGTGCAAAAACCGCTCTTGATTCCCGCTGCCGCATATTTTAATCGGGCGCACGGCCTAGGGGTGTAGCTCAGTTGGTAGAGCATCGGTCTCCAAAACCGAGGGTCGGGGGTTCGAGCCCCTCCGCCCCTGCCAGGCCGCTTCCCGACAATTCGTCCAGCGGGTGTTCCCGTCGGGCCAGCTGGGCAAGTGTCACCTTCCGGTGGTCGCCCGCCTGCATCGCTGCGCCCTGCGCCTCCGGGGCTGCCCTGGACGGATGTGCGCCGTTCCGGAGTAGTTCGCGCGACTTGAGGTCAGGGCGGGGATGCGGCCGCCTGGTGAGCGTGCCGGAAGCGCCGGGCGCGGCGGTGGGGCGAACGGCCCTGTGGCGCCCTTGCAAACCGATGCCCAAGCGCGTATCTCGGCCCGGTTAACAGGCAGAACGGACCCCGCAGGCCCATGGCGAACCCTCTTCAGTTCATTCAGCAGACCCGCTCGGAAATCTCGAAGGTGGTCTGGCCGACCCGGCGCGAGGTGTTCCTGACCACGATCATGGTTTTCGCGATGGCCACGGTGATGGCCGTGTTCTTCTTTCTTGTCGACTGGTTGATCAGGATCGGTTTGCAGGCGCTGCTCGCGTTTTTCGGTTGAGGTCGGGGCCGTCGCTGCGCGCCGGGCTTGAAACCGGACGGCTGGGGCGGTAAGGCCTACGCACTTTTCCGGGCGCCGGCGTGCATCGATTCGGGTTGCGCGCTGTTTTTTGTTCCGGACAACGCAGAATTATCGCGGCCCGAACGGCCGACGGACACGAGGTAACGGTCAACATGGCGAAGCGGTGGTATTCGGTTAGCGTTCTCTCGAACTTCGAGAAGAAGGTTGCCGAACAGATCAAGCAAGCCGTGGCGGATGCCGGTCTCGAGGAAGAGATCGACGAAGTCCTGGTGCCGACCGAAGAGGTCATCGAGATCCGGCGCGGCAAGAAGGTGACGACCGAGCGGCGCTTCATGCCCGGCTATGTGCTGGTGCGCATGGAGATGACGGATCGCGGCTACCACCTCGTCACGCAGATCAACCGGGTGACCGGGTTCCTCGGGCCGCAGGGCAAGCCGATGCCGATGCGCGACGAGGAAGTGAACCAGGTTCTCAACCGGGCCGAGGAAGGCGAGGCGCAACCGCGTTCGCTGATCACCTTCGAGATCGGCGAGAACGTGACCGTGACCGACGGTCCCTTCGAGGGCTTCTCGGGCATGGTCGAGGAAGTGGATGACGACAACCAGCGCCTCAAGGTGACGGTGTCGATCTTCGGCCGGGCGACCCCGGTCGAGTTGGAATTCGCTCAGGTGTCCAAGGGGCAGCTCTGACGCGGATCCTGTGGGAGGCGAGCGGGCGCGCCCGCGGACCGCACCACTAAACCGAAGCGCCGCCCTCGCGAGGGGTCCGGCGCGGTGAATTGAAGGAGATGGCCAGATGGCCAAGAAGGTAATCGGGAAGCTCAAGCTTCAGGTGAAGGCGGGTCAGGCGAACCCGTCGCCGCCAGTCGGTCCCGCGCTCGGTCAGCGCGGCATCAACATCATGGAATTCTGCAAGGCGTTCAACGCCAAGACCCAGGACATGGAGCCCGGTGCGCCGTGCCCGACGGTCATCACCTACTACCAGGACAAGTCCTTCTCGATGGACATCAAGACGCCCCCGGCGTCTTACTACCTCAAGAAGGCGGCGGGCCTGAAGCCGGTCGGCAAGCGGAACCGTCCGAAAGGCTCGGAAAAGCCCGGTCGCGAGACTGCCGGCACCGTGACCGTCGCCCAGGTGCGCGAGATCGCCGAAGCGAAGATGAAGGATCTGAACGCCAGCGATGTCGAGGGCGCGATGCAGATCATCCTGGGGTCGGCCCGCTCGATGGGCATCGAGGTTAAGGGGTAAGCGCAATGGCGAAACATGGGAAACGTGTCCGCGCCGCGCGGGAAGCCTTTGCCGGCAAGGAAAACCTGTCGGTCGAGGAGGCGGTGAGCCTCGTCAAGGAAAACGCCTCGGCCAAGTTTGACGAGACGCTGGAAATCGCGCTGAATCTCGGCGTCGATCCGCGCCATGCCGACCAGATGGTCCGTGGCGTCGTCACCCTGCCGAACGGCACCGGCAAGACCGTGCGTGTGGCGGTCTTCGCCCGCGGCGCCAAGGCCGATGAGGCCAAGGCCGCTGGCGCCGATATCGTCGGGGCCGAGGATCTGATGGAGACCATTCAGGGCGGCGCGATCGAGTTCGATCGCTGCATCGCGACCCCGGACATGATGCCGATCGTCGGTCGTCTGGGCAAGATCTTGGGTCCCCGCAACCTGATGCCGAACCCCAAGGTCGGCACCGTCACCATGGATGTCGCCTCTGCGGTTCAGGCCGCCAAGGGCGGTGAGGTCCAGTTCCGGGTCGAGAAGGCGGGCGTGATTCATGCCGGCGTCGGCAAGGCGTCGTTCGATGCCGCCAAGCTGGCCGAGAACGTGCGCGCCTTCGTCGATGCCGTGGTCAAGGCCAAGCCGGCCGGCGCCAAGGGCACCTACATGAAGAAGGTGAGCCTCAGCTCGACCATGGGCCCGGGCGTGTCGGTCGACGTGACCTCGGCAACTGGCAATTGATCTGGGGCAGGTGAACCCCTATCCTAGAGAGAGTTTCCGGGACTCGTGCCCGGGAATGGCGGGGCGGAAACGCCCCGTCCTGTCCGAGACGGAGGGTGTGGGGGTCATCCCCGCTTAATATCCTTCCCGAGATGGGGAAACGAGACAGAATTCCGTGGGGAAACCCTCGGGCGATCCTGGCCTCGGGACCCATACGGACCCGAAAGCCGGCAAGCAGGCCGGCAAACCTAGAGCCGGGGGGAAACCCCCAAATTGGAGTGAAACTGTGGATAGAGCCCAGAAAGAGAAAGTGGTCGAGGAACTCGGCCAGATCTTCGAAAGCTCTGGCGTCGTGGTGGTTGCCCACTACGCGGGTCTCACGGTTGCCGAGATGCAGGACCTGCGCGCACGCATGCGTGAAGCGGGTGGGTCCGTCCGCGTCGCCAAGAACAGGCTCGCCAAGATCGCCCTGGAAGGAAAGCCCTGCGCAAGCTTGGCCACTCTTCTGACGGGCATGACCGTTCTGACCTATTCCGAGGACCCGGTGGCTGCTGCCAAGGTCGCGGAAGGCTTTGCCAAGGACAACTCGAAATTCGAGATCCTCGGCGGCGCCATGGGTGAGACGGCCCTGGACCGGGCCGGTGTCAAGGCAGTGTCCGAAATGCCGTCGCGCGAGGAGCTTATCGCTTCGATCGTCGGCTGCATCGGTGCACCCGCCGCGAACATCGCCGGTGCGATTGGCGCGCCCGCTTCCAATATCGCGAGCATCCTCTCGACCATCGAGGAGCGTGCGGAAGCCGCTTGAGCAACTTGTGATCCCGCGTGAAGGCAGATGCCTCGCGTTGGAACAGACAATGTGAAAGAACGGAACAGAAAATGGCTGATCTGAAAAAACTCGCCGAAGAGATCGTGAACCTCACGCTTCTCGAGGCCCAGGAACTGAAAACCATCCTGAAAGACGAATACGGCATCGAGCCCGCCGCCGGCGGCGCCGTGATGATGGCAGGCCCGGCTGCCGGTGGCGAAGCCGCAGCTGCCGAAGAGCAGACCGAATTCGACGTCATCCTGAAATCGGCTGGCGCGAACAAGATCAACGTCATCAAGGAAGTCCGCGCGATCACCGGCCTTGGCCTGAAAGAAGCTAAGGACCTGGTCGAAGCCGGCGGCAAAGCCGTCAAGGAAGGCGTCGACAAGGCCGAAGCCGAGGACATCAAAGGCAAACTCGAAGCGGCTGGCGCCGAAGTCGAGCTGAAGTGATCGGGACCGCGGGCCGCGTGCCCGTGACCTGAGGAATGTTGGCTGGGTCCGGCGGTTCGTCCGGGCCCAGCCGAACCTGTCTTGGAAAGGGCTTGATCCGTAAGCTCTTTCCAAGGTGCGGTTCTAGGTTCGGGAGCGGTCGGTGGGACGGTCCGCAGGAATTGAACCTTACCCCCCTTCATCGCGAGCGGCGCGCCACCGGGGCCCGACGGCGGATGCGCCCGCGACAGACGAAAGGTGAGACCACACATGGCTCAGAGCTACGTTGGCCAGAAACGACTCCGCAAATACTACGGCAAGATCCAGGAAGTTCTGGAGATGCCGAACCTCATCGAGGTCCAGAAATCCTCCTATGATCTGTTCCTGAACTCCGGCGACGGGGCGGCACCCGCCGATGGCGAGGGCATCCAGGGGGTGTTCCAGTCGGTCTTCCCGATCAAGGACTTCAACGAGACGGCCGTGCTCGAATTCGTTCGTTACGAGCTCGAGAAGCCGAAATACGATGTCGAGGAATGCCAGCAGCGCGACATGACCTACTCGGCGCCGCTCAAGGTGACGCTGCGTCTGATCGTGTTTGATGTCGACGAGGATACCGGCGCCAAGTCGGTGAAGGACATCAAGGAACAGGACGTGTTCATGGGCGACATGCCGCTCATGACCCAGAACGGGACCTTCATCGTGAACGGGACCGAACGGGTGATCGTGTCCCAGATGCACCGGTCCCCGGGCGTCTTCTTCGACCATGACAAGGGCAAGACCCATTCCTCGGGCAAGCTGCTCTTTGCCTGCCGGATCATTCCCTATCGCGGCTCCTGGCTCGATTTCGAATTCGACGCCAAGGACATCGTCTTCGCGCGGATCGACCGCCGCCGGAAGCTGCCGGTGACGACCCTGCTCTATGCGCTGGGGCTCGATCAGGAAGGCATCATGGATGCCTATTACGATACCGTCTCGTTCCGGCTGGAACGCAACCGCGGCTGGGTCACCAAGTTCTTCCCCGAACGCGTGCGCGGCACCCGTCCGACCTATGATCTGGTCGATGCCGATACCGGCGAGGTGATCTGCAAGGCCGGTGACAAGGTCACGCCGCGTCAGGTCAAGAAGCTGATTGAGGAAGGCCGGGTCACCGAGCTGATGGTGCCGTTCGACCATATCGTCGGCCGTTATGTCGCCAAGGACATCATCAACGAAGAGACCGGCGCGATCTATGTCGAGGCCGGCGACGAGCTGACCTGGGTCGTCGACAAGGATGGCGATGTCACCGGCGGCACTCTGAAAGAGCTGCTGGATGCGGGCATCACCGACATCCCGGTGCTGGACATCGACAATGTCACCGTCGGCCCGTACATGCGCAACACCATGGCGATGGACAAGAACATGGGCCGCGACACCGCGCTCATGGACATCTACCGCGTCATGCGCCCGGGCGAGCCGCCGACCGTCGAGGCCGCGACCAACCTGTTCAACTCGCTGTTCTTCGATTCCGAACGCTACGACCTGTCGGCCGTCGGCCGGGTCAAGATGAACATGCGCCTGAACCTCGATGCGCCCGACACCCAGCGCACGCTGCGCCATGACGACATCATCTCGTGCATCAAGGCCCTGGTCGAATTGCGCGACGGCAAGGGCGAAGTCGACGATATCGACCACCTCGGCAACCGCCGGGTCCGGTCCGTCGGCGAGCTGATGGAAAACCAGTACCGCGTCGGCCTGCTGCGGATGGAACGCGCCATCAAGGAGCGGATGTCCTCGGTCGAGATCGACACGGTGATGCCGCAGGATCTAATCAACGCCAAGCCCGCGGCTGCCGCGGTGCGCGAGTTCTTCGGGTCCTCGCAGCTGTCGCAGTTCATGGACCAGAACAACCCGCTGTCGGAAGTCACCCACAAGCGGCGCCTCTCGGCCCTCGGGCCGGGCGGTCTGACCCGTGAGCGCGCGGGCTTCGAGGTGCGCGACGTTCACCCCACCCACTATGGCCGGATGTGCCCGATCGAGACGCCCGAGGGGCCGAACATCGGTCTGATCAACTCGCTGGCCACCTTCGCGCGGGTGAACAAGTACGGCTTCATCGAGACCCCTTACCGGGTGGTCAATGAGGGCCAGGTGACCGACGAGGTCCACTACATGTCCGCGACCGAAGAGATGCGGCACGTCGTGGCTCAGGCCAACGCCACGCTCGACGAGGACGGCAAGTTTCTCAACGAGATGGTCAACACCCGGCAGGCCGGTGAATATACGCTGAACCCGGTCGACACTGTCGACCTGATCGACGTGTCTCCGAAGCAGCTGGTCTCGGTCGGGGCCTCGCTGATCCCGTTCCTCGAAAACGACGACGCCAACCGCGCGCTGATGGGCGCGAACATGCAGCGTCAGGCCGTGCCTCTGCTGCAGGCCGATGCGCCCTTCGTGGGCACCGGCATGGAAAGCAAGGTCGCCATCGACTCGGGCGCCGCGATCCAGGCCCGCCGCGGCGGGATCATCGACCAGGTCGATGCGCAGCGGATCGTGATCCGGGCGACGGAAGATCTGGAGCCGGGCGATCCGGGCGTCGACATCTACCGTCTGCGCAAGTTCCAGCGGTCGAACCAGAACACCTGCATCAACCAGAAGCCTCTGGTGAAGGTGGGCGACACGGTGCTGAAGGGCGAGGTGATCGCCGACGGCCCGTCGACCGACATGGGCGAGCTGGCCCTCGGCAAGAACGTGGCCGTCGCGTTCATGCCCTGGAACGGCTACAACTACGAGGACTCGATCCTGATCTCGGAACGGGTCGCCCGCGATGACGTCTTCACCTCGATCCATATCGAGGAATTCGAGGTCGCCGCCCGCGATACCAAGCTGGGTCCGGAAGAGATCACCCGCGACATCCCCAATGTCGGCGAGGAAGCCCTGCGCAACCTCGACGAGGCAGGCATCGTCTATATCGGCGCCGAAGTCGGCCCGGGCGATATTCTCGTGGGCAAGATCACGCCCAAGGGCGAAAGCCCGATGACTCCGGAAGAAAAGCTTCTTCGGGCGATCTTCGGCGAAAAGGCGTCTGATGTGCGGGATACCTCGCTGCGCCTGCCGCCGGGGGATTACGGCACCGTCGTCGAGGTGCGGGTCTTCAACCGGCACGGCGTCGAAAAGGACGAACGTGCCCTGCAGATCGAGCGCGAGGAAGTCGAACGTCTTGCCCGTGACCGGGACGACGAGATGGGCATCCTGGAACGCAACATCTATGCGCGTCTGAAGTCGATGATCCTTGGCAAGGTCGCCGTGAAGGGGCCGCGCGGGGTCAAGCCGAACTCGGAGATCACCGAGGAACTGCTGGAAACGCTGTCGCGCGGCCAGTGGTGGCAGCTTGCCCTGGAAGGCGAAGAGGATGCCGGACAGGTCGAGGCCCTGAACTCGCAGTTCGAGGCGCAGAAACGTGCGCTTGAGCACCGCTTCGAGGACAAGGTCGAGAAGGTGCGCCGCGGCGACGACATGCCTCCCGGCGTGATGAAGATGGTCAAGGTCTTCATCGCGGTGAAGCGCAAGCTTCAGCCCGGCGACAAGATGGCCGGCCGTCACGGCAACAAGGGCGTCGTCTCGCGCGTGGTGCCGATGGAGGACATGCCGTTCCTCGAGGACGGGACCCCGGTCGATCTGGTGATGAACCCGCTCGGCGTGCCGTCGCGTATGAACGTCGGCCAGATCCTCGAGACCCATATGGGCTGGGCCGCGCGCGGCCTGGGGCAGCAGATCCAGGAGGCGCTTCACGAGTACAAGCGCTCGGGCGATCTGACGCCGGTGCGGGATGCGATGCATCACGCCTATGGCGACGAGGTCTATGACGAGGTGATCCGCGACATGGACGAGGCGCATCTGGTCGAATCCGCGTCCTCGGTGACCCGCGGCGTGCCGATCGCGACTCCGGTCTTCGACGGCGCCAAGGAGCAGGACATCAATGATGCGCTGATCCGTGCGGGCTTCGACACCTCGGGGCAGTCGGTGCTGTTCGACGGCCAGACGGGCGAACGTTTCGCCCGGAAGGTCACCGTCGGCATGAAGTACCTGCTGAAGCTGCACCACCTTGTCGACGAGAAGATCCACGCGCGGTCGACCGGGCCCTACAGCCTCGTCACCCAGCAGCCCCTGGGCGGCAAGGCACAGTTCGGCGGCCAGCGTTTCGGGGAGATGGAGGTCTGGGCTCTGGAAGCCTATGGCGCCGCCTATACCCTGCAGGAAATGCTGACGGTGAAGTCGGACGATGTGGCGGGCCGGACCAAGGTCTATGAGTCCATCGTCAAGGGCGAAGACAATTTCGAGGCCGGCGTGCCGGAATCCTTCAACGTTCTGGTGAAGGAAGTCCGCGGCCTTGGGCTGAACATGGAACTCCTGGACGCGGAGGACGACGAGTAGGGGCGCATGAATTTTCGCGGAAAATTCGTGACGATTTTTCCGCGAAGAATCGCGCCCTTGTCCCTCCCTTTGCGCTGATTTGAAGGACTTCAAGATGAACCAGGAACTGACCACCAACCCGTTCAACCCGCTGGCCTCGCCCAAGCAGTTCGACGAGATCAAGGTCTCGCTGGCCTCGCCCGAACGGATCCTTTCGTGGTCCTATGGCGAGATCAAGAAACCCGAGACCATCAACTACCGGACGTTCAAGCCCGAGCGTGACGGTCTCTTCTGTGCGCGGATCTTCGGACCGATCAAGGACTACGAGTGCCTTTGCGGCAAGTACAAGCGCATGAAATATCGCGGCGTCGTCTGCGAGAAATGCGGTGTCGAGGTGACGCTGCAGAAGGTCCGCCGCGAGCGGATGGGCCATATCGAGCTGGCTGCGCCGGTCGCGCATATCTGGTTCCTCAAGTCGCTGCCCTCGCGCATCGGCCTGATGCTGGACATGACGCTTCGCGATCTCGAACGCGTGCTCTATTTCGAGAACTACGTGGTGATCGAACCCGGTCTGACCGATCTGAGCTACGGCCAGATGATGACCGAGGAAGAGTATCTCGACGCGCAGGACCAGTTCGGCGCCGATGCCTTCACCGCCGGGATCGGCGCCGAGGCGATCCGCGAGATGCTGTCGCAGATCGATCTCGAGGCCGAGGCAGAGCGGCTGCGCGAGGAACTGAAGGAAGCCACCGGCGAACTGAAGCCGAAAAAGATCATCAAGCGGCTGAAGGTCGTTGAGAGCTTCATCGAATCCGGCAACCGCCCGGAATGGATGGTGCTGACCGTGATCCCGGTCATCCCGCCGGAATTGCGTCCTCTGGTGCCGCTCGATGGTGGCCGCTTCGCCACGTCGGATCTCAATGACCTCTACCGCCGGGTGATCAACCGGAACAACCGTCTGAAACGGCTGATCGAGCTGCGCGCGCCCGACATCATCGTCCGCAACGAAAAGCGGATGCTGCAGGAATCGGTCGATGCGCTGTTCGATAACGGCCGCCGCGGCCGGGTCATCACCGGCGCCAACAAGCGTCCGCTGAAATCGCTGAGCGACATGCTCAAGGGCAAGCAGGGCCGGTTCCGCCAGAACCTTCTGGGCAAACGGGTCGACTTCTCGGGCCGTTCGGTGATCGTGACCGGCCCCGAGCTGAAGCTGCACCAGTGCGGGCTGCCGAAGAAGATGGCGCTCGAGCTGTTCAAGCCGTTCATCTATTCGCGGCTCGAGGCCAAGGGGCTGTCCTCGACCGTCAAGCAGGCCAAGAAGCTGGTCGAGAAGGAACGTCCCGAGGTCTGGGACATTCTCGACGAGGTGATCCGCGAACACCCGGTGATGCTGAACCGGGCGCCGACGCTTCACCGTCTGGGCATCCAGGCCTTCGAGCCGACGCTGATCGAAGGCAAGGCGATCCAGCTGCACCCGCTGGTCTGCTCGGCCTTCAACGCCGACTTCGACGGCGACCAGATGGCCGTGCACGTTCCGCTGAGCCTCGAGGCCCAGCTGGAAGCGCGGGTCCTGATGATGTCGACCAACAACGTGCTGTCGCCCGCCAACGGCGCGCCGATTATCGTTCCGTCGCAGGACATGATCCTCGGGCTCTATTACATCACGATGGAGCGCAAGGGCATGAAGGGCGAGGGCATGGCCTTTGCCGATGTCGACGAGGTGCAGCACGCGCTCGATTCCGGCGAGGTGCATCTGCATGCCGGCGTCACGGCGCGGATCAAGCAGATCGACGAGCACGGCAACGAGGTCTACAAGCGCTACGAAACCACACCCGGCCGGATCCGGCTGGGGGCGCTGCTGCCGATGAACGCCAAGGCGCCGTTCGAGCTGGTCAACCGGCTCCTGCGGAAGAAAGAGGTGCAGCAGGTCATCGACACCGTCTACCGCTATTGCGGCCAGAAGGAGTCGGTCATCTTCTGTGACCAGATCATGGGGCTCGGGTTCCGCGAGGCGTTCAAGGCCGGGATCTCCTTCGGCAAGGATGACATGGTCATCCCGAATACGAAGTGGGAAATCGTCGAGGGCGTGCGCGAGCAGGTCAAGGAATTCGAACAGCAGTACATGGACGGCCTGATCACTCAGGGCGAGAAGTACAACAAGGTTGTCGATGCCTGGTCGAAATGCTCCGACGAGGTCGCCTCGGCGATGATGGCCGAGATCTCGGCGGTCCGCGTCGACGATGCCGGTGCCGAGAAGGAACCGAACTCGGTTTACATGATGGCCCATTCGGGCGCCCGGGGCTCGCCGGCGCAGATGAAGCAGCTGGGCGGCATGCGCGGCCTGATGGCCAAGCCTTCGGGCGAGATCATCGAGACCCCGATCATCTCGAACTTCAAGGAAGGCCTGACCGTGCTCGAGTACTTCAACTCGACCCACGGCGCCCGGAAGGGTCTGGCCGATACCGCGCTGAAGACGGCGAACTCGGGGTACCTGACCCGGCGTCTGGTCGACGTCGCCCAGGACTGCATCGTGCGCAGCCACGATTGCGGCACCGAGAACGCCATCACCTGCGAGGCGGCGATCAATGACGGCGAGGTCGTGGCAACGCTTGCCGAGCGTCTGCTCGGCCGGGTCGCGGCCGATGACGTGCTGAAGCCCGGTACCGACGAGGTGCTGGTCACCCGCAACGAGCTGATCGACGAACGCAAGGCGGATGCGATCGAGAAGGCCGGTGTCGCCACCGTCCGGATCCGGTCGCCGCTGACCTGCGAGGCCGAAGAGGGCGTCTGCGCGGCCTGCTACGGCCGTGATCTGGCGCGCGGCACCAAGGTGAACATCGGCGAGGCTGTCGGTATCATCGCCGCGCAGTCGATCGGCGAGCCCGGCACCCAGCTGACGATGCGGACCTTCCACATCGGCGGTATCGCCCAGGGTGGCCAGCAGTCCTTCCAGGAGGCCAGCCAGGAGGGCCGGGTCGAGTTCCGCAACCCCAACCTGCTGACCAATGCGGCGGGCGAGCAGATCGTCATGGGCCGGAACATGCAGCTGGCCATCATCGACGATAACGATGTCGAGCGGGCGAGCTTCAAGCTGGGCTACGGCACCAAGGTCTTCGTGGCCGAGGATGCCCGGGTGGCACGGGGCGACAAGCTGTTCGAATGGGACCCTTATACCCTGCCGATCATCGCCGAGAAGGCGGGGCGCGCCAGGCTCGTGGACCTCGTGACCGGGATTTCGGTCCGCGAGGATACCGACGATGCCACCGGCATGACCCAGAAGATCGTGTCCGACTGGCGCACCGCGCCCAAGGGCAACGAACTGAAGCCCGAGATCATCATCGTCGATCCCGAAACCGGCGAGCCGGTCCGCAACGAAGCGGGCAACCCGGTCACTTATCCGATGTCGGTGGATGCGATCCTCTCGGTCGAGGATCAGCAGGAAATCCGGGCCGGTGACGTGGTGGCGCGTATCCCGCGCGAAGGGGCCAAGACCAAGGACATCACCGGCGGTCTGCCGCGGGTGGCGGAACTGTTCGAGGCCCGTCGTCCGAAGGATCACGCGATCATCGCCGAGATCGACGGCTATGTGCGCTTCGGCCGCGACTACAAGAACAAGCGGCGGATCACCATCGAGCCGGCGGACGAGACCATCCAGCCCGTCGAATACATGGTGCCCAAGGGCAAGCACATCCCGGTGCAGGAAGGCGACTTCGTGCAGAAGGGCGACTACATCATGGACGGCAACCCGGCGCCGCATGACATCCTTGCGATCATGGGTGTCGAGGCGCTGGCGAACTACATGATCGACGAGGTGCAGGACGTCTACCGGCTGCAGGGCGTGAAGATCAACGACAAGCATATCGAGGTGATCGTCCGCCAGATGCTGCAGAAATGGGAGATCTCGGATTCGGGAGACACCACGCTTCTGAAGGGCGAGCATGTCGACAAGGCCGAGTTCGACGACGCCAACGACAAGGTGCTGGCGCGCGGCGGACGCCCCGCCGAGGGCCAGCCGATCCTTCTGGGGATCACCAAGGCCTCGCTGCAGACCCGGTCCTTCATCTCGGCGGCCTCCTTCCAGGAGACGACGCGGGTGCTGACCGAAGCCTCGGTCCAGGGCAAACGCGACAAGCTGGTCGGGCTGAAGGAAAACGTCATTGTCGGCCGGCTGATCCCGGCGGGCACCGGCGGGGCCAGCCAGCGCGTGCGCCGCATCGCGGCCGAGCGCGACCAGAAGGTCATCGATGCCCGTCAGGCCGAGGCCATTTCGGCCGCGGCTCTGGCGGCCCCGATGGACACTTTCAGTTCGTCCGATGACGACGATCTGGGGCTGGTGGAAACGCCCGAGAGCCGCGAATAAGCTCGACGAAGACCCCAGGTCGCAAGATCGCCCCCGCCCGTCATGGGCGGGGGCTTTTCGTTGGGGCCGTGCCCGGCCAAGCTACGCCTCGGGCGGGCCGCGCGGTAGCGCAAGCCGCCTTGCGGCCTTGCGGGGGGGCAGGGACCTCCGCCGCATCCTGCCTGCCTTGGGCCACGGATCCTGTGGACCGGATGTCGTCGCGCGGCCCGGTTGGGCCTCCGGACGCCATCTGCTCGGCCTTCTCCGCGCGGCAAGATCGTAGCAAGGCCCACCTTGCCCGTTGGCGGCCCTGGCGCGCGGTGGCCGGGCCGCGATGCGCCTGGCGCCGTAGCGACCTGCCTCATTCGGGGCGCCGGCTTTCTGCGACGCGGCCGGAGCGGCGATCCGCAGGCCCGGTCTCTGGTCCGGGCGAGGGGCGGCAGCCCGCCTCGGTCCATGCGTGCGGATTGCATTTGGCGGCGGTATCCTGCGGGATGTCGGTAACCGGGATCTGCGGCGGCCGGCCCCCGACCATCCCTGCGGGACGGACGTTGCGCCCCTTGCCGAGGCCCTGGCAGGGCACCCGGGCGCGGCATGACCCGCGCGGGGATGCCGGTCTTGTACGACGGGCGCTGCGGCGCTCTGGTGTGATGTCCGGAGGGGCGTCGTTCGGGCGAGGATCGCGGGGCCGCTGACGGGGCAGGGCGGGGTGATCCGGGGGGTCAGGCGGCTGCGGTGTTGACACCCCCGTCGACTCGACATATACCGCGCCCACTTCGGGCTGGCGAACCAAGCTGCCGTGTCTGATACCGAAACTGATGTGGTCATGATCCGGGCGCCCTGCCCCGATCCTCTGGAGCTCCACCGCGTCGTTCCCGCGAACAGGGGAACGAATGCGGTTTTCGCGTTGCCGTAGACGAGTGACGGGCGCACCGAAGACGAGATTTGAACGGGTTGCAATACGGGGAACCGGAATGCCGACGATCCAACAGCTGATCCGCAAGCCGCGGCAGCCGAAAGTGAAACGCCAGAAGTCGCAGCACCTGCAGGCCTGCCCGCAGAAGCGTGGCGTCTGTACGCGCGTTTACACCACTACGCCCAAGAAGCCGAACTCGGCCATGCGGAAAGTCGCCAAGGTGCGCCTGACCAACGGTTTCGAGGTGATCAGCTATATCCCCGGTGAAAGCCACAACCTGCAGGAACACTCGGTTGTCCTTATCCGCGGTGGCCGGGTGAAAGACCTTCCCGGTGTCCGCTATCACATCCTCCGCGGTGTGCTGGACACCCAGGGCGTCAAAGACCGTAAGCAGCGCCGCTCGAAATACGGCGCGAAGCGTCCGAAGTAAGGAGAGACGTAGATGTCCCGACGTCACGCTGCCGAGAAGCGCGAGATTCTGCCCGATGCCAAGTTTGGCGATCGTGTGCTGACGAAGTTCATGAACAACCTGATGATCGACGGCAAGAAATCTGTCGCCGAGAGCATCGTCTACAATGCGCTCGACCGCGTCGAGGGCCGTCTCAAGCGGGCCCCGGTCGAGGTCTTCCACGAGGCGCTCGACAACGTGAAGCCCGCCGTCGAGGTGCGCTCGCGTCGTGTCGGCGGTGCCACCTATCAGGTGCCGGTCGAAGTGCGCCCCGAGCGCCGCGAGGCCCTTGCGATCCGCTGGCTGATCGATGCCAGCCGCAAGCGCAACGAGAACACCATGGAAGAGCGGCTTGCCGGCGAACTGATGGACGCCGTCCAGTCTCGCGGCACTGCCGTGAAGAAACGCGAAGACACCCACAAGATGGCCGACGCCAACAAAGCGTTCAGCCATTATCGCTGGTAACTAAACTTTAGCCTTAGGACCCTCCCAATGGCCCGCGCTTATCCTCTTCAACGCTACCGGAACTTCGGGATCATGGCCCACATCGATGCGGGCAAGACCACGACGACCGAGCGTATCCTCTTTTATACCGGCAAGTCCCACAAGCTCGGCGAAGTCCATGACGGCGCCGCGACCATGGACTGGATGGAGCAGGAGCAGGAGCGGGGGATCACCATCACCTCGGCTGCGACCACGACCTTCTGGCAGCGCCAGGAAGATCCGACTGCGGAGGGGATCTCCGACACCAAATACCGCTTCAACATCATCGACACTCCCGGCCACGTCGACTTCACCATCGAAGTCGAGCGTTCGCTGGCCGTGCTTGACGGTGCGATCTGCCTTCTCGATGCCAATGCCGGTGTCGAGCCCCAGACCGAGACCGTCTGGCGTCAGGCCGACCGCTACAAGGTTCCGCGCATCGTGTTCGTCAACAAGATGGACAAGATCGGCGCCGATTTCTTCAACTGCGTGAAGATGATCAAGGACCGCACCGGCGCGACCCCGTGCCCGATCGCGCTGCCGATCGGTGCCGAGGACAAGCTGGAAGGCATCATCGATCTCGTCTCGATGGAAGAGTGGACCTGGAAGGGCGAAGATCTCGGGGCCTCCTGGACCCGTCAGGAGATCCGTGCCGAGCTGAAGGATGTGGCTGATGAGTGGCGGTCGAACCTTGTCGAGCTTGCCGTCGAGCAGGACGACGAGGCGATGGAGGCCTATCTCGAAGGCAACGAGCCCGATGTCGACACCCTGCACAAGCTGATCCGCAAGGGCACGCTGGCGCTGGCCTTCGTTCCGGTGACCGCTGGGTCGTCCTTCAAGAACAAGGGCGTGCAGCCGCTCCTGAACGCGGTGATCGATTATCTTCCCTCGCCGCTGGACGTGCCCGCCTATATGGGCTTCGCGCCGGATGACGAATCCGAAGAGCGCAACATCGCCCGTCATGCCAATGACGACGAGCCGTTCTCGGCGCTGGCCTTCAAGATCATGAACGACCCCTTCGTCGGCTCGCTGACCTTCACCCGGATCTATTCCGGCGTGATGAAGAAGGGCGAATCGATCCTGAACGCGACCAAGGGCAAGAAAGAGCGCGTCGGTCGGATGATGATGATGCACTCGAACAACCGCGAGGAAATCGATGAGGCCTTCGCGGGCGACATCATCGCGCTGGCGGGTCTGAAGGAAACCACCACGGGCGACACGCTCTGCGATGCCTCCAAGCCGGTGGTTCTGGAAACCATGACCTTCCCCGATCCGGTGATCGAGATCGCGGTCGAACCGAAATCGAAGGCCGACCAGGAGAAGATGGCTCTGGCGCTGCAGCGTCTTGCGGCCGAGGATCCGTCTTTCCGCGTCGAGACCAACATCGAATCCGGTCAGACCATCATGAAGGGCATGGGCGAGCTTCACCTCGACATCCTGGTCGACCGCATGAAGCGGGAGTTCAAGGTCGAGGCGAATATCGGCGCCCCGCAGGTGGCCTATCGCGAGACCATCAGCCACAAGGCCGAGGTCGACTATACCCACAAGAAACAGACCGGCGGCACGGGCCAGTTCGCCCGCGTCAAGCTGGAAATCATGCCGACCGAACCGGGCGAGGGCTACTCGTTCGAAAGCCGGATCGTGGGTGGTGCAGTGCCGAAGGAATACATCCCCGGCGTCGAGAAGGGCATCAAGTCGGTCATGGATTCGGGCCCGCTGGCCGGCTTCCCGGTGATCGACCTCAAGGTGGCTCTTGTCGACGGTGCCTTCCACGACGTCGACTCGTCGGTCCTGGCCTTCGAGATCGCGACACGTGCCGGTATGCGCGAAGGCCTGAAGAAGGCCGGTGCCAAGCTGCTCGAGCCGATCATGAAGGTCGAGGTGGTGACGCCCGAGGAATATACCGGCAGCATCATCGGCGACCTGACCAGCCGTCGCGGCATGGTGCAGGGGCAGGATACCCGCGGCAATGCCAACGTGATCAACGCCATGGTGCCGCTGGCCAACATGTTCGGCTACATCAACACGCTGCGCTCGATGTCCTCGGGCCGTGCGGTGTTCACGATGCAGTTCGACCATTACGAGCCGGTTCCGCAGAACATCAGCGATGAGATCCAGGCGAAATACGCCTGAACGTGACACGGTCCGGGCGCGCGCTGCGCGGCGACGCCCGGCATCAAGGAACTAGAGGAGACGACCATGGGTAAGGCAAAGTTCGAACGGACGAAACCGCACGTTAACATCGGCACGATCGGCCACGTTGACCACGGCAAGACGACGCTGACGGCTGCGATCACGAAGTATTTCGGCGATTTCAAGGCCTATGACCAGATCGACGGTGCGCCCGAGGAAAAAGCGCGCGGGATCACGATCTCGACGGCGCATGTGGAATACGAGACCGAGGCGCGTCACTACGCCCACGTCGACTGCCCCGGCCACGCCGACTATGTGAAGAACATGATCACCGGTGCCGCCCAGATGGACGGCGCGATCCTGGTGGTGAACGCGGCTGACGGCCCGATGCCGCAGACCCGCGAGCACATCCTGCTGGCCCGTCAGGTCGGCGTGCCGGCTCTGGTCGTGTTCATGAACAAGGTCGACCAGGTGGACGATGCCGAGCTTCTGGAGCTCGTCGAGATGGAGATCCGCGAGCTTCTGTCGAGCTACGACTTCCCCGGCGACGACATCCCGATCATCTCGGGCTCGGCGCTTGCGGCGATGGAAGGCCGCGACCCGGAAATCGGCGAGAACAAGATCCGCGAGCTGATGGCTGCGGTCGACGAGTTCATCCCGACCCCGGAACGTCCGGTCGACCAGCCCTTCCTGATGCCGATCGAGGACGTGTTCTCGATCTCGGGCCGCGGCACCGTGGTGACCGGCCGTGTCGAGCGTGGCGTGGTGAATGTGGGCGACGAGCTTGAAATCGTCGGCATCCGCGACACCAAGAAAACCACCTGCACCGGTGTCGAGATGTTCCGCAAGCTGCTGGACCGCGGCGAGGCCGGTGACAATATCGGCGCGCTGCTGCGCGGCATCGACCGCGACCAGGTCGAGCGTGGCCAGGTTCTGTGCAAGCCCGGCTCGGTGACGCCGCATACGGTGTTCGAGGCCGAGGCCTACATCCTGACCAAGGAAGAGGGTGGCCGTCACACGCCGTTCTTCGCGAACTACCGTCCGCAGTTCTACTTCCGCACGACGGACGTGACCGGGACGGTCGAGCTTCCCGAAGGCACCGAGATGGTGATGCCGGGCGACAACCTGAAGTTCAAGGTCGAGCTGATCGCCCCGATCGCGATGGAAGAGAAGCTCCGCTTCGCCATCCGTGAAGGCGGCCGCACCGTCGGCGCCGGCGTCGTCGCCAAGATCATCAAGTAACGCAAAAGGCCCGGGCGGGTCACTGACCCGCCCTTCAGCCTGAGGGCAAAAAAACATGCAAAGTCAGAATATCCGCATTCGGCTGAAGGCCTTCGACTACCGCGTTCTGGATGCCAGCACGCAGGAGATCGTGAATACCGCCAAGCGGACCGGCGCCCAGGTGCGCGGGCCCATTCCGCTGCCGAACAAGATCGAGAAATTCACGGTTCTTCGTGGCCCCCACATTGACAAGAAGTCCCGTGACCAGTGGGAAATCCGCACGCACAAGCGGCTTCTCGACATCATCGACCCGACCCCCCAGACCGTGGACGCGCTCATGAAGCTCGACCTCGCTGCGGGTGTCGATGTCGAGATCAAGGTTTGAGGAGGGCACCCAGGATGCGCTCTGGTGTGATTGCAAAGAAGCTGGGCATGACCCGGCTGTTCATGGACGACGGACGTCAGGTGCCCGTCACCGTCCTGCAGCTTGACGGCTGCCAGGTGGTGGCCCAACGGACCGTCGAAACCGATGGCTACACGGCTGTTCAGCTCGGTTCGGGCTCGGCCAAGGCCAAGCGGGTCTCCGCCGCGATGCGCGGTCATTTCGCCAAGGCCAGCGTGGCGCCGAAGCGGAAGGTCGCGGAATTCCGCGTGGCTCCCGAGAACCTGATCGGCGTCGGTGAGGAAATCACCGCCGATCATTACTTCGAGGGCCAGTTCGTCGATGTCTCGGGCACGTCGATCGGTAAAGGTTTTGCCGGTGCGATGAAACGGCACAATTTCGGCGGTCTGCGCGCCTCGCACGGCGTGTCGATCAGCCACCGTTCGCACGGTTCGACCG
Organism: Rhodovulum sp. MB263; assembly: GCF_002073975.1. Lineage (NCBI taxonomy): Bacteria > Pseudomonadati > Pseudomonadota > Alphaproteobacteria > Rhodobacterales > Paracoccaceae > Rhodovulum > Rhodovulum sp. MB263. The sequence goes on along the minus strand of NZ_CP020384.1, from coordinate 3,483,048 downwards.
GTCAGTGTCAGGACCCGGGCCGCGTGTTCAAAGGCAAGAAGATGGCCGGCCACATGGGCGCTGCCCGCGTGACCACTCAGAACCTGCAAGTCGTCAAGACCGATGCCGATCGTGGCCTGATCATGATCAAGGGCGCGGTTCCCGGTGCCAAGGGCGGCTGGGTCACGATCAAGGACGCGGTCAAGAAGGCGATCCCGGACAACCTCGTGCTGCCTGCGGCTCTGAAATCGGCCAAGGCCGAGGCGACCGCTGCCGAAGCGCCCGCCGAAGGAGGCGAAGAATGAAACTCGACGTGATCAAACTGGACGGCGCCAAGGCCGGCACCGTCGATCTCGGCGACGAGATCTTCGGCCTCGAGCCCCGTACCGATATCCTGCACCGCGTGGTGCGCTGGCAGCGCGCCCGTGCGCAGGCCGGCACCCACAAGGTCAAGACCCGGTCCGAGACCAGCTACTCGACCAAGAAGATCTATCGCCAGAAGGGCACCGGCGGCGCACGCCACGGTGACCGGAATGCGCCGATCTTCCGCAAGGGTGGCGTCTACAAGGGGCCGACCCCGCGCAGCCACGCCCATGACCTGCCGAAGAAATTCCGCAAGCTGGGCCTCAAGCACGCGCTCAGCGCCAAGCTGAAGGCGGGCGAACTGATCGTTCTGGAGACGGCCGATATGGCCGCGCCCAAGACCTCGGAACTGGCTAAATCGGTCAAGAACCTGGGCTGGAAGCGCGTGCTGATCATCGACGGCGCCGAAGTGAACGAGAACTTCGCCATGGCGGCGCGCAACATCGAGGGTCTCGATGTGCTGCCGTCGATGGGTGCCAACGTCTATGACATCCTCCGCCGTGATACCCTTGTGATCACCAAGGCGGGTGTCGAAGCCCTGGAGGCTCGACTGAAATGAGCGTGAAGCCCGAACATTACGACGTGATCCGCAAGCCGATCATCACCGAGAAGGCGACGATGGCCTCCGAGGCCAATGCCGTGGTCTTCGAAGTGGCGATGGATGCGAACAAGCCCGAGATCAAGGAGGCTGTCGAAGGCCTCTTCGGTGTCAAGGTGAAGGCCGTCAACACCACCATCACCAAGGGCAAGGTCAAGCGGTTCAAGGGGATCCTCGGTCGCCGCAAGAACGTCAAGAAGGCCTATGTGACCCTCGAGGAGGGGAACACTATCGACGTGACCACCGGTCTCTGATAGAAGGCTGCGAATCTTCGGCCCCGGCTTCGACCGGGGCCGGATTTTTTCCACCAAGGCGGGGTCCTCGGATCCCTGACGACAACCGGACCATTCAGGTCCGAAGCTGACGGAAGACAGAAAGCATGGCACTCAAGTCGTACAAGCCGACGACGCCGGGCCAGCGTGGGCTGGTTCTGATCGACCGTTCCGAGCTTTGGAAAGGACGCCCTGTCAAAACCCTTACCGTGGGTCTGACCAAATCGGGCGGCCGGAACAATGCCGGGCGGATCACGGCACGCCGCCGGGGCGGCGGGGCGAAACGCCTCTACCGCATCGTTGACTTCAAACGGACCAAGCTGGATGTGGCCGGTACCGTCGAACGGATCGAATACGATCCGAACCGGACCGCCTTCATCGCCCTGATCCGCTACGAGGATGGCGAGCTGGCCTATATCCTGGCGCCGCAGCGCCTGGCCGTGGGTGACAAGGTCGTGGCCTCTAAGAAAGCCGACGTGAAGCCCGGCAACGCGATGCCCTTCACCGGCCTGCCGATCGGCACGATCGTCCACAATGTCGAGCTGAAGCCCGGCAAGGGTGGTCAGATCGCGCGCGCCGCGGGCACCTATGCCCAGTTCGTCGGCCGTGACGGCGGCTATGCCCAGATCCGCCTGTCCTCGGGCGAGCTGCGCATGGTTCGTCAGGAATGCATGGCCACCGTCGGTGCCGTGTCGAACCCCGACAATTCGAACCAGAACATCGGCAAGGCCGGCCGCAACCGCCATCTCGGCAAGCGTCCCTCGGTCCGCGGTGTCGTGATGAACCCGATCGACCACCCCCATGGCGGCGGTGAAGGCCGGACTTCGGGCGGCCGTCACCCGGTGACCCCCTGGGGCAAGCCGACCAAAGGCGCCAAAACGCGCCGCAACAAGACGACCGACAAGTACATTCTCCGGTCCCGTCACGCGCGCAAGAAGGGTCGCTAAGCCATGTCTCGTTCTGTCTGGAAAGGCCCCTTCGTCGACTCTTATGTCCTCAAGAAGGCCGAGAAAGCCCGCGAATCGAGCCGCAACGAGGTCATCAAGATCTGGTCGCGCCGTTCGACGATCCTGCCTCAGTTCGTGGGGCTCACCTTTGGCGTCTATAACGGTCACAAGCACATCCCGGTGCTGGTGAGCGAAGATATGATCGGCCAGAAATTCGGTGAATACTCGCCGACCCGGACCTATTACGGTCACGCGGCCGACAAAAAAGCGAAGAAGAGGTAAGCGTCATGGGCAAGGCAAAGAACCCCCGCCGCGTGGCCGATAACGAAGCCATGGCCAAGGTGCGCATGCTTCGGACTTCGCCCCAGAAACTGAATCTGGTCGCTGCCATGATCCGTGGCAAGAAGGTCGATCGCGCCCTGGCCGATCTGACCTTCTCGAAGAAGCGGATCGCCGAAGACGTGAAGAAGTGCCTTCAGTCGGCCATCGCCAATGCCGAGTTCAATCACCGTCTCGACATCGACGAGCTGATCGTGGCCGAAGCCTATGTTGGCAAGAACCTGACGCTGAAGCGCGGTCGTCCGCGCGCCCGTGGCCGGTTCGGCAAGATCATGAAGCCGTTCTCCGAACTCACCATCAAGGTCCGCCAGGTCGAGGAGCAAGCCTAATGGGTCACAAGGTCAATCCGATCGGCATGCGCCTCCAGGTCAACCGGACCTGGGACAGCCGCTGGTACGCCGACACCAAGGATTACGGCGATCTTCTGCTGGAAGACGTCCGGATGCGCGAATTCATCCGCGCCGAGTGCAAGCAGGCCGGCGTGAGCCGCATCATCATCGAGCGTCCGCACAAGAAATGCCGGGTGACGATCCACACGGCGCGTCCGGGCGTGATCATCGGCAAGAAGGGCGCGGATATCGAGACGCTGCGTAAGAAGCTTGCCAACATGACCAAGAGCGAGCTGCATCTCAACATCGTCGAGGTCCGCAAGCCCGAGCTCGACGGCCAGCTGGTGGCGGAATCGATTGCCCAGCAGCTGGAACGCCGGGTCAGCTTCCGCCGCGCGATGAAGCGCTCGGTGCAGAACGCCATGCGCATGGGTGCGCTGGGTATCCGGGTCAACGTGTCGGGCCGCCTCGGCGGCGCCGAGATCGCCCGGACGGAATGGTATCGCGAAGGCCGGGTGCCGCTGCACACGCTGCGCGCCGACATCGACTATGCCACCGCCGAAGCCACGACGCCCTACGGCATCATCGGCATCAAGGTCTGGATCTTCAAAGGCGAGATCATGGAGCACGATCCCAGTGCCCGTGACCGTCGCCAGGCAGAGCTCCAGGAGGGCGGGAGCGGCCCGTCCCGTCCGCGCCGCTGAGCCCTGAAGGAGAACAGAGATGCTGCAACCCAAGCGCACGAAATTCCGCAAGATGCACAAGGGCCGGATTCACGGCCAGGCAAAAGGCGGATTCGAGCTCAACTTCGGCCATTTCGGCCTGAAGGCGACCGAGCCCGAGCGAGTGACCGCGCGTCAGATCGAGGCTGCCCGCCGCGCCCTGACCCGCCACATGAAACGTCAGGGCCGGGTCTGGATCCGGATCTTCCCCGACACCCCCGTCTCGTCGAAACCGACCGAGGTTCGGATGGGTAAAGGGAAAGGCTCGGTCGATTTCTGGGCCGCCAAGATCAAGCCCGGCCGGATCATGTTCGAGATCGACGGTGTCAACGAGACCATCGCCCGCGAGGCGCTGCGTCTGGCGGCGATGAAGCTGCCGATCAAGACCCGGATCGTCGAACGCGAAGACTGGTAATTCCGGTCGCCTGAACTCACGAGCGGCCCCCGCGCCAAGGCGGGGGCCTTTTCTTTCCGATGGTTCCCGACGCGACGCCCGGCCGGGCGGATGCGATCGGGGCTTGCTTTATTCGGGTTAGGGGCTTAAGGGGGCCTCTCATCCGCTAACCTCCATCGGAATCAGGGTGACCCTCGCGAGAGGCTTGGGGCCCTCCGTTGATGTTGAAAGGACGAAAAAGGCGATGAACGCCCAGGAACTGCGAGACAAGACGCCCGACCAGCTGCGCGACGCGCTGGCGAGCCTGAAGAAAGAGGCCTTCAACCTGCGCTTCCAGCAGGCCACGAATGCGCTCGAGAACACCGCCCGCATGCGCGAAGTCCGTCGTGACGTCGCCCGTGTGAAGACGGTGCTGAACGAAAAAGCCGCCAAGGCGTCGGAATAAGGGGAGCCTGACAGATGCCCAAACGTATCCTGCAAGGCACCGTGACCAGCGATCTGAACGATCAGACCGTCACCGTTCTGGTCGAGCGCCGCTTCACGCACCCCGTGCTGAAGAAGACCATTCGTAAGTCCAAGAAATACCGGGCTCACGACGAGAACAACACCTTCAAGGTGGGCGACCGCGTCCGCATTCAGGAATGCGCGCCGAAGTCGAAGACGAAACGCTGGGAGGTGGTGCAGGCCTGACCTGTACCGTCTTCCGGTTTGAGCGAAACCCTGGGACCTGGTCCCAAAGGTCGGGAGTAACCCAATGATCCAGATGCAGACCAATCTGGATGTCGCTGACAACTCCGGCGCGCGCCGGGTTCAGTGCATCAAGGTCCTCGGCGGGTCCAAGCGGAAATACGCTTCTGTCGGCGACATTATCGTCGTCTCTGTGAAGGAAGCCATTCCGCGTGGCCGCGTCAAGAAAGGCGATGTCCGCAAGGCTGTCGTCGTGCGGACCGCCAAGGAAGTCCGTCGCGAAGACGGTACTGCGATCCGTTTCGATCGCAATGCCGCCGTCATCCTCAACAACAACAACGAGCCCGTCGGAACCCGGATCTTCGGGCCTGTCGTGCGCGAGCTTCGTGCCAAGAGCTTCATGAAGATCATCTCGCTGGCTCCGGAGGTGCTCTGATGGCTGCCAAGCTGAAGAAGGGCGACAAGGTCGTCGCGCTCGCGGGCAAGGACAAGGGCCGCGAAGGGACCATCCTCTCGGTCGATCCCAAGACCGGCAAGGCCGTGGTCGAGGGGCTGAACATGGCGGTGCGTCATCAGCGCCAGACCCAGACGAGCCAGGGCGGTCGCGTGCCGAAAGCCATGCCGATGGACCTGTCGAATCTCGCCATCGTCGATCCCAAGGAAGGTGGTCCGACCCGCGTCGGCTTCCGCGTGGAAGACGGCAAGAAGGTTCGCTTTGCCAAGAAATCGGGGGAAGTGATCGATGCTTGATGCTGCCACCTATACCCCGCGCCTCAAGTCGCTTTACCGGGAAACCATCCGGGCCGCTCTGAAGGAAGAGTTCGGCTACAAGAACGACATGATGATCCCGCGGCTCGACAAGATCGTGCTCAACATCGGCTGCGGTGCCGAGGCGGTGCGCGATTCCAAGAAGTCGAAATCGGCGCAGGAAGACCTGAGCCAGATCGCCGGTCAGAAAGCCGTCATCACCAAGGCCAAGAAGTCGATCGCCGGCTTCCGGGTCCGTGAGGACATGCCGCTCGGCACCAAGGTCACGCTTCGTGGCGACCGGATGTACGAATTCTTCGACCGCCTGATCACCATCGCGATGCCGCGCATCCGGGACTTCCGGGGCGTTTCGGGCAAGGCCTTCGACGGCCGCGGCAACTACGCGATGGGCCTGAAAGAGCACATCGTGTTCCCCGAGATCGAGTACGACAAAGTCGACGAGGTCTGGGGCATGGACATCGTCATTGCCACCACCGCGCGCACCGACGCGGAAGCGAAGGCGCTGTTGAAGCATTTCAACATGCCGTTCAACAGCTGATCGCGGGAGGGAGAACACTACATGGCTAAGAAATCTATGGTTGAGCGCGAACTCAAGCGTCAGCGCCTGGTCGAAAAATATGCGGCCAAGCGCGCGAAGCTGAAAGAGATCGCCACCAACGAGGATCTTCCGATGGAAGAGCGGTTCAAGGCGCGCCTCAAGCTTGCCAAGCTGCCGCGCAACTCATCGGCCACCCGGCTGCACAACCGGTGCCAGCTGACCGGGCGTCCGCACGCCTATTACCGCAAGTTGAAAATCTCGCGGATCATGCTGCGCGATCTGGGCTCGATGGGCCAGATCCCCGGCATGGTGAAGTCGAGCTGGTAAGGAGGGGAAGAGATGTCTGTGAACGATCCTCTCGGCGATATGCTGACCCGCATCCGCAACGCGCAGATGCGGGGGAAATCGACGGTGCGTACGCCCGCCTCCAAGCTTCGTGCCTGGGTGCTCGACGTGCTGAAAAATGAAGGCTACATCCGCGGCTACGAGGCCACGACCGGCAAGACCGGCCTGCCCGAGCTCGAGGTCAGCCTGAAATACTATGAAGGCCAGCCGGTCATTCGCGAAGTCAAGCGCGTCTCGACCCCCGGCCGTCGTGTCTACATGAGCGTGAAGGACCTGCCCTCGGTGCGCCAGGGTCTGGGTGTCTCGATCGTGTCGACGTCCAAGGGCGTGATGTCGGATGCGGCTGCGCGGTCGGCGAATGTCGGCGGCGAAGTGCTCTGCACGGTGTTCTGAGGAGGAAGGCAATGTCTCGTATTGGTAAGAAACCGGTCGAGTTGCCGTCGGGTGTTTCGGCATCCGTCTCCGGCCAGACCGTCGAAGTCAAGGGGCCCAAGGGCACCCGGAACTTCACCGCGACCGACGATGTCACCATCACGGTCGAGGATAATGCCGTCAGCATCACCCCGCGGGGCACGTCCAAGCGTGCCCGGCAGCAATGGGGCATGTCCCGCAGCATGGTCGCGAACCTCGTCAAGGGGGTGAGCGAAGGGTTCAAGCGCGAGCTTGAGATCCAGGGTGTGGGCTATCGTGCTGCGATGCAGGGCAACGTACTCAAGCTGAACCTCGGCTATTCGCATGATGTCAACTTCGAGGTCCCTCAGGGCGTCACCGTGACGGCCCCGAAACCGACCGAGATCGTGGTGGAAGGCATCGACCAGCAACAGGTCGGGCAGGTTGCCGCGAACATCCGCGAATGGCGCGGTCCCGAGCCCTACAAGGGCAAGGGCATCCGCTACAAGGGCGAGTTCATCTTCCGCAAGGAAGGCAAGAAGAAGTAAGGGCGCGACAGATGGCAAACAGCAAAAGACACCTGTTCCTGAAACGCCGCCTGCGCGTTCGGAACAAGCTTCGCAAGATGAATGCCGGGCGGCTTCGCCTGTCGGTTCATCGCAGCAACAAGAACATCAGCGTGCAGCTGATCGACGACGTTCAGGGGACCACCCTGGCCGCGGCCTCCACGCTCGAGAAAGAGCTGGGCGTTATCGGCAAGAACAATGTCGAGGCGGCTGCCAAGGTGGGCTCGGTGATCGCCGAGCGTGCCAAGAAAGCCGGTGTCGAAGAGTGCTACTTCGACCGTGGTGGCTTCCTCTTTCACGGCAGTGTCAAGGCTCTGGCCGACGCTGCGCGTGAAGGCGGCCTGAAGTTCTAAGGAGACGAGATATGGCAGAACGTGAGCACCGCCGGGACCGCCGCGACCGCGACGAAACCCCGGAATTCGCCGATCGTCTCGTGGCGATCAACCGGGTGTCCAAGACCGTGAAAGGGGGCAAGCGCTTCGGCTTTGCCGCTCTCGTGGTCGTGGGCGACCAGAAGGGCCGTGTCGGCTTCGGCAAGGGCAAGGCCAAGGAAGTGCCGGAGGCGATCCGCAAGGCGACCGAGCAGGCCAAGCGCAGCCTGATGCGCGTGCCGCTGCGGGAAGGCCGCACCCTGCATCATGATATCGAGGGCCGCCATGGCGCGGGCCGCGTGGTGATGCGTACCGCCCCGCAAGGGACCGGGATCATCGCCGGTGGTCCGATGCGTGCCGTGTTCGAGATGCTGGGCGTGCAGGACGTGGTCGCCAAGTCGATCGGGTCGCAGAACCCCTACAACATGATCCGCGCGACGCTGGACGGGCTTGCCCGCGAAAGCTCGCCGCGTCAGGTTGCGCAACGCCGTGGCAAGAAGGTCGCTGAAATCCTGAAGAAGGATGATGCGCCGGTTGCCGAAGCGGCTGAAGCGTAAGGAGATCCGAGCATGGCCAAGACCATCGTCGTCAAGCAGATCGGTTCTCCGATCCGCCGCCCCGACATCCAGCGCCGGACCCTGATCGGTCTGGGGCTGAACAAGATGCACAAGACCCGGGAACTGGAAGACACCCCCGCGATCCGCGGCATGGTCGCCAAGATCCGGCACCTGGTCGAGATCATCGAAGAGCGCGGCTGAACGCCCGCTTGCAGATCAGAAAGGCGCTCCGGAGATCCGCGGCGCCTTTTTCGTTTCCGTCCTGCGGCACGAGGGCCGGGCAGGGGGGCTTGCGAATCCCTTGCTTCCAATGGGCGCGGCGTCTATACGCCACCGGTGGCCCTCTAGGGCTGCCTCAACAGTCAAGAAACGCCGTGGCCGCCCAACTCGCTTCGGGGGCGCGTCCGGCCAAGGAGAAGCGACATGAAACTTCATGAACTGCGCGACAATGACGGCGCCGCCAAGAAAGCCAAACGGGTCGGCCGTGGCCCGGGCTCGGGCAAGGGCAAGACCGCCGGTCGCGGTATCAAGGGTCAGAAATCCCGTTCGGGTGTGGCGATCAACGGGTATGAAGGCGGCCAGATGCCGCTCTACCAACGTCTGCCCAAGCGCGGCTTCAACAAGCCGAACCGCAAGGCCTATGCGGTGGTGAACCTGGGCCTGATCCAGAAATTCGTCGAAGCGGGCAAACTCGACGCCTCGGCTGCGATCACCGAAGATGCGCTGGTCGCTTCGGGCCTGGTGCGCCGCAAGCTCGACGGCGTCCGCGTGTTGGCGAAAGGCGAGGTGACCTCGAAGCTTTCGATCGAAGTCACCGGTGCGTCGAAGGCCGCGATCGAGGCGGTCGAGAAGGCTGGCGGCTCGCTCAAGGTCGCGACCGTCGCGGCCGAGGCCGCGTAAGGCTTCGAATTAAGGGATTGTGGGCGGCGTCCGCGCCGCTTAAATCTCCCATAGTTTTCCAATGCGCCGCCGGAGCCGGAAGACGGCCCGGCGGCGCTGTCCTTGAAAGAGGCTCAGCATGGCATCAGCAGCAGAGCAAATGGCGGCGAACATGAGCTGGGGGGCCTTCGGCAAGGCCTCCGAGCTGCGCCAGAGGATCCTGTTCACCCTGGGGCTTCTGATCGTCTACCGGCTTGGCACCTACATCCCCGTTCCCGGCATTGACGGGGCGGCGCTTCGCGACTTCATGGAGCGCGCCTCGACCGGTCTTGGCGGCATCCTCTCGATGTTCACCGGCGGCGCGCTGGGACGGATGGGGATCTTCGCTCTGGGGATCATGCCCTATATCTCGGCCTCGATCATCGTCCAGCTTCTGGCGGCGATGGTCCCCCAGCTCGAGGCGCTCAAGAAAGAGGGCGAACAGGGCCGCAAGAAGATCAACCAGTATACCCGCTATGGCACCGTCCTGCTTGCGGCGTTCCAGGCCTACGGTCTGGCGGTCAGCCTCGAGGCGGGCAGCCTTGCGACCGATCCGGGCTGGTTCTTCCGTGCCTCGACCGTGATCACAATTGTCGGCGGCACCATGTTCCTGATGTGGCTGGGCGAGCAGATCACTGCCCGCGGCGTCGGCAACGGCATCTCGCTGATCATCTTCGTCGGCATCATTGCCCAGGCGCCTGCGGCACTGGCCCAGTTCCTGAGCCAGGGCCGGTCGGGCGTGATCCATCCCGGCGTCATCGTCGGCGTGCTGATCATGGTGGTCGCGGTGATTGCCTTCGTGGTGTTCATGGAGCGGGCGCTGCGCAAGATCCATATCCAGTATCCGCGGCGTCAGGTCGGCATGAAGATGTATGACGGCGGGTCGAGCCACCTGCCTGTCAAGGTCAACCCGGCGGGCGTGATCCCGGCGATCTTCGCCTCGTCGCTGCTGCTCTTGCCGACGACGATCTCGACCTTCTCGGGCAGTCAGACCGGGCCGGTGATGTCGTTGATCCTGGCCTATTTCGGCCCGGGTCAGCCGCTTTACCTGTTGTTCTTCTCGGCCATGATCGTGTTCTTCACGTATTTCTACACGTTCAACGTCGCCTTCAAGACCGAGGATGTGGCAGACAACCTGAAGAACCAGAACGGCTTCATTCCGGGCATCCGGCCCGGCAAACGGACCCAGGACTATCTCGATTACGTGGTCAACCGGGTGCTTGTGCTGGGCTCGGCCTATCTGGCGCTCGTCTGTCTTCTGCCCGAGATCCTGCGCTCGCAGCTTTCCATTCCGTTCTATTTCGGCGGCACCTCCGTCCTGATCGTGGTCTCTGTCACGATGGACACGATCCAACAGGTCCAGTCCCATCTGCTGGCGCATCAGTACGAGGGGATGATCGAGAAATCGCAACTTCGGCGTAAGCGCAAGAACGCAAGAAAAGGGACAGCTCGCAGATGAATATCATCCTTCTGGGCCCCCCCGGAGCCGGTAAGGGCACGCAGGCCCGCCGGCTCGTGGAGGAACGGGGCATGACCCAGCTTTCCACCGGCGACATGCTGCGCGAGGCGCGCAGCTCCGGAACCGAGATGGGAAGGAAGGTGGCCGAGGTCATGGATCGCGGCGAACTGGTGACCGACGAGATCGTTATCGGACTGATTGCCGAGAAGCTTGCGGAAGACGCCGGCGGCGGCTTCATCTTCGACGGGTTTCCCCGGACGCTGGCCCAGGCCGACGCGCTGGGGGCTCTGCTCGAACGGATGGGGCAGAAGCTGGACGCCGTGATCGAGATGCGGGTCGATGACGAGGCCCTGGTGGCACGGATTACCGCGCGCTCGACCTGCGGCAATTGCGGCGAGGTCTATAACGACCTGACCAAGCCGATCCCGGCCGATGGCAAATGCACCAAATGCGGCGGCACCGAGTTCAAGCGTCGGGCCGATGACAATGAAGACAGCCTGCGCCAGCGGCTGATGGAATATTACAAGAAGACCTCTCCCTTGATCGGCTATTACTACGCCAAGGGCGATCTGACCGGCGTCAACGGCCTGGGCGAGATCGACGAGGTTTCAGGCGCCATCAAGTCCGTTCTCGACGCCTGACCTTCCGGCCGGACGGGATGCCGTCCGGCCCGCGCCGCTGTCGGATCCGCGCTCTCGCAGATGCCGGGCCGCCGGGCCGCTCCATCGGCCCGGAAAACGTCCCTGTCCCGCGCCTTGCCGGATCCGGACGCTCAGCGCCTCTGCCGGGCTTCTTCGGCCGGATGTTGTCGCGAATGGGCGACAACATCCGTGACGCCGATCTTGACACGGTATTAACCCCCTTGACGGAGTGCCGGAATCGCCCTACGCACGGCCTCTCGAATGAGAATCGACCAATTGCCGCAGGGGTGAAGCTGACCCGGCCCGGCGGTCATTCAAGGCGGCCCGGAGGCGACAGGCTTTCGGGCCATAGTTGTGAAAAAAGGTTCTGGAGCGACGGAACCGCAACGAAAGGAAGATAGCGCGTGGCACGTATTGCTGGCGTCAACATCCCCACCGGAAAACGGGTGCCCATCGCCCTGACCTACATCCATGGCATCGGGCAGTCCACTGCCGAGGCGATCTGCGAGGCCGTGGGCATCGAAAAGAGCCGCCGGGTCAATGAGCTTTCGGATGCCGAAGTGCTGTCGATCCGCGAGCATATCGACGCGAACCTGACTGTCGAGGGCGACCTGCGCCGCGAGATTCAGATGAACATCAAGCGCCTGATGGACCTTGGCTGCTATCGCGGCCTGCGTCACCGCCGCAACCTGCCGGTTCGTGGCCAGCGCACGCATACCAACGCCCGCACCCGCAAGGGTCCGGCGAAACCCATCGCCGGCAAGAAGAAATAAGGGAGGGCTCGATATATGGCACGCGATAAAACCCGGGTCCGCCGCAAGGAACGCAAGAACATCGCCGCTGGCGTGGCGCATGTGAACTCGTCCTTCAACAACACCAAGATCCTGATCTCGGACGTGCAGGGCAACGCCATTTCCTGGTCGTCCGCCGGCACGATGGGCTTCAAGGGGTCGCGCAAGTCGACGCCTTATGCCGCCCAGATGGCCGCCGAGGATGCCGGCCGCAAGGCTCAGGAACATGGCGTCAAGACCCTTGAAGTCGAAGTTCAGGGCCCCGGCTCCGGTCGTGAAAGCGCGCTGCGTGCGCTGGCGGCTGTCGGCTTCAACATCACGTCCATCCGCGACGTGACCCCGATCGCGCATAACGGCTGCCGTCCGCCGAAGCGCCGCCGGGTCTGATCCCGCATCTTTTGCTCGGGCTGCGCGGTTGTCGCGTGGCCCGAGCCTGTCTTCATTGACCTCGGGCGTCTGCTGCTTCTGGACATGGGCTGCGGGCAGGAATTGAGGAGACACGCATGATCCACAAGAACTGGCAGGAACTCATCAAGCCGACCCAGCTCGAGATCAAGCCCGGCAACGATCCGGCGCGGGAGGCGACGGTCGTCGCCGAGCCGCTGGAACGGGGCTTCGGTCTGACCCTCGGGAACGCCTTGCGCCGGGTGCTGATGAGCTCGCTGCAGGGCGCGGCCATCACCTCCGTGCAGATCGACAACGTGCTGCATGAGTTCTCTTCGGTGGCGGGGGTCCGCGAGGACGTGACCGACATCGTGCTGAACCTCAAGGGCGTCGCGCTGCGGATGGATGTCGAGGGCCCGAAACGGCTGTCGATCTCGGCCAAGGGGCCGGCCGTGGTCACCGCGGGCGAGATCTCGGAAAGCGCAGGCATCGAGGTTCTGAACCGCGACCATGTGATCTGCCACCTCGACGATGGCGCCGATCTGTTCATGGAACTGACCGTCAATACCGGCAAGGGCTATGTCGCCGCTGACAAGAACCGGCCCGAGGACGCCCCGATCGGTCTCATTCCGATCGATGCGATCTATTCGCCGGTCAAGAAGGTGGCCTATGACGTCCAGCCGACCCGCGAGGGCCAGGTGCTGGATTATGACAAGCTGACCCTGAAGATCGAGACCGACGGGTCGGTTGCGCCTGACGATGCCGTGGCCTTTGCCGCGCGTATTCTGCAGGATCAGCTGTCGATCTTCGTCAACTTCGACGAGCCGGAATCGGCCAGCCGTGAGGCGGATGATGACGGGCTCGAGTTCAACCCGCTTCTGCTGAAGAAGGTGGACGAGCTCGAGCTGTCGGTGCGGTCGGCCAACTGCCTGAAGAACGACAACATCGTCTATATCGGCGACCTGATCCAGAAGACCGAGGCCGAGATGCTGCGGACCCCGAACTTCGGCCGCAAGTCGCTGAACGAGATCAAGGAAGTGCTTTCCGGCATGGGTCTTCACCTCGGCATGGATGTCGAGGAATGGCCGCCGGAGAACATCGAGGAACTGGCCAAGAAATTCGAGGACCAGTTCTGAGACCACGGATCGGGGCCGGGCGGTACGCCGTCCGGTCCCTGCGACCCCGGGCAATTCCGCCCCAAGGAGAGCGGCCCATAACGCAGGGCTGCCGGACAAAGTAAAACCAAGGAGTTGAAAAATGCGTCACGCCCGCGGCTACCGCCGTCTGAACCGTACCCACGAACACCGCAAGGCGCTGTTCGCCAACATGGCCGGCTCGCTGATCGAGCATGAGCAGATCAAGACCACCCTGCCCAAGGCCAAGGAACTCAAGCGCATCGCCGACAAGCTGATCACGCTTGGCAAGCGCGGCGATCTGCATGCCCGTCGCCAGGCCGCCTCGCGCCTGAAACAGGACGCCCATGTGGAGAAACTGTTCGATGTGCTGGGCCCGCGCTACGCCGAACGTCAGGGCGGCTATGTCCGCGTGCTGAAGGCCGGCTTCCGCTATGGCGACATGGCACCGATGGCCATCGTCGAATTCGTTGACCGCGATGCCGATGCGAAAGGGGCCGCGGACCGCGCGCGTCTCGAAGCCGAAGAGGCTGCCGAAGACTGAGACGACTGCTCGGTTCGGTTAGAAATCAGGGGTCCCGCCGGCAGGCAGGACCCCTTTTTCTACTTCGCCACCCCTGGTCTTGAAGGTCTTCTGAAAGCCTCAGCCCGCGCGCAGACGCCCAAGAGGGCTGATCCGGGGCCGGGCCAGATGCTCGTTCTCTATCACATTGCATATGTCGTCGAGCAGCGACCTGATCTGGTCGTCTGCCAGACTTGCCGAACCCGCATATTCCAGCACCTCGCGTCTGAGCGAGCTGGGCAGGCGCATGACACGATTAAATAAAATCGGGTGTATCGCCTGCACTGGACACTCCGTCATACTCTTAAAACTACGTCACATTACCTTTTCCAATTTAAGGTTGACGGGGTCTCAGGCAACTTGTCTAAAAAGTCATGTTCGAAAAGTCGATCTTCGACCGGGAGTTACGGATCCTCGATGCGCTGGCGCCTCAGGGGTACAATATCGGCTTGCATATCCGCTTTACCTCGCCGCTGATCGCGTTCCAGACCTACGCCCCCGAATGGCTGGCCCATTACACCGAACACGGCTACCTCCTGCGTGACCCCTCGGTCGCCTGGGGCTTTTCCACCACGGGCGCGACACGGTGGAGCAATGACAGGATTCCCGACCCTTTCGGCATCTTCCTCAATGCTGCGCGGTTCGGTCTCAAATACGGCGTAACGATCTCCTGGGGCCCCATTACCTCCAGGACCATCGCGAGTGTGGCAAGAGCAGATCGGGAATATGAGGACGCCGAGATCGCCCAGATCGAAGCCCTCGTGCGTCGTCTTCACGACATGACCGAGCCACCCGAAGAACTGACCAAGGCTCAGATCGATGCGCTGAAATGCATTGCGGACGGCGATCGCCACGCAGCTGCTGCCTGCAAGCTGGGGATCTCGGAAAGTGCGCTCAAGGCCAGGCTCTCCTCTGCCCGTCAGAGGCTGATGGCGCGCACCACGGCCGAAGCGATTCAGCGCGCAAAGGACTACAGGCTGCTGTGACGGCAGTCGCCCTCCGCACGGTTTTTACCCACCACCAAACCTGCAGGAGGCACTTATGCAGACCACGACTCTGTCTTTCGAGAACATCCACAATCACGGCGAGCTTTTCGCCAACATGCTTCGTGCGCGCAAAGATCTTTTCATCGAGCGCAACAAATGGGACCTGCCCGAAGCGATGGGGATGGAATATGACCAGTACGACACCCCGGCCAGCCGCTGGGTGGTCGTGCATGACGAGCTGGGGCAGGTCCTCGCCGGCAACCGGCTGACCCCGACCACGGCGCGCTGCGGCATCTATTCCTACATGATCCGCGACGCCCAGAAAGGGCTTCTGGACACGATCCCCTCGGAGCTTCTCTATGACGAGGCGCCGGTGGCGGATACGGTCTGGGAAAGCTCGCGCGGCTTCGTCACCCAGAAGGTCCCGCTGCATCAGCGCCGGCCGATCTATTTCAACCTGGTCCAGGAACTGGCGCGCGCCGCACGTAGTCTGGGCGCCAGCCAGTGTCTGGCCCTGCTGAATGCCAACTGGCCGCTCTGGAACAAGCGGGTCGGGATCGACATGACCGCGATGGGGCCGGTGATGGAGATAGACGGGATCCGGAACCAGGTGATTTCCATGAACTTCGCCACGAACCTGCACTAGACTGTCAGGACCGGCGAGGGGGCGGGGCGCGCGGGGGTAACCGGCGCGCCCCGCCCGCGCTTGCATGGACCCGCCGTTGAACTCGGGCGCGTGCGGCCGCATATGATCGGCCATGCCGCCGATCCGGAGCGTTCCGATGCCACGTCCTGCCGTTCTTCTTTGCCTTCTTCTGATCGCCGGGCCGCTTGCGGCCGAAAACCGTCTTCCCGAGAGCCGGGCCGAGATCCAGCTGAGTTTTTCGCCCGTGGTGCGCGAGGCCGCGCCGGCGGTCGTCAACGTCTTCACCAGCCGGGTGGTTGCCGACCGGCCGACGCCCTTCGCGGCCGACCCGTTCTTTTCCGACCTCTTCCGCAATTTCGGCCGGGCCCAACCCAGGGTCGAGAATGCCCTGGGGTCGGGGGTGATCGTGTCTTCCGACGGGATGGTGGTGTCGAATTACCACGTCGTGGGCCGTGCCGATCAGATCCGGGTGGTGCTGGCCGACCGGCGCGAATTCGAGGCCGAGGTGCTGCTGGCCGACGAGGAGTCCGACCTGGCAGTGCTGCGTCTCGAGGGGGCCAGCGATCTGCCTTTCCTGCCGCTGCGCGATTCCGACGAGATCGCGGTCGGCGATCTGGTGCTGGCCATCGGCAACCCGTTCGGGATCGGCCAGACCGTCAGTTCGGGCATCGTGTCGGGGCTGGCGCGCTCGGGCCTGTCGATCGGGGGCGGGCGCGGCTATTTCATCCAGACCGATGCGGCGATCAATCCCGGCAATTCCGGCGGGGCACTGGTCGACATGGCCGGACGGCTCGTTGGCATCAATACCGCGATCCTGTCGCGCTCGGGCGGCTCGAACGGGATCGGCTTCGCCATTCCGGCCAATCTGGTCTCGCGTTTCATCGAGCAGGCCGAAGCCGGGGCGCGGCGGTTCCAGCGGCCCTGGGCGGGGCTTTCGGGCCAGCCGGTCGATGCGGCGCTGGCCGAGGCGCTGGGGATGGACAGTCCGCGGGGCGTGGTGCTGAGCGCGCTGCATCCCGAAAGCCCGTTCCGGGCCGCCGGGCTCGGGGTCGGCGACGTCGTCCTGGCGCTGGGGGGCGATCCGGTCAACACCCCGCAGGAAATGCTGTTCCGCCTCTCGTCCGAGGGGATCGGCCGACAGATCGAGGTCAGCTACCTTCATCGCGGCGAGGCGCGCCCGCAGGCCGCCTCGGTCGATCTGGTGGCGCCGCCGGAAACGCCGCCGCGCGATCCGTTGACGATCCGCAGCCAAAGCGTTCTGGCCGGGCTCTCGGTGGTGAACCTGAACCCGGCCGTTCTTCAGGAAAAGGGGCTTGCGGCCGGGCTGAGCGGCGTGCTTGTCACCGATCCGGGCGCGATCGGCGGTCGGGGCGGGCTTGCTTCGGGCGATATCCTGCTGCAGATCAATGAGCGTGAGATCCGCTCGACCGCGGATGTGGCGGCGGCCGCGCGCGCGGGGGGGCGCCGCTGGTATGTCGAATATCTGCGCAATGGCCGCCGCGGCGTCTTGCGCTTTCGTGTCTGAGCGCTCTGGCATAGGCTGCCCCGATGACTGACCTTTTCGACCGGACCCCGTCTGCCGCTTCCGACCGCTCCGGGCCGCGCCCGCTGGCAGACCGGCTGCGCCCGAGGCGGCTGGCCGAGGTGATCGGGCAGGAGCATGTCCTGGGCCCGGAGGGGTCCCTTGGCGTGATGCTGGCGGCCGGCACGCTCTCCTCCCTGATCTTCTGGGGCCCGCCTGGCGTCGGCAAGACCACCATCGCGCGGCTTCTGGCCGACGAGACCGATCTGGCCTTCGTGCAGATCAGCGCGATCTTCTCGGGTGTGGCCGAACTCAAGAAGGTGTTCGAGGCCGCAAGGCTGCGCCATGCCAACGGGCAGGGTACGCTTCTGTTCGTCGACGAGATCCACCGCTTCAACAAGGCCCAGCAGGACGGCTTCCTGCCGCATATGGAGGATGGCACCATCCTGCTGGTCGGCGCGACCACCGAAAACCCCAGCTTCGAGCTGAACGCGGCCCTTCTGTCGCGGTCGCAGGTGCTGGTGCTGGAACGGCTCGACCCCGCGCATCTGGAACTGCTGGCGCAGCGCGCCGAGCACGAGATCGGTCGCCCGCTGCCCCTGACCGGCGAGGCGCGGGACGATCTGATCGCCATGGCCGATGGCGACGGGCGGGCGCTTCTGAACCTGATCGAGCAGCTCATGGCCTGGAAGGTGACGGGGCCGCTGGCGCCCGCCGATCTTGCCCGGCGGCTGCAGAAGCGCGCGGCGCAATATGACAAGAGCGGCGACGGCCATTACAACCTGATCTCGGCGCTGCACAAATCGGTCCGGGGCTCGGACCCGGATGCGGCGCTGTACTGGTTGACGCGGATGCTTGAAGGCGGCGAGGACCCGCGCTTTCTGGCGCGCCGGATCGTGCGCATGAGCGTCGAGGATATCGGACTTGCCGATCCGCAGGCCCAGACCGTCTGTCTTGACGCCTGGTCGGTCTATGAACGGCTGGGGTCGCCCGAGGGCGAACTGGCGCTGGCGCAGGCGGTGATCTATCTGGCGCTCGCGCCGAAATCGAATGCGGGCTACAGCGCCTACAAGGCCGCGCGGCAGGCGGCGCAGAAGACCGGATCGGAGCCCCCGCCCAGGCATATCCTGAACGCGCCGACCCGGCTGATGAAGGAACAGGGCTTCGGCGCGGGCTATCAGTACGACCACGATGCCGAGGACGCCTTCTCGGGGCAGAACTACTTTCCCGAAAGCATGAAGCGGGGCGTCTACTACACGCCCGTCGAGCGCGGTTTCGAGCGCGAGCTGAAACGGCGGCTGGACTATTTCTCAAAGCTGCGCGAGCGGCGGCAGGACGGTTGACAAGCCCGCCCGGCGGGGCGATGGGAGGCCCATGACTGGCGCGACACTCCTGCAAGTGGCCCTCGGGGGCGCAATCGGCTCCGTGGGCCGGTATCTTTCCGGTGTGGCGGCCACGTCGCTCTTGGGGCGCGGCTTTCCCTGGGGCACGATCTTCGTCAATGTTCTGGGCTCGTTCCTGATGGGTGTGCTGATCGTGGTTCTGGCCAAGAAGGGCGGCACGCCCTTCGCGCCGTTCTTCCAGATCGGTCTTCTGGGCGGCTTCACCACCTTCTCGTCCTTCTCGCTCGATGCGATGACGCTGTTCGAACGCGGTCAGGCCGAGCTGGCGATCGCCTACGTGGCGGGCTCGCTGATCCTGTCCCTGAGCGCCATCGCGCTCGCCTTTTGGTTGATGCGGAGCCTTCTGACATGAGTGGCGTTCAAACCCTGACAGTCGCGCGCGGCGATGGCGACCAGCGGCTCGACCGCTGGTTCCGGCGGCAGTTTCCCCATGTCTCGCAGGGGCGGATCGAGAAGCTGTGCCGCAAGGGCGAGATCCGGGTCGATGGCGGCCGGGCCAAGCCCGCCACACGGTTGGAAGAGGGCCAGCAGGTGCGGGTGCCGCCGCTGCCCGAGCCGGGTCAGATAGAGGCCGCGCCCAAGCCCAAGGTCTCTGAGGCCGATGCCGAGATGATCCGCAGCTGCGTGATCTTCCGCGACGCCCATATCATCGCGCTGAACAAGCCGCCGGGGCTGCCGGTGCAGGGCGGCAGCGGCCAGGCGCGCCATGTCGACGGCATGGGCGAGGCGCTGCGCTTCGGTTATGACGAAAACCCGCGCCTGGTGCACCGGCTCGACCGCGACACGTCGGGTGTGCTGATCCTCGCGCGGACCCGTGCCGTTGCCAAGGACCTGACCTCTGCCTTCCGTGCCCGCGAGACCCGCAAGATCTACTGGGCCGTGGTGGCGGGCGTGCCGCATCCGCGGATGGGCACGATCCGCTTCGGGCTGGTCAAGGCGCCCGGCCATGGCAGCAAGGGCGAGGGCGAGAAGATGCTCTGCATCCACCCCGCCAAGGTCGATCAGACCGAGGGCGCCAAGCGCGCCACCTCGGATTACGCGGTGCTCTCGGCGCTGGGAACGCGGGCCAGCTGGTGTGCGCTGGTGCCGGTGACGGGCCGCACCCATCAGCTGCGCGCGCATATGGCCGAGATCGGGCATCCCATTGTCGGCGACGGAAAATATGGCGGTTCGGGGCAGGAGAACCTGGGCGAGGGCTGGGGCGCGCAGCTGGGCGGCGAGATCAGCCGCAAGCTGCATCTGCATGCCCGCCACCTGTCGCTGACCCATCCTGTGACCGGTGCGCATCTCAGGCTGACCGCGCCGCTGCCGCCGCATATGAAACGCACCTGGGAGATGCTCGGCTGGTCCGAGTCCGATGTCCCGCTTGACCCGTTCGAGGAGCTGGAATGACCGCCCGCCGCCTTGCGATCTTCGATGTCGACGGCACCCTTGTCGACAGTCAGGCCCATATCGCGGGCGCGATGGAAGCGGCCTTCGCGGCCGAGGGTCTGGCCGTGCCGCCTCATGCCGAGGTGCTGGGCGTCGTCGGCCTGTCTCTGCCGCTGGCGATCGAGGCGCTGGCGCCGGGGCTCGGGCCCGACCGGCGTGGCCGCATGGTCGAGGCCTACCGGCAGTCCTTCTTCTCGCTCAGGGCGGGGCAGTCGGCCTCGCCGCTCTTTCCCGGCGCGGCCGCGGCGCTCGACGCGCTTCTGGCGGTCGACGGGATGGAACTGGGCATCGCCACCGGCAAGTCGCGGCGCGGGCTCGACGCGATTCTCGCGTCGCATGGGCTGGCGGGTCATTTCGCGACCCGGCAGGTCTCGGACGACCATCCCTCGAAGCCGCATCCCTCGATGGTGCTGGCCGCTCTGGCCGAGACCGGCGTCGCGCCCGACCGGGCGGTGATGATCGGCGATACCGAATTCGACATGGAGATGGGCCGTGCCGCCGGCGTGCGCACCCTGGCCGTGGCCTGGGGGTATCACCCGGCCGACCGGCTGGGCGCGGCCGATGCGGTGGTCGAGCGCTTCGCCGATCTGCCCCGGGCGGTGCTGGCGCTGGTGGGAGAGACGGTATGAGCGAATGGGCGCTGAAACGGTTCTGGACCGAGACGGGCGTGACACCGGCCGAGGCAGGCTTTGCCATCCTGCTTGACGGGCGTCCGGTGAAAACCCCCGCCAAGCGCCCGCTTGCGGTGCCGACCCGCGCCATGGCCGAGGCCGTGGCGGCGGAATGGGATGCACAGGTCGATCAGGTCGCGCCGCTGAGCATGCCGGTCACCCGGGCGGCCAATGCCGCCATCGACAAGGTCCGGGAACAGCAGGCCGAAGTGGCCGAACTCATTGCCGCCTATGGGGAAAGCGACCTGCTTTGCCATCGCGCCGAGAGCCCTGCGGGGCTGGTCAGCCGCCAGGCCGAGAGCTGGGACCCGCTGCTGGCCTGGGCCGCCGCCACGCTGGGGGCGCCGCTGGAACCCACCCGGGGCGTGATCCCCCGGCCGCAGCCCGCCGAAAGCCTCACGCGGCTGCGGACCCGCGTCGCCGGGTTCGACGCTTTCGAGCTGACCGCGCTTCATGATCTGGTCGGGCTGTCGGGCTCGCTGGTGATCGGGCTTGCCGCGGCCGAGGGGATCGAGGCGCCCGAACGGCTCTGGGAGCTGTCGCGGATCGACGAGACCTGGCAGCAGGAGCAATGGGGCATCGATGCCGAGGCCGCCGAGGTCGCGGCGGCGCGGCGGCGCGACTTCCTGCAGGCGCGCCGTTTCCTCAATCTTGCGCGCGCATCGCTCTGATGCTCTCGCTTTGCGCCGCACCGCGTAAATCGTGAGCAGGCGGCGACGATTCTATCCCAATGGTTGTGCGATGCGCACGGCATCTCCTGTGCACTTGACCTGACGGCGGTATTTTGCCCAGACTTGAGGCGCTGAGGGGATTGGGGTCTCTCATTGCCATGCCCCTGCGTGCCGGGGGACCGATAAGCCGTATGAACGGACCGATATTCAGAAGAGGTGAAAATGAAGAAATCCGTTATTCTCGGCGCGCTGACCGTGGCCGCCTGCGCCGCGGCGGCGGCGGGCGCGGCTACGCTCGATGATGTCAAGGCGCGCGGCAAGCTCAACTGCGGGACCAATACCGGCCTTGTCGGTTTTGCGGCGCCCGATGCGAATGGCGACTGGCAGGGCTTCGACGTGGCGGTCTGTCGCGCCGTTGCTGCCGCCGTGCTGGGGGATTCCTCGGCCGTCGAATTCGTTCCCACGACCGGCAAGACCCGGTTCACCGCCCTGGCCTCGGGCGAAATCGACATATTGGCGCGCAACACCACCTGGACCTTCTCGCGCGATGTCGACCTCAAATTCACCTTCGTGGGCGTCAATTATTACGACGGCCAGGGCTTCATGGTGCCGAAGGCGCTAGGCGTCAGCTCGGCCAAGGAACTCGACGGCGCCACCGTCTGCATCCAGACCGGGACCACGACAGAGCTGAACCTCGCGGATTTCTTCCGCGTCAACAACATCTCCTACGAGCCGGTCCCTATCGAGACCAACGAACAGGCCCAGCAGCAATATCTGGCCGGGGCCTGTGACGTCTACACCACCGATGCCTCGGGTCTGGCCGCGACGCGCGCCACCTTCGAGGACCCCTCGGCGCATGTGGTCCTGCCCGAGATCATCTCGAAGGAGCCGCTGGGCCCGCTGGTGCGCCATGGCGATGATGAATGGGCGGATATCGTCCGCTGGACTCTGAACGCGCTGATCGCCGCCGAGGAATATGGCGTGACCTCGGCCAATATCGACGAACTGACCGCGACGGTCACCGCCAATCCCGAGATCAACCGTCTGCTCGGCACCGAGGGTGCCCTGGGCGAGATGCTCGGCCTGCCGGCCGACTGGGCGGTCAAGGCGATCAAGGCCGGGGGCAATTACGGCGAACTTTTCGAGAAATATATCGGCCAGAACACCCCGATTGGGCTCGCGCGGGGGCTGAACGCGCAATGGACCGATGGCGGGCTGATGTACGCGCCGCCGTTCCGGTAAGGCAGTTTCGAGGGGCGCGGGACATTCCGCGCCCTTTGCGCATCTGGGAAAGGAAAGACTGGGATCCCGGAGGGGCGCGGCCGTGTCGGTCGGCGCATGGTCCCTCTGTGCCGGGAGGGAGCGACAGGGAGCGCCCGCATGAGCAGCTATCCGGAGGTACCGCGCGAGGCGTTCCGTCTGCGCATGCTGATCTTCGATACCCGCTACAGGTCGCTGACGATCCAGATCGTCACGCTGGCTGGTTTCCTGCTGCTGGTGAGCTGGATGATCAGCAACACCGTGCAGAACCTCGCCGAGCTCGGCAAGCCGATCCGGTTCGACTTCCTCTGGAACCAGGCGCAATATGACATCAACCAGACGCTGATCGCCTATAGCAGCCGCGACACCCATCTCAGGGCCGCCATCGTCGGGCTTCTGAACACGCTGCTGGTGGCCTTTCTCGGCTGCGCGCTGGCCACCGCGATGGGGGTGGTGATCGGGGTGCTGCGGCTGTCGCGCAACTGGCTCGTGGCGCGGCTGATGACGGTCTATGTCGAGATCTTCCGCAACGTGCCGGTCCTGCTCTGGATCCTGTTCTTCATGGCGATCCTGATCGAGAGCCTGCCGCCGCCCAATGCCTTTCGCGGCGCGGATGCCACGGCCTCGATGTTGCTGGGCGACAGCGTGGCGCTGACCAATCGCGGCTTCTACATTCCCGAGCCGCTGTTCTCGCGCAGCCTGGGCGATCTGTCGGTCTTCGGGGCCTTCGGGATCAGCCTGGATCTGCTCGCGGTCCTCGCGGTCCTGGCGGCAGGGCTCTGGGTCTCGGCGCGGATCCGGGCGCGGGCCGAGCGGATCCAGAACCGGACCGGGCTGAGACCCGCGACCTGGTATCTGCGTCTTGGCGTGATCGTGCTGCCGCTTTCGGTCCTGCTGGCAGGGCTGGGCTTTCATCTGGGCTATCCCGAACTGAGAGGCTTCAACTTCCGCGGCGGGATCTACATGCGCAATTCGCTGATCGCGCTCTGGCTTGCGCTCAGCTTCTATACGGCCGCCTTCATCGCCGAGATCGTCCGGGGGGGTATCCTCGCGATCTCGAAGGGCCAGACCGAGGCCGCGGCGGCGCTGGGTCTCCGGCCGAACCGGATCATGTCGCTGGTGATCCTGCCGCAGGCGCTCAGGGTCATCATCCCGCCGCTGATCTCGCAATACCTGAACCTGACCAAGAACTCGTCGCTGGCGATCGCGGTGGGCTACATGGACATCACCGGAACGCTGGGCGGCATCACCATGGGCCAGACCGGGCGCGAGTTGGAATGCGTGCTGCTGATGATGGGGTTCTATCTGGCGATCTCGCTCGCGATCTCGACGGCAATGAACTGGTACGATGCCAGGGTCCGGCTGGTGGAGCGGTGAGGTGAGCGACACCCATTCCCACAGCGCGGCCTTCGCCCGGGGCAGCCTGCTTCCGCCGGAGCCGCCGCCCGCGCGTTCGGTGGGGGCTGTCGGATGGCTGCGCCAGAACCTGTTCTCATCCTGGTTGAATGCGGCGCTGACGCTGTTGTCGCTGGCGCTGCTGACATGGCTTCTGGCCGCGGTCCTGCCCTGGATCGTCCAGTCCAGCTGGACCGCCAGTTCGCTGTCCGAATGCCGCGCGCAGATCAGGACGGCATTCGGCCCCGAGGCCAGCGGCGCCTGCTGGGCGGTGATCCGCGAACGCTGGGCGCAACTGGTCTTCGGCTTCTACCCGTCCGAGATCTACTGGCGTCCGGTCCTGGCCTTCGGCATCGCGCTGGGCGGGATGGCGCCGGTGCTGTTTCCCGGCGTTCCGCGCAGGGCGCTGTATCTGTCAGTGGCGGCGCCCTTCCTCGTGCCCTGGTTGCTCTGGGGCGGAACGGTCTGGCTGCCGGTCGCGGTGGCGCTGGGCTTTGCCCTCGGCTATGTCGCCTACCGGATCGTCGATGCGGTGGCGGGCACGCTCCCCGGCACGATCGCGGCCGCGCTGGTGCCGGTCCTGTGGTGGCTCTGGCTGGCAGGCCCGGCCGCCGGGCAGCTGCAGGCGGTTCTGCCGCTGGGGATCGAGCCTGTCTCCAGCCGTGATTTCGGCGGCTTCATGCTGTCGATCACCATCGGCGTGACGGCGATCACGCTGTCTCTGCCTTTCGGCATCCTGCTGGCGCTGGGCCGGCAATCGCGGATGTTCATCGTCAAGTCGCTTTGCGTCGGTGTCATCGAGTTCGTCCGTGGCGTGCCGCTGATCACGCTGCTTTTCGTGGCCTGGCTTCTGCTCAACTATTTCATGCCGCCGGATACCAATTTCGACATCGTCCTGCGCGTCATCATCATGGTCACGCTGTTCGCCTCGGCCTATGTCGCCGAGGTGATCCGGGGCGGGCTCGCGGCGCTGCCACGGGGCCAGTACGAGGCGGCCGATGCGCTCGGGCTCGATTACTGGAAGGCGCAGCGGCTGATCGTCATGCCGCAGGCGCTGAAGATTTCGATTCCCGGGATCGTCTCGACCTTCATCGGCGTCTTCAAGGATACCACGCTGGTCTCGATCATCGGCCTGCTCGATCCGGTCGGCTTCTCGAACTCGATCCGGGCCGATGTCAACTGGAACGGCATCGTCTGGGAGCTTTACGGCTTCATCGCAGCGCTGTTCTTCGTCTTCTGTTTCTCCATGTCCCGCTACTCGATGTATCTGGAGCGCAGGCTCCGGACCGAGCGCCGCTGAGGAGGTCCCGCCATGTCTGACTCCATGTCCGGCCCCATCACCGACCGGTCCCGGCCGACTTCGTCGGATGAGATCGCCATCGATATCGTCGGCATGAACAAGTGGTACGGGGCCTTCCACGTGCTGCGCGACATCAACCTGACGATCTGCAAGGGCGAGCGCATCGTTGTCTGCGGCCCCTCGGGCTCGGGCAAGTCGACCCTGATCCGCTGCATCAACCGGCTCGAGGAACACCAGGCGGGCAGGATCGTGGTCGAGGGGATCGAGCTGACCAATGACCTCAAGCATATCGATCAGGTCCGCTCCGAGGTCGGGATGGTGTTTCAGCATTTCAACCTCTTCCCGCATCTGACGATCCTGGAAAACTGTACGCTGGCGCCGATCTGGGTGCGCAAGGTGCCGAAAAGGGAGGCGGTGGAGACCGCCATGTCCTATCTCGAAAAGGTCTGCATCCCCGAACAGGCCAATAAATATCCGGGCCAGTTGTCGGGCGGTCAGCAGCAGCGGGTCGCCATCGCGCGCGCGCTCTGCATGCGGCCGAACATCATGCTGTTCGACGAACCGACCTCGGCGCTCGATCCCGAGATGATCAAGGAGGTGCTCGACACCATGATCGCGCTTGCCGAAGAGGGCATGACGATGATCTGCGTCACCCATGAGATGGGCTTTGCCCGGCAGGTGGCGAACCGGGTGATCTTCATGGATCAGGGGCAGATCGTCGAGCAGAACGCGCCCGAGGCCTTCTTCAACACTCCGCAATCGGATCGCACCAGTCTGTTTCTCAGCCAGATCCTCGGTCACTGAGCCTAAGGGCCGCGACGGCGCGGGAGAATGTCCTCCCGCGCCGCCCGTTCAGGCCTCCCGCCGCAGCCGCAGCGTTTCGAAGGGCAGCCCCTCATCGTCCTGCGGCCGACGCGAAACCTCGGTAAAGCCGAGCCCGCGATAGAAGGCGCAGGCGCGGGGATTGGCGCTGTAGACCTCGAGCTCCAGCGTGCCCTTCAGCCCGGCCGCATGGGCGACGAGCCTGCGCCCTATGCCCCGGCCCTGCCGGTCGGGGGCCACGAAAAGACCGCCGATGAACGCCCCCAGAAGGCCGATGAAGCCCAGGGGACGGTCCTGCATACAGGCCAGCCAGAGCTCTGAGCCGGGCAGGTATTGCGTTTCGATCAGCCTTCGCTGGGCGCGCAGCCTGTCCTCGCCGAGAAAGCCATGAGCCTCGCGCGAGGCGGCGTACCAGATCTCCGAAAGCCGGGCATGATCGCCCGGCCGCGGCGCGCGGATGAGGATGTCGGATTGTGTCATCTGTAAGTCCGAAAGTTGGATATGCGTTTTGAGCGGGCCCGGTTGCCGGGCGCCGGGGCGAACCGCGTCCTGCGGTGTCACGACTGATCGCTGCGCATATCTCTCCTTCTTCCGTCGGGACTCAGAATGGCCCCTGCGCCGCCCGGGTGCAAGCCCTGTCCCGAGCTGTCGGCTTTGCGCGACGGACCTGTCGTCTTCCGGACATGCCACAAGGGAATGACGCGGTTTCAATGCTCTGGTCGTGGCATGGAACCTGCTTCCTGCGGAGTGGAGACGTGCGACCGGTTCGAACCGACATCCGCCCTCCGCCCGTTCGCAGGACGGAGGGCCCAAGCCAAGGACGGATACGACATGGCGATCATCACCTTTACCTCTCCGCAGATGCACAAGGACAAGAAGGTCTATGGCGTGGCGGGCGACACCCGGACGATCCTCGCGCTGGCCGAGGATAACAGAATCCCGATTCCCTTCGACTGCCGCGACGGGAATTGCGGCTCCTGCCTGATCGAGGTCAGCTATGACAATCCCGCCGACAAGAAGGCGATCATGCTGACCGACAAGGAAAAGCAGAAGCTGAAGGAGCTGGGCAAGCTGACCGGGCAGGAAATCGAGGATGCCGAGGTGCGGGACATGCCGCCGCGCTATCGTCTGGCCTGCCAGTTCATCGCTCGCGACGAGGATGTCACCGTCAGCTTCAGCGGCACGCCGGGGGGCGCCGACTGACCCTGCATGTCACGGCCGCGGCGGCGCCCTGCCGTCGCCGCGGGATCAGCCGTCAAGCTGCTTGGGCGTGATGAAATCGACCAGCCGGCCGGTTCCGAACTCGACCTCTGTCCAGTCGCCCAGCTCGAATTCCGCGACCAGCGTGGCGCAGGTGGGAAAGCTTGCAAAGCGCGGCAGCTCGGGCGGGGCATCCAGCAGGCGTGCCGCGAATTCCGCGATGCCGGGATTGTGGCCCAGCATCAGCACCGGCGAGGCCGCGCAATTGTTCAGTGTCTCCAGCATCCGCTCGGCCGGTGCCTGATAAAGCGCGGGATCGCGGCGCATGACGGTGGATTCGCCCAGCAGGGGTGCCATCCGGTCCCAGGTTTCCAGCGTGCGGCAGGAGGTGGAGCTGACCACTTCGGCCGGCACATGACCGCGCCCGGCCAGCCAGCGGCCGATCTTCGGCGCCGCCTCGCGGCCGCGCGCATTGAGCGGACGGTCATGGTCGTCCTCGCTCGGGTCGTCCCAGCTCGATTTCGCATGTCGGACGAGGATCAGGCGCAAACTCATCGGCAGGCGGCTTTGCTTGTCGCGGGTCGGGGGCATCCTGTCACAGCCTGTCGCTTCCGGCCAGCGGGTTCGGCGTCAGGGACGCGGCGCTCGGATCAGGGACCCCGCCCCGTGATCGGTGAAAAGCTCCAGAAGGCAGGCATTGGGCGCACGACCGTCGAGGATGACCACCGCGCGCACGCCCCCCTCGATCGCCGACAAAGCGGTTTCGGTCTTCGGGATCATGCCGCCCGCGATCACGCCCGAGGCGGTCATCTCGCGGATATTGTCGGGGCTCAGCTCGGTCACGACGCGGCCCGAGGCATCCTTGACGCCGGCGACATCGGTCAGCAGCAGCAGCCGGTCGGCCTTCAGCGCCGCGGCGATGGCGCCCGCGGCGGTGTCGCCGTTGATGTTGAAGGTCTCGCCCGCGCGCCCGGCGCCGAGCGGCGCCACGACCGGGATCATTCCCGCGGCAAAGAGCTGGTGCAGCACCTCGGGATTCACCTCGGCAGGCGCCCCGACAAAGCCGAGCGCCGGATCTGCCTGGTCGCAGACGATCAGCCCCGCATCCTTGCCCGAGAGCCCGACCGCCTTGCCGCCCTGATCGTTGATGGCCTGGGTGATGCGCTTGTTGACCCGTCCCGAGAGCACCATCTCGACCACCTCGACGGTGGCGGCATCGGTCACCCGCTTGCCCTTGACGAAGTCCGACACGACGCCGAGCCGCGCCAGCATCTCGTTGATCATCGGCCCGCCGCCATGGACGATCACCGGGTTCACGCCGACCTGCCGCATCAGCACCACGTCGCGGGCGAAGCTCTCCATCTCGGCATCGTTGCCCATGGCATGGCCGCCGAACTTTATGACGACGATGGCGCCGGTATAGCGCTGAAGATAGGGCAGCGCCTCGGACAATGTCCGGGCGGTGGCGATCCAGTCGCGATTCATGGCCGTCTGTCTTCTCATGCTGCGGGTCCGTTTGGTGAACTTCTGTTAGCGCCTGCGCGTCCGCAGGCCAAGGGTGATTGTCTTTTGGCATGTCGGGCTTACGTTGATCACGCCGCAGAACGGGAAAGGTGCGATGGAACAGAAGGTAATGTTGCTGACCGGGGCAAGCCGGGGCATCGGGCATGCGACGGTCAAGCGCTTTTCGGCCGAAGGCTGGCGGGTTCTGACCTGTTCGCGCCAGCCCTTCGACTCGCGCTGCCCCTGGCCCGGCGGTGCCGAGAACCATATCCAGATCGACCTGGCCGACCCGGCCATGACCAAGCGCGCCATCGAGGTCGTGCGCGGCAAGCTGACCGGGGGCAAGCTGCATGCACTGGTCAACAATGCCGGGATCTCGCCCAAGACCGAGGAGGGCGGGCGGCTCAACACGCTTGAAACCGACATGCGGACCTGGGGCATGGTCTTCAACGTGAACTTCTTCGCCTCGATCGTGCTGGCGCGCGGGCTGCAGGACGAGCTGGCCGCCGCAAAGGGGGCCATCGTCAACGTGACCTCGATAGCGGGCAGTCGCGTGCATCCTTTCGCAGGCGCGGCCTATGCGACGTCCAAGGCCGCTCTGGCGGCGCTGACCCGCGAGATGGCGCATGATTTCGGTCCCCTGGGCGTCCGGGTGAACGCCATCGCGCCCGGCGAGGTCGAAACCTCGATCCTCAGCCCCGGCACCGAGAAGATCGTCGAGGGCCTGCCGCTGCGCCGTCTGGGTCAGCCCGAGGAAGTGGCGAGCGTCATCCATTTCCTTTGTTCGGAAGAGGCCAGCTACGTCACCGGGACCGAGATCGAGGTGAATGCCGGCCAGCACGTCTGAGCCGGCCGCAAGGCGGGCATGACAAGACGGGCATAAACAGGATGGGCCATGAAACCGGCCGGGACCCTAGGCGATGCCCTCGATGATCGCGCGCAGGGTCGCGATCCCGTCGCCCTTTTCGGATGAGGTCAGCACGATCTCGGGGAAGGCGGCCGGGTGGCGCGCCAGCGCGGCCCGGACCTGGGTCAGAACCTTGTCGCGCTCGGCGGCCTTCACCTTGTCGGCCTTGGTCAGCACCGTCTGGAAGGTTACGGCCGCCCCGTCGAGCAGCTTCATGATCTCCTCGTCGACCGGTTTCACCCCGTGGCGCGCGTCGATCAGCACGAAGGCCCGGCGCAGGGTCTGCCGCCCGGCCAGATAGGCCTTGAGCAGGCGCTGCCATTTCTCGACCACCTTCAGCGGCGCCTCGGCATAGCCATAGCCCGGCAGGTCGACGAGGTAATGGCTTTCGCCCAGCGTGAAATAGTTGATCTCCTGCGTCCGGCCGGGCGTGTTCGAGGCCCGCGCCAGCCCCTTGCGTCCGGTCAGCGCGTTGATCAGGCTCGACTTGCCGACATTCGAGCGCCCGGCAAAGCACAGCTCGGGCCGGTCGGCGGGCGGCAGCCCGTCCATCGCGACCACGCCCTTGAGGAACTCGACGGGCCCTGCGAAGAGCTTGCGCCCGCGTTCGGCGGCCTCGGCATCGGGTTCGGGCGTCAGGGGGAAGGGAAGGGGGGTCATAGCGCCTCCACAGCGTCGCCAAGGGCCACGCGACCGCCCTCGATCACCTCGGCATAGACGCCGAATTGCTTGTGCCCCCAGCCGGCCTGCAGCGCGCCCAGCGTGTCGGCGTCGCGTTCGCCGGTTTCGGGGTTGGCGGTTGTCGCCATGCAGCGGGTGATGCGCTCGCGCATCTCGATTACCGCCCGGCCCAGCCGGATCTTCCGCCCGATCCAGTCGAACTCGGCGAAGGGGGCGAGCCCCTCGATCCAGAAATTGCCGCGAAAGCGCAGCGGCGACAGGCTCTGGCCGAGTTTCTCGGACAGCGCCTGGAGCGAGGCGAGCCCCAGCAGGCTGACCGAGGGAAAGGCGCTGTCGGTCATGCCGCGCCCGGGCACCCGGACGATCCGGGTCGAGGCCGCGCGGTCTGCGGGCATCAGGGGGCGGACCCAGTCGATCAGGGCCGAGCCCTCGCTGTCGGGAGAGAATGTCAGATCCGGCCGGTCGGGATGGGTCAGGGTGATCTGCCCCGCCGCCTCGTTCAGCCGCGCGCCGATGGCCATCAGCTGCGGCGCCTTCGCCCCGCGCGAGAAATTCGCGCAGGGCGCCCAGCCGGTTCCATCCGTCCGCGACGCCTCATGCGCCACGGCCCAGGTGCGGTCCCAGGGCAGGGTCCGGCCGGCCTCGAGCTCCACCGTCTCCAGCGCCTCGGCGCCGTGGCCCTTGATCGGGTGGCGATAGATCCGGGCCAGCCGTGCCGTCATTTGTGCTCCGGTTCCGGCTTCTTCTTGCGGAAGCTCGACCTGATATTGCCCAGCACGTCGGGGTGATAGCCGTGGATGCGCATGATCGCATATTGCTGGATGAAGGTGATCGTGTTGTTGCAGATCCAGTACAGCACCAGCCCGCTGGCAAAGTTGCCCAGCATGAACATGAACACCCAGGGCAGCCAGGCGAAGACCATGGCCTGCGTCGGATCGGTGGGCGTCGGGTTCAGCTTCTGCTGCAGCCACATCGAGATCCCCAGCAGGATCGGCAGCACGCCGAGCGACAGGATCGCGAAGAACGAGCCCGGTTCCGGCGGCGCGTAGGGCAGCAGGCCGAACAGGTTCAGGATCGAGGACGGATCGGGCGCCGAGAGGTCATGGATCCAGCCGATCCAGGGCGCGTGGCGCAGCTCGATGGTGACGAAGATCACCTTGTAGAGCGAGAAGAAGATCGGGATCTGCACGAAGAGCGGCAGACAGCCCGCGGCCGGGTTGACCTTCTCTTTCTTGTAGAGCGCCATCATCTCCTGCTGCAGCTTCTGGCGGTCGTCGCCGCAGCGCTCCTTCAGCTCCTCCATCTTGGGCTGAAGTTCCTTCATCTTGGCCATCGAGCTGTAGGACTTGTAGGCCAGCGGCAGCACGATCGCCTTGATGATGACGGTCAGAAGGATGATCGACCAGCCCATCGAGCCCGGCACGCCAAGGCCGGACATCGCCCCGTTCAGCCAGTGCAGCACGCGGAAGATGGGTTTCGTGAAGAAGAAGAACCAGCCCCAGTCGATCGAGTCGATGAAGCGGAAGATGCCGTCATCCTTCTGGTAATGGTGGATCGTCTCCCATTCCTTGGCGCCGGCGAACAGCATGGTCGAGGTGCCTTCGGTAGCACCGGCAGCGACGGTCACGACCGGCAGCCGCGCCTCGACCTGGTAGATGTCGGGGCCCTGGACATATTTGGCGACCGAAGTGAAGGGCTGACCGGGTTCCGGGATCAGCGTGGTCATCCAGTACTTGTCGGTAAAGCCGATCCAGCCGTTCTCCTGAACGTCGGTGACCTCGGCATTGGCCCGCTCGCGCTCGACATAATCCATGTCGGGCATCTTCTTGTACTTGATCTCTTCCAGCTCGTCGTCGGTCTGCCGGACGACACCCTCGTGCAGGATGTAGAACCGGCTGCCCTCGGGCTGGCCATGGCGGGCGACGATGCCATAGGGGGCAAGGCGCACGGCATCGCCGGTGGCGTTCTCGACGCTCTGCTCGACGGTGAACATGTAGTTCTCGTCGATGCTGATGGTGCGGTGGAAGGTCAGGCCCTTGCCATTGTCCCAGTGCATCGAGACCGGGGTTCCGACGGTCAGCGCGTCATTGCCGTCAAGCGTCCAGAGCGTGTTGGCACCGGGCACGTCCTCATAGCCGAGGCTGCCTGCGGGTGCCCAGCCGTAAAGCGCGTAATAGGGGCGCTCGGTCCCGACCGGTTCCAGCAGCGACACCAGCGGCGAGTCCGGATCGAGCGTCTCGTGATAGCCTTTCAGCGACAGCCGGTCGATGCGGCCGCCCAGCAGCGAGATCGAGCCGGTCAGGCGGGGCGTCTCGATCGAGAGCCGGGGCGCCTCGGCGGCCAGCGAGGGCGCGGCGGTTTCGGGTGTACTGGGCGCGCCGCTGCCCGGCAGCGCCGGGGGGGCGACGGCCAGGTCGGGCGTGGTCGCACCGCTGCCGGTCTGCTCCGTCGTCGTGACGGCGTCCTGTTCGGTGACCGGCGCCTGCTGTTCCGGCGGGAACAGCAGGAACCATCCGAGGATCACCAGGAAGCTGAGCGCCGTTGCGAGTATGAGATTCTTGTTCTGATCGTCCATGGCAGACCGCCACCCCGTCCTTTGAAAGGTGTGGCTGCTTCAACAGATTGAGGCCGGTGAGGTCAAGTCGTTTTGCCGACGCACGGGGTTTGGGGGCAGTGCCCGCCTCTGGCATCTGCCCGTATTCGCCCCCGCCGGTCGCCCCTTGCGGACATCCCGTGGGGGTATTTTGACCAAGAAGAAGTCATATCGCTGCTTCTTCTTGGAAAAATACCCGATTTCCCGACCTCGCCACGGGCGCGGGGTCGGGGAAAGGTCAGCCCGTTGCGGACTCGCCGGGCGCGATGTCGGAGGGCGTGCCGGTTTCCCGCACCAGACCCGCGAAGTCGAAGAGCGCCGGGTCAAGCAGATGTGAGGGGCGCACATGCATCAGCGCGCGAAACATCTTCTGGCGGCGCCCGGGATGGTTGGTCTCCCACTGGTCGAGCATCGCCTTGACCTGCATGCGCTGCAGCCCGTCCTGGCTGCCGCAGAGATCGCAGGGGATGATCGGATAATCCATGGCCCGGGCGAAGCGCGCGCAATCGGCCTCGGCGACATGGGCCAGCGGGCGGTAGACGAAGAGATCGCCCTCCTCGTTCACCAGCTTCGGCGGCATCGTCGCCAGCCGTCCGCCATGGAAGAGGTTCAGCAGGAAGGTTTCCAGGATGTCGTCGCGGTGATGGCCCAGGACCACGGCCGAACAGCCTTCTTCGCGCGCGATCCGGTAGAGATTGCCGCGCCGGAGCCGCGAGCAGAGCGCGCAATAGGTCCGGCCCTGGGGCACCTTGTCCATGACGATGGAATAGGTGTCCTGATACTCGATCCGGTGCGGCACGCCCATCTTTTCCAGAAATGCGGGCAGCACGGTCGCCGGAAATCCCGGCTGGCCCTGGTCGAGATTGCAGGCCAGAAGCTCGACCGGCAGCAACCCGCGCCATTTCAATTCGTAAAGCGCGGCCAGCAGCGTGTAGCTGTCCTTGCCGCCTGAGAGGCAGACCAGCCAGCGTGCGCCGCGCTCGATCATCCCGTATTGCTCGATGGCCTCGCGGGTGTCGCGGATGATCCGCTTGCGCAGCTTCTTGAACTCGGTGGTCGAGGGGGCGCCGTGGAACAGCGGATGGATATCGTCGGGCTCGTCGGACATGGCTGAGCCTATGCCAGATTGCCCGCCGCCGGGGAAGCGGAAAGGCGGCCTCTCTTTCGTGCTCTGGCAGTGAAATTTCGGAAGGTTGTTCCCGCGCCGCGAAGCAAGCCTGCAAGCCGCCAGACGCCAGCCCGGGCCCCGCAGCGAGGCGCAGCCTTCATCGGAATTCCCGCCTCACTGTCTATGGTCGGAAACAGATCGTCGCCCGCGTCGCCGCTGGTCGGGGCGTGACCCGATTGGCACAAGTTCTCGGCCTGTCTTTCGGCACGTGGGGCAAGTGGCTGGCCCGGTTCCGCGAGACGGAGCTCGGGCGCCTCAGGATCGGCCGCGCTCTCTGCGCCAGGTGAGCGCGCGCCTGCTGCGGTGCCTTATCGGCCCGACCCGCTTGCGGGCGATGGCTGCATCTCACCGGCGCCGCCATCCTCCGCATGCGGGGTCCGCCGCAGTCGCCGGTGGCTGACCCGGAGCGGGCTTTTTCGGCTGGCGGCGGGCGGGGGCTCTGCCCATGTCTCAGGACCCGGCTTGCCCATGCCGGGTTGCAGTCGGACACGCGCAGGGTCATTATCCCCGGCATCCTGCTGCGTGTCCTGCGCGGGGCCCGCGGGCCGGGCATGAAGGCCGAGCCTGTGATGGCGGGCAACGGCGGCGCCTGCCGCTTGCGCCGGTTCCGCAAGGCGCCGGGCTCGCCGGGTATCCGCCTCCTCTACACGCAGCCCTTCATGCCAAAGCCAAATGGCAAGGGCCGGGCGCGTCTGTCGGAAGAGCGGTCCTCCGGATTCGTGTCCTTGCCCGGCTGGCTCCGAACCCTTCTGCGCGACTGGGGCTATGGGCTTGCACATCCTTTCTCGGTGATGCGTAGTGCTCGCGCGAGCCGTTCGCCTCCCGAGGCCGCAGTCAGCCCTCAGCAGATTGCCCCCGCTAAAGGGGCTGAGCAACCGCATGGGAAGCCAGAGCTAGCGCTTCGCGCCGGGTTTCGGCGGGACCGGGTCGTAGCCGCAGCCGCCCCAGGGGTTGCAGCGCAGGATGCGCCAGAGCGCGAGTGCCCCGCCGCGAAGCGCGCCATGGGTCTCGAGCGCTTCGAGTGCATAGGCCGAGCAGGTCGGTTGATAGCGGCAGTTGAAGCCGATCCAGGGCGACAGCACCATCCGGTAGGCCTGGATGGGAAGGGCAAGCAGGCGGGCGAGAGGGCTCATGACCGATCTGCATGCAGGCGTTCGAGCGCCCGGCGCAGGTCGGCGCTCAGGGCTGCGAAATCGCGGCTTGCGGTCGTGACCGGCCGTCCGATCAGCACGTAATCCCAGCCCGGGAGGCCATGGTCGGGCAGCTCGGCTCGGGCGATCTCGCGCAGGCGACGCTTGGCGCGGTTGCGCGCGACGGCATTGCCGACCTTCTTCGAGCAGGTGAAGCCGATCCGGATGCCGCCCTCGGGCGCCTCGCTTCGGCGCCGGGCCTGCAGCGTGAAGGCAGGGGCCGATTGCCGTCTTGCCCGCGCCGCAAGCAGGAAATCGGCGCGGCGGGACAGGACTGTCAGGCATGACGACGCCGCCGGAGAAGCTTTGGTACACTCCGATGGTTCGGAGGCACCGTTCATCCCCGGCGGCATCATGTCGTCATCGCCCTCAGGCGTGCTCTCAGGCGCAAAGGCTCTTGCGGCCGCGGGCACGGCGGGCGTTCAGGATCTTGCGGCCGGCCTTGGTCGCCATGCGGGCACGGAAGCCGTGGCGCTTCTTGCGGACCAGGTTCGAAGGTTGGTAGGTGCGTTTCATCGCGCGTCGCTCCGTCGAGATGGACCCAAACCGCGTGCGGATTCGAAGGCCCCATGGTGTTCGAAGCCCGTCCTTTAGGGGCTTGACGCGGGCAAGTCAATTCTTCCCGCACGGGAAATGCTGCAATCTGGCGCCAGCATGCGACTGTGGCCCTCCGGTGGCCTTCCGTCCGACCCCGAGAGGGGGCGCTTTTCCTGTCACCGCCGATCAATGCGGCGTGAGCGGGCTGTGCAGACCGGTCGGGTCCGTCCATGTTCGCAAGGCGGATATCCACAGCGGACCCGGAGATGGCGAAGAACCTACCCGACATGAACATACCCGAGATGGCCCCGACAGGGCAGCAGAGGCCGACACGGCGCGGCCTTGCCCGCTACCTGCTTCTGGCAGCGATTGCCGCCGTCGCGCTGATTGGCGCCCTGACGCTGCATGACCGGCTGAGCTTCGAGGCGCTTGCGGCGCATCGCGAGGCGCTGATCGCGTTGCGGGACGCCAATTATGCCATGGCGGTGCTGGGCTTCATGCTGGCCTATGTGCTGATCGTCGCCTTCTCCCTGCCCGGGGCGACGGTGGCGACGCTGACTGGCGGCTTCCTGTTCGGTGTCTTTCCGGGCGTGTTCTTCAACGTCACGGCCGCCACGCTGGGTGCGCTTCTGATCTTTCTCGCGGCCCGCTGGGGGCTTGGCGACCGGCTCTCGGCCCGGCTCGATGCCGGCGAGGGACGGATCGCGGCCTTTCGCGAGGGGCTTCGCGAGAACGAGATCCCGGTATTGTTCCTGATCCGGCTGGTTCCGGCGGTGCCCTTCTTCGTGGCCAATCTGCTGCCCGCGATGGTGGGCGTGCGGGCCGGGCGCTTCGTCTTCACCACCTTTTTCGGCATCATGCCGGGCGCGCTGGTCTATACATGGGTCGGCGCGGGGCTGGGCGAGGTCTTTGCCCGGGGCGCGCGGCCCGATCTCGGCATCATCTTCGCGCCCTATTTTCTGGGGCCGCTTCTGGGGCTGGCGGCGCTGGCGGCCTTGCCGATCGCGATCCGTGTCGCGCGGCGGAAGGGGTAGGGCCATGGCGACGACGAAAACCGATCTCTGCATCATCGGTGCCGGTGCCGCCGGGCTGTCGCTGGCGGCGGGTGCGGTGCAGATGGGCGCGCGGGTCGTGCTGGTCGAGGGCCACAGGATGGGGGGCGATTGCCTGAATTACGGCTGCGTGCCCTCGAAGGCGCTGCTTGCGGCCGCGGCCCGGGCGCAGGCGATGCGCGAGGGCGGCTGCGGCATCGCCGGGATCGCGCCGCAGATCGATCATGCCGCGGTCATGGCCCATGTGCGGGGCGCGATTGCCGCCATCGCCCCGCATGACAGCGTCGAGCGGTTCGAGGGGCTCGGTGTGCGGGTGATCCGGGACTGGGGCCGATTCGTCTCTCCGCGCGAGCTTGAGGCGGGCGGCGAGACCATCCGGGCGCGCCGCTTCGTGATCGCGACGGGCTCGCGCCCGGCGGTGCCGCCGGTTCCGGGGCTCGACCGGGTGCCCTATCTCACCAACGAGACCCTGTTCGAGCTTGACGCACGGCCCGACCGGCTTCTGATCCTGGGCGGCGGCCCGATCGGAATGGAGATGGCCCAGGCCCATGCCCGGCTCGG
Source organism: Rhodovulum sp. MB263 (assembly GCF_002073975.1). Lineage (NCBI taxonomy): Bacteria > Pseudomonadati > Pseudomonadota > Alphaproteobacteria > Rhodobacterales > Paracoccaceae > Rhodovulum > Rhodovulum sp. MB263. Next base: position 3,445,496 of record NZ_CP020384.1, on the reverse strand, counting down.
GGTGCGGGTCGCGGTGATCGAGGCGAAGCGGGCGCTGGGCCGGGAGGATCCCGAGGCGGCGGCGCTGGTGCTCGCGCGGCTCGGGGCCGAGGGCGTCGAGCTCTTCGAGCGCACCGAGGTGCGGCGCGTGAGCGGCCGGGCGGGCGCGATCACGGTCGAGACCGGCGACGGCCTGCTCGAGGGCAGCCATCTTCTGGTCGCGACGGGCCGCCAGCCGGCGCTCGAGCGGCTCGACCTGGCTGCGGCCGGGGTCGAGGCCGATGCCGCCGGGGTGCGGGTCGATTCTGGCCTGCGCAGCACGAATCGGCGGATTTACGCCATTGGCGATGCGGCGGGGCAGGGGCAGTTCACCCATCTTGCGGGCTATCATGCCGGTCTGGTGATCCGGCCGATCCTGTTGGGCCTGCCCGCCCGGGTCCGCCGCGATCACATTCCCCGGGTGACCTATTCCGATCCCGAACTGGCGCAGATCGGTCCGACCGAGGCCGAGGCCCGCGCCGCGCATGGCGATGCAATCGAGGTCGTGCGTGCCGATTATGCGGGAAACGACCGTGCCGTGACCAGCGGGCGGACCGCAGGATTCGTCAAGGTCGTGCTGCGCCGGGGGCGTCCGGTCGGGGCAACCCTGGTGGGCGCCGAGGCCGGCGAACTGGTCGGTCCCTGGGCCCTGGCCATCGCCGGCGGTCAGCGGATGACTGCCCTGACCGGCATGATTGTGCCCTATCCGACACTGGGTGAGCTTAACAAGCGGGCGGCGGGCGCCTATTTTTCCCCCAAACTGTTCAAGAATCCCTGGGTCAAGCGGGGGGTGAGGGTGATTCAGCGCCTCTTGCCCTGAGCCAACCCCCCGGGGCCGGGGGCGACACGCATGTTCCTCAATTCCCTGTCCGGTCGGTTCCTGCTGCTGACGATCGTATTCGTCATGCTGGCGGAGGTGCTGATCTTCGTGCCCTCGGTGGCCCGGTTCCGTGTCGATTTCCTGCTGGCCCGGCTGGAACGCTCGCAGATCGCCTCGCTCGCGCTTCTGGCCAGCGATGGCATGATCGGCGACGAGCTGGAACGCGAGCTGCTGCAGAATGCCGGTGTCTACAATGTCGTTCTGCGGCGCGACCGGGCCCGCGAGCTGGTGCTGTCCTCGCCGATCCCCGAGCCGGTCTATCGCAGCTTCGATCTGCGGGATACCAACGTGCTGTCGCTGATACCCGACGCGCTGATCCGGCTCGCCGACCCGAAGACGCGCGTGATCCGAGTGATCGGCCAGCCGGTCCAGCGGGCGGGCCTCCTGATCGAGGTCACCATGAGCACGGCCGAGCTGCGCAAGGCCATGATCGATTACGGCCTGCGGATCCTTCTGCTCTCGGCAGTGATCTCGGTTCTCTCCGCGCTGCTGCTTTTCCTGTCCGCGCGGCGTCTGCTGGTGGTGCCGATCCGGCATGTGGTGCGGGCGATCAAGCTCTATGCCGAGGCCCCCGAGGATAATCGCCGGATCATCGAACCCTCGGCCCGGGTGGGCGAGCTTTACGAGGCCGAGACCGCGCTGCGGGCATTGCAGGAAGAGCTGACCGGCGCGCTGCGTCAGAAGGATCGCCTGGCCCAGCTTGGCGCGGCTGTCGCCAAGATCAGCCACGATCTTCGCAACATCCTGACGACGGCCCAGCTTTTCGCCGACCGGATGGAGGCAAGCGACGATCCGGCGGTCAGGCGTGCGGCGTCGAAAATCGTGGGCGCGATCAGCCGCGCCGTGCATCTGTGCGAATCGACTCTGGCCTTCGGCCGGGCGCAGGAACCGCCGCCGCGGCTGGAGCGGGTGGCGCTGGCGCCCATTGTCAACGAGGTCGTGGATGGCGAGAGGCTGGCGGCGGGCGAGTACGATATCAGCTTTTCCGAGGATGTGCCGGCCGGGCTGACCTTGCGTGCGGATGTCGAGCAGCTGATGCGGGTGCTGACCAATCTGGTGCGCAATGCGCGCCAGGCCATCCTGGCCTCGGGCAAGCCCGGCGAGATCGGCATCCATGCCGACGAGACCGAACAGGATTGGGTGATCCAGGTGACCGATACCGGGCCCGGTCTGCCGCCGAAGGCGCGCGAGCATCTGTTCCAGCCCTTCCATGGCGGCACGCGCAAGGACGGCACCGGCCTCGGGCTCGCGATTTCGATGGAGCTGATCCGCGGCCATGGCGGTGCGCTGGAGCTTCGCCGCAGCGATGCCGACGGCACTGCCTTCGAGATCCGTCTGCCGAAAGCCGCCGCCGTGCTTCCGGGCGAGGGCGAGGCCCCGCTCTGAGCCGGTTTCGCGGAGTGCGAAAAAACTGTGCCGAAATGCTCGGTTTGCCCCTTGCGTTGCCCTGCGGGGGGCGTTACATCCCCAACCCACGCGCTGGTAGCTCAGTTGGATAGAGTACTTGACTACGAATCAAGGGGTCGGGGGTTCGAATCCTCCCCAGCGCGCCACTTCCAAGATATCCAACTGATAACTCACGGCTTTTTCGGAAATGTTGCAACTTGCGTGGCATGCGTTTCAACGTTCTGTTCCTGTTCTTCCCTCATGACAGCCCGTCGCCGACTCGCCTGGCGGGTGTAGTGCTCGGCTTCCTTGAGGGTCTGATGGCCAAGCCAGGACATTATCTGGTGCGCCGATGCGCCTGCCTCGGCGAGGGCGACGCCGCGCGTCTTGCGAAGCCCGTGGGCGCTTTTCTCGACCCCGGCTTCCGCCGCTGCGGCCCGGATCATGTTGCCAAGGCCCTTTTCGGATCTCGGAGCGCCCGCCGCCGTCGCAAGGAAGGTCATGTGGCGTGAACCGAGCGCGGCCAGCGCGTCGTGCATCGCGGCCCGGTCCCCGGCATAGCATTCGGCATAGGTGGGCAGTCTGGCCGTCCAGGGCACGAAGGCGGGCTGCTTCACCTTGCTTTGCGTGTAGATCAGTACCCCGGCGCGATCCACATGGCCCGGGCCGATCATCACGGCATCGCCGATCCGAAATCCGGTCCAGTGCAGCAGCTCGAAGGCGGCGCGCTTGCTGGTGCCGATGGGCCACCGGGTCCGGAAGGCGTCAATATCGGCAGCAGTCCACGCCGGGTGCCCGATTGTCTTGGGGGCACGGGGCAGCGTCACGGTGAGCGACGGGTCGGTCTCCAGGAGGCCCGCATCCACTCCGAACGCACAGAGGAACCGCCAGGCCTTGCGCCTGTCGACCGGGCTCTCGGCCGTCGCGACATTCGCGCGGATATGGCGATCCCGGAGGCCCTTGGCCGGTGCCTCGCCTCCGTCTCGGCGGATGGCCTCGAAATGGCGGCGCAGGGTTGCCCGGTAGACGGCGCTGCGCGACAGGAACCGGTCAGAGTGCACCGTCGCCTCGATCAGCGCCCCCAAGGTGCCGGGCGGCAGGCGCAGGGGTCGCGTCGCGGCCTCGGCGGCCTTTCTCGCCGCGGCATAAGCGGCAAGAAAATCGGGATGGTCGTGCGGCAGGTCAGGGAGCCGAACCAGCTTCTGCCCCTTCTTTCGGAAATACCAATCGGTGCGGTTGCCGCGCCGAACCGGCATGAGGTTCGTCAGGGTCACCGTGGTCCCCCGAATGCCGCGTCGCATTGTGCCTCGTCCCCGTCGATCTCCTCGAAGGATACGGGCAGGCGGGACGGACCGGCAAGGATCCTGATCGTGCCCCGGGTGATCTCGATATCGGCCCCGGCGGCGCGCGCCACATTGACGGCCCGGCGGAGCTCGGCTTCAGTGAAACGCGGCGCACCCATTACACCGCCTTCCACAATGCGTTGGGGCCTGCGGTGTCTTCGTAGAGAGCATCGGCCGGGGTTACCTCGGCATGGAACCGGCCGAAGCTGCGGGTGAAGGTCTCAGACGGCATCATGGGCCTCCTGCTCTTGCCGGGATGCGGCTAGGTGGGGACAATTGGCGGCGATGATCGCGGCGGCGACGGGCGGGCAGACCGAGTTGCCGCAGCAGCTGATCTGCACATCCTTGGAAAACGGGCGGAAGGTGGGCTCGTCGCTGTCGAGCCCCTCCCAGGCGCCCTCGATCACGTAGTCGGGCGGGAAGCCTTGGGCATTGAACAGCTCGCGCGGGCTCAGCATCCGCATGCCGATATCGATCACGACGAAGCTCTGCCCGTCGATCTCGAGCGTGACGAAGGCGCCGCCGTCCCAGGCGCCATGGGCGCGCAGGAACTCGGCCACCTCGCGCGCCCGGGTCTCGTGTTCCGGGGCGAAGGGCGGCGCGGCCAGATCGGCCTGCATGTGCCCCATGCGGTCCTTGACCGTCACCGTGTGGCAGGGCCCGTCCATCCGGGCACCGTCGCCGGTGCCGTAGTATTTCGCGAACCATGCCGCGACCGGCGTCTGGTGGCTGCCGCTGGCGGCCACCGTCGACAGGGGCGCGCGCGGGTCATGCCCGGAATGGGCGGCCATGCGCGGCCCGCCGTTCTGCTGCGCGAGGAAGGCCGCCACCGGGTAGTGCTTCACGCCACCCGCAACCACGGTATTCAGCGGCGCGCCGATGTCGAGCGCGCGCGGCGCCTGCCCGGGCCGTTCGCCGTTGCCGACATGGATCATGGTCGCGGCCAGCAGGCTGTTCTGGTCCTTCTTCGAGGCGCAGATCGTGTGGTGCGGATCTTCGGCCGAGCGGTTGCCGCCGCCCTGCTGGGCGTAGGTCAGGACCGGCGCGATCACGGCGCTGTGGCCGCCACCGGCCAGCACGGTCGGGTGCGGCGCCGAGACGGCACCATCGCGGCGGGCCGAGCCCTTGAGGCTCAGCAGATACGGCGTGACGATGCCCAGCGGCATCGCGCCGCCCGGCCGCTTGATCCAGCTGTTCGCGGTGACGGTCGGCATCGGGTCGCGCAGATCGGCGCCCGTGGCCCCGCCATTGAAGCGGGTCAGGCTTGGCGCGAGTGTCGCCATCGTAATGCAGGCGTCCGCCTTTGCCGTGACAGTCGCGAACGGCTCGTCTCCTCCGCGAGGGCGGCTCTGCCCGGCCCGTCCGCCGCAGCCCACGACCGATGGCACCACCAGTGCCTTTTCGCCCCGGTTCGCGCCGGTGATCGTGCGCAGCGGCTGAGCCAGATCCTCGGTCCGGGCGCCGTGGGTCAGGTTCACGATGAAGGGCCGCTCGGCCTCCAGCACATAGCGGCGCATGCCCCGGGCAATCCGGGCGAGCGTGTTCTTCGCCAGCGGGCGCACCGCGCGCAGGCCGTGCCGGGCCATGATCTCGGCCGAGCTGTCGAAGATCGACGGACAGGGCAGCGACCAGTCGATGCAGTCGGCGGCGCTGCGCCACGGCAGCAGCTTGCCCTTGCGGACCGCCGGGCTGGCCGGATCGCCATGCGTCGGCGCGGGCCAGACGATGGGCCGACCGTCCCGCCGCGCGACACAGAACCAACGCTTGCGGATCGTGGGCGCGCCGTAGTCGCAGGCCCGCAGCTCGCGCCATTTGACCTTGTAGCCCGCCTTGCGCAGCCGCTTGACCCAGAGCTCATAGGTCATGCCCGCAAACTCGCGGATCGGCCGCCCGTCCTCGCCGACCGGCCCCCAGGTCACGAACTCCTTGACATTCTCCATGCAGATCACGTCGGGGCGGGCCTCCTCGGCCCATCTGACGACGACCCAGGCGAGATCGCGGATGTTGCGGTCGCAGGGCGCCGCGCCCTTGGCCTTCGAGAAATGCTTGCAGTCCGGGCTGGCCCAGAGCAGCCCGACGTGGCGCCCGCCGGTCACGCTCAGCGGGTCCGCGTCCCAGATGTTGCTGTTGAGATGCAGGGTCTCGGGGTGGTTGGCCTGATGCAGGGCCAGCGCCGGGCCGCTGTGGTTGATCGCGACGTCCGGGCTGCGGCCGAGCGCCATTTCGATCCCGGTCGAGGCCCCGCCGCCGCCCGCGAAGCTGTCGATGATCATCGGACGGGGATCGGCCGGGCGCTCGGCCGCGAAGTCGAACAGAAGAGACGAACCGTCAGCCATGGCTCAGCCCATCCCCAGCGCGTCTTTGTACATCTCGAGGACGGCTTCCTCTTCGGCGATATCGTCCTTGTCGCGCTTGCGCAGCGCGATCAGCTTGCGCATCACGCCGGTGTCGTAGCCGCGGGCCTTGGCCTCGGCCATCACCTCCTTCTGCTGGTCCGCAAGGTCCTTCTTCTCGCCCTCCAGGCGCTCGAAGCGCTCGATGAATTGGCGCAGTTCGCCTGCGGTGACGCGGTAGGTCGCGTCGGTTTCGGCTTCTTCGCTCATATCGTCTGTTCCTCTCGTTCGCGCAGGCGGTCCTCGGCCCACGAAATCCAGTCGGTGTCGTTGCCATAGAGCCGCCGCCAGCGGCTCGGGGCCTGTTGCAGGGCGAGCTTCGAGCCATCGAGCAGGCCCTGGTGGTGGCCCTCGCAGAGCGGGATCGCCATGCAGTCGGGAGCGCGGCGCGTGCTGAACCGGCCATGGATGCAGTGATGCGCCTGCGTGGGTGAAAGCTGCGGCAGGCCCCATTCGGCGCAGATGCAGCAGGGCAGTGCGCGGATGCGGGCGAGATGGGCCGGGTCATCCGGCACGCGCGGCGCCTTGAGCCCGAGCGGGCCGCGGGCGGACAGATCGGTCATGCCGCGCGTCCCATGACCCACGGATCGAAGCCCATCTGCTGGGCGAACCGCATCTGCGCGAGCCGGAAATAGGCGGCGAACTCGCTTTCGCCCATCTTGTCGAAAGCGGTCGACTGGACGCGCACTTCATCCCGCCCGGTCAGCGGGTTGTGATATACATCGACATAGCCGCAGAGGCGCTTGAGGTCGTCGTGCAGATGTCGCGTCGTCGGCCACCCCACGCCGCAAATTTCCGGGGACGCCGCCTGATGCCGCGCCCCCGGCCCCCCCAAATCCAAAGGAGACCCGAGCATGGGTTATCTGATTGCGACAGTGATCCTCGTTCAGGCTGCGCAGGCTGTAGCAGTTGTGCGTTTGGCCCGGAAGACGACCGCGCTGTCCAGAGAGCAGGACAGCGACAGTCTGGTAGCGCGGATCAATACAGCGCTCGATATGGGTTACCGTATTCGCTGACCCGCGCCTTCCGGCCGAGGTGGATCGGGGTCTGGCCTATTTGACGCGTGTGCTGCGGTCGCTGCACGCCGCGCCGGCCGAGCGTGAGGCGGCGGCGATGATCGCGGCCCAGCTTTCCCGGCCTGGCGATCCGGTGCGCACCATGGCCCGCGTCGGCGCGCTGCTGACCCCGTATTTCGACAGGGAGACGCCGCGGGCGCTGCGCGAGATCGAGATGGAGGATTGGGCCGACGCTCTGGCCGATTTTCCCGATTGGGCCATCGAGCGGGCGGCGAAATGGTGGAAGTCCGCGGACAACCCGCAGCGCCGCAAGCGGCCCCTCGAGGGTGACATCGCGGAGCGCTGCCGCATCGAAATGCGGGCCGTCCGCGCGACCAGGGTCCGGGCGCGCAGCGGGTGGGCCGGGACCGAGGCCCCCGAGGACCGCGAGCGGTGCAGCCCCGAGGCCGCGGCCCGGGCCATGCGGGCCGCCGGTTTCAGCCCGGCGGAAGCCTTCACCGGACCGAAGCGGTTCGGCGGGGCCGAAACGGGCCAATCCGCAACCGATGAGCAGAGGGGAGCCGCCTGATGGCCGGATCTGTCAACAAGGTGATCCTGATCGGCCATCTGGGGCGCGACCCCGAGGTGCGCACCTTCCAGAGCGGCGGCAAGGTCTGCAACCTGCGGATCGCCACCTCCGAGACCTGGAAGGACCGCAACACCGGCGAGCGGCGCGAGCGGACCGAATGGCACTCGGTCTCGATCTGGGCCGAGGGCTTGGTCCGGCTCGCCGAGCAATACCTGCGCAAGGGCTCCAAGGTCTATGTCGAGGGCAAGCTCGAAACCCGCAAGTGGCAGGACCAGACGGGGCAGGACCGTTACACGACCGAAATCGCCGTGCGCCCGTTCGCCGGGGAAATCGCGTTCCTGGATCGCCGGGAGAGCGGAGGAGGCGACAGGGGCGGCTCGGGGGCAGGAGGCCATGGCTACGGCCAAGGTCCGTCAGGCGGCCCCGCGGGCGGATATGGCGGCCCCGATCTCGACGACGAAATCCCCTTCTGAGAGCAGGCCGATGAGCATTCACGAGATCAAGGGCAAAGGCGTGAACCGGGCGCGGGTGGTCTGTGATGGCTGCGGGCGCGAGGAGGTCGTGACCTGCAACTACCTGCATCGGCCCGGCCGGGTCTGGGTGTCGGATGCGGGGCAGATAAACCGGAAAATGATCGGGCAAGGCTGGGCCGAGGTGAAGGGCAAGCTCCACTGCCCGGCCTGCGAAGCGAAACGAAAGGCGACAGGCATGACGAAGACGACGACGGTTCCGGCCGCGAAACCCGCCGAGGGGCTGCGCCAGCCCTCCCGGGAACAGCGCCGCGAGATCGTGGATATGCTGCGGGAGGTCTATGACCCCGAGGCGGAACGCTACCGGCAGAACGACACCGATGCGACGGTTGCCGATGTGCTGGGTGTGATGCCCGGCTGGGTAGCCGAGATCCGGGAGGCCTTCTTCGGTCCCGATGGGGGCAACGAAGGCATCGAGGCCGCGACCGAGAGGCTGGTCGCTCTCGAGCACGAGATCCGTGCGATTTCGGATCTGGCCGGAAAGCAGCAGGAGGCCGCGTCGAAAAAGCTGGCCGAGGTCTCGGCGATGCGCGCGGAGCTGGGGCGGATCAGGGACGCCGTTGGGCCCCGCGCCCTCCGGGCCGCCGGTGTGAGGTAAGGGACAGGATATGGGCAAGGGCAGCAAGACCCGCGCGCGGGCAGTGAAACTGGCGAAGAAGGCCGAGCTGGCGGGCGTGCCGGGGTTGGCGCCGGTAACGCGGCGCCGGGCGGATGGGCGCAAGGCGTCCAGCAACTATGACCAGACAGCCGCCGACCTGGCGCTGAAAACCCGGTGTCGGCAGATGGGGTGGAAACCGAACGCGGCGAACATGCGGAAGGCCCGGGGGCCGAGCCTTGAATGTGAGGCGGGCCGGGTGCTGCATATGCTCTGCACGCCTGACGAAGCGGAACGGCTGTGGTCCGTCTTCGGCGGGCTATGCCGGGCGCAGGCGGTCTATATGCGGCGGTATCTGGGGGCCAGGAGGCACGCGAAGACGGCTCGCCTCGAAACCATGTGCGAACGGTTCGAGGTCACGGGCGACGAGGACCTGGACACGCGGACAGAGGACGAGAAGGCCGACGCTGCGGTCAATAACTGGATGGCGTGGCAGGGCTGCATCGGGAACCTGGAAAGCGCGCAGCAGCGGGCGATCTGGGGCGCGCTGTGGGAGGACTTCGTGCTGTTCGACACCGCCCCGACCGTGGCCGGGCGCGCCTATGCGCAGGCGCTGCGCGAGCTGGCCGATGTGGTCGAGCGACGGCAATAGGGGCAGGTGCCCCTATAGGCCGGCCGCCTTCCTCAACGCTTCATCAATCCGAGTTTGCCAGCCGGGGCCACCGGCTTTGAAATGTTCCAAGACTTCGGGGCTGAGCCGGATAGTCGTGCTAACCTTCGTCCGGGCCGCTTTCGGGCGGCCCCGCTGCGGCTTTGCCTTGGCGAATTTGGCCCGCCATTCCGGCGTGGACAGGTCGGGCAGATCGTCATCGAAGTTCGGGGGCATAGGCTTTCTGTTCTCGGGCATTGGCTTTCCTCATGCTGATGATGCGGCGGGCGGCGCCGCGTTGCGTCCATGCGAGCAAGACCATACGGCCGGACAGGTATCCGATTGTGATATAGCGAACCTCGCCATAGTCGAAACGGTCGTCCTCAACCGTCAGGGTATCGCCCTCGAACACTTTGGCGGCATCGGCCATGTCGAGGCCTCTCTGGTCGAGGGTGATCTGGCGCTTGTTGGGGTCAAACTCGATTTCCATGAATTAACGTTACCACAAAAATATGGCCGCGCAATAGTGTAGTAACAAGAAATAACGTCATCGTATGGGCTTGACGTTCCGCGCGAAAAAAGGGACATTGGCATCATCGTCAGGGGTTTGCGGAAACGCGAGCCCCTGTTTTCGTTTCAGGCCGACGCCTCGACCTTCAAGGTCAGCCCAAGCGCCTTCGTCACGCCGAGGATAGTAGACAGCCTCGGGTTTCCCTTCTCACCCAAGGCGCGGTGCAGCGCCTCCCGGGTGATCCCGGCGGCCTCGGCCGTGTCCTTGATCCCGCGCGCCCTGGCGACGATCCCGATGGCGTGCTTGATGTAGGCGGCGTCACCCGTCTCGAAGGCGTCGGAGAGCAGCATCGCTTGCGCTTCCGGCGTGTCGAGATATTCGGCCGCGTCGAAGCGCGTGGTTTCGATAGGCATGGTTGCTTCCTAAATTTCCTTGGCCATGGTCTTGGCCTTTTCGATGTCCCTGCGCTGGGAGCCTTTGTCGCCTCCGCAGAGCAGGATGATGATCGTCTCGCCCTGCTGGACGAAGTAGACGCGGTATCCCGGGCCGTAGGTGATCCGAAGTTCACCAATGCCGTCGAAGAACTTGGCGTCGCCCATGAGGCCAGCTTCAAGCCGGGCGATCCTGATCGCGATGCGGGCTTGCGCCGTGCGGTCTTTCAGCTTGCGAAGCCATTTCGAGAACTCGGCGGACTGGTGAATTTCGTAACTCATGAGTGAAATATAAGTCACTAAGCCAGATCGATCAAGCGAAAAGTGACCTAAAGATCACGCGGGCACTCCCCTATAGCTCGCCCGTTTGTCCCCCTCATTCCGAAGGGCGAGCTGGCCAGTCCCTGCGCGGGGCTGGCCTCCGCGATCATCGGGCGGTCCGCGCCGCTGCAAACATAGGGGACCAGCCGTGTCCGATACCGTTCGCCTCTCCGTCAGGATCTCGTTGCCCCGGTGGCGGTTGGCGGTGGCCATCGTGGCCGCCCGCATCTTCGCGGCATCTCCGACGCAGATCCCGGCCCGTTGGGTCCAGGGCGTCGGGGGCTGGGTCGCGCGCGGGTTTCGGGTGGAGCGATCTCGCGGCAAACCCCGGCTGCTGGTCGGGGGCTGGCAAGCGACGGGGGATGGATCACCGCCCCAGTCACTGCCGAAAGGCGCGAAATCGGCGGTTGTGCGACCGAAGGAATGACGGAGGCGAAAATGGCGCTCACGGCGAAACAGCGGCGTTTCGTCGAGGAGTACCTCGTCGACCTGAACGCGACACAGGCAGCGATCCGGGCAGGCTACAGTGAGAAGACCGCGCGGCAGACCGGGGCGGAGAACCTGACAAAACCTGTCATTGCCGCGGCTATTGCCGAGGCGCAGGCGCAGCGGTCGGAGCGCACCCAGCTTGACGCAGATTGGATGCTACGGCGGCTGGCGGCCGAGGTGACAGCGGACCTTGCCGACATTCTGGACGAGGCCGGAGCGATCAGGCCCGTGAAGGACTGGCCCCTGATCTGGCGGCAAGGGCTTGTGTCCGGGCTCGACGTGAACGAGACGCTGGTCGAGGGCGAGAAGGTCGGCCAGACGGTCAAGATCAAGTTGTCCGAGCGGATCAAGCGGCTTGAGCTGATCGGCAAGCACGTCAGCGTGCAGGCGTTCCGCGACCAGGTGAACACGACCGGCGCGATCAGTCTGACGGTCAACCAGGAAGACGCCGAGTTGTGAGCGGCATCGGGCACAACGGCGGCCCGCCCATCGCAAAGCTCACGCCGAAGCAGCGAGAGGCGAACCGGCTGCTGGCGGGACCGGCGCGGAACATCATGCTCCGGGGCGGATCGCGTTCGGGGAAAACCTTCATCCTGGTGCGGGCCATCATCCAGCGGGCCCTCAACGCGCCCGGCTCCCGGCATGTGATCTTCCGGTTCCGGTTCAACCACGCCAAGACCTCGGTATGGTCGGACACCCTGCCGAAGGTGCTGAAGCTCTGCTTTCCGGCTCTGCTGGTCCGGTTCGACAAGACCGACTTCTACGTCGAGCTGCCGAACGGGTCGCAGGTCTGGATCGCGGGCCTGGATGACAAGGAACGGGTCGAGAAGATCCTCGGGCAGGAATATGCCACGCTCTATTTCAACGAGAGCAGCCAGATCCCATGGGGCTCGGTCGAAATGGCCATGTCCCGGCTCGCTCAGAAATGCGCGCTGGCGCCGGAGATCGCGGCGGCAACCGGCCGGGCGTTCCTGACGCTCAAGGCGTATTTCGACTGCAACCCGCCGTCCAAGCTGCATTGGAGCTACCAACTGTTCCGGGCGAAGGTGAAGCCCGGCACGAAAGAGGCCCTTCCCAAACCCGGCGACTATGCCGAAATGCGGGTCAACCCGGCCGACAATGCAGACAACCTGCCGCCCGAGTATTTCGAGGTGCTGGCCTCGATGTCGGCGGCCAAGCGGCTCCGGTTCGAGGCGGGCGAGTGGGCCAGCGACGTGAACGGGGCGCTCTGGGCGCTGGAAGACCGCAAGTCCCCGGACGGCAAGACCATGCCGGGGCTCGACAGCCTTCGGGTGGCAGCCGCCCCCGAGCTACGCCGGATCGTGATCGCGGTGGACCCTTCGGGCACGCGTGGCGACGGCGGCGGCGACAATATCGGGATCATTGCCGCCGGGGTCAGCTTCGACGGTCAAGGCTATGTTCTGCAGGACGGCACTTGCAATCTGTCGCCTGAAGGGTGGGGCCGCCGGGCCGTCGATCTCTATCACCGGCACAGGGCCGACCGGATCGTCGGAGAGCGGAATTTCGGCGGGGACATGGTGCGGTTCACCGTGTCGACCGCGGACAAGGACGCGAGCTTCAAAGAGGTTTCCGCCAGCCGGGGCAAGGTCGTCCGGGCCGAGCCGATAAGCGCGCTCTACGAACAGGGCCGCGTCCACCATGTCGGGGACTTCCCCGATCTCGAAGACCAGCTCTGCAACTTCACGGCCTCGGGCTTCATCGGTGAGGGATCGCCCGACCGGGCCGACGCGCTGGTCTGGGCGCTGACCGAGCTGATGCTGGGACCGAACCATACGAAAGTGACCTGGTAATGAGTGACCGCACGCTTCTCGGGCCGAACGGCGCGCCGCTGGCCCATGCTGTCCGTGCGAACACGGGCAGCGCGCTCGTGTCCCGCAAGATCCTCGCGGGCCGTGCGGGGCAGAGCTTCAACGGCGCGCGCGATCTCTACGAGACGCTCGGCTATCCGCTGAGCCTCACGCCAGAGGACTACGTTGACGCCTATCTGCGGCAGGACATTGCCTCCCGGATCGTGGACGCCTAGCCGCGTGATCCACATCGCGGAGCGGGCGCTCGAAGACGAGAGCATCGGCACGCCGCGCCTGGAACGGGTCTGGAACAGGCTCATGGATCTGGACAAGCTGCTGGGCGGCTCGGCCGAGATGTATTGGCAGAACGTCGCTATGCTGATGCACCTCAAGGCCGATCTGGAAGTGCAGTGGGACCCCGACGAGGCGGAAGCCCTCAAGGCGCAGGTCGAGGAAATGCAGCATGGCCTGCGCCGCTGGTTGCGGACGCGCGGGGTCGACGCGAGCAACATCGCCCCGGGCCTGCAAGGCGCCGACCCGGCCAACCACATCGACAAGCAGATCGACATGATCGCCGGGGCCACGGGCATTCCCAAGCGCATCCTGATCGGCAGCGAGGCGGGCGAGCTGGCATCCAGCCAGGACGAGAACAATTTCGTGGGCCGGGTCGAGGAGCGCCGCGAGCAGTACGCCGGGCCGAGCATCGCCATGCCATTCCTGACGCGCTGCACGGAATTGGGCATCCTGCCGCCCGGGGCGGACGGCATCGCATGGCCCGAGAACGACACGCTGGGCGAGGTCGCGCGGGCCGAAATTGCCGAGAAGAACGCGCAGGCCATCGCGACCTATGCCAACGCGCCGGGGGCGGAGCTGATCGTTTCGCCCGCCGAATTCCGCGAGACGCTGGGTTACAAGGCCGCGCAGCCCAAGGTGGCCGAGGATGACGACCTTGGGGCCGAAGGCGTGATCCAGTTCAACGCGGCGCGCCATGTGTGAGGCCTGCCTGAAGGTCAACGCCGCCCACCGATACGATCCGACGCGCACCACAACCCTGCGCCGCCAGTTCGAAGCAGCCACCGCCCGGCGGTTTCGCAAGCTCGCGGCCAAGATCCGGGAGGAAGTGGACCGGCAGGACGGGTTCGGGCTCAAGACCAACCGCGGCCGCTTCGACCAGCCCCGTTCGGACCAGAAGGTCGCGGCCTTCATGGACTGGCTGCAGCAGCAGCAGGACGCGGGGATCTTGGAGATCCGCCGTGGCGAGCGCCTGGACAGCGCGGGCAATCGTTCATGGGCGTCTCTCTACGTGCGCAACGCCTACCAGAAGGGGATCGCGCAGGCGGCATCCCGTATGCGCGCGCAGGGCGCCACGGTAGCGCCGGAATGGGTCGAGAAGGCATTCACCCGTCCGTTCCATGTGGACCGCGTGGCGCTGGCCTACACGCGCGCCTACAGCGACTTGCGCGGCATCACCGACGCGATGGATCAGCAGATCAGCCGCACGCTGGCCGAGGGACTGAGCCAGGGGCTCGGGCCGCGCGAGATCAGCCGGGCGCTGACCGACCGGGTGCACAAGATCGGGATCACCCGTGCCCGCATGATGGCACGGACGGAAGTCATCCGGGCGCATGCCGATGCCAGCCTGAACGCCTACCAGGAAGCCGGGGTCGCAGGGGTAGCGCTCGAGGCAGAGTTCGCGACGGCCAAGGACAATGCCGTCTGCCCGCAATGCGAGGCGCTGGCCCGCGGCGGCCCCTATACCCTGGACGAGGCCCGGGGCCTTATCCCGGTGCATCCGAATTGCCGGTGCGCATGGGTTCCGATTGTGCCGCGCACCCGGCACGGGGAAACCAGCGCGGCAGCGCAGGCGGCGGCTCAAGGGCGCCCGATGACGGCCGCGCAAGCCATGCAGGCCATGCCTGTCGCACGGGCGAACAGCCACAACGCATTTGACGGCGCCCCGGAACCGGCGCTGCGGGTGATCCAGAAAACCCCGGACCTGACGAGCATGGTGAGGGGAAAGCCGGGCGCCTACATGGACCACGAAGGCCGCATGTCCATGGGCAAGCATACACCGGGAACGGTGGCCTATAAGAGGGTTTTCCGGCACGAGTTCGGGCACCACATCGACCGGAACCTTGGCGACGGGCAGCGGTTTGCATCGTTCGCCGCAGTCGACGAGCTGGCCGCGGATAACAAGGCCCTGGAAACAGCCCGCAGCGGAATGTTCAGGAATGACCGCGCGGGGAGTACCGCGCTGCGAAAGGCTATCGCGAAGAACGAGACCGCTGCGGAACAAGAGTTCCGACGGGTCATCCTCGCGGCGGACGCGGGCGGATATGTGACCGATGCCAAGCGCATCCTGGATGAAATGACCCCGCTGGGGGAGGATGGCGTAAAGGCCCTTTATGGGGTCAATGAGATCCGGCCCACGGACGCGATCGCGTTTGGCGCGGCTTGGAACCGGAAGGACGTTTATCAACTGCTCCATGATCTGCCGAACCGCTTCGGGCGCCGTGTGCTGCACGATAGCCCTCTGGCGGGGATGCAGGACGTTTTCGAAGCCGGAACGGCGGGCAAGATCCGCATCGCTTTCGGCCACGGAGAGGGATATTATAAGACGAGGCTGGCCTATGATCGTTACATAGGCGCAAGGGCGTGCGCGGCCTCGCGATCCGCCGCAACAAGGCCCGCCAGCTCTGCCATGAGGGGCTCGACGGCGTGCCGGCCGGGGCGCCGTTCCGCTGGTCGGGCGCATGAGGGCGCTCCTCCTGGTGCTGCTGATGGCAGGCTGCGGCGGGCTGCCGGTCCCGCTCGGGCCGCAGGTCGCGGCCAATGTCCAGGCCGGGGCCGAGAACGTGCAAGGGCAGAAGGTCGAGAACGCGCCTTCCATCGTTCGGCCCCGCGCCCGCGAGATCCGCCAGGAGCAATCCGAGAACCGCCTCCGCGCCGACCGCGTCGACACCGTCATCGTCAATGTCATCCCGCCCTGGATCGTGCTGGTCGCGCTGATCGGCTGGATCGCGCCCTCGCCAGGCGAGATCGGGCGGCGGATCGGCGAGGCGGTCACGCGCCGCCGGGCCTGAGAGTTTCCTCCGCTTTCGGGCGGGGGCAAGGCGGTGCGCCAACACCGCCTCACCACGCAGACAGGCGCCACCAGAACCTGCGTTGAAGCTCTGGTGAACAAGTGCGAGCTATCCTGCAGTAAAAATCACAGGAGCTAGAAATGGAAAATATATCGCGTAACTACTCTTCCGGAAGCATTATCTGAGATTCAATTGACGGGGGCTCGGGGGATGTTGCGTTGCTGGAATTGCTATTCGATATTTTCTCTTCGCCGGCACCGCTGATAAGCTTCTCTGCGCCGAGATTTTCCGCCATTCGAGACGCCACGGAGGCAACGACGTCGCGCAAGAAATCTTCGTCAAAACCAGACCCTGAAACTGCAAAGAAATTAGATTCACAAATAACTTTAACAATATGCCGCGCGTTGAAAGTGTCATCTCTAGAGAGGCCGGAGATCGATCCAACGGAGATGGCGTGAGGGGATATGCCGTTCTGATTGAAGGCGCCATTAGCGGCAGTCATGCAGAAATGACGATTTCTTTCGTGATTTGCGACAAATAGTGGAAGATCTTGGTGGTCGTACTGGGCGACAACCTTCTGCAAAGTTCTTTCCATATCAAGCACAAGGCCCTGCATTGCGGAGATGCTGCCGGAAACTCTATTGCTCTCAATAACTCTGCGCGTCCAGTTTTCTACAAATTCGGACGCAAAGTAAATTATATTTAAGATTAAAAAAATTGAGGCAAGCCCGCCAACGCTGAACAGTTTTCTGATTGCTCGAAGCGCAAACCTGAAGGGTGCGAGGGCGGAATTTAGGGTCTTTTCCAGAGCTGATAATCTTTCGTCGTTTTCCATTTTTTTGTTCCGAAATTGAAAGTGCGCGTGGGACGTGGCGTCGCTTTTGGTGTTCGCTTTCTGTGTGCTGGTGTATAATCGGCGCAACGCGCCATATGTGATGTTTGGAGGGGTGAGTGTGCGACTATTAATATATTGTTTTTTTTACATCTTTATTGCTCCCTGTGTCGCTTCAGCCGATGTGGATGTTACATTGGCACACAAGTGGCTTGTGGAGAATGAAAACTTGACGGGGCGATTCGTCGAGAGGTATGAAAGCGGTGAGGTGCAGAGGGGGGTTTTCTATATTTCGCGCCCCGGGCGGATACGCCTTGAGTATGATATTCCCAAGGATGTGGTGATAGTTTGTGATGGGCGAACTTTGGCTGTATTCGACCCGAAGAACAACGAGGGGCCAACTTTTTCTGATTACGAAAGTTCACCCTTTCAGCCACTCCTCAGCGGACCTTTGGGGATTGCGGGAAACGACGCCATTTCAGGCGCATCGCGCAGGGACAGGGAGACGTATATTTTTGCAAGGCCGAGCGGCGCCTACCGAGGGAAGGTTGCATTAGTATTTAATAATCAACCCGTCTTCCTTAAGGGGTGGATTTTAACCGGTTCTGGAAGTGGGCGTGTTTCGGTGGAGATCAACTCTACAACAAGGATGGACAAAATACCTAATAGCCTCTTCCGTATAAGCTCCCCTTATCAGAAGAGATGACGTTTAATTTCTGTAGATTTAGTATGACTGCATGCGCTTTTCCGCTGTCAAGGGGGCACCTCACTGCACGAGCAGTTGGTGGCCGATCTCTCGTATCCGCATGATCTTCTGCTTGGTAGTGTTCGGGCGCCTTGATGCTGTTTTGGGGCGTGCCGCAGGTGCGGGCATCAGGGCCGTTCACGGCAGTTCCCACACATCGATCAGGACCTCGGCGCCGTCCTAGGTACGGTTCCTGTGGCAGCGGGTGGCAGGGGATGATCAGACATGGGCAGCGCCAAGGGCGCGCCGCAAAGACTGCGCAAAGAAACTGAGACACCGAAATCACATGAGACAGGATAAAATGCGGTGTAAATAGCGGCTATATCAAGAACATCGTGCATGGCACTGTCTTCGGGAATCAATGGCCTCCAGAAAGTGAGGCCGAGGACCATGCCCTCGTGACGCTGCGTGCTGCGGACGACTGTCCCATCATTGACCGGCACTTCGTCTTCATCGTGACGGGCCCGCCCGCCGACACGACAGTGTCAATCGAACGCTCCGGAAACCCTTTGTGGACTTTTGTCCTCGATGCGTTACTTTGGAGACAAAGGAGGCGCGCGATGCTGCAACCCGTGGAGTTTCAGGAAAGCCCTGCGCCAGGCGTAGGCTATTCCCCCGAAGAGACCGCCGCCCTTCAGCGTGCGGTGCTTAACCTGATGGAGCGCTGGGGCGTCCGCGATGAGGATGCAGCCACGCTGCTTGGGGGCCTGTCGGTCAAGACCTACCGGCGATGGCGCGCGGGCGATTACGGCCGCGTCGGCCGCGATCTGGCGGACCGCATGTCGAACCTTCTGGGGATCCACAAGGCGCTGCGGATCCTGTTTCAGGAGCCTGCCCGCGGATACGCTTGGGTGACCAAGCCGAACGAAGCTTTCGGCGGCCGGTCTCCGCTCGACGTGATGCGGCAAGGCGGCATGGACGACCTCCAGCGCGTCCGGGCCTATCTCGACAGCGCGCGGGGCGGGTGGTGACCTTCCCCACGGCGCGCGTCGCCTGGGCACAGACTTATCGCCTGGTCCTGTCCCATTTCCCGCCCATCGACCTTTATGACGACATCGCCGATCCGCGCGACTGGGAACTGATCTCTGCGGCGGTGCAGCGGACCAATCCGCGCCTTGCGGAAAGCCATGGCGATCTGTCGCTGGTGCCTGCGCACCGGCGCCGGGGCGGCGAGGGCATGTCCTGGGTGATGGCGCCCTTCGTGCATGTCTCGAAGGACCGGCCGACGCGGTTTTCCGACGGTTCCTATGGCGTCTATTACGCGGGCGACACGCTGGAAACGGCGCTACGCGAGCACTGCTATCACATGGCGCGCGTCTATGCCGACAGCCACGAGGCGGAGGGCTGGGTCTCCGAGGTCCGCGAGTTGGTCGGCGCGGTCGATGCCGATCTGGTTGACCTGCGCGGCGGCGGGGCAGAGGCCTATCTCGATCCGGATCCGGCAAGCTACGCCGCACCGCAAGCGCTCGCGGCGGAGTTACGCGCGCAGGCTGCGAACGGGATCGTCTATCCCAGCGTCCGCAACCCCGAGGGCGCCTGCATCGGCGCGTTCTGGCCTGATGTGGTCGAGCCGCCGCGCCAGGCCGATCATTACCGCTATCACTGGGACGGCCGACAGATCGACTATGTCCGCCGGATCAGCGGCGACCGCGCGATCTTCGATCTGACGCAAGGGTGATGGACAACGGACGGTTGGAACCTCTGGCCGGGCGGGAGCCGGGTTCGGGGGTCGTCTGAAAAGCGTCAGCAAGCACGAGACCGGGCATCGGACGTTCGTGCTGGGCGGAGCAACCGCCTGGATGGGGCCTGCCGCATGGTCTTTGATGCTCCGGACCTGCGTTGCATCCGCCACCTCAACCGATTGATTTCATTGGTCGCCGGTTTCGGGGGCGTTGCAACGCAAGGCGCTGAGGAGGCGCGGAAAATACGACCCTCCCCAGCGCGCCACTTCCAAGATGTAAGATGCCAAGCAAAACCGACTTTCGTGTCACATTGCTGACCCAGCAGGCGGAACTTACAGAACACGGAGTGGCGTTGCCCAGTTGAGCTCGCGATCGTAAGGTAAGGGCATTCCTGCCTTTGCCTGATCCCGGAAGTCTCGTTTGGCCAAGAGCCTCCCTGCCATCCCCGGAACTACCTTTCCTAAGTTGCCGCTGACTGTGCGGCATGATGCGTTCGAGCGGGCATCGTCCTTATTGTCCCGACTCGCGGCGAGGGGCGGCGCAAGCTCCATGCAAAGATTCTGCGGCGACATCGCCTTTCCGATCGATCCCCTGTTCCGCGGGGAGAAGGTCGCGATAGGGCAATTGGCGCAGCTGGCTGGATGCGACGTGGTTGCGTTGGAGCGGGTGTCTGTCCGCCACCTCGGAAAAGGGCATTTCCGACTGCGAGACGAATTTGCCTCCCTCCAGAGCTTTCAACGCTTGCGGGTCCGGGTCTGACCGTGACCGCATCCGCAAGCTGAATGCGGGCGACCTGCGCGGCGCCTGCGACGAGCTTCCGCGCTGGCGCTTTGCGGGCGGCAAGGGCGTGCGCGGCCTCGCGATCCGCCGCAACAAGGCCCGCCAGCTCTGCCATGAGGGGCTCGACGGCGTGCCGGCCGGGGCGCCGTTCCGCTGGTCGGGCGCATGAGGGCGCTCCTCCTCGTGCTGCTGCTGCTGCTGCTGGCAGGCTGCGGCGGGCTGCCGGTGCCGCTCGGGCCGCAGGTCGCCGCCAATGTCCAGGCCGGGGCCGAGAACGTCCAGGGCCAGAAGGTCGAGAATGCCCCTTCCATCGTGCGGCCGCGCGCCCGCGAGATCCGCCAGGAGCAATCCGAGAACCGCCTCCGCGCCGAGCGCGTCGAGACAGTCATCGTCAACGTCATCCCGCCCTGGATCGTCCTGGTCGCCCTGATCGGATGGATCGCCCCCTCGCCAGGCGAGATCGGGCGGCGGATCGGCGAGGCGGTCACACGCCGCCGGGCCTGAGAGTTCCGCTGTCAGTATGTCCTGCGGTTTCGACGGATCGCCGCGAACTACGGGCTTGTGCAGTCCGCAGCCGAGAAGCGGGATCTGGTGGCGCTGACCGGGCGCCTGTGTGGGGCGTAGGGCGGGAAGCCGACATCCGGAGTCGTTGCTGGAACCGCCTGAGCTTCTCCAGAGCGGACCTTCGTCGCGTCTCGACGCAGAGTCAGCTGGATCTCGGAAGTCTGGGCGGAATCCGACCATTTGCTGCACGAGTGACAAATTCACTACCACTCGCTGAAAGCGGCTCTGTTGCACAAAGCCGCTGACGACGGAGCTACCCCTTTCCCGGACACACTTATGCCACGGCCTCGGTCACGGGTATGCCGAGCGCGGTGAAGCCGTTCATGACGGCGACACGAACCTGAAGCTCGGCAACCTGCCGGTCAGGCTCCCGCGCCATCAGGCGTTGGCCCAACAGCTTCATGCAGTGCATCTTGGTTTCGGCCCGACTTCTGCGATGGTAGCCACTCCACTTCCGCCAGATCTTCCGGCCCAGGCGTTTCGATGCGCGCAGCGCCTCGTTGCGGGCAATCGCGCCTGCGCTGCCAGGCTTCCAGGGTTTGGCATTTTTTCGCGGAGGAATGACGGCGTGGGCGCCCCGGTCGGCAATGGTGTCGTGACACTTGCGCGTGTCGTAGGCACCATCTGCGGTGACACTGTCGATCTCCTGATCGAGCGGGATCTGGTCGAGCAGTTCCGGCAGCATGGGGGCATCGCCAATATCGCTGCTGGTGAACTCCACCGCCCGGATTTCCAGTGTTTTCTCATCGATCCCGAGGTGAACCTTGCGCCAGATGCGGCGTTTGGCGCCGCCATGCTTGCGCGCATTCCACTCGCCTTCACCCTCGACCTTGATGCCGGTGCTGTCGATCAGCAGGTGCAGCGGTCCCTCCGATCCCCGATACGGAATGTTCACGTTCAGGGTCTTCTGGCGGCGTGACAGCGTGCTGAAATCCGGCACCGACCAGTCCAGCCCGCTCAACTGCAGAAGGCTCTCGACGAAGCCTGTCGTCTGCCGGGTCGACATTTTCGCTCGGACCAATGGCGCTCCAATGTCGACCATGCCAAACAGGACTTTCATCGTCAGGCAGGTCTGGATGGCGGCGTCACTGTAGGTGGGCTGCCGGCCGCGCTTGCCGATCGGCCCGGCCTCCCACGTCATCTCGGGATCGAACCAGATCGTCAGCGAGCCCCGGCGCTTGAGCGCTTCGTTATAGGACCGCCAGTTCTTGATCTTGTAGGTCGGGGTGGATGGGCTGCTCATCCCCTCCAGCTATCACGCTGGATTCACGAGGTGAATCGCCCACGAGCTTTGTGCAACAGAGCCCTTGCGGAGCCTGAATCATGCCAAATGCCTGAAATCAATGGGTCTGCAGCCTAATCAGGAGATTATGACCCAACAGGCAGATCTTTAGCGCAAAGCCATGTGTGTTGGTGCGACCGTGAAAATCGAAATCGCATCAGACAAGAATGAGCTGTTTTTCGATAGCTCCAATGTCACACCGGCGGCTTCATTGACCATGGCTGCGTTTTTCTGCGTTACCGTATCCATATGCGAGACTGCGGTATTGATTTCCGCGAGCGATGTTGTCTGCTCCTGCAGGCCGCTCACGACCTCTCGAATGCGTTCGCTTATCAGGTCGACGCTACTGAAAATTCCGCCAAGTTCGCCGCTGGCCTTGCCCACCAAGTTCGCTCCATCATGTACGTATTCGCTGCTCTGATTTATCAGGGATTTAATTTCCTTCGCGGATTCCGCAGACCGCTGCGCCAGCTGCCGAACCTCGGATGCAACCACCGCAAAGCCGCGCCCTGCTTCCCCTGCACGCGCCGCCTCGACCCCGGCGTTCAACGCAAGTAGGTTCGTCTGAAACGCGATGTCGTCGATCACCGATACGATTTGGGAAATCGACTTTGAAGATTCTTCTATCCGTTGCATGGCTGCGGTTACGTCATTGACAACCTTGCTGCTGTCCCCCGCTGCTTTCTTGGTGTCCTCGGCCTCGCGGGCGACTTCGGACGCATAGTTCGCGGCTGTTTTGGCGGCGTGGTTTAGTTGATCGACCGCCGCAGCCGTCTGTTCCAGGGTGGCAGCCTGCGTTTCGGTACGGCGGGACAGTTCATCGGCATTCCCGGAAACTATTTTTGACATTCCGTCGATGGTCTCAGACACGCTTTTGACCTGCCTGATCAAGTTCGCCATCTTCTCCGAAGCGGCGTTGAAGCTGTCCGCCAACTCCTTCATTCGGTCCTGAGAAGATAGATCAATGCGATACGTCAAGTCGCCACTGCTGAGCGCCTCGAGGCCTTTCGAAATCGTGCGGAGCGTTTCGTGCTGTCGGGTTATCTCTGTCGCGATCTTCGTAATCTGGGCCACTTTGCCGTCTTCGTCAAAAACGGGGGCATAGGTTGCGGAAATCCAAATGACTTTGTTGTTCTTGGTGATCCTCGGAAACTCGTCCGAGAAAAAGTCTCCGGCGCGCAGGCGGTCCCAAAACTGCCGGTACGCCTGAGAGTGGCGATACTCCTCCTGTACAAACATGCTGTGGTGCCGGCCAACGACTTCGGCCGCGGTATAACCTAGAACACGCAGGAAGGTGTTATTTGCATCCAGAATCATGCCGTCGGGCGTGAAGTGGATCACTGCCTGGGTGCGCTCTACAATCTGAATGATCGCATCCGCTTTGTTGACTGAGCTACTCCCCATCGGTTGGACAGTATCTGGCGTAATTTAAGCTACTCTTTGCACCTGCTGATCGGGTTTGTTGATATCATTTCTCTGCCAATAAACCAGCGCCGGTGGCTTGCCGCCGAGGGCTGAGTGAGGACGCTGGTGGTTGTAGAAGGTCATCCATTTCCGGATAGCCCCTTTCGTCTCTGATCCGGTCTCCCAGGCATGCAGGTAGACGCATTCGTATTTCAGGGTTCGCCACAGCCGCTCGATGAAGATGTTGTCGAGGAATCGGCCTTTCCCATCCATCGAGATGCGCACACCGGATCGGCGGAGCCGGTCGGTCCAGGCGCAGGACGTGAACTGGCTGCCCTGATCCGTGTTCATGATCTCGGGCGGGCCGAACTTGTGGATGGCCTCGCTCAGTGCTTCGACGCAGAAGTCGGCCTCCAGGGTGTTCGAGATCCGCCAGGATAGAACCTTGCGCGTGTGCCAGTCCATGATCGCTATGAGGTATAGGAACCCGCGGCGCATGGGCAGGTAGGTGATGTCCGAGCACCAGACCTGGTTCGGACGATCCACGTGCAGCCCTTTCAGAAGGTAAGGATAGGTCTTGTGTCCTTTCGCCGGCCTGCTCGTGTTGGGCTTCTGGTAAATCGGCATCAGCCCCATGAGGCGCATTAGCCGGCGTATTCGCTTCTCGTTCACGAGATGCCCGTCATTGCGCAGGTGCCAGGTCATCTGGCGGACACCGAAGAACGGCGTCTACAGGAACTGCTCGTCGATCTGCCGCATCAGGCCGAGGTTCTGTGCGGTCTCTCCCTTCGGCTCGTAGTAATAGGACGAGCGCGCAATCGACAGCAGCCTGCACTGCTGACCGATGGACAGCTGAGGATGGTCAGGCTCGATCATACCGCGCCTCACTTCCCGCCCCAGGGCTTCAGCTTTCGTTCCAAAAAAGAGTTGGCCACCGCCAGCTCCCCGATCTTGGCGTGGAGCTCCTTCACCTGCTCCTCGTCGATCTCGGGTCTCTTGCGGCCACCGCGCTCGAACACGCCGGACGCGCCTTCGAGCAGGGCGCGCTTCCATTGATGGATCATCGTCGGATGCACTCCGAACCGGCTCGCCAGCTCGGCCGCCGTCTCTTCACCCTTCAGGGCTTCCAGCGCGACCTTCGCCTTGAACTCAGGCGCGTGCTGCTTGCGTTTCGACATCTCTGATCTCCTTCTCGTCGAAGATCAGCAGACTGCAAATCGTAGCTTACGTCACTGTCCGAATTTCGGGGGGTAGCTCAGACAGTCTTTGAACCATGAGAATTTGAGCGTTGCCTGAACCACATCATCGCCTCCGTGGCAGTGTCCGCAAGATGCATAAGGGTGATGCGTTGAAGCACTCTTAATTTCTTGATCGCGCCGGCCTGTCATTTCGGCGTTGTTGCGCTATTGCGTGACAAAAGGAGACCTTCCCTTACCCTCGCGGTTTCATGCGACAGCTTCGATCTCGGCGGCACCGAGTGCGTTGAAGCGGTTCATGATGGTGATGCGTGCCCGTTGCGGCGTCTGGGGATGAACGCATCGGCAGCGCGTTAGGTGATCGCGGCCTGGCATCGCCTTGTGTCACAGGCGCCATCCGCGGTGACAGTGGAGAGCTCTTTGCCCGCGGGGATTTGCATCAGCAATTCGGGCAGCAGAGGGCTGTCCACCTGGCGGCTCGAGGTAACCTCCACGCCCCGGCGGGCCTATGGGACAAGTTCGTCACGGCTGCGCCCTGGGGGCGGCCGTTTTGGGGTTGCTTGCGGTCCTTCGCCTCGCCCGGGACGAACGGCGGTGAGCGTGCGCGCAGCGGACCAAGGTGTTCGGAGTTCGGCTCATCTTGAAGGGAAGTGGCGCAGCCGTTTTTCATCGACGGCTTCAAGCGATGGATATCCAATGGCACGTTTCGCACGTGTTTTCCACCACACATCATTGATCAGGATGGAGAATTTTAGTTCTCCCCAGCGCGCCACTTCCAATATTGTAAGATGCCAAGCAAAACCGACTTTCGTGTCACATTGCTGAGCGCCTCGTCGAGCGGTTCAATGGCACGGTGCTGGAGGAGTTCTTCCGCGTGAAGATGCGCGAGACCTTCTACGAGACTGTCGAGGCCCTCCAGGCCGATCTCAACGCCTGGCTCGTCCACTACAACACCGAGCGCCCGCATCTGGGTTACCGAAACATGGGGCGACGACCCATCGAAACCGTCATGTCATTCGATAGCCAAGAAGATTAAGTGGACAAACGATTATACCGGCGCGGCGGCGCTGCTGGCCAGTCTGCCGAAGGCAGGCTGGCTTCTGGCCGATCGGGGCTATGATGCCGATTGGTTCAGAGAAGCGTTGAAAGACAAGGAGATAAAGGTTTGCATCCCCGGCCGGAAATCCCGCAAGAAGGCGGTGAAATACGACAAGAGGCGGTACAAACGGCGCAACCGCATCGAGATCATGTTCAGGCGGTTGAAGGATTGGAGGCGTGTCGCCACCCGATACGACCGGTGCCCGGAAACCTTCTTCTCTGCGATCATGCTCGCCGCAAACGTCTTGTTCTGGCTGTGAAACTCAATGAGTCTGGACCCTAACAGTCAATGACCGTGCGAGCCGCGACGGCTTTGATGCTGCGACATGCGGCCACGAATTCGTGAGTATACGCTGTTCCCATGCCCGAAACAGTCCTGCCAGGCGATGACTGGGAGTATCGGAATGTCACCATTTTCCCCTGTAAATAAAGGGTAAATGGTGGGCGACCCTGGAATCGAACCAGGCGTGGGTCTCCCCGGCGGATTTACAGTCCGCTGCCGCACCTTGCAGCGCGTCGCCCTGAGTGAGGCGCTGGATACGCAAGGCGCGCGGGCGCGTCAACAGGAAAATCCCTTGCGGCGGCGTCGCCGAGGCGCCATGGTCGCCGCCTGTCGGAAAGGGGCAATGACGTGGCCAAGAAACCCACCTGGGTCATCGAGAAGGAACGTGCGCGGAGGGCCGCGGCGGCTGAAACCGTCTGGCTGTTCGGGCTGCACGCTGTGCGCGATGCGCTGGAGAATCCCCGGCGCGAAAAGCTGCGGCTGGTGGTGACGCGGAACGCGGCCGACCGGCTTGCTCCGGCCATCGCCGCCGCCGGGATCGCGCCCGAGATCAGCGACCCGCGCCGCTTTGCCGCGCCGCTCGATCCGGACTCGGTGCATCAGGGCGCGGCACTCGAGGTGAAGCCGCTGGACTGGGGCACGCTCGGCGCGGTCTGCGAGCCGGGGCAGGGTCCGGCCCTGACTGTGCTGCTGGACCGGGTGACCGACCCGCATAATGTCGGCGCGATCCTGCGCTCGGCCGAGGTGTTCGGCGCCCGTGCGGTGATCGCGCCTCATCGCCATTCCGCGCCCGAGACCGGGGCGCTGGCCAAGACCGCCTCGGGGGCGCTGGAACGCCAGCCCTATCTGCGCGTGCCGAATCTGGCCCGGGCGATGGAGGAGCTGAAGGAGATGGGCTACAGGCTGCTTGGGCTGGACGGCGAGGCCGGGCAGACGCTGGCCGAGGGGCTTGGCGGGCCTTGCGCCGCGCCGGTCGGGCTGGTGCTGGGCGCCGAGGGGCCGGGCCTGCGCGAACTGACGCGCAAGACCTGCGACGGGCTGGTGCGGATCCCGGCCGCGGGCGGGTTCGGCTCGCTCAATGTCTCGAATGCGGCGGCGGTGGCGCTTTATGCGGCGGCAGAGGCGCAGGCTGCCGGTCCGGAGGAGGGCTGAGGGCCGGCATCGGCCCATGCAGGCAGGCGAGGCCCGCTCAGATCACACTTGCATGATCGAACTGGACAAGCCGCAGCAGAGTCACCATCTCACAGAAGAAGGACGGAGCCCCGGAACGGTTTCGTCCTGCTTCACTGTCCCTCGTTCCGCGACTGGCGCCCGGTTTTTTTTTCCGGGCGCTTTTTTTACTGTCACCTTGTCGCCGCAGGGCCCTGCCGTGTCAACCGGGTCAAGTGCCGTAGGCGCGCGCATCGGCGCCTTTCACCGCCTCGGCAGCGGCCACGAGCATCGTGGCGATGCGGT
The DNA here is from genome assembly GCF_002073975.1 of Rhodovulum sp. MB263. Taxonomy (NCBI): domain Bacteria; kingdom Pseudomonadati; phylum Pseudomonadota; class Alphaproteobacteria; order Rhodobacterales; family Paracoccaceae; genus Rhodovulum; species Rhodovulum sp. MB263. Next base: position 3,418,154 of record NZ_CP020384.1, on the reverse strand, counting down.
CGAGCTCGGCGCGCGGCAGATGCGCGGGCAGGCGCGCGTCGCAGGCCCGCATAAGCATCGCCCGGGTCTTCGGAAGATCGCGTTGCCGCCCGCCCGGCAGCCCCTCGAGAAAGCCCCAGTTCCAGAATGCCCGGGCATTGTCGGTGGCAAGTCCGAAGACCTGCACCTGCACCCCACGCGCGGCGGCTTCGGCCTGGAAGGCGCGAGCCTCGTCATCCTCGCTGAAGCCGACCAGGTTGAACTGGATCGAATCCGGGGCGCGGGTTTCGGGCGGCAGCGGCGGCGGCACCGAAAGCCAGGGCGAGCGGTTCAGAGCCGCCGCCACGTGGTCGTGCCCCGCCCGCCCGTCGCGGACCCGGCGCGGAATCTCGGGCAGTTGCGGACGGATCACCGCGGCCGAGAGGTTCTGCATGCGCATGTTGTAAAGCGGCAGTCGGTTCTGCCAGCGGGCAAAGCTGGCCGCCAGTCCGTCATGCTTTTTCCAGTTATGCTCGTAGGCGCCCGACATGATCACGGCGCGGGCGATCAGATCGGGATCGTCGGTGACCAGCATCCCGCCCTCGCCGCCATTGACCAGCTTGTAGGACTGGAAGGAAAAGCAGCCGATCCGGCCCAGCGTCCCGATCTTGCGGCCATGCCAGAGCGTGCCCAGAGAATGCGCCGCATCCTCGATCAGCGGCAGCCCGCGCGCCGCGCAGGCGGCGGCGATGGCGTCCATGTCAGAGGTGTGCCCGCGCATGTGGCTGATCAGGACGGCGGCGATGTCCTCGTCGATCCGGGTTGCGAAATCATCGAGGTCGATCCGGAAATCCTGTCCGACCTCGACCAGGACCGGTACGCAATCGGCATGCAAGACCGCCGAGGGCACGGCGGCGAAGGTGAAGGCCGGGACCAGGACCCGCGCGCCGCGCGGCAGGTCCAGCGCCTTGAGCGCAAGGAACAGGGCCGCCGAGCAGGATGAGACCGCCAGCGCATAGGGCAGGCCGATCATGGCGGCGAAATCGCGTTCGAGCAGCGTCACCGGCGCATTGGATGCGGCGGTATAGCGGAACAAATCGCCGCTTTGCAGCAGGCGTTCGATCTCGGCGCCGGCGCTCTCGGGGATCGGCTCGGCGTCATAGACATTGCGGGAACAGGTCATTCGGCGCCATCTCCTCATGTCGTTTTCCTGTGGGACGATATGCGCGCGGATCTGCCCGACAGATGTGACAGGATGGCGAAGGCAGCGATCAGATGCCCGTTGTGTCCCTCAGAGCATACCAGGCCATGGCCAGCGCCAGAAGCGGTGTACGGAAGGCGCCGCCTCCCGGGAAGGGGCGGCAGGGGATGCGGGCGAAGGTCTCGAAAGCCGCGCTGTCGCCCTGTGCGGCTTCGGCCAGAACCCGGCCGGCCAGCGTTGCCATCGCCACGCCATGGCCCGAAAAGCCCGAGGCAGAGAAGATCCCCGGCGCCGGTGTGGCAAGGCAGGGCAGCCGCGAGCGGGTGATCGCGAGCGTGCCGCCCCAGGCATGGGTCAGCGCGACATCCGCAAGCTGCGGAAAGACCTTCAGCATCGGTTTGCGCACCAGCGCGCGGATGTCGTCGGGAAAGCGGTAGCCATAGCTCTCGCCGCCGCCGAACAGCAGACGTCCATCGGGCGAGAGCCGGAAATAGTTGACGACGAAGCGGCTGTCGGCGACCGCCACGTCGCGGGCCAGCACCAAGGCCGCGCGTTCGCCCAGGGGCTCGGTTGCGACCATGTAATTGTTGATCGGCATCACCCGGGCCGCGACATGCCGCTCGAGCCCGCCGAGATAGCCGTTGGCGGCAAGGATCACCCGGTCGGCGATGATGCGGCCGCGATCCGTCACCACGACCGACCCTGCATCGACCCGCTCGACCAGCGTGGCCTCGTGGATGGTGGCGCCTGCCCGCCCGGCCGCCCGGGCCAGCCCCAGCGCATAGGCCAGCGGGTTCAGATGGCTGCTGCCCCAGTCGAGCACCCCGCCGCGATAGCAGGGCGCGCCGACGATGGACTGCAGCGCGTCGCGGCTCAGCGGTTCGAGCAGGTCGTAATCGTAGTCGCGTCGCAGCTTTTCGGCATAGGCATGGGCGTCGCGGGTGCCGCGCGCGGTGCATTCGGCATAGACGATGCCGGGGCGCAGGTCGCAGGCGATGTCATGGCGGGCGATCAGATCGGAGACCAGCGTCCGGGCGTCCTCGGCCAGATGCCAGAGCCGGGTCGCGGGCCCGTCGCCCAGCATCCGTTCCAGCGCGTCCTGGTGCAGCCGCTGCCCCGACCCGACCTGTCCGCCATTGCGCCCCGAGGCACCGAAGCCGACCCGGTGCGCCTCGACCAGCACCACGTCGCGCCCGGCCTGGGCCAGATGCAGCGCGGCCGAAAGGCCCGTGTAGCCGCCGCCGACGATGCAGATATCGGCGCGCCGGTCGCCATCGAGCGGCGCGAAGGGCGGCAGCGGCGGCGTGGTCTCGGCATACCAGCTGGCCGGATAGACCCCGCGGCGGTCATTGGCGAAGAGAAGGTTCATACGTTCAAGAGCAGATGTTCGCGTTCCCAGGGGCTGATGACTTGCAGGAACTGCTTGTATTCCAGCTCCTTGACTGCCGAGTAGACGGTGCAGAATTCCTCGCCCAGCACCTCGCGCATCGGCGAGGCCCCCTCGAAGAGATCAAGCGCCTCGGCCACGTTGCGGGGGATGTCCTCGTCGCCCGAATAGGCGTCGCCGGTGAATTCCGGGCGCGGCTCCTGGCCTTCGATCAGCCCGAGATAGCCGCAGGCGAGCGAGGCGGCGATGCCGAGATAGGGGTTGCAGTCCATCCCCGCGAGCCGGTTCTCGACCCGCCGTGCCTCGGGTTCCGAGACCGGCACCCGCAGCCCGGTGGTGCGGTTGTCGCGCCCCCAGAGCAGGTTGATGGGCGCTGCGAAATCGGGAACGTAGCGGCGGTAGCTGTTCACATAGGGCGCGAGCAGCGCGATCACCGAGGGCATGTGGGTCTGCAGCCCGGCGATGAAATGCAGGAAGGCGGAGCTTTCGCTGCCATCGGCATTCGAGAAGATGTTCAGCCCGGTTTTCGCATCGACCACCGAATGGTGGATATGCATCGCCGAGCCCGGCTCGTGCTCGATGGGCTTGGCCATGAAGGTGGCGTAGCAGTCGTGCCGCATCGCCGCCTCGCGGATCAGCCGCTTGAAGTAGAAGATCTCGTCTGCAAGCTTGACCGGATCGCCATGGCGCAGGTTGAGTTCCACCTGGCCCGCGCCGCCTTCCTGCAGGATGCCGTCGATCTCCAGCCCCTGGGCCTCGGCGAAATCGTAGATGTCGTCGATCACCGGACCGTATTCGTCGACCGCGCTCAGCGAATAGGCCTGACGGCCCGCAGCGCGCCGGCCGGACCGGCCCATCGGCGGCTGCACCGGTTCCGAGGGGTTGGTATTGCGCGCGACGAGGAAGAATTCCATCTCGGGCGCGACGATCGGGATCCAGCCCCGGTCATTGTACAGGCTGATGATGCGCTTGAGCACATTGCGCGGCGCGGTCGTCACCATCTCGCCCTCTTGGTCGAAGACGTCATGGATGACCTGAAGCGAGCAGTCGCTGGCCCAGGGCGCGGCCGAGGCTGTGCTGAAATCGGGGGTCAGGATCATGTCGGGCTCGGTGAAGGCCCGGCCCTCGATATCGGCCCAGTCGCCGGTGATGGTCTGCTGGAAGATCGAGTTCGGCAGGTAGAACCGGGTCTGGGTGGCGAATTTGGCCGCGGGCATCGCCTTGCCACGGGCCACGCCCGCGAGATCGGCCACGATGCACTCGACCTCGTCGAGGCGGCGCCCTTCGAGATAGGTGAGGGCGGCCTCGGGAAGCTGGTCGCGCCAGTCTTGCATGGCTCAGCGCCTTTCGGTGAAGAAACGGGCGATCCGCGCGGCCATCGCGGCCGAGTCGGTGGGCTGGTCGAGCCGGGCCCGGGCCTCGGCCAGCCTGTCATCGGGCACCACGCCAGGGCCGCGCTGCTCGATCAGCCCCCGCTCGAAGGCGGGGTCGAATTCCGGATGCGGCTGCACGGTATAGGCACGGTCGTCATAGATCAGCGCGGCATGGGCGCAGCCGGGCGTGCTGCCGACGGTCTCGGCGCCCGAGGGCGGCACGACCACCTGATCCTGATGCCAGGCGTTCAGCCGGTAGTCGCGATCCTCGATCCGGTAGTCGCGCGCTCCGACCGACCAGCCGCCCGCGAATTTCTCGACCCGGCCGCCCAGGGCCTGGGCGATGATCTGATGCCCGAAGCAGATCCCGACCAGCGGCACGCCTTCGGCATGGGCCTGGCGGATGAAATCTTCCAGCGGGTGGATGAAGGCGTGATCCTCATAGGTGCCGAAACGCGATCCGGTGATCAGCCAGCCTTCGGCGGCATGGACCGAGGGCGGAAATGCCATGTCGAGCACGGGCCAGGTCCGGAACTCGAAGCCGTGGCCCGCGAGCAGCCGGACGAACATGTCGGGATAGTCGCCATGCGCCGCGCGAAGCGCGTCGGGCGCGTGGCCTGTCTGCAGGATACCGATCTGCATGGGAGTCTCTTGATTAGGTGCGCCCAACCTAATCCTGGGGCGGCAGTCGGGCAAGCCCCCGCGCAGCGCCTCCGGGGACGGCGCCTCAGACCGTGTCGAGATACAGCGCCATCTGCGCCTCCTCGTCGAGATCCGCGATGCGGCGCGCTTCCTGCCGCTTGGTCATCGTGAGGTTGCGGATCAGGCCGCGCCGGAAGATCCGGGCCATGCGCGGGCTCTGCTCGAAGGAGTCGATGGCGCTTTGCCAGCAGGTCGGGATTTGCGGCAGGTCGAGCTCATAGGCATTGCCGGTGATGGGCGGCGGCGGCACCAGTTGTTCCTCGACCCCTTGCAGCGCCGCACCGAGGATCGCCGCGATCATCAGATAGGGGTTGATGTCGCCGCCCGCGACGCGGTGCTCGATCCGGCGGGCGCGGGGGCTGCCGCCGGGAATGCGGATGGCGGCGGTGCGGTTCTCATGCGCCCAGCAGATGCCGGTGGGGGCATGGTTGCCGGGCACCAGCCGGGTATAGCTGTTGGCATGGGGTGCGAGCACCAGCGTCATGTCGGGCAGGGCGGCCAGACAGCCCGCCACCGCCTGGCGCAGGAAGCCCGAGCCCTCGGGGCTGGCATCGTCGAAGATGTTGTGGCCCTGCGCATCCAGCACCGAGAAATGGGTGTGCATTCCGTTGCCGACATCGTCGGCATAGGGCTTGGCCATGAAGCTGGCGGCGAAGCCGTGGCGCCGCGCCATGCCGCGCACCAGAAGCTTGAACAGCCAGGCATCGTCGGCGGCCTTCATCGCGGGGCCGTGCATCATGTTGATCTCGAACTGCCCGGTCCCGGCCTCCGAGATCGCGGCATCGGCGGGAATGTCCATCGCCTCGCAGGCGTCGTAGAGATCGGTGAAGAAGGCGTCGAAGGCGTCGAGCGTGCGCAGGCTCAGGATCTCGCCCGCCTCGCGGCGCTTGCCCGAGCGCGGCGAGCGCGGCGGGTGCAGCACCGCGGCGCTGTCGTCGATCAGGTAGAATTCAAGCTCGGTCGCGACCTGCGGCGCCCAGCCGCGCTTGTCATATTCCTCGAGCACCACCGCCAGAGCATGGCGCGGGCAGCCCTCGAAGGGGCGGCCCCGTTCGTCGAACATCCACAGGGGCAGAAGTGCGGTCGGCGCATCGAGCCAGGGCATCGGCACGAAGCCGCGCCCGGTCGGGCGCAGCACGCCGTCGGCATCGCCGGTCTCGAAGACGAGCGGGCTGCCCTCGATATCCTCGCCCCAGATGTCGAGATTCAGCACCGAGAGCGGAAACCGGGTGCCCTCTTCCTCGATCTTGCCGGCAAAGCGCGAGGGCACGCGCTTGCCGCGCGCCTGTCCGTTCAGGTCGCAGGCGGCCATCCGGATGGTCCGGATCTCGGGATTGTCGCGAAGCCAGGCGCTCATCTTATGACCTGCGGGCGGATCCTCAGGCGCGGCCGGGTTTCGGGCGGCATGTGGCGGTTCAAATGGCGGTTGATCAGCCCGAACAGGCCGATGATCGCAAGGGTCACGAGGATGAAATAGAAGGCCACGATGGGATAGGGGATGAAGGGGTTGAAGGTCTTGTCGGCGAAGTAATTGGCATAGTAAAGCGCGTCGCCCTTCTGCTGCCAGGCCGGAAAGCCGGAAAAGTAAACCAGCGTCGTGGCGTGGAAGAGAAAGATCGCCTCGTTGGTATAGGCGGGCCAGGCCAGCCGCAACATCGTGGGCCAGACGATCCGCCGGAATCTTTTCCAGCCCGCCATGCCATAGGCGTCGGCGGCTTCGAGATCGCCCTTCGGCACCGAGCGGAGCGCGCCGTAGAAGATCTCGCCGGAATAGGCGGCGGTGTTCAGGAACAGCACGATCAGCGCCCCCGCCCAGGCCCGTGTCAGCCAGCCCGTCTCGGCGGTGATCTCGGTGAAGATCAGGTTCAGCTCGATCCCGTTTCTGGGCAGCAGCACGAAGGCCTGGTAGGCGAGGAAGAACTGGATGAAGAGCGGCGAGCCGCGAAACACGAAGATGAACCATTCGGCAGGCTTGCGGACGGCCAGAAAGCGACTGTCGCGCGCCACCGCGACCGCGGTCGCGAGGAAGAAGCCGAAGAACAGCGCGAGCGCCCCGAAATAGATGTTCCAGACCAGCCCCGAGCCGATCAGGGTGAATTGCTCGCACAGCGTGAAATCCGAGCGCGGCAGCAGCCGCTCGCCATAGCCGAGCGAGCGGAAGGCGTAATCATGGAATGTCTGCACGCAGCTCATTGCGCGGCCTTTCGCTGGGCTTCGCCCGCCAGCGTCGCCTGGCCATGCGAAAGCCGTGCCGTCAGCCGGGTCAGCACCGCCTCGGAGACCCGCGTCAGCAACAGATAGAAAATGAGCAGGCCGAGGAAGTAGTAGAGCCGCCAGTCGGGATGCGGATAGGCGAAGATCGAGGTCTTGGTGCCGCCCAGCTCGCGCGCCCAGTAGACGATGTCCTGCACGCCCAGCAGGAACAGAAGCGGCGTGGCCTTGATCAGGATCATCCACAGGTTCGACAGGCCCGGCAGCGCATAGATCCACATCTGCGGCACCAGCACCCGCCAGAAGGACTGGCGGCTTGTCATGCCATAGGCCTCGGCGGTCTCGATCTGGGCGCGCGGCACCGCGCGCATCGCGCCGTAAAGCACATTGGCCGCGAAGGCGCCGAAGACCACGGCGAAGGCCAGCACCGCCAGCGCGAAGCCGTAGGTTTCATGTACCCATTGCGGGCTGGTCGACAGCGGCAGCTTGGCCACCGGGCAGACCACGAAATCGCTGCCCTGCCGGACCGGCTCGGTCCAGTCGGGGCACTTGACCTTGTGCCGGAGCCATTCGAAGCCCTGATCCATCGCGACCGGCACGAACAGGAAGAAGACGATATCGGGGACGCCGCGGACCATCGCCGTATAGATGCGGCCCAGGATCCGCAGCGGCCAGATCCGCGAGCGCGCCGCCATGGCGCCGCCGAAGCCGAACAGAAGCGCTGCCGGGGCGGTCACCGCCAGCAAGGCAAGCACGACCAGGAAGGACTGGTAGAACGCCATGTGCTTGCCGCTGGTCAGGTAGCAGGCAAGCCAGTTCAGACCTTCGAGGGTGGAGGGATCGGCGCAGGATGCGAACATGGGGGAAAAACCGGGCAGGGCGAACCGGTCGCCCCGCCCGCACCTGTCTTGTTACCAGCGGGGCGAATCTTCGCCCATCCATTTGATGATGAGCTCATTCAGGGTGCCGTCGTCCTTCATCGACTGGACCGCGGTGTCGAACTTGTCCTTCAGCGCGGGATCGGACTTGCGGAAGGCCATGCCGATGCCGTTGCTCAGCGCGGTGTCCTTGCCAACGAACATCAGCTCGCCCTCATTCACGATCGGCACCAGGACGTCCTTGTCGGCCAGCACCGCATCGGCCTCGCCATTGCGCACGGCGTCGACGCATTCGTCGGCGGTCGGATATTCCAGCAGCGTGGCACCGGTATCGACCACATGATTGGCCTGGATCGTGCCGGTCTGGGCCGAGATCACGCTGTTTTCCAGGTCGACGTCATCGCTCAGCGCGGCATAGGCGGACAGCGAGGGGGGCGTGTAGGGCTGGGTGAAGGCGACGACTTCCTGGCGTTCGGGGCTGATGCTCATGGCGGCGAGGATGGCGTCGTAATTGCCCGAGACGAGGTTCGGGATGATCGAATCCCAGTCATTGGTGACCCAGGTGCAGTTCAGCTCGGCGCGCTTGCAGAGCTCGTCGCCAAGCTCGCGCTCGAACCCGTCGACCTCGCCTGCGTCATTGATGAAGTTGTAGGGCGGGTAGGCGCCCTCGGTGGCCAGACGCACCACGTCCTGCGCCAGCGCCATGCCGGCCGAAAGCGCGAGGGCGGCGGCGCCAAGGATCAGCTTTTTCATCGGAATTCTCCCATGTTGTCTTTTATGGCCGTTTACGCGGCCGTTGCGCTGAGAAACTGTTGCAGGCGCTCGGAGGCGGGCGCGCCGAAGACCTGCCCGGGCGGGCCCTGCTCTTCGATCAGCCCCTGATGCAGGAACACGACATGGTCCGAGACATCGGCGGCCAGCCGCATGTCATGGGTCACCAGCATCATCGTCCGGCCTTCCTCGGCCAGCACCTTGATGACCTTGACCACCTCCTGCTGCAATTCGGGATCGAGCGCCGAGGTCGGCTCGTCGAACAGCAGCGCGCGCGGCTGCATCGCCAGCGCCCGGGCGATGGCGGCGCGCTGCTGCTGGCCGCCCGAAAGCTGGGCCGGATAGGCGCTGCATTTGTCGCCGATGCCGACCTTGTCGAGCAGCGCCCGGGCGCGGTCCTCGACCACGGTCCGGTCCTCGCCCAGCACGGTGACGGGCGCCTCCATCACGTTTTGCAGGATCGTCATATGGGCCCAGAGATTGAACTGCTGGAACACCATCGACAGGTTGGTGCGGATGCGGATCACCTGACGGCGGTCGGAGGGATGGCGACCGCGGCCCTGGCCGCGCCATTTGACCGGTTCGCCCTCGAACAGGATCTCGCCCTGCTGGCTGTCCTCGAGCAGGTTGGCACAGCGTAGCAGGGTGGATTTGCCCGATCCGGACGAGCCGATCAGCGACACGACATGGCCTTTCGGCGCAGAAATCGAGACGCCCTTCAACACCTCAAGGTCGCCATAGCTCTTGTGCAGGTTGCGAATGTCGAGAACGGGCGGTGTTGGGTCTGTCACGCGAAAACCGGGGCAAGTTATTGTTCGGGCCCGAAGTAGGACGCAATTCGCGCCTGAATGCAACGGGGAACCGGTGTCCTGATAGGCGGACGCCCAGGATTTGAGCGTGGCCCGAGGTCGCGCATCCCCGAGCGCGGCACCCCCGATCCGCTGCGGGCAGAGCCCGGGGGCGCCGATCCGCCTATGCGGCGAGAAATGGGATCTGTTCTTATGAAGGTTCCGGTTCCCGGGCGGTTTCCGGAAGGGGCGGCCTCAGCCGGCCAGCCGTGCCTCTGCCCGCTGCCGGGCCAGCGCGCTGTCGCGGTCGTTGACGCCGAGCAGGTTTGCGACAAGTCGAAGCAGCCCGTCCTCTTCCTCGTCGCGGATGCCGTCGACCAGCACCACCTCCCACAACGCCTCGACCACCCCCTCGCGATCCTCATAGGGCACGGCATCCTTGATCGCGCGGGTGAAGCGCACGGTATCGGGCGCCTGCGCCTCCAGCGTCTCGGCCCGGTCGCGCAGCTCGAGCGCCTGTGCCGGGCTGAGGCCGTAACGGGCGGAGAGGATGCGCGAGATCCGCTGGGCTTCCTCGCTGGCATAATCGCCATCGGTCCGGGCGACCCGGACCAGCAGCGCCGCAAGCGCCAGCCGCGCATCGGGATTATCCAGCTGTTCTGGGTCGGGGCCGATCAGGCGATTGAGGAACTCTGCGAACATGGGCGCTGATATAGTCCGCCCCCGGGCGCCGGAAAAGCCCGTTTGCGCGCCATCCTTACCCGGCGCGACCGGGGGCGGTGCCGAAAAGCCGCCCGAGGGCGGCCGCTTCGGCCTCGAGCCCCCAGGGCGGGTTGACGATGAAAAGCCCCGAGCCGATCAGCCCGTGACCCTCGCGCGCGGGCGGGAACCGGACCTCGTGGCAAAGCGCCCCGGGAAAGGCCGCGCGCAACGCCGCGAGCATCGGCCGATGCGGGGCGGCGGGCAGAAGCGGATACCACAGAACCAGCGTGCCCACATTCCATTTGCGGTGCAGCGCAGCCATGTGCCGGGGGATGGCGGCGTAATCGGCCTTCACCTCATAGCTCGGATCGATCAGCATCAGCCCGCGCCGGGGCATGGGCGGGGTCAGGGCCTGTGCTGCCTGAAACCCGTCCTCGGCCATCACATGCGCGCCGAAGGGGGCCATCGCCGTTTCCAGCGCGGCGCGCTCCTGCGGGTGCAGCTCGGCCAGATGGAGCGCGTCGCCGGGCCGGAGCGACAGCGCCGCCAGCAGTGGCGAGCCGGGATAGGCCCCGGCGCCGAAGCGGGCGCGCGCCTCGGCCAGCCGCCGCCGGTAGGGATGATCCCCGGCCAGCCGCTCTTCCATCGTCCCGATCCCCGCCGCCGCCTCGCCGGTCCGGACCGCCTCGGGCGCGGCCAGATCGTAGAGGCCCCGGCCCGCATGGGTCTCGATATAGCTCAGCGGCTTGTCCTTGCGGGTCAGGTAGTCGAGCATCGCGCAAAGCAGCGCATGCTTGTGCACGTCGGCGAGATTTCCCGCATGGTAAATGTGCTGATAGGAGAGCATGGCGTGACGGTCCCGCGCGCGGTCCTCAGACCAGCCGCGAGACCTCGACCGCCGCGCGCACGAAATCGGCAAACAGAGGATGCGGCGCGAAGGGCTTCGATTTCAGCTCGGGGTGGAACTGCACGCCGATGAACCAGGGATGGTCCTTCCACTCGACGATCTCGGGCAGGCGGCCGTCGGGGGACATGCCCGAAAACACCATGCCGCAGGTCTCGAGCTGCTTGCGGTACTTGATGTCGACCTCGTAGCGGTGTCGGTGACGTTCCTCGATCACGGTCGAGCCGTAGATCCGGGCCACTTTCGAGTCCTTCAGCAGATGCGCGGTATAGCTGCCCAGACGCATGGTGCCACCCTTGTCGTCGCCGATCTTGCGCTTGACCATCGCATTGCCCTGCACCCATTCCTTGAGGTGATAGACGACGGGGGTGAAGCGCTTCTTGCCGGCCTCGTGGTCGAATTCCTCGGACCCGGCATCGGACAGCTCGGCGACGTTGCGCGCCGCCTCGATCACCGCCATCTGCATCCCGAGGCAGATCCCCAGATAGGGCACGCCGCGGGTGCGGGCGAACTGGGCGGCCTTCATCTTGCCCTCGGTGCCGCGCTCGCCGAAGCCGCCGGGCACCAGGATCGCATGGAAACCTTCCAGCCAGGGCGCCGGGTCCTCGCGTTCGAAGATCTCGGCATCGATCCATTCGGCCTTGACCCTGACCCGGTTCGCCATGCCGCCATGGGTCAGCGCCTCGGCGATGGATTTGTAGGCGTCCTCGAGCTGGGTATACTTGCCGACGATGGCCACGCGCACCTCGCCCTCGGCATTGAAGACCCGGTCGGACACGTCTTCCCATTTGGACAGGTCGGGCTTCGGCGCCGGGTTGATCTGGAACGCGTCCAGCACCGCCTGGTCGAGCCCCTCGCGGTGATAGGCCAGCGGCGCCTCGTAGATCGACTTCAGGTCCTGCGCCGCGATCACGCTGTCGGGGCGGACATTGCAGAACAGCGCCAGCTTTTCGCGTTCCTTGGCCGGGATCGGCCCTTCCGAGCGGCAGACCAGCACGTCGGGGGCGATGCCGATCGAGCGCAGCTCCTTGACCGAGTGCTGGGTGGGCTTGGTCTTCAGCTCGCCCGATGCCTTGATATAGGGCAGAAGCGTCAGATGCATGAAGATGCACTGGCCGCGCGGCTTGTCCTGGCTGAACTGGCGGATCGCCTCGAAGAAGGGCAGCCCCTCGATATCGCCGACCGTGCCGCCGATCTCGCAGAGCATGAAATCGACCTCGTCCTCGCCGGTGGCGATGAAATCCTTGATCTCGTTGGTCACGTGCGGAATGACCTGGATGGTCTTGCCGAGATAGTCGCCGCGGCGCTCGCGTTCGAGCACGTTGGAATAGATCCGCCCCGAGGAAATCGAATCCGTCGCCCGCGCGGCCACGCCGGTGAAGCGCTCGTAATGGCCGAGGTCCAGATCGGTCTCGGCGCCGTCATCGGTGACGAAGACCTCGCCATGCTCGAACGGGCTCATCGTGCCCGGATCGACGTTCAGATAGGGGTCGAGCTTGCGCAGGCGGACGGTGAAGCCGCGGGCCTGCAGAAGCGCGCCGAGCGCGGCCGAAGCCAGGCCCTTGCCCAGCGACGACACAACCCCGCCAGTGATGAAAATGAAGCGTGCCATGTGCTGGAGTCTCCCGTGACTAGTGCTCGATGCCTGCTGGATTCGGTGCGGCTTGTCCGCAGCATCACGGGACTTGGACTATAGCGGATTCGCGACGGAACCGCAACCGGACCGCAAGATGCTGGGGGGTGTCTGGCACCCGAATCAATTTGTTGTGGTGGTATTGTCAAAAGCCGCAGCAGCCCGACCGGGCGGGCCCTGCGGCGGATTAGGCGGGGCAGTGGATCAGTCGGCGCGCGGCGGGGCGGCGGGCGTGTCGCCGGGAACGACCGGGGCGGGCGGCAGCAGGTCCGGCTCGGCCGCGGGGGCCTCGTCAGGGGTGGCCTCCTGCCCGGCCGCGGGCGTGGTGCCTCCCAGCCGGTCGATGACCGAGGTTCCGGCGGCATTCTCCGCGGCGATGATGGTCAGCGCGATGGAACTGCCGATGAAGCAGATCGCGAAAAACCAGGTCAGCTTGCCCAGCGGCGTGGTCGGGGCGCGTCCGGTGATGGTGCCGCCCCCACCCATGCCGAGCCCGCCGCCTTCATTGCGCTGCAGCAGGACAATCCCGATGAGGCAGACGGCGAGGATCAGGTGAACGATGAGGATGACGTTTTCCATATGGAGCGGCCCCGGCTTGAACTTGGCGCGTACCTATGCCGAACGGGCCGCTCCCGCAACCCCTCAGGCGTTGGCGGGCTTGGCGGCCGAACGGGTCTTCTGCGCCTTCTTGGCCTGCGCCCTGATCTTGCTGGGCGAGCGCCAGCTCATGGTCGCGCCGAGGATCAGCGACAGCAGGATCGCGCCGCCCCAGATGTTGAAGCTGTTCAGCTCCGGTTTCAGTGTTTCGTTTCCGACCAGGATGTAGCCCAGCAGCCCCAGGATGACGACCAGAAGGAAGAGCCCGAGCAGGCCCAAGGTGCGCACCGCGGCGACGACATAGACCAGCAGCGCCAGCGCCAGCATCACGCCGAGACCGATGACCAGAGGCTTGCCGGTGGCGAAATTGGCCTGGGCCCAGGCGATGTAGTTATAGTCGGTCGGATTGTAGGTGGCGGCGAGCAGCAGGAAGGCGACCAGCCAGCGAAGCAGGAATCCGGACATTCATGTTCCTCCGTGATTATTTGATATGCCGACTCGACGGGAGTGTAACGCGGCCACCGGTGGTTGGGACGACTTTCGGGCGGCCTCATCGTCGCAGGGTTAGGGCGTCCCGGTGGTCGTCAAGCCAGTGCGACGCCGGGTCGCGCAGCGGCGTCATTCGTCGACATCGTCGATATCGGCCTGCCCCGACAGCCGCCGGCGCAGGATGCTCCAGGCCAGTCCGACCCCGAGGATGAAGGACAGCGCCAGCAGTGCGATCCAGGTGTTCAGACCCGGATTGTCGAGCCGGAGCACCTTCCAGTCGACCAGCACCCAGATCAGCGCCCCGACCAGCGCCGTCACCAGGACCATGCCGAACGGCCCGATCGAGCGCAGCGTGGCGCGCAGGTAGATCACGTAGCCGGTGAACAGCACCAGGCCCGCCAGCAACACCATCGGCGTCTGCGTGTCCCAGCCCGCCATCGCCCAGCGGACATAATTCCAGGAGGTGGGGTTATAGGTCAGGGCCAGCAGCAGGAAGGCGACCAGCCAGCGAAGAAACAATGCGGCCATTTCGGGCTCTCCGTTCAGTCATCTTTCAAGCGTCTTCGCCCGAGTCTAGCGGCTTGCGCGGCGCTGTCGTCCGGAATTTGCCCAGATTTCGCCTTGCCTCGTCGTCTGAGGGGTTTATACCTGCGCGGGTTTGCATTGCAGCAGCTTGAAAGGAATTGGCCGTGGCCAATGTCGTTGTCGTTGGCGCCCAGTGGGGCGACGAGGGAAAAGGCAAGATCGTGGACTGGCTGTCCGAGCGTGCCGATGTGGTCGCGCGCTTCCAGGGCGGGCACAATGCGGGCCATACCCTGGTCATTGACGGCACCATCTACAAGCTGAACGCGCTGCCTTCGGGTGTGGTCCGGGGCGGCAAGCTCAGCGTGATCGGCAACGGTGTCGTGCTCGACCCGTGGCATCTGGTGAAGGAAATCGAGACCATCCGCGGCCAGGGGGTCGAGGTGACGCCCGAGACGCTGATGATCGCCGAGAACACGCCGCTGATCCTGCCCTTCCATGGCGAGCTCGACCGGGCCCGCGAGGGCCAGAACTCGATGGCCAAGATCGGCACCACCGGTCGCGGCATCGGCCCCTGCTACGAGGACAAGGTCGGCCGCCGGGTGATCCGGGTCGCCGATCTGGCCGATGATGCGACGCTCGAGCTTCGCGTCGACCGGGCGCTGGTGCATCACAACGCGCTGCGCAGCGGGCTGGGCCTGCCCGAGATCGACCGCGACGCGCTGCTGGCGAGCCTGCGCGAGATCGCGCCCGAGATCCTGAAATACGCGGCGCCGGTCTGGAAGGTGCTGAACGAGAAGCGCCGGGCCGGTAACCGGATCCTGTTCGAGGGGGCGCAGGGTGCGCTTCTGGACATCGATTTCGGCACCTATCCCTTCGTCACCTCGTCGAACACCATCGCCGGTCAGGCCGCGACCGGCACCGGCATCGGCCCGGGATCGATCGATTTCGTGCTGGGCATCGTCAAGGCCTATACCACCCGTGTGGGCGAGGGGCCGTTCCCGACCGAGCTGGACGATGATGATGGCGAACGTCTGGGCACCCGGGGCCGCGAATTCGGCACCGTCACCGGGCGCAAGCGCCGCTGCGGCTGGTTCGACGCGGTGCTGGTGCGCCAGACCTGCGCCACCTCTGGCATGAACGGCATCGCGCTGACGAAGCTTGACGTTCTGGACGGGTTCGAGACCCTGAAGGTCTGCGTCGGCTACGAGCTTGACGGCGATCGGCTCGACCATCTGCCCACCGCCGCCGATCAGCAGGCACGCTGCACGCCGGTCTACGAGGAACTGCCGGGCTGGCAGGAATCGACCGAAGGCGCGCGCAGCTGGGCCGATCTGCCCGCCAACGCCATCAAGTATGTGCGCCGGGTCGAAGAGCTGATCGACTGTCCGGTGGCGCTTCTGTCGACCTCGCCCGAGCGCGACGACACCATCCTCGTCACCGACCCCTTCGCTGACTGATGGCGCTGTCCTGGAAAGCCCGCCGCCGCTGGTCGCTGGTGATCCTGCTGATCGGGTTGCCGGCCTATATCGTGGTGGCCGTGAGCGTGATGAACGCTCTTGGCCGCCCGTCCTTCCTGGTCGAGCTTCTGGTCTATGTGGCGCTCGGCATCGTCTGGGCGCTGCCCTTCCGCTTTGTCTTCCGCGGGATAGGCCAGCCCGATCCCGAGGCGAAAGAAGACGACCGGGCCGAACGCGACTGATCTCGCGGGGGCCGACCGCTCAGGCGATGCGGTCGGCCCCCGCCGCCTGCGGTGGGACCGCGGTCTCGTCCAGCCCGAACTGGCCGCGCCGGATCCGCCGGAACCGCCCCTCGCGAAGATGCCGCCCGAAGGCGCGCAGCATGTCCTCACGCTCGAAATCGTCACCGGCAACGCTCCGCGCCAGTTCGATGACCTGGGGTCGGGTGAACAGCATCGCACCTTCCTGCCCGGTCAGATAGGCGGCGGCCTGGGCCAGGAGCCCCGTCAGATCGGCGGGGTCGTGACCGGCGGTGGCGGCGGCAAAGCCCCTGAGCCGGGCCTCTGTCAGGGGCAGGATCGGCGCATCGAGCCGCAGAGCCTCGGGCCCTGTCCCGTCCTTCTCGCCCGCGGGGCCGGTCCTCTGCCCGGTCGGGGCGTTGGCTTCGGCGTCCGGTGTGGCCCGGTCGATCCGCTGTTCGGTGACCAGGATCAGCGGCGCCAGTCGGTTGCCATCGCCCGCCTGTGGCGTCTTGCGGGCGCCGCGCACGACCTCGGCCAGAGCCTGGCGATAGGGGCGCATATGGCTGTCATCGTCGCCGCGGTGCCGTGTGTCGAGCCGGCGTTCGGCGACGGTGGCCGCGACGGCTGCCTTCAGATGCGCGATAGAGGCCTGACGCCGCCGTTGTTCGGCGCCGGCCAGCTTGGAGTTGGTCTCGTCCAGAAGCCGCTGCAAGGCGAGCTCGTGATCGGCAAGATCGGCCGAGCGACGGCGGTCCGCCGCCCGCGCCGGGGCCGGTGCGGGATCGTGGGCCGGCGCCCGGACCTGGTCGATGTCGGAAGGTCGCGGCGCGGCGCCGGATGCAGGCGTCGGGCCCGCATCCTCGTCGGGAGGCCAGGTCTGGCTCAGATCGTCGCGACGGAGCTTCAGGACCCGGGCGCGGGCCATCCCGGGGGGAGGGGCGGGCGTCGGCTCGGCTTCGGCCGCCGGATCCGGGCTGTCCCGGTCGTCGGAAGAAGGTGTTGCGGCCGTTTCAGGGGCCGGGGGGCCGGTCATGGCTATCCGCCGCTCCGGCGGGCTGCCCGGAGGGCGCGGTTCGCGCGCCATGCCACCAGGAGGGGCGTTGTCGGTCTCGTCCTCGAAGCCGGTATCGGCAAGCTCGGCATCGGCGGCATGGGCGGTTTCGACGGCGGCTCGGATGCGGGCCAGCTTGGCGGCCACGGATTCGGGTTCATCGCTGCGGGGGACCTTGGCGGTCGGGGGCTGCGTTCCCGGAGCCGGAGAAGGGGCGGAAGAGATCCTGCCCTCCAACCCGCCCGAGCGCAGCAGCACGCCGTCAAGCTCGACCCGGGCCTCGACCCGGCGGCGGGCCTCGCCTTCGGCGATCCGCTGCAGCGTTTCGGCATCGGGCGGGGGCGGCTCGGCTCCGAAATACCTGTCCCCGGCTGCGAGGTCGCGGAAATATTCGGTGATCTTCTTCATCATGCCGAAGGAATCCTCGAACCCCTCCAGCTTGCAGGAGAAAGTTCCATAGGACACCGTCAGGACCTTTGGCGGGCCAGCCATCCGAAACTCGCTTTCTCCTCGAACAGGACGCGCTTATGTTTACATAGTGCGGTTCCAGAGGATGAACAAAAAGCGGAATTTTCAAGATTTTTCCGCCATCCACAGGACTGTCACCAGATTTCCGCCGCAAGGTTGCCTCAATGCCAACACATTTCGTCCATCATTCCGACAAAATCACCCTGCTCGGCGGGGCCAGGGTCGATCCGGCACAGTTGCGGCGGGCGCTGGAGATCGCCCCGGCGCTGGTGGCCGCCGATGGCGGGGCGGATGCGGCGCTGGCGGCGGGCTGTCTGCCCGAGGCGGTGATCGGCGATTTCGACTCGATCTCGGCCGCGGCGCAGGCGGCGATCCCGGCCGAGTGCCAGCATCGCGTGACCGAACAGGACAGCACCGATTTCGAGAAATGCCTGCGCCATGTCGCGGCGCGGCTGGTTCTCGGGCTCGGCTTTCTCGGCGACCGGTTCGATCACGGCCTGGCGGCGCTGAACGCGCTGGTCCGCAATCCCGAGCGGCGCTGTCTGCTGATCGGCGACGACGATATCTGCTTTCACTGTCCGCCGGATCTGGCGCTCGACCTGCCTGAGGGGATGCGCTTCTCGCTGTTTCCGATGCGGCCGGTGCGGGGCGTCAGCGAGGGGCTGCACTGGCCCATCGACGGGCTCGATTTCGCGCCCGGCGGCCGGATCGGCACCTCGAACCGGGTGTCGGGTCCGGTAAGGCTGAGGATGGAGGCGCCGGGCATGGCGGTGATCCTGCCTGTCGAGGCCTTCGACGCCGCGGTGGCCGCGCTCATGCCGCCGGCGGCGGTGGCCGCATCAGGTTCGGGCGGGGCTCGCACGGGAAAACGTGAAGCCCTGCGCCCGTGATGATGGCGCTCCCGGTCGGGGCCTCGGGAGCGGGCAGGGTGTCGGGGATCCGATAGCCGGGCGCGATGGCGGCAACGATCTCGAGGTCCTGCAAGGGCGCAATGACCGCGGCCGGCGCCGGTCAGACGAGGCAAGGCGGTCGTCGCCGGGCCGACGACCCCGGTGAGCCAGAATCGGAACGGTCCTCGCGTGGCCAGACCGGGGCAAGCGGGGCACCCTGATCCTTTGCAGAGCGCCAGCTCTGGCTGCATGACGGCGCTGGCGGCCTTCTCTGCGCGATCCGTCGCGTCAGGATCAGACAGGTGGCATGGCAGAAGGCCGACGCCACCGGCAGCCGGGCTGAAGGCTGCGAAGCTCGGCCGGATCGGCGGCATCGCCCGAAAAGACACGATGGCAGAAGCGCGTATCCGGCGCCCGCCGAGGGGTTTTCCTGAGGGAAACGCGTCAGGCATGATCAGGGTGACTGGGTCGATGGGGATGATCGCGATCGCCTCAGTGAGCGGCGTCTTGTGGAAAAGGCGGCAGTTGCGCAGAGGATCGGGCCGGCCCTGCTCAGATCCAACGCTGCCTCGTCCGGGCAGGGCGATCTGGCCCATCGTCAGGGCGGGCGACGGGAGGAACAGGAGCTGAAGGCCGAAACGGGCGGCGACGATCCGGTCAACCGGACGTCTCTGACGATTCTGCTCGTCGAAGCTGTCCAACGGCGCAACTGTGACGTTGGAGCCGGTCATCAGGAGGATCGCCGGATGGGATACGGTCGACGCCTCGGTTCCTGCGGCCGATCTTGCGGCGCCGAGCGGTTTTCCGAGAGCGCCCTGTTGGCGTGCCGCCGGACTTTGATGCGGCGGATCAGCTGGCCCGGGCGAGAACGAGGCTTTCGGCGGTCGAGAGCCCTGTCGGGGCGGGATGCGCCGTGGCCTGGAACGCCTCGAGCCTGGCAAGAAAGGCCTCGCGCCATTCGGTCGGGTCGCCCGAGCGGCGCGCATAGGCAAGCTGGTCGCGGTTGACCTCGATCAGGTCCATCGGCTGGGTATAGTCCGGGTGGCGGGCCTCGATCCCCGCCGATTGAATGGTCTCGACCAGATGCGACTGGAATTTCTCGCCATAGATCTCGAGCCCCAGCAGAAAGTCGATATCCTCGAAGCCGGCATCGCGAAGCTCCTGCGCCATGCTGTCGACCTCACGTGGCGAGATGCGGGTCATGTCGTGGCGGGCGAAGATATCGGCGATGGCCGCGGGACCTTGCGGAGCGGTCGTGGGGGCCTTGGGATCCATGTTTCCTGTTCCGGCGACTTCCTTCTCGAAATCGGGTGAGTCGACGCCTGCCAGGCCCGCCTCTCGGGAATAGGTAGCGATCCGTTGGGCGATGGCATTGGTGCCATGAATATTCATCGCAGCAGCCTCCTCAAATAGGGTCTGCGGGAGCATGACAGCGCCGGGTAAACAGAAAGCTAACCTGCCTCGCCCGGCCCCCGGGCCGATAAGCCGACCCAAGGAAAAGGGGCCGCGCGATGGCGGCCCCCGGTAGGTCTGTCTTGGGTGTGGCGCAGGATCAGCCCGTCCACTCGGGCAGGCTCTTCAGCGTGTCCTTGGTCTGGACGGTCGAGACCTTCAGCGCGCCATCCTCGTCACGCGAGAGGTTGAGTTCGCCATAGGCCAGCTGGACCTGCTTCGACCCGATGCCGAGGAAACCGCCCACATCGACGATCACCTTGTCGATGCGACCGTCATCGGTCAGCACCAGCTCGCCGATCTTGCCGATCCGCTCGCCATTGGCGCCGACCAGGGTATGGCCCTGCAGGTCTTCGGCAGTCAGTTCGGCGCGTTCGGTCTCGGAAAGCGGGGTGCCCGATGTCATGCCGTCATCCATGCCCCCGCCGGCGGCCATGTCGGTGCCTTCGGCGCCCGGTTCGATCCGGCCCTCGCTCGAGGCATGCTGGTTGCCCGATCCGAGGAAGTCGCCCTCGGTATCCATCGCGGTGCGGTCATAGGCTTCCTTGCCCTCGAGCGTCGACGGATCGCCCTGGAACACGACGAAATATTCGCCCGCGTCATCGGCATCCGGCGCGAATTGCAGGCTGTCCATCTGCAGCGCGACCTCGCGTTCGCCGATGCCGAGGAAGCCGCCGATATCGGCAATCACGGCATTCACCGTCCCGGTACCGTCGATATAGACATCGCCGATCTCGCCCACGTCTTCCCAGCTGTCGGGCGCATCGGTCAGATCGGTCATCGACAGACCGTCGCTCTCGCCGGTCGCGACATAGATACGCTTGCCGATCAGGGTGTCGGCGCTCATCGACTGGCCGGCCACCTCGACATCAGGGGCGGACGCGGCACCCTGGCTCTGGGCGAGAACGGGCATGGCCACGAGAGTGGCAAGGGCGGTGGTCGCAAGAATACGTTTCATCTCTGAACCTCCTTGATGTGGCGGTGCCGGGCCGGCTCCGCTTCCATGGACATCCAACGTGGCCGGCTGCAGGAAGTTTCGTTTCGTGATCAAAAAAACATCGCATTTCGGCGGGAACCTGCCTGTTCTCTGTGCGTTCCCGTGCGCTGGTTCCGATTGATGCGATTTTATACGGCCGTCCTGCCGCTGGTCTGCTACCGGCTTGCTGCTACCGGCTTGCTGCTGCCCGGTTGCCGCCCAGTTGCTGTCCTGAGCCGGCTGCGGGCATATGCCTTCCGGCAGCGTCCGGGGGGCCTGGCCGTGGCCGGTGTCGGAACAAGCCGGCGTCACAGCAGGACTGCGGAACCGCGGCGACCCGCAGAGCGTTGTCCGTCAACATCGCCTCGACCAATGCAGCTTCGGGCAACCGCAGCGTCAGACCAGAACAGAAAGGAACAACCGTCATGGAAGTCACAGGGATCGGCGGTCTCATCGTCCTCGTCCTCGATATCTGGGCCATCGTGTCGGTCCTGAATTCGGGAACGGCGACAGGCAACAAGGTGCTCTGGATCCTGCTTGTCCTGTTCCTGCCGCTGGTCGGGTTCATCATCTGGCTGATCGCGGGGCCGCGCTCTGCCACCGCGCGCTGAGCTCGGGACGAGGCCACGCGAAACCGACACAATGCATGGGTTCCCCGAAAACGATGCGGCCCGCGCCGCCGCGACAGGCCCGGTCGAGGAGCTTGAGCTTCTGCTGACCGCGGCCGAGGCCTATCCGGCGCTCGAACGGGCGTTTCTCGACGCGCGTCACAGCATTTCCGCTAGCTTCCGCATCTTCGATCTTGCGACCCGGCTGCGCTCGCCCGAGGCGCGCGCGATCGGGGATGACTGGTTCGATCTGATGGTCCATACGCTGGAGCGGGGGGTCTCTGTCCGCCTCGTGCTGGCCGATTTCGATCCGATCGGTGCTGCCGATCTGCACCGGCTGTGCTGGAACGCGCGACGCAGGCTGATCGCGGCCAGCGAAGTCGCACGGGGCGGCCGGCTGGAGGTGCTGAGCGCGCTTCACAGCGCGCAGGCCGGCCTCGGCGCGCGTCTGGCGCTTTGGCCGGGCGCGCATGCCAAGCTGCGCAGCGTGCTCGACGATCTCAATGCCCGCTCCGAGGCCGAGCGTCGCCGGTTCCTCGAAGAGGCGCCGGGCATCGCGCGGATCACCCGCGAGCGGCCCGACGGCCGGATCGTGGCGGTGCCGGGCCTGCCCGACCTGACGCCCGCGACCCATCACCAGAAGATGGCGGTCTTCGACGGGCGACAGCTTTACGTCGGCGGGCTTGATCTCAACGAACGCCGCTATGACACCGCGCGCCACTGCCGCGCTCCGGAACGCACCTGGCATGACGTGCATGCGATGGTGCGGGGGCCGGTGGTGCGTGCGGCCGAACAGCATCTCGACGGCTTCCTCGACATCGTGGCCGGACGGCAGGCCCCGGGACCGGCCGCGCCCGGCTTTCTGCGGACCCTGTCGCGCCCGGCGCGGCGCGCGCCGTTCCGGTTCTCGCCGCGGCCCCTGGTGACCGAGATCGAGCGGGCCCATCTGTCCCGGATCAGGGCGGCCGAACGGCTGATCTATCTCGAAACCCAGTTCTTCCGGCATCTGCCTCTGGCCCGGGCCATGGCCCGCCGCGCCGAGGCCTGCCCCGATCTGTGCGCCATTCTGGTGCTGCCCGCCGCGCCCGAGGATGTGGCCTTCGAGAACAGCAGTGGGCTGGACGTGCGCTATGGCGAGCATCTGCAAAGCCGCTGCCTGAGCCTGCTTTACGACGCCTTCGGTCCCGACCGGGTCCTGGTGCTCTCGCCGGTTCAGCCGCGGCGGCTGGCGGTCGAAGGCCGTGCCGAGCTTGAAGACGCGCCGATCATCTATGTCCATTCCAAGGTGTCGATCTTTGACGGCCAGGCGGCGATCCTGTCTTCGGCCAATCTGAACGGGCGGTCGATGCGCTGGGATACCGAGGCGGGGCTGGAGCTGACCGCGCCCGCCCATGTCGCGCTGATCCGCCGCCGGGTGATGGGGCATTGGCTGCCGCGCGAGGGCGACGGCCAGCCGGATCCGGCGGCGCTCGATCCCGGGACCGCCTTCGAGGCCTGGCGGGTGCTGGCCGATCTCAACAGCCGCCGCAAGCCCGACCGGCGCGAGGGCTTTCTGGTGCATTACGATTCCGATCCCGCGCGCAAGCTGGGCCTGCCGGTGCCGGGCGCGCCGCCCGAGATCGTCTGACCGAGGGCGCGCGACCGAGATCGTCTGACTGGGCGCACCGCCCGAGATCATCTGACCGAAATCGTCCGGGGCAAATTGTCTGGGGCGGTGCGCCGCGATCGTGATCGGAGGCGTGATCGGAACCAGCTTTCCCGCCTGCCGTCGCGCTGCGACCCGGACCTGCCGGGGCCGGGGCCGGAGCCGGAGCCTGAGCCGGGACTCAGCCGGGTTCGGCCGGTTTCTGCGGGAGGGGCGGCTCGTCCGCCGGGACGGCCGGGTCGTCGAAGACGTCGAGCATCGCCAGCACGATCACCAGAACCGGGATTGCGATCACCCCGCCGAGCGGTCCCCAGAACCACAGCCAGAAGACCAGCGAGACGAAGATCGCAAGCGGGTTCACCGCGATCCTGCGGCCGACGAAGGTGGGGGTGACGACCTGGGATTCGATCCCGTTCAGCACGAGATAGATCAGGGCGGGAAAGACCGAACTCCAGCCATCGAAGACGATCAGCCCGCCCAGAAGAAGCCCTGCCACCATCGTCGCGGGGCCGATATAGAGCACGAAATTCAGCAATGCCGCCCCCACCCCCCAGGCGAGGGCGCCGGGCATGCCGAGCACACCCAATGCGATGGCAAGAGCGATGCCGAGCCCGGCATTGATCAGCGAAATGGTCATGAAATAATGCGCGACCAGGCGTTCGGCAGTCCGGATGCGGTTCAGGATCGTCTCGCGTCCCAGCCACTGACCGGCATGTTCGGCCACCCAGGCATAGATGTCGGCCCGGGTCAGGAGGAAGAAGAACAGGGCCGCGATGAAGATCAGGAGCTGCGCCGCGACCCGGGGCGCCACGAAGAGCGCATCGGTCAGGCTCGGGATCGAGGGGGCGGCGGCCTCGGCGTCATTGCCATTGCCGGTGCCGCCCAATGCGCGCTGAACCTCGTCGCCGACCTGTCCGATATTCTGCACGAAGCCACGGAAGTCGTTGACCACGCCGCGCAGTTCCCAGCGGATCGAGGGCCACTGGTCGACCAGCCGCCCGACCACCGGTTCGACCGCGAAGGCCAGCGCGCCGACCGCAAGGATGCCCAGCGTCGGCAGCGCCGCCGCGACCGACATCGGCGGCAGACGCAGCCGCCGCTCGAGCATGTCGGCCAGAGGCGACAGGATGATCCCCGTGACCAGGGCGAGGCAGAGCGGGGCGAAGATGTCCTCGGCAAGCTTGAGAGCGGTGAAACCTGCGACCCCGGCCAGAACCAGCAAGGCGACGCGCGACATCGGGTCGAGGCGGATCGTGGGGTCGGTCATTGGCTCACAACGCCTGTGAAGGCGCGGGGTTCCGCCCGTTCGCCCGCCGCCGATGCCCCGACGCCGATGCCCGCGCCGGAATATCGGGCCGAGGGGACGAGGCATGGGAACATAATCCGGGTACCGGACGTTGACCGGGCATTGCAGAGAGGAAAGGAGGTTCAAATGAATACCGATATCTTCCAAGGCAAATGGAAACAGATCAAGGGCCGGGCCCGCGAGGCCTGGGGCGCGCTCACCGACGACGATCTTGACCGGACCGAAGGGGACCGGGAACAGCTGGTGGGCCTGATCCAGGAGCGTTACGGCAAGGCTCGCGAGGATGCCGAGCGGGAAGTCGACGAGTTTCTGGCGAAGTTCCGCTGATGCGGCATCCCGACAGACCGAACGAAACGCCCCGCCCGGCTTCGGGCGGGGCGCGTTTTTGTGCGAAATTCTTCCCTTCCGGTGATGCCGGGGAATATTTTTTCTGATTCCAATGGGGTGATGAAATTTTCCGTTGAGTAACGGGGCGGCGCTCCGCAGGCGCGGGGGCGGCGTGGGTAGTGTTATCTTTAATGCACTTGCCGCCTTGTTCCTGTTATGATGATCTGTGGATCATCTTGCGGAAAGGAGACCCCCCCGACATGTCGCACGCGGCTATGCCTGTCGCGAAAGCGCACCCGACCTATGTTGTGCTCGAACGGGATGCTCTCATCTCGGCCGACCTGATCCAGGCGATCGAGACTTTGGGGCCGTGCCGGGTGATGCACTTCTCTTCGGTCGATGAAATGGCCTCCGGCCTCGAAGGTGTCGGATCGGTCGATGCAGCCTTTCTGGAGCTTCGCCTCGACGAGGCCCTGGCAAGCGGTCTGGCCACCAATCTCGGCAAACTCGGGGCGCGTCTGGTGTTGACCCTCGGAGAGGATGTCGAACGGGTGATGAGCGCGGGCTGCCGCCTGTTGCTGCGCCCGTTCACCGAGCGCATGGTCCTTGACGTCCTGACCGAGCCGGCTACGGCCTGAAAGGCCCGAACTCACGAAAAGACCCCGGTCGCAGATCGCACCGGGGTCTTTTCGTTTCGGCTTCCTTCGGCTCAGCTTTCCTCGGCGGGCCGCAGATCCTCGGGCAGCAATGCCGGCGGGGTCAGTCCGCCGACCGGATCGTGCAGCAGCTCTTCGGCCAGCCGCAGCCGGTCGGGGCTGTCGCCGACCAGCGTCCAGAGCCGGCGCATGTCCTCTTCCAGCCGGTCGCCGTCGATTTCGCCCGCATCGCGAAGCCGCTCGAATTCCGCGATCACGTCGACCGCGTAATCGGTGAGGCCCAGCGCCTGCAGTTGCTCGCCCTCGCGCGCATCTTCGGCCACCGCATGGGCGAAGGCGAACAGCACGACCTGCGACAGCGCCTCGCCGATCGAGGCGCCCCGGTCCATGCGGTCGGCGATCAGCGCCTCGCCGGCGAAGGTCATCTCGATCCCGATCACCGCCAGCGCCTCGCGCAGGTTCTCCATCATCGCCGGATCGGCATTGTGGCGCAGCGGAACCGTCTTCACCGCGACCGGGCTGCCGCCAAGCTCTTCGGTATATCCGCGCGGGTTGCGCGGGGCGGCCCGGCGGGGCATCGGCAGCGGCGCATCGGTCCCGGCCGGGGGGGCGGCGGGGGTGCTCGGTTCGGCCCGGGGGGCGGCCGTGGCCTTGGGGGCCGACACAGGCGGTTCCGCCGGGGATGCCCTGTGGGGCGCCGGGTGCGGAGCCTGGGGCGCGGGCGGTTCTACCCGGGGCGCGGGGGGCGGTTCAGGCGTGGACGGGGCGGGCGCCGGGGACTGTGCCGGGGCGGGGGCCGGAGACGGCGTGCGCGCGGCCGGTTTCTTGTCCGGGTCCGGGACAGCTGTCGGGCGCTGGGTCGTCTCGGGCGCAGTTGCGGTTTCGCGCCCGGTGCCTGCACCAGTTCCGGTCTGGGGCCCAACCTCGGGTCCGGCCTTGGGACTGGTCTCGGATGCGGGGTCAGGGCCCGTATCCGGGCCAATATCAGGACCAGCCTCGGCCGCCGCTGTGGTTTCGGAAGCCGTGGCCTCGCTGCCAAGCGCGAGGCCCGAGGCGGTCGGGCGCAGGAGGGCCTCGGGCCTGGCGCCGAACAGGCGGCGCAGCAGGATGGGCTTGCGCTCGATCTCCTCGACCAGCCCGAGCTCCTTCAGCCGGCCCAGCGGGCGCGAGACTTCCAGCCCGCGCCCGCGCGCCCGCACCAGCAGCAGGTCGCGCCCGAACGGGCCCTCTTCAGCATGGATCTGACGGATCACCGCCAACAGGTCCAGTTCGACGGATTCGAGCGGTTTTTCGTGCATGTTGCCCTCTCAGCCAAGCGTTGGCGGCATGGCAGATCGGCCTTGCCGCGTCAATCGAGCCGGCGTCGCGGCGGGCGGTGACCCGCCGGTGGCACGCCGGTGACACGCCGTTGGGCCGACCCGCTCAGCGCCGCTTCATCGCCTCGAGCAGGGCCGCGCCCAGCGCCCCGGTCTCTGCCCCCGAGCCGCCGCCCTTGCCGCGCGGGCCCGTCCGGTCCGACCCCTGCCCGGGTCCCCGCCCGCCGCTCTTGCCGGGGCTCTTGGCTTTGTCGGGGCCCTTGCCTTGGGCGCCCTTGCCGCCCGGCCCGCCACGGCCCGGGCCCTTGCCCGTCGCGCCGTCGCGCGAGGCCGCCTCGGCCCCGCCATCCTTGCGCATCGACAACCCGATCCGCTTGCGGGCCACATCCACCTCGACCACGCGGACCTTCACGACATCGCCTGCCTTCACGACCTCATGCGGGTCCTGCACGAAGCGGTCGGCCAGTTGCGAGACATGGACGAGCCCGTCCTGATGCACGCCGATATCGACGAAGGCGCCGAAAGCCGCGACATTGGTCACCGTGCCTTCCAGCAGCATTCCGGGGCGCAGGTCGGTGATTTCCTCGATCCCGTCGGCAAAGCTGGCCGTGACGAATTCGGGCCGGGGGTCGCGTCCCGGTTTCGCCAGTTCCGACAGGATGTCCCTGACGGTCGGCAGCCCGAAGCGGTCATCGACGAAGTCCCTCGGGTCGAGCCGGCCCAGCTGCGCCTCGTCGCCCATCAGCGTGCGCAGGTCGCGTCCGCAGGCAGCCACGATCCGGCGCGCCACGTCATAGGCCTCGGGGTGGACGGCCGAGGCGTCGAGCGGCTCGTCGCCGCCGGTGATGCGCAGGAAGCCCGCACATTGCTCGAAGGCGCGCGGCCCGAGACGCGCGACCTTCAGCAGGTCCTTGCGCTTCGCGAAGGCACCATTGGCGTCGCGATGGGCGACGATGGCCTCGGCCAGAGAACCTCCGAGCCCCGAGACCCGGGCCAGCAGCGAGGCCGAGGCCATGTTCAGATCGACGCCGACCGCGTTCACCGCATCCTCGACCACGCCATCGAGCGCCCGGGCCAGCCGGTGCTGGTCGACGTCGTGCTGGTACTGGCCGACGCCGATGGCCTTGGGCTCGATCTTGACAAGCTCGGCCAGCGGGTCCTGCAGCCGCCGCGCGATCGACACGGCCCCGCGCAGCGACACGTCGAGCCCGGGGAATTCCTTGGCGGCAAGCTCGGAGGCCGAATAGACCGACGCGCCGGCCTCGCTGACCACCACCTTGGTGGGCTTCGGCGCGGGCAGATCGCCCAGAAGCTCGGCCACCATGCGCTCGCTCTCGCGGCTTGCGGTGCCGTTGCCGATGGCGATGAGCCCCACGCCATGCCTGCGGATCAGCGCGGCCAGCGTCTCCTGCGCGCCCCTCAGGTCGTTCCTGGGCTGGAACGGATATATCGTGGCGGTGTCGAGAAGCTTGCCGGTGGCATCGACGACGGCCACCTTGCAGCCGGTGCGGATGCCCGGATCGATCCCCATCGTCACCCTGGCGCCCGCCGGGGCGGCCAGCAGCAGATCCTTGAGATTGCGGGCAAAGACCCGGATCGCCTCGTCCTGCGCGCGGGTCCTGAGATCGCCCATCAGATCGAGCATCATCGACAGGCTCAGCTTGGTCCGCCAGGTCCAGCCCGCAGCCTCGCGCAGCCAGCGGTCGCCGGGGCCCTCGCCCCGCGCCTCGAGCGCGCCCGCCACCATGGTCTGCACCCGGGCCAGGCCCTCGTCGGGATCGGGGCCGATATCGAGCGTCAGCACGCCCTCCTTCGCGCCGCGCATCATCGCCAGCGCCCGGTGGCTGGGAACCCTGGCCCAGGGCTCGCGATGGTCGAAATAGTCCGAGAACTTGGCGCCCGCCTGTTCCTGCCCCTCGACCAGCTTCGCCGTCACCAGCGCATTGTCCTGCAGGAAGGCCCGAAGCCGCCCGATCAGATCGGCATTCTCGGCCAGCCCCTCGGCCAGGATGTCGCGCGCGCCTGCAAGCGCCGATTTCACGTCCGGCACCGCCTCGGTCACGAAGCCCTCGGCCAACGTCTCGGGGGCGGCATCGCGATCTGCCAGGATCGCCTCGGCCAGCGGCCCCAGCCCGTTCTCGCGGGCGATCATCGCCCGGGTCCGGCGCTTGGGCTTGTAGGGCAGGTAGAGGTCTTCCAGCGCGGCCTTGGTTTCGGCCTTCAGGATATCGGCCTCGAGCGCCTCGGTCAGCTTGCCCTGCGCGCGCACCGTATCTAGGATCGTCGCCCGCCGCGCCTCGAGCTCGCGCAGATAGGCCAGCCGTTCGGCCAGATCGCGCAGCTGGGTGTCGTCGAGCCCGCCGGTCGCCTCCTTCCGGTAGCGTGCGACGAAGGGAACGGTCGCGCCCCCGTCGAGCAACCCGACCGCGGCGGTGACCTGCTGCGGCTGGGCGCCGATCTCGGCGGCGATGGTGCGGGCGATGCGGGGGGCAAGATCGGCGGTCATGGCGGTCCGAAGTCAGGGTCAGGGGGCGCCACCCTATCCCGGCCGGCGGCCGCCGCCAAGCGGCGGAATCCCGCTGGTCCGGGGCCTTGCGCAGGACGATGCCGATCGCGAGACTGCGGACCGGACGACGAGGGGAAAAGAGTATCGTGGAAACCATGTTGATCGTGTTCGGGAGCGTCTATGGCCTTCTCGTGCTGGTCGGGCTGCCGGCGCTGATATTTGCCCATTTCGGGCTGCGCTCCGAGAATGCCGATCTGCGCGTCCGGCTGGAGCGGCTGGTCAAGGAATTCGAGGCCCTGGCGCGGGAGGTCGCGGCGCTGCGGCAGGACGCGCCGCCTCAGACGTCGCCTCAGACCTCGCCACAGGCATCGCCAGAGACGCCGGCCGAGCAGGCTGCGGACGCGGCCGCCCTTTCCCCAGACTCCGGTCCGCAGGTCGCACCGACCGATGCCGCGCCCGATCCCTTGCCCGTGACGGTGCCAGAGACCGTTGCTGCGCCCGAGACCCGGCGCGAGGAGCGGCAGGCAGAGCAGGCCCCGCCGGTCGCGGCCGCGGCGAAGGTGCCGCAGTCCGAACCGCCCTCCGAACTGGCCTCTGCATCGCAGGGTCCCGGATTGGCCGACCGCCTGGCGGTCTGGCTGCGGGAGAACTGGACGCTGGCCCTGGCCGCGCTCTCGCTGATCCTCGGCGGGCTTTTCATGGTGCAATACGGGGTCGAGCAGGGGCTTCTGACGCCGCCGCTCCGGGTGCTGGGCGCGCTGGTGCTGGGGGCTGCGTTGATCGCGGGGGGCGAGGTGATCCGGCGGCGGCATGGCGACAGCGCCACGCCCAATCTGCGCCATCTGCCCTCGACCTTCTCGGGCGCAGGCACGGTGGTCCTGTTCATCGCGATCCTGTCGGCCCATGCGCTTTACGGGCTGATCGGGTCGGTTCCGGCGCTCGCGGGCATGGCCGCGGTCTCGGTGGTGGCGATGCTGCTGGGCTGGCTTTACGGGCCGGTGCTGTCGGCCATCGGTCTTCTGGGCGCCACGGCCGCGCCCTTCTTCGTCGGTGGTTCCTCCGACAAGGCGGTGCTGCTTTACCCCTATTTCGCGATGGTGGGGCTTGCGGGGCTGGGCATTGACACCTTTCGGCGCTGGGCCTGGGTGTCGGGGCTGGCGCTGGCGCTGCCGGTCGGGGCGCTGGGGCTCTTGTGGATGCATGCGCCCGATGCGCCGGGGCTGGCCCTGGCCGCCCTGGCGCTGGGCGTGGGCGCGGTGCTGATCCCGGCGCGGAGTCTTCGGCCGGTCGAGAGCGGGGCGATGGCCAGCCAGGGGGCGTCGGGGACCGGCAGGCCCGCCTTTCCGACCTGGCTTGCGGCCGCAGGGGTCGCGCAGGTTTCCGGGGCGGGGCTTTTGCTGATGCTCGACGCGGCGAGCCCGGCGGGCAACGGGCTTGGCTATGCGCTGCTGCTTCTGGTCTTCGCGGCTGTGGCGCTGGGGCTTGCCCGGGCCCCGGCCTTCGAGGATCTGGCGGTCTTCCCGGCGGCGGCGGCGCTGGTCGGGCTCGGTCTGCATGCGGCTCAGGGCGGACCGCTTTATCGTGCCTTCCGGGCCGGGATCGACCGGCTGCCCGAAAGCCCGGCGCCGGCGACGGTCTGGTGGCTGGCGGCAGGGGGCGCCGCGCTGTCGGTCATCGCCTTCCTCCGGCTGGCCCGGAAGGCCCGGCCCGATCATCGCGGGCTTTGGGCGCTGGGCGCGGCGGTGCTGCTTCCCGCGACGATCCTGGTGCTCGAATTCCTCTGGGCGCCCGGCGAGGTGACGGGCGCCTACCCCTGGGCGCTGGCGGTGATGGCGGGGGCGGGGCTGATGGTGGCCCTTGCCGAGCGCCGGGCCGCGCTGGGCGGCGAGACCCGCGGCTTCGAGACCGGGCTCTTCGCGGCCTCGGCGCTGATCCTGATCGGGCTGGCGCTGTTCCTCGTGCTGACCAAGACCGCGCTGACGCTGGCGCTGTCGGCAATGATGGTGGCGGCGGTCATCATCGACCGGCAGCGGCCGATGCGTCCGCTGGGCTGGCTGGCCCAGCTTGGCGCGGCGGTGATCGGCTACCGGCTTCTGGTCGATCCGGGCATCGACTGGGCCATCCACGGGGCCGGGACGCCCGACGTGCTGCTGGCCCATCTCGGGCCGCTTGTCGCTTTTGCGGCGATGCTGGTGCTGGCAAGGCCCGAACGGGTGGCGCTGCGGGCGCTGGCCTCGTCCTCGCTGGTGACGGTGACGGCACTTGCGGTGACGGTGGCGCTTCGGCGCGGGCTCGGGTCCGAGGGGTTCGAGACCCATTGGGCGCAGGGGCTGACGGCGACGGTCTGGATCCTGGCCGCCTTTGCCCAGATCTGGCGGCTGCCGCATGACCCGGCGCTTCTGCGTCCGCTCCGGATCGGCTTTGCCGTGCTGATGGGGCTGGCGGCCTGCGGCGCCGTGGCGGTGATGGCCGACGATCTCGGCAGGACGCTGGTCGCCGGGGTGGGCCGGGTCGCGGGGCCGCCGGTTCTCGACAGTCTGGCGCTTGCGCTCCTGCCGTTGGCGGTCGTGCTCGGGGCGGGGGCGGTGCTGCTGGGGGCGCCGGGTCGGCCCGGGGCGCGGTGGCTGCGGCCCGGGCTGGGCGGGCTCTCGGTGCTGGGGCTGGGTGTCTGGGGCTGGCTCGAGATCCGGCGGCTTTGGCGCGGCCCGGATCTGTCGCTGCCGGGGCCGAGCGATGGTGAGCTTTACAGCTATACGCTGGCGCTTCTGCTCGCCTCGGGGCTGGGACTGGTTCTGGCGGTGCTGACCCGCTCGCATGCGCTGCGGCGGCTGGCGATGG
This sequence comes from Rhodovulum sp. MB263, assembly GCF_002073975.1. NCBI lineage: Bacteria > Pseudomonadati > Pseudomonadota > Alphaproteobacteria > Rhodobacterales > Paracoccaceae > Rhodovulum > Rhodovulum sp. MB263. The sequence goes on along the minus strand of NZ_CP020384.1, from coordinate 3,386,297 downwards.
CGGGGGTCGGGCTGACCGTGGCCAAGGTCTTCCTGATCGACATGTCGGGGCTCTCGGGGCTGGTCCGGGTCGCCTCCTTCGTCGGGCTCGGTCTTGCGCTGGCCGGGCTGGCCTGGCTCGACCGCGCGGTCAGCCGGATCTGGGAGCGGGGCTGAGGCGGATCGTGCCGGTTGCTCCCCTGATGTGGGGCTGAAGTCGGACCCGCGCCCGCCCGGCAGGCCCTGGCCCGGATTGGAGGCGCGCCGGGATTGACGCTGGCCAGGGCGTCCCCGGCGTGCGCGCCATTGGACGGAACCGGGGCAGGCCCCCTGTCCCCGCATCGGCCGGGTCGGGGGGCTCTGAGCGGCGCATCCCGAGGGCTCGCCCGATCCGCGGGGCACCTCCCGGCGCCTGTCCCGCGCTCCGGAAATGTCGGTCCGGGCCCCGCCGGCAGCTCGGGCCCGGGGCGGGGCAGCACCGGCAGGTTACGGGTCGAAATTGCCGACGCTTGCCTGCAGATGGCTGCGCATCCGGTACTGGTAGGCCAGCCGGTCGCGGGCCTCGAGCGCCTCGAGAATGCCCAGATGATCGGCATGGGTCTCGATCGCCTGGACAGCGCCGTTCCTGCCCCTCGACATGATCCTCAGGATCACCGGCTTCATGATCTTGTAGATATCGAGGATCGCCTTGTTGCCCATCACCGCGATCAGGCGGGTATGGAAGCCGAAGTCGATTTCGGCAGCCTCATCAAGGCTTTCGGTCCGGCGCAGCCCGTCATTGATCTCGCGCATCTCGGCAATGTCGGCCCGGGCGATGCGGTCGAGGATCAGGTCGATCCCGGCCACTTCCAGAAGCCCTCGAAACCCTTGGATGTCGGAAAACGCCTCGCGCGAGACGTCGAGCGTGTTGAAGGAGAACAGGTCGAGCGCGCGTTCCATGCGGTCGTCGACGATGGTCGCGCCGACCTTGGGGCGGACGGTGACGACGCCATAGGCCTTGAGGATGCGCATCGCCTCGCGCACCGTGTTGCGGCTGGCCCGGAACCTGTCGCAAAGCTCGCGCTCGGTCGGCAGGCTGTCGCCGACCCGAAGCCCTTCCGAGGAAATCATCGCCCGGAGCTTGGCGACCAGATCGTCGACCGCCGAGAGCCCGGGACCGCCCGCGCGCGGCAGGACCGGTCTCGGCCGGGCGGCCATCCCGGCCTCGCGACCGATGTCCGGTGACCGTCCGTCCTCCTCCCGCATCGCGAAGTCTCTCCCCCAGGACCTGTTTGTCGGACAAATCTAGATGCCCGAATTGACATCTGTCAATTAGTCTTAAAAATTAAGGCCTTTGAGGGAATTTTTTAAATTATTGAGACCGGGCGCGCAGAGGGTGAATTGCATTCGTTCTGGAGATTGGCTCTGGAAGCACATCATGCGTTTTCAGGCGGAAAAATTCCCTGTTTCGGGGATCGCGGCCGGTCTTGTGTTTCGGTTCAGCGGTTCAGCGGTTCAGCCGGAAAAGGATCATGTCGCTGCGTGAAAGCTGTGGCCTTGAAAGCAGTGCTCGGGGTCAATTTTCTCTTGCCATTCGTCGCTGGCCAAAAACTGCAAAAGACATTGAAATTGAATGGGGACTCGGCGAGTCGGAGGATATGCGAAGCCCGCTTTCCCTGCGGACCGGAAGACGGAAATGCACAGGGTTTTCGGGCGGAGACCGGATTTTTTACCGGCCGGTTTTCAGGGGGGCTCTCTCGAATATCACGGGGCCCTTGCCATCTGGCGTCGAGTTGAGCCGGATTGCGGAAGTGTTTTCCTGTTGCCCGTGCAGATGGCGGCGGCGGGTCAACCTGTTCCGGGGCCGTCCTCGAGCAGTGCGGTGCGGGGATAATGCAGCGTGTTGTGAAAGCGGGCCGGGGCGCCGGTCCGGTTGCGGTAGCCATGTGGCCGGTCGGCCGGAAACCGCAACCCGTCGCCCGCATGGAAGGTCTGCCACTGGCCGTCCAGCAGGATCCCGATCTCGCCCTCGGTCACGAAGACATCCTCGACCACGCCGGTATCATGCGGGTTCGACAGGTGGACCTGGTCCGGGGCGAGCGTCAGCAGGAAGGTCTCCGAGCCGAAGACCGGATCGAAGGGAAACACCGTGCGCACGCGGATGTCGCCCTCGAACCGCACCGGCGCGCGTTCGGCGGGCGCAAAGCTGCCGGTGGTCTGCACCAGATCCTCGATCAGGGCGGTCAGCGGCAGCCGGAACCCTTTGGCAAGCTTCCACATCGTCGCCAGCGTCGGGCTCGACTCGCCGCGTTCGATCTGGCCGAGCATGGCCTTGCTGACCCCGGTGAGCTCGGCGGCCTGGGCGAGGCTCAGCCCGGCGCGGTTGCGGGCGGCCCTGAGATTGATCCGGATCTTGCTGTCTGTCATCGGCATGAGAGGGCTTGTGCGTTATAGCGTTCGGGCGTTATAGCGTCCGCCGCCGGGTGGGCGGCTCCTGCCTCCTAGCCCGGACTGGCAGGAAAGGCACGGATCGAAATGGGCTCGGGGCTGAAACTTTCGCATCTTGTGGCAGGCTTCATCGCGGTTCTGCTGGGCTATACCAGCAGCGTCGCGATCATCTTCCAGGCGCTCGAGGTGCTGGGCGCAAGTCAGGCCGAGGCCAATAGCTGGATGCTGGCGCTGGGCGTCGGGATGGGGGCGAGCGGGCTGATCCTGTCGCTGCGCTACCGGATGCCGATCCTGACCGCCTGGTCCACGCCCGGCGCGGCGCTGCTGGTCGTCGGGCTCGACGGCGTGTCGATGCCCGAGGCCATCGGCGCCTTCCTGTTCTGCGGCCTGCTGCTGACCCTGACCGGGCTGAGCGGCTGGTTCGAGAAGCTCTCGCATCTCATTCCCGACGCCATCGGCAATGCGCTGCTGGCGGGCATCCTGTTCAAGTTCGGCCTGGGGATCTTCGTCTCGATGGAGGAGAACCTGTCGCTGGTTGCGGTCATGTGCGCGGTCTATCTGGCCGGGCGGATCTGGTTCGCGCGCTTCGCCATCCCGGCGGTGTTGCTGGCGGGATGCCTTTTCTGTGCCGCGACCGGCGCCTTCGAGCAGGGCGCGCTCGATCTGTCGCTGGCCCGACCGGTGGCAGTGCTGCCGGAATTCTCGCTGCCGGTGCTGATCGGGGTCGGTCTGCCCCTGTTCATCGTCACCATGGCCTCGCAGAACACCCCCGGCGTGGTCACGCTGAGGGCTGCGGGCTATGCGCCGCCGGTCTCGGCCTGCCTGACCGTGACCGGGCTCACGACGCTGGTGCTGGCGCCGTTCGGCGGCTACGCCTTCAACCTTGCCGCCATCACCGCCGCGATCTGCGCCGGGCCCGAGGCCGACGAAAATCCCGACACGCGCTACCGGGCGGTGGTGGTCGCGGGCCTGCTTTACATGCTGGTGGGCATTCTCGGCGCCGCCGTGGTCGGGCTGTTCACCATCGCGCCGAAAGCCCTGGTCGTGACCGTGGCAGGGCTCGCGCTGCTCGGTACCATCGGCACCAGCCTGCAGGCTGCCCTGGCCGCGCCCGAGCGCCGCGAGGCGGCCCTCGTTACCTTCATGACCACGGTTTCGGGCATCGGCTTTCTCGGTATCGGCGCGCCGCTCTGGGCGATGTTGCTTGGCATGGGAACCGGCGCCGCGCTGTCGCTTTCCTCCCGCGCGCGCAGGTTGGCAGCCGCCCGCCCCTAAGGTCTTGCGCCGGACCCCCCGGACCGCCTTTCCCGGACCGAAGGCTGCCCGAAACCGGGCAGGGCAAGGCAAAATTGCCCGATATTGCGGCAGATGCCCGACCTGTTTGCATTTTCGGGCGGCGCGGATGTGGTGCGCCTGCGAGGCCTGGCTAGCACGGAAGGGGTGATCGGCCCCGGTCGGGCGGCGATCTCTTCGAGAACGGGGAATGGCCGGGGCGTATCGCGCCGTATTAAAGTTCTGCGTTGCGCTTAGAGGTTCTGATGTTACCTTTTCCAGAAGCGGCAGCAGAGCCGATAAAAAGAGCGGTCCCAAAAAGGGAGCGCCAGACAACAGGGGATGCCGGTTGACCGGAACAAACGACGGTTTCGTGGTCTTTGACCGCGTGCAAAAAAGCTATGACGGGGAAACTCTCGTCGTCAAAGATCTCAATCTTTCGATCGGCAAGGGGGAATTCCTGACGATGCTCGGGCCCTCGGGGTCGGGCAAGACCACCTGCCTGATGATGCTGGCCGGGTTCGAGACGGCCACCCATGGCGACATTCTTCTCGACGGCAATCCGATCAATAACATCCCGCCGCACAAGCGTGGAATTGGCATGGTATTTCAGAACTATGCGCTGTTCCCGCACATGACCGTGGCCGAGAATCTCGCCTTCCCGCTCGAGGTGCGCAAGATCGGCCGTTCCGAGCGCGAAGAGAAGGTGCAGCGCGCGCTCGACATGGTGCAGATGGGGGCTTTCGGCGGCCGCCGCCCGGCCCAGCTTTCGGGCGGCCAGCAGCAGCGGATCGCGCTGGCCCGCGCGCTGGTCTTCGAGCCCGAGCTGGTGCTGATGGACGAACCGCTCGGCGCGCTCGACAAGCAGCTGCGCGAGCATATGCAGTTCGAGATCACCCGGCTGGCCCATAATCTGGGGATCACCACGGTCTATGTCACCCATGACCAGACCGAGGCGCTGACCATGTCCGACCGGGTCGCGGTGTTCAACGATGGCCGGATCCAGCAACTGGCCCGACCCGACGAGCTTTACGAGAAGCCCGTGAACAGCTTCGTCGCCCAGTTCATCGGCGAGAACAACACGCTGCTCGGCCGGATCAAGCAGATCGACGGCAATGCGCTGATCGAGCTCGACGATGGCGAGGTGATCGATGCGGTCCCGGTCAATGTCTCGCGGCCCGGCGAACGCACGCTGGTCTCGATCCGGCCCGAGCGGGTCGAGATCGACCCCAAGCGGCTTACGCCCGGGGCGCATCTGATCCATGCCGAGGTGCTGGAATTCATCTACATGGGCGACATCTACCGCACCCGGCTGCGGGTGGCGGGCAATGACGATTTTGTCATCAAGACCCGCAACGCCCCCGACCAGCGCCGCCTGAAGCCGGGCGAGCATATCGAGATCGGCTGGTTGCCGGAGGACTGCCGCGCGCTTGATGCGCCCTGACGGTTTCCGGGCCCGCCTCGCCCGGGGGCGGTGGCCGGAGCAACACTGATCCGGGCCAAGTCAGCAGGGAGATCGCAATGACGATCAGACATCTTCTTTCCGCAACCGCACTGGCGGCGCTGCCCGCCGGATTTGCCTTTGCCGAGGACCTGCCGCCCTGCGAGGGCTGCGCCGACAGCTTGACCGTCGTGTCCTGGGGAGGGGCCTACCAGACCAGTCAGCAGAAGGCCTATTCCGAGCCCTATGCCGAGATGACCGGCACCGGCTTCACCTGGGACGAAAGCTCGAACGAGGCGGTGGCCAAGCTGCGCGCCATGAACGAGGCGGGCAACATCACCTGGGATCTGGTCGATGTCGAGGGCCCCGACAGCCAGCGGCTCTGCGATGAGGGCCTGGCGATGGAAGTGGATCTTGACGAGATGCTGGCGGCCGCGCCCGACGGCACCCCGGCGACCAAGGATTTCGGCGACAGCGTCATCAATGACTGTTTCGTGCCGCAGATCGTGTTCTCGACCACCTTCGGCTACCGTACCGATGTCGCGGCCTGGAACGGCAAGGAGCCCGAGAATCTCTGCGCGCTGTTCGATACCGAGACCTTCCCCGGCAAGCGCAGCCTCGAGAAGCGCCCGAAGAAGAATCTCGAATGGGCGCTGCTCTGCGACGGCGTCGAGAAGGACGAGCTTTACGACGTGCTCGACACGCCCGAGGGTGTCGACCGCGCGCTGGCCAAGCTCGACACCATCAAGGACGACGTGATCTGGTGGTCGGCGGGCGCCGAGACGCCGCAGCGCCTGGCCGATGGCGAGGTGGTCATCGGCTCGACCTATAACGGCCGTCTGTTCAGCCTGATCGTCGAGCAGAACCAGCCGGTGAAGATGCTCTGGGACTGGCAGGTCTTCGACTATGACGGCTGGATCGTTCCCGCCGATCTGCCCGAGGACCGGCTGAAGCGCGTCGAGCATTTCCTGCATTTCGCGACCGACACCCAGCGCCTGGCCGATCAGGCCAAGTACATCTCCTATGGCCCGTCGCGGGCATCGTCGCAGCCGCTGGTTTCGACCCATGCCGATCTCGGCATCGAGATGGCGCCCTTCATGCCCACCAACCCGGCGAACCAGAAGAACTATCTGGTGAACAACATCGAATGGTGGGCTGACAACCAGGACGATGTCGAGGCCAAATTCCAGGCCTGGCTCGCCAGGTAAGCGGCCCGAAAGCGGCCCGGGTCGGCGCCCCCAGGCGGAGCGCGCCGACCCGATCATCCGACCGAACGGCCCGGGCGGCGCCGCATGCGTGCGCCCCGGTCCCAGCATAAAAAGCAGGGGGACGTGCGAGATGCCGAAAGGCTATATCATCGCCCATATCACCGTGATCGACCCGGAGGCCTACCAGGAGTATGTCGAGCGCGACACGCCGATCCTTGAAAGCTTCGGCGGCAGATTCCTGGTGCGGGGCGGCGCCTCGGAGGCGCCCGAAGGGCCGATGAAGGATCGCCATGTGGTGATCGAGTTCCCCGATTTCGAGGCCGCGAAACGCGCCTTCCATTCGCCGCAATATCAGGACGTGGCCGCGATCCGTCACGCCACCGCGACAAGCGACGTGGTTCTGGTCGAGGGCGTGGCATGACCGGACCCGCCACCGATACCGCCGCCCCGGGCCCTGTCCTCGCCGCCGATGGCGCGCCGCTCAAGCGCAGCCTGCGCCGCGCGCTCCGGGCCCAGAAGCTGCGCGCGCTGATGCTGATCGCACCGCTTCTGGTCTTCGTGCTGGTGACCTTCATCGCCCCCATCGCCGACATGCTGTTCCGCTCGGTCGAGAACCAGATCGTCTCGGACACGCTGCCGCGCACCGCCCGCGCGATCCGGGACTACGACCCCGACAGCGGGCAGATGCCCTCGGACCGCGTGCTGGCGGCCTTCACCTATGATCTGGTCGCCGCCGCCGAGCGCAAGCAGCATACCCGGCTCGGCTCGCGGCTGAATTACGAATATTCCGGCATTTCCTCGCTGTTCCGCAAGACCGGCCGGCGGGTCGACGATTTCGGCGAGAGCTATCGCGACCAGTTCGTCGCGGTCGATCCGGTCTGGGAAGACCCCGCGACCTGGGTCGCGCTGATGGCCGATCCGGACTGGACCGCGACCTATCGCGCTTGGGCCGCCGCCCGCGATGCCGCGAAGACCGCGGGCGAGCCCTTCACCCAGAGCCAGCCGCTCTTTGTGCTTGGGGACGGGGTCGGCGAGGTGCTGCCCGAAACCGCCAGCGCCTATGCCCAATTCGCCCGCATCGTTCAGCTCGAGGATGGCGACGATCCGGCTGCCGAAGCGCCCTGGGCGCCGGTCTATCTGGCGCTTTACCGCGATCTTCTGCATATCGGGCCGGGCGCGGTGGCCCGGCTCGGTCCCGAGGCCGGGGCGATGCTCGATGCCGCCCATGACGCGGTCGAGGGCTTCGCCCCGGTCGATCTGTCCGGGCTCTATCTGAAAGCCGACAAGGACTGGGCAGATCCCGGGGTCTGGGGCACGATCAAGGCCTTCTCGCCCGACTACACGCCGGGCTATTTCCTGAATGCGGTCGATCTGCAACTGACCGCCGACGGGATTGCCGCCCAGCCCGAGGACCGGCAGATCTACATCATGCTGTTCGAACGGACGCTGTTCATGAGCCTGATGATCATGGGCTCCTGCGTGCTGCTGGGCTATCCGATTGCCTATCTGCTGTCGAACCTGCCGCTCCGGACCTCGAACCTGTTGATGATCCTGGTGCTCTTGCCGTTCTGGACCTCGCTTCTGGTTCGGACCTCGGCCTGGAAGGTGCTCTTGCAGCAACAGGGGGTGATCAACGACATCCTGGTCTGGCTCGGGATCGTGTCGAACAGCGGTCGGCTGATCCTGATCAACAACCAGACCGGCACCATCATCGCGATGACGCATATCCTGCTGCCCTTTATGATATTGCCGCTTTATTCGGTGATGAAGACCATCCCGCCCTCTTACCTGCGGGCCGCGAAAAGCCTCGGCGCCACCAACTGGACGGCGTTCTGGCGGGTCTATTTCCCGCAATCGGTGCCCGGCATCGGCGCGGGCTGCATCCTCGTCTTCATCCTGGCCATCGGCTATTACATCACGCCCGAACTGGTCGGCGGGACCAACGGCACCTTCATCTCGAACCGGATCGCCTATCACATTTCCAGCTCGCTCAACTGGGGCCTCGCGGCCGCGCTGGGCTCGATCCTGCTGGGCGTCGTGCTGATCCTTTACTGGGCCTATGACAAGCTCGTGGGCATCGACAATGTGAGCCTGGGATAACGCGCATGTCACAGATGGACCTTCCCCCCTATGCCACGACCGGTCAGCGGATCTGGCATTATGCCTTCTACGTGATCTGCGGGCTGATCTTCTTCTTCCTGATCGCGCCGATCCTCGTGATCATCCCGCTCAGCTTCAACGCCGAGAATTTCTTCACCTTCACGCCGAAGATGCTGGCGCTCGACCCCGAGGGCTATTCGCTCAAGCATTACCGCGAGTTCTTCACCAGCAATTCCTGGCAGCATGCGCTCTGGAACTCGGTCAAGATCGCGCCTGCCGCGACCTTCCTTGCGGTTTCGCTCGGCACCCTGGCCGCGGTGGGGCTCAGCCAGGAGCATGTGCCCTTCCGGCGCACGATCATGGCGATCCTGATCTCGCCGATGATCGTGCCGCTGATCATCTCGGCGGCGGGGATGTATTTCTTCTATTCCCGGATCGGGCTGCAGGGCACCTATATCGGCGTGGTGCTGGCCCATGCGGCGCTGGGCATTCCCTTCGTCATCATCACGGTGACAGCGACGCTGGTGGGCTTCGACACCTCGCTGACCCGGGCCTCGGCCAGTCTCGGCGCGAACCCGGTCACGACCTTCTTCAAGGTGCAGATGCCGCTGATCCTGCCCGGCGTCGTCTCGGGGGGGCTGTTTGCCTTCATCACCTCCTTCGACGAGGTGGTGGTGGTGCTGTTCGTGGGCTCGGCCAACCAGCAGACGCTGCCCTGGCAGATGTTCACCGGGCTGCGCGAGCAGATCAGCCCGACCATCCTTGCGGTCGCGACGATCCTCGTGGTGGTCTCGATCGGGCTTCTGACCGCGGTCGAGATCCTGCGGCGGCGCTCGGAGAAGATGCGCGGGCTGAGCCCCGGCTGAAGCGCGGCCGCGCCTCGTTTCCTCCGGGCTGCGGGCCGGGCCCGGAGGAACCTCTGGCGTGCGGGCCGTGTTGAGAGGGTGTCAACCGACAGGAGGGGAGGCCATGATACCGTTCAAGACACTGGTTCTCGTCGCCAACGAGCGCGACGCGCGTCTGCTGGTCAATCGCGGGACCGGCAAGGGGCTTGCCGAAGTGACCCGGTTCTCGAAGGCACGCGAGATCGAATATGCCGACGGGCGCGGCCGCGACCAGGGCGGCGCGACGGCCGGACATCACGCGATGGAGCCGCCGACAAGCCTGCGGGTCCAGAACCGCGAAAGCTTCGCGGCCGATGTGCTGGAGATCGCCGCCGAGGTCTGGGCCGAAGGCGATTACGACCGTTTCGTGATGGCGGCGCCGCCGAAGATGCTTGGCGAGTTGCGCAACCGGATCGAGGGCTCGCTGGAACGCGCGCTTGCGGTCGATCTCAACAAGGACATCGTGGGGGTTGCAGCCGAGGACCTGCCTCGCCATTTCGAGGAGGTGATCGTGTTCTGAGGCAGGGGCGAGGGGCGTCCCGGGGATGCGGTCATATCGGAGGCTGGACCCATGACCGATACCAACTCGACGCTGAGCGATGGCGCCCGGGCATCGGATGCCCAGGACAAGGGCTACCGTCCTGCGCTGATCCGGGGGGGCTGGATGCTGTTGATGCTGGCCCTCTTCTATGCCGCGCAGCTGATCCTGATCATCGCGGCGGTGCTGCAATTCGGCTGGCTGCTCTTCGCCAAGGAAGAGAACGAGCGGATTGCAGAATTCGGCGACAAGCTCGCCAACTGGATGGCGATTGCCGCGCGCTACCTGACGGTGGCGGGCGAAGCGAAGCCCTTCCCCTGGACCGACTGGAAATAAGCCGGTCCCGGGCCCGATCGGGCCGGGTGGCGCAGGACGCGCCGCCCGGCAATGAGGCGCGGGGTCAGTCCTCCATCGCCTCCAGCTCGTCGATCATGCCCGAGATCATCGACAGCCCCTTGTCCCAGAAGGCCGGGTCCGAGGCATCGAGCCCGAACGGCGCCAGCAGCTCCTTGTGGTGCTTGGAACCGCCCGCCTTCAGCATCTCGAAATACTTCTCCTGGAAGCCCGCGCCGCTTTCCTCGTAGACCGCGTAAAGCGCGTTCACCAGCCCGTCGCCGAAGGCATAGGCATAGACGTAGAAGGGCGAATGGACGAAATGCGGCACGTAGGACCAGAAGGTCTCGTAGCCCGGCATGAATTCGAAGACCGGCCCGAGGCTCTCGCCCTGCACGCTCATCCAGATCTCGTTGATGTCCTCGGGCGTCAGCTCGCCGCCGCGCCGCGCCTCGTGCAGTTTGCATTCGAAATCGTAGAAGGCGATCTGGCGCACGACCGTGTTGATCATGTCCTCGACCTTGCCCGCCAGCAGCGTCTTCTTCTGCGCCGTGGCCGTGGCGCCCGCCAGCAGCTTGCGGAAGGTCAGCATCTCGCCGAAGACCGATGCCGTCTCGGCCAGCGTCAGCGGCGTCGAGGCCAGAAGCTCGCCCTGACCGGCGGCCAGCACCTGATGCACGCCGTGCCCCAGCTCATGTGCCAGCGTCATCACGTCGCGCGGCTTGCCCAGGTAGTTCAGCATCACATAGGGGTGGACGTCGGTCACCGTCGGATGGGCGAAGGCGCCGGGGGCCTTGCCGGTCTTCACGCCCGCGTCGATCCAGCCCTTGTCGAAGAAGGGCTGCGCGATCTCGGCCATCTTCGGCGAGAATTCGGCATAGGCCTCCATCACCGTGGCCTTGGCAGCGTCCCAGCCGACCGTCTTCGGTTCCTCGATCGGCAGCGGCGCGTTGCGGTCCCAGACCTGCAGCTTGTCGAGCCCCAGCCATTTCGCCTTCAGCGCGTAATAGCGATGCGAGAGCTTGGGATAGGCCGCGACCACGGCATTGCGCAGCGCCTCGACCACCTCGGGTTCGACATGGTTCGACAGGTGCCGCCCGGTCTGCGGCGTCGGCATCTTGCGCCAGCGGTCCTCGATCTCCTTCTCCTTGGCCAGCGTGTTGTGGACGCGGGCGAAGGTCTTGATATGGGCGCCGAAGACCTCGGCCAGCGCGCGGGCCCCGGCCTCGCGCCTGTCGCGCGCGGGATCGGTCAGAAGGTTCAGCGTGCCCTCGATCCCCAGCGGCGCGTCCTCGCCCTCGACCTCGAATTCCAGCCCGGCGATGGTCTCGTCGAACAGCTTGTTCCAGGCGCTCGCACCGACCACCGACTGGTCGTGCAGGAATTTCTCTAGCTCGTCCGACAGCTGGTAGGGCCGCATTGCCCGCATCCGGTCGAAGACCGGCTTGTAGCGCGTCAGCGCGGCATCGGCGGCAAAGAGCGCCTCATAGGCGTCCTCCGGGATCCTGTTGAATTCCAGCGAGAAGAACACGAGCGGCGTGGTATAGCCGGTGATCCGGTCCTGACAGTCCGACAGGAACTTGGCGCGGCCGGCATCCATGGTGTTCTGGTAGTAGCGCAGCCCGGCATAGGACATGATCCGCCCGGCCACACGGTCGATGGCCTCGTAGCGGGTGATGCAGTTCAGCATCCCGGCAGCATCGAGCCCGGCCAGCCTGCCCTCGTAATCGGCCGCGAAGGCCGCGCATTCCTGCTCGAGCCAGTCCATGTCGCGGGCGATCTCGGGCGCGTCGGGCGCGGCATAGAGATCGGACAGATCCCATTCGGGCAGGTCTCCCAGCGCGCCGCCGGCGCTGGCATTGGCGTCGAAGACGGGGGCGGGCGGGGTGATGCGCATCGGCGATCCTCATTCGTTGTCTTGATCCAGAGATAGAGTACCGGGGGGCGGAGGTTCAAGCGCGGGGCTGTTTTTCGGCTCGCGCGCGCCCCGCTCGCGCGTCGCCAGCAGGGTCTTCAGATCGTCGAGCGTATTGGCTTCTGACGCGGGCTTGTCGCGCCGCCAGCGCGCCATCCGAGGAAAGCGCAGGGCAAGGCCCGACTTGTGGCGCGGGCTGGCGCGGATGCCCTCGAAGGCGATCTCGAAGACCAGTTCGGGCGCCACCTGCCGCACCGGGCCGAAGCGCTGAAGCGTGTTCTTGCGCACCCAGGCGGTGATATCGCGGAATTCCGCGTCGGTGAGGCCGGAATAGGCCTTGGTTACCGGCACCAGCGCATCGCCGTCCCGGACCGCGAAGGTGAAATCGGTGTAAAGCGTCGCGCGCCGCCCGTGGCCTGCCTGGGCATAGATCATCACCGCGTCGACGGTCAGCGGGTCGAGCTTCCATTTCCACCAGTCGCCTTTCCTGCGTCCGGCCAGATAGGGGGCGCCCGCGCGTTTCAGCATCACGCCCTCTGCCTCGGCCTTGCGCGCGGTTTCGCGGATCCGGGCCAGATCTTCCCAGGTCCCGAAGGACAGCCTGGGCGACAGGCGCAGCGGCCCGCCGGGCGGCCCCCCTGCGATGATCTCTTCGAGCCGGGCGCGGCGCTCGGCCAGCGGGCGGGGGCGGAGGTCGGTGCCACCGTCTTCCAGCAGATCATAGGCGATGAATGCGGCCGGGGTCTCGGCCAGCAGCCGTTTCGACACGGTCTTCCGCCCGATCCGGGTCTGGAGCGCGGCGAAGGGCAGGGGACGGCCATCCTTCCAGGCCAGGATCTCGCCGTCGAGCACGGTGCCTGCGGGCAGGAAATCGCGGGCGACGGCCAGTTCGGGGAAGCGCCCGGTGATCAGATCCTCGCCGCGCGACCAGAGGAAATGCGTTCCGCCGCGTGCGATCAGCTGGCCGCGGATGCCGTCCCACTTGTATTCGGCGATCCAGTCGGCGGGCACGCCCAACGCCTCGGGCGGGCCCTCGATCTGATAGGCCAGATAGAAGGGATAGGGGCGCGACAGCGCCGCCGCCGGGTCGGGCGCCTCGATCAGCGTCTGCCAGCTTGTCGTCGCGGGGGTCCAGTCGCCCATCAGCCGGTGCGCCAGCTCGGCCTCGTCCTGCCCGGTGGCGCGGGCCAGCGCGCGGGTCATCAGGGTCTGGCTGACGCCGACGCGAAACCCGCCGGTCAGCAGCTTGGTGAACAGAAACCGCTCAGGCCCGCCGAGATTGTCCCAGGCGTCAAGGATCGCGGCCTTTCGGGCAGGCTCGTCCATCGCGGCCATGGCGAGGATGTCGGTCATCCGTGCCGACAGGCTCCGGTCGCTGCCCGTGCCGGGCGGAGGCAGGACCAGCGCGATGGTCTCGGCCAGATCGCCCACCACCGGATAGCATTCCTCGAACAGCCAGAGCGGCAGGCCCGCCCGCTCGGCCGCCCATTCCCGCAGCCGCGTCGCGGTCACCGCCCGGCGCGGTCGCCGTCCCGACAGAAGCGCCACGGTCCAGAGCCGGTCGGGCTCGGGCGCCTCGGTGAGATAGGCGGCCAGCGCCGCGACCTTGGCGGTGGTGCGGGGGGTGCGGTCGAGCGCGGTATAGAGAGCGGCGAAGCGCTTCATTCGACGTCACCTTCGGTCGTTTCGCCCTCCCAGGCGGTGGCGACGATGCCCGCGTCATAGCCCTGCTCTGCCAGCCAGCGCCGGAACGGGCCGGTATAGCCATGGGTGACCAGAACCCGCTCGGCGCCGGTGGCGCGGATCGCGGCGTTGAGCCCGTCCCAGTCGGCATGATCGGACAGAACGAAGCCGCGTTCGGCCGCGCGTCGCCGCCGCACGCCGCGCAGCGCCATCCAGCCCGAGGCAAGCCCGGTCGAGGCCCGCCCGAAGCGCCGCGCCCAGGCGCTGCCGAGGGCCGAGGGCGGGGCCAGCACCAGCGCGCCGGGATGGGCGCGCGGATCGGTCTCGGGCGTGACCGGCACCGTGTCGGGCAGGGCGAGCCCCTGCGCGCGCATCACCCGGCAGGTGGCCTCGATGGCGCCATGGGTCAGGATCGGGCCCGCCCCCGGTTCTGCGCCGTCGCCAAGCCCCACCAGCAGCCGCTGCGCTTTGCCAAGCGCATAGGCCCCCAGAAGGCTGGCCCGACCAAGGGCCGCGTTCTCTGTCCACCAGTCGCGGATCTCGGCCATCACCTCGGGTTGCGGGCGCCAGCGGAAGACCGGCAGCCCGAAGGTGCATTCGCTGATGAAGGTGTGGCAGGGCACCGGCGCGAAGGGTTCGGACAGCCCGTCAGGTTCGGGCTTGTAATCGCCCGAGACGACCCAGACCTCGCCCTTGTGCTCGACCCGGATCTGGGCCGAGCCCGGCACATGGCCCGCCGGGTGGAACGAGACCGTTGCCGCGCCGATCCGGCGGGTCTCGCCATAGCGGATGGTGTCAAGCGAGATGGCGCCCAGCCGGTGGCGGATCACCGGGGCGGCGGTGTCGGTCGCCAGATAGCGGCGGTGGCCGGGACGGGCATGGTCGGCATGGCCATGGGTGATCAGCGCCCGGTCGACCGGCGCCCAGGGGTCGATGTGGAAATCGCCCGCGGGGCAGTAAAGCCCTTGCCCGGTGACGCTCAGAACGCTCATGACCCGACTATAGCGCGTCCCGGGGCCGGGGCGATTGCATTCGGCGCGCGGGCGACGCATAGGGCGATCATGGCTGATGTGCATGTGACCGAACCGATCCATCCCGACGCGCTGGCGCTGCTGGCTTCGGCGGGGCTGAGCGTCTCTTGCGGCTGGCGGGACGATGATCCCGCAGCCGGGTTGGCCGCGGCGCGGGCCTGGATCCTGCGCACCTTCGTGGTGAGCCCCGGGATGATCGCCGGGGCGCCCCAGCTAAGGGCGATCTGCAAGCACGGGGTCGGGACCGACAACATTCCCCTGGCCGAGGCCGAGCGGCGGGGCATTCCGGTCTTCAACACGCCCGGGGCCAATGCCAATGCGGTGGCCGAGCATGCGATGATGCTGCTTTTGGCGCTGGCGCGGCGGGCGGTGGCGATGGACAGGGTCGCGCGGACGGGGTTCGAGAACATCGAGCGGCTGGCGCCGGTCGAGCTGTCGGGCCAGCGGATGCTGATTCTGGGCTTCGGGCCGATCGGCCAGCGGGTCGCGCAACTGGCGCGGGCCTTCGACATCGAGGTCACGCTCTGGCACCGGCGGCTGAGCGCTGACGAGGCGGGCCTGCCGGTGGTGCGCGATCTTGCGGCGGCGCTGCCCGCGGCGCAGATCCTCAGCCTGCATCTGCCGCTGAACGAGGGCACGCGCGGGCTGATCGGTGCGGCCGAACTGGCCGCGCTGCCCGAGGGCGCGATCCTCATCAATACCGGGCGGGGCGGCATCGTCGACGAGGCGGCGCTGGTCGCGGCGGCGCCCCGGCTGGGCGGCATCGGGCTCGACGTGTTCGAAACCGAACCGTTGCCGCCCTCCGACCCGCTTCTCGCGCTGCCGAATGCGCTTCTGTCGCCCCATGCCGCGGCGCTGGGCGAGCGCAGTGTCCGCCGGATGGGGATGATGGCCGCCGAGGCCGCGATCCGGGCGCTCGGCGCTTGACAGTGGAAGGCACCCCTGTATAAGCGCGCCATTCCGGCCCCTGCGGCCGGGATTTCCATTGGTGTTGGTGGCCCCCGCAAGGGGATGCCTGTCAGGGTCCGGGCCGTTCCGGAACGGGTCCAGAGGACAACGCCCTTCATTGCCGCCCAAGGGCGGCGCCCTTTTGAAGGAGATCAGCCGTGACCAAACGCACGTCTGCCAAGTACAAGATCGACCGCCGTATGGGCGAAAACATCTGGGGCCGTGCCAAGTCCCCGGTCAACCGCCGCGAATACGGCCCCGGCCAGCACGGTCAGCGCCGCAAGGGCAAGCTGTCCGACTTCGGTATCCAGCTGCGCGCCAAGCAGAAGCTGAAAGGCTACTATGGCGACATGACCGAGAAACAGTTCCGCCGCATCTTCGCCGAGGCCGAGCGTCAGCGCGGCGATACCGGCGAGCTGCTGGTCGGCCTGCTGGAACGCCGCCTCGACACCGTGGTTTACCGCGCCAAGTTCGTGCCGACCATCTTCGCCGCCCGTCAGTTCGTGAACCACGGCCATGTCACCGTGAACGGCCAGCGCGTCAACATCCCGTCCTACCGGGTCAAGGAAGGCGACGTGATCGAGGTCCGCGAGAAGTCCAAGCAACTGGCCGTGCTTCTCGAAGCGGTGCAGCTGTCCGAACGTGACGTGCCCGATTACATCGAGGCCGACCATTCCAAGATGACCGCCACCTTCGTGCGCATCCCGGGTCTCGGCGACGTGCCCTACCCGGTCATCATGGAACCGAACCTCGTCATCGAATTCTACGCGCAGAACTAAGGTTCCGCGCCCTATCCCGAGCTTCGGACCCGTCCTGCCACGCGCAGGGCGGGTCCTTTGCGTTGCGCCTGGCCCTTCCGGCGCCTGCGGCACCGGGGCGCGGTCCGGTGCCGGGGGCGAGGGGGCGCTGCGGCTTGTCCGAATCCGGGCGGCGCGCTATGGGCCGCGCGACGGGGTGCTTTGCGGGAGGCGCGATCATGGCCGACAAACCCACTGCCGAACAGGTCTTCGAGCGCGGCCTATTCGCCTCGCGCTGGCTGATGGCGCCGATGTATCTGGGGCTCGTGGTGTCGCTGGCGATGCTGGTCGTCGTGTTCCTGCGCGAGATCGCCTATTACGCGCCGCAGGTGCTGACGATGTCGAGCGAGACCGCGATCCTGGCGGTGCTGACGCTGATCGATCTCACGCTGGCGGCCAACCTGCTTCTGATCGTGCTGTTCTCGGGCTACGAGAACTTCGTCTCGAAGCTTGATATCGGCGATCACAGCGACCGTCCCGACTGGATGGGCACGGTCGATTTCTCGGGTCTCAAGATGAAGCTGATCGCCTCGATCGTGGCGATTTCGGGGATTCACCTGCTCAAGCGCTTCATGGAGATCGGGCAGGCCAAGGCCGATGCGGTCTATGGCAATACCGAGCTGTTCTGGCTGGTTCTGATTCACATGGTCTTCGTGCTGTCGGGCGTGCTGCTGGCGGCGATGGATTGGCTCTCGGCCCGCGCCAGGAAGAGCTGAGCGCGCCGCGGCCGTGCCGGCCCGACGGTGCCGGGCCGGGGGTATTTGGGACTGGCTTTGGCCTTTGCCGTCGGCTAGGGATGCGCGCCAAGGAGACACCGCCATGACCAAGATCCCCCCCCAACCCGGAATTCTTGAAATCGCCCTCTACCAGGGCGGGCAGTCGAAGATCGAGGGGATGACCGACGTCGTCAAGCTCTCGTCGAACGAGAACCCCTTCGGTGCGTCCGAGAAGACCAGGGCGGCCTTCTCGCGCTGCGTGCACAGCCTGCATCGCTATCCCTCGACCGACCATGCCGAGCTGCGCGCCGCCATCGGCGAAACGCACGATCTCGACCCCGAGCGGGTGATCTGCGGCGTCGGTTCGGACGAGATCATCGCCTTTCTCTGCCAGGCCTATGCCGGTCCCGGCGACGAGGTGATCCATACCCGGCACGGCTTTGCCATGTACCGGATCTCGGCGCTGGCGGCGGGGGCGACCCCGGTCGAGGTCGACGAGGTCGAGCGTACCGTCGATGTCGACGCGATCCTTGCCGGGGTCACCGAGCGGACCCGGATCGTGTTTCTGGCCAATCCCGGCAACCCCACCGGCACCATGATCCCCGAGGCCGAGACCCGGCGGCTGGCCGAAAACCTGCCCGAAAGCGTGGTCCTCGTGCTCGACGCGGCCTATGCCGAATATGTCGAGGGCTTCGATGGCGGCCGCGCCCTGGTCGATCGCCACCATAACGTGGTGATGACCCGGACCTTCTCGAAGATCTATGGTCTCGGCGGGTTGCGGGTCGGCTGGGCCTATGCCGCCTCCGAGGTGATCGGCGTGCTGAACCGGGTCCGGAGCCCCTTCAACCTCGGTCAGGCCCAGCTCGAGGCCGGCGAGGCGGCGGTGCGCGACCAGGCCTTCGTGACCCGCTGTCGGGCCGAGAATACGCGGCTCGCGGCCTGGCTGGCCGAGGCGCTGACAGAGGCCGGTGTGCCGACCGATCCGACCTTTACCAATTTCGTGCTGCCGCGCTTTGCCGATGCCGCCGAGGCCGAGGCCTGCGATGCCTATCTCAAGTCGCAGGGGCTGATCGTGCGCCGTGTCGGTGGCTACAAGTTGCCCCATGCGTTGCGCATCACCGTCGGCGACGAGGCCGCCTGCCGCCGGGTGGCCCATGCGGTGCGGGCCTTCAAAGAGGGGGCGCGGTGACCAGCCCGCTCTACGACCGGGTCGCGCTGATCGGGCTGGGCCTGATCGCGGGCTCGATGTCGCTGGCGATGCGCCGGGCGGGGCTCGCGGGCGAGATCGTCGGCACCGCGCGTTCGGCCGAGACCCGCGCCGTCGCGGCTGATATCGGGCTGGTCGACCATGTGGTCGAGACCGCAGCCGAGGCCGCGGAGGGCGCCGATCTGGTGGTGCTGGCGGTGCCGGTCGGGGCGATGGGCGCGGTCGCGGCCGAGATCGGCCCGCATCTGGCGCCGGGCGCCACAGTCACCGATGTCGGCTCGGTCAAGCGGGCGGTGATCGAGACGGTTGCGCCGCATGTGCCCGAGGGCGTTCATTTCATCCCCGCCCACCCGCTGGCCGGGACCGAGCATTCGGGGCCGCGCTCGGGCTTTGCCGAGCTCTTCGATAACCGCTGGAGCCTGATCGTACCGGTGCCGGGCACCGATCCGGCCGCGACTGGGCGCCTCCGGCAGCTCTGGGAAGGCATGGGCGCCAATGTCGAGGAGATGGATCCCGACCACCACGATCTGGTGCTGGCGGTGACCTCGCATGTGCCGCACCTCATCGCCTATACCATGGTCGGCGTCGCCGACGACCTGCGCCGGGTGACCGACAGCGAGGTCATCAAGTATTCGGCCGCGGGCTTTCGCGACTTCACCCGGATCGCGGCCTCTGACCCGACCATGTGGCGCGACGTGTTCCTGACCAACAAGGAAGCGACGCTGGAAATCCTCGGCCGCTTCACCGAAGAGCTGTTCGCGCTTCAGCGGGCGATCCGGACCGGGCAGGGCGAGGAGCTTTTCGATTACTTCACCCGGACCCGCGCCATTCGCCGTGGCATCATCGAGGCAGGCCAGGATACCGAAGCCCCCGATTTCGGCCGCGGTGCCAGGACCCGGACCTGATGCGGTGGCCCGGCCTCGCTCTTGCGCTGGTCCTGATCGCCGGAGCGGGGAGTGCTGTCAGTTCCGATAGTGTCTCGCGCCCCAAGCCGCGCGCGGCGGCTGTCCGGGTCGTGCTTCCGGTTGAGGCCGTGCCGACAAGGCCGAATGCCCGTCCCGGAGAGATCTTTGCCAGGCTGGCAGAGACCTCCCCGGGCGTTCCTGCGCAGGCGACAGGTTCCGGCCTCGAGCGTTCGCTGCGGCCCGCGCCGCGCCCCTCCGGTCGGCTGGTCACGCTTGCGTCCGCGGGCCCGCGCAGCCAGCCCTCCGGGGTTCTGACACCCCGCCGGGGCGCGGTCTGCGGCGACCCGGCGATCGCGGGCGAGATGATCGCCCCGATCGCGGGCCGGATCGCGGGCTGCGGGGTCGACCGGCCGGTGCGGGTGCGTGCGGTCGACGGCGTTGCGCTGAGCCAGCCCGTCACCGTCGATTGCGAAACCGCACGGGCGCTTAGGTCCTGGGTCAGCAACGGCATCAAGCCTGCGGTGGGCCGGCTGGGCGGCGGGGTCGCGTCGCTGAGGGTCTTCGCCCATTACGTCTGCCGCCCGCGCAACAACCAGAAGGGCGCGAAGATCTCCGAGCATGGCCGGGGCCATGCGGTCGATATCGGCGCGGTGACGCTGCGCAATGGCAGATCGCTGAGCGTGCTTGACGGCTGGAAGGATCCGTCTCAGGGCGGGGTGCTGAAACAGATCCACCACGCCGCCTGCGGACCCTTCGGCACCGTGCTGGGGCCGGGCGCGGACCGGTTCCATCAGGACCATATCCATGTCGACACGGCGCGCTATCGCAGCGGCGCCTATTGCCGCTGAGCCTGTTTACGCCGGGCATTTTTGGCCCGGCCCGGTCCGGGGCACGGCCTCTAGCGCAGCCTGAAATTCGGCGCGGGCCCCAGCGGAACCGGGCCGAGCCAAGTCTGCCCCAGCGCAAAGCGCAGCGGCACGTCCAGCATGTCGGGGCGTCCCGAAAGCCCGGCCAGCAGACCCAGCGCGTCCTCGAGCCGGTCGGCAAGTGCCGCGGGCAGCTGGCCCGAGTTGCGGGCGATGGCGATCATCTCGCGCCAGTTGGTGGCGCGGAGCGTGAGGCTGCCCGAGGGCTGGCCCTCGGCATCGACATCGAAGCTGCCCGCCGCCTGCAGCGCCAGATCGCCCCATTGTGCGTCGAGCCGCCCGATCTCGACCCGCCGGAGCTGCGGCCGCCGCTCTTCGAGCGCGCGCCGGTCCCAGGGCGCGTCGAAGACCGCCACCGCCTCGACCGAGACCCGCTGGAAGACCGGCGGCAGAAGACCCGCCGGGTCGAGCGTCGCGACCAGCCCTGCGGGCGGGCGCATCCCGCTGGCCGAAAACCGCAGATGCTGGGCCCCGGGCCGGTCCTCGACCGCGGCCATCGCGAACCCGGCGCCATCCATCGAGGCCCGCCAGCCGGCATCCGAGACCATCCCGAAGGCGCCCACCGAAAATGTCGCCGAGGCCAGCTCGAAGGTCAGTCCCGGCCGGAAGGCAAGGGCGCCGGTCATCGCCTCGGCGGTGACCGCGATCCGCTCGAACGGGGTGGCGATCTGCTGGGTCTCGGGCCAGTGCGCGATGAGGCGCTGCGGGCGGTGGCTCTGCGCGGAAAAGCCGAATTCCGGCATAGACCAGGCCAGCCCGCTATCCGGATCGGCGAGCTCGAGCGGGGCAAGGCGGGTATCGAAGCGGGTGGGAAATCCGGTCACGGCGATCCGGCCCGCATCGGCGGCCCAGCCCTCGGCACGGCGGCTGTCGAGCCAGCCCGCCAGCCCGCGCTCGATCCCGCGCGCGGCCAGCGCCCAGTAGCCCGACCAGGCCAGCGCGGCCAGCAGCGCCAGAGACAGCAAAAACCGCATCGCGGGCCCCCTTTCGTCCCATGCCCCGATGAGGGTAACAGGGGGGAACGGGAAAGGACCAGATGATGCAGGACGGCTTGTGGGTTTTCGGCTATGGATCGCTTCTGTGGAAGCCCGGCTTCGAGGTGGCCGAGCGGCGGCTGGCCCGGCTCGACGGCTGGCATCGCAGCTTCTGCATGCGCTCGATCCACCATCGCGGCAGCGAGACCGAGCCGGGGCTGGTGCTGGCGCTCGATGCCGCGCCCGGGGGCAGTTGCCAGGGGGTGGCGTTGCGCGCCGCGCCGGGGACCGAGGCCGGGACGCTGGCGGCGCTGCGCGAACGCGAACTGATCTCGGCCGCCTATTTCGAGGTCGAGCTCGATCTGGTTCCGGCCGAAGGCGGCAGGCTGCGGGCGCTGGCCTATGTGATCGACCCCGATCATGTGCAGTATTGCGGCGGGCTGCCGCTCGAGGAGCAGGCGCAGATCATCGCCCGGGCCCGGGGCGGGATGGGGCCGAATGACGAATACCTGTTCAACACCGTGGCGCATCTGGCCGGGATGGGCCTGTCCGACCCCGATCTCGACTGGCTCGCCGACAGGGTCAGAGCGCTGAAACCGGATTGATTGTTGTGGGATGACCCTGCTTGGCCTAGTCTCTGCCCAGAAAATGACCGGGCCAGAACCCAATCCCATGGACAAGACCCCTCGCGAGGCAGAGCCGCAGTTTTCCCGACCGAGGCGGCAGGCCGTCCTGATGACGAGTGCCTGCCTGTTTTTCGCAGTCGGGGCCTATCTGGCCTATCCGCAGGTGGCGCCTGTCTTTCTGGCCAGCCCCTATCTGAACGGGGCCATCGTCGTCGTCTTTCTGATCGGTGTCGCGACCTGCTTTCTGCAGGTGGTCCAGCTGGGGGCCTCGGTGCGCTGGATCGAGGATTTCGCGGGCGGTGTTCCGGGCCATGGCCTGACCCGGGCGCCGAAGCTTCTGGCGCCGCTCGCGGCATTGCTGCGCAAGCGCAGCGACAAGCGGATGCAGATCAACACCGCCTCGGCCCGCACCATCCTCGATTCCGTCGCGACCCGGATCGAGGAACAGCGCGACATCACCCGCTATCTGTCCAGCCTGCTGATCTTTCTGGGGCTTCTCGGCACCTTCTACGGGCTGGCGACGGTGGTGCCCGCGGTGGTGGACACCATCCGTTCGCTCGCGCCGCGCGATGGCGAGGGCGGGGTCGAGGTGTTCGGGCGGCTTATGGTCGGGCTCGAAAGCCAGCTTGGCGGCATGGGCACGGCCTTCGCCTCGTCGCTTCTGGGGTTGGCGGGCTCGCTGGTGGTGGGGCTGCTCGAGCTCTTCGCCGGGCATGGCCAGAACCGCTTCTATCAGGAGCTCGAGGAATGGCTGTCCTCGATTACCCGGCTCGGCTTCTCGACCGGCGAGAGCGAGGGCGAGGGCGGCGGCGCCGAGGTCGGGCTGCTCGCTGCCACGCTCGACCGGCTGGCCGATCAGATGGAAGGGCTGCATACGCTCTTTGCCGAATCCGAGGGCGAGCGCGTGGCGCTGGAAAGCCGGGTCGGCACGCTGGTCGAGGCGGTCAACACGCTGGGCGCGGCGATGGAGCGCCAGCTTGACGATACCCGCGCGGTGACGGACGCGCTGTCGCGGGTGGCCGAGGGGCAGGCCCGCGCGACCGCCGCCATCGAGGCGCGGATGGGCGAGGAGGGCGCGCTGGCCGATGCCGAGGCGCGGATGCGGCTGCGCTCGATCGACGTGCAGCTTCTGCGGATCCTCGAGGAGATTTCCGCCGGGCGTCAGGAAACCGTGACCGATCTTCGGGGCGATCTGGCGGCGCTGGGCCGGGCGTTGTCGCGGCTTGCGCCCGAGGGCGAGCGGTGGGGCTGAGATGGCCCTGACGCGGCGCAGCGGCGGACGGTTCCAGGCCATGATCTGGCCGGGTTTCGTCGATGCGATGACGGCGCTGCTGCTTGTCCTGATGTTCGTGCTGTCGATCTTCATGCTGGTGCAGGAGATGCTGCGCGAGACCATCACCGGGCAGGAAAGCGAGCTGACCGAGCTGAATGCCGAGCTGTCGGCCCTGGCCGATGCGCTGGGCATGGAGCGCCGCCGCGCCTCGGGTCTGCAAGAGCAGGTGGGCGAGCTGGACGCGGCGCTGACGACGGCGCGGTCGGATGCCGAGGCGCAGGCGGCGCTGATCGCGTCCCTTACCGACCGGCTTTCGACGCGCGAGGCGGATCTGGCGGCGGCCGAGACCCGGATCGGCGATATCGAGGACCGCCTGGCTCGGCTTGTGACCGAGCGCGACGCGGCGCAGGCGCGCGGCGAGGCCCTCGAAGGCGACGTGGCCGAGCTCGAGGGCACCCGCGACCGGCTGGAGGCGGCGCTGGCCGCGACCCGCCAGGAGGTCGATGCCCGGACCGAGGCCGCCCGGCTGGCCGCGGCCCGGCGCGAGGCGCTGGAGGCGCTGGTGGCCGATCTGCGGGCCCGGAACGCCGAGACCGAGACCGCGCGTGCGGCGCTGCAGGGCCAGGTCGAGCGCGCGGAGGCGGCGCTGTCGCAGGCCGAGAAGGATCGTCTGGCCGAGGCGGCGGCCGCGGCCGCGCTGCGCGACAAGCTCGCGGGTTCCGAGGACGAGCTGAGTGCGATGAGCCTGGCGCTGGAACAGGCGCGGCAGCGGGCCGAGGAGACACTGACCCTGCTGGCGGCGGCCGACAAGGCGCGCGAGAAGGCCGAGACCGAGGCCGGGGAGGCATTGTCCGAGGCCGACCGGCGCGCGGCGCTGCTGGCGGTGGCGAACGAGACGCTCGGGCAGGAAGAGGCGAAATCGGCCGAGAGCCAGCGCAAGGTGGCGCTTCTGAACCGGCAGATGGCGGCGCTGCGTGGTCAGCTGGGCAAGCTGCAGGGCCTGCTGGACGATGCCCAGGAGCGTGACGCGGCCGCGCGGGTGCAGATCGAGACGCTGGGCAGCAAGTTGAATGCGGCGCTGGCGCGGGTGGCCTCGGAACAGCGCGAACGCGCGAAGCTGGAAGAGGCGGCGCGGCGCAAGGCCGAGGAAGAGGCGGCGCGGCTTGCGGCCGAGAAGAAGACGCTGGAAGGCTACCGCTCCGAATTCTTCGGGCGGATGCGGGCCTTGCTGGCCGGGCGCGAGGGCGTGCGGGTCGTCGGCGACCGCTTCGTCTTTTCCTCCGAGGTGCTGTTCGAGACCGGCAAGGCCGATCTCTCGACCGATGGCGCCGCGCAGATCTCCAATGTGGTGGCGATCCTGCGCGGGGTCGCGGACGAGATCCCGCCCGATATCGACTGGATCCTGCGCGTCGATGGCCATACCGACGACGTGCCGCTGATCCGGGGTGCCGATTTCGCCGATAACTGGGAGCTGAGCCAGGCCCGCGCGCTGTCGGTGGTGCGCTACATGATCGACGATCTGGGCTTCCCGCCCGACCGGCTGGCGGCGGCGGGTTTCGGGCAGTATCAGCCCGTCGCCCCGGGCAAGAGCCCCGAGGCCCGGGCCCAGAACCGCCGGATCGAGCTGAAACTGACCGAACGCTGAGCGGACGCGGCCCGAATTCTGGCCTAACTCTGACCGGGGCCCGGGCGGGCCTAGCGCCGGCGGCGGCCCTTCGGCACCGGCAGCGGGCGCACCCGCTTCTCGATCTCGTCGTAAAGCAGCCCGACGATGTTCTTGCCCGAGGATTTCTCGATCCCCTCGAGCCCGGGCGAGGAATTGACCTCGAGCACCCTGGGCCCGTCATGGGCGCGCAGCAGGTCGACCCCGGCGAGGTTGAGCTTGAAGGCGCGGGCCGCGCGCACCGCGGTCTCGCGTTCCTGCGGGGTGATCTTCACCGTGACCGCATGGCCGCCCTGATGCAGGTTCGAGCGGAAATCGCCCTCGGCCCCGGTCCGCTTCATCGCCGCCACGACCTTCGAGCCGACGACGAGGCAGCGGATATCCTCGCCGGCCGCCTCCTTGATGAAGCGCTGCACCAGAAACGAGGCCTTGAGCCCGCGAAAGGCCGAGATCACCGATGAGGCCGCGTTGTTGGTTTCGGCCAGCACCACGCCCTTTCCCTGCGTCGATTCCAGCAGCTTGACGATCAGCGGCGCGCCGCCCACCAGCGAGATCAGGTTTCCGGTATCCTTGGGCGAGGCGGCAAAGGCGGTCGTGGGCATGCCGATCCGGTGACGGGCGAGGATCTGATGGGCATGCAGCTTGTCACGGCTTGCCGTGATGCCTTCCGAGCCGTTGACGCAATAGGTGCCGATGGTCTCGAACTGGCGGATCACGGCGGTACCATAGGCGGTGACCGAGGCGCCGATCCGCGGGATGATCGCGTCATAGCGGGGCAGGCGGGTGCCGTCGTAATGCACGTCGGGCGCCAGCGCATCGAGCGCCATGTAGCAGCGCGCGGTATCGATCACCTCGACCACATGGCCGCGCGCCTCGCCCTCGGATACCAGCCGCGCGGTCGAGTAGTTGTGCGGCTCGCGGCTGAGCACGGCGATCCTGAGCACCCGCGCGGGCGCCACCTCGCGCACCCGCTGGCTGTGATAGACGTCATAGGACAGGACCGGCTGGCAGAAGCTGTCGCCCGGGCTGACGATCACGTCCTCGCCCAGAGCCTGCCGGCCCAGCAGCATGCGGTAGGCCATGCCGCCCCTGTGGGTCAGGGTCAGGTCGATCGGCCAGCGCCGTCCGCCCACCACGATCTCGGCGGCGATGACATAGCGCCATTCGGAATCGCCGTTCGACGAGGTCACCTCGCGGCGGTCGACGATGGCGGCCGAGCAGGGGATCGACAGATCCTCGCGCCCGGGGATCGGATGCACGGCAAAGCGGACCTTGGGCCGCGAGGCGGGGCCGAAGGGCTCGATGTCGAAGGCATGCAGCGCCGAGGTCTTGGCGCCGGTATCGACCTTGGCCTTCATTGCGGGCAGCCCGAGATCGGGCAGCGAAACCCATTCCTCCCAGCCAAGGCGAAAGCCCGGCAGCGCGGGGTCTGTGTGCTCGGTCATGCGGATCGTCCTGTGCGGTGGTGGGGCGACCGGCCCCCCGTCCTGCGGGGAGGCTGGAATCGTCGGCCCCTGTTATCGAAGCCCGCCCCGGGGGCACAAGCGGTCGAACGTCCCGGGGCCGGTGATTTCCGTATCGGGTGGCGCGCCGGAGCCTCTGTCCTTGGCCGCGCCGGGCTGCTATGGCAACGCCCATGACGACATTCGGTTTCACTCTTCATGCCACTGACGGGGCCGCGCGCAGCGGCGCGATCTCGACCCCGCGCGGCACGATCCGCACCCCCGCCTTCATGCCGGTGGGCACTGCCGCCACGGTCAAGGCGATGCTGCCCGAAAGCGTGGCCGCGACCGGCGCCGACATCCTTCTGGGCAATACCTATCACCTGATGCTGCGGCCCGGGGCCGAGCGGGTGGCCCGTCTCGGAGGGTTGCACGGCTTCATGCACTGGGACAAGCCCATCCTCACCGATTCCGGCGGCTTCCAGGTCATGAGCCTGGCCGGGCTCCGGAAGATGTCGGAGGAGGGGGTGCGCTTCAAGTCGCATATCGACGGTTCGACCCATGTCCTGAGCCCCGAGCGCAGCATGGAGATCCAGCGCCTGCTGGGCTCGGATATCGTGATGTGCTTCGACGAATGCCCGGCGCTGCCCGCCTCGGAGGCCGAGGTCGCGCGCGCGATGCGGCTGTCGATGCGCTGGGCCGAACGCTCGAAACAGGCCTTCGGCGAGCGCCCGGGCCATGCGCTGTTCGGGATCATGCAGGGCGGCGTCACCCGCGAGCTGCGCGAGGAATCGGCCGCGGCGCTGACCGCGATCGGCTTCGACGGCTATGCGCTTGGCGGGCTTGCCGTGGGCGAGGGTCAGGAGGCGATGTTCGGCGTGCTCGACTATGCCACGGACTTCCTGCCCGAGGGCCGGCCGCGCTATCTGATGGGCGTGGGCAAGCCCGACGACATCGTCGGCGCGGTCGCGCGCGGTGTCGACATGATGGATTGCGTGCTGCCCTCGCGCTCGGGGCGGACCGGGCAGGTCTTCACCCGGCGCGGCGTCGTCAACATCAAGAACGCCCGCCATGCCGACGATCCGCGCCCGCTGGACGAGGCCTGTTCCTGCCCGGCCTGCCGCAATTATTCGCGCGCCTATCTGCACCATGTGTTCCGGGCGCAGGAGATCATCTCGTCGATGCTCCTGACCTGGCACAACCTGCATTATTTCCAGGAGTTGATGGCAGAGATGCGCGCGGCCATCGCTGCGGGCCGGTTCTCGGACTGGCAGGCAGGGTTCCATGCGGTGCGCGCCGAGGGCGATATCGAACCGCTCTGATCGTGGGGCTGCACGGGTCCCTGTTTACCCTGGCCCGGTTTTGCCTTGCCCCGGCCTGTCTGCACGCTTGCGTGCGGCGCGCGGGCCGGGCATTCTCGGCGCCGGTTGAAGGCCGGCATGTTGAATCGGTCAGGAAATGCCCCAAATAAAGTGACCATACCGGGGACGGCCGAGCGCTGCCGATGATCGGGGCCGGTAGCCGTCCAGCGAAACAAGGATACCCCATGCCCGAGCATCTGAGCCCCTCCTATCCCGTCCTGCCGCTGCGCGACATCGTGGTCTTCCCGCACATGATCGTGCCGCTCTTCGTCGGCCGCGAGAAGTCCGTTCGCGCCCTCGAGGAGGTGATGCAGGACGACAAGCAGATCCTGCTTTCCGCGCAGATCGACCCGGCGATGGACGAGCCTGCGACCGAGGGCATCTACCCGACCGGCGTGCTGGCCAATGTGCTGCAATTGCTGAAACTGCCTGACGGCACCGTCAAGGTGCTGGTCGAGGGCAAGACCCGGGTCCGGATCACCGACTATATCGACAACCCCTCCTTCTTCGAGGCGAGCTGCGCGCCGCTGGCCGAGGAACTGGGCGACGAGGAAGTGGTCGAGGCGCTCTTGCGCTCGGTCGGCACCGAGTTCGAGCGCTATGCCAAGGTCAAGAAGAACATCCCCGAAGAGGCGCTTTCGGCGGTCGCGGATACCCGCGAACCGGCCAGGCTCGCCGATCTGGTGGCAGGCCATCTGGGCGTCGAGGTCGCCCAGAAGCAGGACCTGCTGGAAACGCTGGTCGTGGCCCAGCGGCTTGAGAAGGTCTATGGCCTGATGCAGGGCGAGATGTCGGTCCTGCAGGTCGAGAAGAAGATCAAGACCCGCGTCAAGTCGCAGATGGAGCGGACCCAGCGCGAATATTACCTCAACGAACAGATGAAGGCGATCCAGCGCGAGCTTGGCGATGGCGACGAGGGCCAGAACGAGATTGCCGAGCTCGAAGAGCGGATCGCGGGCACCAAGCTGTCGAAGGAGGCCTCCGAGAAGGTCGCGGCCGAGGTCAAGAAGCTGAAGTCGATGTCGCCGATGTCGGCCGAGGCGACGGTGGTGCGCAACTACCTCGACTGGATCCTGACGCTGCCCTGGGGCGTCAAATCACGGGTCAAGAAGAACCTTGGCGCGGCCGAGAAGGTGCTGGACAACGACCATTACGGCCTTGAGAAGGTCAAGGAGCGGATCGTCGAATATCTGGCGGTGCAGCAGCGCAGCCAGAAGCTCAAGGGCCCGATCCTCTGCCTCGTGGGTCCGCCCGGCGTCGGCAAGACCTCTCTGGGCAAGTCGGTGGCGCGGGCGACGGGACGCGAATTCATCCGCATCAGCCTTGGCGGCGTGCGCGACGAATCCGAGATCCGCGGTCACCGCCGGACCTATATCGGCTCGATGCCCGGCAAGATCATCCAGGCGATGAAGAAGGCCAAGACCACCAACCCGCTGATCCTGCTCGACGAGATCGACAAGATGGGGC
Source organism: Rhodovulum sp. MB263 (assembly GCF_002073975.1). Classification (NCBI taxonomy): domain Bacteria; kingdom Pseudomonadati; phylum Pseudomonadota; class Alphaproteobacteria; order Rhodobacterales; family Paracoccaceae; genus Rhodovulum; species Rhodovulum sp. MB263. The sequence goes on along the minus strand of NZ_CP020384.1, from coordinate 3,357,182 downwards.
AGGATTTCCGGGGCGATCCGGCCTCGGCCATGCTCGAGGTGCTGGATCCGGAACAGAATGCGACCTTCGTCGATCACTATCTCGAGGTCGAATATGACCTCTCCAACGTGATGTTCCTGACCACGGCCAATAGCTACAACATGCCGGGCCCGCTTCTGGACCGGATGGAGATCATCAGCCTCGCAGGCTATACCGAGGACGAGAAACGCGAGATCGCCGAACGTCACCTCGTGCCCAAGCAGATGAAGAACCACGGGTTGAAGCCGAAGGAATTCGCGCTGACGCCCGAGGCGCTGACCGAGATCATCCGCCGTTATACCCGCGAGGCGGGGGTGCGGAACCTCGAGCGCGAGATCGCCAAGCTGGGCCGGAAGGCCGTGACCAAGCTGATCAAGAAGGAGACCGAGACGGTCACCATCACGCCGGACGTCCTCGAGGACTATCTGGGCGTCAAGAAGTTCCGCTACGGTCTGGCCGAGAAGGAAGATCAGATCGGCGTCGTGACCGGGCTGGCCTGGACCTCGGTCGGGGGCGATCTTCTGTCCATCGAGGCGCTCAAGCTGCCCGGCAAGGGCCGGATGAAGACCACCGGCAAGCTGGGCGACGTGATGAAGGAATCGATCGACGCCGCCTCGAGCTATGTCCGCTCGATCGCGCCCGAGATCGGCTTCAAGCCGCCGCGCTTCGACAAGATCGACATCCACGTCCACGTCCCCGAGGGCGCGACGCCCAAGGATGGTCCCTCGGCCGGGGTGGCGATGGTGACCTCCATCGTCTCGGTGCTGACCCAGATCCCGGTCCGCAAGGATATCGCGATGACCGGCGAGGTGACGCTGCGTGGCAATGTGCTGGCCATCGGCGGGCTCAAGGAGAAACTGCTGGCCGCACTCCGGGGCGGGATCAAGACGGTGCTCATTCCCGAAGAGAACGAGAAGGACCTGCGCGAGATCCCCGACAATGTGAAGGAGGGGCTGACGATCATCCCCGTCGCCCATGTCCGCGAAGTGCTGACGCACGCTCTGGTGCGCGCGCCCGAGCCCATCGAATGGGACGAGGCCGCCGAGGAGGCTGCCGCTGCGGCGGCCGCCAAGGCTTCGGGGGGCGAAACCGCGGGGCAGGTCGCGCATTGACGCGGTCCCGCCCGGCATCGGCCATGTGACCCGGGACGCGCCCTTGCGGGCGCGTCTTTTTCGTTTCGGGCGGAGCGCCCGTCGATGGGAGGCAGCGCCCTGCAAGGCGCCCGGAAAAAGCTGCGGGCAATTCCCCCGACCCTCTTGCAAAGCCCGGCGTGTCCGGATAACAAGCGCGCCACGGGTGATTAGCTCAGTGGTAGAGCGCTTCGTTCACATCGAAGATGTCAGGAGTTCGAATCTCTTATCACCCACCATCTTTCCAGTGGTTTGCGTTGATTTTGCGAAGTGTGCCTAGGTTCCGTGAACCTTGCGGAGCTTCGTGAAGTCCAGAACATCGGCTGCGCGGCGCAGGTGGTTCGGCGAGTAGCGCGTGTAAACCATCGCTCAGCCAGCATGTCGGGGGGTGTAGGGGCGCTGTGGTTCAGCCATCGGCCAAGCCCTCCCGCTTGACGGCAGCAACCAGCGTGCGGGCCTCGATGATCCAGTCCTCGGCCTCGCTCTCCCGCGCCTCCTGGAAATCCCGAGTGATGCCACCTCCCGGGTCCGCCCCGGCCGGGGTCCCCTCTTCGCACGGTTCGTTCCAGATAGGCGCCACCGCGATGGCAGGCCCGCAAGCATGGCGTTCAGGGCCGCCGCCAATGGCGCAAGGTGCATCTGGCCATGGAGACCGTCACTCCGGACATCCGCGCCGTCGAGGTCACACCCGGCCGGGAAGGCGACAGTCCCGTCCTGCCGGACTTGCCCGACCGGATCCCTCCGGACGAGGACATCGGCACCGTGACCGCGGACGGCTCGACGCTGTCACAGCGCCATTGTCGTGCGCGGCGCCACGGCGATCATCCCGGTCCGAAGAAACGGCCGGCCATGGAAAGAGGACTGCCCTGCCGCGCTCGCCTCTGCCTTCGGACCAATGGCGATCATCGGCTCGCCCCGCAACGAAACCCTGCGCGCCACGCGTCACTATGGCAGGGCGCTCTGGAAGCGGTGGACAGGATACCACGCTCGAAGTCGCGCCGAGGCAAAGATGCCCTCGCCGGTTCGCTCGAACCGGTGGCGCTGAACCGGCTCGGCCTCAAGTCCTTCGGAGAGCGCCTCGCCGCGAGAGACCCAGACCGCCAAACCGCCGAAATCCACATCCGCGTCATTCGCCATTGTCGCTCGGACCAATGGCGCGACATGGCTCATTCATCAACCGCTTCAACGCTCTCGCCACCGCCGAGAGCGTCCGCGTGGCTTTAACCTGAAAGGGAAAGGGGAAGTCACGCCTCAAGCCGCCTTTCTGCAACAATGCCGGTCGAATAGGCCAATGTTCTTAGTTGTCGGAGAGTTGAACTACGGCCGACAGATCGGGCGACGGTTGTTGTCGTCCATCAGGATGGCGCAGTAGCTCTTGGCGTCCCTGATGGTGATCCGCTCAATCGGCGCGATCCTGGCCGTAATGGTGTTTCGCAGTTGCGGCGGCTGATGCGTTGGGACGAGTGGAGGCGGCCTACCTTGAGAGGGGAAGAAGCGTTCAGGGCCGAGGATGACCATCGTGGGCGCAGGATCCGATGACCGACCGCTTTGACCGTCGACAACGCGCTCGATGTGGGCGGTGCGAGAGGCCAAGTGTGGGTGGCGCCAGGCGTTCAAGCGCCATGCTGCGCCGCCGCAGGTCCGCACCGAGCCCTCATCGCACGGTTATCGACAAAACAAAAATGCCCGGACCGCACAGTCGCGGTCCGGTCTTGGGTTACCCCTGTTGCTCCAACCCGAAGGCGGAATGATGGATCAGCTCGCCTTTGGGGTCTCGGGCATCGAACGGCAGGGCCTGAACGAACCGGGGTAGGCAGCTCCCCACCCGCAATTGCGGAAAGGACCTGAAAACGAACCGGCCATAATACCCGGGATCCCCGACCAGGGCCGCTCCTTTGCAGGTCGCCCGCAACCGAAGGATCGTCTCGGCCATGAGCGCGCTGCCGATGCCCTGGCCCTGTCGCGGCGGCCGAACGGCAAGGGGACCGATCAGCCCCCAGCCGGACGCGGCGCCGAAGCATGCCATCCTCATCAGGTTTCTTCTCCCGGGGTTTCGTGAAGGACCGCCGGCTTTGCTTCAACTCCTTGCCGCCCGGGCAGGTGTAGACATCCCTCTCGACGTCATAGGCGAAGTCGGCGTGCTCGAATGTCCCGTTCCTACGGCCTGACTTGTCGATTACCGGGATATGGGGTGCGATGCCGCGCTGCCGATCCAGCCAGTCCAGCATGACGCCGGTGCCATAGGCGGTATCTGCGATCAGCCGTTCCGGTGCGATGTCGAAGGTATCGTTCACCCGGTCGATCATGGTCCGCACCGACCCAACCTCGGCCTGGCGGATCGACCGGGTGGCCTCCACATCGAGGATCACGCCGTTGTCGGTGTCGATCAGGTAGTTGGTGGAATAGGCAAAGTAGGCCGGACCTCCCCGAGCCCCGGTCCATTGCGAAGCCGGATCGGAATGCGAGGTGAACTTCGGCTCGACCGGGCTCGCTGCACCGAAGGCGGCGTCATCGAGCGTTTCCAGGTATTCCCTGACAGCCCGGGGCGCCTCTTCAGGGTCGATGCTGCCCGGCTGCCAGTCTGACTTCGGCGTCGAGTTCTGCCGGTTCGCGTCGGCCGCGATGATACTGGCATCCGCGGCGAGGCGCTGACCGCCGGCCAGGCCCTCCGCGAGGCAACGCGCCACCACGGTCTCGAACAGATGGCGCAACAGGTCGCTGTCACGGAAGCGGCCATGACGGTCCTTGAAGAAGGTCGAGTGATCCGGCACCGGGACGGTCAGGTCGAGGCGACAGAACCAGCGGTAGGCGAGGTTGAGATGTACCTCCTCGCAGAGGCGGCGCTCGGACCGGATACCCATAATGTAACCGAGCAGTAGCATACGGATCATCAGTTCCGGATCGACCGATGGCCGTCCGGTGGAACTGTAGAATGGCGCCAGGTGCGGGCCAGATCGACAAACTGGTCAACCGGTCGGAGCATTTGGTCGGGCGGAACGTGCGCTTCGATCGAGAACTCGTAGAACAGAGCGCCTTGCGCTTCCTGCCGGACCCCCATCATCGCCGCTCACCTCAAGCTGCCGCAACCAGATTGAATCAGCGGTCAGCCCTTCAGGCAAGGCGGGCTTTTCAAGGGAATAGGCCCAGGTCTGGCCGAATGAGAACTGGGCGTCGGGTCAACCTCCCCATGGGACATGATCGGCGGCATATTGGCGCTCTTGCTCGATCTGCGCGATCACCTCTGTCGTCGGTCGCACATCTGCGACATTGCTCAGGGCTGCGAGGACGACATCATGTGCCGTCGCGGCCTCGATGATCTGCCCGTCCTTGAGGGTGACGGGCGCCGCAGCGCAGGCGTCACTGGCGACCGTGACCTTGAAGCCGAAGTCATCGGCGGCGCGTACCGTTGCGTCGATGCAGTTTTGCACCATCGCCCCGGCCACCACCACTTCGGTCACCCCGGAGCCCTGAAGCGCCGCGGCCAGCCAGGTCATGCGAAAGCCGTTGGTGTAATATTTCGGAATGACGATTTCTGGCGGCTGCATCCCCAGCCGGGGCTTCACCCGGTCATGCAGTTCGGCACCTGGCGAGCCGAGACTGAATGGCCCGCCTTCGGTTAACCCGAAATGCTGAATATGGAATATCGGCAGCCGGCTCGAACGGAAACACGTCAGGAGCGCCTCGATATGCGTCAGCGCTTCGTCCATGTCCGGAAGCGGTAATTTGCCATCGGCGAAGTATTCGTTCTGCACGTCGACCAGGATTAGTGCCTTGCTCATCATCATATCCCTCCATCTAGGTGCCTCCGGCCGAAGCGGGTGCCGGAGCGGCATCGGAAAACGAATAAGGATCGGCTAGCCCAGAATGTATTGCGCCTTTCCGCGCTCACCCGACGCCTTCTCTGGTGCCGGAATGGTCGAAATTGTCACTGCGGGGGTCGAGATCCCCATGCGCTGAGCACCGATTTGAAACTCGATGCGATAGCCGTAGGTATTCGGCTCGACCTCGGGCCGGACCATGCCGGCCCAATAGTCATAGCTCGGGGTCACGCCCGGAATGACATCGGGAGAATGCGCCGTCACAATCGCCCCGTAGCTTTGCAGCTTGAGGCAGATCGGCTCATCGAAGGTGATATCGGCGATCGAAACTGGCGCCGGCACGCCATAGGGACCGACGGGATAGACGATCCAGTTGATCACCATCCCCTCAAGACATTGCGTCTTAAGGGCGGTGGTTCCGCGACCGGGGCTGGGTTTTCCTTCCGGGGTCACGCTGTTATCGACGAAGATCACGGCATCGTCGAGCGTCTCGCTGTAAATTGCGCGCGCCACATCAACGATGGCGATCACATTCACCTGGAGCGAGTTGCGTACGATTTGCCGCGGCCGCGAATTCGTTCTGAGCGAGTTGCCCCTTTTCATTTCCTGGCTCCTTTCGAGCTGTCGCCGTCGTCGGCCTCCGATGTCGCAGACGGTTTCTTCGGCGCGGAAGCTTTGGGAGCTGGCGCGGGCTTTGCGTCGGGGGCCGCGTCGGCGATTTCCGTCCCGGGCTCGGGCGCCAGCTCGGCCCGCTCGGCCGGCGGACTGACGAGGAAGGAGCTGGCTTCGGCGATCAGCGGCTCGGGGCGGCTTCCCACCCGGAATGCCAGCCGGTAGGGAACCCCCTCGGGGGGCAACGGCTTGAGGATGCGCGCGGCCCAATACACCACACTGGTGGGGGCATAGACGCCGCTTTCCAGGTCGATATAGGGGGCGTATTGTTCATCGATCAGAACGTCGTCGATCCGTGCGAAGGCTTCGCATTCCAATGGCATGACCTCCCACACCACCAGATCCTCCGCATCGGCGCATGTCTTCAGACATGACGTCCCATGTCCGCTCGAGCCCGCGGCCCCGTTGTTGTCGAACAGGTAGAGGTCGCTGTCCAGGGCGTCCTCCGAGAGAGCGCCGACCACGTCGAGCAGCCCCATAACGGTAATGACCCGCTTCGTATCGGCATCCGGTCCGGATCGCGCGGTCGCGCTGTCCACTTCGCTCATGGCATTCTCCTTCGCGCCGCCGGCTCATGCCGGGATGATATCGAGAGTGGAATTCGAAAATCCGCTGCGGATGGCACCGGTGGACACGCTGATCCAGGCGTCGTGCGGCAGGGTGACCGAATGATCGGTGACCTCACCATCCTTGTCGCGACGCGCATAATAGAGGGTTATCCACATGGTGTAGCAATACACCCCCAGCATTGTCGGGTTGACCGAGGCGCTCCAGTAAAGTCCGTCGGAGAACAGCTGCGGCGAGCCATATTGCGCCGGGAATATCACCTTCTTCTCGACCGCCTCGCCGTCGATCCGCGCGATGACGGGAGCGGGATAGTGGATCAGATCCTGATCGTCGGTTCTGGTGACACGGCTCTTGCGGGTCCTCCGGAAGCGCGCCCGGCCGGGTTCGAGAAAACCCTGACCGGCATGGGGCAGCGCGCGGGTCGACTCTGTCGACGCTGCCATCTCGCGAGGCGACTTCCTGATATTGATTTCTTCGCCCAGAATGTTGCGGAGCCGCAGCGGGAACCGGCCGCCATGCTTTGCCAATAGCGGCGTTTGCGCCAATGCTTTCCGATCCTCATCATGCAGGAAGAAAGTCTGTGACACCGTCACCGGAATCGAGCCGACACCCACCTGAAGCCAGTTGAGGATGGGAGCGCCCGCCAGCGCCGCGTCGGTGACATCCAGAGCCGTGGCAAGATTGCCGGTTCCTTCCCCGGTCGAACCGGCCCAACGCCCGTTATCCACCAGCCATAGATGCCCACGCAGATCGTTGGCCTCGATTGCCGCGGCAATGTCGACTATTACGAGGATCCCAAGTTGTTGCCCCATGGTTTTCTCCCTGTCAGGCCGTCAGCTGAAGCGCCGGGCTGGTGGTGAACATGACCGACTTCGGTCCGGCGCCGATCTGAAAGGCGAGGTGGTAGTGATACAGCCCGGGCTGAAGGTTGCAGGGAATGATGCCGCTCCAGGTCTGCCAGAACGGGCGTATATAACGCGACGTGTCCGGATCGATTGCCGTATCGGCGGGCGTACCGATGCTGTTCTCCAGCGTTGCCGCCTCATCAAGAAACCGGATGTCGGCAATGACCGCCGGGCTCTGGACGTCCACCGCGAGCACCCGCCAATTCACTGTCTGGCCGCGTCGGCAGGCGGTTTTCAGGGCTTCCGTCCCCTTGCCCTGGCTGCACCAGGCGTCGTCCGTCAGGTAGAGGTTGCCCGTCAGGGTGCCGAGCGACAGGGCGGTGATCGAGTCCACCGTCATCAGGATATTGACCGGCTGCATGCGTCCTTCCTCACTGTTGCTTGTCGCAAAGCAGCGGCGTCTTGCCGACTGCGGTACGGGTGATGTCCGGAGCCCCCGGCGGCACGAAGCGCAATTCGAGGCGGTAGCCCGTCTTGGCGAGATAGTGGAAGTTCGCCTCGCCTTGATTGAACAGGGACAGCGAGCGGATCAACGCATCGCCGAACATCTGATAGGTGCCATGGGGACCGATCAGACCGAGCTGCCGGTTGACGGCCTCGGGCTCATCGACGGCCACAAGCAGCGTAAGCCGCCGGTTTCGGCGATCGTTGACGAACTGCATGTCCTGCGCGGCACGGTTCAGGTCGATCCCGATGGCGGCCAGGCCGTGACCCAGCCCGTCCAGCACGCGCTTGGCGGAAAACTGTGTGTCGCCCAGATGGATGACGTCGCCGCTGCGGCCGACATATTCGAACTGCATCGTGTTCAGTCCGGCTCCCGTCAAGCCCGGCCGCCGGATCACCCGATCGCCGATCAGCAGGCGCGGCAGCGGCGTTTCATGGGCATGAAGACGGGTCACGACCAGCTCGCCCTCTTCGCCTTCCTTCACCCAGCGCCCGTCAGGACCGACGATTTCCACCAGATGCAGCCCCGGCACCGTCGCCAGCCAGGGCGAAGCCGGATCAAGCTGCAGGGCGATGGTTTCGGCCTGAGTGGCCGCAAAATAGCTCAATATGCTGACATTCGGATAGGCCGCCTTCAACTCGTCGCGGTGGCGGGCGTTCAGAACGCCGCTGCCATAGAGCGCAACCCGCAGCGAGCGGCGCGCGTCCTCGGACAGCTCCGCGCCCAGTTCGGGCAATGCCGCGACGCTGGCGGTGATGCTCATGAAGGCTTTCGGGCCGACGTAACGCATCAGATGTCCGAAGACATCCTTGGTGACCGGGCCGATCCCCAGGTAGTTGGTGCCGGGGATCCTCTGGAGCACCCCGCCCACCATGGTGCCGCTGCTCCACAGATTGTAGTCGGCCAGAGTCGTCATGACCCATTTGGGCGCGTCCTCGTCGAAAAACGGCGCAAGCTGGTAGCGGCCCATGAACTCGCCGGCGAATTCGTAGGTATCCTGCAATTCGCGCAGCGAATAGACGGTCTCGACCGGTTGGCCGCTGCTGGTGCCGCCGCTGGCGACGATCTCGAAACCGCCGAATGACAGTGGCACGGCCAGCCCCCGGCGCTCTCCCATGTATAAGTCCCGCATCACCGTCTTGTCGGCGAGAGGAACCGACTGCCAATGGTCGAAATCCCGCACCGTGCCCGTGATTCCGGCCGCTGCCAGTCTCGCCGCCCAGCTCGGATTGCCCTGCAGGGTCCCGATCATCTGCTGCAACCGGCGCAGGATCAAAGCATCCTGCAATTCGGGAGAGAACTCGGCAAAGCGCCGTCCGGCCAGCTGCTCGGCCCGGCGGATTTTCGACAGGAACGTTTCGAGGCCGCGAATGGCTGCCGGGCTGCCGGGGCGCAACTCATCAGCGGCGATAAGCCCGGCGATGGTATTTGCATCGGCGACCGGGCGGAGTGCGGTGTCGGTGCTCAAGGTCGTATCTCCTCGGGTTGCGGAAATTCTTCCCTGATGGTCAGGGCAACCGTGCGGACTTCGTCCAGCATTTGCCGGATGTGATCGGCGGTAATACGGTGGTTCATAAGAACCAGCCTCAAGGCGGGCATGCCGTCGATATCGACCTTGGAAATGAAGAAGCGGCCGCGCTCCCGGACGCGTGCCCGAATTTCGGTCTGCAACGCGCCCAGGGCCTTTGGGTCGAGCTGCTCCTCCGGCACATAACGAAAGCACAGAATGTTGGTATCAGGAAAATGCAGGGGGACAAAATCCGGGGCGTCCGCCAAGATCCCATGCGCCCTGCGGGTCATGTCGCAAAGCACTTCGAGTTTTTCGGCAATGGGCGCGCGGCCATACATCGCCCAGAGGACCCACAGCGACATGATCATCGGCCGCTTGGTGCATTCGAAATTCCGTTCGGCAGAGTCGTATTCGGAATAAACGTCTGCAGTCTTTTCGAAAACGTAGCTCGCCTCCTGCCGAAAGGCTGCCGTCGCCTGGTCCCGGTCGCGGTAGAACAAAAGCGTGCAGGCCGCCGGCACGAACATCGTCTTGTGAGCGTCCAGTGTCAGGGAATCCGCGCGGCTCAGCCCGGCCAAACGCGGCCGCAGCCGGTCTGACACGATCAAGCTGCCACCGTGAGACCCGTCGACATGCAGCCAGATCCCGCGTTCCGCGGCGATGTCTGCCAGCTCATCCAGGGGATCGATCGCGCCGAACGAGGTGGAGCCGGCATTGGCGACAATGCAAAAGACATCGAGCCCGCGTGCTGCAGCTGCGTCCAGCGCCTCTCTCGCACCGGTAGGGGTGATCCGCCGCGCAGGGTCGAGCGGAAGCCGCACCAGTTGATTTTCACCGATCCCCAGTATTCCGGCGGCGCGGGTAATGCTGTAATGAACATCGCCACTTACGGCTATCGCCGGGCGACGGTCGGTTCCGCCCAGTCCTTCGCCCCAGGCTTGGGGATAGCGGCGACCACGCGCGGCGAGCAGTGCGGTGAGGTTTGCAAGCGACCCCCCCGACGTGGTGAACATCGTGAAGCGATCGCTCGGAAAGCCCAGGAAACTGTTGAGTTCCTCGCCCATGACACGCTCGACGACGCAGGGCAAAGCCCCTGCTTCGTAAAACGAGGCCGGCTGCGTGGCAATTGCACTGACCATGTCGACCACCGCGGTCACCGGGAACGGTCCGGAGAATTGCCGCCCCATGTAGCCGGGCGAGTAGACCTGGATGCCGGTCCGCAGATAAAGCTCGACGATTTCCGCCAATTTACGGTCATGTTCCGTGATGTCGGTCGTCTGCCCGCCACGGGTCAGGCGGGTTGCCGCGGCGCGGATACCTGCCGGGTCGGTCAAGGCCAAGCCGCGGATTGACCCGTCCCGCAAATGCATTGCCAACTGATCAACAGCCTGTGATGCGTGCCGAGAAAAATGTCTGGAATCGAACAATTCATCAAGATTTTCAATTCCGGCACTCTCTACAGGCAGAAAGATATTTGGAATATTGGGCGTGTCGCGGTCGGGGAGCAATCTGCTTAGCATATTTCCCTCCAGGCGATTAATAATTTTATTTGAATTCGTGAGCATAGCGTCCTCAGAGACATGCTAAGGGAGGCTATAGATTCCAATTTTAATTTACGCTACATCAACCAAAATTTTCAATCAAGGCGAATCATGATTGTATTCATTTTACGGACAAGGAGGCGGTTTCTGCGGTGGTGCATCTGTTTCAATTATTGGAAAAAATTCCGGGCCGATGTCCGTAATTGTCCGCCGTTTCAAAGTTTCACGATGGAGTAGGGTCTGACCCAATTGATTTGGTTGCAGAGACCTACCCCCCCCCCCAGGAAACCGGGCGATTACGAACCTGAATTTTCCGCCTTCGACTGGACGACGAAGGAGGAAGGCACATGAAACGGAAGCGGCTCATCAGCGAGTTGGGATGGGACCGTGGCCCCAGTGGGGCCGTGTAAGTCCTTGGATACGAGATCATCAGCATACTGAAGGAAGGCGCGGCCGGGGCGAGAGCGATGATTGAGGGGAAGACCTGGTGGCAGCGGTCGTACCGGGGCGCTGCGCGGCGCCAATCCTTAAGTCTGCCGCACATGAACTCGAGCCGGTTTCACCGCTTGTAACTGCGCGTGTCGTACTTGACGGATGCCCGGCGCCCCGAGCTGCGAGAGCGTCTTATCATGGCCCGAGCCGGTCTTCTTGCGATGGCGGGGGAGAGCGGGCCTCGGCAGGTCTCCGGGCCGGGCCTCAGGTGTTCCGAAGCGACTCCCGCTCTCCCCTTTGGGTAATGACGCCCCCCGCTACTTGCGCAGCTTGGCCTGCTCGAGTTCCCAGTATTCGATCAGGAACTGTTCGGGACGCGGCAGCGGCTGGTAGCCGCCCAGTGCCTCGGCCGACGCCGCGACGCGCAGGTTTTGCTCGGCGAGATCGGCGTTGATGTGGGCCTCGGAGGCAGAGCGTCCCAGACCGATCACGCCCGCGCCCGGCACGAAGACCACCCGTGGCAATGTGTCGAGCATGATCTGCGTGCCGTCCGAATGCTCGTGGAAATAGCGCTCGTAGGCCGCGCCGAAACCGGCGACCGCCGTGCGGATACCGGCGGCATCTACCCCTTCCGCAAGGATCAGCGGCCAGGGCTTGATGCGGATGACGTGATCGGGCGTGACCGTGCCCCGGCTGACGACCTCGGCCATGCCCTCCCGCCCGGAAAGCGCGGCCAGCGGGGCCGCACCGCGCGGGTCGGTGAAGGCAAGGTCGGGCAGCGCGGCCTGCAGTTGGGGAATGAGCGTCTCGAGTACCCCATTGCCCCTGCGCGGGGTCGGCGGCATCAGGGCTGCGCCACGCGCGGCAAGATGGGCCTCGCAGACGGCCACCGCATCGCGAAAGCGGGTCAGGCTTTCCCCGGCCGTATCGCCCCAGGTGAAGAGCCCGTGCTGCGCCAGCCACATCCCCCAGGCCTGCGGCCGGGCTTCGGCGGCACGGGCGCCCTCGATGGACAGATCGAAGCCGGGGAAGACGTAGGGCAGGAAGACCAGCCCGTCGCCGAAGAGCGCGCGCAAAGTCTCGCGCTGCTCGGCTTCGGGGCGGCTGGCCAGCGCCAGCACCGCCGAGGCATGGCCGTGATCGACGAAGCGCGCGGGCAGGTAGGCATGGAGCAATGTCTCGACCGAGGGATTGGGCGCGGACGTGTCCAGCAGATGCGAGCGCAGGAAACGCACCATCTCGGTATCGCTGAGCCGCGCGCCGTCCTTCACCGCGAACAGCGGGTCGAGCCAGAGCCCCGGCATCCCCTGCGGCTCCATCGTCGCCAGATCCCAGCCCGATCCCTTGACATGCAGCACCCGTCTGCCCTCGCGCATCACCTTGACCGAGGTGTTGCCGCCGCCATGCATCGCCAGCTCGGGGTTTCCCCCGAGCTGTCTGGAGCTTTCGACCCGCTGCGCCAGCAGCGTATCGGCCTCGTCAGTCATCGACGTCATGCCGCCTTGCGGGTGGCGAGATCGTTGTACATCTCGAAGGCCTGCGCCGCCGGAAGCAGCTCATGCACCACCGCGCTCACCGCCTGGATCATCGCCACCGGGTCGCCGGCGCGGAAGATGTTGCGGCCCATGTCGACGCCTGCCGCGCCCTGGTCGATCGCCTTGTAGGCCACCTCGAGCGCCTCGGCCTCGGGGATCTTCTTGCCGCCGGCGATGACGATGGGCACCGGGCAGCCCGCGCAGACCCTCTCGAAGCCCTCGTCGACATAGTAGCTTTTCACGTATTGCGCACCGATCTCGGCGGCGATGCGGGTGGCAAGGCCGAAATAGCGCGCGTCGCGGGCCATGTCCTTGCCGACGCCGGTCACCGCGAGGGTCGGCATGCCGACGCGGTTGCCCCGGTCGATCAGGTTGATGATGTTGGTGATCGATTTATGCTCGAATTCCGCGCCGATATAGACCTGCGCCGCCATTGCCGCGACGTTCATCCGCAGCGCGTCCTCCATGTCGACGGCGATGGTCTCGTTCGACAGCTCGGACATGATCGAGTTGCCGCCCGACGCGCGCATCACGATGGGCTTGCGGGTCGATGCGGGCACGGTGGTGCGCAGCATGCCCCGCGTGCACATCAGCACATCGGCATGCTCGAACAGCGGCGCGATGTTCAGATCGACCCGTTCGAGCCCGGTGGTCGGCCCCTGGAAATAGCCGTGGTCGAAGGCCAGCATGACCGTGCGCCCGGTATCGGGGCGGAAGATCCGCGCCAGCCGGTTCTGCATGCCCCAGTCATAGGCGCCCGCGCCCTTGAGGAAGAAGGGCTCGTTCTTCGGAGGCGTGGTCAGCCCGAAATCCTTGCCGTCGATGATGTCGTCGAGATCAGCCATGTGATGTCCTTTCCTGTGTCTGTCTGGCGTCGAAGCCAAGCACCTTGGGCGGCGCCCAGGCCGCCCCGAGTGCATCGCGGTAGGCGCACCAGCGCCGGTATCTTGCGTCCAGCTGCGCCTGGGCGGCCGGGCAGGGGGTGATTTCCTCGACATGCCGGGCCATCGCCTGCGTCGCGTCATTGAAATCCGCGAAGAGCCCGGCGCCGATGGCCGCGGCGATGGCAGCCCCCCGCGCGCCGGTCTCGGCGCAGTCGGACAGGCGCAGCGTCATGCCCAGCGCATCGGCGAAGATCTGCGCCCAGAGCTCGGATTTGGCCGCGCCGCCGGACAGCGTGGCGCAGCGGAAGCGGCGGTCGGGGTCGAGGATCTCGAAATGCGCGCGGTGGCCGAAGGCGACGCCTTCATAAAGCGCGCGCACCATGTCGCCGCGGCTGTGCCAAGCGCCCATGGCGCTGAAGCCGCCGCGCGCCCCGGGCACGGGCCCGGCATAGAGGAAGGGATGAAAGACCGGCAGGTCCTTTTCGGGATCGGATCCCACCGCAAGCCGGTTGCAGAGCGCGAAGGGATCCTCTCCGGTGGCCTTCGCCTCATCCGCGAGGAAGGTCTGCACGAACCATTCGAGATTGGCTGCCGAGGTCGGCGAGCATTCGCAGCTGACCCAGGTGTCACGCCCCAGCACGCTGGCAAGCAGGGCCCGCGGCTCTGCCGGCAGATGCTCGGCGAAGACCTGGTTGATAGACCAGCTGCCCGCGACGATCGAGGCCTCGCCGGCATGCGAGGTGCCCGCGCCCAGTGTCGAGGCCAGCACGTCGAAGAGCCCGCCCACCACCGGGGTGCCTTCGGCAAGGCCCGAGGCCCGGGCGGCAGCGGCGGTGACATGGCCGACCACCGCATCGCTTTGCGCGGGTTCGGGCAGGATGTGCTTCAGCCCCTCGATGCCATAGAGCCGCAGCAGCGCGTCGTCATAATCCAGCGCCGGCAGCGCCAGCAGCCCGGCCCCGGCAAGATCCGACACCTCCGAGCCCATGCGTCCGGTCAGCCCGTGCACGATCACGTCCTTGCACAGCAGCGCCTTGTGGGCACGGGCCATGATCTCGGGGCGGTTCTCGGCGATCCAGCGCAAGAGCACCGGGGTCATCGCGGGCCAAGGCCGCGACTGTGCACGCGACAGGATCTCGTCGCCATGTTCGGCCGCGATCTGTGAGGCCAGCGTCTCGGCGCGGTTGTCCATCGACTGGATGCCGATCAGCCCGAACCCTTCGGCATCGAGCAGATAGAGCCCGTTGCCATGCCCCGCAGCCCCCACGGCCAGCACCTCGGCGCCGCCGATCCCGGCCTTCGCAAGGCAGTCGCGGATCGCGCCGCTGGCGGCCTGCCACAGCCCCTCGGGATCGCGTTCCACGAAGCCCGGTGCCGGTTGCAGCGTCTCGGACCCGCGCGAGGCGACGGCAAGCGTATTGCCCTCGGCATCGAACAGCGCCGCCTTAACCATCGTGTTCCCGGCATCCACGCCGATGAGATATCCCGTCATTGCGCCGCAACCTCCCCTTTGCGATGCAGGCCGATCCGCTCGGGGTCGGCCCCGTGATCCGTTGCCAGCCTCACCCGGAAACGGTGCAACTCCTCCTCGCGGCGGGTCGGGGTCCAGCCCCTGGCCGCGGCCAGCCGGTCCGCCAGCGCCTCGAGCGCCGCCGCATCCAGCCCGCCCGCCAGCGCGACCACCATGCGGCGGAGCGCAAGATCGGCCAGCGTCTCGACCTGTTCATGGGCGATCAGGTAGTCGATCTCGGCATCCGAATAGCCCGGCAGGCCGGTCAGCTCCCGTTCCCCGGCGAAGCTCTGTGCCAGCGGACCCGCCAGCGTGCCGTAGCGCGTCAGTAGCGTCGCGACGCGCGCCTGCGAAAGCCCCGAGGCCGCCGCCGCCTCTTTGCACCAGGCCTCCGGATCGGCCGGGAAGCCGGCGCCACCGCCGATCGGCAGATCCCCGGTGCCGGTGCGGCGCGTCAGACCCAGACGGGCCATCACCTCATCCGCCGCCAGCTCGCCGAAGGCGCGGAAGGTGGTCCATTTGCCGCCGATCATGCTGAGCATCGGGAGCCCGGCCTGGGTCCAGCGGTTGAAATGGCCGCGCGGGATCTGCCCGGTGGTGCCCGCGCCGCTGACAGGGAGCGGCCGCACCCCGGCGAAGACATGCCGCACCTGATCGGCCCGCACGGTCATGCCCGGAAAGACCCAGGACAGACCCTCGAGGATATAGGCCTGCTCATCGGCCTCGCAGCGGACCTTGTCGGGATCGGGCACCTTGATGTCGGTCGAGCCGATCAGCACCATCCCGTGCAGGCAGAACATGATGCAGATGCGCCCGTCGACATTCTCGTAATAGACCATGTCATCGCCGAGCATGTCGCGAAGCTCGGGATGGTCGAGCACGAGATGCGCGCCCTTGGTGCCCTGCACCATGTCCTCCGTCGCCCCGGCGCGGGCATTGGTGCGGTCGATCCAGGCGCCGGTGGCATTGACCACGATCTCGGGGCGAAGGGTTATCTCGCGCCCGCCGATACGGTCGGCCAGCGTGACCTCGGGGCCGATCTTCGTCACCTCGAGATGATTGAGCGCCACGGCGTCGCAACCGGCGCGCGCGACATCCTCGAAGATCTCGGTGACCACGCGCTCGGGATGGCTGACCTGCCCGTCGTAATAGGTGGCCGCACAGCGCAGCCCGGGGCGGAAGGGAAAGCGCGCCGTCGCCGTCTTCGCGGACCAGAATTCATGGGGCGGCAGCCCGCCCTTGCCGCGGGTGTAGATGTCATAGAAGGACAGTCCCAGCTTGACCGGCAGCGCGCCGCGCCGCGACGGCGCCTTGCTGAGGCCGAGGAACCGCAAGGGAGCATTGAGCGCGCCCGAGACCCAGCTGTCGATCGGCACGATGGTGCGCAGCGGGCCGACCAGATGCGGCGCGTTCTTCAACAGGCGGTTGCGCTCGTCGAGCGCCTCGCGCACCAGGTCGAACTCGCCGTTCTCGAGATAGCGCAGCCCGCCATGGACCATGCGGCTCAGCGCCGAGGAGGCCCCCGCGCAGAAATCCGATTTCTCGGCCAGCATCACCGGCACGCCGTTCAGGGCCAGTTCGCGGTAGACCGAGGCGCCGTTGATGCCGCCGCCGATCACCAGCACCTTCGGCGCGGCGCCGTCCATGGCATCGAGCCGCGCAGCCCGCGACAGGGGGGGGACGATGGAAAGGGTCATGCAGCCTCCTTCAGGCGCGCCAGCACGCAGCGGGCGGTGGCCTCGTCGGTGACGAGCGTGTTGATGTAACCGCCGCGCACCACGGCGCAGATGGCTTCGGCCTTCTCCTGGCCCGCCGCGACGCCGATGCTGACCGGCACCCTGGCCAGATCCGAGGGCGAGATCGCCACGACCAGCCTGTTGCGGACGTAATCGGTGACGCGGCCCTGCGCATCGAGCACATGCGCCAGAAGCTCGGCCACCGCGCCCGAGGCATAAAGCGCCTCTTCTTCGGCGGGCACGTCGCGGTGCAGGTCGAAATAGGATGTCGCCTTCTCGCGCAGCCCGCCGATGCCCACGACGGCCACGTCGGCGGCCCGGGCGGCCTCCATCACGCGCGAGACCGTCTTCATGTCGCAGATCATCCGGTGCTGCTCTTCGGTCTCGGCGAACATCGGCGAGAGCATTTGCACCGCCTCGCCGCCGAAGGCGCGCGCCAGCGTGGCGGCGGCGTGGTTCACATCGGTATAGTGCTTGCCCTGCACGAGGCCCGTCGCGGGCACCGCCGTCATGCCGCGCAGCGGCACCACCTGGCGCAGCCCGGCGACGCAGGCGCTGACGCCCTTGCCGCCCGTGAGGCAGACGGTCATCCCGGGCTTGAGCTTCGAGACCAGCAGCTCGGCGGCGGTGATGCCGACCCGGGCCAGCACGGCCTCGGGATTGCCTGCGGCGGTGGTCTCGATCACCACCTCGCGCAGGCCCGACAGCTCGGCCAGTTCGCGTTCGAGCGCGAGATGGTCCTGGAAGGGCGAGCGGATCGAGATCTCCACCATGCCCATGTCATGGCCGGCCTTGATCATCCGGTTGACGGTGGAATGGCTCTGTCCCATCCGTTCCGCCACCTGGGCCTGGGTCAGCCCGTCGAGGTAATGCAGGGTCAGCGCGGTATAGATCCGGCGTATCTGCGCGATGTCCTGGAGCTGGTCCATGATCAGCCCCGCTTGCCGCGCTTGTTCATCAGGTGGTCGAAGCTGACCGCCGCGAGCAGGATGCAGCCCTTGATCATGTCCTGCATGTAGACGCTGACATCGAGCAGGATCAGCGAGGAGGTCACCAGCGACAGGAGCGCCACCCCCAGCACCGCGCCGAAGATCGAGCCCTGCCCGCCCTTCAGCGAGGCGCCCCCGATCACCGCGGCCGCGATGACGTTCAGCTCCATGCCGACGCCGAATTGCGGCGTGGCCGAGCCGAAGCGCGCCATGAAGATCACGCCCGCAAGGCCGGTGAGGGTCGAGCACAGCACCGTCACCCAGAAGATCACGCGCTTGGTGCGGATGCCCGAATATTCGGCGGCCTGCTCGTTGGAGCCGGTATAGATGATGGTCCGGAACCGTGCCGAGCGGCGCAGCAGGAAGTCGAAGACGACCGCCAGCAGAACGAAGATCACCACCACGACCGGCAGCCCGCCCAGGCTGCCCTGCCCGACGAACTTGAAATCGGGCGGCAGTGAGAACA
This sequence comes from Rhodovulum sp. MB263, assembly GCF_002073975.1. Lineage (NCBI taxonomy): Bacteria > Pseudomonadati > Pseudomonadota > Alphaproteobacteria > Rhodobacterales > Paracoccaceae > Rhodovulum > Rhodovulum sp. MB263. The sequence goes on along the minus strand of NZ_CP020384.1, from coordinate 3,339,024 downwards.
GCGACAGCGGCGTGCCCTTGGTGATCAGCAGGCACAGGCCCCGCACGATCACCATGGCCGCGAGCGACGCTATGAAATGCGACAGCCCGACCCGCACCACGAACAGCCCCATCGCCGCGCCGACAGCCGCCGCCGCCGCGACGCCCGCGGCCGAGGCAAGCCAGGGGTCGAGTCCCATCAGGAACAGCTTGCCCGCGACGACCATCGCAAGGCAGACCACCGAGCCGACCGACAGGTCGAGCCCGCCGACGATCAGCAGCAAGGTCATGCCGATGACCACGATCCCCTCGATCGAGAAGCTCAGGAAGATGGTCCGGAAGTTCGACCAGGTCAGGAAATACGGGCTGGCAAAGCTCATCACCACGCAGAGCGCGAGAATGATGCACAGCAATCCCATCTCGCGCATGCCCGCCAGCCTGCGCAGGGCCCCCGGGCTGCGGCGGGTCTCGGTCATGCCGACGGAAAGGCTGGTCTCGCTCATGCTGCGTCTCCCTGAATATGCAGGCCCGAGGCAAGATGGATGATCGCCTCTTCGGTCATCTCGTCAGAGCCTAGCTCGCCGGTCATCTCGCCCTCGTGCAGGACGACGATGCGGTCGCTGAGCCCGATCAGCTCGGGCAATTCGGACGAGATCACCACGACGCCGACCCCCTGGTCGCACAGCTCGCGCAGGATGGCGTGGATCTCGGATTTGGCGCCGACATCGACGCCGCGCGTCGGCTCGTCGAGGAAGACCACCTTCGGGTTCACCGACAGCATCCGCGCCAGCGCCACCTTCTGCTGGTTGCCGCCCGACAGCGTGCTCGGCGGGTCCTCGGGCCTGCCGGCCTTGAGCCGGAGCCTGCGGCCCAGTCTCGTCGCCTGCTCGAGTTCCGCCGCGCGGTCGACAAGGCCCGCCCGCGTCACCTGCGACAGGCGCAGCGAGGACACGTTTTGCGAGATCGGCAGATCGAGGAACAAACCCTCGCCCTTGCGGTCCTCGGACACGTAGACCATGCCCCGCTCCAGCGCGGCGGAGAAATCGGGGATCTCGACCGGCTCGCCCTTCAGCCGCACGGTCTTGGTGCAGCGGCGCAACCCGCAGATCGCCTTGGCCAGCTCGGACCGGCCCGAGCCGATCAGCCCGCCGATGCCGAGGATCTCGCCCTCGCGCAGGGTCAGCGACACATCATGAAGCACGTCGCAGCTGACGCCCTCGACCTCGAGCAGCGCCCGTCCCGGCGGTGCGCTGGCCTTGTCGGGGTAAAGATGGGAAATCTCGCGTCCGACCATGTTGTTGACCACCTCCTGGGGTGTGGTCTGCGGAATGTCGAGGCAGGTTACATAGGCCCCGTCCCGGAACACGGTGACGCGGTCGCAATGCTCGAATATCTCGGCCATGCGGTGCGAGATATGGATGATGCCAAGCCCCCGCTCGCGCAGCCGGTGCACGATGCGGAACAGCTTTTCCGTCTCGGTCTCGGTCAGGGCCGAGGTCGGCTCGTCGAGAATGAGGATGCGCGCGTCCAGCGTCAGCGCCTTGGCGATCTCGACCAGCTGCTGGTCCGAGATGCTCAGATCGCCCACCTTGGCGGCTGGATCCACGTCGCAAAGCTCTGCCAGCACCGTCCGTGCCTTGCGCTCCAGCGCGGCGAAATCCATCAGGCCCCGCCGCGTGGCGGTCGCGCTCATGAAGATGTTCTCGGCCACGCTCACATCCGGGCAAAGCGCAATCTCCTGATGCACGAAGCCGATGCCCAAGGCCTGTGCCTCCAGCGGCGAGCGGATGCGCTGCCGCACCCCGTCGATACGGATCTCGCCCGCATCCGGTTGCAGGATGCCGTCGACGATCTTCATCGTGGTGGACTTGCCGGCACCGTTCTCGCCGGCCAGCGCGTGGATCTCGCCGGCGCGCAGCTCGAAGAAGACATTGCGCAGCGCCCTCACCGGGCCGAAGCTCTTGGCGATGTTGGAGAGTTGCAGAAGGGGCGGCATGGTGGCCTCCGGATCATGCGGGGGAGATGCGGCGGATCGGACGAAACCGATCCGCCGACGAGGAACCGCGCCGCCAAAAGGGGGGGGAGTTGCGGGCGCGGTCCTGACGCGGTTCTTGTCCGGGCCTCAGCCCTCGATGCCGCGGGTACCGCGCTTCTTGAGGTACTTGTCCCAGTAGAAGCTGTCGGCATTTTTCTGCGTCACGACCGAATAGCCATTGTCGAGCATCGGGATGCCCATCGGGTTGAACCCGGCCTCGGCATGGTCGTTCATCGGGTCGATCAGCTCGGGATGCTTGGCCAGCCACAGCAGCAGGAAGCCGTAATAGCCCTGGGCGCCCTGGTTGGGGTTGATCGCCCCGAACATGTCGCCCGCCTTGATCATGTCGAGCACACTTGCATTCACATCCACCGACATCACGCGAATGGTGCCGCCCGCCTCCTTGGCCGCCTGCGCCGCGCCCATGGCCGAGGACGCCTCGGGCATGAACACCGCGCCCAGTTCCGGATGGGCCTGCGCAAGGCTCAGCACCGCCTGATAGGCCTTGTTCGGGTCCTGCCCGGTCGAGGCGCGGCCGACCAGTTCCATGTCGGGATAGTTGTCCTCCATCTCCTTGATGAAGGCGGCGACGCGGCGGTCGTGATTGTCCTGCCCGGGATTTTCCAGCACGGCGTACTGGCCCTTGCCGCCCATGGCCTCGGCGATCTGCTGCGCCGCGACGCGGCCCTCGCGGAAATTGTCCGAGGTCACATAGGAGACGCGCTTGGAATTGGGGCTGTCGGCGGCAAAGGTCACGACGGCGGTGCCCTGCGAGATGGCGCGGTCGATCGGCTCGACGAAGGGATCGGGGCTCATCGGATGCAGCAGAATGCCCGCGGGCTGCTTGGCCAGCGCCTGCTCGAAGGTGGCGATCTGCTTGTTGACGTCATATTCCGGCGTGCCGGTGTAATCGGTCTCGCAGCCGAACTGGTGCGCCGCCTGCTTGAACATCTCGTAGACCGGGAACCAGTATTCCACCCCAGAAACCATGACGTTCATCACATAGGTCTCGCCCGGTTCGCAGTGGAACGGGCTCTGCTCCCACGGCGCATCTGCGTCCTGAGCCAGGCCACCGCATGCGCTGGCCACGACGATAGAGGCGGCTGCCGCCGCAACAAAACTGGTCTTCATCGGATGTCCTCCCTGGACCGGACCCGCATTCTCCTCAGGCGGGGCCAGCTTCATGGCGGCAGGATGCGGGGCGGCTCGTAAGCTGTCAATAAATCCTAAGGCGTGAAATATATTGCATCGCGCTGCTGCGCGGCACCGGAAACCCGATGCAACCTGGATGTGAACCGCAGGCTTGATGTTCTTGCCGAGGCGTTCGGGTTCCACTGCCGGAGGATCGTTCCCTCCCCGCACCGTCCGGGCGGGATACGGCGTCGGGAACTTCGAAAAGTCTCGCGAAATCGGCATGATACATCGACGGCGGGCGTTCTGCCCTCGAAGGGAAGAGATTTCGTCCGAGAACAGTGCACCGCCATCGCATCGCGACGCAGGGATTGCCTTCCTTGCCGGATATGTCCACCGCCGATCGGCCGCGCCTCGCCCGGCAATGCCCGCAGCGGCCCTTGAAGGCCCGCCGCGGCGCAGCCCGGCCAAGAGCCCCGCATGCTGGAATCAGTGTAAGGAGGCTTTGGTGGATCGCATTGCGCGCGCCCCATTCTGCTCGATCGCTGTCAATCGGTCATCGCCTCGAGAGCGTAGCGAAACCTTTCGGTCCCTGCGTGAACCAGCGTGGCCGGCGTCTCTGCCGGATGCTCGGCAAGGTATCGTCCGACCAACGCATATCCGAACGCATAGCCGCGCCATGCCGGATCCGTCCCGAAGAACCATGCGGCATGGTCGTAATTTCGGTCATCCCAGGTCGCTGCCGCATCCCGCGCGGCGTGAAGAAGCTCGTCCATGCGCGAAGCCGGATGCTGGTTCCTGCCGCCTTCCAGCCCCGAGCTGAACCCTATCGAGATCGCATTCTCCAAATTCAAGCACAGCTGCGCAGGATGGGCGCACGAAACGTCACTGAGATGTTTCAAGAACTTACAGAAATCTGTGACCTCTTCTCACCGCAAGAGTGCGGGAACGACTTCAAGGCTGCCGGATATGTCTCAGGTTAAAGGGCGGGGGCTTTGGGTGCTGCTGACCCGCCTTGCTCGGGGCATCCGGTTGCCTCGGTTAACATGGCCGGTGGTCAGCAAAACGGACGGCCGGGAACGGGCACGACCGGGATGGCGTGAACGGGCCCGCGAAAGGGGCCCGTTCCCAGAAATGTTCCGCAGCGATCAGGTGTCGAGGAAGCGGCGGGCAGAGGGCAGCCAGCGCATCAGCAGGTAGTAGGACAGGCCGGCGGGAACGAGGCTCGCATACCAGGACACATTGGAAAAGGCGAAGGCGACGACCACGCCGATGGCCGTGGCGATCAGCGCCGCCGGGTTGATGCCGCGATAGGGGCCTTCCGCGTCATAGAGCTTTTCGAGATTCAGCTGCTGGCGGCGCAGGATGTAGTAATCGACGACCAGGATCGCGAAGATCGGGCCGAGGAAGGCGCTGTAGGTCTGGATGAAGATATTGAGCCCGGCGGCCGACTCGTCCTGCACCAGCTTCCAGGGGAAGGTCGCGAAGGCGAGCAGCCCGACCAGCACCGCCGATGTCCTGAACTTCAGCTTGAACACATCCATCAGCGCATAGGCAGGCGGCACCACGTTGTTGAGAATGTTGGTGGTGACCTGGGCGAAGGCGATGAAAAGCAGGGTGGTGACCAGCAGAAGCTTGTTGTCGACCGCGCTCGAGAACACCTTGATCGGATCGACCTGTCCGGTCGCCCCCGAGACCATCAGCCCGATCATCCCCATGAAAAGCGTCGCGGGCAGGATCGAATTGGCATAGATCGTGACCTGGCGCATCGGTCCGACGCCATGGCGCAGCTCGCGCGAATAGTCCGAGACGTTCAGCATCATCGTCGAGTAGATCCCGAGAAACAGCATCGTCGCGCCCCAGAACGGCGCGCCCCAGGTGCCCTCGACATTGACCAGATTGGCCATGATCGCGTCGCCGTATTTGCCGATCACGCTGAAGAACATGTAGATCAGCGAGCCGATGATGAAGACCGAGCCTATATTCTCGAGCCATTTGATGCCGTGGAAGCCAAGCACCGACAGCAGGATCTGCAGGAACTGGAAGCCGATGAAGAAGACCCAGAGGTTGGAATAGCCGAACAGGGTCTCCGAGACGAGGTTGAGCGCGCCCGCCCCGATCCAGCTCTGGAAGCCGAACCAGACGATCGCGGGCACCGAGCGCACCAGTGCGGGCAGGCGGGTGCCGGAAAACCCGAAGGCCGACCGCGCCTGTACCATGAAGGGGATGCCGTATTTGTGGCCGGCGCGGCCGTTGATCATCAGGGCGATGCCGATCACCGTGCAGCCGATGGCAATGGCCAGGAAGGTCTGGAGCAGGTTGAGCGTGCCCACCAGCCCCGAGCCGATGGTGAAGGTGCCGATCGACACGCAGCCCCCAAGCCAGGCGAAGAGATAGGACCAGGGGTCCATGATCCGCGTCTCCTGGGGCGCGAGCGATTCCTCGCCCAGCCCCTTTTCCTCGATCACATGCGGGACATGGCCTGGTGCCGCGGCTGCGGTCTCGGGCATTGTCATCGGTGTCTCTCCCCGTGTGTTTTCGTTTCTAATGCGTTTCCGGCTGCGCATAGGCGCCGGATTTGCTGGTCTTCAGCCCGGCCCCGACAAGCGCCTCGGCGAATTTCGTGGCGACGGCAACCCCGTCGATGACCGGGATGCCGGTTTCCGCGCTCAGCCACGCCACCAGATCCGCCATGCCGGCACATCCCAGCACGACCGCCTCGCAGCCATCCTCCTCGATGGCGCGGAGGATCTCGTCGCGGACCCTGAGCCGGGCATCCGATCCCGGTTCCTCGAGGGCCAGCACCGGGATCGCGGCCGAGCGTACCCGGCGGCAGCGATGTTCGAGCCCGTAGCCCCGGACCAGATCCTCGATCACCGGGACCGAGCGCGGAAGGGTCGTGACCACCGAGAAGGAAGTGGCGATCATGCTGGCGGCCTTCACCCCGGCCTCGCAGATCCCGATCACCGGCCCGGTCGCGATCTCGCGGCAGGCGCCGAGCGCGGGATCGTCGAAACAAGCCAGAACGATGGCATCGGCCCCGGCCTCTTCTGCCTCGCGGACCTCGCGCAGCAGATGCGGCGCGCACATCGCCTCGTCATGATGGCCCTGAATGCTGGCCGGGGCGCCGGTTGCGGTCCGCCCTTCGATCTCGACACCGGGCGCGGCGACGGCACGCGCGGCCTCGACGATCTTTTCCGTCATCGAGACGGTGGAGTTCGGGTTGATGACAACGAGTTTCATGATGGCAATCCCTGGCTGTTCGGCATGATGCTATCAAAAATTGTTCACAATCCATAGTATCAATATTGCGCAACAAGTCCTGTGGGGAAATTTTGTTGCCGGGTCATGGTGCCGCAGCATAGAGAGGAAACGATGGAGACCCCGAAGGAAACCCGGATCGTCGAGCAGATCCTCGACGCCATTGCCGATCAGCGCCTGCCGGCCGGTACACGCCTGGGCGAACAGGCGTTGAGCGACCATTTCTCCTGCAATCGCACACAGGTACGCCGGGCCCTGGCGGCCCTGACCGCCTATCAGGTGGTCGAGCATCTGCCCAATCGCGGCGCCTCGGTCGCGACGCCGACGGCCGAGGATGCCCGCGACGTCTTTCAGGCCCGGCGCGCGGTCGAGACCGCGATCTGCCGCAATGCCCTGCGCCGGGCGACAGCGGAGGATCTGGCCGCCCTGCGCGCCCATCTGGCCGAGGAGGAGAGGGCGAAGGATGACGGCGACCGGTCCGAGGCGATTCGCCTGTCGCGGGGCTTTCACAACCTGCTGGCGCGGATCGGCGGCAATGCCGTGCTCGCGCGCTATGTGCAGGAACTCACCATGCGGTCCTCACTCATCATCGGGCTTTATGGCACCCAGGCGCGGACGCTCTGTGCCAAGGACGAGCATCTGCGCCTCGTCGAGGCCATCGCCGCGCGTGACGAGGCCGGCGCGCTCTGCCTGATGGATGCGCATCTGCGCCATATCGAGGCGGGGATTTCCTTCAGCGAAAGCCGGGCGCCCGCGGGCACGCTGTCCTCGATGCTGGGCGGAGGGCCCGCGCGGGGCTGACCGGCCCGGCGCTGCGGCGGGTTTGACAGTCCGCGCCGGCTTTGCGATACCTCGTCGCACGTCAGGGGAGTCCCGCCAAGGGGACTGAGAGGCTGACAGGGGGAAACCCCGGTGACGCGACCCTTCGAACCTGACCCAGTTGAGACTGGCGTAGGAAGACCGAGGGGCATGCCACAAGATCCCGCCCCCCGGGCCGCAAGGCCCCCAGACCGTCAAGGTCGTTCGGGCCAACGGCCCCGCTTTCTGCCTCATCATCCGTCTGGGTCTCGTCAGGTCAACTGAGGAGACGAAGATGAACAGACCCGACACCGTTCCGCAGATCACGCTGGGGCCGCTGCCCGCCTCGGAAAAGCTCTACCTGTCCGGCGAGATCCACCCGATCCGGGTGCCGCTGCGCCGGATCGCGACCGGCGAGGGGGCGGTGACGGTCTATGACAGCTCGGGCCCCTATACCGACCCCGGGGCGCGGATCGACATCGCCGCAGGGCTTGCGCCGGTGCGGATCCCCTTCGCGCGCGACCGCGGCGAGGCCGAGACCTATCCGGCCCGCGACGTGACCGCCGCCGACAATGGCTTTGCCGAAGGCGCGCGCCTCGTGCCGGCCTTTCCGCGGCGGCCCGAGCCGCTTCGGGCGACGACTGGGCGGGCGATCACCCAGCTGGCCTATGCAAGGGCCGGGATCGTCACCCCCGAGATGGAATTCGCCGCGATCCGCGAGAACGAGGGCCGCACCGCTGCCCATACCCGCGACGGCGAGCCCTTCGGCGCCGAGATCCCCGATCTGGTGACGCCCGAATTCGTCCGCGCCGAGATCGCTGCGGGCCGGGCGATCATCCCGGCCAATATCAACCATCCCGAACTTGAACCCATGGTGATCGGCCGCGCCTTCAAGGTGAAGGTCAATGCCAATATCGGCAATTCGGCCATCACCTCCTCGATGGAGGAAGAGGTCGAGAAGATGGTCTGGGCGATCCGCTGGGGCGCCGATACGGTGATGGACCTCTCGACCGGCCGCAACATCCACAACATCCGCGACTGGATCCTCCGGAACGCGCCCGTGCCCATCGGCACCGTGCCGCTTTACCAGGCGCTGGAGAAGGTCGGCGGCGTGGCCGAGGATCTCAGCTGGGAGGTCTACCGCGACACCCTGATCGAGCAGGCCGAGCAGGGGGTCGATTACTTCACCATCCATGCCGGGCTGAGACGCGGGATGATCGGGCTGACGGCCCGGCGCGTGACCGGCATCGTCAGCCGGGGCGGCTCGATCATGGCCAAGTGGTGCCTGCATCACGGCCGCGAGTCCTTCCTCTACGAGCGTTTCGAGGAGATCTGCGACATCTGCCGCGCCTATGACGTCTCGTTCAGCCTGGGCGACGGGCTCAGGCCCGGCTCGATCGCCGATGCCAATGACGAGGCGCAATTCGCCGAGCTGCGGACCTTGGGCGAGCTGGCGCAGGTCGCCTGGGCCAGGGACTGTCAGGTGATGATCGAGGGGCCGGGCCATGTGCCGATGCACAAGATCAAGGCCAATATGGACGAGCAGCTGAAGCATTGCCACGAGGCGCCGTTCTACACGCTCGGGCCGCTCACGACCGATATCGCGCCGGGCTATGACCATATCACCTCGGCCATAGGGGCGGCGATGATCGGTTGGTTCGGCACCGCGATGCTGTGTTACGTCACGCCCAAGGAGCATCTGGGTCTGCCCGACCGCGACGACGTCAAGACCGGGGTCGTGACCTACAAGCTCGCCGCCCATGCCGCCGATCTGTCCAAGGGGCATCCGGGCGCGCAGGCGCGGGACGATGCGCTCAGCCGGGCGCGCTTTGCCTTCCGCTGGGAGGATCAGTTCAATCTGGGGCTCGACCCGGATACGGCACGCGCCTTCCATGACGAGACCATGCCCAAGGCCGCCCATAAGGAGGCGCAGTTCTGCTCGATGTGCGGGCCGAAATTCTGCTCGATGAAGATCAGCCAGGATATCCGCGACGCGGCCGCGGCCGAGGCCGGGGCCTGTCCGAACGGGCTGACCCCCGCCGCCGAATAGCGCGGGCGGACGGATCGAAAGCGGGGGCCGGGTCATGCCGGCCCCCGCCTGCTGACCCTTGGGGGTTAGCTCTGGCTGCGGTATTCGCCCTGCCGTTCCAGCATCCAGCCGGGATATTCAGCGGGCAGGCGGGTCGCCGCATCGAGGCGGGCCAGCTCGGCGGCGCTCAGCTCGATCCCGGTCGCGCCGATATTGTCGGTCAGCTGGTCCGCGCGCTTGGCGCCGATGATGACCGAGGTCACCACCTCCTGATGCAGAAGCCAGGCCAGCGCGATCTGCGCGACACTGGCGCCCCGCGCCTCGGCCATGCCGCGCATCAGGTCGATGGCGTCATGGGCGCGGTCCTTGTCGATGGGCGGGAAGTCGAAGCTGGCGCGCCGCCCGTCGGCGGCCTTGCCGTCGCGGTCGTACTTGCCCGACAGGAACCCGCCTGCAAGCGGGCTCCAGACCATCAGCCCGATGCCGGTCTCCTTCAGCATCGGCACGATCTCGCGTTCCAGATCGCGCCCGGCCAGGGTGTAATAGGCCTGCAGCGACAGGATCGGGGCGAGCCGCCGTGCCTCGGCGATGCCGACCGCGCGCATGATCTGCCAGGCGGCCCAGTTCGACAGGCCCAGATAGCGCACATGGCCCTGCCGGACGAGCGTATCGAGCGCCTCCAGCGTCTCGACGATGGGCGTCGCCGGATCGAAGCCATGGATCTGGTAGAGGTCGATATGATCGAGCCCGAGCCGGGTGAGGCTGGCCTTGCACTGCTCCATGATGTGATGGCGCGAGGCGCCGCGCGCGTTCACGCCCGCGCCCATCGGACCCAGGACCTTGGTCGCGATCACCACATCCTCGCGCGGCACGGCGAGGTTCTTCAGCGATTGACCCAGGAGCCGCTCGCTTTCGCCCTTCGCATAGACATTGGCGGTGTCGATGAAGTTGATCCCGGCCTCGAGCGCGCTGCCCAGGAGCCCGTCCACCTCGGCCTGACCCAGCTGCCCGATCTGGCCCCACATGCCCTCGGAGCCGCCGAAGGTCATGGTCCCGAGGCAGAGTTCCGACACGAACAGGCCGCTCTGGCCAAGACGACGATAGCGCATGATGCTTTCCTTTCCTGACTGGGGGCCGGAGCGCCGCGGGGGGCGTCCGCTCTGGCCTCTGTCCGGAAATGGGCCGGGGCCCGCCCCGTCGCCACGCCGATCCTCTCGCAGTCTTGCACGATTCTCTCATCCCGCGGCCGATTGGCTTTGGGCGCCGCCGCCGGACGGGCTAGGATCGGGGCATGACCGACCGATTGTCCGGCCTCAGGGCCAAGCTCGTTTCATTGTGGCAGGCGCATGGGCGCGAAACCCCGGTTCCGGGGTTGAGGCTGTCCCATGCCGACAGGCCCTCGGGCCTTTTCCACGGGGTGTACAGACCCTCGCTTTGCGCCGTCTTGCAGGGCGCCAAGATCAGCCATCTGGGCGAGAGGGCGTTCCGCTACGATGCCGGGAAATGCCTGATTGCCGCGCTCGACGTGCCGATCCGGGCCGAGATCGTCGGCGCGGCGCCCGAGACCCCCTATCTGGCGCTGGCGCTCGAGATCGACCCGGTCGTGGTGGCCGAGCTGATGCTGGGCCAGCGGCCGGCGGATGACCCGCCGATAGGGGCTGCCATCGAGGTGCATGATCTGGGCGAGGCCCTGATCGACCCGCTCGACCGGCTTCTGTCGGTTGCGGCCCGGCCGCAGGACATTCCGGTTCTCGCGCCGATGATCCGGCGCGAGATCGTCTGGCAGTTGCTGAACGGGCCGCAGGGCGCGCGGCTGCGCCAGATCGGGATGGCCGACAGCCGTCTGGCCCGGATCGGCCGCGCCATCGGCTGGATCCGCGAACATTATGCCGAGACGTTGCGGGTCGGGCATCTGGCGGCGCTGGCCGGGATGAGCCCGGCCACCTTCCACCGCCATTTCAAGGAGGCGACGGCGATGACGCCGGTGCAGTTCCAGAAGAGCCTGCGGCTGCAGGAAGCGCGGCGGCTGTTGCTGACCCGGTCCGGCGATGTGGCGGGTATCGGCTTCCGGCTCGGCTATGACAGCCCGTCCCAGTTCAGCCGCGAATACCGCCGCCTGTTCGGTGCGCCGCCGGGGCGCGACGGGGCCGAGCTGCGCCGGGGCCTGGCCGAAGCCGGTCCCTGACAGCCGCCCGGAGCGCCGCTTCAGACCGGCAGCACCGTCGTCGCCTTGATTTCCTCCATCGACAGCAGGGCCGTGACATTGAAGATGCGCACATCCGAGATCAGTGCCTGATAGAAGACGTCATAGGCCGCGGCATCCGCCACCCTGACCTTGAGGATATAGTCGATCTCGCCGGCCAGCCGGTGCGCCTCCAGCACTTCGGGGCGCTTCATCAGCGCGTCGAGAAACCGCCGCTGCCAGTCCGCCTCGTGTTCCGAGGTCCGGATCAGCACGAAGAAGCAGGTGCCCCGGTCAAGCGCCTTCGGGTCGACGATCACCGTCTGCTGGCGGATCACCCCGGCCTCGCGCATCTTGCGGATGCGGTTCCATACCGGGGTCTTCGACGAGCCGACCTTGCGCGCGATCTCGTCGAGGGACTGGCCGGAATCGGCCTGAAGCTCGCCCAGGATACGCCGGTCGAGCGCGTCGAGCTTGAGTTGGGAGTGGTCATTTGGCATCGGGGTCTCCGGGGTTCCAATTGCCTAGGATCGGAACAACGTTCCGGAAACGCAAGGTGGAAACCGCTTTTCGCAGGAAAGCCGTTTCGCTTTCGCGGTGGGCTTGACCTCGGGCAGGGGCCGCGGACAAGGTGCCGCGACCGAGATCGCGGGGGATGGCATGGCGGCGGGCAAGTGGGATTTCTGGATCGACCGGGGCGGCACCTTCACCGATCTGGTGGCGCGCAGGCCCGACGGGCGGCTCTTGACCCACAAGCTGTTGTCGGAAAACCCCGAACGTTATGACGACGCGGCGGTGCAGGGGATCCGCGAGATGCTGGACCTCGGCCCGGACGAGCCGCTGCCGCGTGGCGTCATCGGATCGGTCCGGATGGGCACCACGGTGGCCACCAATGCGCTTCTGGAACGCAAGGGCGAACGGGTGCTTCTGCTGATCACCGAGGGCTTCGGCGATCTCCTGCGGATCGGCTATCAGACGCGGCCGCGGCTTTTCGATCTCGAGATCCACCGCCCCGAACTGCTTTACGAGGAGGTGGCCGAGATCCGCGAGCGGCTCGATGCCGAGGGCGAGGTTCTTGTCCCGCTCGACGAGGATGCCGCCCGGGCGGCACTGGCGGCGGCCCATGCCAAGGGCATCCGCGCCGTCGCCATCGCGCTGATGCATGGCTATCTGAACCCGGTCCACGAGGACCGGCTGGCCGAGCTTGCCCGCGAGACGGGCTTTGCCCAGGTTTCCGTCAGCCATCGCGCCTCGCGGCTGATCAAGCTGGTCGGGCGGGGCGACACGACGGTGGTCGATGCCTATCTCTCGCCGATCCTGCGCCGTTATGTCGACCGGGTGGCGGATGCGCTCGAGCTGGGGCAGGGCGGCTGCGAGCGGCTTCTGTTCATGCAGTCGAATGGCGGGCTGACCGATGCCGCGCTGTTCCAGGGCAAGGACGCGATCCTGTCGGGGCCTGCGGGCGGCATCGTCGGCATGGTCGGGACGGCCGAGGCCGCGGGGGTCGACCGGCTGATCGGCTTCGACATGGGCGGCACCTCGACCGATGTCAGCCATTATGCGGGCGCCTTCGAGCGCAGCTTCGAGACCGAGGTGGCGGGGGTGCGGATGCGCGCGCCGATGATGGACATTCACTCCGTCGCGGCGGGGGGCGGCTCGATCTGCAAGTTCGAGGATGGCCGGTTCCAGGTCGGCCCCGAAAGCGCGGGCGCCGATCCCGGCCCGGCCTGTTACCGCCGGGGCGGGCCGCTGACCGTGACCGATTGCAACGTGATGCTGGGCAAGCTGACGCCCGCGCATTTCCCGGCCGTCTTCGGCCCCGGGGGCGATCAGCCGCTCGATCCCGAGGCGGTGCGCGAGAAATTCGCGGCACTGGCCCGCGAGGTCGCGGCCGAGACCGGCACGCCCGAGCGCAGCCCCGAGGACATGGCCGAGGGCTTCCTGCGCATCGCCGTCGACAACATGGCCAATGCCATCCGCAAGATCAGCGTCCAGCGCGGCCATGACGTGACCGGCTACACGCTGCAATGCTTTGGCGGCGCGGGCGGGCAGCATGCCTGTCTGGTGGCCGATGCGCTGGGCATGCGCCGGGTCTTCCTGCATCCCTTCGCCGGGGTGCTGTCGGCCTATGGCATGGGGCTGGCCGAGATCCGCGCGATGGAGGAAGGCCAGCTCGACCTGCCGCTGTCCGATACGGCCGGGGCCGAGGCGGCGCTGGCCGGTCTGACCGCCCGGGCCGAGGAGGCCGTCGCGCGTCAGGGCGTGGCCCGGCAAGCAATCCGCACGCTCGCCCGCGCACATCTGCGCTATGAGGGCTCGCACCAGACGCTGGAGGTGCCTTTCGGGCCCGCCGCCGCGATGCAGGCCGATTTCGAAGAGCTCCACCGGGCGCGGTTCGGCTTTGCCTCGCCCGAACGCGCGCTGATCGTCGACATGCTCGATGTCGAGGCGGTTGCCGAGACCGGGGCCGCGCCCGCTGCCATGGCGCCCGAGGCCCGTGCCGAAATCGCCGACCGGGTGGCGGTGCATCTGGGCGGCGAAACCGTCGAGGTGCCGCTTTATGACCGCGCCACGCTGGGGGCGGGCACGCGCATCGAGGGCCCTGCCATCATCTCGGAACCCACCGGCACCGACATGGTCGAGCCGGGCTGGGCGGCCGAGGTCGACGCGATGGGCAACCTGATCCTGACCCGCAATGCCGCGGCCCGGCGCGCGCCCGCCATGGGGACCGAGGCCGATCCGGTGCTGCTCGAGGTGATGTCGAACCTCTTCATGTCGGTGGCCGAGCAGATGGGAGCCACGCTCGCCAACACCTCCTGGTCGGTCAACATCAAGGAGCGTCTCGATTTTTCCTGCGCGATCTTCGATGCGCGGGGCGATCTGGTCGCCAATGCGCCGCATGTGCCGGTGCATCTGGGCTCGATGTCGGACTCGATCCGCACGGTGATGCGGGGCCATGCGGGGGCGATCCGGCCGGGCGATGCGTTCATGCTGAATTCGCCCTATAATGGCGGCACCCACCTGCCCGACGTGACCGTGGTGACGCCGGTCTTTCTCGGGGGCGAGATCCTGTTCTGGCTGGGGTCGCGCGGGCATCATGCCGATATCGGCGGGCGTACCCCGGGCTCTTCGCCGCCCGACTCGCGACGGATCGAGGAGGAAGGCGTGCTGATCGACAATGTGCGCCTGGTCGATCGCGGGCGGCTTCTGGAGGCCGAGGCCGAGGCGGTGCTGCGCTCGGGGCCCTGGCCCTGCCGCAATGTCTCGCAGAACATGGCCGATCTGAAGGCCCAGATCGCCGCCAACGAAACCGGGCGGCGGGCGCTTCTGGAGGTGGTCGAGCGCTACGGCCGGGACGTGGTGGCGGCCTATATGGGCCATGTCCAGGACAATGCCGAGGAAAGCGTGCGCCGGGTGATCGGCACGCTGAAGGACGGGCGGTTCCGCTATCCGATGGACCATGGCGCCGTGATCGAGGTTGCGCTGCGGGTCGACCGCGCGGTGCGCGAGGCGGTGATCGATTTCACCGGGACGAGCCCGCAGCACGAGGGCAATTACAACGCGCCCTTCGCGGTCTGTCGCGCGGTGGTGCTTTACGTCTTCCGGACGATGGTGGGGGCCGACATCCCGCTGAACGAAGGCTGCCTCAAGCCCCTGCGCATCGTCGCACCCGAAGGTTGCCTGCTGAACCCGACCTATCCGGCGGCGGTGATCGCGGGCAATACCGAGGTCAGCCAGGCCGCCTGCAATGCGCTTTACGGCGCGCTGGGCGTCGTTGCGGGCAGCCAGGCGACGATGAACAATTTCGTCTGGGGCAACGAACGGTTCCAGAACTACGAGACCATCGCGGGCGGGACCGGGGCGGGGCCGGGCTTTGCCGGTTGCGACGCGGTCCAGAGCCACATGACGAATACCCGGATGACCGACCCCGAAGTGCTGGAACGGCGGTTCCCGGTACGGCTCGAAGCCTTTTCGATTCGCAACGGCTCGGGCGGCGCCGGCCGCTGGGCGGGCGGCGAAGGCGCGATCCGGCGGTTGAGATTTCTCGAGCCGGTGACGGTGACGACGCTCTGTTCCCACCGGCGCATTCCGCCATTTGGCGCGGCCGGGGGCGGCGATGGCGCTATCGGCGAGAACTGGGTCGAATGGACCGATGGAAGGCGCGAGCGGCGGGCGGGCAATGACGAGGTTGCGCTCGAGGCCGGGGCGCTCTTCGAGATCCGCACACCCGGCGGCGGAGGCTGGGGCAGATCCTGACCTTCGGGGCGCGATTTTTCGGCGAAAAATCGTTTGCTCAGTTCCGGAAAAATCCGCTATGCCGATTTTTCAGTCGGCGCGATGCCGCCTGTGGCGGCAGTGACCCGATCCGCCGCAGCCCGGACCTCGGCGCCGATCTCGTCGGCCGCGTCCAGCGGAATCCGGAAAGCGGGCCCCGAGACCGACAGGCCGGCGACAGGTTCGCCATGGGCGTTGAAGATCGGCGCCGCAATGCAGCGCATGCCTTCGGCCCGTTCCTGATCGTCGATCGCATAGCCGCGGGACCGGGTACGCTCGAGATCGGCATGCAGGACCGTTTCAGAGGTGATCGAATGCGGCGTGAAGCCCGGCAGGCCTTGTGTCTTCAAGATGGCCGCGACCCGCGCCGCGGGCAGAAAGGACAGCAGCGCCTTGCCGATCCCCGAACAGTGCATCGGCCCCCGGGTGCCCGGCGAAAAGAAGGCCCGGATCGTCTCATGGGTTTCGACCTGGGTCAGGAACAGGACCTCATCGCGATCCTCGACCCCCAGATTGGCGGTCTCGCCGGTGGCCCGCATCAGTGCCTGCATCGCCCCCCGCGACCGTTCCGCGACATTGGTGCGCCGCAGAAAGCCCGATCCGATCCGGAACGCGCCCGGTCCCACATGCCAGCGCTGCGCCTCTTCCTCCAGTTCGACGATGTCATGGCCCTGCAACGTGATCAGGACCCGGTAGACAGTGGCGGGACTCTGATTGCCCAGGGCGGCCAGTTCCGAGAGCGTCAGCCCCCTGGTTTCGCTCAGGGCGGTCAGGAGTCCCATCGCCCGGTCGAGGGCGCGCACCGTGTTCTGCCCGGTCTTGTCGTGAAAGGCGCGCGGGCGGCCGCGCGGGCGGGACTGTGTCATCCGAGTCGGTCCTTCATGCTTGAAGTGAAATGTTTTTTCACATTTTTCGAGATACGGAGGCCCATGATAATAAATGACTTTATCAATTTTTTCGCTTGATGGAAAATGCTTTCAGAAAAAATTGCGCCGCGGCGCAACCGGGCGGTATCCATAGGTAAGCCAGATGAAGGACCGCCCGATGCACGCCTCGAACCCGATCTTCCTGCCCGGCCCGACCAACCTGCCCGAGCCCTTGCGCCGCGCCTGCGACATTCCCACCATGGACCACCGCTCGGCCGCTTTCGGCCCGATCCTCGCCGCTGCCAAGGAGGGGGTCGCGGGTGTGCTCGGCCTGTCCGGGGGCGAGGTGGCCATTTTCCCGGCGACCGGAACCGGCGGCTGGGAGGCGGCAGTGACCAACACGCTCCGGCCCGGCGACAGGGTTCTGGCTGCGCGTCACGGCATGTTCTCGCGCAAGTGGATCGATCTCTGCCAGCGCCACGGGCTCGGGGTCGATATCATTGAGCGGCCCTGGGGCGAGGGTGTCCCGGTCGAGGCCTTCGCCGCGGCGCTGGCCGCCGACAGGGGCCACGAGATCCGGGCCGTGCTGGTCACCCATAACGAGACCGCGACCGGCGTGACCTCGGATGTCGCTGCCGTGCGTGCGGCGATGGATGCGGCCGGGCATCCGGCGCTTCTGATGGTCGACGGGGTCAGCTCGATCGGCTCCATCGAGTTCCGGATGGATGACTGGGGCGTCGATCTGGCGGTTGCCGGTTCGCAGAAGGGCTTCATGCTGCCTGCGGGCCTGGCCATCATCGGCATCAGCGCGAAGGCGCGGAAGGCGATGGAGACCGCCGGGCTGCCGCGCTGTTTCTTCGATATCCGCGACATGGCGGATGGCAACTACCCCTATACGCCGCCGGTCGGGCTCATCAACGGGCTTGCGGTCTCGACCGGTCTCCTGCTCGAGGAAGGCATGGAGAATGTCCGCGCGCGCCATCACCGGATCGCCGAGGGCGTGCGGAGCGCGGTCGCCGCCTGGGGCATGACGATCTGCGCGGCCCGCCTCGATCTTTCGTCGGATACGGTGACGGCCATCGTCACGCCCGAAGGTTTCGATGCGGGCCGGATCGTGCGCCATGCGGCCGAAGCCTATGGCGTGGCCTTCGGCGGGGGCTTGGGCGAGGTCGCGGGCAAGGTGTTCCGGATCGGCCATCTGGGGCTGATGAGCGACGTGATGGCACTGTCAGGCATTGCAACCGCCGAGATGGCCATGGCCGATCTCGGCCTGCCCGTCCGGCTTGGCAGCGGCGTTGCCGCCGCGCAGGAACATTATCGCAACAGCAGGACCGCGCCCGTGCGGGCGGCGGCGTGAGGACGTCATGAAGGATCACGCATCCCTCTACATTCCGACCTATGACGACGTCATCCGCGCCCATGAGCGGATCGCCCCCCATATCCACCGCACGCCGGTCCTGACCTCGTCCTTCATCGACGGCATGGCGGGGGCCTCGCTCTTCTTCAAATGCGAGAATTTCCAGAAGGCGGGCGCCTTCAAGGTGCGCGGCGCCTGCAACGCGGTCTTCGGGCTCGATGACGAGAAGGCCGCGACGGGCGTGGCAACCCATTCCTCGGGCAATCATGCGCTGTCGCTGTCCTATGCGGCGGGCCGCCGGGGCATTCCCTGCCATGTGGTGATGCCGCGCACGGCGCCGCAGGCCAAGAAGGATGCGGTCCGCGGCTATGGCGGCGAGATCACCGAATGCGAGCCCTCGACCAGTTCGCGCGAGGCGGTCTTTGCCGAGGTCGAGGCTCGGACCGGGGCCGAATTCGTCCATCCCTACAATGACTGGCGGGTGATCGCCGGGCAGGGCACCTGCGCGCGCGAGCTGAACGACCAGATCCGCGATCTCGACGCGGTGATCGCGCCCATCGGCGGCGGCGGGATGGTCTCGGGCACCTGCCTGACCCTGTCGAGCCTCGCGCCGCATGTCGAGATCTACGCCGCCGAACCCGAGCAGGCCGATGATGCGTATCGCAGCTTCAGGGCGGGCCATATCATCGCCGACGATGCACCCGAGACGGTGGCCGACGGGCTGAAGGTGCCGCTGAAGGATCTGACCTGGCATTTCGTCTCGTCGAACGTGACCGACATCCTGACCGTGTCGGAGGCCGAGATCGTCGAGGCGATGAAGCTGATCTGGAAGCGGATGAAGATCGTGATGGAGCCGAGCTCGGCCGTGCCTTTGGCGGCGGTCCTGAAGAACCGCGAGGTCTTCGCGGGCAAGCGCGTGGGCGTGATCGTGACCGGCGGCAATGTCGATCTCGACCGCCTGCCCTGGACGGTCTGAGCCGCGCCGCAGGGCGGGATGCTACGACGCGCTTTCGGGCGCGGAACGGGAAACATGGCGCGCGTGGTGCGCACAAGGATGCTGGGAGACAGGCAATGAAGGACGTGACCGAGTTCGACGGGCTTGAAGTGGGCTATGACATCCCGGCCCTGCCGGGGATGGATGAGGCCGGGATCCAGACCCCCTGCCTGGTGCTGGATCTCGACGCGCTCGAGCGCAACATCAGGAAGATGGGGGACTGGGCCAGGGCCCATGGGATGCGTCACCGGGTGCATGGCAAAATGCACAAATCGGTCGATGTGGCCAGGCTGCAGGAGCGGCTGGGCGGGGCCTGCGGGGTCTGCTGCCAGAAGGTGTCGGAGGCCGAGGTCTTCGCGCGGGGCGGCATCAAGGACGTTCTGGTCTCGAACCAGGTGCGCGATCTGGCCAAGATCGACCGGCTGGCGCGGCTGCCGAAGCTGGGGGCGCGGACGCTGGTCTGCGTCGACGACCCGGCGAACGTGGCCGAGCTGTCCGAGGCGGCTGTGCGGCACGGCACCGGGATCGAATGCCTGGTCGAGATCGACTGCGGCGCCGGGCGCTGCGGGGTGACGGAAACTGCGGATGTCGTCGCCATCGCCAAGGCCATCGACGCCGCGCCGGGCCTGCGCTTTGCCGGGCTGCAGGCCTATCAGGGCGCGATGCAGCATCTCGATTCCTATGAGGACCGGAAGGCCAAGATCGAGATTGCCGTGGCCATGGTGCGCGAGGCGGTCGAGGCCTTGAAGGCCGAGGGGCTTGCCTGCGATATCGTCGGTGGCGGCGGTACCGGCTCCTATTATTTCGAGGGCAGCTCGGGCGTCTATAACGAACTGCAATGCGGCTCCTACGCCTTCATGGATGCCGATTACGGGCGCATTCTGGATGCCGAGGGCAAGCGGATCGACCGCGGGGAATGGGAGAACGCGCTGTTCCTGCTGACATCGGTGATGAGCCATGCAAAGGCCGACAAGGCGATCTGCGATGCCGGGCTCAAGGCGCAATCGGTCGATAGCGGACTGCCCTTCGTCTTCGGGCGCGAGGATGTGAGCTATGTGAAATGCTCGGACGAACACGGGGTGATTGCCGATCCCGAGGGCGTGCTGAAGGTCGGCGACAAGCTGAAGCTGGTGCCGGGCCATTGCGATCCGACCTGCAATGTCCATGACTGGTATGTCGGCGTGCGCAACGGCAAGGTGGAATGCCTCTGGCCGGTCTCGGCGCGTGGCAAGGCCTACTGATCCGGCTGTCGGGGCCTCCGGGTCCCGATTTTTCGACGAAAAATCGTGCGGGAGGGCCGATGTACATCGTTCCTGAAAGCGAAATCGCCGGGCTGGTCTCGGCCGGGCAGTGTTTCGAGGCGGTCGAGGCCGTCTTTGCCGCGATGGCGCGCGGCGATGCCTATAACTTTCCGGTGATCCGCGAGGCGATCGGCCATGCCGATGCGCTTTATGGTTTCAAGTCGGGCTTCGACCGGGCCGGCGCCGCTCTCGGGCTCAAGTCGGGCGGGTACTGGCCGGGCAATGCCGCGAAGGGGCTGACAAATCACCAGTCGACCGTGGTGCTGTTCGATCCCGACAGCGGCCGGCCCGCGGCTCTGGTCGGGGGCAATCTGCTGACGGCGCTGCGCACGGCTGCGGCTTCGGCCGTCTCGATCCGCTATCTGTCCCGCGCCGATGCGCGCGTGCTGGGCGTTCTTGGGGCAGGCCACCAATCGGCCTTCCAGATCCGCGCCGCGGTCGCCCAGCGCCGCTTCGAGAAGATCGTGGGCTGGAACTACCACCCCGAGATGCTGCCCCGTCTGGCCGGGACCGCGGCCGAGCTCGGCCTGCCTTTCGAGGCGGTCTCGCTGGAAGAGCTCGGTGCGCAGGCCGATGTCATCGTCACGATCTCGTCCTCCTTCTCGGCCCAGCTCATGGACGCCCATATTCGGCCCGGTACGCATCTGGCCTGCATGGGAACCGATACCAAGGGCAAGCAGGAGATCGACCGGGAGATCTTCGCCCGGGCCCGCGTCTTCGCCGACGAGATCGCGCAATCGGTCGAGATCGGCGAGGCCCAGCACGCCGTGGCCGCAGGGACCATCGCGGCCGAAGACATCGTCGAGATCGGTGCGGTCATCAACGGTACGGCGCCGGGGCGTCAGTCCGATGACGAGATCACGCTGTTCGACGGCACCGGCGTCGGCTTGCAGGATCTGGCGGTGGCGGCCCGGGCGGTTGCGGCGGCCCGGGCCAAAGGCGTGGGGGGCGAGGTCGAGCTCTGAGCCGCGTCCTCGCCCGATCTCGGCTCAGCCCTCCGGGCCGGTGACGCAGTCGGCGATGGTCCGGGCCAGCCCGGTCAGCAGCGCCGGGTAGAGATCGGGACCGTAGGCGAGCGTGCTGCCCGACGGATCGAGCGGCGCGCCGAGGCGCACATCGGTGCCCTCGGCAATTGCCTTGGCATAGGCCGGGTCATGCTGAGCCTCTGGGAAGAGGCAGGCGACGCCTTCGTGATGCAACTCGTCCCGCAGCCCGGCCAGCCGGGCCGCACCGGGCTCGGCGGCATCGCCCATGGCGATGGACCCGGCCACGCTCAGGCCGAAATGCTCGGCGAAATAGCCATAGGCGTCGTGGAAGACCATGACCGGCCGGTCGCCTACGGGTGCCAGCAGTTGCCGGGCCTCGCTCTCGGCCGCCGCGATCCGGTCGAGCGCCGCATGCGCATTGGCCTCGTAGATGGCGCTGTTTTCCGGATCGGCCTCGGCCAGGGCGCCGCTGATCCGCAAAACCCAGACCCGGGCATTCTCGGGATCGAGCCAGGCATGGGGATCGGTGCCCTCGTGATGGTGATGCGCCTCCTCGCCCGCGTGGGCGTCATGGTCATGATCATCATCCGGCGCGACGGCGCCGTGGTCATGGTCGTGATCATGCTCGTCGTCATGATCGTGGTCCTCGCCGTCATAGCTGCGGCGGTAGGTGCCCGGCGCCTCGATCAGCGCGACGGCCTGCGCATCGGGGCCGAGCTTCCTGAGCGCCTGGTCGAGCCAGGGCGTGAGCTGCGGCCCGACCCAGAACACCAGGCCGGCCTCGCTGATCGCGCGGGCCTGCGAGGGTTTCAGCTGGAAGTGATGCGGGTCACCGCCCTGATCCAGCAGGATCCCGGGGCTGCCGAGATCGCCCATCACCTCGGCCACCAGCGACTGCACCGGCGGAATGTCGGTCACCACACGCGGCGGCTCGGCGGCTGCGGGCGCGGCGAGAGCAAGAAAAACGGGAAGAAACAGGGGGCGCATGGGCCGACTCCTTGGAAATGACGCTTGCGGAAGCTGCGCTGAAATGAATATGTTATAAAATAACAAGTCAAGAGGGTCCCGATGAGAATCGATGCCGAGCGGGTGTTTTCAGCCCATGACCATGCCGCCTGCCGCCGGGCGACGCTGGCGCGGGCCGAGGAGATCGTTGCGGCCGGGGGGCTGCGGCTGACGCCTGTGCGCCGTCGCACGCTCGAGATTCTGCTGGACTCGCATCAGGCGCTGGGAGCCTATGAGGTGCTCGACCGGCTGGTCGCGTCGGGCTTTGCCCGCCAGCCGCCGGTCGCCTACAGGGCGCTGGATTTCCTTGTCGATCACGGGCTTGCGCATCGGATCCGGCGGCTCAATGCCTTTGCCGCCTGCATGCGACCGGGCGAGCCGCATCGCCCGGCCTTCCTGATCTGCGATACCTGCCAGGCCGTGGCCGAGGCGCCGGGCACGGCGGTTGCCGACGCGATGCTGGCTGCGGCCGGGGCGGTCGGGTTCAAGATCGAGCGGATGAGCCTCGAGGCGGTCGGCCGTTGTCCTGCCTGCCGCGAGGCGCAGGCATGACACTGGTTGCCACGCGCGGGCTTACGGTGCGCTATGGCGGGGTCGCCGCGCTGACCGGGGTCGATTTCGGGATCGAGGGGGGCGAGATCGTCACCCTGGTCGGTCCGAACGGGTCGGGCAAGTCGACGCTGGTGCGGGCGGTGCTGGGCGCGGTCCGGCCGAGTGCTGGCACCGTCACGAGGCGCCCGGGGCTCCGGATCGGCTATGTGCCGCAGAAGCTTGCCGTCGACGACCGGATGCCGCTGACGGTGCGCCGCTTTCTGTCCCTGCCCGAGCGGCGCGGCGCGGCCGAGGTGGCGGCGATGCTCGAGAGGGTCGGCGCGTCCGGGCTCGAGACCCGGCAGATGACCGCGCTGTCGGGCGGGCAGTTCCAGCGCGTGCTGCTGGCCCGTGCGCTTCTGGGCGGGCCCGAGCTGCTGATCCTCGACGAGGCGACGCAGGGGCTGGATCAGCCCGGCACCGCCGGCTTCTATCAGCTGATCGCCGATCTTCGGCGCGAGACCGGCACGGCGGTGCTGATGGTCAGCCACGATCTGCATGTGGTGATGAGCGCCACCGACCGGGTGCTTTGCCTCAACGGCCATGTCTGCTGTCAGGGCCAGCCGCATGTGGTGACCGCCGCGCCTGAATACCGGGCGCTGTTCGGTCACGGCACCCATGGCACGATGGCGCTGTATCAGCACGAGCATGACCATGCCCATGACGGGTGTCACGGGCATGGCGAAGGGCCAGCGCCGGACGAGGGCGGAACTGCGCACAGGACGGAACCGGAGGCGGCCGATGCTTGACGATTTTCTGGTGCGGGCGGCCTTGGCCGGGGTGGCGGTCGCGCTGGCGGCCGGGCCGCTTGGCGCCTTCGTGGTCTGGCGGCGGATGGCCTATTTCGGCGAGGCCACGGCCCATGCCGCGATCCTGGGCGTGGCGATTGCGCTGGGGTTCTCGATCTCGATCTTCGCGGGCACGCTGGGAGCCGCGCTTGCCATGGCGCTGTCGGTCACCTCGCTGTCGGGGCGGGGGCTCGCGATGGATACCGCGCTGGGCGTTGCTGCCCATGCGGCGCTGGCGGTCGGTCTGGTCTCGGTCTCGTTTCTCAGCGGCGTCCGGGTCGATCTGTCGGCCTATCTCTTCGGCGACATCCTCGCGGTCGGCCGCACCGATCTGGCGGTGATCTGGGCAGGCGCGCTGGCGGTGCTGGCGCTGATCGTGTGGCGCTGGACGGCGCTTTTGACGGTGACGGTCAGCGAGGAGCTGGCGACCGCCTCGGGGCTCGATCCGGGGCGTGAGCGGCTGGTGCTGACGGTGGCGCTGGCGCTGGTCGTCGCGGTGGCGATCCAGGTAGTGGGGGCGCTTCTGATCGTGGCGATGCTGATCGTTCCGGCCGCCGCCGCCCGGCCCTGGGCGCGCACGCCCGAGGCGATGGCGCTGATCGCCTCGGGCATCGGCGCGCTCTCGGCGCTGGCGGGGCTTTGGGGCTCGTACCATTTCGACACCCCCGCCGGACCCAGCATCGTGGTCGCGGCGAGCTGCGCCTTCGCGCTGAGCCTCGCGGTGCCGCGGCGGGCCTGACGGCCCGGCGCGTGCTCCGAGTCCGCTGTCATTCGGGCTGGCAGATCTCGTTCCGGGCGATGGCCAGCAGCGTGCGCCCGACGAGCCCCGCGATTACCATGCTCAGAAAGGCCAGCAACGCTCCGCCCAGCCACAGATGGACGGTCGAGCCGGTGGTGGTGGCGTAAAGGAAGGTCGCGATGGTCAGCGCGGCCAGCGGAAACGACAGTGCCCAGAAGGACAGCGCGAAGGGCAGGCGCAGGATGCGCGGCAGCTGGGTCGCCACGATCAGCGCAAAGACATAGGCGGCGTTGAGAAAGAACATCGCCAGCGGGTCGAGCCCGCCCTGCAGCCGCATCCACGAGAGGAAGCCGACGGCGGGCGGTGCGATAAGGATCACCAGCGTCGGCTGCAACCGGCCGGGCAGCGGGTCGTGGAAGGTCAGCCGGTTCATCACCAGCGTCAGCAGCACCACCCAGAACAGCGCACCGCCCGAGAAGAACAGCCAGGAAATGTCGGGATGGCCCAGCGGCACGCCCGCCACCGGCACCAGGATGTTGCCGACCGGCGGGATGAACCAGGCGGCATTCAGGTGGATCGGCTGGAAGGGCCGCTGCCCGATCCAGTCGGCGATCACCAGAAGCGACAGAAGCCCCTGCAATGCGGTCCCCGCGATCCAGACCGGCCGGGCGAGCGCGGGATAGTCGCTAAGGAGCGCGACCGACAGCAGGATCAGCGAGATCGAGGCGGTGGGAAAGAAGGCCAGCCGCACCGGGTGCTGCCATTCGGCCGCGGCCATCGGGAAATGTGTCGCCAGTTTCAGCGCATAGAAGGTCGCGACCGCGACCAGCAGCGCGCAGGAGGCAAACAGCAGGATATGCGAGACGACTGGAAGGGGCAGCCCCAGCGCCTGTTCTCCGGCGCGCCAGGCGAGTGTCAGCCCCATCATCCCCATGACCGTGGCGAAGAAGGTGACGGGAAAATGCGCAAGCCGGCTGTCTCGGGGGCCGGGTTCGGTCTCTGCGGTGGTGCTCATGTCGGTCGCTGCTCCTGTGCGGCTCGGGCTGAAACATGCGGAAAAGCGCATGTGACCCGAGCCCTATAGGGCAGGTTAAAATCAGATGTCAAAGAGTCATCTTTTTGCGGGAACGGTCCCGCCGACCCGGCCGGGGTCGTGAAAAGGCCCGCGCCGGTGGCGCGGGCCCAGAGGTGCCGGGGCCTCGGCGGACGGACCCCGTTTCAGGACGGCGACCGGCTCAGCGGTCGTCGCGCGGCTTGCCGTCCATCATCGTGCGGTCGGCGTTCAGCTCCAGCCACATCGCGTTGACGACCGCGAAAAGCGCGGCCAGCGGCAGGCCGAGAATCCAGGCGAAATACCACATCTTCGGGCTCCTTTCTCAGTAGACCGAGTCGCTTTTGTCGACCACGTCCGAGGCCGTGACCTTGCCCCAGAGCACCTTGTAGACCCAGGCGGTGTAGGCCAGGATCAGCGGCACGAAGATCGCCGACGAGACCAGCATCACGAACAGCGTCAGATGCGAGGACGAGCTGTCCCAGACCGTCAGCGAAGAGCTGGGGTCGAGGCTCGAGGGCAGGATGAACGGGAACATGGTCAGCCCGACCGAGGCGATGATGCCGAAGATCGAGAGCTTCGAGGCCAGCATGGTCCAGCCTTCCTTGCCGGTCTTGAAGCCGAGGAAGGCCAGCGCTGCGCCGAGGATCCCCAGCGCCGGGGCGATGGCGATCCAGGGCCGCGTCTCGTAGGCCGCCATCCAGGATCCGCCCCGGGCAACCTCGTTCAGCAGCGGGTTCGAGGGCCCGTCCGTCGCGACCGTCCCCGTGAAGCTGTAGGCCTCGATCCCGCCGGCGAGCCAGAGCCCGGCCAGCGCATAGGTGAGAATGGTGGCCAGCGCCGCCCAGGCGCCGAAGCTGCGCGCGCGCTCGGCCACCATGCCCTCGGTCTTGAGCTGCAGCCAGGCCGCGCCATGCATCACCAGCATCGAGACCGATACCAGCCCCGCCAGGATCGCATAGGGGTTCAGAAGCCCGAAGAACGAGCCCTCATAGATCGACAGAAGATCGTCGGTCAGCCGGAACGGCACCCCTTGCAGGACGTTGCCCACGGCGACGCCGAAGACCAGCGCGGGCACGAAGCCGCCCACGAACAGCGCCCAGTCCCAGGCCGCGCGCCAGCGTTCATCCTCGCGCTTCGAGCGGTACTTGAAGCCCACGGGGCGCAGGATCAGCGCCGCGAGGATCAGGAACATCGCCAGGTAGAAGCCCGAGAAGCTGACCGCGTAAAGCGGCGGCCAGGCGGCGAAGATGGCGCCGCCACCGAGGATGAACCAGACCTGGTTGCCTTCCCAGACCGGGCCGACGGTGTTGATCGCCACCCGCCGCTCGATATCGGTCCTGGCGACGAAGGGAAGCAGCGTGCCGACGCCCAGATCGAAGCCGTCGGTCAGGGCAAAGCCGATCAGAAGGACGCCCAGAAGCCCCCACCAGATCACCCGAAGGGTATCGAAATCCACGTATTCATGCAGGATCATGGGTCTTTACTCCGCCGGTTCGTAGCCGCGGCCGCCGGTCAGGCGGTCGGTATGGCGCCGGGTCCAGTCGTCGGTTTCGGCGACGTCCATGTAGGGACCCTTGAGGATGTATTTCCGCATCAGCCCGATCTCGATCACGAAGAGGACCGAATAGAAGGTGACGAAGCCCGCCAGCGTCAGCGCGACCTGGGTCACGCTCAGATGGCTGACCGAGAGCGCGGTCGGCAGCACACCGTCGACGGTCCAGGGCTGACGGCCGAACTCGGCCACGAACCAGCCCATCTCGGCCGCGATCCAGGGCGTCGGAATGGCCACCACCGCGGCGCGCAGCGCCCAGCGCGGGAAGCGCATGCCGTAGAAATTGGCCCGGATGAAGAAGTAGAGCATCATCGCGATGAAACCGAAGCCGAGGATGACCATCACCCGGAACGCCCAGAACAGCGGCAGCACCCCGGGCACCGTGTCCTGCGCGGCCTGGGCGATCTGCGCGTCGGTCGCCTGGCGCGGATCTTCGAGATAACGCTTGAGCAGCAAGGCAAAGCCCAGATCGCCGCTGTGCTCTTCGAACTGCGCGGCCAGCTCGGGCGTGGCATTGCCCCGCTCGGCCCGGATCTGCATCAGTGCGTCATAGGCGATCAGCCCGTTGCGGATGCGGGCATCGGCTTCCTCGACCAGCTGGTTGATGCCGGGCAGCTCCTGGGTCAGCGAGCGCGCGCCGATCAGCCCCATCACCGCCGGGATCTCGATTGCGTATTTGGTCTCGCGATCGGCCTGGTCGGGAATGCCGAAAAGGTTGAAGGGGGCAGGGGCCGAATAGGTCTCCCACATGCCTTCGATCGCGGCGAGCTTCATCTTCTGGGTATGGGTGGCGTTATAGCCCGACTCGTCGCCCAGCACGACCGCCGAAAGGGCGCCCGCAAGCCCGAAACTGGCCGCGACCGCGATCGAGCGGCGTGCCAGCTCGACATGGCGGCCCTTCAGCAGGTACCAGGCCGACACGCCCAGGACGAAGATCGCCGCCGTGACATAGCCTGCCGAGACGGTGTGCACGAATTTGGCCTGCGCCACCTCGTTGAACATCACCTCGAAGAACGAGGTCATTTCCATCCGCATGGTCATCGGGTTGAACTCGGCCCCGATGGGATTCTGCATCCAGCCATTGGCGATCAGGATCCAGAGCGCCGAGAAGTTGGACCCGATCGCCACCAGCCAGGTCACCACGCAATGGCCCACCTTGGACAGCTTGTCCCAGCCGAAGAACATGAGACCGACGAAGGTCGCCTCGAGGAAGAAGGCCATCAGCCCTTCCATTGCCAGCGGAGCGCCGAAGATATCGCCGACGTAATGGCTGTAATAGCTCCAGTTCATCCCGAACTGGAACTCCATGGTGATGCCCGTCGCGACCCCCAGCACGAAGTTGATGCCGAACAGTGTGGCCCAGAATTTCGTCATCTGGCGCCAGACGGGGCGGTTGGTCATCACATAGACCGTCTCCATGATCGCCACGATGACCGACAGGCCAAGCGTGAGCGGCACGAAGAGGAAGTGATACATGGCTGTCATGGCAAACTGCAGCCTAGACAGCTCGACGATGTCGAGTTCCATTACTGGCCTCCTTTGGCCCTTCCCTCTCAATTACGCAATATGTCCGGATTCCATGGCTTTGCAGCCAAGACACGAGTCCGGAATATTAGACGTGTTCCAGATATACCTTTGTATGCAACGCTGTGCCATGCCAATGCGGCATAACGGCAATGCGTGCCCGAAGGGGGTCAACGGTGCGGGTCGGACCGGACCCGCGCGCATGTCGGAAAAGCGTCCGGAGCAGGCTCCGGAGGTGCCGCTGCGAAAGGGGGCCTGCGCGGGGCCGGCCGCACCGGGCGGCCCGCCGCGACAGGGTCAGGTCATCACGATCAGCCGGTCGGCCCAGTCGCGTTCGGCCTTGCGATGCGAGGCGGTCAGGATTGCCGCCCCGGGCAGGATCTCGCGGATCGCGCCCAGCACCCGGGTCGCGGTCGGCCGGTCGAGCCCCTCGGTCGGCTCGTCCAGCAAAAGCAGGCGCGGGCGACGCAGCAGCGCCCGGGCCAGGGCCAGACGGCGCTGCTCGCCGCCCGAAAGCCCGGCCCCGTTCTCCTTGAGGGGGGCATGCAGCCCGCCCCGCGCCGCGACCGTCGAGGACAGCCCCACCGCCTCGATCAACTCGAGCGCCTCGCCTTCGCCGAGATCGGGATCGGCCAGCGCCAGCATGTCGAAGAAGCTTTGGCCCAGAAGCATGCTGCGCTGGGGCAGATAGGCCATGCCGGCCCGCAGCCGGGTTTCGGACAGCGTCTCGATGGGGCAGCCCGCCAGCCGGATGCTGCCCGCCTCGGGCTGGATGAGGCCGGCGGCCAGCGCCAGGACGGTGCTCTTGCCGCTGCCCGAGGCGCCGGTCAGCGCGATGCAGGCGCCGGGGTCGAGCCGGAGCGAGAAGTCCTTCAGCACAGGCGCCTCGGCGCCCGGATGGCGATAGGCGATGCCGGTCATCTCGAGGGCGGGGGCGCTGTCTGCGGCGGGGACCTGCGGGGCCGGTTCGGCCACTTGGGCGGCCACTGGGGCTGCCTCGGGCAGAAGCCGGGTCACGCGCCGGGCGGCGTCAAGCATGCGGCCAAGCTCGGCCAGCGCGCGGCGCAGCGGCTGGACGGTCTCCGACAGCGCCAGCGCCACGAAGAAGCCCAGCGCCGCCTGCGCGGGCGTGATCGCGCCCCGGGCCGCCAGAACCCCGCCCAGCGCCAGCGCGGTGCCCGTGGCCAGTGTCGTGGTCAAAGACAGCGCGAGTCCCGCCCGCCGTTCCAGCCGGTCGATGGCGCCCAGATTGTCGCGCATCCGGGCTTCGGCCAGTTGCACCGCCTCGGTCTGTTCGGGCAGGCGGCCATAGACCACCAGATCGTCGCGGGCGCGCAACAGGTCGATCAGCCGGATGCGGAAGGCCTGCAGCGCCTTCTCGGCCCGGCGCGAGGGGGCAAGCGCATGGCGCCCCGCCCCGATCAGCACCAGCCCGCAGCCCAGCGTGAAACTCGCGAAAATCCAGGCCGCCAGCGTGAAATCGGTCATCCACCACAATAGCGGGAACGCGACGACATAAAGGATCACCCCGGTCACCGCCGGAATGAACAGCCGCAGCACCACCCCGTCGAGCGCGTCGACATCGGCCACAAGCCGGTTCATGGTCTCGGCGCCGCGAAGCCGCGACAGGGTCTGGAACGGCAGGGCCAGCACGCCGCGCAGAAGCGCCACGCGGATATCGGTCAGGGCCTTGAGGGTAGCGTCATGGGTCAGCAGCCGCTCGCCATAGCGCGCGGCGGTCCTGCCAAGCGCCAGAAAGCGCACGGCGGCCGAAGGCTGGAACACGTTGAAGGCGATGCCGATCCCCGCAAGTCCGGCCGCCGCGGCGGCGGTGATGAACCAGCCCGCCAGCCCCAGCAGCGACACCCCCATCGCCACCACGATCACGGCCAGCGCCGTGCCCCGGATCAGGGGGCCGCGCTGGGCCTGCCAGGTCAGGCGCAGGATCTGCAGGATGTCCTTCATGCCACATGCTCCGGTCTGATGGCGATCTGGCGGTCCATCCGGGCCGCGAGCGCCGGGTCATGGGTGGCCACGATCAGCGCGACGCCGCCCGAGGCAAGCCCCAGGAGCCCCTCGGTGACAAGCGTCGCGGTCTCTTCGTCGAGATCGGCGGTCGGCTCGTCGGCCAGCAGCAGGTCGGGATGGGCATGGGCCGCGCGGGCCACGATCAGCCGCCTTGCCTCGCCGCCCGAGACGCCGACCCCGGTCTCGCCCAGACGGGTGTTCAGCCCGCGCGGCAGCTGCGCCACCACGCCATCGGCGGCGGCAAGCTCCAGCGCGCGGTCGAGCGGAAGCTCGCGCCCCGGCCGCAGCGCCAGGGTCAGGTTTTTCCGAAGCGAGCCCGAAACGAAGCGCGGCTGCTGCGGCAGCCAGCCCAGCCGGGCGCGCCAGGCATCGGCGGTCTCGGGCGAAAGCACGGTCTCGCCGATCCGGATCTCGCCCTCGGCCGGAACCGCCATGCCCGCGATCAGCCGCAAAAGCGAAGATTTCCCGCTGCCCGACGGCCCGGTGATCGCCAGAGTCTCGCCGGGGTGAAGGTCGAAATCGGGAAAGCGGATCAGCCGCCCGCCCGGCGGGCGGTAGGCAAGTCCCCGGACCGACAGCGCGTCGGCGGCCGCAAGCGGTGCGGCGGCGGCGCCCAGCCCGAGGAAGTTGGTCTCTTCCTGCGCCTCCAGCTCGGCCAGCTCGCGCGCCACGGCATTGGCATCGGCCTTGTCATGCCAGGCGGCGGCCAGATCGCGCAGCGGCTGGAAATAGTCTGGCGCGAGCAGCAGCAGGAAGATCCCCTCGGTTGCGGTCAGAGGTGTGCCCCAGGTGCCGAAATCCAGCTCGCCCAGGAGCGAGAAACCGACATAGACCGCGACCATGGCGATGCCGATGGCCGAGAACAGCTCAAGCACCGTCGAGGACAGGAAGGCCACGCGCAGCACCTCCATGGTGCGCCCGCGCAGCCGGTCCGCCGCCGAGCGGAAGCTTTCCACCGTGCGCTCGGTCGCATCGAGCAGGCGGATGTCGACCAGCGCCGTCAGCCGCTCGAGCAGCAGGACGTTCATGTTCGACAGTTCTTCCATCTGGCGCTCGCTGGCCTTCTTGGCGGCGATGCCCACCAGCGCCATGAAGACCGGGATCAGCGGCCCCGCGAACAGAAGCACGAGCCCGACCGCCCAGGAGACGTAGAAGGCGACGCCCAGGATCACCAGCGGCACGAAGGTCGAGCGGCGCTTGGCCGGGGCATAGCGGGTGAGGAAAGGCGTCAGCGCGGCAAGCTTCTCGGCGGCCAGCGTCGCGGTCACCGCCGCCGCCGGGCGGGCCGGGTCGTCGGTCGCGCGCCGCGATTCCCGCGTCACCAGACGCGCGCGCTCCAGCGCCAGAACGATATCCGCGGCCCGGAAGGACAGCGCGCCGGCCCGGTGATCGAGCAGCGCGCGGCCCACGCCCACGGCAACGAAGACCAGCGCGAAGGCCCAGGTGGGCCCCCAGGCGGTATCGGGCTGAAGCATCTGGCCAAGCGCCAGCGCCACCGCCGCGGCCTGGATCAGCCATAGCAGCGAGGCTGCCGTCGCCATCGCCCCGGCCCGCTCCAGCAGGCTCATGACCGGCGCCGTCATCTGGGAAAGCCGCCTGGCGGCCGGATCGTCCTTCTTCGCGCGTTTACGGCTCAAGTCCTGCCCCGTCACCCGTTTCTGAACCCGCCCCGCGTCCGGGATCGGCGAAGGGCTTGCGTGATCTTTAACAGGCTCTATTCTGGTTAGAACCCGTATGTGAGATAGATCATTATCCGTCACGACTGGAAAAGAGAACCCCGATGCGGCTGACCACCCGGACGAACATCGCGATGCGGGCGCTTATGTACTGTGCTGTCAATGGTGGCCGGACGGTCCGCAAGGCGGATATCGCGGGCGCCTGCAACACCTCGGAAAACCACATGGCCCAGGTCATCAACACATTGGCGCATCACGGGCTGGTGAAGACGACCCGGGGCCGGAATGGCGGTCTGACCCTCAAGCGCATGCCCGAGGACATCACCGTGGGCGAGGTTTTCCGGCATCTCGAATCGGGTGTGCCCTTCGCCGAATGTTTCGATCCGGCCACCAATACCTGTCCGATCTCGTGCTGTTGCCTTCTCAAGGGCGCGTTGCAGCGGGCGCTGGCCGAATTCTATGCCACGCTCGACGGCATCACCCTGGCCGATCTGGTCGTGGGCAACCGCGATCTCGAGGAGGCGCTGGCGCTCGCCTCCTGAGAGGGCGCCACATGCCGTTGGGTCACAGCGCAACCAACCTCTTGCCAAGGGCGGTGGTTGCCCCATCCTTTTCGGCATGACCCTGCAAGCGCCCGCCCCGCCGCCCGCCGCCCTTGCCGCCTCTCCGGCGGAACCCCCGGCCTTCCTCCGCGCTCTGTTCGAGACCGCGGTCGCGGCCGCCGATCCGATGCGGACGGTGGCGCCGGCATTGCCGCCCCGGCCCTCCGGACGGGTGGTCGTGATCGGTGCCGGCAAGGCCTCGGCGCGGATGGCCGAGGCACTCGAGGCGGCCTGGGGTCCATGCGAGGGGCTGGTGATCACCCGTTACGGCCATGCCCGGCCCTGCGCCGGCATCGAGATCGTCGAGGCCGCGCATCCGGTGCCCGATGCCGCGGGCGAGGTCGCGACGCGCCGCGTGATGCGGCTGCTCGAGGGGCTCGGCAAGGAGGATCTGGTGCTGGCGCTGATCTCGGGCGGTGGCTCGTCGCTGCTGGTGCAGCCCGCCGGGCAGATCACGCTGGAGGAAAAGCGGCTGGTGACCTCCGGGCTGCTGGCCTCGGGCGCGCCCATCGGCGAGATGAACGGCATCCGCAAGGAGCTGTCGGCGGTCAAGGGCGGGCGGCTTGCCGCCGCGGCCTTTCCGGCGCGGGTGCTGGCGCTGCTGATCTCGGATGTGCCGGGCGACGACCCCGCCGATATCGCGAGCGGCCCGACCGTCGGGCATCGGGGCGACGCGGCCCGGGCGCTGGCGGCACTGGCGCGCTGGGGGGTGGTGCCGCCGCCTTCGGTCCAGAGCTTTCTCGAGGCGGGCGGCGATCCCGTCCGCCCCGACGATCCGCGCCTTGCCCGGGTCGAGAATGTGGTGATCGCGGCCCCCGCCCTCTCGCTCGAGGCTGCGGCCGAGGCCGCGCGGGGCGCAGGCTGTGCGGTCGAGATCCTGGGCGACGCGCTGGAAGGCGAGGCGCGCGAACTGGCCGCCGCCCATGCCGATCTGGCGCGGGCGCGGCAGGCCGCGATGGCGCCGGGCGATCCGCCGCTGCTTCTGCTCTCGGGCGGCGAATGCACGGTGACCCGGCGGGGCGACGGGATCGGCGGGCCCAATGCCGAATATGCGCTGTCCCTGGCGGTCGCGCTGGACGGCGCCGGGGGGATCGATGCCATCGCCTGCGACACGGACGGGGTCGATGGCGCGGCCGAGGTCGCGGGCGCGGTTATCGGGCCGTCCACGCTGGCCGAGGCCGAGCGGCTGGGCTGCGATCCGGGCAGGGCGCTGGCCACCAATGACAGCCATGGCTTCTTCGCGGCGCTGGGCGCGCAGGTGGTGCCAGGCCCGACCCTGACCAATGTGAACGACTTTCGTGCCATCCTGATCCGGCCGCTGCCGTGATCTGCGCCCAAATTCCGGGCACAGACAGGGCGCGGGGCTGGCGCGCCTCGGGATTTCAGGCTTTGCGCCTTGCCAGCCCGGCCCCGGCGGGCAAGAAATGAGGTCGGGAAACGCCTGGGCACAATGACAGACACGACGCAGACCCTGCGCATCAAACTGGCCGGACTGGTCGGGCGGATCTATCCCGATCACGACCGCGAGCACCTGATCGACCGGATCGTCGAGGCGTTCTGGCCTGACGGAACGCATCCCCGCCGTCGCGCCCGGATGCCGTCGAACCGGCTCTGGTCCTGCGAGGACTCGATGGTCATCACCTATGGCAACAGCTTCACCGACGGCCAGCACAAGCCGCTCGACCTGCTGAACGATTTCCTGCACCGCCATCTCGAGGGCACGGTCGGGGGCGTGCATATCCTGCCCTTCTTTCCCTTCACCTCGGATGACGGTTTCGCGGTCACCGATTACCGGATGGTCAATTCCAACCTGGGCGACTGGGAGGATATCCGGCGCATCGCGGGCAGCTTCCGGGTGATGTCGGACCTCGTCCTGAACCATGTCTCGAGCCAGTCGCACTGGTTCAGCGAATACCGGCAGGGTCATCCGCCCTATGACCGCTTCTTCTTCGAGGCCTCGCCCGAGGACGATCTGGCCCCTGTGGTGCGCCCGCGCACCAGCCCGCTTCTGCGCGAGGTCGAGACCGCGAACGGCACTCGCCATGTCTGGTGCACCTTCAGCCACGATCAGGTCGATCTCGATTTCCGCAACCCCGAGGTGCTGCTGGAATTCCTGCGGATCATGCGGCTGCATGTCGAGAACGGGGTGCGTATCGTCCGGCTCGATGCGGTGGCCTTCCTCTGGAAGGAGCCCGGCACCCCCTCGATCCACATGCCCGAGACCCATGCCATCGTCCAGCTGATGCGGGTCTTGTGCGATTTCGCGGTCGAGCCGATCGTGCTGCTGACCGAGACCAACGTGCCCAACCACGAGAATCTCAGCTATTTCGGCAACCGGAACGAGGCCCATGCGGTCTACAATTTCTCGCTGCCGCCGCTGGTCCTGCATGCGCTTCTGTCGGGCACCGCCGAATACCTGCATCGCTGGCAGGCGACGATGCCGCCCGCCCAGCTGGGCTGTGCCTATCTCAACTTCACCGCCTCGCATGACGGCATCGGCATGCGCCCGGTCGAGGGGCTGCTGCCCGAAGAGCAGATCGGCGACATCATCGGCGCGATCCGGTCCTTCGGCGGCGAGGTCTCGATGCGCTCGACCGTCGGCGGCGGCGAAACGGCCTATGAGCTGAACATCACCTGGTTCGACGCGATGAAGGGCACCTTTTCGGGCGAGGATGGCTGGCAGGTCGAGCGCTTTCTCTGTTCGCAAAGCATCGTCATGGCGCTGGAGGGCTTCCCGGCCTTCTATGTGCATTCGTTACTGGCGACGCCCAACGATCATGCCGGGGTCGAGAAGACCGGCATCAAGCGGGCGATCAACCGCCATCGCTGGGACTATCCCGCGCTGCTGGCGCTTCTGGAAAACCCCGAAAGCCCGCAGTCGCTGGTGCTGCGGCAGATGAAGCGGCGGATCGGCATCCGCCGTCGTCAGCCCGCCTTCCATCCGAACGCCACCCAGTTCACGCTGCATCTCGACTGCCGCCTGTTCGGGCTCTGGCGCCAGAGCCTCGACCGCGACCAGTCGGTCTTCGCGCTGCACAATGTCAGCGCCGAGGAGCTGTCGGTCTCGCCGATGGCGATCAACCTGATCGGCGGCGAGGACTGGGTCGACCTGCTCTCGGGCGAGCGGATCTCGCCCCATGGCACCGACATTCCCTTCGCGCCCTATCAATGCCGCTGGATCTCGAACCGCGACGGGGCCAGTCGGGACAGGGGCTAGCCGGGGCGGTTGCCTCTGCCAGGCCGGCCGCCCGTGCCTGGCTTGTTCCACCTGGCTTGTGCCGATGCCCGCGCGCCTATCCGGCCGAAGACCGGTAATCGGTCCCGTCCGCCGTCACCGCCGCCATCATGTCGTCCATCAGCGTCGGGTCGGCCGAATGCACCCGGTTCCAGGTCGGGATGAAGGGGGTCTCGGCCGGGTGGTCCAGAAAGACCTGCCCGGCCTCGGTGATGTTCCGGGCGAAAAGCTCGATGATGTTCTCCTCGGCATGCCGGTCGAGGCTCAGCCCGTTCATCCTTGCGTCATTGTAATAGCAGTCCAGAAGGTCCAGCGCCTCGCGGTAATAGGTGGCCTTCAGCGTGCGGAAGATCTCTTCGGAGAACACCGTGCCATCGGCCGCCAGCTTGCGGAAGATCGACTTGCAGATATCCACCGACATCCGCGACAGGCCGCGTGTGGCATCCTCGGGCGAGACCGGCTGGTGCTTGTGGTCATAGGCATCCGAGATCTCGACCTGACAGACCGAGCGCGGCGCGAGATTGCGCCAGGCTTCGGACAGCACCCCGATTTCCAGCCCCCAGTCCGAGGGGATGCGCAGATTGGGCAGGGTCGCGGTCCGGAGCGCGAATTCGCCCGACAGCGGATAGCGGAAGGATCTGAGGTAATCGAGGTAGTCCCGGTCGCCGATGGTCTTCTTCAGCGCCAGCAGGATCGGGCTGACCAGCAGCCGGCTGACCCGGCCATTGAGCTTGTCCCCGCCGATCCGCGGATAGAAGCCCTTGGCCAGCTGATAGGGGAAATTGGGATTCGCCACGGGGTAGACCAGCCGCGCCAGCATCTCGCGCGAATAGGTGACGATGTCGCAATCATGCAGCGCCATCACCGCGCTGTCCTTGCAGGCCATGAGATAGCCCATGCAGAACCAGACATTGCGGCCCTTGCCGGGGTCGCCCGGTTGCAGGTTATGCGCCTCCAGCCGGGCATGGATCGCCTGCATCCGCGGACTGTCCTGCCAGATCACCACATGGGTCTGCGGCAGCCGGTCGAAGAACTGCAGCGCATGGGCGAACTGCGCCTCGTCGGCCTGGTCGAGCCCGATCACGATCCGGTGCAGGAACGGCACCTCGGCCAGCTCGTCGAGGATCTTCGGCAGCGCGTCGCCTTCCAGCTCGGAAAACAGCGAGGGCAGGATCAGGCTGATCTTGCGGCTCTGGGCGAAGGTCGTCAGTTCATGAACCAGAAGCTCGGTCGGGGCCGACCTCAGGTTGTGCAGGGTGGCGACATTGCCGTTCTGGTGGAAATCGGCCATTTGCGCGTCTCCTTGCCGGAGCGTGTCGCCCCGAAAATGGACAGGTGGTCCGGAAAAGGCCCGGGCCCGGAAAAAATGCGGGACCGTCAGATCCCGAAATCAGAGATAACCTGCCTCAGGGCCAGGTTCCAACCTTTCGGACCGGCAGCGGCGATCCGCTGGATCCGTCCGGTCTCCTCGCCCGCGAGCGGCGGCATCGGCGCGCGGTGCGGATTGGCGATGATGAAGCCCTGATCGGCCTGTTCCAGCATCTCGCGGTCGTTCGGCGCATCGCCCAGCGCCACGACGAAAGGCGTGGTATAGCGCGCCGCGATCTCGGCCATCTGCCCGGCCTTGCTGGCTCCGAAAGAAAGCGTCAGGAACCGTCCGCCCTCGCGGCCGCTGACCCCCTGCGCCTGCAACGCGGCCAGGAACGCCGACTTCTCGGTCTCGCTGCCCGACCAGATCCCGGGTTCGGAATAAAGCCTCCGGGCGGCCAGCGCGGCGGCCTCGGGTGCAAGCCCCGTCACCTCGGCGATCCATTCCGTGCCACCGTCTCCGAACCCCTTGAAGCGGCTCCGCAGCGGGGCGGGCACCTGGCTCAGCGCGCTGCGAAGCGCGCGGTAGCGACCGCCGGTCCGGGGCGCTTCGGCGTCCGGTTCGAGAC
The DNA here is from genome assembly GCF_002073975.1 of Rhodovulum sp. MB263. NCBI lineage: Bacteria > Pseudomonadati > Pseudomonadota > Alphaproteobacteria > Rhodobacterales > Paracoccaceae > Rhodovulum > Rhodovulum sp. MB263. The sequence continues at coordinate 3,301,100 of NZ_CP020384.1, read as the reverse complement.
GGCCCGCGCCGTTCTCGACAATCGCCGGATAGGCCGAGAGCCCCAGCTCTGTCCGGAGCGGGGCGATTTCGGCGGCGGTCTTCGACGAGGCGAGGATCACCGGCACCCCGGCTGCGCGCAGGGCTCTCAGGGCCGGGGCGGCCTCTGCGTGGGAATAGGTCTCGTGATCCAGAAGCGTGCCGTCGAGGTCGGTGAAGATCAGCAGGGCAGGGCGGGTCATCGGCATTCTCTGTCGGCGGGTCGGGATCGGGATACGCTGCGGGGCGGGACTTGGCCAGTACGGGGACCCTGTCCCCGTTAATGTGACAGGCGCATGTCAGAGCGTTGCGGAAAGTCCCGCCATGGCGGCAACGGACCGCCGGTCGTCCGCATCCGGGTTTTCCCGGCGGGTCTGCAATGTTACGTCGGAAGGGATGCCGCAGGAGGAAACGTTCCGATGTCCGATCCCGTTTCCGACATGTCTTCCGGGTCCGGCAGCTCCTGGCCTCCGGGCGGCAGGGACCGCCTCCTCGAGGCGCTGCAGGCCGACCACATGCCCGATCTCGGTCATGTCGACATGGCGGGGCTTCTGCAGGATCCGCGGCTCGGAACGCGCGCGCTGGTCTCGTCCTTCGGCACCGAAAGCGCGGTCTTGCTGCATTATGTCACCCGGATCCTGCCGCAGATCCCGGTGCTCTTCATCGAGACCGGACGGCATTTCGACGAGACGCTGACCTATCGCGACCGGCTGGTCCGGCTGTTCGATCTCAATCTCGTCGAGGTCCGTCCAGATCCCGCCATCATCGCCGCCGAAGATCCCGATCGCCGGCTGGCGGAGGAGGACCCGAACATGTGCTGCCTGCTGCGCAAGACCTTTCCGCTGGCGGATGCGCTCGCGGGGGTCGACACCTGGATCTCGGGGCGCAAGCGCTACCAGGGCGCGACCCGCGCGGCCCTGCCCGCGATCGAGCGCGACGGGACGCATCTCAAGGTCAATCCGCTGGCCTTCTGGCACCGCGCGGATCTCGACGCCTATTTCGTCGCCCATGATCTGCCGCGCCATCCGCTGGAGGCCAGGGGGTTCCGCTCGGTCGGCTGCGCGCCCTGCACTCGGGCGGTCCGGGCGGGCGAGGATGCGCGAGCCGGGCGCTGGGCCGACAATCCCGACAAGACCGAATGCGGCATCCATCTCGGCCCCGACGGGCGCTTCGTGCGGCGCCGTCCGGCCTGAGCCGGGGCTGAGCCGCGCGAAGTGGCGGGGCTGCGGCGGCCTGACCGGTCTCGGCTGCCTTTGCCTGCATCCGGGGCGGGATCTCGACGGGAATGTCTCGGTCGCGGCCCCGCGTCCAGACGGGCATGCTGACCCGGTCGGCGCGCCGGAGGACGGCCTCCATGTCATGCCTGACCATGAGGATCTGAGCCCCGCGTTTCAGATGCCCGAGCCACCCGGTCCTCTCACGGATGCCCTCGGGGCCGTCGCGGCCGTGGGTCCGACCGGGGCGAAGGCGCGGGGCGCGCAAACCGGCGTCATCGCCGGATCGCGCCGCCGCCAGAGGGTCGGTCGGCCACCCGGTCTCGTCACGCAAGCCCGGCCCGGGCAATCGGGGCCGGGCCCGGAGGCGCGGGCGGCCGAGGGCGGCAGGCAATGGCCCGCGCTTCCGCGACGGCCTGCGTCATGTTCTTCGGTGCCCCGCCATTCGCAGATCGGGCGATGTGCCGACCGCGGCTGGCCAGCCCGGGCAGGGGCGCCGCGGTCCGTTGGACGGGTTCAGCCGGATCTGATCCCTGTCGGGGCAAGGCCTGCCCTCGATCAGGCCCCTGAGGGGCGACCTGCGGGGCAGGTCTGTGCACGGCTCACACCGCAGCCTGATCGAGGCCAGGTTGAGGGCCGTCAGCACGCCCAAGGCAAGCTGCAGTTTTCGGGCGTTCGGCGCCGGCTCTGTCATGAGGCGCGGCCCCTCCTGCCAGCGGCCCGGTGAGGCCGTCTCCCATGGAAAGGACAACGCCTCGAACGGCCTGTGGGGATGGCTCCTGCATGGCAAGCGGGAAATGACGGTAATGCACCCGTTCGGAAGCGATCCTGTGCCCGGTCTGGTTGCGCGGCCTTGCAACCGCTGGCCCTGATGGTTTCCGCGTCCCGGGGCCCTGTCAGCTTTGCGGGTCATAGCGCCCCCGAAGTTCGGCGGGTTCCCCCGGTTTCGCGGCTGAGGGGGCTCCATCACCTCGTCGGTCATGCGCTCTTCAAGGCCGGGCGTCCCGGATCAGGCAGCCTGCGGCGAGCAGGGCCAGCCGCGTGTCAGGACAACCCGGATGACCCCGGCCGTCCTGTTGGCCATCGCGATCGTCGCCAGCCGGAACCGCTTTCGCTCCGGCAATTTTAGCGGCCACGGATCGCCCTTGTCCGGCCGAACCTTCAGCCGGACCACAGGGGGCGTTATGCCCACGACGCGCAATTCCCGGAGATACCGGCCCCATCTTCGTGATCCTGCCGAGCCTTTCCTTCGCCGGAGTCGTTTCCGGGCGTCAGTCCGAACGAGCCCGCAAACTGCCGTCCGTTGCGGAACTGCCCTCCGTTGCCGATGCTCGCCACGATGGCAGAAGCCGTCATCGGTTTCCCCCCCGGAATGGTCCCGCAGCAATTTCATCTGCCGGTCTGCACGCGTGATGGTCTCCAGCCGCATGTCAGGCCGGCGCATGAGAGGACCGGTCGACAGGAGTTGCACGGAGAGGAGGCGCAGGACATCCGGCCCGATCCCGGGACTATCCGGGGCCGAACCGTCGACGACAGCCTTCGCGAAGCCCGTCACCTTCGCCAGACCCTGAGGCAGGACTATCCCGAATTCCGCCAGCCGTCCGCGCAGCATGTTCACCTGCTGCGGTCCCTGCCGCCCCACGCGTTCCCGCCGTCCGGTGCAAGCCTGGCAGGGCCTGCCGGTCTTCCGGCTTCACCTGCACGACGCGCATGGTCGGCCGCGCCACGGCCTCGCGAGGCTCGCTTCCGCATCTTGCGCGGCCCCACTGGGGCCACGTTCCGGGTCACCGTCTGATTTGCCCCGCTTCACGTCGGGTTTGACGTGGATCAGCGGGATCGGCCGCACTTCCTGTCCCTGCTTCGAGAGTTCCCGCGCCCGATACTGGCCCGACGCACCGGCCTCCTGCCCGATCAGGTAAGGGGCGGGGCGCTCGAAGAACGCGGGCCGCTCTGCCCGGCGCAGCGGCTTGTTGAAGACGACCTCGCCCGCTGGGGTGATCCCGTGAACCTGGAAGAGCTTCTCGGCCGGATCCGGACCGACTGTCGTAACCGTCAGATGCTTGGCTTCTCCCGCAGCAGGCAAGGACATCTGCACGAGGGCGCATTGCGATGCCGGGCGAGCAGGGGCCATCCACCCCACCCGCTTTGGAAAGACGTCCCGTGGCCGCTGAGCGCGCCCCGGGGGGGGGATCGGTATAAGATTGCCCGGGCCTACCGACTGGCGAGAGCCCCGGCGAGGCCGAGAAGCGCGTCGATGTCGAGATGGGTTTCAAGATGGGCGGCCAGCCTGTCAAGCGTGTCCTCGACCGTGGCGTCATAGCCTTTTCTGCCGGTTTCGAGCCCCAGCCCTGCGAGCCAGGCGCGGCGGAAGCCGTCCTCGGAGAAAAGCCCGTGCAGATAGCTGCCCGCGACCCGCCCATCGGCCGAGATCGCCCCTTCGGGTCGGTCGCCGATATGGACGAAGGGGCGCGCGCGGTCGGGCCCTTCGGTCGCGCCGATATGGATCTCGTAGCCCGAGACGGTGGCGCCGGTTGCGGCATGGGTGGCCGCGATCCGGGTCAGGGTCTTGTCGGCATGCATCACCGTCTCGACATCGAGAAGGCCAAGGCCCTCGGTCACGCCCGGCGGACCTTCGAGCCCCTCCGGATCGGCGATGCGGCGGCCGAGCATCTGATAGCCACCGCAGAGCCCCAGCACCTGCCCGCCCCGGCGCAGATGTGCGGCAAGGTCGATATCCCAGCCCTGGGCGCGCAGGAAAGCCAGATCGCCCCGGGTCGATTTGGTGCCGGGCAGGATCACCAGATCGGCATCGCCGGGCAGGGCGCGGCCCGGTGGCACCATGCTCAGCCGGATGCCGGGTTCGAGCTTGAGCGGGTCGAGATCGTCGAAATTGGCGATCCGCGACAGCATCGGGCAGACGACGTGAAAGTTGCCCCGGCCCGCGCCGCCCAGATCGACGGCATCCTCGGCAGGCAGGCGGCAGGCCTCGGGAAACCACGGGATCACGCCGAAGCCGGGCCAGCCGGTGCGGGCCCCGATCAGCCGGTAGCCATCGTCGAAAAGCCGCGGATCGCCGCGGAACTTGTTGATGGCAAAGCCCCGGACCATGGCCAGATCACCGGGATCGAGCACCGCCTGCGTGCCGACGATCTGGGCGATCACGCCGCCCCGGTCGATATCGCCGATCAGCACCACCGGAACGTTCGCGGCCCGGGCAAAGCCCATATTCGCGATGTCGCCCGAGCGCAGGTTGACCTCGGCCGGGCTTCCGGCGCCCTCGACGATGATCAGGTCACGCCCGGCGGCCAGCCGGTGGAAGCTGTCCAGCACCGGCGCCATCAGTTTCGGTTTCTCGGCGGCGAAGGCGCGGGCGCGCAGCGCGCCCCGGGCCCGGCCCTGCACCACCAGTTGCGCGCCGGTATCGGTTTCGGGTTTCAGAAGGACCGGGTTCATGTCGGTCAGCGGCTCAAGCCCCGCGGCCCGGGCCTGCAGTGCCTGCGCCCGGCCGATCTCGCCGCCATCGGCGGTGACGGCGGCATTGTTCGACATGTTCTGCGGCTTGAAAGGCGCAACCGACAGCCCGCGCCGAAGCGCTGCGCGGCAGAGCCCGGCCACCAGAAGCGACTTGCCGACATTCGAGCCGGTGCCCTGCAGCATGAGTGCGCGTGTCATCGGTGGGGCTCCTGTCGCGACCGGACGCCGGTTGCGGGCGTCGCGTCATGGGTATTTGGCCCAAGAAGAAGCTGCAAGCGTATCGGGGCTCAGTCGGGCGCGGTGGCGGCGTCCGAGTCCCGGCGGCGGGTCATCTCGGCCAGGGCGCGGAGCGCATAGGGGGTGCCGCAGACCCAGTCGGGGCCGGAAAAGGCGGGGGCCGCCGCCGCGGGCAGGGCGCGGAGCGCTGGATGGGCCAGGATCTCTTCGGCGCGCGAGGTTTTCGGATAGGGGCGCGAGAGGATCAGCAGCTCGGGATCGGCCATCACCAGTTCCTCGAGCGCGAGATCGAAGCCGCCATGGCGACCCTGGGCGGCCTGGTCGGTGCGGGCGAGATTGGCAAAGCCCGCACGGGTGAGGATGTCGTCCGCAAGCGTGCCCTCGCCCTGGGTGTAGCCGTTGGCATAGAAGAAGGCGGCCAGCGGCCGGGGCGGGCCGCTCTGCGACAGCCGGGCGAGGTCCTGTTCGAAGGCGCGGGCCAGGGTCTCGGCATGTGCCTCGCGGCCCAAAAGCCCTCCGGTCTGGCGCAGCCGGTCGGCCACCTCGTCGAGCCGTGTCGTCAGGCCGATCTGCGCCACCCGGATGCCGAGGCGCTCGAGCATGGCGAGGGTCGCCGGGTTCGAATAGGTGCCGGCCAGCACCAGATCGGGGCGCATCAGGAAGATCTCCTCGGCGCCGCCGGTATTGGCGGGATAGGCGCGGGCGGCCTCGGCCATGGCCGAGTTCATCGGGTTGGCGGCCAGGTCGCTGACCGAGACCAGCTGGCCCGGGCCCGCGACCAGCATGGCAAGCTGGTCGGTGCAGAGATTCATCGACACCACCCGCCCGGGCGGGTCGGCCAGCGCCGCGGTCCCGGCAAGGGCCAGGACCGCGGCGAGGCGGATCGCGCTAGAAGGAGGCACGCAGGCCCACATAAAGCGCGCGGCCGGAGGTGTTGTAGCCGCGGAAGGTCTGGTAATCGTCGTTGAACAGGTTTTCCACGCGCAGATAGGCCTCGGAGCTGTCGGTGAGGGCATAGCTGACCATCGCCCCCGCCAGGGTATAATCGTCCAGCGCGCCCTCGCTGTCGACGCTGTCCGTGCTGCGCTGCAGGGTCAGGCGGGCGTTGGCCCTGTCTCCGAGGGCGGTGTCGATCCCGAGCATGAGATCGTGGCGGGGCACATGGATGCTGCGCCCTTCCGAGCCCCGGGAATCGGTATAGGTGTAGTTTCCGAAGATATGGGCGGTCTGCGACAGGGCATGGCGGGCCGAAAGCTCGATGCCTTTCGAGGTCGTGGTGCCGGAGACCTGTTTCGTCACATAGGTGACGTCGTCATAGCCGATGAGATCGTCGATTTCGGTATGGAACAGGGTGGCCTTGACGAAGCCATTCGTTCCGAAGCGTTTCTCGAGGCCGAGTTCTGCGCTGCGGCTGCTTTCGGGCTTGAGGTCCGGATTGCCGTAAAGTGTGTCGAAAAGCTGGTAGAGCGGCGGCGTACGATAGCCGGTGCCGAAGACCGCGCGCAGGATCAGGTCGTCTTCGAGCCGCCATGCCAGCGCCAGGCGACCCGTGGTCTGGTTGTCGAAATCGGAATAGTCGTCATGGCGGAGCGAGAGGGACAGGTCGGCCGCGTCGCTGAGGGCATATTGCAGCTCGCCGAAAACGGCGGTGCTCTCGGTATTGAAGTTCCCGGACGAGATGTCTGCTTCTTGTTCCGACCAGTCCGCGCCGAAGGACAGTCTTGCGGCCTCGGTCAGGTCGGCCGAGCCGAGATAGGACAGCGTGCGGCGTTTGCCGGTGAGAGAGTTTGGGCTCCAGCCCGGAGAATTGTAGCCCCGCTCGGTCTGGGTCCAGGCAAAGGCCAGTTCGTTTTCCACCTTGCCGATGTAGAAACCGGCGAAGGCCCGGACCCCCTTCAGGGTTTCGGATGATTTAGTTACCGGCGAGGTATCCGTGGCGCCTATGTCATAATCGGTCTTGTTGTCGGAATAGAGGGCGGAAAAGCCCAGGGTCAGCTGCTCGGTCATATCGAATTCTGCCGAAAGCAGGATCAGGTCCTGATCGAAGCCGTCGGATTCCCTATTGCCGTCCCGGGCCGAGAAACTATGGGTTTCGACATGCGACATGGTCAGGGCGATCTGGCCGCGATCGGTCATATTGCCAAAGCTCAGCGTGCCGGAATAGGTGCCGTAGGTCCCCGCCTCGACCTCGGCCCGTCCCGACAGGCCCGGGCGATCGGGACGCCAGCTGGTCATGTCGATGACGCCGCCGATCGCGTTGGCGCCGTAAAGCGCCGATTGCGAGCCCTTGAGAACCTCGATGCGGGACGCGAGGCCGGGGGTGAGGATGCCGAACTGCAGCGAGGGCGGAATGCCGGATGGATCGGAGAAATCCATGCCGTCGATTCGCGTGGCGATATAGCCGTTGGACAATCCGCGGATGCGCAATGTGGCGGTCTGGCCAAGCCCGCCATTCTGCGCGATCGTGACGCCCGGCAGGGTGGCGAGGGTCTCGCCCAGATTCTGCCCGCCCGCCGCGATCTGATCCCGGTCGAGGGTCTCGACCGTGGCGCCGGTCCGGTTGGTGGCGACGGGGGTGAGGCTGGCGCTGGCGGTGATCTCGTCGAGAAGGAGGCTGTCGTCGAGATCCTCGGCGAGGGCATGGAGGGGCGCGAGGGCGGCGAGGCCGAGCCCGAGGCAGAAGCTGGATCTGGTCATGTCCGTTCCGGTCTGTCGAACCGCGATGCGGCCCGTATTGTCGAGAGGCCCTTGGAAAGACACGCTTTCCGCAGACGGTGAAAGCGTCACCACTGCGGATTTGCCGCCGCCCGTCGCGCGCCCCGCGGACCGGCTGGGTGATCGTCCTGGCAGGTCTCCTGGCTTGCGGGTCGTCGCTTGGCTGGCCTTCCCGGGGAACATCCCCAGTGGCACGATCAGCCGCGCTCGCCGCTTACAGTTGCGGGGGCAGCCGCGGCATGAGCCCCTTGCGAGGCCGCACCGCGTTCCCTTTTCATCGCCCGTCGCCGGGCGAACCAAGACAGTTTTCGGTTAATCCGGGCCTCCGGACCTGTCAAGCGGGACGCCGGGGCGGCAGGCTGCGACGATTGCGGCCGGTTCGGTGCCGGGCGTCAGCAGTAGTGCGGCCTCGCTGCCATGGGCGACCCGGACCGGCAGCAGAGCCAGGGACGGCGGCGCACGCAGGATCGCACAGGCGATCTCCGGTTGGGCGGCGGCGGGCAGGGCGGGCTGCCCCGGCGTGGTGAAGCCGGTCAGTCTGTGGCTGAGGTCCGGATTGCCGATCGCGTCGACGATGCGTCAGGCGCGCAGCCGGAGCCCGGCGGTGGCGTGCTCCCAGCGGGTCGTCGTCGGCGGGGGCTGCCCCGTCCGTCCTGCCGCGGTCGGACGGGGTGGCGGGTCCGGGAGAGCTCCGGTCACGCCGGGCGGCCGCGCGGATCGCCCCGACCGGACAGAAAGTCCCGGTCGGGGCGATCAGGAAGGCCGGTGGTGTCGTGGCGACCGGCGGATGGGCGGCGACAAGGCTGCGGACCGGGTCCTGAAAGGCGGCGAGAGGCGGCGCGTCGCGGTCGCCCTGCGCATCGGGCGGTTCGGCCAGAAGCGGCGTCGCGGTTCGGGCGGCCGGGCCGGGTCGGGTCGGCCGATGCGCGGCATATGACGGCGCACGACCAGCCGCCGGTTCTTCTGGCCGTTGCCAGCGGCGCGCGTCACCTCGCGTGGCGGGATCGTCCCGGAGATTTCGGTCAGCGGGGCATCGGGCTGGCTTTTGACGCCGCCGGATCCGGAGCTGTCGCAGAAGGTCTTCGCGCCTTCAGGGGAATGGGACCGGAGATGTCAGCCTTATTCGCTGCGCCGCGTCTGGTGCCGGGCGGCTGCGGTCGCGATCTCGGCGATGGCCTTGCGCCTCTGAGACAGCGCGGCTTCGACCCCGGTATCCGGTCCGACCAGGGCGCAGAGCGCTTCGTCGGGATCGCGGGACGCCCGCACGAAAATCTCGATTTCGCCATAGCGCATCGGCGTGGCATCGCGGGGCGGTTGCCCGGTGCCGGAGACCTCGGTCAAGGCGGTGGCTTGATCGTCCAGACGCAGGGCGCCGCGGAGATAAACTGCATAGAAATATGCGCGCGGCTGGGGCTTTTCGGCCCGAGGCCTCGGCCCCAGCCGCGTCGGAAGGTCGACGAATGCGATGGCGCGGCAACCGGGAATTGGGGTCTTCATGGCCTGAATGGGAACGGTGAAGGGCATCTGTGGAGGGCGTCTCCGAAATTGCGGGGGCCGCCGGGGCCATGGGGCCGACCGTTCAGGTCGGGTGCGGCGCGTGGCCCGAGCCCTCGTTGCGGCCCGGATGCGGGCGGCGGGTGCGGCTTGCATCGACCTGGTCCGGGCGCGGGCGGCACCGTGCCGGGGCGCAAACCGATCGGCAGGAAACGGGGGCAGCGGTGGAGCGACCAGCGACACGCCAGGCCGGGTCTAGCCGCATCGGTCCCGCCTCCTGACGGGGCCCGCCGCCGATCCCGCGCGGGATCTGCCTCAGGGCGGGGCCAAGCGCCTCTGCCCCGCTTGCCGCCCAGCCGGACGAGGCGCCGCGCGCCGCGGTCGGCGCGATCGGCAGGACCTCCGCGACCGGCCCGGCGGTTCTGCGATGGACCGGGTGCAATACCCGCTTGCGGTCGTTGCGGAGGCGAGCCTGTCGAACCGGGTCAGCAGCAGCAGGCTCGATCTGCCCGGATGGGGGGCGACGAGCTCCCAGATCGCGGCTTCGGACCAAGGGCGCGAGGCCTAACAGGGTGCTGAAATAGTCGATTGGTCGGAACGGCTTCCTCCGTTCCTGCCATTGCGCTGCTCCTATCCGCCTTCTTCCCGCCACGCGGCATGCTGGTCGGGGGTCTCCGCCCTCAAATCGCCAGTATTCGCGGCAGCCAGGCAAGATTTGCCGCCGCCAGGGCGAGGATGAAGCGGGACCGCACCCGCTCCACGCCGCGACAGGCCGTCTGCGCCGCGCCTCCCACCGTCTTGGACCAGCCGAAGAGTTCCTCGATCCGCTTCCGGTGCTTCTGCGACAGCGCATAGCCATTGTGCCGGGTGGTCCGTCCGTCGATGGCGGAGGACCGCGCCTTCTGCGCGACATGCGGCGTGATGCAGGCCTGCCTGCAATCGGCCACGAACCCGGCGGCGTCATGCGCCTTGTCGGCCCCCGGGGTCAGCCGCCTGGTCGACCCCGGCGACTGCCGGTGCATCATGTCGAGCGCCGCCTTGCGTTCGGCACGGCCATCCGCGCGGGTCAGGTCGCCCTGGACGGCCAGCCCGCTGCGGTTCTCCATAAGTGCGCCCGATGAAGCATAGCATCGCGCCGGTGCCCGGAGATTTACGGTAGAGCCGTGCATCCGCATCTGTCGTCGAGGCATGCGTCGCGTTCGTGCGCTTCTGACCCCGGAAATCGACTTCGGCATTGCGGCTGGCGGGAAGGGGCATCTGGCGGGTTTCCGGATCGGGCCGCGGGGAGGGGCTTTGCGGGGCGGCGTCCCCTGCCGGAGGATCGCCGGGATCGCCATCCTCTTTCGGCCGGACGCTCTTCATCGAGGCCAAGGCTTTCACCAGCGTGCCGTCGACCGAGAAGTGGTCGTCCGAAAGCAGCGGCGCGACCTCACGGTGGGCCAGGATGGCAGCCATCACCTTGCGTGACATGTCCGTGGTCAAAAGGCGGTCGCGGTTCTTGCTGAACACGGTCGGGACCCAGACCTGGTCGTCGATGCCAAGCCCCACGAACCAGCGGAACAACAGGTTGTAGTCCAGCTGCTCCATCAGCTGCCGCTCGGAGCGGACGGAGTAGGGATCTGCAACAGGCTCGCGCGGATCAGGCGCTCCGGCGCGATCGAGGGACGGCCGAAGTCAGTGTAGAGCACCTCGAATTCTGCATCGAGGCTGGCGAGCGCGTCATTCACCTCTTCCGCAGCGGATGCCGGGCGGGGATGCGCGCCTCGAGATCGACATAGCTGAACAGCGATCCGCTCGGCTCGTCTGCACCGCGCATGCCTGTATCCGCCGTTGATCCCCGGCGGATGAATCATGTTCTGCAACCGGCGTCGAGGTACGACTATTTCAGCACCCTGCTAAGGCGCGAAGCAGCACCATGTCATGCCATCGGCGGCGAGGCCGCGTATTCCCAGAGGTCCCGGCCGATCTCCGGGTCAGGCATGTCGATCAGCTCGCAATGCCTCGGGATCTCGGCCTCAGTCTGTATCTGGATCGGCCGGGTATCGGCGTCCGAGAGGCCGGACAGGCCGACAAGATCGGCCGGCGCCGGTCGGTCGCGGTCAGGGGGCTGGTTGCTCCGGTGCCCCGGTCCGGTTGCGCAAAACCCGAACGGGACGGGCCAGTTCCCCGCCCGATCGGTGATTGCGGGGCCAGGGGCCTGCTTTTCCGGACCGCCGGGCGGTGCGGGCGCGGCGGACAGGGCGCAAACGATGTCATGGACGATGCCGGTCGGGTTCGGGCCTGAAAAAACCGGCCGGCCCGTCCGTCCCGGGGCCGTCAGCTCGCCGCCGCTCCGGGTCTGTCCCGCGCCGGGCGACAGGGGTTTCGACATGCTCCGCTCGCCGGTCTATAGAGGGGCACTCGCCACGGGGGCGGGCAAGGCGAGAGGTTGGCGATGGCGCGGATCCTGATCGTTTCCAGCTATGTGGCTTCGGGCCATGTCGGGCTGTCGGCCGCGACCGCGGTGCTGCAGGCGCTTGGCCATGAGGTGACCGGGCTGCCCAGCGTGGTGCTGTCGAACCATCTCGGCTGGCCGCATGCGGCGGGCGGGCCGCTGCCCGCAGGCGAACTCTGCGAGATGACGGCGGCGCTGCGGGCGAACGGGCTGCTGGCGGGTCATGACGCGGTGCTGATCGGCTATCTGCCCAGCCCCGAGCATGTCGCTTTCGCCGCCGATCTGGTGGCCGAACTGCGTGCCGCAGGGCCTGCGCCCCGGATCGTCATCGACCCGATCCTCGGGGATGCGCCGGGCGGGCTTTACGTGCCTGTGGCGGTGGCCGAGGCGGTCCGCGCGCGGCTGGTGCCGCTTGCCGACACGATGACGCCCAACCATTTCGAACTGAGCTGGCTTGCCGGGCGCGCATTGTCCGATCTCGAGGCCACGGCCGGGGCGGCGGCGGCGCTGGCGCCGGAGGTGCTGGTCACCTCGCCGCCGCTCGGTCCCGAGGCCACCGGCGTTCTGGCGGTGCGGGGCGCGCGGAGGGAGCTGTTCCGAACCCTTCGGCGGGGCTCTGTGCCGCATGGGGTGGGCGACGCCTTCGCGGCGATGATCGCCGCCGGGCTCGCGCCGGGCGAGGCGCTGGGCCGGCTGGACGCCCTTGTCCTGTGCAGCATCGGCGCGCCCTGCCTGGCGATCGCAAGCGCCGCGCCGCGCTGGATCTCTGCCCCCGCGATCGGACCCGAGCCGCATCCCTGACCGGGCGGGCGGATCTCGAACGCCGGGGCGCAGGCCTGCCTTGTGTCAGCTCAGCGCGGCACGAAGCCGGACCAGCGTCGTCTCGAGCCCGCCATTGGTATCGATCCGCGGCCAGGAGATCCCTTCTGTGCCATGGACAAGCTGGGTTTCAAGCACGTCCAGCGTGGCATCCGAGGCGCTTTCGCCACGGGTCGCGATCCGCTCGCGCAACCGCTCGGGCGCGGCCTCGAGCCAGAGCGTGTCGACCCGAAGCCCGGCAAGCCTGCCTTCGATCTGGGCCCGGTGCGCGGCGGTGTCGAAGACCGCGCCGAGGATGACCGTGGCGCCGCCCTCTGCCAGCGCCCGGCTCCGTGCCGCGATCCGGGCATAGACCTCGTCCGAGACGCCCGGGGCATAGGCCTCCCGCGGCAGATGCTCGGTCGCCTCGACGCCGAACAGCGCCTTGCGGGCACGGTCGCTTTCCACGATGCGCGCGCCCGGGGCGCGGCCCAGATGCGGGGCGAGCCGTTCGGCGAGCGTTGTCTTGCCGCTGCCCGACAGCCCGCCCAGCACCACCACCCGGCCCGGCGCGGGCGTCAGCAACTCGCGGGCGAGATCGAAATAGACCCGCGCCTGTGTCGCCCGGGCCGGATCGTCGCTGGCGGCGGTGGCGGTGACATGGGCCCGGACCTCGGCCCGGACCGCCATCAGGAAGGGCAGAAGGCCATGGGCATCCTCGGCGCCCGCGGCGTCGAAATAGCGGTTGGCCACGCGATTGGCGATCTCGGGCAGGCCGCGATGCCACAGATCCATCAGCAGGAAGGCAAGGTCATAGGCGACATCGACGGTGGCCAGCGCGTCGTTGAAATCGATCGCGTCGAACAGCTCGGGGTGGCCGTCATGGCGCACGATATTGGCCAGATGCAGATCGCCATGGCACAGCCGGACCAGCCCGCGCGCGCCGCGCCGGTCAAGCTGCCCGCGATGGCGGCGGAAGGTACGGCGGAAGCTCTCATCCAGCGCCGCGACCTCGGCGGGGGCGAAGACCCGGCTTGTGGCAAAGCCCGCCCGGTTGATGTCGAGCACGGCCGCCATCCGCGCGGCGCCGCCGGGATGGCGGCGGATCGGGGCCCGGGCATGCATCGCGGCCACCGTCCGGGCCAGATGTTCGGCATCGGCCCCGGTCAGGTCGCCGGCCTCGGCCACCCGGTCGAGAATGTCGTCCTGCGAGAAGCGCACCATCTCGACCACGGCATCGACCAGCGGCCCGTCGCCATCGAAGGCAAGCCCGTCCGCCTGTCGGGTGATCCGCCGCACCCCCAGATAGATGCCGGGCGCGGTCGGCCGGTTCAGGGCGAATTCCTTCTCGCAGGTCCGAAGCCGTATCCCGGGCGTCGAGAAATCGGCATAGGGCAGGCGTACCGCGCGCTTCAGCTTCCAGGCGCGGTCTCCGGTCAGGAAGATGCGCGAGATATGGGTTTCGATCTCGCGCGGCGGTTCCGGTCCGCGCGTCTGTGCGCGCAGGAAGGCCGTGACCTCGGTCTGGTCGTCCAGGATCATGGGGCAGTCTCCTCGGTGTCGAGCCTAGACCCGGTGCGTGAGGCCGAACAGGGGGCGAATCCGCCCGGTCGGGGGGGCCCTTCTGCGCGTCCCGGCCGCGCGGCCCCCTTGGCCCGGGCGCGCTTTCCGCTAATTGCTGACGGAAGGGTCCGGTTCGGGCGCCGTGAACGCGAGGGGAGGGCCGATGGCCGCCAGCACGCAAAAGAAATACGAGGACCGCATCGCCGAGCACGAGCTCGAGGCGATCGATGCCAAGGCGCCGATCCGGGCGCTGGCGCTGTTCGAGTCGATCCGCCGGGAGGGCGCGCATGAGCTTAACCGCCCGGCCTCGGCCCTGGCGCTGTCGGGACTTACGGCGGGGCTTGCGATCGGGTTCTCGGTCTTGTCCGAGGCGCTGCTGCGGACCCATCTGCCCGACGCCCCCTGGCGGCCGCTGATCGAGAATCTCGGCTATTCCGTCGGCTTCGTGCTGGTCATCCTCGGTCAGCTTCAGCTGTTCACCGAGAATACCATCACGGCGGTCTGTCCGGTTCTGGACGATCCGCGGCCCCGGGTTTTCGCCAGCCTCGCCCGGCTCTGGTCGCTGGTGCTGGTCACCAACCTGATCGGGGCTGCGGCCTTCGGCTGGGTGCTGCATGCCGGCACGGTCTACGAGCCCGAATTGCGGGCCGCCGTGGTTGCGCTGTCCGATCACGCCACCGGCTATGGCTGGTGGGAGACCGCGGTCCGGGGCATCGGTGCGGGCTGGCTGATCGCGGCGCTGGTCTGGGTCAAGCCGAATGCGCGCAACTCCGAACTGCTCCTGATCGTGCTGGTGACCTATCTGATCGCGCTGGCAGATTTCTCGCATGTGATCGCGGGCACGACCGAGGCGGCGGTGATGGTCTATTCCGGCGGCATGGGCGCGTTCGAGGCCCTGGGTGGCTTCGTTCTGCCCGCGCTTGTGGGGAACATTCTCGGCGGAACGGTATTCTTCACCTTGCTGACCTATGCCCAGATCCGCAGCGAACTTGTGGGCGATCCGGATGCCGGGAGAACGCGATACTGACGCCCATGAATTCGGAGCTGTCTTCGGGCCGGTCTTCGGGCGTGTCCCGCGCGGCGGATGGCCGGGGCTGGGGGTGGGGCCGGTTCCGATCCCGGCCCTTTCGGGCGGCGTGTCCAGGGCGGGCTAGACACCCTCGCCACGGCTGCTAACTATCGGCAGACGAACAGTAAGGAGACGCCGAAATGGCCGATGGAAGCAGAACGGGCGGCGCGTGCCGCAGTGTGGTCATCAACGGGTTCACGAACAGTGTGCTCGACCCCGATGCGCCGATGCTGGGGCCGGTCGAGAATGGCGGGACGATCATCGCCAACACCGCGCCCGGGTGCTGGGGGCCGATGATCACGCCCAGCCTGCGCGGCGGCCATGAGGTCACCCGTCCGGTCGCGGTCGAGGGCGCCGAGCCGGGCGATGCCCTCGCGGTCCGCATCCGCGACGTCACCGTGACCTCGCTGGCGACCGCCTCGGGCCATGACAGCTCGCCCGAGGGGTTCTGCCTCGGCGATCCCTATGTTGCCGCGCGCTGCCCGACTTGCGATGCGCTCTGGCCCGAGACCCATCTCGAGGGCATCGGCGGGGAAGCGGTGCGCTGCAATGTCTGCGGCAATCCGGTGACCCCGTTCTCGATCGTGCATGGCTATACCGTCGCTTTCGACGACACCCGCAGTGTCGGCGTCACCCTGCCGAGCGACGCGGCCGAGACCATCGCCCATGACGCGCCCCATTACGCGGCGCTGCCCGATGCCAGCCGTCAGCATTCGATCCTGGTCTATGCGCCCTCGGACATGCCGGGCGCGCTGGTCCGGATGCGGCCTTTCCTCGGCCAGCTTGGCACCTGCCCCTCGAAGGCGATGCCCGACAGCCACAACGCGGGCGATTTCGGCGCCTTCCTGGTCGGCGCGCCGCATCCCTATGCGCTGACCCCCGAGGAACTCGCCCAGCACAAGACCGACGGCCATATGGATATCGACGCGGTTCGTCCCGGCGCGATCCTGGTCTGCCCGGTCAAGGTCAAGGGCGGCGGGCTTTACATGGGCGACATGCATGCCGGTCAGGGCGATGGCGAGATCGCGGGCCATACCATGGATGTGGCGGGCAGCGTCACGCTGCAGGTCGAGGTGGTCAAGGACTATCCCATCGATGGCCCGGTGCTGTTCCCGCTGGCCGAGGACCTGCCGCCGATGGCGCGTCCGTTCAGCGATATCGAGAAGGCCCGGGGCGCGCGGCTGGCGCGGCGCTGGCATGTCAATGCTCTGGAAGAGGTCGCGCCGGTTTCGGTGATCGGCACCGGTGCCAACCTGAACATCGCCATCGAGAACGGGCTGGAGCGCGCGGCGAAACTTCTCGACCTCTCCGTGGCCGAGATCCGCAACCGTGCCACGATCAACGGTGCCATCGAGATCGGACGGGCGCCGGGGGTGATCCAGGTCACCTTCCTCGCGCCGCTCGATCGGCTCGATGCGGTCGGGCTTGGCGGCTATGCGCGCGAGCAGTACGGGATCTGACCCCTGACATCCCGGAGCGCGGCCCTTCATCGCGCGCTCCGGGGCCCGGCACCTTGCCGCGGCCGGCCTGTCCGGCCCGGCCTCGCCCGCGCCGCATCCGGCATCTTTGCCGGGGCGAGGTTCCCTGTGGGGAAGCACCGACGCTGTCTCGGCCCGGCCCCGGGTTTCAACACCCTCCTGTCCAATGGAAGCGCGTGTCTTTCGACGCGATGCCGCGGTTGCCGTTCCGGGCGCGGCGCCATACCCGCTTTCGACAAAAGTCCCGATCTCGTTTCTTTATCCGTTCCGGCCAGCATGCTGCAGGACGTGTCCCCGGCTGCCATGCGACCTGTCAGGGGTCATGCTTTCCGCGTGGCACCGAGCCCCGATCCCGACCGCGAGCTTCGCGGCCCCGCAAGGCGGCTTGGGCTTCCGGTGAGCGTATCGGTGGTGCTATCGCGAAGCCTGGCTGTCAGCGCGTCGTCAGAGCTTCGTTCCGACATCGGGAGGAGAGACAGGAAGCATTTTCAGGCACCCGGGGGCGGTTGCGGTTGAACCGCGCGGATTGCAGGCCTGACAGCTCTGATCCGTGCATGGGGCTCGGCTGCTGTCCCTGGCCGGACGGTGCAGGACGGTGCCGAGGCGCGGGCCGGCCTGCACAGCCTGCATCCTAGCGGAAACGGCGCCGATATTCGGAGGGGGACAGGCCGACTTCTTTCTTGAACGCCTTGCCGAAATAGTTGGCATCCTGGAAGGACAGGTCGAGAGAGACGTTCGTGATCGGCAGGTCGCTGTCCTGGAGCAACTGCTTGGCGCGCTCGATGCGCTGGGTCTTGAGGTAGGAGATGAAGGTCACGTCCATCTCCTTGCGGAACAGACGGCTGAGATAGCAGGGGCTGATCTGCGCGAAATCAGCCGCATCCTCCAGCGTCACGCCCTTGTGCAGATTTCGTTCGATGTAGTTCAGCACATCCTGGATCCGGCCCGAGGCATGGGCGCCGCCGGATTCGTTGGCCTCGAACAGCACATCGGTGATCTGGCAGAGGATCTCCTGCACCTGGAAATGGCTGTGCATGTCGAGCCGCTGTGTTTCGAGCGTGTCGACTTGACGGGCGAGGGGGGCGGGCAGATCAAGCCCGCGCCGCTCGACCATCTGCAGCATGATGCGCAGGAATTCCAGCACGGCGCGGCGCGGCGAGGCCTCGCGCTGGGCGTATATCGCTTCGAGATGGCGGCGCACCAGCGCCAGGCATTCGCGATAGGCGCTCTGGTCGACGAGGGCGGCGATGCGGTCGGCGACAGGCGGCTCGGGGGCACGGATCGAGTCGGGCGCGGGCGCGGGGGCCGTCACGGTCCAGGCGTCGGCGGCGCGCGCGGCCACCGGTTCATGCTCGGTGAGGCATTCGCGCACGGCCTTGATGAGATCTGCGGTACGGACCGGCTTGAGCAGGAAATTGTCGGCCTTGAGGTGGATCGCGCTCTGCATGAGCTCGAAATAGTCATAGGCCGTCAGAATGATGACCTTGGTCTGCAGGCCGCGATCGCGCAGGGTCTGGATGATCTCGAGCCCGTCCGGACGCGGGATCTTGATGTCGACCAGAACCAGGTCGATATGCTGGGCCTCGATCAGGGCCATCGCCTCGGTGCCGTTGCGAGCCTCGCCCACGATCCGGCCATTCTCGAGGTTCTTCTCGAGGATGCTGCGCAGCGCGCGGCGCTCCAGCTCCTCGTCTTCGATGATCGCGATATCGAACATGGGATCGGTTCCTTACTCCTGCCGCGCCCGGGCCGTAGCCTCGTCGAAGCCGGTCGGCAGCCGCAGCCGCACCAGGGTGCCGCGCCCGTCGCGGAACGGGCTGACGATTTCCAGGCCGTGGCCATCGCCGAAATAATGCCGGAGGCGGCTGTCGACATTGTGCAGGCCGATGCTCTTGCGGCCGCCCCTGTCGGCTGTCCCGGCCAGCACCGCGATCCGGCGTTCGGCCGTGATGCCCTCGCCATTGTCGATGATGTCGACGATCACGTCCTGACCGTCGCGATAGGCGCTGATTTCCACCAGACCGCCGCTTTCGCGCGGTTCGATGGCATAGTTGATGCAATTCTCGACGATGGGTTGCAGCACCATGAACGGGCAGGACACTTCGGCCAGCTGCTCGGGGAGGTCGATCGTGAAGCTGAAGCGGTCGCCCAGGCGCAGGCGCAGCAGGAACAGATAGTTCCTAACATGGTCCATCTCGGAGGCGAGCGGCAGGAACTGGGTCCCGCTTTTCTTAAGAATGTAGCGCATCATGTCGGCGAAGGCATGCACCGTGCTTTCGGTCTGCTCGGCATCCTCGATCAGCGCGAGCCGGCCGATGGTATTGAGGACGTTGAACAGGAAATGCGGGTTCACCTGATAGGACAGGGCCTGCAGTTCCGCCTCGCGGAGCAGGCGTTCCAGTTCGGCGCCGCGCTTGGATTCCTCCATCAGCCGCAGGTTCTTGGCGTAAAGCTCCTGGGTGACGCTGTTGGAATAGCTTTGCTCGACGATATGCGAGGCGATGTAGAACAGCGAATAGGCCGCCGAGCGCAGCCGCCCGTAGGAAATCTCGCCGATGTCATGATACAGCGCCATCAGGCGCGGATCCTCGCGCCAGGACGCCTCGACCGGGAACAGCCCCGAGAGATCGATGAGATCGGGCGCCATCTCGCCGGGCCGCATCTTGACCTGTCCGCAGATGACTGCGCCCAGATACTCGCCCCGCATGATGATCGGCGCAGCGAAGTCGACAAGGCCCGCATGGCATTTGTAGATCGAGGGATCGCCGGTCGAGAGCGCGGTGCGGCCACCCACCGCGTCGCAGTGATAGCAGCGCTCGCGCCATTTCGGATGGTGCCGGATTGTGTCGCAGAAGGAACTGAAGCCGCTTGGCTTCGTGACCGGCTCGCCATCGGGATCGACGATCACCATGGCGACGCCCACCGCCGCGCTGAAATTGTCCTGCACCTTTTGCAGAGTGTCGATGTTCATCAGATCGACAAGGCGCTGGTGGCGGGCGGCTTTCTCCTCGGCGGTCCTGGAACCGCCGAGAGGGAAAGAGGCATTTTTAATGTATGATTTCTGATCGACTTCGGACGTCAGTTGAAAGCCTTCTGCAAGGCGTCCGCACGATCCGTCTGCTCCCATGGGAACCCCTCTGTGTCCCGCCCGAAATGCCCGTATGCCGCCGTCTTCTCGAAGATCGGCCGACGAAGCTGCAAGATGTCGATCATGCCCGCCACGGAAAGCGGAAAGACCGACCGGACCGCTTCTTCAAGCTTTCCGGTATCCACCTCGCACCCAGAAGGTAAGGTAATCCCGACCATCTCGGGAAGTAACTGACCTATCGCAAATGCGAGCGAGACTTCACAACTTTGTGCGATTTCTGCAGCAACGATATTTTTCGCGATGTAGCGGCACATATAGGCAGCCGTGCGGTCGACCTTTGTCGAATCCTTGCCCGAGAAGGCGCCGCCGCCATGGCGGCCGATGCCGCCATAGGTGTCGACCATCAGCTTGCGGCCGGTCAGCCCGGTATCGGCGGCGGGGCCGCCCAGCACGAAGCGCCCGGTCGGGTTGATCAGCACCCGTGTATCGGCGCGCAGCCAATGACCCATCACCGGTGCGATCACCTCTCCGATCAGGCCGCGCAGCATCTCCTCGCGGTCGATCTCGGGGTCGTGCTGGGCCGAAAGGACGAGACTGCGCAGCACGGCGGGCCGGCCGTCGGCGCCGGTCTCGAAGGTGACCTGCGCCTTGCCGTCGGGGCGCAGCCAGGGCAGCCTTCCGGAATGGCGCACCGCTGCCAGCCTTTCGGTCAGCCGGTGGGCGTAATGGATCGTGGCGGGCATCAGCGTCGGCGTCTCGTTGCAGGCAAAGCCGTAGAAGATGCCCTGATCGCCAGCGCCGATCTCGGCATCGCGCGACACGCCCATGGCGATGTCGGGCGATTGTTCATGCAGGTCGGTCAGGATGAAGCAGCCCTCGGCATCGAAACCCAGCGCGGGATCGGTATAGCCGATCCGGCGCAGCACGCCGCGGGCCAGGGCGGGCACGTCGACATGCGCGGTCGAGGTGATCTCGCCCGCGATATGCAGCGTGTTGCCCGAGGCCAGGACCTCGGCGGCGACACGCGCCATCGGGTCCTTCGCGACATAGGCATCGAGGATGGCGTCCGAGATCTGGTCGCAGACCTTGTCCGGATGGCCTTCGGTGACCGATTCAGAGCTTGTGCAGGTTGTCATGGCCTTCGCCTCCTTCCAATGCGGGGTGTCCGGTGCGGTCGGGGTCAGCCCCCGACCACGCAGGTCAGTCCGAAGGATTGGATTGCCTCGACCAGCGGCGTGACCGTTTCGGGTTTCATGTTCGGGGTGTCGCCCATCGGATAGGAGCGGCCGAGCAGCGAATACTTGTTCTCGCCATAGGTGTGGTAGGGCAGCAGGTGGACGGTATCGACGCCCGGCATCAGCTTGGCGAAGCGGGCGACCGCCTCGGCGGCCTCGATGCTGTCATTGACGCCGGGCACCACCGGGATCCGCACCACGGTATGGGTCAGCGACGAGATGCAGAGCGCGTTTTCCAGGATGATGCGGTTGTCGACACCGGTATTGGCGACATGCGTGTCGGGGTCGATCGACTTCATGTCGAGCAGCACATGGTCGACATGGGGGATCACGTCGCGCACGATCTCGCGCGTGGTGTAGCCCGTCGTCTCCATCGCGGTGTTCCAGCCCTGTTCATGGCAGGCCATCAGCAGTTGCTTGGCGAATTCATGCTGGAACAGCGGCTCGCCGCCGGACAGCGTCACGCCGCCGCCCGAGCGCCGGTAATGGATCGCGTCCTTGCGCAGTTCCTGCATCACCTGGGTCACGCTCATCTTCTTGCCGGACATGCTGAGGGCCTGGGTCGGGCAGACGGTCGTGCAGGTGCCGCATTCGATGCATTTCGAGCGGTCGACAAAGCCCGGATTGGTCGGCGCCAGCGCCTGGGTCGGGCAGACCGGCACGCATTGGCCGCATTTGATGCAGCTCGAGGCACGGAAGAAGAGTTCGGGTTCGGGATTCTGGCTTTCGGGGTTCGAGCACCAGCGGCAGCGCAGCGGGCACCCTTTCAGAAAGACGATGGTGCGGAGCCCCGGGCCGTCATGGATCGAATAGCGTTGAATGTCGAAGACCGTGCCTTCGCAGGAATAGTCGATGTCGGTCATCTGGTGGTTCCTTCCGTGTATCTTGAGACCTGTTCATCGGTGCAGGTCAGAAGGCGGGGCTTTGTGCCGCCTCGATTGCCGCCATCGCCATCCGCACGGCCGAGGTCTCGCCCAGCACCGCCAGAGTGGTGGTGGTCTGCGGGCAGGAGCCGAACAGCTCGACCGTGTAGACATTGGCCGTCTTTCCGGCCAGGTCGGCGTAGTAGAAGAGATCAGGGACGGAGGTCTGGACAAAGCCGATCGCCGAGATCGGATTGGCCTCGATCCACTTGCGGGTATGCGGAGCAATGCGCCTCGTGAGCATATCCATGATATTCTCTTGCGGCGCGTTGATGATCCTCATCATGTGCATGGTCCCGTTTCCCCTGATCTCTTCTTTTCACCTGGTGCCGAACTCCGCGCTCAGCGGACGTTCAGCGCCTCGACCATCACGCATTTGCGCTTGCGTGCGAACGACTTGGGCGAGGTCAGCCCTTCGCCGGTCGGGCCTGCGATGGTGAAGGTCGTGTAGCCTTCGCCGCCGACGGCCAGCCCCGCATAGGACGGGCCGTTCTTGACGAAGATCGTGGTCTGGATGAGCTTGGCCATCTTGGTCAGCTTGCGCACGTTGGTCGAGTGCATCATCGCCGTGTGCCGGTTTCCGTGTTCCAGCTCGACCGCCAGATCGATAGCATCGTCGACGCTGGGTGCACGCACCAGCGGCAGGATCGGCATCATCAGCTCTTCCTGGACGAAGACATGATCCTTGTCGGCTTCGGTCAGGATGATCTTGACGTCGTCGCCCACGGTGATGCCGATCAGGCCCAGCAGGTGCGCCGCGCTCTTGCCGACGCAGGAGGTTTTCGGCCCGCCCTTTTCGTTGATGACAACGCCCTCAAGCTGCTTGACGACCGCCGGGTCCTTGATCAGGTAGGCACCGCATTTCTGCATTTCCGAGATCAGGAAATCGGCGATCTGGTTGACCGCGATCACTTCCTTCTCGGCGATGCAGGGCAGGTTGTTGTCGAAGCTGCAGCCGTTGACGATGTCGCGGGCGGCCTTCTCGATATCGGCGGTCTCGTCGACCACCACCGGCGGGTTGCCCGCGCCCGCGCCGATCGCCTTCTTGCCGGTCGACATCACGGTCTTGACGATGCCCGGGCCGCCGGTCGCGACCAGCATCCGCACCTTGGGATGGGCCATCATCGCGTTGGTGTTGTCGATCGAGGGCGTCTGCACCGTCACCACCAGGTTCGCGGGCGCGCCCAGCGTCGCGAGCTTGCGGTTGATCAGCTTGATCGTCAGCAGCGAGACCTTGGTCGCGCGCGGGTGGACGCTGAACACCGCCGAGTTGCCGGCCGCCAGCATGCCGATCGAGTTGCAGATGATGGTCTCGGTCGGGTTGGTGGTGGGGGTGATCGCACCGACCACGCCATAGGGCGAGTATTCGACCAGCGTCAGGCCGTCATCGCCGCTGACCGCATCGGTGGTCAGATCCTCGATGCCCGGGGTCTTCTCGCAGGCCAGCCGGTTCTTGATGATCTTGTGGGCGGCATTGCCCATCCCGGTTTCCTCGGCGGCCATATGCGAGATCCGCTCGAGCGTGCCGTTCGACAGGATCACCTCGCGGATGCCGTCGGTGAAGCGCTTGCGGGCGGCCATCGAGCAGAACAGGAACTGGCGCTGCGCCAGCTCGGCGGCCTCGATCGCCTCGTCCATGGTCGCGAAGACGCCGTCGCCCAGCGTGGTCGCCTCTTCATCCGAGACCGCGACATCGGCCGAGCTGCCCGAATGCGGGCAGACACCGCAGGGTTGCTTGTCGCCGAGCGCCTTAACGACGAGATCGTTGACGATGTCGTCGATGGGGTCGTCGACGGGCGACTTCGACCAGCAGCAGCGTTTCGAGCCCGGCACGTAACCGGCGCCATCGGTCGTCGCGGCTGCCGGAGACGATCCCAGATCGGTCAGGATCTGAGCCACGAGGTCGGACATGGGCTGACCGCTTTTCGGCTTGGCCGGCGGCGGAGCGTCCGCAGCGCTGTCGGCCGCCGTGCTGCCATAGCCGCTCAGGACCTGGGCCACGGCGTTGCTGATATCCTTGTCGTTCATCTTTCCGCTCCTTCTTCGGGGCTCTGCCCCAATTCGTCCGAAATTCCGGTCAGGGACTGGCGTGCGATGGCCATGTCCTCGTCGACGGTGCCGCCGCTGATGCCGACCGCGCCGACGACCCTGTCGCCGCGCCGGACCGGCATCCCGCCGCCGAAGGTCACGACGCGGCCGTCATGGGTGCTTTCGACGCCGAACAGCATGCCGCCCGGTTGCGCCATCCGGCCAAGCTCGTCGGTGCCCATGCGGAAGGCCGCGGCCGTCCAGGCCTTGCCGGGGGCCAGCGCGGCGCTGGCGGGCAGGCTGCCCTCCATCCGGTGAAACAGGATCTGGGCCCCGCTTGCATCGGCCACCGAGATCACCACCGGCACGCCCATCGCCACCGACGCGGCCCGGGCCCGGGCCGCAATGGCCTCGGCTTCGGCCAGGGTCAGATCCGCCGCCGGGGCAGGGGAGACCCCGCGCCGTTCCAGCGCAGCCGTCACCAGCCGCTCGATCAGTTGGGTTTCGTTCGGGCTCATCATCGCATGCGCCTCCTCAATGGGTCTCGACGGTGTCGACAATGCCGACGATCGAGGCATCCGAGACCGACTTGCCCAGCGAACCCGCCATCCGCGCGCCGCTGCCCTTGGCGACGATCACCGTCTCGCCCCAGCCCGCGCCGACCGTGTCGACGGCGATCTCGGTGAAACCGGTCGGTTCCAGTTGCGGGGTCAGCCGCGCCACGATCAGAAGCTTGGAGCCGGTGAGGCTCGGATCCTTGCTGGTCGAGACCACGGTCCCGATAACGCGTCCCAGATGCATCGGCCTTCTCCTACACTCTCACGACGCGGACCTGCCGGGCCCGCAACTCTTCCGCCGCCAGCGGCGTGATCAGGACATCGGCGTCGAGCGTCAGTTCGGCGCTGTCGAACGTCTTGGCCTCGCTCCAGCCGAAGACCCGCGACCCGGGCACGGAGGGTGTCGCGGTCCTCCGGCCCGGGCCCGGCCCCCGGTCGCCCGGCCGCGGGGACGCGATGGCATCGCCCAGCTTCGCGGCCCAGGCAAACTCGACCCCATAGCTCTGCAGGCGGACCAGATGTCCGGCCAGCATTTCGCGATAGGCGGCATTTCCGGTCAGACCGCGCGCCTTGCGGTCGCGGCTGGCGGGGCAGACGCCGTCACGGGCCGCCACCACGCGGCGGCCGCGTTCGAGCGCGCCGGTCAGAAGCGCCGAGACCTCGTCCTCGGCCATGCCGAGCGAGGCCCGCGCGGCCAGCGCCACGCTGAGCGCGGGCACCACCACGAGGCCATGGCGTCCCAGGACGCCGTCGATATCGGTTTCGCCGGGCGCCGCCATCGGCGGGATCGCCTGCGCGCCGCCCAGCAGGCGCAGCCGTTCCGGGGTCAGAAGCCCGGCGGCGTCGGGGCTGCGGCGGATCTCGAAGGACCAGCCCGCGGCATTCAGCGGCGACAGCGACCGGATCGCCGCGTCGAGGCCCAGATCGGTGCCCGAGACCAGCAGCAGCGCCGAGCGCTCGCGGGCCTTCAGACGGGCCACGATGCGGTCCGACAGCAGGTCCAGCAGGGCCCGGTCGAGCAGGGTATCGAGCGCGGCGCGGTCCATCATTTCTCTCCTGTCGCTTGCGGGAACATCGCGATCCCCAGCGGGGTCACCAGGAGCGGCTCAGCCGGCTTGACGATCCGGCGGCCGGTCTCCTTGGCGAAGACCTGCTCGAACTCGCTGAAGGTGCAGGCGCCGCCGACGACATGGACGGCGTCCAGATCGGGATAGGCCTCGAGGAAGCGGGCGACGATGCTGGCCATCTTGTCGGCCACGGGGCGGATGACGGCGAAGACATCGCGTTCGGCGGCGGGGTCCAGTTTCTCGGCCTCGGCCTCCTCGAAACTGACGCCGCGCGCCCCGGCCAGGACCAGCGTCATATGGGTGCCGCCGGTCGCCTCGTCGAAGGAGGCCAGGACCTCGCCATCCTTCAGCACGCTGATGCCGGTGGTGCCGCCGCCGACATCGACAACGGCGCCGTCGGCGATGCCGAGGAACCGGGCCGCGGCGGCGGGTTCGTCGACGATCTCGGCCAGCTCGAAATCGGCCGCCTCGACGACATTGCCGATGGCCTTGGTGCTGCCCGGATGGATGCCGGGCGGGATCGCGGCGGCGGCCCGGATCAGGGGCTCGCCAAGGCGCGCTTCAAGCTCGGCCTTCATCTGGCGGACGGCACGGACCGCGCCGATATAGTCGACGACGATTCCGTCGCGAACCACCGTCGAGCGGAAGGTGGTCCCGGCGACGGGGCGGTTGGCCGCGTCGAGCACGGCCAGCACCAGATTGGCGGTGCCGAGATCGACGCCGATCTTCAGCGGGCCCGGTGCGCGGCGATCCGCGGGCAGCACGTCGCCCGAGCGGATCAGCTCGGCAAAATCGCGCAATGTCCTGTCGGTGCTCATCGTTCTGATCCCGTTTCCTCGCGTCGTCGTCCCTGCGGTGTGCCTGCGGTCAGTCCCGGAGGATCCGCACGATATCGTCGTTCTTCAGCCCGAAGGCGTTCGCTTCCTCGACGTCGATATGCATCTCGGTCGCCGAGGCCTCGGCCGCGCGGATCGCGACGTGATGCATGATCCCGCCGCGCGGTCCCTCGACCAGCACGCTGACCTCGTCGCCATTGGCGAGGCCCAGCCGGGCGGCAGTTTCGGGCAGCATGTGGATGTGGCGCATCGCGACGATCACGCCCGCGCTCTTGCGCACCGAGCCATGCGGGCCGACGATCTCGAGGCCGGGGGTGTCGTTGAGCTTGCCCGACATCCGGAGCGGCGGGCGGACGCCCAGCGCGAAGCCGTCGGCGGTCGAGACCTCGACCTGGGTGTCCTTGCGCAGCGGCCCGAGAACCCGGACCTTGCCGATCTCGCCCTTGGGCCCGCGCAGGATCACGGTTTCCTCGGCGGCATACTGGCCGGGCTGCTTCATCGCCTTCTTGCGGGTCAGCATGACGCCGGGGCCGAACAGCGCATCCATGTCCTGGCGCGACAGGTGGATATGCCGGTTCGAGACGCCGACCGGAACCAGCGCGGGGTCGGATCCCGCGTCGGTTCCGGTCGTGCCCCGCGCTGCCGCACGCCCTTGCGCCAGCACCTCGGAGACGATCCGATCAATCATGTTACCAGTTTCCAGCATCGTCCTGTCCTGTTCCTCTCGACCCGCCCCCTTGCCGCGTCTCTCCGCGGTGGCCTCGGGGGCTTCGGTCCCGGCCGCATCGGGCGTCCGGCTCCTGGTCGCTTCCGGTTCTTGCCCCGCGCGCTGCGCCGGGGCGGTTCACATCACTTCCCGGAGCGTCCGGGTTTCCTGGCCGGGCTGGAACGCCGGCGGTTTCGCCGCCCGGCATTCGCCGTCCCGCCGGCCGCCGCCGCCTCGTCGGAGGTGTCAGCGGCTGTCTCCGAGGGCGTGGCTTCGGGCCCGGCTTCGGGAGCGGGCTCGGAGCTTGTCTCGGTCGGTGTGTCCGTCCCGGCCTCCGGAGCCGCCTGGTCCTCGGCAGCGGGTGCTGCCTCGGCCGGGGTCTCCGCCGGGGGGGTGTCGGGGGTGGGGGTGTCGTCGGACGCCAGAGTCCCAGTGGCGTCCGACGCGGCCGCCGCATCCGTTTCCGCGTCTTGTTCGGCCTCGGCCGTGTCGACCTCCGCCGGAGCGGGCGGAGCCGCTTCGGCAGGGGACGGTCCGGCTTCGGTCGCGGGCTCGGAAGCTGCAGCCAGGCCGCCTTTCGGATCCGGGTCCGGATCCGTCGGCGGCAGCGCACCCACCGTTGCAGGACTGTCCACCAGCAAGGACACGTCCCGCGCCGGGCGCGCGATAACCTGGGTCGACACGACGCGGTTGACCCGCTCGGCCGCCACGGCGCCGGCCGCAACCGCGGCCTTGATGGCGCCCACTTCTCCGCGAAGTTTGACGACCGTCATGCCATCGCCATTGGTCAGCTCGTAGCCCACCAGCTGGACATTTGCCGATTTCACCGCAGCGTCGGCGGCTTCCACGGCAGCAGCCAGGCCGATGGTTTCGATCAATCCAAGGCTTTTCTCGGTCATGACGGTCATCCTCTTTCAGGCTCAGATGTACGGCGTGGTGGTCGACTCGAGCGGAGCCGGGTCCATGGCGCCCAGAAGCTGCTTGCCGACATCGCGGGCAGCATGGATCGCCTGGCGCACCGCACCGGAATCGCCGCTGAACATGTAGATGGCCTCGTTCGAGTAGCTGGTCCCGCCATTGCCGGGCGAGGCATAGCCGACGGTCTCGACCGTGGCCGCCTTGGCGGCGGTATCGGCCATCAGCACGCCGATGGCGGCAGGCGCCCCCACGGTGATGCCGAAAGCCTGGCCGACCGGCGCGCCGAAGGCCTTGTTCAGGGCGTAGCTGGCACGGGCGGTGTACTGGAACTCCAGGTGGCCCGCGTCGTTGCCGTAGACATCGCCGAAGGTCCGGTCCAGTTCGCCCAGCATGACCTCGACCGCCCGACGGGCGTCCGAGACATCCGCGGCGCCGAAGATGACCAGCGAGCCGTGGCCGCCGCCGCCCTTGGTGTCGCGCGGCAGTTCGATCACCAGCACTTCGCTGTTGGTCGCCTTCACCGCCTCATCGGCCGCGAAGATATGGGGACCGGCTCCGGTCCGTGCGCCAACGATGCCGATCGAGCGGTATTTCTTGTCGATCTTCATCGCTTCGTGCAGGGCCGGATCGACATTGGCGATGACCACGCCGATGGTGTCGCCGATCGCGGTGCCGACGAATTCGGTCAGCTGGCAGGCCTTGGGCGCCTTTGCCGGGGCTGCCTTCGCTTCGGGTTGGGGGGCGGAGGAGGAGGAGCTGTCGCTCCCCCCCATTTTCCGGATCACTTCCCCCATGAGTTGTTCGACGAGATCGTCTTTCATGACCGATCCTCCTAGTCTTCAGTCAGGGGTTACTCGGCGACCGGGGCGGGATGGGGCAGAATGCGTTCCACCTCGGTATGCGGCCGCGGGATGACGTGGACAGAGGCCACGGTGCCGACCTTGCCAGCCGCCACGGCGCCCGCATCGGTAGCGGCCTTGACCGCGCCGACATCGCCACGCACCATCACGGTGACGAGGCCCGAGCCGATTTTCTCGTAGCCGATCATCGTCACGTTGGCCGATTTGACCATGGCATCCGCCGCCTCGATGGCGCCGACCAGACCTTTGGTTTCGACCATTCCCAGTGCTTCCTGTTGCATCGCTCTCTCCTTGCTCACGATCTTGCGTTGATGAAGTTAGACTTGGGGTCTTCGCGCTTCTTGCTCTGCTGCATCCTCCCTCGTCCTCTAACCGCCGACCTGCGCCAGCAGATCTTCCAGATCTGCCTGGGACGGTTTGCGTGGGTTGCTGGTCGTGCAGGCATCGGCCAGCGCAGCCGCCGCGACGTCAGAGCTGACGCGACGGTATTCCTCCTTGTCGGCACCGATCTCGGGGATCGTTGCGGGGATGCCGAACAGGGTGTTGAACTCACGGATCCTGGCGATCAGCGCGGCCACTCCGGCAGGGGTGTCGGGGGCATCGAGGCCGATCAGCCGGGCGATCCGGGCATAGGCGGCGGCGGCCTTCGGCTCTGCCGCGTTCCACGGGATGACCACCGGCAGGAGCACCGAGTTGGTGCGGCCATGGACCACGTGCAGCTTGCCGCCCAGCGCATGGGCGAGGCTGTGGTTGACGCCAAGTCCCGCCGCGGCGAAGGCGAAGCCCGCCAGGCAGGACGCCTGGTGCATCGCGTCGCGCGCTTCCATGTCATTGCCATCGGCATAGGCGCGGGGCAGGTAGGCGAAGGCGAGGCTCAGCGCCTTGTCGGCGAAGGCGTCGGTAAAGTAGTTGGCGCCTCGGGCGACCACGGCCTCGAGCGCGTGGGTGATGACGTCCATGCCGGTATCGGCGGTCACCTTGGGCGGCGCGGTGCGCACGAATTCGGGGTCGAGCAGCGCCACGTCGGGCACCAGTTCTTCCGAGATCAGCGGGAATTTGCGTCCGTTGGCCGGATCCGAGATCACGGCGAAGGTCGTCACTTCGGACCCGGTGCCGCTGGTCGTCGGGATTGCGACGAAGGGGATGTAGCGGTCGGGATGCATCTCGCGGACGATGGCGAGGATGGCTTTCGCGCCGTCGATCGGCGAGCCGCCGCCGAGCGCGATGATGACTTCGGGGCCGAAATTGCCCAGATGGCGGGCTCCGGCGGAAACAGCGTCGATGGGGGTGTCGGGGACAACCTCGTCAAAGACCCTGATCTGGCAGTCGGGCAGCGCCTTGCGGACCCGGTCGAGGGCGCCGGACTGCGCCAGGAAAGCGTCGGTCACGATGCCGACCTTCCGGCCGCGATAGGCGTGCAGGCGGTCCAGCAGTCCGGGGCCGAAGACGATCTCGGTCCTGGTTTGGAAACTCGTGTAGCGGGTCATTCGGGTCACCTGTTCTTCGCGGGTCGTCGGGTCGTCAGATCGTGGGGGCGGCGGACACGGGCGGTTGGATGTCAGGGGAGCCCGCCCGTGTCTCTGCCCGGCCGGCCCCCGCGTGCTGCGCTGCGGGGACCGACCTGTCTCTGGATCAGAACGTTTGTTCCGTCCGGCTGATGATGTCGTCCTGCACCTCTTTCGCGAGGACGACGAACTGGGCGCTGTACCCGGCCACGCGGACCACGAGGTCGTTGTGGGCTTCCGGATGTTTCTGCGCGTCCAGCAGGGTTGCACGGTCGATCACGTTGAACTGCACATGCATGCCCTTGTGATCGAAGTACGACCGCACCAGCGAAGCGAAGTTCTGCAGACCCTGGTCACCGGCCAGCGCCGAAGGCAGGAACTTCTGGTTGTAGAGGGTGCCGTTCGACGCGATGAAGTGGTCCAGCTTGGCCACCGAGTTGGCAGCGGCGGTCGGGCCCTTCGAGTCCTTGCCCTGCCGCGGCGACACACCGTCCGAAAGCGGCTGCTTGGCGAGACGGCCGTCGGGCAGGGCGCCCACGTCCTTGCCGAAGAGCACGTTCGCGGACACCGGGTAGATCCCGGCCTGGAACTGGCCGCCACGCGGGTTGGTGTATTTCTCCACCTCGAGGCAGTAGATCCGGGCGCATTTCCGGGCGATCAGGTCGACATCGTCGATGTCGTTGCCGAAGCACTCGGCCGAGTCCATCAGGCGCCGGATGCTTTCATACTTCGACGAGTCCGACGTCGGAGCGCTGTTGGTGGCGAGGGTCCGGTAGACCTCGTCCTTCAGCGTGGCCACATCGACCGAGCTGTTGGTCGAGAGGACCTTGCGCACCGCGGCGTAGACTTCTTCCTCGGACGGACCCTTGCCGGTGGCCGACGGAGCGGTCGAGCCGAGCGCGACACCGAAGTTCGCATCCATGGCTTGCTTGAGGTCGGCCATCGACACTTTCTTCTCGTCGAAGACGAACTTCTTCATCGCGTAGACCGAGTCGCCGCTATCCGCGACGCCGAAGGCCTGCGGGCCGGTGAAGTTGTAGATCGCGCCACCTTCCTGGACCGACTTGCCGCGGCCGAGGCAGTCATCGACCATGGCCGAGAGGAAGGGCAGCGGAGCCCGTTCGGCATGGGCGATGTCGACGCAGTTGTCGGCTTCGGCAAGGTGTTTGACGAAGAAGGCCATCTGCGTCTTGAACGCGACGTAGAAGTCGTCGAGCGATTTCCACTCGGTCATCTCGCCGGTTTTCGGACCCAGCTGCGTGTCGCCCGCGCGGCCGTTGTTCATGGTGATTTCCAGAACCTTGGCCACGTTGAAGAACGCCGCGTCGTGCCAGCCTTCGGTGCGGTGGATCGCCTGCGGTTCGACGCAGCCGACGATGCCGTAGTCGCGGGCATGGGCCAGCGAGACACCGCGGTTCTGCAGCGCGGGGATGATCACCTCGTCGTTGTAGACGGCCGGAACCCCGAGCCCGAGACGCACGACCTCTGCCGCACGGAACAGGAACTCGTCAGGAGTACCCTGCCAGACGCGGATCGAGAAGGACGGCTGCGGCAGCTTCACATGCGCGGTGGCTTCCATGCACATGTAGGACATCTCGTTGGTGGCATCGAGACCGTCTTCGGTCTGACCACCGACGCAGAGGTTCTGGAACACGGCGTAACCGGCAAAGGCCTGGGCCGATACTTCGTCGCGGGTCTTGTTGACGTCGTTCAGCTTGATCCAGATGCAGTCGACCAGTTCCTGGGCGAACTCCTTGCTGATCGACTTGTCGGCCAGGAAGTAGGGGTTCATGTACTGGTCGAACCGGCCGGGCGAAATCGAGTGGCCCGAGGATTCGATCTGCAGCATGCACTGGATGAACCACATCGTCTGGCAGGCTTCCCAGAAGGTCGAGGCCGGGTTTTCAGGCACGCGACGGCAGTTCTTGGCGATCTGTTCCAGTTCCGCCTTGCGGGCCGGGTTCGATTCCTTCGCCGCCAGTTCCTCGGCCTTCGCGGCATAGCGATGGGCGAAGTTGATCGCGGCGTTGTAGGCGATCACGGTCGCGTTGTAGAACTGTTTCTTCTTGATGAATTCCGGATCTTTCTCGTCGAGCGCCTCGATCGACTTGATCGCCTGCTCGATGACACCGCGGAAGCCGATCTTGAGGATCTTGCCATAGTCCACGCAGACGTGGCCGACGCCGCCGAAGTAGTAGTTGCCGACGGTGAAGACCCCATTGTTCATGCAGTCATGGGTCTTCTTCGACATGTACGAGGCCGCAAGCGCCTGGGTGGTCTTGCCCGGCCAGTACTTGAAGGCCTCATGCAGCTCGGCTGCGGTTTCCTTCGGGATCTCGAAGGGGTCGGCCATCCGGGTGGCCATTGTGTCGAACTCGGCTTCCACCCATTCGAACGAGAATTCGGGGCAGATTTCGGTCGAACGCGGGTTCTTGGTGATCGCGCCGACGATCAGTTCGTCTTCGCGGATGGTGACCGGAAGCTCGTTGAAGATCTTCTCGGCAACCTTGGCGCGCCGCAGGATCGCCGGCAGCCCTTCGGTTGCCTTGTAGGCTTCGGTCGCAAGAACAGCACGCTCGGACTCGACGTAAGGCTTCGCGTTGATGATCTGCTTCTTCAGCCGCAATACGCGGTCCGTCGGTTTCGTAAAGCCCTTCTCAATCATGGTATCCTCCAGGCTGTTATGCCCCGCCGAGCCATTGCGGCCCGCCGGCGCCGATAGGTTCGTTCAGTTCACGACATCGGGTGCGATGCGACGCAGGAAGGCGCGCATGAGCCCCGGGTGACCGGGCCAGGCCGGAGATGTCGCGAGATTTCCGTCGGTTACGGTGTCTTCCGGCGCAACGGCGACATAAGTGCCACCGACAGCGCGGATCTCGGGGGCGACGGCCGGGTAGGCCGTCAGGGTGCGGCCGGCGAGCACGCCCGCGGCTGCAAGGATCTGTGGCCCGTGGCAGATCGCGGCGACGGGCCGGTCGTTCTTCATGAAGCTGCGGACCAAGGTCAGCACTTCGTCGTCGAGCCGCAGATATTCGCAGGCGCGGCCGCCGGGGAGATAGAGCCCGTGATAGCTATCCGGGTCGATCAGTCCGAAGGCGGCGGTCAGACGAAACAGGTGACCGGGCTTCTCGCTATAGGTCTGGTCACCCTCGAAATCGTGGATCGCGGTCCGGATGGTGTCGCCCTTGCATTTGCTGGGGCAGACCGCGTCGACCGCGATGCCGGCCATCTCCAGCGCCTGGAAGGGAACCATCACTTCATAATCTTCGGAATAATCGCCGACGATCATGAGGACTTTGTATTTCGAGGAACCGAACATTCCATTTCCTTCGCGATGAGCCGCGTCGTTGAATGGAGAATAGGTGTTGGTCGGGGTCCGGGACAACGCGAAGGGTTTGACAATGACGGGTAATAACTTGCCGGAGAGTGAAAAATCCGGCGTATCGGCCATGAAAACAAGGGGTTTGGCGCAGGAGGGCGGTGCGCGGCGCAAATCGGAGCGATGACAGGAAATTACCCGGGCGGGTAAAATCTTGTCATGGGGAGGTCAAGATAACCCCGGTAAAGCCCTCAAGGGCCGTGTGGCGTGGGGCTCCTGCGGTTTCGGAAGCGAATCGATCTCTCCTTTCAAGTATCTGAAAAAAATATACAAAATAAGGATTTGTGGGGCGGTTCCGGACGATTTTGGCTCCTTCGAGGGGCAGGTTTTCCGGCCTTTCCCGACTCTGGCAAGAAATCACCTGCGGAGGCCAAGTTCCCCGCGTTGACCGTTTGGGTAAATTCGCTCACCATTATTTACGACGACGCGCCCAAATTCGGGTTTCGTTTCGATATTCCGATATCGAGGGATGAAAATTTCCGACCCGGGAAGCTAATCTTTTTCCGGATATGGTTATTTTTGTTTTTGAAATCCGGCAGCGGTTGCGGAGCGAATGGAAACCGAAAGAATCGACATGAGATCTTGAAAGCGGAATCGAAGTGAGCGCGCAAATCCACGTCCTGGATTTCGGGTGAGCGATGTCGGTTGCGTTGCAAGGAGGAACAAATGACTGCACTCGGTTTACTGGTCGCCTTCGGGGGCGGCATTTTCGGGGCGGCGATCGGCGCATTGCCGGCCTTCGCCTTCGTGGGCATCCTGACGATCGCGGGCGTTGCGATCCAGTTGGCCGTCGCGCCTGCGGCCACCGACTTCTTCGGGATCCCGTTCGGCGTCTTCGGTCCGCATGTGGGCGGCTTCGCCTCGGGCGTCGCCGCCGCGGCCTATGCGGCCTCGAAGGGCAAGCTTGACAGCGGCCGCAACATCGTGACGGCGGGCATGGGGCTGAACAGTCCCGACGTGCTGCTGGTCGGCGGCATCTTCGGGATCGTCGGCTACGTGATCTGCTGGGGCGTCGCGATGGTGCCCGATGTGGGCCCGGGCCTGCCCTGGACCGACTATCCCGGCATGAGCGTCGTGATCTCGGCCTTCATCGTGCGCTTCATCTGGGGCACCTGCGGGCTGTGCGGCAAGACGCCGGAAGGCGAGCGCTTCTTCCATCCGACCGATGCCACCAAATGGCTGGTGTTCCAGAGCTCCTTCGGCCAGATCGCCATGATCGGCGTCGGCGTCGGGCTTCTGGGCGGCTGGCTGGGCATCACCTACGGCATGGCGGGTGCGCTTCTGGCCTTCGGTATCGCGGCGGCGAGCCTGCTGTTCCTGACCGTGGGCGTGCTGACCCCCGTCACCCACCACATCGCGCTGCCGGCCGCCATCGTCGGTGTCGCGTCGGGCAGCATCATCTGGGCCGGTATCGCGGGTCTGGTCTGCGCCTTCGTCGGCGAGTTCTTCGCCCGGATCTTCCTCGATCGCGGCGATACCCATATCGACCCGCCGGCCTGCACGATCGCAGCCATGACGCTTGTCTTCAACGTACTGACATCCATCGGTTTCTGGGCTCTCCTCCCAATGCCGGTGTGATCCGGGGGCAGGCCGACACCCTGCACCCCGAACGGGCGGCGCGACATCCCTCCTCCCAAACTCCCCCCTCGTCGCGCCGCCCGTCCTCGCTGTTTTAAAAGAAAGGACGGCCAGATGATCCTGACCATCAACTGCGGCAGCTCCAGCCTGAAGTATCAGCTTTACTCGACAGATCTGTCCGAAGTCGTCGCGAAGGGTCTGATTGCCCGGATCGGCGAGGACTGCTCCACATCCGACCACCACGCCCGCGGCCGACGGGAGTCTGTCGTGCAGCCGATTCCCGACCACCAGGCAGGCTTCCGGCTCATGGTCGAGAACCTGATGAACCCCGAATTCGGCGTCATCGACAGCCCTGCCGCGATCACGGCCATCGGCCACCGCGCGGTGCATGGCGGCGACGTCTTCGTCGACTCGGTCGTGGTCGATGACAACGTGATGGCGCAACTGCGCGCCTGCATCGGCTTCGCGCCGCTGCACAACCCCTGCAACATCGCCGGGATCGAAGAGGCCCGGCGTCTGTTCCCGGGCGTTCCCAATATCGTCGTCTTCGACACCGCCTTCCACCAGACCGTGCCTCCCGAGGCCCATGTCTTCGCGCTGCCCTACGATCTTTACGCCAAGCACGGTGTCCGCCGGTACGGTTTTCACGGCACGTCCTGCCGCTATGTCAGCCAGGCCGCGGCCGACCTGCTGAACTGGCCGATCAAGGACATGAAGATGGTGGTCTGCCATCTCGGCAACGGCGTCACGCTGAACGCGGTCAAGGGCGGCAAGTCGGTCGATACCTCGATCGGTTTCGGCACCTTTTGCGGTGTACCGATGGGGACCCGCGCGGGCGATTTCGACCCGGCCGTGGTCTTCCACCTGGTCAAGCAGCTCGGCATGTCGATCGATGAGGTCGAGAAGCTCTGCTATCACAAGAGCGGCCTGCTCGGCGTCTCGGGTGTCAGCAACGACATGCGCGAGGTCAGCCGCCGCGCCGCCGAGGGCGACGAGCGCTGCGCGCTGGCGGTCGATATCTTCGTCTATCAGATCAAGAAGACCATCGGCGCCTATGCCGCCGCGATGGACGGGCTCGACGCCCTGGTCTTCACCGCGGGCATTGGCGAGAACAGTGCCGAGATCCGGTCGCGGATCTGTTCCGGTCTCGGCTTCCTCGGGGTTCGGATCGACGAGGCCTCGAATGAGGTGGCGCGCGACGGGTATCCGAATATCAGCGCCCCCGACGCGTCGGTGGCGACGCTGGTCGTGCCCACCGACGAGGAACGGATGATCGCGATGGACACGCTGCGCCTGACGCCCGATCACCTGCTGACAACGCCGCGCGGCGTCTCTGCGCGCGGCTATGAACAGGCGCGGCCGCTCTAGGCCGTCCCTGCCGTCGTCCGGCGGCCTGTCGGGGAGCAGCGGGGGATGCGTCTTCCGCGGGCCCGGCAGGTCGTCGGCGGCTCTCTGCGGCCGCGCCTTCGGCCGCCTTTCTGCTGTTTCTGGGGCAGAGGATGGAACCTCGGGTACAGAGGATGCCGGCCGCCCCGACTGCAGCGAAAAACGGCACCGGGTGCAGCCCTGGCAGGCCGCGTCACACCGCCTGACGGCGCGCGCCCGCATTCCGGTGCGATCGTGCCGGTGGAGACCCTCCTCTCCGAACTTAGCTGGAAAGCGCCCCGGTCGCGCGCCTCGCAGCAGCCCCCAGGACATGACAAGGAGGAAGGCCGCTTCGATCCCGGTTCGGATCGGGCGGCGGCCGCACGGAACCTTTGCGTGACGACGGGGTGAACCGCGCGGTGCCGCCGGTGGAGAAGGCGACAGGGTCCGGCCGCCGGGATGGCGGCCGGTTCGTCTTTCGGGCAGGGCTCAGGCGCCCTGCACCTCGATCTTCCTGACTCGCGACTGCGCCTGGGCCGTCTGCGGCAGGCGGATCGTCAGCACCCCGTTCCGGAACGAGGCCTCGGCCTTGCTGCCATCGACGCCGGGCGGCAGCGGCAGGCTGCGATAGATCGCGCCATAGCTGCGTTCGGACAGGTAATAGCCGGTCTTCTCTTCCTGGCGCTCGACCCTCTTCTCGCCCTTGACGGTCAGGGTGTCGTCGGTGACGGAGACCTCTATGTCCTTCATCTCCATGCCGGGCAGCTCGATCGACACCTCGATGGCATCGGCGGTCTCGACGACATCTGATTTCGCATCGCCTCCCAGCGGCCAGTCGCGCGCGCCGAGGCGGTTCCAGAACCCCTCGAAGACGCGGTTCATGTCGCGTTGCAATGCCGCGATCGGGTTGTCCTCGCCAGTTCCGTTTCCGTTTACGGTTTTGGGCTCGGGGTTGTGCTCCTTCCGCGCCCAGGGGATGAGATCCCTGATCTGCATGATACGTCCTCCTTTCCATGCGCGATCCGCTCAGGCGGACCTGACGGCGATCTTCTTCGGTTGCGCGGCTTCGGCGCGTGGCAGGGTCACGCGCAGCAGCCCGTCCTTCATCTCGGCCGCGATCCGGTCGGGGTCGACATCCTGCGACAGGGTGAAGGCGCGTTCGTAATCGCCCTCGCCATATTCGGCATGAACCAGTTGCAGCCGTTCGGGCCGGGCGGTTTCGGCGCGGCCGCTGATCGTCAACACCCGGTTTTCCAGCGCGATCTCGACATCGGACGCGGCGACGCCGGGCATCTCCAGCAGCAGCGTCACGGTGTCGTCGCATTCGACGATATCGGCCAGCGGGCGGTAGATGCGGCCGCCACGGGCGGTTTCCGGCGCGTCGGCGGGGCTTTTGTCGGGTGCAGTCATGTCGGTGGTCATCTGGCGTCCTCCTCTCACAAGGCCTTGATCTCGATCCGGCGCGGCTTGTCTTCCTCGGGACGCGCCACGACCACGCGCAGCACGCCATTGACGAAGCGCGCCTCGACCTGGTCGTCGCGGGCGGGGAAGGGCAGGCGGATCGCGCGGCTGAAACGCCCATAGGTGCGGTCGCGCCGGTGCCAGATGGCGCTGTCGCCGAACTCCGGCGCGCGGCGCTCGCCCGACAGCGTCAGGACATTGTCCTTGATCGTGATGTCGATATCCGACGGGGCGATGCCCGGCAGCTCGGCGGTGATCGCCACGGCCTCGTCATTCTGCCAGACATTGACCGCCGGAAAGGCGGCTGTCCGAGCGCCGAGCCTTGCGCCGAGGGTCCGGTCGAGGTCGCGGCCCATCTGGCGCATCAGCGCGAACGGGTCCGCAGCGAATGTGGACGGATAGAGCATGACACGTCTCCTTGCTTGCGTCGATCGCAATACCGGGGCGCTGATGCGCACCGGCGGAGACGCCCCTGGGGGCGAACATGCTTCAGGTCCCGCCGTGCGGCGGCGGTTGATGTCCTGACGACCCCGGCGGCTTTCCTTGCGGACAAACCCCGGCGGTCCGCTCGTCGAGCCGGACCTGTCGCGTGTTCCCGAAAACCCCGAACGGGCGTTTCCGATGCTCATAAAGGAAGACCCGGCCGCGCCGTCAAGATCTTCGAAAACGGAAAATCATCCCTATCTCGAAGGGGCAGAGACGGGTGGAAGGCAAGGGCCTGCCGGTCGTTCTCAGCAGGGCGGGGAAGGGGGCTTGCCTTATCCGACTGATTTTGTCAGATTAGGCACAAGCTCACGCCAGCGGCGGTTTGCGCCCAGCCGAGACCGGAACATCAGGCTTTCGGGGAGGCCTGCGGGCTGCTGGCCGTTGCGGTCGGCCTGCCTGCCGCCTCCCCGGAAACGAAACTGGAGGATCTGCCCATGATGTCGTCCGAAGGCTCTGCCGGTTTCCGCGCCGGCCGTCGCCATGCATGGAAACCGGCCTTTGCCGGGGCATGGGGGCCGCGCCATCCGGGACCTTCCGGCAAGGCTGCCGGCCGGCTGGAGCGCATTGCATGAGGGGCTCCGGCTGCGAGCGCCGTCTCGGGCCACAGGACCGGCCGCTGGCCGAGGCGGGCTACGATCCGTCCGAGCAGGGCGTTCTGACCGTTGCGCGTCACTATTTCCAGAGTTTCGCCTTTCCGAACAGCCAGGCCTGGATCAACGCCTTCGCCAAGGCCGAGGCGATGTTCCCGCCGGGGATGGCCCGGGCGCGGGCCTCCGAGATCGCGGTGGCGGTGCTGGCGGCGGTGCAGCAGATGCGTGCCGCGCGGGGCTCGGGGTTCCGTTTCTCGAACCCGGACTGCCCGGGCTGTGCCCGGATCCTCAGCCCGCATGAGCGCCAGTTCATGGAGGTGCTGGTGGCCTTGCGCCGCGGCCGACGCAGCCGGGCCCATACCGCGGCGATGCTGATCTGCGAGGGCAATGCCTCCGAGACCTTTCTCGTGGCGATGTCCGA
The DNA here is from genome assembly GCF_002073975.1 of Rhodovulum sp. MB263. NCBI lineage: Bacteria > Pseudomonadati > Pseudomonadota > Alphaproteobacteria > Rhodobacterales > Paracoccaceae > Rhodovulum > Rhodovulum sp. MB263. The sequence goes on along the minus strand of NZ_CP020384.1, from coordinate 3,261,604 downwards.
CCTGGCGGCCCTGACCGGTGCCCTGCCTTCGGGGCAGGGACAACCGGCCAGGGCGCAATGCGATCGGGGACCGGCGGTTTCCTGACGCATCCCCCCTGTCGACGTGCCGCGGCGGGCAGGCCATCGCGCGCGCCCTGCGGCACATCGGGGTCGGCAGGGGGGCAATTTCCTCCGAGACGGTCAGGACGGCCGGGCCCCGGCAAGGGCCCGGCCCCCGTATCAGTGCAGCAGCTGGCCGTGACTGGCGGGGCCATCATTGGCCGGATGCGCCCGCACCAACCCCAGCAGCGCCATTCCAAGCTCTTGCGCGACCGCGACCGCCTGCGCGGCGGCCTGCGGCTCCATCAGGGCCAGCGCGAAGAGGAAGGCATCCTCGCGCTCGCCGACAAGGGCGGCCGCCACCATCTGGGCGAAGGCGTTCTCATCGCCGCCGACCTCGCGATGGGCGGGGCGGTGGCCGGCCATCGGGCGCCGCCCGGCACCCCGGACAAGCTCTGTCACGGCGTCGAGCAGCTCTTCCTGCGCTTCGGCGCGCGGGCCGAGGATCTGTCCGAAATTGCGACGCATGCGAGCCCGGGTCGCGGGGCCGTCGGACCAGCCGCGCAGGCAACGGATCGCGGCCCGCTCGAGCGGCGGCAGCTCGTCGAGCGTGGCGACGGGGGCGGCCCCCCGTGAACCGCGATCCGGGGTCATTTCGTCAGGATCAGCTTGCCCGCGCGGGTGATGCGCAGGGTGTAGGCGACGCCGTCCAGCAGGATCCGGGTGGTGATCTCACCATCGGTCAGGACCCGGGCGTCATGCACCGGGGTGGCGCCGGTGCGGAAGCTGTGTTCGGCGCGGCTCATGGGCGGCCTCGCGGGGTTTTCGGCATTGCGGGGGGCATCATGTCATGTCTCCTTCTTGCGGGTGCTCCGGCGGGCAGAGCCTGGGGGGTGAGAGGTGCTGCGGCTATTCTGCGGCGGTTGTGGCGATACCTGCGCGCTCTTCGGCGAGAATTGCGGCAAGTCCCTCGCGATAGGTGGGATAGCGCAGCGCGAACCCGGGCAGGGCCTTCAGCCGGTCGTTGCGGATGCGCCGGTTCTCGGCCCAGAACGCCGCCGCGACGGGCGGCAGCCCGGCCTCCCCGAGCGGCACGCGCGGCGCGGGCGGGCGGCCCAGAAGCCGCGCGGCATGATCCAGAAGCGCATGAGCGGGGGCGGGCAGGTCGTCGGCGACGTTCACGAGACGCTGGCCCGCGGGGGCGGACATGGCGGCCAGGATCGCGCCTGCCGCATCTTCGACATGGATGCGGTTGAACACCTGCCCGTGGCGCAGCACGGCCCGGATGCCGGGGCTTCGCATCCGGTCCAGTGCGTTGCGGCGCCCGGGACCGTAAAGGCCGGACAGGCGCAGGATGTCGAGCGCGGCGCCGCCATCGGCAGCCAGTGCGGCCCAGTCGCCTTCGGCGATCAGCCGGGCGCGGGCATCGGCGGTTCGCGGCGCCGGGGCGCGGGTCTCGTCGATCCAGGCGCCGCCGCAATCGCCGTAAACCCCGGTCGAGGACAGATAGCCGATCCATCCCGGTCCGGAACGCAGCGCCCCGGCGGAGACGAGCGCGGCGCGGACCGGACAGCCCCCGGCGCCGGGCGGGACCGAGATCAGCAGATCGGTGACGCCCTCCAGCATGTCGGCCAGACCGGCCCGACGCTCGCTGGCGGCGGTGTCGAAAAGATGCATCCCGATGCCTTGCTCGGCCAGTTCGGCCGCGCGCAGCGGGTCGCGGGTAGTGGCCGAGACCCGGGCGCCCGCGTCGCGGGCGCGAAGCGCCGCGAGGCCTGCGCAGAAGCCCGCGCCGAACACGAAGAGATGGCGTCCCGAAAGCGGTCCTGCGGTTCGGATCGTCCTGTTGCGGGAAAGACGGACGGATGCGCGCGGGGTCATGCTGTCGTCTCCTCTGGGCTGCATGCCTCACGGGTGGCCTCACGGACGGAGCGATCGGTCCAGGCGATGAGCCTCGCGGTCATCGCCACCTGCCAGAACCGCCCGGCAAGCGTCAGAGGCAGGGCTCCGGTCCCGGCCGTCATCAACCCCGCTTCCTGCCACTGCGTCAGAAGCGGCGCGGCCAGATCCTCGAAGCGGAGCGCGAGGCCGCATTCCGCAAGCGCCCGCTCGACGGGGGCGGGGTCGAGCCGCCCGCGCTCCATCCCCGCCTTTATCGCGTTATGCACCGGTGCCAGGGCCGAGGGGCGCATCAGCCCCGCCAGCGGCGCCCGGCCGCCCTGCCGGGTGGCCTCGGCATAGGCGTCGAGATCGGGCTGCAGCCGGTAGCCATGGCCGTGCATATTGCCGCCCGCGCCCGCGCCGAAGGCAAGGCAGGCGGCGCCGGACTTGATATCGGCATTGTAGAGGTTGCGTTCGCGCAGGCCGCGCCGCCAATGGGTGGTCGAGATCGCGTCCCATCCGGCCCGCTCCATCTCCTCGCAACCATCGGCGTAATAATGGCCAAGGCTGTGGGGCGCGGCCGGAAGCAGCTTGCCCTTCTCCTGAGCCAGCAGGAGCGGCGTGCCGGGGATCGTCTTCAGCGCATAGAGATCGAGCCCGTCGATCCCCAGCGCGGTGGCCATCCGCAGATCGTCGCGGAAGGTGGCGCGGTCCTGGCCCGGCAGGCCGTAGATCAGGTCGATCACCACTGCTCCGCAATCGGCCGCGACGAGGCCTTCGAGAAAGCGCAGCGTCTCGCTTCGGGTGGATTTGCGGCCGAGACGGCGGCGCACGCGGTCGTCAAAGCTCTGCACGCCGAGCGAGATGCGGTTGACGCCGGCGTCGAAGGCCGCCCGTGCCTTCTCGAGCCCGAAACTGACGATCCGTCCCTCCAGCGTGATCTCGCAATCCGGGCTCAGCGGCAGGGTCTCGCGAAGACTGCCGACCAGCCGGGCGAGATCGCGGGCGGACAGGGCAGAGGGGGTACCGCCGCCGAGATAGAGGGCGCGGATCGGGTGACCCTGCTGCGCCGCCGTTGCCGCCCCGGCGCGCATTTGCGCCAGCACCGCCTCGACATAGGGGGCGCCTGCCTCGCGCCGCCACGGATTCTGGTAGAAGCCGCAGAACAGGCAGTGGTTCTCGCAGAAGGGCACATGCACATAAGCCACCGTGGGGCCATGGCGCGGTGTGGCGCAAAGCCGGTCCCAGAGCGCGTGCATGTCCTCGGCCGGCACCGCGCTGGCCTGGCCATGGGCATGCGCCCGCATCCCGCCCGGGAAGGCGCCCGCGAGCGGGTCGTCCGAGATGCGGGCGAAGAACGGGTCGGGGGCCCTTTGCCCGGAGGCTGTCACGCTTTGCACTGTCATCCATGTCCTCCGGAGAGCGGACAGGGGGCCGGGCAAAGAGCTGGGGCCTGTCTTGACGCGTGGCGATATCTGCGCTGGGGCCGGGATGGCTCCCATGTACCCGACTCTTTTTATCAGGTTATAGCTGCGAGGGGAAGGGGCTTGCCTCCGCCCCGCGCGGGGATGGGCGGCCTGCCGCAGGCCCTGGCCGGTCGATGACAAAGGGACAGAGGCTGCGGCAGATCGAATTCCGACTGAAAAAGTCATGGATCGATGCCTGACAATATCTATCAACCATTTGATTTATAAAGATAAAATCTTGCAATCTCCGGGTCGGATGCTTATATGGCATTCAGGGCGCCGCGGCTGGGCGACGCCTCTGAACCAAAAGGAGACATTGGATGTCCGCCCAAGCTTGCAGCAGCTGCACCTTCTTCCAGGATCATGCCCTCAACAGCGGCAAGACCGCCGAGGCCGCCGGTCTGTGCCGGTACAATCCGCCGATCACGCAGCCCGAAGCCGATGCCCGCGGCCTGTGGCCGGTGGTGAAAACCGACGACTGGTGCGGTCACTTCGAACAAGAAAACGCCTGATCGGTCCGCGCCAGCCAGGTCCGTTCGCCGCCAGCCACATGCCGAGCCAGCGACGCGGACCCCCAGCCAGCCATGACGTGACAGATCTTGCGATGCGGGGCGGTGCGATGCGCCGCCCCCTGGCTTTTCCGGCTCTGCCCCGAACGATCGCCCGGGCAGGGCGGTCCTATTCGGACAGAAGGGCTTCGAAGGCCGGGATCTCAAGCCCCGGGCTGACCAGAAAGCCCTGACCGAATTCGCAGCCGTTTTCGACCAGCCAGGCCAGTTGGTCCTCGGTCTCGATCCCTTCCGCCACGGTCGAGAGCTGCAGGCTCTCGGCGAGCGCCAGCATCGCCCGGACGATACGCTCGGAGGCCTCGTCCCGGGCATCGAGCTGAGCGATGAAGCTGCGGTCGATCTTCAGTTCGCTCGGGCGCAGCTTTTGCAGATAGGCAAGCGAGGAATAGCCGGTCCCGAAATCGTCGATCGAGATCCGCACCCCGGCATCGGCCAGCCTGGCCAGGTTCCGGGGCGCCTCGCTGGCACAGGTCATCAGGCCGGTCTCGGTGATCTCGAGCAGCAGCAATTCGGGCGGAATGTCGTGATAGTCGAGCAGTGCCAGGACCGAGGGCACCAGCTCGGTGCTTTGCAGCGAACGGGCCGAGAGGTTCACCGAGACCGGCAGCCGCAGCCCGCGCCGTACCCATTCGCCCTGCTGCCGGGCGAACAGCTTGAGCACCCGCAGGTCGAGTGCGTTGTGAAGGCCGTTGGCCTCGGCCAGAGGGACGAATTCGGCCGGAGAGACCTCGCCAAGCTGCGGGTCGCGCCAGCGCAGCAGCGCCTCGGCGCCGACGATCCTGCGCCGGTCGGAAATGTCGAATTTGGGCTGGAAGACCAGCCGGAAGCTGTCCTCGCAAAGCGCCTTGCGCAAGGCGCTGAACACCTGCAACCGCCGCTCGCTGGTGAAGCGCAGGCTTTCCCTGAAATGCGAGATCCGGTCGCGGCCGTTCGACTTGGCGGAATAAAGCGCCATGTCGGCGGCGCGCAGCAGGTCCTCGGCGCGGGTGGCATCGCGCGGGGCGTGGCTGAGCCCGGCGCTGCAGGTCAGCAGCACCTTGGTTCCCGCCACCTCATAGGGCGAGCGGATATCGCCGAGCGTCCTTTGCAGCAGACGTTCGGCCTCTTCGGGGGTGCTGTCGGCGATGAAGAACAGGAATTCGTCGCCGCCGAACCGGCCGAGGCAGGCCCGCTCGCCCATGGTGTCTTCCAGCCGCCGGGCGAAGGCCGACAGGATCGCGTCGCCGATCTCGTGGCCCATGCCGTCATTGATGTCCTTGAAGGCGTCGATGTCGAGAAATCCCAGCGCCAGCCCCTTGCCCGCCGGGTCGAGCCCCGCCAGCGCGCCGCGCAGCCTTTCCACGAAGCCCGGACGGTTGGCGAGTCCGGTCAGGGAGTCGCGATTGGCGAGGTCCTTGGCGAGGCTGAAGGCAGCATAGAGATCGGACTGGCCGGCCATCAGCGTGCTGACATCGGTCGAGGTCCCGCCGACGGCGAAGATCTTGCCGCTATCGTCGCGAAGCGGGAATTTCTGGATCAGGAAGCTGCGCCGGTCCTCGGGGGCGGCGGCATAGCTGCCCTGATTGCTGATCGGCTTTCCCGCGATCAGCACCTCGATATCGAGCGCGCGCGAGCCCAGCAGCCCGTCGAAGGCGCGGCGCTGCTCGACGCTCAGTGTCTCGGCGCCCTCCAGATAGGCGCTGGCGGCCCGGTTGGCGAAGATCAGGTTGCCGGTCAGGTCGAAGGCATGGATCAGGGTCGAGGTCGAGTCGCTCAGCATCTGCCGACAGCGGCCTTCGCGTTCCTGCCGGTCGTCGGAATGGCGGTCGACCAGAAGCATATGCACCCGGCCGTCCTCTTCGGAACAGGCCGGAAGCCGGGCCAGGTGGGCGCTATAGGACAGATATGCCCCGTCATGGGGCCTGCCGACATGGAGCGGGATCTCGGTGGCGGAGCCCTCTTCGGTGACGGAGGGCGGTGCGGCCAGATAGGCATGCACGCGGCTTCGGGCTTCCGCGTCGAGCATGCGGTAGACGGAGCGGTTGCAGAGCTGCTCGGTCGCGGAACAGCCGAACACGGCGGCCGCGGCCTCATTGGCCTCGCGCACCACCCCGCTCCGGTCAAGAACAACCGCAGGCAGCGGAAGGCGTTCGAAGAGGGTCAGGTATTTGCGCCGCTCCCTTTCCGAGACGGCCTGCGCCTCGACCAGTTCCCGGTTCTGCATTTCCAGCTCGAGCTGGATCAGCTCGAGCCGGTCGGAATGGTTTGCAGGGGTCTCGGGGCCGCAGGCCGACGCCTGACGGGGGAAGGCCTGGAGCTCGAACTCGAACGATTGCCCGGAAGGCCGGCGGGAAGCTTTCCCGATGTCACTCGTCCTGTCGTCTTCTGCGGCCGGCAGGGGAGCCGGCGCATTGTATCGTCCCATTTCCGGCACAGTCCTCGGCGAAGTCACGCTAACCGTCCGGACTGTCCTCCGACAAAGCTAACGATCTATTGAACAACTTTAGCGAGACTGCTGATTCAGACTGGTTTTTTTAAGACTTAGCCGCCGTGACGTTGCGTCTTTTCACGCTGGTCGGGGCTGGCGCCCGTTCCCTTCCGGAGCCATGGGTCGATTTCGACGTGCCGGATCACCGCCCCGACCGCGCTTCCGGGGACCGGGGTAGCCGTCATGCAGACCCGGCGCCCTTCGGTCGGTCCGTGACAGGGATATTCCACCGAGAACTTGGGCTGGCGGCCCTCGAGAACCGATTTCAGCCCCTCACGCGCCCGCAGGGCGAGGCCCGGATCCTCGGGGTCGAACGGTACCGGCAGACCTTGTGGCGGCATCAGGCAGGCCGCGAGGTAATTCCCGCCGGGGCTGCAATGATCCGGCGCGGCATCGCCGCCTGAATGGGCGCAGCGCTTCCAGGCCTTGTTGACCAGCGTGATGGTGCCGTCGGCATCCAGGGCCGCGACAGGTTCGGGCATTGCGTCGATCACGCCCCGTAACCGCGCGAGATCGCGATGGGCGGTGACATCCCTGAGCGTCACCAGGGCGCCGCGATGACCCGAGGCCTGTATCGCATAGGGCGTGATCCGCACCCGATACAGCGCGCCATCCTCGGCCGTGGTCTCGCGCTCGAAACCGGCTTCGCTGCGGATCGTGTCGCGGATGTCTTCCAGCAGGTCGGGATAGTGCAGCTTGTGGGCGATGTCGCAGAGCGGTTGCCCGATATCGCTGTCGCGCAGCTTGAAGACCGAACAGGCCTCCGGCGAGAAGCGGGTGATGAGCAGCGCCTCGTCGAGGAACACCGTCGCCACGCCCGCCGACTGGACCATACTGCCCAGATCGGCATTCAGCCGGTTCATCAGGGCCATCTTTTCCTGATAATCGGCATTGAGCGCGTTGATCTCTTCGTTGACCCATTGCAGCTCTGCGTTGGCGCCCTGCAAGTCGTCGTTCGAGGCGAGCAGCTCCTCATTGACCGATAGCAGTTCCTCATTCGAGGTTTCGAGTTCCTGGATCGTGGCCTCGAGATCGGCCCGGGTCCTGTCGAGTTTGCGTCCGAGACCGTCGATCCGGGCCTGGGCCTCGGCCGGCAGCTCGACTGGCTTGCCGCCTTCCGGGCTGTTCTGCGATGCCTGACCGAGCCTCTCGAAGCTCAGCAATGCGCCAGAGCCGAGCGCTGCGGCTGGCAAGGGCACCGCATGCAGCCGCAACAGGCCGTCCGTCCCGGCAAGCGGCATCTCGACCGGATCCGAGCTCCGGGCCGTGTTGCTGGCCATCGCCAGATCGAGCAGGCGGCGTGCCGTGGCGACCAGCGCTTCGGGCAGGATCCGGGCCAGTTCTGGACCGGCCACGCCGGGGCGGGACGGGAGGAACGGCCGCAGGTCGCCGAAGAGATGGATCGCCTCGTGCCTGTCATTGACCATGATGCAGGGCAGGGCGCAGTAGCCGGGCGAGGCTGTGGCTGGCCTGTCGGAGAGCGGGGCGCGGCTGCGGGGGGAGGGTGGCTCTGCGCTCATTGCGGGGCGGATCTCCGGATCATCGTCGTCGCCGGCCTGAAGCGGGGTCGGTCTCCGATCATGGCGGGACGAGGTTTTCAGCGAGGACAGGGCGAATTGGCCCGATGGCCGTGACGAGACCCGGACAAAGACCTTGTGCCGGGCATCGACCGGCTGAAACCCGTTCTGAAGGCTGGACAGGGTCTCGCTGCTGCCGAGGAACAGGTGACCGGATTTGCGGATCGCATATTGCAGCCGCAGCAGCGCGTCCTTCTGTGCGGCCGGACGGAAATAGATCAGCGTATTGCGACAACTGACCAGATCCATCCGGCTGAACGGCGGGTCCGAGAGCAGGTCGTGACGGGCGAAGACCAGCGACCGGCGCAGCGCGTGTCTCACCTGCAGCCTGTCGCCATCGGTCCGGAAATAGCGCTCCATCCGCTCGGGGCTGATTTCTGCGCCGGCCGAGGCCGGGTAGCTGCCCGCCGAGGCGACTTGCAGGCTGTCCGGGTTGATGTCGGTGGCAAAGACCTTGATCCTCGGCTGTCGCCCGGCCTTGTCAAACGCCTCATGCAGCAGCATCGCGAGGGAATAGGCTTCCTCACCGGTCGCGCATCCCGCCACCCAGACCCGCGCGGTCTGGCCGGGCGGAAGCGTCTCGACGATCCCGGGGATCACGCGGTCCCCGATCACCCGGAACGCCTCTTCGTCGCGGAAGAAGCGGGTGACCGAAATCAGCAACTCGCGGTTCAGCGCCGTGACCTCGCCGGGCAGGCTCTGCAGCAGCGCGGCATAGCTTTTAAGATCCGGCTGGCCGAGGACCTGCATCCGCCGGCCGATCCGGCGCAGGACCGTCGAGCTCTTGTAAAGCCTGAAATCGGTGCCCGTGGCGTCCTCGAGCGCCTGCAAGATCGCCTCGCTCTCTTCCGGGAACGGTTGTTCGCGGGCCGCGGGCTCTGGCCCGAGGGGGATCTGCGGCGGCCATTGCCGACGGTCGAGCGCGCGCCGGGCGAGCTCGGTCGCCGGCAATCCGGCATCGACGATCCCGGCGCGGCGCAGGCCGGCCGGCATGGCGTTGCCTCCCGCTTCCCCGCTGTCCTGGCTCAGGACCAGCCCGCCGGCGGCGTTGATCGCGATGGCGCCGCGGCTGCCGTCCGGGCCGGTGCCCGACAGAACGATGCCGCAGGCCCGGGCGCCGCATTCCCCGGCCAGGGACGTGAAGAAGATGTCGATGGGGAGGGCCGGACCGTCACCGCGCGGGGCAAGCCGCAGCAGGCCCTTCTCGATCCGTACCAGCTTGCCGGGCGGGAGCAGGTAGACATGGTCGGGGGCGATCCGGGTGTCGGTCTTCATCATCTCGACCGGCATCGGGCTGTACCGCGCCAGACGCTCGGCCAGCCGACTTTCCTGCCCCGGTGCGAGGTCCTGGATCACCACGAAGGCGGCCCCGGACCCGGCCGGACAAGTCGCGAAGAAGCTCTCGAGCGCCGAGGATCCGTCTGCCGGAGCTCCGATCCCGATCACCGCTGCGACATCTTCTGGAGGGAAACCGGAGAGGCGCGGACGAGGATCGGCTTCGATGTCCATCAGGAACGCGTGCCCCGCTTTCTTCAAGCCCGCGCCTGCGGCCGATCACGTCAATCAAGCCTCGCGCTCGATCCTCGCGACCGTTCTCGCATACGACCGGGGGTTGATCAACTGCTTTCAGGAACAAGCTTTTTTGCATCGCGGCATGGTTGCTGCGGGGGCACAGGTCATGCCTGTCATGCCGTCGCGGGCCCGGTTTTCCGGTGCGGCAGCGATGTCCTCTGGCATGGCTGCGAAGCGGGGCCGGGGCAGGACAGAGGACATCTGAAAAAGCAAGGACACCTGCCGCAGAGCGGTCGGTGTCCTGCTGAGATCGGATGGGGCGGACGAGGATCCGTCGCCGGGATCAGGCGGCCCGCGAGACCAGAACCTCGTCGACTTGCTTTTGCGCGCCGGCCTCGTCCATGCCCGCAACCGCGGCCACTTCGCGGGTCAGCCGTTCGAGCGCCGCCTCGTAGAGCTGCCGTTCGGAATAGCTCTGCTCGCGCTGGTCGTCGGCGCGGTGAAGATCGCGCACCACTTCGGCGATCGAGATCAGGTCGCCCGAATTGATCTTCTGTTCGTATTCCTGGGCGCGACGCGACCACATCGCGCGCTTGACCTTGGCCTTGCCCTTCAGCGTCGCCATCGCCTTCGACACCACATCGGGGGTCGAGAGCGAGCGCATGCCCACCTCGGTCGCCTTGTTGGTCGGCACCCGCAGGGTCATCTTGTCCTTCTCGAAGGAGATGACGAAGAGCTCGAGCGGGATGCCTGCGATTTCCTGCTCCTCGATCGACACGATCTGACCCACGCCATGGGCGGGATAGACCACGTAATCGTTGGGGCGGAACTCGGATTTCTTGGTCTTTGTCATTCAGCACTTCCTCGCATAGACCGCAGGGGCAGCGACAAGAGAAAGGCCCGTGCCGGTCGGCATCCGGCTCATCCAGTCTTTCGGCGCTGAAAAACCACACCGCAGAAGGTTGATTCTGCGTGTGGTTTAAGGGTTCGGTCTGCCACTTTGTAAAGGAACCATAACACAAAAAACGCCTTACGGAAAGCGTTACGCTCTTTCCGTAGGGGCAAGCACATGAATGTGCGCGCTATTCCCCGCTCAGGGCCGCAAGCGGCAATCGTTGACTGCCGGGCGTCGACTGCCGGGGCTCAGCCGCCGGCGCCGGGGGTTTCCGAGAAATACTTGGCGCGTTTCCCTTCTTCGCCGTCCCGTTCCTCCGCTTCGGGCAGCGGATCCTTGCGGGTGATGATGCAGGGCCAGGTTTCGGCATATTTCCGGTTGAATTCGACCCACTCGTCCATGTCCGGCTCGGTGTCGGGCCGGATCGCGTCGGCCGGGCATTCGGGTTCGCAGACGCCGCAGTCGATGCACTCGTCGGGATGGATCACCAGCATGTTCTCGCCCTCGTAGAAACAATCCACGGGGCAGACCTCGACACAGTCGGTATATTTGCAGGCAATGCAGTTGTCGGTGACGACGTAAGTCATGGGCGAACTCTCGATTTTCCGATCTGGCTGGACCTAAACCACGACCGCCGATCATTCAAGCGGCGGTTTGCGGCTTCGGTCAAGGTCGCGGCGCTCCTTTTTTGTCGGGCGACCTCCGCCATCGTATCTAGGGCTTGCGGGCGCGGGCGCCTTGATCGGGGTCAAGTCCTCGTAAAGGGTGCGCGCCTCGGTCGCGGGGCCGCGGCGTTCTGTCAGGGCGAGAACGCGCACCACGCGGATGTCCTGGCCCTGCGGAAAGGTCAGGGTGTCGCCCGGGCCGATCCGTTGGGCGGGCTTGTCGGTCTTGGTGCCGTTCACGCGCACATGCGCGCCGGCCACCAGTTTGGTGGCCAGCGTGCGCGTCTTGAAGAAGCGGGCCTGCCAGAGCCACTTGTCCAGCCTGGCAGTCCGGCGCGGGGCCGCGTCGCTCACCCGCGAGCTACTTCTTGGTCTTCAGCCCCATCAGCGCGGCGGCGAAGGGGTTGTCGGGGTCGATGGGCTTTTCCTTGCGGGGCGGACGGGCCTCGAAGGTCTTGGGCCCGTCATGGCGCGGTCCGCCCTTGCCGCCCTTGCCGCCGGGCTTCCCGCCATGCTTGCCCTTGCCCCCGCCGCCGGGCTTGCCGCCGCGACCGCGCGCGCCGTCGCCTGCCTGCTGTTGCGGGCGGTCGCCGCGCGGGCGGCCGGCGGGCCGCCGCCGGGGCGCCCAGGTGAAGGTGTAAAAGACCTCGACCTCGGCCGGTGCGGTGCTGCCGGAGGCGTCCTTGTCCGCCTCCTGTTCAGCCGCCGCCTCTGAAGGCGTCTCTGTCCCGGTCTCTGCCGGGGGGGCGGTCTCCGCATCTGTTCCCGTATCCGCGGGCGTGTCTGCGGATTGGGCATCTGCGGCTTCGGGTGCCGGGTCCGCGACTTCTGCAGGATGCTCGACCGGCGTTTCGGCCGTGGTGCTGTCGCTTGCCGTGTCGGGCGCGCTTTCCCCGGCGCTCGGGGTCTCCGCTCCAGCGGCGATGTCCGCTGCGGTTTCGTCGGGCTGCGCCGCAGGGGCGGGCGCCGCCTTGACCTTGGGCCGCTCGCCTTTCTCGGCGCGATAGCCCAGTCCCTGCATCAGGTCGGCGAACTGCTCGAGCGTGGTGCCGGTGATCGACAGCATGTCGGCCTTGGCCTCGAAGCCTGCCCGGGTGTCTTCCGAGCGGATCTGGTCGGCCAGCCGTTCCAGCATGTCGATCCGGATCGCGCGGGTTCCCGCGGGGCGGTATCCGGCCAGCCGGTGGACATCTTCGGAGACGCCCGGCATCACCGGGATCGTCACCAGCCCGGGCGGCGGGCTTTCGGGGAATTCGTCCAGATTGTGCGCCAGCGACCACAGCACCAGCCGCAGACGGGTCGGCGCGGGCTTCAGCAGGAGCGGCATGAAGATCGTGAACTGCCCGAAGCGGATGCCATGCTTGCGCAGCGCCGAGCGGGCCTCCTGGTCGAGTTCCTTGACCTCCTGTGCGACGCCGTCGCGCGACAGCACGCCCATCGCCTCGACCATGCGGAAGGCAAAGCCCCGGGTCAGTCCGGTCAGGGTCTCGTCGCGCTGCAGGTTCAGCAGCGGCTCGAACAGCGTCGCCACCCGGCGGTCGATGAAATGCTGCAACCGCCGGCGGACCTTCTCGATCACGTCGGGGCCGGCCTCGTCGTCGACGAAGGCGTCGATGCCGGGTTTCAGCGGGTCGGCGCCCGCCACCAGCTTGCCCACCGCGTGCTCGCCCCACATCAGCCCGCCCTGCTCGGTGAAATCGAGCTCGGTATCGGGCGCGTTGTAGAAGCGGTCGGCGCGCAGATGGAATTCGGGGGCTAGCGCCACCAGCGCCGCCTGGCGCAGGGTCTTGGCTTCATCGGGGCTGGCAGACGCGTCCTGCCGGAAGCGGAAGCCCTCCAGGCGGCCGACGAACTGTCCCTCGACCGTCACCTCACCCTTGTCGTTCACCTCGGCCACAAGGCTCTCCTTCTGTTTCAACCGGCGGAGCAGAACGGAGGTCCGCCGGTCTACGAATCTTTGCGTCAATGCGCCATGCAGCGCGTCCGACAGGCGGTCCTCTACCGCACGGGTCTGGGCGCGCCAATGCGGTTCGTCCGCGACCCACCCCGTGCGCTGGGCGACATACGTCCAGGTGCGGATATAGGCCAGACGTTTCGACAGCGTGTCAATGTCGCCGTCTGTCCGGTCTATCCGCCGGACCTGGCGGGCCATCCAGTCGTCGGGCACCCGCCCGGCATTGTGCAGGAAGCCGAAGATGCGTTCCAGCAATCCAGCATGCTCGGCCGCGGAAATCCCGCGAAAATCGGGTATTCGGCAGACATCCCAGAGAAGTTTGACATCGCGCGAGTCGCGGATCCGGGCGCGCAGGTCCGGCAGGCCCGACAGCGACTTGAGCGCGTGCAGGTCGTCGGATTCGCGCACGCGGGTCAGCCATTCGCCCTCTGCGTGTGTCTCAAGCGCGGCAATCAGCCGCTCCGGCGTTCCGAAGTCGAGCCTGGAATTGCGCCACTGCAGGCGCGCGACCGGGTCAAAACGGTTCTCGACGATGGCCTCGGCCACCTCGTCGGGCAGCGGGCGGGCCTCGCCGGTGACGCCGAAGCTGCCATTCTGGGTATGGCGCCCGGCGCGGCCCGCGATCTGGGCCAGCTCGTTCGGCCAGAGCGGGCGCATCCGGCGCCCATCGAATTTCGACAGTGCCGAGAAGGCCACATGCTTGATGTCGAGATTGAGCCCCATGCCGATGGCGTCGGTCGCGACCAGATAATCGACATCGCCATTCTGGTAGAGCGCGACCTGGGCGTTGCGGGTCCGGGGCGAGAGCGCGCCCATCACCACCGCACAGCCGCCCTTCTGGCGCCGGATCAGCTCGGCGATGGCATAGACGTTCTCGACCGAGAAGCCGACGATGGCCGAGCGGGGCGGGATCCGGCTGATCTTCTTCGAGCCGACATGGATCAGCTCGGAGAATCGCTCGCGGCGCAGGAACTGGGCCTTCGGCACCAGCGCAGCGATCGCATTGCGCATCGTGTCGGCCCCCAGAAACAGGGTCTCGTGCTGGCCGCGGGCATGCAGCAGGCGATCGGTGAAGACATGGCCGCGCTCGGGATCGGCGCAAAGCTGGATCTCGTCGATGGCCAGAAAATCGGCGCCGGTACCCTCGGGCATCGCCTCGACCGTGGCCACCCAGTATTGCGCACGCTCGGGCACGATCCGTTCCTCGCCGGTCACGAGTGCCACCACCGAGGGCCCGCGAAGCGCGACGATCCGGTCATAGACCTCGCGCGCGAGCAGGCGCAGCGGCAGGCCGATGACACCGGTACGGTGGGCCAGCATCCGCTCGATCGCGTAATGGGTCTTGCCGGTATTGGTGGGCCCGAGGACCGCGGTGATCCTCGATTGCGCTGTCATCCTTCAGCCCCTTCGCCCGTCTTTCAGAGGGTCCGGCCTGAGGTGACGATCTCGAGCCGGTGCACGGCGTCTTCTAGGTCAGGATCGTGGGGATGTATAGCGCGGGCCGCACGATAGGCGCCGAGCGCGCGATCTTCCTGTCCGATTTCCTCGAGGATGGTGCCAAGCCCGGTCAGGGCGCCGAAATGCCTCGGGTTCAGTGCGAGCGTATGGGCCAGATCGCCCAGGGCCGGGCCGTAAAGCCCCGAGCGGTAATAGGCCAGGGCCCGCGAATTGTAGGCTTCGGCGAAATCGGGGGCATGGTCGACCAGCGCGGTCAGATGCCCGATGGCGGCGTCGTACTCCTCGGCCTCGATGGCGTCCCGCCCGCGCCTGAGCAGCAGGTCCATCGCCGCAGAGCCCGATTTCGACCATTCGCTCCAGAGCGCATCCTCGACCCGCTGCCAGTTCGGCAGCTCGGGGCGCTGCAACTCCTCGAGCAGCTCCTCGGCACGCATGGAGCCGGCGATGCCCCGCTCTGCGATCAGCGCGGAGCCGGAAAAAACCGCCGAGGCAAGAAATACCGCGAAGGCAAGATTGAGAATGCGCGAGGTATTGGCCATAACGGGGCACAAGATAGCGTAACAGGCGGAGAAAGGCGACATGCCCCGCATTCACAAATCGGAGGTACTCGAATGAGCGATACGCTGGACAAGGCCGTCGAGGCCCTCAATGCCAAACTGTCGGGCGGTTTCAACGGCGTTGCCAAATTTGCCATCGAGGATACGGGCGACATCATCGTCGATTCCGAGGGCGCCCATGCAGGCGATGCCGAGGCGGATGTGACGCTTTCGGCCAGCCTCGAGACGTTCCGGGCGATGATGGAGGGCGAGCTCAATCCGACCACGGCCTTCATGACCGGCAAGCTCAAGATCGAGGGCGACATGGGCAAGGCGATGCAGCTGGCCCAGATCTTCACCTGATCCGGATGGACTGGGCGCCGCTTTACGCAGATGTCGCCGACGGCCCCGCGGATGGCAGCGCCTGGTGGCTGCGCACGGAGGACGGTGTGCGGATCAGGGTCGGCCTCTGGGGCCGCGAGGCGACCGGGGGCACTGTGCTCCTGTTCTGTGGCCGAACCGAATATGTCGAGAAATACGGCAATGCTGCGGCCGCGCTCCGCGCGCGGGGCTTTGCGACGCTGGTCGTCGACTGGCGCGGGCAGGGGCTGGCCGACCGGGCGCTGGAGGATGCTTCGCTTGGTCATGTCGCGCGCTTTGCCGATTTCCAGGCCGATGTCCGGGCGGTGCGGCGCGCGGCCGGGGCGCTGGACCTGCCGCGGCCCTATCACCTTCTGGCCCATTCGATGGGCGGCGCGATCGCGCTGCGCGCGCTGAGCGAGGGGCTCGACGTGGCGAGTGCGGTGTTCTCGGCGCCGATGTGGGGGATCCGGCTCGGCCCCGTCGCGGCGCCCGTGGTCCGGGCGCTGAGCGGCATCGGCCGCGGCGCGGCGCGGGTGCCCGTGACCGGTGCCCGGGCCTATGTGCTGACCACGGCCTTCGAAGGCAACGACCTGACCGGAGACCGCGAGATGTACGAGAGGCTGTGCCGTCAGGTGACGGTACATCCCGATCTCGGCATCGCCGGACCGACCGTGACCTGGCTGCGCGAGGCGCTGTCCGAGGCAAGGCGACTGGCGCGGCTGCCCGCGCCGGCGGTTCCGGCGCTGACCTTCCTCGGCGGGCGCGAGCGGGTCGTCAGCGCCGCCGCGATCCGGCGGCGTATGGCGAACTGGCCGGGCGGCCGGCTCGAGATTGTCGAGGACGGGCGCCACGAGATCCTGATGGACCGGCCGGAGATCCGCACGCGCGCCTGGGATGCCGCCGCGGCGCATTTCCGCGCCCATGGTGGCTGAGGCGCTGCGCGGTCGGCGGCGGGCGCGCCCTGCCGGATCCGGGAAGGTCGTCAGTGTGCCTTGTCAGTGCACATTGACCGGGGCCATGTCGTTCTGGCGCGCCAGGATGAAGGCCAGCTTGCGGTCGCGCACCAGCGCCAGCCGGTCGCCGTTCGCGTCGTGGACGGCGTAAAGCTTGTCCAGATCGGGGGCCTGGCGCTGCAGTTCCTCGGGCAGCTCGGCCACCTTGACAGCCCGGACATAGACGATGCGCTCGTCCGTATCGGGCAGGGGGTCGTGGTTCACATTCATGACCGTTTACCTCACGCTCTGGAAATCCGGATCGTCTGTACGACGCTTTCGGGCACCGCCCGGTTCAGATCGACATGCAGCAGGCCGTTTTCCATGGTTGCGCCGCTGACTTCGACACCGTCGGCCAGCACGAAGCTGCGCTGGAACTGCCGTGCCGCGATCCCGCGATGCAGGAAGATCCGCTCGGCGCCCTCCTCGGCCTGACGGCCGCGGATCACCAACTGCCGGTCCTCGACCGTGATCGCAAGATCGCCTTCGCGAAAGCCCGCCACGGCCAGGGTGATCCGGTAGCCCGTTTCGGATGTCTGTTCGATATTGAAGGGCGGATAGCCTTCGTTTCCGGTTTTGGCGGTTCGCTCGACAAGGCGTTCGAGCTGTTCGAAGCCCAGAAGGAACGGGTGGGAGCCAAGGGTGAGTTTCGTCATGGGCAAGTCCTTGAACAAGCGACCTGGAATTTCCGGGACCCCGCATCCGCGGCGGTCCGACCCAGGATATGGGAGCCGGAGCGGCTTCCCGCAAGGCCATTCGCCCGCTATGTTAACACTTGAAGCAACTGCAGCGACTCAGTCCCCGGGAACCAGATGAACATCGCCAGCGAGATGAAATCCGAAGAGGTCCTGCGCGTCAAACTGGAGGTTCTGCGGCGCGAGCACCGCGATCTCGACGACGCTATCCATGCCCTGCAGGAAAAGGGAACCGGCGACAGCTTCACGATCAAGCGCCTGAAGAAGCAGAAATTGTCGCTGAAGGACCGGATCGCGCTGATCGAGGATCAGCTGACCCCCGACATCATTGCGTAGCGGCCGCACACGTCTATAGTGCCCGCTCGCAAAAACGAGGGGGTCGAACCGCATGGGCGACGTGAAAGTGGGCATCATCATGGGCAGCCAGTCGGACTGGTCCACGATGAGGCAGGCAGCCGACATCCTGGACGCACTGGAGGTCCCCTACGAGGCGCGGATCGTCTCGGCCCACCGTACCCCGGACCGGCTGTGGGACTATGGCAAGTCCGCGGTCGGGCGCGGCCTTCAGGTGATCATTGCGGGCGCGGGCGGGGCCGCGCATCTGCCCGGCATGATGGCCTCGAAGACCCGGGTGCCGGTGATCGGCGTGCCGGTCCAGACCCGGGCGCTTTCGGGCGTCGACAGCCTGTATTCGATCCTGCAGATGCCCAAGGGCTTTCCGGTCGCGACCATGGCGATCGGGGCGGCGGGGGCTGCCAATGCCGGGCTGATGGCAGCGGGCATCCTCGCGCTGAACGATCCGGCGCTGGCCGAGCGGCTCGAGCGCTGGCGCGCCGATCTCTCGGCCTCGATCCCCGAGGTGCCCGCCGATGAGTGAGCCGCGCGTTTCCGCCCGCCTCGCCCCTGGCGCCACCATCGGCATTCTCGGCGGCGGCCAGCTTGGCCGGATGCTGTCGGTCGCGGCCTCGCGGCTGGGGTTTCGCTGTCACGTCTTCGACCCCGCGCCCGCACCGCCCGCCGGTCAGGTCGCCGCGCTCGTGACGACCGCGCCCTACGAGGATACCGGGGCGCTGGCGCGTTTCGCCGCCTCGGTCGATGTCGTCACCTATGAATTCGAGAACATCCCCACCGCCGCGCTCGATGCGATCGAGGCCGTGGTGCCGATCCGTCCGGGCCGGAAGGCGCTGGCCGTCAGCCAGGACAGGCTGGTCGAGAAATCCTTCCTGAACGGTCTGGGGCTCGCGACTGCGCCCTTCGCCGCGGTCGATGACGAGGTTGATCTGGCCGAGGCGCTGGCCGAGATCGGGGCGCCCGCGATCCTCAAGACCCGGCGCTTCGGCTATGACGGCAAGGGCCAGGCCCGCATCATGGCGCCCGAGGACGGCCCCGAGGCGCTGGTCGGGATGACCGGCGCCCCCGCGATCCTCGAGGGGTTCGTGGAGTTTTCGTCCGAGATTTCGGTGATTGCGGCGCGCGGCGTCTCGGGCGAGGTCGCCTGTTTCGACCCGGGGGCCAATATCCATAGCGATGGCATCCTGCGGACGACGACCGTGCCCGCGCCGCTGAGCGTGGCACAACGCACCGATGCGGTGTTGCTGGCAGGGCGGATCCTGAACGCGCTCGATTATGTCGGGGTGATGGGGGTCGAGCTTTTCGTGACGAAGGCCGGTCTGATCGTCAACGAGATCGCGCCCCGGGTGCATAATTCCGGTCACTGGACCCAGAACGGCTGTGTCATCGACCAGTTCGAGCAGCATATCCGTGCCGTGGCGGGTTGGCCCCTTGGCGACGGGGCGCGCCATTCCGATATCGTGATGGAGAACCTGATCGGCGAGGACATGGACCGTGTGCCCGATCTGGCTGCCGATCCGAAGGTGGCGCTGCATCTCTACGGCAAGTCCGAGACGCGCGCGGGCCGCAAGATGGGCCATGCGAACCGCCGGACCGGCCCGGCCGGCGCGTGACCGCCTGACCGGGTTCGGGGCCGGGGGCAGGAGGTCAGTCGCGCGCCCGGTCCTTTCTGCCGGGGCTGCGGGCGGCGCGCCCGGCCTCGAGCCCCGCGGCGAAGCCCTCGGCCATGTGGATGAAGGGACCATAGGGATCGGCCGGCGCCTCGACCCGTCTGGGCTGGCGGGGGCGCAGGCTCAGGCCCCAGAGGATCAGTCCCGCCCCGAGATAGACCGCGCCGATCACGGTGGCGGCAAAGACCGCCCCGTGACCGGCGCTGAGCACGAGCCAGGCCGCCACCGTGAGGAAGGCGCATCCGACGCCCGCGCACAAGCTGCCTGCGGTGCCGAGCGCCAGCCGGTGCGAGAAGGCCCGCGCCCGGCGTTCGGCCTCGTCGAGCGGCAGCGAGAACATCAGCGGCGGCCCGTCATCAGCCCGACCAGAAAGCCCAGCCCGACGGCGATGCCCATCGCGGCGGCGGGCTGACGGCGCACCGCATCGGCCGCCTGTTCACCCAGCTCGGCGCCGCGGTCCTGGACCCCGGCGACCGTCGCTTCCCCGCGTTCGCGCAGCTCGGCGGCCCGGCGCTGCACCGTATCGCGCATGTCGTTCTTCTTGGCCTCGCTCAGATCGCCCAGGGTACGGGCGATCTGGGCGATGTCATCCTTCAGGGCCTCGATCTGGACCTCGAGATCCTGAACGCTGGCGTTGCTGTCGTTCCGTTTCTCCGCTGATTGTGCCATCACTGGCCTCCTTATTGCTGATGCGTCTGCTGCATCTCAGCGCAGGAAACGTCCGGCTGCGGGGCGGGGTTCCCTCCGCACCGGAGCGATCGTGCCGCTCTCGGAACGATCACGGTTGCGAGAGGCCCCCTGCATCGGTCGGGAACCACTCTGCCCGTTCGACGTTGGGTCAACACAACCGGACATGAAAGGAACCAAGAGATGCTTTACTGGGCACTGGTATTTCTCGTCGTCGCGCTGATCGCCGCCGCCTTCGGGTTCGGGGGCATCGCCTCGGCCTCGGCCGGCATCGCGCAGATCCTGTTCTTCGTCTTCCTCGTCCTCTTCGTCGTCGCGCTGGTCGCGCGGGCACTCAGGGGCCGTACGCCGTAACATGAGAAGGACGAAGGCTGCACGCCGTCCGCAGGCTCGCGCGGACGGCACCAAAGACCCCGCCGGGGAACCCGGCGGGGTCGACTGTTTCAGAGCTGTCCGCTGACGCCCGCCCCAGGGGACGGCGTTCAGGCGCCGAGCGTCTCGGTACTCGAGAAGAACATCGCCTGGCTCACCGCCGAGCGCACCTGGTCCTCTGTATAGGGTTTCGAGATCAGGAAGGCGGGTTCCGGCCGTTCGCCGGTCAGCAGGCGTTCGGGGAAGGCGGTGATGAAGACCACCGGCCGGTCGCCGAGTTCGGCCAGAATGTCGTTGACCGCGTCGATCCCGGAGGATTTGTCGGCCAGCTGGATGTCGGCAAGGATCAGATCCGGCGGGGTCTTCTTCGCCAGATCGACGGCACCGCGCCGGGTGCGGCCGATCCCGGTCACTTCATGGCCCAGACCCTGGACGATGGCCGAGATGTCGATGGCGATGATCGCCTCGTCCTCGATGATCAGCACCCGCCCGGAAATGCTGCGGGCCATTTCGTCGCGGGCGATCCGGATCAGCTGTTCGGCCTCGCTGCCCGGCAGGCCCATGATCGCGCCGACCTCCTCGGTCGTGAACGCCTCGATCGAATGCAGGAGCAGGGCCTCGCGGGTGTTGCGGGTCAGGCCTGCAAGCCGGGACTGCGCCTGCGCCTCGATGCCCGAAGCGGGCTGCGACTCGCTCAGGGGCGCGCCCGAGGACCCCCAGATGCGGTTGAACGCCTTGAACAGCGCGACCTTTGGCGGCAGCCCCTGTTCGAAGACCTCCCGATCTGAAAGGATCGCCTCGAGTGTTGCGATCGCATAGGCGTCGCCGCTGGTCTGGCTGCCGGTCAGCGCCCGCGCGTAGCGTCTGAGATAGGGCAGTTCCGACCCGATCACCCGGGAAAGATCGTCAGAATGTGGTGCATGCGTCATGCGCGACCTCGAAAAAACAATGTCTCATGGGAACCGAACGCAATCACCCGCGTTTGGTTCCGCAGTCTGAAAGTTAGGGCGGGCCGACCGGAATGGAACACAAGGACCGTAGGGGTCGCATGGAAGAGCAAATCGACGACAATTTGCGGCGCGTCTACGCGCAAGCCGTGGAGGAACAGGTCCCGGACCGCTTCCTCAAGCTGCTCGAGCAGCTGCGGGGCACTGGCAGCGAGGCGTCCAATGGCAGCAATGGCAAGGGTGGCGATACGTGAGCGTGGCTTCGGACCCCCGGGAAGACTTGGTGACGCATCTTCCGGCGATGCGGGCCTTTGCTCTCAGCCTGACGCGCAATTCGGCGACGGCCGATGACCTGGTGCAGGATGCGATCGTCAAGGCCTGGAGCAATTTCGACAAGTTCGAGCCCGGTACGAACCTGAGGGCCTGGCTGTTCACGATCCTGCGCAACACCTATTATTCGATGCATCGCAAGCGGCGTCGCGAGGTCGAAGACCCGGATGGCGCGCTTGCCGCGCATCTGTCGGAAAAACCGCATCACGACGGCCGGCTTGCGCTGGAGGACTTCAAGGTCGCCTTCGTCAAGCTGCCCGACGAGCAGCGCGAGGCGCTGATCCTGGTCGGCGCCGAAGGCTTCTCCTACGAGGAGGCCGCCGCGACCTGTGGCTGTGCCGTGGGCACCATCAAGAGCCGGGTCAACAGGGCCCGGGTGCGGCTGGCCGAGCTGATGCATCTGAACGATGACGATGATCTGGCGATGACCGATGCGGTGACGCTGGCCGGTCTTTCCTCCAAGCGACCTGCATGACCGATACTCTCAAGGCGCGCATTTCGACGCGCCGTCTGACCAAGAGCCTGGCGCTCTGGCTGATCGGTGCCCTGACCGTCGCCATGCTGCCGCTGGGGCTGATCTCGGTGTCGCAGACCTCGAAGGTCCTGCACGAGACAGAACGGCTTTCGGGCGTGGCGCTCATGGACCGGACCCAGCGCGCCGCGGTGCGGACCCAGGCGCTGATCCAGGAGGCCTTCGGCGCGGCCCGCTCGGTTGCCGCGGCCAATGTGGTGTTCGAGGGCGGCGGCATTTCCTGCGACGCGGTGATGGCGCGGCTGGTCAAGGACAACCCTACCTATCTGTTCGCCGGTTTCGTCGAGCCCGATGGCAGCATCACCTGCTCGTCGAGCGGCGAACGTCTCAGCATCGTCGATCAGGCCTATTTCCTCAATCTGCTGCGCGATCCGGAGCCCCGGGTCGATACCCGGTTCAGCGTCCCGCTGCAGGGCGCCCGGGTCGTGCGGGTGAGCGTGCCGGTCTACGAGGAGACGGTCCTGCAGGGCTTCGTGGTGATCTCGATGCCCTATGCCGCGGCCTATTACACGCTCGATGACGGCGGGGCCGAGGTCGATCTTCTGGTGTTCGACCGCGATGGCGAATTCCTCACCGCCGAGGCGGCCACGCGGGACGAGGGCGCGCCGCCCGACAATTTCGAAGAGGTGCTGCCGCGCCAGCATAGCCTCGAGGCGCTCGCCGAGGCGGGACGGCAGTCCTTCCGCGGCACCAACCGGCTTGGCGAGACCCGCGATTTCGCCGTGGTTCCGGTCATCGACGACCGCATTTTCGTGATGGGAAGCTGGGCGCCCGACCGCAACAACTCGATGCCGATGACAGGTCGGGCATTGGCGCTCTATTTTCCGATCCTGATGTGGGTGGCGGGTATCGTCGTTGCCTATTTCGCCGTGCACCGGCTGGTGATCCGTCACATCCAGCGGCTGCAGAGCTGGATGCGGCTCTATGCCAGCGGACATACCGATTTCGGCCAGGCCCGGCTCGATCACGCCCCGCATGAGCTCGAAGTCGTCGCCGAGGCCTTCCGCAGCATGACCCGGCGCCTGGCCGAACAGGACCGCGCGCTCGAGGAGGATCTGGCCGAGAAGACGATCCTGCTGAAAGAGGTTCATCACCGGGTCAAGAACAACCTCCAGCTCATCACCTCGCTGATGAACATGCAGATCCGCAATGCCCGCAGCGCCGAGGCGCGGCGCCTTCTGAAGCGGGTGCAGGACCGGGTGATGGCGCTTGCCGCGATCCACCGCTATCTCTACATGGCCCGCAAGCTGTCGATGGTTCGCGCCGACAGGCTGCTCGACGACATCATCCGCCAGCTGGTCGTGGTCAGCGATATCGGTGGCGCCGAGAAGAGCGTCAAGATCGCCACCCAGTTCAGCCCCGTCGAGGTCAATCCCGATCAGTCGGTCCCGCTGTCGCTTCTTGCGACCGAGGCCGCGATCAATGCCGTCAAGTATTGCGGGACGCCGCCCGACGGCGAGCCGGCATGGATCACCATGGCGCTGCAGACGCTCGAGGACGGGCGGATCTGCCTCAGCGTGGTCAATTCCCGCAGCGAGGAGCCCGATCCGGGCCCGGTGAATGGCAGCGTCGCGGACAGTTCGGGCATGGGCCGGCAGCTCATCTCCTCCTTCGCGGCTCAGCTCGATGCCGAATTCGAGGTGCATTCCGAACCCGATCGCTACGAGCTTCATGTGACCTTTGCCCCGATGGGGGCCTCGCCCGAGGAGGACGACGCCGAGGCGGAGGAAGAAGCCGCATCCGGCGGCGTTTCCGAGGGAACCTGAACGCGGCCGGGGCGTTGAGCTGCCATGATTGACACAGGAGGTTCCATGACCCGTATCGTTGTTTTCTGCCTGTCCGCCGCCGCCCTTCTCGGTGTTGCTGCCTGCGAGACCGTCGAGGGCGCAGGCAAGGATATCCAATCGGCCGGTGGCGCGATTTCGCAAGAGGCGCGCGAGGCTCAGAACTGACCGACGAAAGGCGGGCCCAGGCCCGCCTTTCGTTTCTGCCAGAGGCGTCCGGTCTGCTCCGGACGCCTTTTTGCTGCGGGCAGGGCAGCCATCCCCGGTTCGGGGCGTCCGGTCCTCATCCCCATTCCAGCACCCCGACGATCACGGCGAGCGCGCCTGCGAACGGCGCCATGCCGATCAGGGCCAGAAGCCCGTCGCGTGCCAGCATCGCCACCGACAGGATGACCACGGCCATGCCCAGCAGCGACGAGCTGAACGGCACCAGTTCCAGAAACGGCATCGCCAGGCCGGCGAAGAGGCAAAGTAGCTGGAGCAGGACCACCAGCGGCGGCGTGACCAGAAATTTCAGCCGCGGCCGCGCCGCCCATTCCAGCCAGCCCACCGGGCGGCGCAGCCAGCCGACGGCCGAACGGGCGCGGTCGGCACGGATCTCGCGCCGCATCAGCCAGCCGGGCGCCCAGAGATGGCGGCGCCGGACAAGCATCTGTCCGGCGATCAGCGCGATGCTGATCCCGCAGAGGCTCGAAAACCCGGGAATGCCGCTCAGCGGCGAGACCACGGCAAGCGCCGGGGCCAGCAGCAGCGGCAGGAACGAGACCGATCCCAGCGCTTCGAACATGCGCCTGACGGACAGCCGGTCGCCCTGCGCCGCCTGATCGACGGCGTCGAGAACCGCCGAAACCGGCGTCTCCTGCATCGCGCCTGCACTGTCTTGCGAAAACTCTTCGGGTTGGGCCATGGGGTCCTCTTGGCTGCCGCGGTGAAGGGGCGGTTTCCGGCCCGCGCCGCGCGCCCGGTCTTCCCCCGCCCTCAACGTGCGAGCCGCGGTTTCGTTCGCGCTCGCCGAAGCGGGGTGAGCCTGCCCGTCGCGGCGCAACAGATGTTTTCGATTCGTTCACGGTCACTCGATAGCTCTCTTTTGAACGAAAACCGCAATATTGGCCGGGCTTGGCCACAGGCAGGACACCGTTTCCCTTAAGGACGCTTTCAGTCCTGATGCCCAAATTCGAGCCGTTGTTGACCCTGCGTCAGGAAAGGGACGACATGTCTGGAGAGAGCGATGCCCAACCCCCTTCCGCCAGTCCCGATGCCCTTGCGACCGGTGCTGTCAGCCCTGTGCGCTCTGGGTCTGCTGCTCGGGGCGGTGCTGGCGCCCGGTCCGGCCGGGGCGCAGCCGACCGGCGCGGTGTCGGGCGACCTGCAAGGCGGCATGCCCGGGCCGGTGCATCTCCGGATCGGCTCGTTCTTTCCCGTCAACATGCCGGTGCTCGGCCGCACGGCGCTGGATCTGGCCGAACATGTCGAGAGGATGTCGGGGGATACATTGCTGCTGTCGATCACCTCGCCGAGTGCGGCCGCTCCGGCGCTCGATACCATCGCCGCGATGAACCGTGGTGCCCTGGACGGCGCCCTCGCGGCCGCCGAATGGTATACGGAACGCGACAGTGCCTTCGGTCTGCTTGCAAGCATGCCCTTCGGTCCCACGATCGACGAGTATCTGGCCTGGTATCTCTACGGTGGTGGGCGCGAAATCGCGCGCGAATTGTACCGTGCCTATGACGTTCACAATATCCTCTGCGGCGTCATTCCGTCCGAAGCATCGGGATGGTTCCCGCACGAGATGACGTCGGTGGACGATCTCGCCGGAATGCGGATGCGGTTCTTCGGTCTCGGGGCCAAGGTGATGCAGCGCTTCGGCGCCGAGGTTGTCGCTGTCGGACCCGAGCAGCTTTTCGAGGCGCTCGAAACCGGCAGGATAGATGCGGCGGAATTCTCGCTTCCGGCGATAGATGCGCGGCTCGGATTGCATAAACTTCTGAAATATTATTATTTTCCCGGCTGGCATCAGCCTCTGGCCACGGTCAATCTCTATATCCCGCAATCGGTCTGGTCCGAGCTTCCGGACCATCACAAGGCAATCCTTGAGGCGGGCTGCGGCGATATGGTCATGCAAAGCCTCGCCGAGGGGGAGGCGTTGCAGGCGCAGGCATTGCGGGCAATCGCGGCCGAAGGGGTCGAGCTGCGTCGCTGGCCGGCCGCGATGCTGGTGGCCTTCGAATCCGCCTGGTGGGCGGTCGTGGCCGAGGAATCCCGGCTCAATCCGAATTTTGCCCGGGTCTACGCGTCGCTCGCGAAGTTTCGCGCCGACCGCCGGACGTGGCGCCATCTGAGCTTCCTGCAATAGATGGAGAACGACCTGGAACAGTCCGCGACGCAGCGGTCACGCGACAGCGACGCAGGAGGCGGCCGGCCGGCATCGGCCCTGCGCGGCGGTGAAAGCAGCATCCTGAACGGGCTCGGGCTTGCTGCGGCCGCCTTCCTGACGCTGATCCTCGCGCTCGGGGCCCTCAGCCTCGGCCAGATCGGGGCGGTGACCGCGGTCTCGCTCAAGATGCGCGATGTGGCCCTTCCAGAACTGCTGGCGGTCAACGAGATAGAGATCGCGCTCGACGCCCATGCGCTTCTGGCGCGTCGTCGGGTGCAGGTCACGGATTTCAGGCAGGCCGCAGAGATCGACCGTGAAATGCGCCGCGCCGCCGCGCGGTTTCTGGCCGGCATCGAAGGGCTCGACCGGCTCCGGATCGGGCCGCGCGCCCAGGCGATCGAACAATCGCTGAAGGCGGCCTGGCTGGAATATCTGGCCGCACTCGACGGGGTCGGTCTGCTTTACGAACGCGGCGCCCTGGCCGAGGCCGAGGCCGCGATGCAGACCGGTGTCCGCGTGGCCGAGGCCGATGCCCGGCGCAGTGTGAACGACCTGATCGAGGTCGTCCGGGCGGAAGCGGCCGAGATCTCGGCCGCGGTCGAGCGCGGCTGGCAACGCGCCCGTGCCCTGACCCTCGGGGCGCTTCTGGCCGGGCTCGGGGCGGCGCTTATGGCGATGCGCTGGGTGACGTGCAGGGTCAGTCGGCCACTCCTCGCGATCAGCGCGGCGATGCGGCGGCTGACCCGGGGAGAAGACACCGCCATTCTGCCGGTTCTGCCGGGCCGGACCGATGAAATCGGCATTCTCGCCGAGGCTGCTGCGGCGTTTCACGACAGTGTGCTGGCGACCCGCGCCCTTGCCGCCGATCTGGAATTGCAGCGTGAGATCCTCGCGGCATCGGTGCGCAACATGCCGCTCGGTCTGTGCATGATCGACAAGCTGGGCCGGGTCGCCGTCTCGAACCGGGCCCTGGCCGAGATCTTCGACCTCTCCCCCGGCGATTGCGTCCCCGGCATTGCCCAGCGCGATCTGCTCGACCGGCTGGCCGCACGGGTCGATACGGGGCGGCAGGGGGCCGGCGCGTTCGCCGCCGGCATCGCCGCCAAGGTGGCCCGGGGCGATCAGACGACCGGCACCTGGCAATTGCGGGCGGGCGGGAGCGTCTCGGTCATCATCCAGCCCACGCCCGATGGCTGGATGATGATCGCCGAGGACATCACCGAACGGGTCAGCCACGAAGCCAATATCCGTCACCTGGCGCGCCATGACCCGTTGACCGGCTTGCCCAACCGGCGCGCCTTCAGCGAAGAGATCGATCGCGCGATCGCCGAGGCCGGGGCCGAGTGTCCGGCTGCGGTCCTGTTCATCGACCTCGACCGGTTCAAGAATGTCAACGACACGCTGGGCCACAGCATCGGTGACGCTTTGCTGCGGCAGGTGGCGGCGCGGCTCAGCTGGGCCGTGCGCGATGCCGATACCGTGGCCCGTTTCGGCGGCGACGAATTCGCGGTGATCCAGCGTGGCTGTGTGCAGCCGGAGGGCGCGCGCGGGCTTGGCGAGCGGATCATCGCGCTGCTGTCCTCGCCCTTCGAGATCGAGGGAAACACCGTGCGCATCGGTGGCAGCGTCGGCATCGCGCTTGCTCCGGGCGATGGCGCCTGCACTGCCGATGTCCTGAAAAGTGCCGATCTCGCGCTTTACGCGGTGAAGGCGGCGGGCCGGGGCCGGTGCCAGTTCTTCGATCCCGACATGAGCGAGCGGCAGCGCGCCTTGCACAAGCTCGAACAGGACCTGCGAAAGGCCGTGCTGAGCGACGCGTTCGTGATGGAATACCAGCCGCTCTTCGACATCGCCTCGGGCGAGCTGGTCGGGGCCGAGGCGCTGATGCGCTGGATCGATCCGGTGCGTGGCCGGGTGCCGCCCGCCGAATTCGTGCCGATGGCCGAAGAACTGGGCCTGATCGTTCCGCTCGGGGCCCGCGCGCTGGAAATGGCCTGCGCCGATGCCGCGACCTGGCCTTCCCATCTGAGGGTCGCGGTCAACCTTTCGCCGGTCCAGGTCCATCGTGTCGGGGTGATCGAGGATGTGCGTGCCGCGCTGGCGGCGTCGGGGCTCGACCCGCGCAGGCTCGAGGTCGAGATCACCGAGGGCGTGTTGCTCAATCAGGGGCCAGAGACGCTCGGGACCCTCGACGCGCTGCACAAGATGGGGGTGCGGATCGCGCTCGACGATTTCGGGACCGGCTATTCCTCGTTGCGCTACCTGCGGGTGCTGCCGCTGGACAAGGTCAAGATCGATGCCTCCTTCGTGCGCGAACTGGAGAACGATCCAAGCGCCGCGGCCATTGTGCGCGCGGTCTGTTCGCTTTGTGCGAGCCTCGATATCGCCGTCACGGCCGAGGGGATCGAAACGGCCGAACAGCTGGCTTCGGTCACGGCGGAGGGCTGCGTTGAGGCGCAGGGCTTCTATCTCGGCCGTCCGGGGCAGGCCGAGGTCATCGCCGGGCTGGCGAAAGCCAGTCTGCGACGCGGGCGGGGGGTGGCATGAGCCGACGCGCCCGGGGCAAGCC
Organism: Rhodovulum sp. MB263; assembly: GCF_002073975.1. Taxonomy (NCBI): domain Bacteria; kingdom Pseudomonadati; phylum Pseudomonadota; class Alphaproteobacteria; order Rhodobacterales; family Paracoccaceae; genus Rhodovulum; species Rhodovulum sp. MB263. The sequence goes on along the minus strand of NZ_CP020384.1, from coordinate 3,232,919 downwards.
GAAGGAGGCGTCTGCGCCTTTCTCCGGTGATCTGGCCGATCTGGTCGCGCTGATGGCAGCCCCCGCCTGGGCAACCGCGCGCGACGGCACCGTGCTGGCGGCGAACGCTGCCGCTGCCGCGCTGCTCGAGCGCCCGGTCGGGGACTGGGCCGGGCTTGGCGACACGGCCTTGCTGGCCGCGCGCCAGGTCGGGCGGCTTCGTCGCGCCCGCGCCGGGATCGGGCGCGACGGCGCGGCCCGGCTCCGCTTCCGCGGCTGTTTCGTGACCGGAGGCGGAGCGCTGCGCCTGCTCGATTGCAGTCTCACCGCGCTGGCAGGAAAGCAGGGCGAGGCGGTGCTGGTGCAGGTCGACCCGGTTATATCCTCGAAGCCCGGCGCCGCCTGGTCGGCTGACCTCGCAGGGCAGCGGCCCTGTCTGTCGCGCCACCGGGCGGTGTTGCAGCGCGCGGCCGAGGCTGCCGGCCTGGCCGAATGGTCTTTCGACCCGGATTGCGGCCGGTTCTGGGTCGCCGACGGCCTGCTGGCGATGCTGGGGCATCCCCCTGATGGGGGCGAGATCTCTTCGGCCTGGCTTCGGGCGCGGGTTCATCCCGAGGACCGTCCGGCCATGCGCGCCGTGGTCACGCAGCTGATCCGGGGCCAGGAAGCGAGTATCCGGATCGACTGCCGTCTGCGGCACCGCGATGGCCGCTATCTCTGGGTGGAGGCGACCAGCAGCCGGATCGAGCCGGGGCCTGGGCTGCGGCCGGTCTTCTGCGGCGTGCTCTCGGATGTGACCCATCACAAGGCCCATGAGGCGCAACTGCAGCACGCGCTTTTCGAGGCGCGGCTTGTCCGCACGGAGGCGGCGAAGACCGAAGGCATCATACGGATCGCCGCCGAAGGTGCGGGGTTCGGGCACTGGACTTTCGATCCGGTCGTCGGGACCTACTGGCTGGACGAGGCCTGCCTGAGGACGCTGGGATACGCGCACGGCGCCCTCGATACCAGTCGCAGCGGGTTTCGCGATCTGGTCCATCCCGAGGATGCCGAGGCGGCCCGCCTTGCGATGGATGCGCTGGTCTCAGGCGCGTCCGAGCTGATGCATATCGATTGCCGCCTGCGCGCCGCAGACGGGACCTGGCGCTGGTTCGAGACCACCGCCCGGATGGTATCGATGACCGAGGTCGGCCTGCCGCCGCTGATCTGCGGCATCAGCCGCGACATCACCCCCCGCAAGACCTATGAACAGGATCTTGCCCATGCCCTGGAGGTCGCGCGCCAGGCCCGCGACGAGGCCGAGGCGGCGCGGGTCAAGCAGCAGTTGCAGGCCACGATCCTCCGGGTGTCGACCGAATACAGCAATGTCGTTCCTTGGCACGCGGTTCCCTCGCACGGGCTGTTTCGGGCCGACGATCACCTGGCCGCGATGCTGGGCTATCCCCCCGGCCGCCGCTTCACCGCCGCCGAGTTCCGTGAGCTGATCCATTCCGAGGACGCCCCCGAGGCGCTGGGCCGGGTCGATGCGCTTTACCGGCACCAGCTCGAGTCGATCTCGGTCGAGTTCAGGGTTCGGCGCGGCGATGGCGGGTGGTGCTGGGTCTCCTCGAAGGCGCGCTGGCTCGACCGGGACGCTTCGGGGCTGCCCGACATGATCTGCGGCACGCTGACCGAGGTTACCGCGCTCAAGGCGAACGAGGCGCGGCTGGCCGAGGCTCTGGCCGCCGCCGAAACGGCGCGGAACGAGGCGCGGGCGAGCGAGCAGATGCTGCGCACGGCCGCGATTTGCGGCGAGATGGGCGCCTGGTCGATCTGCGCCGCGCGGGGCGAGGCCTGGATGACGGATGAGGGGTTTCAGCTTCTCGGCTATGCGCCGGGCGAATTCGTGCCCGACGATGCCGGCTGGCGTGCGCTCTGTCATCCCGACGACCTTCCGGCGGCGACTGCGGCCATGCGGGCGGTGACGGAAGGCCGGGCCGAGGTCTATGACCGCGATCAGCGGCTTCGCCACAAGGACGGGTCGTATCACTGGTATCGCACCGTCGCCCGGATGATCGACCGGTCCGGCGAGGGATTGCCGCTGCTGGTCGCGGGCGCCCATACCTGCATCGACCGGCAGAAGCAGAACGAGACGCGGCTTTCCGAGGCGCTGGTTGCCGCCGAAACCGCCCGGATCGAGTCCCAGACCCGCGAGGAGATGCTGCGCACATCGGCGCTGTGCAGCGGGATTGCGCATTGGGTGGTCTGTCCGGCCACCGGCGAGGGCTGGATCCCCGATGGCACCTATGGCCTTCTGGGCTATGCGCCGGGGGCCTTTCCGCACCGGAACGGCTGCTGGCGCGGCCTCATCCACGCCGAGGACTGCGCCGAGGCGGTGGCCCTGATGCACGACCTGCTGGACGGGCGCTCCGAGACCTATGCCCATGAACACCGGCTGTTGCATGCGGATGGCTCGTATCACTGGTACCGCGCGGTTGCGCGGCGGGTCCGCCGGTCGGCTGCGGGGCAACCCGACCTGATCGCCGGCGCGCTGGTCAGCATCGACCACGTCAAGGAGAACGAACGCCGCCTGGCCGAGGCGGCCGAGGTCGCCCGGCTTGCCAGCGAGCGGCTGAACACCCTGGCCGACAACGCCCCCGGCGCCCTTTTCGTCTTTCGCATTTCGTCGGGCGGCCAGTTCGACCTGCCTTACTTCAGCGCCAAGCTGCCCGGCCTGATGGGGCTGAGCCGGGCGGACATCGAGACCGATGCCCGCGCGCTCATGACCCGGGTCGATCCCGAGCACATCCATGCCCTGCGTCAGGCGATCTCGACCTCGCGACGCGGGCTGACGCCCTTCGAGATGCGGCTGCGGGTCTGCCGGCCCGAGGGCGGCTTCCGCTGGCTGCTGGTCGCGTCTCTGCCCTTCTCGCGCGAGGACGGGGCCGTGGTCTGGTATGGCAATGTCTTCGACATCACCGACCGTCTGGAGGCCGAGCGCCGCGCCTCTGACGCGGCCGAGGAGGTGCGTCGTGCCCATGAGCGGCTGAGTTCGGTGGCAATGATCGCGCCGGTCGGGCTTTACGAATTCCGACGCCAGCCCGATGGCAGCATCGATTTCCCCTATACCACGCCCAAATTCGAGGACATCATGGGCCTCACCCGCGAAGAGTTAGACAGGCGCGGCGGCGATGTCCTGCTGCGGGTCGATCCCGAGGATCTGCCGGGTGTGCTCGACAGTATCGAGGACAGCGCCCGCGATCTCACGCTCTGGAGCCAGCGGTTCCGGATCCGCCATCCGGAGCGCGGGCTGATCTGGCTGTCGGGGGCCTCGGCGCCGCGTCGTCAGGAGGACGGCACCATCCTCTGGGCCGGAGCGCTGCATGACGTCACCGGCGATGTCCAGCGCGAGGCCGAGCTTCGTCAGGCCCATCAGCTGGCCGAGGAGATGCGGGCCGAGAACGAGCGGCAGGCGCTGCATGACGGTCTGACCGGATTGCCCAACCGGCGGTTTTACGACCGGGTGCTGAACGCCCGGATCGAGGCGGCGCGGGCGGGGCAGGGGCCGCGCGACTGCGTGCTGATCCGGATCGACCTCGACCATTTCAAATATGTCAACGACACGCTGGGCCATGAGGCCGGGGACCGGGTGCTGATCCGGGTGGCCGAGGTGCTGCGCCGGGTGCTGCGCTCGGTCGATTTCGTCGCCCGCATCGGGGGCGACGAGTTCTCGATCCTGCTCGGTGCGGGGATGGATCAGGACAATGCGCGCGAGGTGGTCGAACGGGTTCAGAAGGTGCTGAGCCGGCCGCTGACCTATGAGGGGCGGCTTTGCCGGTTCGGCGCGAGCTTCGGCATCGCCCATACCGGGGATGTCAGCGAGATGGGGGCCGAGCTGCAGCTTTTCGCCGATGCCGCGCTGTACCGGGCCAAGGCCGGCGGGCGCAACCGGATGGAGTTTTTTACCGCCGATCTGCATCGGAACATCCTCAACGACCGCCGCATCGCCGTGGAACTGCACGAGGCGCTGGAGCGGGACGAATTCGTGCCCTTCTTCCAGCCCCAGATCGCGGCCGAGGACGGGCATCTGGTCGGGGCCGAGACGCTTCTGCGCTGGCGTCATCCCGAAAAGGGCCTGCTCTGCCCGAACGACTTCATGCATGTCGCCGAGCAGCTTCGGATCGTGCCCGAGATCGACCGGATCATGATGCGCAAGGCGCGTTCCGCGCTGGAGCGCTGGCAGAGCCAGGGGCTGGTTCTGCCCAAGATCAGCTTCAATGTCAGTTCGGGCCGGATGCATGATCCCGACGTGGTCTCGCTGGCGCGCTCGATGGGCGGCGGCGGCACCAGGGTCACCTTCGAATTGCTGGAATCGATCCTTGTCGAGGAGGAAAGCGATGCCTTCCGGTTCCATCTCGATCAGATCCGCGAGGCCGGGATCGACATCGAGATCGACGATTTCGGCTCGGGTCATGCCTCGATCATCGGAGTGATGGAGATCGCGCCCCAGGCGCTGAAGATCGATCGCCGGATCGTGCGCCCGGTGGCCTGCGACATGCGCTCACGCAATCTGGTGCGGGCCATCATCGAGATCGCCGAGACGCTGGGCATCGCCACCGTGGCCGAGGGGGTGGAAACCGAGGAACAGGCCAGGATCCTGCGCAGCATCGGCTGCAACGTCTTTCAGGGATATCTTTTCTCCTACCCGCTCTCGGAGGATGACTTCCTCGCTTTTGCGCGGGCCGATCTGAAGAAGCGCGCCTGAGCGGGCGACCGCAGGCCTGCCCTGGGGGCCGGTCCGTTCTGCGGTGGCACTTCCCTTCCCGGCGGCTGGGCAGGGTCAGAGGATGAAGCGGCGGCGCATTTGCTCGATCGCGGCGGCGCGGCCATCGGCATTGTAGAACGAGCCCTTGATCTGGATCGTCGACAGCGCCCGTTCGAAGCTGTGGAAATAGTCCGCATCGACCGGCTCGGGCGCGGTCCAGAAGCGGTCGATGCCCTGGTGATGGGTCAGGCCCGGCAGGCCATAGACCGCCTGGCCCATGGCGCAGACCGGAATGCCCATCCGCAGCGCATGGATGCCGACCGTCGAATTGACCAGCGCCACCCCCTTCGACCCCTTGAGCAACGCCCCGAGATCGCCGCCGCGGATCACATGGACCCGTCCGTCAAGGCGATGGCGACAGGCCAGCTTCGGGATCCGCGAGAACCAGCGGCCGAGCCCGCTGTCGAGCGGATGGATCTTGACCACCAGATGCCGGTCGGCCGGGGCATGGGCGGCGAAGGAGGCCAGCGTCTCGTCGAGAAAGGAGATCAGGTCGGGATAAGGCGACGAGGCGCGGATCTGGTAATCGACCTCGAGCTGCATCGCGATCAGGTTGAAGGGCGTGGCATCTCTGGCGAGCCTCGCTGTCAGCGTCCGGGCCGCCCGCTCGCGGCGACGCCGGCGCATCAGCTCGGGCAGCCAGCTCAGATATTCGATTGCGGGCCAGTTGGGGCGATCCGACACATGCAGCGGATAGAATGGCCGTCCGAAGCTTTGCAACAGCGCGAAGCTGACCTCGTTGAACGCCTCGACCCCGAAGCCGAAGGGATAGAGGTTGCGCATGTCGGGGGCCTCGACGCCCTCGGCCAGGGCCTCGATCTCGGGTCTGGTCCGGGGAAAGGTCGACAGCGCGCCCATGCCCTCGGGTTCGAGCGTCAGCCAGTCGGGGCGCAGATAGCCGAATTCGATCGCCCAGCAGCGGCGGCGCAGCCTGCGGCCTTCCTCCAGCGCGATGGCGTGATAGGGCAGGCGGTCGGCATAGTAGAGGATGTCGGTGACGCCCTCGCGTTCGATCAGACGGAACACGAAGCGGCGCCAGCGTTTCAGCCCGCCCTGGAAGTCGATGGCCGGGCGGAGGCCCCAGAAGATGCGGTCGGCAAGACCGAAATTGACCTTGATCACGCGGTGGCCGTCAGCCTCGAGCCCGGCGGCGAGATCGCGCCAGAACCCGGAGGGATGGCCCTGCAGCATCAGGAACACGCGACCCTTGCATGCGGGGGGATCGAATGCCACAACCCGCGCGTGCTTTTGCGGCGTCAGGCTTCTGGGTGCGACGAACTGGCTTGGGAAATGCGTCAATGTCTCGGTCCCGTTTTCCGCTGACTGGCCGGAGGATCCTCTTCCTTCAGGGACCCTCGTCGTCGTTTTTCGGTAAGCTTGCACTGGCCTGCCGCGCGCTTGGCGCCGAGGTCCTGCGTGTCGGGGTGGCGCCCGGCGACCGGCTGTACTGGCCGTCCGGATGCGGTCGCTACATTGCCTGCCGCGGGGCGGCAGACCGCTTCGCCGAGGCCTTCGCCGCCATTGTCGCAGAGGAAAGGCCGACGGACCTCGTGATGCTTGGGGACGGACGTAAATATCATGTTAACGCTGTTTCGGTGGCAAAGGCTGTCGGCGGAATCACGCCATGGGTGATCGAGCAGGGCTATCTGCGCCCCGGACTGATCTCGGTCGAAGCCTGGGGCACCGGCGGCCGCTCGGCGATCCCGGCCGCCTTTGCCGCTACCACAGACACGCGACGCGACCTGCCCGCGTCCGACCCCGCGCCGGGCTCGTTCCTGCGCTATGCCGCCTATGACGTCGCCTATCACCTGGCCAATGTGCTGCTCTGCCCGGTCTTCTATCCCCGCTACCGGCATTATGCGCTCGACAGCCCCTGGGCCGAATGGCGCGGTTGGACCCTCAAGGCGCTGCGGGCGCGGTCCCGGGCCCGGCAGACCGGAGCGGCGCTGGCGCGGATCGGCGCCCATTCCGGGTCGGTCTTCCTGGTGCCGCTGCAGCTCGATACCGATTTCCAGCTCCGCGACCACGGCACCGGCCGCAGCCAGGAGGAGGAGCTGGCGGCGGTCATGGCCTCTTTCGCCGCCCATGCCCCGGCCGGGGCGCTGCTGGCGGTCAAGGAACATCCGCTCGATAACGGGCTCCGGCGCTGGGACCGTCGTGCCGAGCGGCTGGCCCGGGTGGCGGGGATCGGCGACCGCGTCGCGGTCTTTACGGGAGGGCGGGTCGAGGCGCTTTACCCGAAGCTTGCGGGCATCGTCACCATCAACAGCACGGTGGGGCTGTCGGCGCTGCTTGCCGGGGTGCCGGTCAAGGTGCTGGGCCGCGCCATCTATGACCTGCCGGGGCTGACCGATCCGGACGGGCTCGATGCGTTCTGGGCAGCGCCCCTGCGCCCGGATCCGGCCGAGGCCGCGCGGTTCCGCCGCTTTCTGCGCTACGACTACCATGTGCCGGGCGCCTTCGACGGGCCCGACGCGCAGCGGGGCGCCCAGGCGCTGGCCCGCTTCATCGCCGGGGAGAGACCGCAATGACCGATCCGATCCGTTCCGTGGTGCTGACCGGCGCGAGCGGCGGGCTTGGCCGGGCGCTGGCGGCCGAACTGGCCGCCCCTGGCCGCCGGATGCTGCTGATGGGGCGCGACGCGGGGCGGCTGGCGGTGGCCGCCGAGGCCGCCCGCGCGCGTGGCGCCGAGGTTCAGATCGCCGCCGTGCCGCTGACCGGGACCGCCGCACTGACCCGCTGTCTGCAGGAGTTCGATGCGGCGCATCCGGTCGATCTGCTGATCGCCAATGCCGGGGTGAAGACCGGCAATCGCGGCGGCATCGAGCCCGCGGCCCAGGCCGAGCGGGTGATTGCCGTCAACCTGACCGCGACGATCCATGCGGTGCAGGCGCTGCTGCCCGCGATGCGCGCGCGGCGCCGGGGCCGGATCGCCATCGTCGGCTCGCTGGCCGCGCTCGCGCCGCATGGCGATCTCTTGTCCTACAGCGCCACCAAGGCGGGGTTGCAGGCCTATGCCACCGCCCTGAGGCGCAGCCTTGCGGGCAGCGGCGTCGGGGTCACGACCGTCATTCCGGGCTTCATGGACACGCCGATGACCGATCGCCAGAAGGGCCCCGCGCCTATGCTTATGTCGCCTGACCGCGCGGCGCGGATCGTCGCGCGCGGGCTCGGGCGCGGGCGAAGTACCATCGCCTTTCCGCTGCCGCTGATTATCGGCGCCTGGCTCGGCGAACGGTTGCCCGCACCGCTGGCCGACCGGATCATGGCCCGTTACCGGGCCGAGATCCTGCCCGATCCGGACGAGGCGGCGGACCGCTAGGGCGGGCTCAGAACCGGACACCGCCGACCTCCCGGATCCGGGCCGCGGCCGAGGCCACGGCGGCGTCGATTGCCTCTTCGGAATGGTCCGCATTGATGAAGAAGCGCAGCCGCGCCTTCTGGTTCGGCACCGCGGGCGCGATGATCGGAAAGGCCTGGAACCCGTCCTCGAAGACCTTGTTCGAGGCCAGCGTCGCCTTCAGGCTGTCGCCCACGATCAGCGGCACCACGGCAAAGCCCCGTCCGAGCCCGCAATCAAGCCCCGCCGCTTCGGCCGCCGCCTGAAACCTCTCCGAACGCGCCTTCAGCCGGGCCACCCGTTCGGGTTCGGCCTCGAGGATCTCGAGCGCGCTCAGCGCCGCGGCGGTGTTGGGCACGGACAGCCCCACCGAATAGACGAAACCCGGCGCGGTATGGCGCAGGATCTCGATCACCGCTTCCGATCCGGCAAGGAAGCCGCCGCAGGAACAGAAGGTCTTCGACAGCGTGCCCATCAGCAGGTCGACCCGGCCGGGCGCGATCCCGGCCTCTTCGCAGAGGCCGCGGCCGGTCTCGCCCAGCACGCCCACCGAATGCGCTTCATCGACCATCAGCCAGGCTTCGAAGCGGTCCTTGATCCGGACCAGCGCGGCCAGATCGGGAATGTCGCCATCCATCGAGTAGAGCCCCTCGATCACGATCAGCACGCGGTCATAGCGCTCGCGGTTGCGCGACAGCCAGTCCTCAAGCCAGGCGCTGTCGTTATGGGGCAGCGAGACATGATCGGCGCCAGAGGCGCGCAGCCCCTCGAAGACCGAGTTATGGGCAAAGCTGTCGACCAGAACCACATCGCCCGGGCCGGTCAGGGTGCGGATCGCGGCCAGGTTGGTGGCATGGCCCGAGACGGTGGCGACCGCCGCCTCGGTCCCGAGAAAGCGGGCCAGCCCGGTTTCCAGTCGCCGGTGCAGGCTGAGATCGCCGCCGACCAGTCGCGAGGCCCGCGCCGAGACCCCGAATTCGGCCACCGCCGTGCCAACGGCCGCGGCAAGCCGCGGATCGTCATTGATCGAAAGATAGTCATAGCCCGAGAAATTCTCGACCCAGCGCGCGCCGATTCGGACCCGCGTCCCCTCGAAGGCTTCCGTTTCGCGGAAGAACGGGTTCTCGATCTCGAGCGCGCGCGCCGCGCTTTGTGCCACGGCGACCTGGCGATAGGCCGGAAGGGTGGTGAAATCGGCCCGGCCCGATCCGGGTCCGGCCGGTTTCGGGGCCGTCACATTGCGCGGCGGGCCGACATGAAGGGCGCGCAGACGGTCGAGCGTGTCGCGTGTACCGGGCATCTCAGCGGCCTCCTGTGCCGTGCTGGGCGAGGGTGCGGATCTGCTCAAGGTGTTCTTCTCCCAGTGTGCCCTCGGCCAGGTGGCGACGGGCCATCTCTTCGACCACGGTGTCCCCGGCCGCAGTTCCGGGGGCAGTTCCGGGCGCGCCGCCCGTCTCGATGATCCGGTTGACAAGCCCGGCCAGCGTCAGCCCCTCGTCGATCGACATCACCGGCACCTGTGCGCCCAGCCGCTCCTCGATGGCCATGCGCAGATTGATCGCCATCAGGCTGTCGAAGCCCATCAGCTCCAGCGGCTGGCGCGGATCGATATCGCCCGGCGCCGCGCGCATCAGTTGTGCGGCCTCTTCGACCAGAAGCCGGGTCAAGACCTTGCGCGCCTCCTTCGGCCCCTTGCTGCGCAAGAGCTCGTCGAGGTCGAAGAGACCGGGGCCGGTGGCGCTGGCGCGGATGTCGATCAGCTCGAAGAGCGGCGTGTCCAGCACCGGCAGCGTACCCGCCATCCGCGACCACTCCATCGGCGCGACGGTCAGGGTCGGTCCACAGGCCCCGACCGCCAGCGCCCGGCCCAGCCGGTCCAGCGCGGCCGCGGTGGTCATCGGCGGCAGGCGCCGGGCCAGGGCCTCGCGCAGCGCCGTTTCGCGCGCCAGATAGCCCGCATCGGCAATCGGTCCCCAGGCGATTGCAAGCCCCGGCAGCCCGGCCTCGCGCCGGGTCCGGGCAAGGCCTTCAAGTGCCCGGTTGGCGGCCACATAGGGTGCCTGTGCCGGGTTGCCGAAGCGTGCAGCGATGGAACTGAAGACCCAGAAATGATCGAGCGCATCGTCGCGCGTCAGCTGGTCGAGTCTTTGCCCGCCTATGAGCTTCGGCATCAGCACCGCCGAGAGCCGCGCCTCGTCGAGATCGGCCATGAGCGCGTCATCGAAGATCGCGGCGGCATGGACCACGCCGCGCAGGGGCTGCTCGGCCGCGCGGATCTGCGCCAGCGCCTCTTCGAGCGCGTCGGCATCGGTCACGTCGCAGGCCAGCGCCCCGGCCGGTACGCCGAGCCCGTCAAGCGTGCCGGGCGCGACCGTGCCGCTCTTGCTCATCAGCCACAGATGCTCGGCCCCCTGCGTCGCGAGCCAGCGCGCGGTTTCAAGCCCGAAGCCGCGGGTGCCGCCCACCACCAGCCAGCCGCCCCGGATCGGGGCGGCCGCCGGACGGGCTGCGCCATGCTCTTGCGGCGCGCGCAGCACGATCTTGCCGACATGGGCCGCGCGCTGCATCGAGCGGATCGCCTCGGCCACGTCCTCGGCCGGGTAGACGGTCACCGGCAGCGGCTGATAGACGCCCTCGGCAAACGCGTCGCGCAGCCGCGCCAGGGTGCGCCGCGCCGCATCGGGCCGGTGCAGCAGCAACTGGTCGGCATCGACGGCGTGAAAGGCGATATTGTTGCGCATGGCGTGCAGCGCGATGGTGTTGTTCTCGTAAAGATCGCGCTTGCCCAGCTCGATGAAACGGCCGAAGGGCGCCAGACAGGCCAGCGAGCGCTCCATCGCCTCGCCGGCCAGCGAGTTCAGGACCACATCGACCCCGCGCCCGCCGGTTGCGGCCATCACCGCATCCTCGAAGCCGAGGCTGCGGCTGTCGAACACGGCCTCGGCGCCCATCGCCGCGACCAGCCGTCGCTTGGCCGGGCTGCCTGCGGTTGCGAAGACCCGCGCGCCCAGCCGCCGGGCGACCTGCAGCGCGGCAAGCCCGACGCCGCCTGCGCCGCCATGCACCAGAACCGTTTCGCCGGGCGCGAGCCGTGCCACCTCGGTCAACGCGTAATCGGCGGTGACGAAGACCACAGGCAGCCCGGCCGCGGCCTCGGGATCGACCGTTTCGGGCAGGGGCATGGCCGCCTCGGCCCGGGTGATGACCCGGCTGGCCATCGCATGCGGTGCCATCGCGATCACCCGGTCGCCGGGCTTCAGCCCGGCCTGGACGCCCGCGCGCAGCACCGTGCCCGCGCATTCCATGCCGAGGCAGGGACCGGAGAACCCGGCCTCGAGCGCCTCGGGCGGCAGCAGGCCCTGGGCCCACATCACGTCGCGGAAATTGAGCCCCGAGGCCACTGCCTCGATCTCGATCTCGGTCGGCTGCAGGGCGCGCGCGGGCGGGGTCTGCCAGGTCAGCCCGTCAAGCGCCACGCCGCGGCGCCCGGCCACCAGCCGGCGCGGACCGGTCTCGGAAGAGAGCGGCCGCAGCGGCACCACCCGGGGGGCTGCGGCGCCGGTCGCGGTGAGCCGGATCTCGGTCTCGGGCGAGGTCGCGGCCAGGGCTGCGATGCGGTCGGCCCCGACGCCGGGGGCGGCGCAGATCAGGCGGATGTCGCGGCCGGTCTCGTTCGCCACCACCCGGCGCCAGCCGGTCAGCTCTTCCCAGCGCCCGGTGCCCGCGACCGCAAGCCAGAGCGTGCCGTCGGTCTCGGGAAGCGCGCGAAAGAGCCGTGCCGCGGCCAGCGGATCGTCCTCATCGGGGGCCGCACAGTGAAGGGCGACCACCGCTTCGCTGCCCTGAGGCAGCGCGCGCAGCGCCTCGGCCAGAGGGCCGCTGCCGCTGATCCGAAGCTCGGGCCTGGGCGCGGCGCGGCGCGCGGGGCGGGTGGCACGGATCAGCCTCAGCGCCTCGGAGCCCTGGGCAGGGGCGCTGGCGGTATCGAGCCCCGCGGCATGCAGGGCATGTTCGAGCCTGCCAAGCGCGTCGGCATCGCGGTGGCGCCGCGTCATCAGCGCGAAGATGTCGGGTGTCTCCTCTGCCGCGATCAGCGCGCCGCCCGGTGCCACCAGCGCCGCGAGCCGCCCGGCGCTTTCGCGTTGCGCGAAGCCCTGCGACAGGCAGCAGCCCAGCACCAGATCGGCGGCATCGGCCTCGCCGGTTTCCGTAAGGGCCCGGAACCGGAGCGGCAGTCTCGTATCGAGCCGCGCCCGCAGCCGGTCGAGTGCCTGGCCGTCCTCGGCCAGGACGGTGACATGACCGCCCGCCCGCAGCGCCGCAGCGACGAGGCCGAGATCCAACGCGCCCGTCAGCGCGATCCGGCCGAGCGGCGCGGCATCCTCCAGCAGGGTTTCCAGTGTCCGCGCGGCCTGCGGCAGCGGGTCGGCCGGACGATCCTCTCCGGCCGCGGCGGCGAGCGCCGATTTCAGCTCGGCCGAGGCGGTGGGCGCCACTTCGGGCCACATCGTCAGCAGCTCATCGGCGGCGGGCCAGGGGCAATCGGTCGGCAGGTAGGGCGGGCGGCCATCGCGGTTCTGGCCATGTCCGGCCGCGACCATCCATTGGCGGGCGGCCTTCTCGCGCGGGTCGGATGGGGCGGTGCCCCCGGCCAGCAGATTCCAGGCCAGGCGGCTGCCCAGAGCGGCGCGCAGCACATCGGCATCGCTGGCGCTCCCGGCCGTGCCGCACAGCGCCTTGGCGGCCTGCAGGGCGGTTGCGGCGCCGTCGCCCGGCAGCGGGACCAGCCGTTCGTCCCAGAAGTCATGCGGGGCCGCGGCCCCGGCCGGCAGCGGCCGCAGCCGAATGCCCTCGAAAGACAGAAGCGCGGTGCCGGTCGCGTCGGCCAGAACGGTGTCGAAGGCGAGGCTCTCGTCCCAGCCGCCCGCCGCCGTCAGCCGGGCACAGACGATCCGGCCACGACCGCAGAGGCGCACCTTGGCGATCCGGGCGGGCACCCTCAGCCGGCCGCCGCCATCCCGGTCGCCAAAAAGCAGCACGGCGCCATGCAGCCCGGCATCGGCCAGCGCCGGGTCGAAGCGGAACCCGTCGCTCCCGTCGCGCGGGGCCAGTGCCGTCCGTACCGCCGTGCCGTCGCGGTCGAGGACCGTCACACGCGCGAAATCGGGACCGTAATCGAGCCCGGTTGCCCGCAGCCCGGCATAAAGCGGCTCGGCCTCGCCCATCGCCTCGGGCGCGGTCACGGGCGCGGGCCGGGTGGCGGTCGCGCTGAACAGCCGGGCGACCGCCACCGGCGTCCAGTTGCGCGCGCCGCCCGCCTCGATCCGCATCCGGCGGGAGGTGGGTTCATGCACCAGCCGGATCGGCACGACACCTTTCTCGGGCAGCTCTAGCGGGCGCAGGAACTCGACATCGCGAAGCTCGATCTCCCCGGCCTTCAGGATCTCGCAGCCGGCATGGGCGAACATCTCGACCATCGCTGTGGCGGGCAGCAGTACGCGTCCGCCGACCCGGTGATCGCCCAGCCAGGGGCTGCGCGTCAGCGCGATTTCGCCCTGCCATTCGCTGCTGTCCGGCCGGAGCCGCGCGCCGAGAAACGGGTGTTGCGGGCGGCGGTGGAAGATGTCGGTCGCGACGGGGCTGTCGAGCCGGTAGGTCTGGCGGTCGAAGGGGTAGTCGGGCAGTCCGTCGGCCACCGGCTGCTCGGGGCCGAGGATGCGGGCGCGATCGCCGGCGCCGCCTGCCGCCAGAACCGCGCGGGCGATTGTCCCGGCGTCGCGCGCCTCGGCGCGGGCGCTGTCGAGGCTTTCCAGAACCCGGGTCTCGCAATCGAGTTCGGCCAGCGTGTCGCGCAGATAGTTGCGCAGCACCGTGCGCGGCGAGATTTCCAGGAACACGCGGATGCCGTCATCGGCCATCGCCTGCACGCCGGCGCGGAAGGCGACCGGCAGGCGGGCATTGCGCCACCAGTAGACCCCGTCGAGCGGGGCGTCATAGCGGGTGCCGTCCCAGCCCGAATAGAACGGCACGTCGCCATCGCGGGGCGCGATCCGGGCCAGGCCCCGGGTCAGCGCGGGCCGCAGCGTCTCGACCGCGGCCGAATGATAGGGGTAGGAAATCGGCAGGATCCGGCCGGCGATGCGCTGCTTGCGGGCGATGCGGATCAGTGCCTTCAGCGCGTCGTCGCCGGCGCTGACGGTGACGCTGTCGGGGGCGTTCTCGGCCGAGATCTCGGCGGCCAGCTCCTCGGCCTTGATCAGCGCCTCGATCTGCTCGCGGGAGGCGGCGAAAGCGGCCATGCCCCCCTTGCCGCGCAGGGGCTCGAAGGCGCGCGAACGTTGCGCGATGATGCGGATGCCGTCTTGGCGGTCGATCCGTCCGGCCGCGATCGCCGCCGCGACCTCTCCCATCGAATGGCCCAGCACCGCGCCGGGCCTGAGCCCGGCACAGGCCAGCGCCTCGGTCAGGGCGACCTGGATCGCGAAGGTCAGCGGCTGCGCCACCTCGGCCTCGCCGAGCCGGGCCTCGAGCCCGGGATCGCTCAGCGCCTCGGTCAGTCCCGCAATCCCCTCTTCGGCAAAGGCGTCGGCGATGTCGCCGAAGGCGGCCCGGAAGGTGGAGTCCCGTTCGATCAGGACCCGGGCGGCCCCGGCCCACATGGCGCCGTTTCCGGCATAGACGAAGGCCACGGGGGCGTCGCGCAGGGCGGTCTCTGCCACCGCCCCGGGCGGCGCCTGCCGGGGCTCTTCAAGCCAGTCGGCCAGCCCCTGGGCCAGCTCCTCCGCATGCCCCGCCGCGAGGCAGAGCCGGTGGCGGTGGCGGGCGCGGCGCCAGTTCGCGGTGGCGATGCGCGCGCCCAGATCGGCCGGCGCCGCCTCGGCCAGCGTCCGCCAGGATCGGGCAAGCTCGGCCAGCGCGTTCTCGCTGGCCGCCGAGAGCAGCAGCGCGGACGGCAGTTCGCCCGTGGCGGCAGGCACATTCTCGTCGGGCCGGGGCTGGCGGATCACCGCATGGGCATTCGCGCCGCCGAAGCCGAAGGAGTTGATCGCCGCCAGCCAGGGCCTGTCGGCGGCGGGCAGCGCCCGGGCCGAGCGCGCCACATCGAGGTTGAGCCCGGCGAAGTCGATCTCCGGGTTCGGCTCGTCGCAATGCAGCGTGGCGGGGATCATCTGCCGTTCCAGCGCGAGCTGTGCCTTCAGCAGGCCGACAAGTCCCGAGGCCGGTTCGAGATGGCCGAAATTGCTCTTGGCCGAGCCGATCGGCAGCGGCAGGGCGCGACGGCGCCCATAGACCCGGCCGATGGCGTCGGCCTCGCGCGGGTCGCCGACGGCGGTGCCGGTGCCATGCGCCTCGACGAAGGCCAGCGTCTCTGGGTCGTATCCGCCCTCGGTCAGCGCCGCCTCGATCAGCGCCGCCTGCCGGTCTGCCGAGGGGAGCGCGATGCCGGGGGTGCGCCCGGCGGAATTGACGGCGGTCGAGACCAGGACCGAGCGCACCCGGCGCCCGGCCGCCTGCGCGCTGTCCAGCCGCTCGAGCACGAAAGCGACCGCGCCTTCGCTGCGGACATAGCCGTCGGCGCCTTTGGCGAAGGCCCGGCAGAGCCCCTGCGGCGACAACATGCCCGCCTGCGAGAAGCCGACGAAGGGCATCGGCGACAGAAGCAGGTTGACGGCCCCGACGATGGCCATGTCGATCTGGCCCGAAGCGATGGCGCGGCGGGCGTGATCCAGCGCGAACAGCCCCGAGGAACAGGCGGTGTCGACGATGTAGCTGGGGCCTTGCAGGTTCCACAGATGCGCGATCCGGTTGGCGAGGATCGAGCCGGTATTGCCCAGCATGTATTGCGGGCCGGCCATTTCCGGGTCCTGCAGCATCACCGTGGAATGGTCGAGCGACGAGGCCCCGACAAAGACGCCCACGCGGTCGGGCGCGACCGTGGCCGGGTCGATGCCGGCGTGATCGAAGGCCCGCGCCGTCACCTCGATCAGCAGCCGCTGCTGCGGGTCCATCTGCTCGGCCTCGCGGGGCGTGATGCCGAAGCAGCCCGCGTCGAAATCGAAGGCGCCGGCGACGATACCGGCGCGGCGGGTATAGCTGTGCCCGGCCAGCCCCGGTTCCGGCGACAGCCAGCGCAACGCGTTCCAGCGATCTTCGGGCATCTCCGAGATCGTGCAGCGGCCGTCGCGCAGGATCTCCCAGACCGCGTCGAGCCCGTCGGCCCCGGGCAGGATCGCCGAATAGCCGGTCACGCAGGGTCCGGAGTCGACGACGATTTCAGATCCGGAAGCTTGACGGCTGATCATTGGGCACTGGTCCGGCGCAGGAGGGGATTGGGATAGCTGGTGGATTTTTCGGATAGCTTATTGCTATCCCGATGATATCGTTAATTCACAGTTGTGAGGTATCTTCAAGATTGCAAAGCCCCGTATGTAGCAATCTGGCGGGTATCTGCCGACGCGCCGCAATCGGCCGGCAGGAACGGGCCAACGGGGCCAGATCTGCAGGAAAAATGCGAAAATACAGCTGCCTGCCATATGGGCAAGCTTTGAGGTCTGGGGCATTTGGTCCCAGCGTTTCAACTATACGTGCGATGGGGTTGAGTGGAGTTGTATCCGTCCTGCTCTTTCGCTCGGATTTTACAGGTGAATTCGAATCGCTCGAGGCCCGTCAGCCGTCAGCGTCGTTGCGGGCGATGATCCGCGAATCGACGCGAGGTTGCAGGTCTGCGCGCGTGATATAAGGGGATTCAGGGGCGCGGCTGCTGTGGCCCCAGGGGGCAAGCTCTCGACGGGGGCATCGGTCGCGAAGCCGCCTTGAACTTTGTTTTTAAATGAAATATTTTGACCTCTCTGCATTTGCCGCCGCCCGATACGGGGGCTCTGCAGGCTTTGCCGAAAATATGGGCCAGTGCCTGTCGGTCCTGCTGACGGCGCGTGCGCCGTTGACGGGCCTTGCCGCAGTCGTCCGGACCGATGGCGTGCCGATTGTCTGGTCAGTAAGGCCGGTATTGGCGCAGTACGGAGCCTCGCGGCGAGATTTCGGAGCAATTGCCCGTTGGATGTCTTTTCGGCCTTCCGGTGACGCTTGACGAAAGTGCATTGCCAGCTTCGACAATCGCCAGGAACATATAGCTTTCCTTCTGCCGGGTGGCTTCCCGTGCCGACGATCTGAAAAAAGCCGATCGGCAGGCCTTGAAGTTTCGCCTGGGCTTTTTGCCTTCAAGCGGGCAGGCCTGCTGCCTTTCTCAAACCCTGCCAGCGTTCAATGCCGGTGGTGCCTACGGGCGTCCGACCATTCTTGCCGAGACCGAGGCGAGAGGGGCAGGGCCCAGGGGGATAATCCACGATCTCTGAGCCGGTGCGGAGGGCATTCTGCCCGGCCCCTCGCTGCGAAGGCCCCGGACGGCTCGGCCATGGCCACCGGCGCCGCGAGAGAGGGGACGCGCCTCGCCCATCTACCGGGAAAGGGGCCTGTCTCTTGCGCTCAGCACCTGTTTCGTTTTGCTCATGAGCCAGCGCAATGCGGGATCGGAGCGGCGGCGCCTGGCATGGATCGCGGCGAAGCGGATGGTGGGCAGATCGACGGGCGTCGCGGCGACTTCGAGCCCGGGTGCCACCTCCGCCAGGCACCGGCGGGCGACGGTGAGGATCAGGTCGGTGCCGCGAATGACCTGCGGCGCCACGCTCCAATGCGGAAGCACCAGGGCGATCCGCCGGGCCTTGCGGTACGAACGCAGGTGGAGATCGAGCTCTGTCGCCGCCTCGCCATGGACCGCGGCAAGGACATGGGGCGCGGACCAATAAAGCGTTTCGGTCAGGCCAGGATAGGGCCGAGGCTGGGCAGAGGGATCGAGCAGGCAGGCATAGTCGTCCTCGAACAGCAGTTCCGCGACGCAGCGCGATGGCAGCTCGGGAAACACTCCGAAGGCCATGTCGATTTCACCATCTGCGACCGCACTAATCATGCTTTCGCGGCTTTGCTGGGTGACGACCAGATCGACGCCCGGCGCTTCCCTGCGCAAAGCCTCCATCAGCCCCGGAAGCACCAGCCCCGCGCCGAAATCCGACATTGCCAGCCGGAAGACATGACGTCCGGTCGGGTCGAATCCGTCCGGCGTGAGGACGGTCCGGATCTGGGCCAGCGCCTCTGCCAGCGGCCCCGACAGCTCGAGAGCGCGAAGCGTGGGCTCCATCTCGCGCCTGCGCCGATGAAACAGGGGGTCTTCCAGCAGGATCCGCAGCCGGGCCAGCGCATGGCTGACGGCGGGCTGGCTCATGTTCAGGCGTTCTGCCGCGCGCGACAGGTGGCGCTCGGCCAGAAGCGCGTCGAGCACGACAAGAAGGTTCAGATCCACGTTGCGCAAGTTATTCATAGGCTGCATATCAGCCCATCCTGATCGAATTTCAAATGCCTCGCGTGATGCGGCAGAGGAAGGGAAAATCAGAAAGGTGACCTCATGCCGTTATTCCTCCTCATCCTCCTCGCCGCTTTCGCCGGGGCTGCCGTTCCCTTTCAGGGCGGCGCCAATGCCGCGCTCGGTCGCGCGCTCGGCCATCCGCTCTGGGCGACACTGGCCTCGCTTGCGGTCAGTGTGCTTTGCATCCTGCCGATCCTGATGGCCTCGCGCGTGCCGCTGCCGACCCTGGGCGGGCTGGCCGGGCAACCGAAATGGATCTGGATCGGCGGCATTGCCGGCGCGGCCTATGTGACCGCCGCGATCCTTCTGATGCCGAAGCTGGGGGCGGCGAGTTTCATGATCGCCGTGATCGCCGGTCAGGTCGTCGCGGCTCTGGTGATCGACTGGGTCGGCGGCGTCGGACTGGCCTCGCGCCCCATCGATGTCTCGCGCCTGGCCGGAACGGCGCTGGTGCTGCTCGGAGCGGTTGTCGTGCAATGGCCCGCCTTGTCACGATGAGCGCCGGGGCAGGCCGCTGCGTCCCAATCCCTGTTTACTTTCGCGCAGGGATCCCCGATCTAAGCTGGCAGGACCTGTATCCTGAAGGGGATCCACGTGAAGTCTGCGGACCGAACCATCTGAATAGGGTCCCGAGCCTTGTCTCGGGACTTCAGCGCAGCGCCTCTCGCGACTGCGCTGCTTCTGCGTAAGCTTCATATCCCTTTCAGAGAACCGCAAATGCAAAACTTTTTCGAAAGCCCCTTTCGCGGGGTGACGCTCGACAAACAGGTCAGCAATCCGAACATCCTGGTCGGTCGCTACAGCTACTATTCGGGCTACTATCATGGCCACAGCTTCGATGACTGCGCCCGCTACCTTCTGCCCGACGAGGGCGTCGATCGCCTCGTGATCGGCAGCTTCTGCTCGATCGGATCGGGCGCGGCCTTCGTCATGGCGGGCAATCAGGGCCACAGATACGACTGGATCAGCAGCTTTCCCTTCTACTGGATGTCGGAGGTTCCGGCATTCGAGGGGGCCGAGAACGGATACCGGCCTGCGGGCGATACGGTCATCGGCAATGACGTCTGGATCGGGTCCGAGGCGATCATCATGCCCGGGGTGACGATCGGCGACGGGGCGGTGATCGGCACCCGCGCCGTGGTGACGCGCGATGTCGAGCCCTATGCCATTGTCGGTGGAAACCCGGCCCGGATCATCCGGAAGAGGTTCGACGAGGACAGCATCGCGCGACTGCTAGAGCTGCGCTGGTGGGCGTGGTCGGACGATCAGCTGCGGGGCGCGATGCCGATCTTGACAAGCGGCAATGTCGAAAGGCTTCACGAGCACTGGGAAACCCATATCCGGTCCCGCTGAAGTGAAAGGCGCTCGCCACGGATAGTGGCGAGCCCGGTCATGATCCATAATTTGCTGGAAAAGAATGATTTTATGCCCGCCAGCGGTCTTCCGTTGGCGGGGGGAGGCAGCCGCGACCGCTTTCTCGCCGCGTCTGTCGGCAGGCAGAGTATGTGGCCAGCCCCCACCCCATCCATGTGGAACCGGAGCCCGCCGGGCGGGCCATCCTGCCGCTGGAACTCACCGCCGATCCGCGGGGAAGGCCCGGATCGCGCGACCTGAAACCTTAGGCGAAGATGGGGATGGCCGGGGACGGAGGCGCGTCGATGGCGCCGGCCGGAAGGGGGCGGCCCCCACGGCGTGCCGAAGCGCCCGGTTCTCCTATTTCGGGTAACGGGTCAGGCTGTGGCCCGACACGGTCTAGCGGCGCCGATAGCCCTTGCGCAGATCGTCGATGATGATCGAGAGCGAGGTCGGACCGGCGGCGGTGACATACCAGGCTTCGGGATCGACGAAGATCACCCGGTCATTTGCCCAGGCGGGGGTGCTTTCGAGCAGCGGGTTGGCGATCTGGTCGCGGCTCAGCACCGGCCGGTGTTCCATCACCGCGGTGCGGTCGATGATGAACAGGATGTCGGGATCGGCCGCCTCGATGAATTCGCTGGTGACGGGCCGGCCATGCAGTTCGGTTTCCGATACCTCTCCGGCCGGTGTCACGCCGAGATCGGAGAACACGAAGCCGTAGCGCGAGCGCTGGCCGAAGGACCTGAAGGCCCCGTTATTGTAAAGCAGGATCAGCGCCTTCTCGGGGCGCGCGGAGATCTCGTCGCGCAGCTCGGCGACCTGACGGTCCAGTGCGGCAACGCCTTCGCGGGCGGCCTCCTCCTTGCCGAAGATCTTGCCCAGCGTCAGGAAATGATCTTTCACCGCCTCGAGATGTCCGGTGGCGCTGTCGCGGTAGTCCACGTCGAAATAGAGCACGGGGGCGAAGCTCGAGATCTCCCGGTAATGCTCGGCCTGCAGCGGCGACATCAGCACCAGGTCGGGTTGCAGCGCGTAGATCTGTTCGACATCGGGCTTCACGATGAAGCCGAGATCGCGGATCTTCGGGTCTTGGCCATAGGCGGACAGGAAATGCGGCACGAAATCCTTCGGGATCCCCGCGACCGGCACGCCCAGCCTGTCCAGGAAATCCAGATCGTTCATGCCCAGCGCCGCCACGCGTTCGGGCCGGTGGTCGAGCACGGTCTCGCCCAGATCATGCGCAAGCGTCATCGGCGCGAAGGCGGTGGCCGTGTCGGCCTGCGCCGAAAGGGCGGCCCCGAAGACAAGCGCGGCAAGGGCGGAGGGCAGGCCGAGCCTGCGGGCAAGCGACGGGAGGGGCATGATCATCTCCTGATGGGGGGGGTGAAGTAGTTGCACAGCACGCTGTCGCCGTTGCGCAGCACCTGAAACTCGAGATCGTAAAGTGCGCGCAGGCGCTCCTCGGTCACGATCTCGGCGACCGGGCCGCAGCCCGCCAGCCGGCCATTCTTCAGGGCCAGGATATGGTCCGAATAATTGGCGGCGAAGTTGATGTCGTGAATGACCAGCACGACGGTGCGGCCAAGATCGTCGCAGAGCTGGCGCAGCGCGCGCATGATCTCGACCGCGTGATGCATGTCGAGATTGTTCAGGGGCTCGTCGAGCAGCAGGCATTCGGTTTCCTGTGCGATGGTCATCGCGAGATAGGCCAGTTGCCGCTGCCCGCCGCTGAGCTCGTCGATGTTCCGGTGCCGCAACTCGTCGAGCGACAGGAAGGCCAGCGCCCGGTCGATCGCCGCGCGATCCTCCCGGCTCAGCCGGCCCCGGCTGTAGGGAAACCGCCCGAAGGCCACCAGCTCCTCGACGCTGAGCCTGAGGTCGAGCCCGGGTGCCTGGCGGAGTGTCGCGACCTTGCGGGCATAGATGTGGGGGGCGATCCCGCCGACCGGGGTTCCGGCAAGCGCAATTTCTCCGCCGCTCGGGCGCAGAAGCCGGGCCATCAGCATCAGCAGCGTGCTCTTGCCGGCGGCGTTCGGCCCGATCAGCGAGGTCAGCCGACCGCGCGGGATTCCAGCGGTGACGCCGCTCAGGACGGGCTTGTCGCCATAGGCTTTCGACAGGTCGGTCACGGTGATCATGCGGGTCTCCCGGCGCGTCGCAGGATGAGGAACAGGAAATATCCGCCGCAGATCAGGTTGATCAGGATGCCGATCGTGGTGCCGAAGCGGAACAGATGCTGCACCGTCAGCTCGGCGATCAGCAGCATGGCGACCGCGACGAGGCAGCCCGCGGGCAGGGTCCGGCGATGGCGAAAGCCGCCGGTCAGCGCATAGGCGATATTGGCGATGAAGATGCCCATGAAGGCGGAGGGACCGATCAGGCTTGTGGTCGCGGCGGCGAAGACGGCGATCAGCGCCAGGCAGAGCCGGACCTCGCGCGGGTGATCGAGGCCGAGCGACAGCGCCTGATCCCGCCCCAGCGCCATGACATCCCAGATCGCGGCGCGGCGCAGGGCGATGGCCCCGGCCGCGACGACCGCGACGGCGGAGATGGCAAGCCGGTTCGGGGAAATCCCGTCGAGCGAGATCAGCGCGAAGCTTTGCAGCACCGCGAATTCGCCGGGACTGATCTGCAGCTGGACGAACTGGGTGATGCTGCTCAGCGTGAGCGTGAGTACCAGCCCGATCAGAAGCATCCGGTGCATGCTGTTGCGCTCGTCCCGGAACAGCAGGCCATGCAGCGCCAGCGACCAGCCCATCATGAGCGCCAGCGACAGGGCCATGTTGCCGAGATCGCCCAGGAGCCGCAGGCTGGCCGTGCCGAGCACCAGGATCAGCAGCGCCTGGAGCAGCAGATAGGCCGCCTCGTAGCCCATGATGGCGGGCGTCAGGATGCGGTTGCGGGCGACGGTCTGGAACAGGATCGAGGCCAGTGCGATGCCGGTGCCGCCGACCGCCATCGCGCCTAGCCGGATCAGGCGCCGGCTCAGCAGGAAGCCCGGGGCAAAGCCCGTGCCCCAGCCGAGATAGAGCAGCGCCAGGGCGGCCAGCGCCCCGAGGACAAGGCCCTGCCTCATGCTGGCCGTCGCAGGATCAGGATCAGGAAGATGGCGCCCCCGATGGCGCCGACGGTCAGCCCGAGCGGCACCTCATAGGGGTAGATCACGATCCGGCCCAGGATATCGCAGAGCAGCAGCAGGCAGCCGCCGGTCAGGGCCACCGTGGGCAGCGTCTGCCGGAGATTGTCGCCGCGCCAGAGCGTGACCAGATTGGGCACGACCAGCCCGACGAAGGGCACGGCGCCGACGGTGACCACCGTGGCTGCGACCGTGGCGGAAACCAGCGTCAGGCCCAGGGCGACCATGCCGCGATAGCCCAGCCCGAGGCTCTCGGCCATGTCCTGCCCCATGGCCAGCACGGTGAAGCGGCGGGCAAAGACATAGGTCAGCGCGACCACCGGCAGGATCAGGTAGATCATCTCGTAATGGCCCTGCACGACGCGCGAGAAATCCCCCAGCATCCAGCCCTGCATGCTTTGCAGGATATTGCGGCTGAAGGCGTAGAACTCGGCCAGAGCGCCCAGCACAGCGCCGAACATCAGCCCGATCACCGGCACCAGCACGGCATCGCGAAAGCGGATGCGTTGCAGGATCGCGACGAAGATCAGGTTGGCGGCGAGGCAAAACAGCATCGCGACCCCCATGCGCAGAAGCGGTGCTGCGGCCGGAAGCAGCGTCAGCGCCACCAGGATGCCAAGCTTGGCCGCCTCCAGGCCGCCGGTGGTGGCGGGTTCGGCAAAGCGGTTGCGCAGGATCTGCTGCAGGATCACGCCGCTGACCGCCAGTCCCATGCCGGTCAGCACAAGCGCGATCAGCCGGGGCAGGCGGCTGGCGGTCAGGACCAGCAGGGCCTCGGGCGACGGATCGAAAATCCAGCCGATCCCGATATCCTTCGCCCCGATCAGCAGCGAGACGATGCTGAGCGCGGCGAAGGCGGCAGGCAGGGCCGCGCGCAGGGCCAAAGACGGTTTGGCAGGGGAAAGGCGCATCACGGCGTGCGCTTATCCGGGGTTGGCATGCGCCAGGCTTGCGCGGCCTCGCGCAGCCGGAGAAGCCGGGCATAGGGCCCGCCGCGCTGCGCCAGCGCCTCGGGCGGTCCCTGTTCGACGATCCGCCCGGCCTCCAGCACGGCGATCTGATCGGCCATGCGGATCGTGGAAAGCTGATGCGCGATCACGATCAGCGTCCGCTTGCCGCGCAGCCGGGCAAGCGTCCCGGTCACGAGCGCGCGGTTCTCCGCATCGAGCGCCGCGGTCGCCTCGTCGACCAGCAGGATCGGGGCGTCCTTGAGCAGGGCGCGCGCGATGGCGATGCGCTGGCGTTCTCCGCCCGAGAGCCGCACGCCGCCCTCGCCGGTCGCGCTGTCGAGCCCTTGCGGCAGGCGCCGGGCGATCTCGTCGACCCCGGCGAGCCGTGCCGCCTCGGCGATCTCTTCCGCGCGGGCGTCGGGCCGGCCCATGCGGATGTTCTCTGCGATCGTGCCCTCGAGCAGATAGGTGTCCTGGAAGATTTGGCTGATCTGCGCGGACAGGACCTCTTCGGACATGTCGCGCACATCGATACCGCCGATCAAGACGCGGCCGCGCTCGACGTCGAAGAAGCGGGCAACCAGCCGGACCACGGTGCTCTTGCCCGATCCGGAGGCTCCGACGAGCGCGGTCATGCTGCCTGGCGCGACCCGGAGCGACAGGCCCTCCAGCACCGGCGCGGTGTCGGGCGCATAGCGAAAGGTCACATCCTCCAGCGAGACCGAACTGTCGCGGGGGGGCTGGGGATGATCTGCTTGGGGCAGGGGACGGGCCTCGGCGATCTCGGTCAGTGCGGCAAGGTGGTTGCGCGCGCCGCGCAGCGCCTCGCCATATCCTGCCAGCTCGGTCATCGGTTCGATGAAGCGTTGCGCAAGGATCAGCGCCACGACCAGCGTCAGTCCCTGCGCGGGCGGCAGATCGGCGTCGAGCAGGCGAAGCGCGACGAGGAGCATGGCCGCGAAGACCGCCTGCAGCGCCCAGCCGTTCAGCACGACCGAGGCGGTCGACAGGCGGATCAGCCGCCGGACGGCCTGCCTCTGCCCGGCGAAGGCGTCCATGAGAAACCGCGCGCTGGCGCCGTCGCCGCTGAAGGCGCGCAGCACGGCCTGGGTGCGGGCGAATTCCACCGCGCGGGCGCCGGTGCGGGCGGCGGCCGCGTGATAGCCGCGATCGGCCTCGCGCCCCAGCCGCGCGGCAAGCGCCGAGATGGCGACCATGACGGGAAGCGCCGCCAGCGCGACCAGACCGATTTGCGGCTCGAGCCACAATAGCACCAGCGCAAGGCCCGGGGGCAGCACCAGCCCGGTCAGGACCGGTGTGAAGACATGGGCGGGCAGCTGCGCCACCTCCATCACCCCCTGGGTCAGCGCGTGGTTCAGCCGGCCGGTCGCTGCGCTGTCGAACCAGCCCATGGGCAGCCGCGCGACGTGGTTGCCAAGCCGCAGGCGGACGCCTTCGAGCACCGCGATCCCGACCTTGATGCCTGCCTGTTCGACCCGCCGGCGCAGGACCAGGCAGGCCAGTGCGCCCGCCAGCAGCGCGGCCAGCCAGGGAAGCGCGGCCGCCACATCGCCGCGCAGCAGATGCAGCAGAACCGGAACGGTCAGCGCGATGGCAAGTGCGTTCAGCGCGCCCGAGACCAGCGCCATCGCGGCGTAGCGGCGAAAGATCCTCACATCGTCGCCCAGCAAATTCAGGAACATGCGCATCATCGGGCGATCTCCGGAGCTTGGGTCGGGGCCGGCAGTTGGGATCCGCTTTGCGCCCAGAGCGCGGCATAGCGCCCGTTTCGCGCCAGAAGCGCCTCATGGGTCCCGGTTTCCGCGATGCGGCCATCCTGCAGCAGCACGATGCGGTCGGCTCCGGTGACGGTGTCCAGCCGGTGCGCGATGACCAGCAGCGTGCGCCCCTGCGCCAGTTCTGCCAGCGCCTTCTGAAGCGCCAGCTCGCCTTCGGCATCCATCGCCGAGGTCACCTCGTCGAGCACCAGAAGCGGCGGGTCGAGCAGCAGTGCGCGGGCGATGCTGACACGTTGTGCCTCGCCGCCCGAAAGCACGATGTCGCGCCCGACGATGCTGTCATAGCCCTGCGGCAGCGCCAGGATGCGGTCATGGATCTGGGCCGCCCTTGCCGCGGCCGTCACCTCTTCGCGGGTCGCATCGGGGCGGCCCAGGGCGATGTTGTCATGCAGGCTGGCATGGACCAGCTGCACATCCTGCAACACGAAGCCCACGCGCCGGTACAGCTCTGCCGGGGCGATGTCGCGCAGATCGGCCCCGCCCAGGGTGATCCGCCCCTCGGTGGGATCGAAGAACCGCAGCGCCAGCCGGGCGATGGTGGATTTTCCCGCGCCCGAGGCGCCGACAATGGCGGTCATCGTGCCGGGCTCCAGCGCGAGATCTATGCCCGAAAGGGTCTCGGTCCCGTCCTCATAGGCATATCCGACCGCCTCGAAGCGCAGCCGGTTTCCCTCGGGCGTGACGCCCTCGCCAGGGGCCCGAACGGGCAGGGTCGGGGTGTTCAGGACCGCGTCGATCCGGTCGGCGGCGGAGGTGGCATGGGCCAGCCCATGCGCCATGAAGCCCAGCAGCAGAAGCGGCGCCGAGACCCCCGGCGCGATCAGCAGGAAGGGAAGAAGATCGGTAGGGGCCATCCATCCGGCACCGATGAAGAGCGCGCCGGCGGCGAGCACGATGGCGACCACGGTGACCGGCGTGATCAGCGCGTTGGCGGTCGCAAGCGGGGCGACCAGCGGTTTCGTGAAGCGCAGGAACGCGTCCAGGAACCGGTGCACGGCATCCGAATAGGCCTCATGCGCCTCGCCGGTCTTGCCGAAGGTGCGCAGGACCGGCATCGCCCGGCCGAATTCGCCCACCGCGTCGCCGATCGCGGTCAGCGCCGAGACATAGCTTTCCATGCGGTCCGGACCGATGGATCTGCGGGTGGCGCCGAAGATGAGGTAATAGAGCGGAAAGGGCGCGAGGCTGATGATCGCCATGCGCCAGTCGACAAGGGCAAGGAACAGGGCGGCGGCGGCGATGGCGGCGAAGCAGCGCGCCCGCGTGGTGAAATAATGCGCCGTCAGCTCGTGCAGCGTGTTCATGTCGTCCTGCAGCGCCCGCTTGACGCTGCCCGAGCTGCGCGAGGTGAACCAGCCCAGCGGAACCTGCGTGAGGCGCCCGGTCAGGCGGGTGCGCAGCGTGTCGGTCAGGGAATTGTCCGCGAGATGGGCCAGGTATTCCGCCAGTGTGAGCAGCGACAATCCGGCCACGAGCGCTGCGACGCAGATCGTCGCGACGCTCAGCACCGGCAGCGTTTCCGCAGCGTCGGGCAGGCCAAGCGTCTGGCGCCCGATCAGGGCGATCCCGGCCAGCGGCACGAGCGTCAGGATCTGTCCCGCGCCAGCCAGTGCGGCGGCCAGGTGCAGCCTCGTGCGAATCGGCGCCAGGAGGCGGGTGATCGGCGGGGCGGAGGGCTCGGCGGGGCCATTGGATTGTGTTTTCATGTCACCAGGCAGTCATTCGATGGGCGCGCCGGGCAGGGGGCGTGCAGATTTTCTATAGGTCTGCTAAACTAAATGCGCAAGAAAGACCAAGCGAAACGCTCGGATATGGGCGCGCTGTTTGTCAGCCGGCCGCTCAGGCGTTAGCGTCCGGGTGATCGCGCCTGGCTGCTGAATGGAGGTGCCGCGATGACCGAGCCCAAACCCAGATCCGGCCGGGGCCGCCCGCGGACCATTACCCGCGAGCGGGTTGCAGATGCCGGCATCGCCCTGGGGCTGGCGCAGCTCTCCGTGGTCGGCGTTGCAGCGGCTCTGGGGGTCACGCAGATGGCGCTCTACAAGCGTGTCGGCGGCCTCGAGGAGCTGCGCAGCCTAGTTGCCGAGGAGGCCTTTCTGCGCTGGCCCCTGCCGGACCCCGAAGAGGACGTCGATCTCGGGGCCTATCTGCACCGCTTCAGCCTCAGCCTATGGCGGCTGGTGCACCGGCATGCGGGGATTGCGCCCTATCTTCTGCGCCGCGACCTGATCACAGATACGATGCTGCAGCACACGCAGGAGCATCAGGCGCAGGTGGCGCGGCGCTTCGGTCTGACGGTGGCGCAGTCCAGCCAGCTGGTCTTTACCGTTGCCTATCATTGCTGCGCCATTGCCGATACGTCCCGCTCGGAGGCGCCGGAGGGCGAGAGTATCGAGCCGTTGCACGAGTTCGGACTGAAGGCACTGATTGCCGGAGCGATTGCGCTGACCGGCGAGGACGGCTGAGCCCGCTCGGCAGATCTTTTTAGTTTATATAGACAAACTAATTGACAGGCCGGATGTCACGCGGCATCTAGGGCGCATCTGACGTGTGTGGATCAGTGCCGCAGGGCATCCATGCCGGCAGGTTGACGAAGGTCGCGTGTCAGACTGCAATACCCGAGAGCCATGGGCGCCGCGCCCGCCACCGATGCGTTGACGCCTCCCTTCGTCCGATAGCCAGCTTCCGATAGCCAGCTTCTGGTTGCCAAAGGGTGTGAACGGGGTTCTCGACAGGCCGGAAATCCAGCGAATATCGCATGATGCCGCGCGGCGCCGGAGCGGGTTTGCCCCGGTCGTGCCGGACATCGTGATCTGGCGGAAGGTGTCGCGCGGCGCATCCGGCCGCGCGCCAGGCTGGCTTTGTGTGTCCCGGAGAGACCCGAAATCCCAAAGAACAGTCAACATTCGGAACGAACATGATGCAAATACGCCTTTCCAGCCGCGCGGCGCTCATGGCCAGCGCGCTTGTCGCTCCGGTCTGCATTGGCCCGAGGGCGGCGCTTGCCCAGGAGGGCCTTGAGACCGGCTATTACCTCGGGGACATCATCATCCGCGGGACTATCGCCGAGCGGTCTCTGAAGGATACCGCCAGCTCGGTCACCGTTCTGGGCGAGGAAGAGATCGAGGAGAAGGCCGCCGCGGGAACGGTCAACGAGGTCATCGCCGACACGCCGAACGTGTTCATTCCCGGCACCACCAGCGCGCCCATCATCCGGGGCGTCGACAGCGACGGCCCGCTGGTCGGCGGCAATGCCTATCTGGCCAAGCCGCTGCCCCGCGCGACGATGAGCATCGACGGGCGCTATGTCTCGTCGGTCGAGCTGGGCGCCGGCGGCGGCACGACCTGGGATGTCGAATCGATCGAGGTGTTCCGCGGGCCGCAGACGACCTCTCAAGGCGCGAACGCGATCGCCGGCGCGGTGGTGGTGACCACCAGGGACCCGACCTTCGAGCCGGAATATTCCGCTCAGGCGGTCTATGGCAGCCGGAACAAGCGCAGGCTGTCCTTCGCGGCCTCCGGTCCGCTCAGCCCGGATTTCGCGGCGCGGCTTGCGCTGGATTACACCGGTCGCGACACCTTCGTCGATTACACCAACCCGGATTTCACCGAACCGGATTTCGACTATGATTTCGCCTCGCTGAACGGCCGCCTGAAGCTTTTGTGGGAACCGGCGGATATGCCGGGGCTGCGGGTCAAGCTGACCTATTCGCATACCGATCTGCACCGTCCCAGCAACGAGCGGGTGACCAGGCCTTATCATGAGCTCGAGAATGCGGGCGATTACCAGGATTACATGGATGTGATCTCGGACGGGGTGGTTCTGGATACCCAGTACGACTTCGACAACGGGATCCGGCTGTCGAACCAGCTTCAGTATTCCGAAGCCGACTATGATTTTACCTTTGCCGCCCCCTATTCCGGCACCGCCGCGCGCGATTCCGCAACACTCAGCAACGAGCTGAAGCTGACCCTGGGCCAGGGCGAGGATATCTGGAGCGGTGTTCTGGGGGTCTATTTCTCCGATGAGGATGCCGATGCGGATTTCGCCAACAGCTATGAGGGGGTCCCGTTGGGCAGCGCCGATCTGTCCTACCGGACCCGCAGCCTTGCGCTGTTCGGCGAGGCGACCTGGCGCTTTGCCTCCGACTGGGCGCTGACCGGCGGGCTGCGCCTGCAACAGGACAGGATCGAGATCGCGGGCACCACGAGCTATGTCACAGACAGGCTCGATTATGACGAGACCTTTACCGAAATCCTGCCGGCGCTGACGCTTTCGCATGATCTCAATTCCGACTGGACGCTGGGCGCCACGGTCAGCAAGGGCTATCTGCCCGGCGGTTCGGGTACCAATTTCCGCGGTGGAGACTATTACGAGTTCGATCCCGAGACGGCCTGGAATTCCGAGCTCTTCCTGCGGGGCACCGCGCTGGACGGTGCGCTCGATCTGTCGGCCAACCTGTTTTACACCAGATACAAGGATATCCAGCGCTCGGTGACCAACTGCCTGAATGCCGATTGCAGCGTGACGCAGGGCTCTATGATCGTGAATGGCGAGCGCGCCCATGCCTATGGCTTCGAGCTGAGCGCCGATTATCAGGCGACTCCGACGCTGCGGCTGTCGGGCGATATCGGGGCGTTGCAGACCGAGGTGACCGAGTTCACCGATCATGACGGCACCAAATACGAAGGCAATGAATTCGCGCGCGCACCGGGCTATTCGGTCGGTCTTGGCGCGGCCTGGGACATCACGCGGGATGTGACGCTTCAGGGCGACATGCGCTATGTCGACGGCTATTACAGCAGCGATACCAATGAGCCCGATACCGAGGTCGACGGCTTTGCGCTGGCCAATATGCGCCTGAGCTACCGCCCGCGCGACGGGGTCGAGTATTTCGCCTATGTCAATAACGTCTTCGACAACCGCGCCGAGCTGTCGGTCAGCACGAACGACGCGGCGGAAATCGCCGAGCCGCGCGAATTCGGCATCGGTCTGCGGATGGCGTTCTGAGCCCCCGCGCGCAGGCCCTGTATCCTTTTCCGCGCGCTGAATTCGCTTTCCATCGCGGCGTCCGGTCCGGGCGTCGCGATGTTCATGTCGGCCAATCCGGGCCGCGATGTCCGGGTCGCCCTCGGGCCAGAGCCCGTAAGCAGGCCTTCGCTGCGCGTTTCATATGCCCGAACAATGGGGCATGAGGGGCGGGGCTTCCTGCCTGACCGAGGTCGGGATGACGCGGTCGCGGCCGGTCTTCGGGAAAACGGTCTTCCGGACTGGTGTCCGATCCTCCAGATGCGTGGCAGCGATGAGCGAAAGGTGCCTGGCGAACTGATGGAAATCAAGAATAACGGGTTATGGTCCAAGGGCGTGCCCGTCATGTATGCGTCGCCGCAGAGGCCTTGCAATCGGTTCGCCCGCTGCTCCCGCATATGCCTGCAGGGGGATCAGCGAGTTGCCGGTGGATACGTCGCCGCTTCGAGCACCATTGGCGATGGTACGGACCTGGCATCGACTGCCATCCTGCGCCGACAGGAAGACCGCAAGGTGGAATGGCACGACATCGCCTCGGGCAGGCCCATGCGGTACGGCTTTGTCGAGAACTTCAACAGCCGCCTGCGCGATGAGTGCATGAATGAGCACCTGTTCGCCAACCGTCGTCCACTGGGCTCGAACCGATGGCACCTTCACGGGACGACCATGCCCGAGGGCTGATCGCGGCCTGGCGCTACGGCTGCACCCCTCATCATTGCCTCCACACCAGCCGCGATGGGCTCACCCCCTTGGGAATATCGCCAGCGGTCAGCAGAGGGCAAAACCCTGAACAGAGCGAACCATGGAATGCGGTCTCCAGGGGGGCGCTCGCCGGGGCTCTCCTTTCCCGAATTGGCACGGAAGGAAACGCAACTGGACAGGTCAGGAACTCGTGCCATGATGCCTTCGCCGAAGACCTTGAGGCACCGCATGTCGGCCTCGCTCGGGCTGGGGGCGCGGCCTTCCGTCCATTGCCTGGAGCGTTCGGGCAAAGTGTCGGGGGGCGTGCAGGGGCGCGTCTCTGGCCCCGGGTGGCAGGGCCTGCGTTCTTCCATGGCCGGCCGTTCTTGCGGATCGGGGCGAGGAGGATCGCCTTCATCTGGCCGTGAGGCTCGCGTCCATGCCGTCCTTCGCCCGGCACATGCACAGCATGGCGCCTGGCATGCCATCTTCGCGGCACTGATCGGCAGCAGGACCGCTGCTTTCCACCTGGTGCAGCAGCCCCATGATCCGGGCCTCGGCGAAACAGGTCTTCGTGATCGGAACCCCCGCGGTCATCCTGCCGGGGAAATTCTCCTTCCCTCTCGACGCTTCCCTCCCCGATATCGGGGTGTTCCCCCGCCAGACCTAAGGCACGTCGAGAAAACCCGGCGCCGTGCGAAGGGGCGGGGCGGCCGACAGGGCCGCGAGATCGGGCCCGCGTGGCGCGAGATCGGGCGTGCCCGCGATCACCGCCTCGAGTTCCGCGGCCATCGCAAGCAAGCCCAGATCGCCATGCCGCCGCCCGACCAGCTGTACCCCGAAAGGCAGTCCATCCTCGTCCCGCCCGCAGGGCAGGATGATCGCCGGATGTCCCGGAATGGTGGCCGCATAGGCCAGAGCGAGCCAGTGATAGTAGCTCTGCATCGGCTGAGCGTCGATCTCGGCCGGATAGGCCTCGTGCCAATCGCGCGGCTGCACCGTCACCGCGGGCGAAATCAGGATGTCGACATCGTCGAAGAAGCTCTGCCATCGGCGCGCATAGGCGCCCTGGCTCACCAGAGCCTGTGCCACGTCCGCCGCGCTGTAGCCGCGGCCCTCGCGCACATTCTCGGCCACCAGCGCGCCCACGAGATCGGGCGTCTCGTCCACGAACCGCGCATGCGTGGCCTGGAACATGACCGCCCGCAGGACCGAGAAGATGCGGTCGGCGCCGGTGCAATCGGGCGTTGCCTCCTCGCAGGTCCCGAGGAAGGGCAGAAGCGGGGCCAGAACGCGGCGGAATGTCTGCCGGGTGGCTGCCGAAACCGGGGCGAAGCCGAAATCCTCGGTCACGGCGACGCGCAGCGAGGACAGGTCGCGGCGGGGCAGGCGCGCGAAATCGGCTGCCTCCCAGGGCGTGCGTCCCGCAATCACCGTCGTGAACAGATCGCGGGCATCGGGACGCGCGAGGGCCGACAGCATCAGGGCGCAATCGGCGACGCTGCGCGCCATCGGCCCGGCGGTCGGTTGCGGCAGCAGTGCCGTGGCCCGGTCGGGGCCGGGAACGACGCCAAAGCCCGGGCGGAAACCCACGACACCGCAATAGGCTGCGGGGGTGCGCAGCGATCCGCCCAGATCCGAGCCCGAGGCCAGCGGCGCAAACCCGCAGGCCAGCGCCACCGCCGAGCCGCCCGAGGATCCCCCGCAATTGCGCGTCAGATCATGCGGGTTCGCGGTGGTGCCGTAGACACGGTTGCGCGTATTGGCGCCCGCGCTCCATTCCGGCACGTTGGTCTTGCAGAAGGGCAGTGCGCCTGCGCCGCGCAGCCCGGCGACCAGCGCATCATCCGCGGCCGGATTGTTGTCGCGGAAGATCTGGGAACCGTAGGTCGTGGGCAGGCCCGCGACATCGTTCATGTCCTTGATCGCCACCGGCAGCCCGTGCAGCGCGCCCAGCGGCCGTCCGCCCGCGCGCTCGGCATCGGCCTGCCGGGCACCCGCGAGCAGCCCGTCGAAATCGCGGGCGACGACCGCGTTCACCGCCGGATCGAGGGCCTCGATCCGGGCGATGCAGGCCTGCGCCAGCTCTTCTGCGGACAGCTTGCCGCGACCGATCAGGCGGCGGGCCTCGATGGCGCCCAGATCGGCGGGGTCGGTGGCATCGGACATGTCAGTCTCCCTTTATTGAGGGCCGTTCAGCCCGGCTCGGCAACGGCATCGCCCCAGGCGTTCGTGGGGTCGGTCATTCCCGACCGCATCGCGCCTTCCTGCAGGACGCCGGAGGGGCAGGCGAAGGGGTAGGGCAGGATCGATTTGCGGGTGACGGTGACGGGCGCGACTGCCCCGAGCGCATCGCAGGTCGGGCCCGGAAGGCGGTCATCGGCGACGATCTGGTCGGGTCCGGAGACGTCGATCCGGGGCCGGGCGAAGGCGGTCTCGAGATCCATCCCGAAATCGGTGAGGAAGGAGGCAAGCTGGGTCACCGCGCCGACGATCTTGCGCCCGCCCGCCGCGCCCAGCGCGAAGCGGCGGCCGCCCGCATGGCCGAGCGCGGGGCAGACATTCATCAGGCAGGGTCTGTCCGGGCCCAGCGAGTTCGGGCGCCCCTGCACCGGGTCGAACCACATGATGCCGTTGTTCAGCAGGAAGCCGGTCGCGGGCGAGACCA
This sequence comes from Rhodovulum sp. MB263, assembly GCF_002073975.1. Lineage (NCBI taxonomy): Bacteria > Pseudomonadati > Pseudomonadota > Alphaproteobacteria > Rhodobacterales > Paracoccaceae > Rhodovulum > Rhodovulum sp. MB263. Next base: position 3,198,760 of record NZ_CP020384.1, on the reverse strand, counting down.
CGCGCGCGCCGAACAGCGACAGCAGCGTCTGTGTATGCGCCACCATGTTGCCCGCGCGGTCGACGACGGAAAAATGCGTCGTCGAGCCGGGGGCGGCCGAGATCTCGCCATCGGCCCCCATCCCGCTCAGCCGGTCGCGATAGGCGGCGATCAGTGCCCGGGCATAGGCGGGACAGGCCTCGTCGGGGTCGGGCAGGGTCTCGCCTGCCAGACCCTCCATCGCGCGGGCGAAGGTCGGGCCCGCGGTCAGCCCCGGCATGACATGGAAGAGCGCGTCGCGATAGCGCACCGCCAGCGGGGTCTCGAACCGGGCGCGGTTGCGGGCCAGATCGTCCAGGCCGAGATAGCCGCCCTTGTCCTGCACGTCCCGCGCCAGTGCCGCGCCGAGATCGCCGCCATGCAGGGCCTTCGCCCCTTCCCGCGCGAGAATGTCGAGGCTGTCGGCCATGCGCGACTGATCCAGCCGGTCGTCAGAGCCTGCGGCCCAGGAAAAGCTCCTGGGCCACTGGCCGTCGGTCAGGAACAGCGCCGCCGCGTCCGGGTCGCGGGCCAGATCGCGGGTGGCGCTGGCGATGATGAGGGCGGCGTACCAGTCGATGGCCAGACCGCGCCGCGCCTCTGCAATGGCCGGGGCGACAAGCTCGGCCCAGGGCAGCCGGCCCCAGCGGCCATGCGCGGCCTCGAGCCCGTCGACAAGGGCCGGAACCGCGACCGCCCTGGCGCCCAGCACGTTGCGATCCTCGACCACCCGGTCCCAGGGAAAGAGATCGCCCGCGATGCCCTCGCCCGAAAGCGGGAAATCCTCGATGCGCAGGGCGGCAGGTGCGCGCATGCCGAAATTCAGCGCATGCGCACGGCCGGTATCGGCGCGCCAGTGCAGCGCCGCGCCGCCCCCGGCGGGGCCGGACATCCAGGGCTCCAGCACCCCCAGCACGAAGCTGCAGGCGACGGCGGCATCCACCGCGTCGCCGCCCGCGCGCAGCGCCTCGGCGCCCGCCTCGGCCGCCTGGCGGTGCTGTGCCGCGACCACGCCGCGGTCGGTTTCGACCACATGCTTGCGGATCTCCATCGTCCGCGACAGGGCCTCTGACATCAGGCGCCGAGCCGGCAGTAGAGGGCTGCGGCAAGCTTCGCCCGCTCGACAAGGCTGTCGAGCAGGATGTGCTCGTTCAGCGTATGCAGATCCTTGCCGCAGACCCCGATGGAATCGAGCGTCGGAATGCCGAGCGCGCCGGTGAAGTTGCCGTCCGAGCCGCCGCCCGCCGAGGCCCCGGTGATCTCGAACCCGATCTCGCCCGCGATCTCCTGCGCCAGCGCCAGCATCGCCATGGTGCCGGGCTGGTCGGCCTCCCAGACCGGCCGCGTCACGCCGCGTCGGACCTCCATCACCACCTCGCCCGTGTCGGAGTTGAGCGCCATCATCCTGGCCACGCCCTCGTCCAGCAGCTCCTGGGTCTTGGCCATGGTCAGCACCTCGGCATCGCAGACCGAGGAGACGCAGTTGACCCACTGGCCGGCGCGGAAGACCCCCAGCGAGAAGGTGCAGTCATCGGTCGTCATGTTCTCGATCTCGGCCACCTTCCGCGCCATCGCGGCAATCGCCGAGCGGCCTTCGGACAGCTGCCAGCCCGCATGGCTGGGCTTGCCGCGGGTCTGAAGGTTGAAGCGCGCGATGGCATAGCGGCCGATCACCGCGCCGCCATCGGGACGCGCGGGTTCGGGCACGAGGATGAACTTGTGGCGCCGGGCCTCGGCCTCGATCAGCTCGCGGGTCGAGGGGGTGCCGATTTCCTCGTCGGGGGTGAACAGGACCGTGACCGGCAGCGGCGTCTCGACGCCCGCGGCCAGCAGCTTGCGCAGCGCGTCCAGATAGACGTAGTTGCCGCCCTTCATGTCCATCAGCCCGGGGCCGTAGCAGACGTCTCCCTCGACCCGGAACGGAAGCTTTTCGAGCGTGCCGATGGGGTGGACGGTGTCCATGTGGCCCAGGAGCAGGATCCCGCCCTCGCCCGCGCGCGGGTGGGGCATCGTCGCGCGCACGCTGTCGCCAAGCCCCATCCGTCCCGGGATGCGCTCGACCCGCGCGCCCAGCGCCGCAAGCTCGTGCTGGACCAGATCCATCATCCGGTTGACCGCCGCCGCGTCGAAGGTCGGGCTTTCGGTCTCGATCCAGGGCTTCAGGCCGGCCAGCATCTCGCCGGTATCGAAGGGCAGGGAGAGCGGATTGGTCATTGGGCAATACCTCTTTGTTCGGCGCCCGGAGCAGGGGCCGTTGGGAAGGCGGCAGGGGGTGTGGCCCCGCCGGGAAGGGAAACGGGCCTTGTGTCTAGCCTGCGGGCGCCATCCGGGTTTCGACGATGCGCGCATAGACCGAGGCCCCCACGGGCAGGATCGCATCGTCCAGCACGAAGGCCGGATTGTGCAGCGGAACCGACCCCGCATGGCCGACCCGGCAATAGGCGCCGGGCACGACTTTCAGCATGTCGGCGAAATCCTCCGAGCCGGTCATCTGGTCATCCGTCAGGGTCGCCATGCCCGCGCCCACGACATCTGCTGCCGCGGCGACATAGGCGTCGGACAGATCGGGATCGTTCATCAGCACGTCGAAGACATTGCGCAGCTCGACGCCGATCTCGACACCATAGGCCGCGCCGAGCCCGGCGCAGAGCGCACGGATCCGCTCATGCGCCATCTCGGCCACCTCGTCGTGGAAGTAGCGGATGGTGCCGGTGATCACGGCGGTGTCGGGCACGACGTTATAGGCCGATCCGGCATTGAAGGTGGTGACCGAGATCACCACCGGCTTCGTCGGCGGGGTGTTGCGGCTGACCACGCTCTGCAGCTGCTGGACCAGGGCGGTGCCGATCACGATCGGATCCTTCGACTGGTGCGGCATGGCGGCATGGCTGCCGGTGCCCCTGACCGTGATGTCGAAGAAGCTGGCCCCGGCCATCGCGGGGCCGGGCGTGACGGTGACCGTGCCCGGCTCGGCGTTCGGGTCATTGTGCATGCCGTAGATCTCGTCGCAGGGAAAGCGCTCGAACAGTCCCTCGGCGATCATCCGGCGCGCGCCCCCCAGACCCTCCTCGGCGGGCTGGAAGATCAGAACGACGGTGCCGTCGAAATCGCGGGTCTCGGCCAGATAGCGCGCCGCCCCCAGCAGCATCGTCGTATGGCCGTCATGGCCGCAGGCATGCATCCGCCCGGCATTCCGCGAGGCATAGGGCAGCCCCGAGGCCTCGACGATGGGCAGCGCGTCCATGTCGGCGCGCAGCCCCACCCGGCGGTTGCCGCCGCCCTTGCCCTTGATCAGCCCGACGACGCCGGTGCCGCCGATGCCCTCATGCACCTCGTCGACGCCGACGCTGCGCAGCTTGTCGGCGACGATGCCCGCGGTGCGGGTCTCCTCGAAGCCAAGCTCGGGATGGGTGTGGAAATCCTGGAAGATCGCCGTCAGCTCGGCGGCGAAATCCTGGATCTTCGGCAGGACGGTCATGCGGTCTCTCCTTTCGTGCCGGGGGCGGTCTCGAGCGCCCGGAAATTGGCAAAATCCCAATGCCGCCCTGGCGCTGCCTCGATCAGGCTGCGGGTATAGGCGTGGTGCGGATCGGACAGGACATTGGCTGCGGGCCCGTGTTCGACCACGCGGCCCTTCTGCATCACCAGCACCTCGTCGCAGATCTGCGCGGCGACCCGAAGATCGTGGGTGATGAACAGCATGGCGATGCCGAAGCGTTGCTGGACATCGTCCAGAAGCTCCAGCACCTGCGCCTGCACGCTGACATCGAGCGCCGAGACGGCCTCGTCGGCGACCAGCAGATCGGGTTTCATCGCCACCGCGCGGGCAATGGCGATGCGCTGGCGCTGCCCGCCCGAGAACTGGTGCGGATAGCGGTCGAGCGCGTCGCGCGGCAGTCCGACCAGCTCCATCAGCTCGGCGGCCTGCTTCAGCGCCTCGGTACGGGGCGTGCCGTAATTGACCGGGCCCTCGCAGAGGCTCCGGGCCACGCTCCAGCGCGGGTTCAGCGACCGGTAGGGGTCCTGGAAGACGATCTGCAGATGCTTGCGGTGGGGGCGCAGCGCGCGGCGGCTCAGCCGCGAGATCTCGGACCCCGCGACATGGACCTGACCGCCCGTCGGGTCTATCAGGCGCATGATGCAGCGCGCGACGGTCGACTTGCCCGACCCGCTTTCGCCGACGATGCCCAGCGTCCGGCCCGGGCCGATGCCGAAACTGACATCGGTCGCCGCCTTGACGCCGGCCGCGCCGCGAAAGAGCTTGCCGCCCCCGCCATAGGTCATCTCCAGCGCCTCGACCTTCAGCACGTCGGGTTCGGCACTGGCGGGCCGGGCCGGGCGCGGAGCGAGGTTCGGTACCGCGTTCAGAAGCTTGCGGGTGTAGTCTTCCCGTGGGTTGGTCAGCAGCTCGCGGATGGGCGCGCGTTCGACGATGCGGCCGTTCTGCATGACGCTGACGGTATCGGCGATCTCGGCCACGACGCCCATGTCATGGGTGATGAACAGAAGCGCCGTGCCCTTGCGCTCCTGCAACTCGGCGATCAGCTTGAGGATCTGCTGCTGGGTCGTGACGTCAAGCGCCGTGGTCGGTTCGTCCGCGATCAGCAGATGCGGGTCCAGCACCAGCGCCATGGCGATCATGATCCGCTGCCGCTGCCCGCCCGAGAGCTGATGCGGGAAGGACTGATAGATCCGCTCGACATCGGGCAGATGCACCTGATCCATGATGTCGAGCGTGCGCTGCCTGGCCTCGGCCGCCGACAGATCGGTGTGCATGTTCAGCACTTCCTCGATCTGCGCGCCGACCCGCAGCACCGGATTCAGGGCCGTCATCGGCTCCTGAAAGATCATCGAAAGCCGCATCGCCCGCAGCTCGCGCATCTGCGAGGCCGAGGCCTGGGTGATCTCGAACCCCTCGAGATCGATCGAGCCGCCTTGCAGCTCCAGCGCGCCCTTGGGCAGCAGTCCCATGGTCGCGAGCGAGGTGACCGACTTGCCCGACCCGCTTTCGCCCACAAGGCAATGGGTCTCGCCAGCGCGGATGTCGAGATCGATGCCGTTCAGCACGGGCCTGGCGTCGGGGCGCCCGGTCAGGCCGACCTTGAGGCCGCGGATCTTCAGCACCCGCGGGGCCTCCGAGAAATCCCTGGACTTGAATTCCATCTCAGCCCTCCCGTTTTTTCAGGCGCGGATCGAGAAGATCGCGCGCGGTGTCGCCCAGAAGGTTGATCGCGAGGATGCACATGGACAGCAGCAGGCCGGGCCAGAAGATCATGCCGGGCTTGATCTGGAAGAAGGTGCGCCCCTCGGCCATGATGTTGCCCCAGGTCGGGATCTCGGTCGAGACGCCCGCGCCGAGGAAGCTGAGGATCGCCTCGATCAGGATCGCCGAGGCGCAGATATAGGTGCCCTGCACGATCAGGGGCGCCAGCGTGTTGGGCATCAGGTGCTGTATCAGGATCCTGGGCATCGACGAGCCCAGCGCGATCGCGGCCTCGACATAGGGCTCCTCGCGGGCGCCGAGCACGACCGAGCGCACCAGCCGCACCACGCGTGGCACTTCGGGGACGGTGATCGCTATGATGACGGACCCGAGGCTCGGGCCGTTCAGCGCCACCAGCGCGATGGCCAGAAGGATCGCGGGGATCGCCATCAGGCTGTCCATGATCCGCATGATGATGCCGTCGGCAGAGCGGAAGAAGCCCGCGACAAGCCCGATCAGAAGGCCGGTCAGCACGCTGACGCAGGCCGCGCCGACCCCGATCAGAAGCGACACCCGCCCGCCGGTCATCACCCGGCTGAAGATGTCGCGGCCATACTGGTCGGTGCCCAGGAGATGCGCATCCGAAGGAGGTTTCAGCCGGGCCAGCGAATTCATGTCGAGCGGGTCGTAGGGGACGTAGAGCGGCGCGCAGATCGAGGCCAGCACGATGGCCAGCAGGAGCGCCGCGGCGATCATCGGGCCGGGACCGATGCGGGCGCCCGCGGGCAGCGAGAAAAGGCCCGTCAGCACATGGAAGGCGCTTGGGCGGGAGGAGATGTCCTTGGCCATGTCAGTACCGGATCCTGGGGTCGAAGAGGGAATAGGAAATGTCGACGAGCAGGTTCACGAAGACATAGATCCCGGCGGTCAGCAGGATCATGGCCTGGATCACCGGATAGTCGCGCGCGAGGATCGCATCGACGGTCAGCCGCCCGATGCCGGGGATGTTGAACACGCTCTCGGTCACCACCACGCCCGAGATCAGAAGCGCAAAGCCGGTCCCGATGATCGTCAAGATCGGGACAGCGGCGTTTCTCAGGGCATGGCGGAACAGCACGACATTCTCGCGCACGCCCTTGGCGCGGGCGGTGCGGATATAGTCCTCGCCCAGCACTTCCAGCATCGAGGCGCGGGTCATCCGCGCGATCAGCGCCACATAGATCGTGGCCAGGGTCAGCGAGGGCAGGATCGCGCGTACGAAGAAGGGGCCGAGCCCGTCCGAGAGCGGCTTGTAGCCCTGCACCGGCACCCAGCGCAGGTCGATCGCGAAGATATGGATCAGGATATAGCCGATCACGAAGACCGGCACCGAAAAGCCCAGAACCGAAAAGGACATCACAAGGAAATCGACCCAGGTCCGGTGGCGCCAGGCGGCGATCACGCCCATCGGCACGGCCAGCAGGACCGAGATCACGATGGTCATCACCGCGATGTTGATGGTGGGGCCGAGCCGGCTTGCGATCATGCCCGAAACAGGGGTGTTCGAGATCAGCGAGGTTCCGAAATCGCCGCGCAGGGTCTGGCCCGCCCAGGTGAGGAACTGGACATAGAGAGGGTCGTTCAGACCGAGCCGGTCGCGGATGCGTTCAAGCTGGGCCGGGGTGGCGGCATCTCCCGCGAGGATCGCGGCCGGGTCGCCCGGGGTCAGCCGAAGCAGGAGAAAGACGAAGATCGCGACGATGATCATCACGGGGATCGTGGCAAGCACGCGTCGCAGGATATAGCCGAACATGGCCAGCACTCCTTGCGGGAGGTTGGGTCGGCTCCGGCGCGGGAAAAAGCGCGCAGGAGAGGGCGAGTGGCGGGGAGGGGGGCCGGAGGCGCGGCAGATGCGCCCCCGGCACCGGGATTACTCGCCGTCCTTGGTGACGTTCCAGAACACCGGCACCGGCGACTGGATCATGTTGTCGACGACATCGCGGCGGGCCTGGGGCATCGCGTATTCGCCGAGGTGGATGTAGTTGACGTTCTCCATGACATGGGCCTGGATCTTCGAGGCTGCGGCCTTGCGCGCGGCATCGTCGGGCGCCTGGGCATAATCGTTGCGCAGGGTCTCGATCTCGGGATCGTCGGGCCAGCCGAACCAGGCATCGTCGCCGCGGCCATTGACCATGACGTTGATCAGCGGGTCCGAGATCTCGGGGATCATCCAGTTGGTGAAGAACAGGTTCCAGCCGCCCTCATCGGGCGCATTCTGCTGGGCGCGGCGCTGCACCACGGATTGCCAGTCCATCGCCTGCATGTCGACGTTGAAGCCCGCATTGCGCAGTGCCTGGGCCGCCACGACCGGCTGGTTGGTCAGGCTCACCACGTCGGTGGGCTGCATCAGGACGACCGGTGTGCCGTCATAGCCCGCCTCTTCCAGCAGCGCGCGCGCCTCTTCGGGATGGGCGCCCGAGGTGATCGGTTCGGCGCCCGTCTCGTCGGCCAGCGGGGTGCCGCAGCCGAAGATCGCGCCGCAGACCGTGTAATAGTCCGGCGAACCCATCATCGTGGCCAGCACGTCCTCCTGGCTCAGCGCCAGCAGCGCGGCCTGGCGCACCTTCTTGTTGTCGAAGGGAGGGTGCAGGAAGTTCGGCCGGCCGATGGTCACATATCCCAGCGGGTCCCGCATCTCGACGGTGACGCCGGGCGAGGCGTCGAGGATCGGTTTGAGGTCGATCTGGATCTGCTCGATATAGTCGATCTCGCCATTGGCCAGCGCGTTGATGGCGGTCAGGTTGTCGGGCATCGTGGTCCAGACCACATGATCGACATTGACGACCTTGCCGCCCGCCATCCACGAGGGCGGCTCGTCGCGCGGCACGTAATCCTCGAACTTGTCATAGGTGGCCGAGACGCCGGGCTCGTAGGCGTCGGTGTTGAAGACGAAGGGGCCCGAGCCGACATATTCGGTGATCGTCTCGTCGGGCGAGGTGGCGGCGATGCGCGCGGGCATGATGAAGGGCGGCAGCGCCGATTGCTTGGAGATGACGTTCAGAAGCGGCGGGAAGGGCGAGGCCAGCGTCCAGACGATGGTCTTGTCGTCGGCGGCCGTCAGGCTGGCAGTGACGTCGAAGATCATCTGCCCGCCGGAATCGCGCTTGCCCCAGCGTTCCAGCGAGGCCACTACATCGTCGGCGGTGACGGGCGCGCCGTCATGGAATTTCAGCCCGTCGCGCAGCGTGAATGTATAGGTCAGCTTGTCGTCCGACACGGTCCAGTCGGCCATCTGCGGCTGCGGCTGGAAATTCTCGTCCACCGCGGTCAGCACGTCATAGATCATGTAGGCGTGGTCGCGGGTGATATGCGCGGTGGTGATCACCGGATCGAGCACGCGCAGCGACGAATGCATGACGGCGGTCACCGTGGTGTCGGCGAAGGAGGCTGCGGGGGCCAGCAGCGCCCCCCCGGCCAGAAGCGCGGTCGCAAGGCGGCGCGTTCCGGGGATAGTGGGTCTCAGGGTCAGCATGGGATCCTCTCTGTTGGTCTTCGCGTTATTGGCGGGCGGTGGCGGTGGCCGGTTCTGCGTGGCCTTGAGCCGCCCCAGCGCTTTTGCCTTCCGGGTCGAAGGCAGGGCCGTTGGGGGAAAGTCTCAGTCCCTTCCGCAGCCGCGTAAAGGGCAGATCGGCAGGGTTGAAGGGCATCGGGCCTGGCGCGCAGGCGACAAGGATATGAGCGGCAATGGGCGCGAAGTCGGCCCGGAAATGGGTCGAGCTCTTGACCACCAGGATGGATTGCTCCTCGGGCACGATGCCGACGAAACGGAACATCTCGCGATCGGCCATCTGCGCGATATGGCTTGTCACGGCGACACGAACGCCGCCGATGCGCAGGCAGGCCGAGGGCCCCAGATCCAGCCGGGTGCCGCCGTAATAGGGGCCGGTGGCCTGAAGGGCGCCGTCGGAAAGCGCTTCAACCACGGCCTCGACCTCGACGGGCCGGTCGTCGGGCAGACCGGGATGGCCGCCGATCCGGAACCGCGCCGTCGCGCCGAGACCTGCCGCATGGGCCGCCGCCGCCGCGGCCGGGTCCACCATCAGCCCGATGGCGGCGTTCTGCGCGTCCGCCGCGATCAGCGCCTGCAAGAGCCCGGTGGTCGCGGACACGCCCCCGGCCCCCGGGTTGTCCTGGGTATCGGCGATCACCACCGGGCCGGTGGCCTGTGCCGCCAGCCGCGCCGCCTCGGCGACGGCGGCCCCGGCCGGGAAGGTGCGGTTGTCGAAGCGCGCTTCTGCCGCCTCGTAGGCGGCGGCGATACGGTCTGCGGCCTGGTCGGCCTCGGCCTGGGTCGCGGCATAGGCAATCGCGCTCGGCCCGCAATCGGGGATGTCGGCTGCCGGAAAACCCATGAAAAGCGAGGCGGACCAGATGCCCGCGGCATCCTCTGCGTCGAGCCCGGCATAAAGCGCATCGGCAGGCGCCATCATGGTCGTCTGGAACGGGATCGGCACCAGATAGGACATCTGCCGGAACGCCTTTGCGGGCCGCGTGCCGGTGCGCATCATCCTGTCGAGCAGACGCGCCGCCGCCGCTCCGGTCGCCGCCATGTCCACATGCGGATAGGTGCGGAAGCCGACGCAGGCGTCGAGGGTGTCCACGAAGGGGGCCGAGATATTGCCATGCAGGTCGAGCGCCGCCACGACCGGCACATCCGGCCCGACCAGATCGCGCACCCGGCGCGCGATTTCTGCTTCGCCGTCCTCCAGATGCTCGGCCACCATCGCGCCGTGCAGGTCGAGGAACACGCCATCGAGCGCGCCCGCCCCGGCGATGCCCGCAATGATCTCGTCGGCGATGCTCTCGAAGGCCTCGCGCGTGACATGGGCCGAGGGGATTGCGGCCGTCCAGAGGATGGGCAGGGCGACCCAGCCAAGCTCTTCGGCGACGGCAAGCGCCCCCGATATCCCGAGATTCACGCCACGCGCTGCCTTCGCCATATCAGCCCCCCTCGACATGGGGATATATCCGCCTCCCTGCCGAAAGGCCGCAAGATCTGCCGGGCTCGGCGCGAAGGTGTTGGTCTCGTGAAGAAAGCCGGCCAGGGCAACCCGCATCTTGTCTCTCCGCTGTTGGCAGGCCTCGCCGGTCTTGGCGCCGGCCTTGGCTTGTGTATCGTCTGTCGATACGTTAGTATTGTAATGCGAGCCTAGTGGCCCGTTTTTGGATTCGTCAAGCCGGTGATTTCAATGGCGAGCATTCTTCGCGCCGAACCGGCGCAAATGACTGATTTTGAGGCGGCAGAGGAAGACAAGCTCTTCGTGCGCGCGGTCGGCCGGACGATGCGGGTCCTGAGCGCGTTTCATCATGCCAGCGGGCCTCTCAGCCTGTCGGAGATCGCGGCCCGGTCGAAGCTCGATCGCTCGGCGGTCCAGCGGATGGTCCATACGCTCGTCACGCTGGGCTACATGCGGCGCAGCCACGACGACCGGGGCTATCTGCCGGGGATCCGGCTGCTGGATCACACGCTCGACGTGCTTCGGCTCGATCCGGTGGTGCAGAAGGCGACGCCGGTCCTGCTGGAGTTGCGCAAGACGGTGCGCGAGCGCGTCGATTTCAGCCTCTATGACGAAACCCGGTTGGTCTATGCGCTGCGCATGCAGAGCAAGCGCGAGACCTTCTATGCGACCCTCGTGGGCCACAGCGTGCCGACATTTTGCACCGCCGGGGGGCGTGCGGTGCTGTCGGCCTTGTCCGATGACGCCGCCCGCGCGGTCGTGATGCGTTCGCAGCTGCTCAAGTTCACCTCGAAGACCGTCAATGATCCTGACAGCATCCTCGCGCTGATCGCCCAGGCCCGATCCGAGGGTTATGCAGTCGTGGTCGACGAGTTCGTTCAGGGCGAGGTTGCCATAGGTGTCGCCATCGCGGATCGCGACGGGGTGCCGCTTGGCGCGATCCATGTCGCCGGGTCGCTTTCGGAATGGACACGGGATGCATTCGTGCGCCATGCCGCACCGGTAGCGACAGAGGCCGCCCGGGCCGTCAATGCCAGTCTCTAGGCTCCAGACCCATTGATTTCAGGCATTTGGCATGATTCAGGCTCCGCAAGGAGACCTGACCGATGAGCAATCTTTACTGGCTGAGCGATGCACAATCTCGGTGATCAGGCTGGTCTTGCCCGCACCGGGGCCGCTCGTCACGACGAAGAAATGGGCGCCCATGGGCCATCCTCGGGTTTGACAGGGGGGGAGGGCTGCGAAACGATCTGTCCACTTAACCTTCTTGACTAACGAATGACATGACGGTTTCGATGGGACGTCGCCCCATGTTTCGGTAACCCAGATGCGGGCGCTCGGTGTTGTAGTGGACGAGCCAGGCGTTGAGATCGGCCTGGAGGGCCGCGACAGTCTCGTAGAAGGTCTCGCGCATCTTCACGCGGAAGAACTCCTCCAGCACCGTGCCATTGAACCGCTCGACGAAGCCGTTGGTCTTCGGCGTGCGGACCTTGGTGCGGCGATGCTCTATTGCGTTGAGGTCGAGATAGAGCTCGTAGGGGTGACGCTCGGTGCCGCAGAATTCGCGGCCGCTCGCCATTGGGCTCGAACCAATGGCGCCTTCAATGGCTCGCTCGGTCAGCACCGCTTTCACCGGCAGGTCCAGGGCGCGGTAGAAGGGCAGGACGTCGTTGTGCAGGACCGCGACCGCCGCCTCGGGCTGCTTGGAAACGTGCAGGAAGCCGAAGGCGTAGCTGCCGAAGGTGTCGACGACCGCGTGCAGATAGACCTTGCCGATCCCCTTCAGCATGCCGACGAAGAACGTGTCGGCCGAGAGCAGCTCGCCGGGAGTGCCTGATTCCACGTGTCGTTCCCGGAAGCACGGGTTCTGCTTCTCGAGGAAGGCGGCCTGTTCGGCAGTGATCTCGATGGTCTGGCCCGCATGGGCGTCCTCGAGCGCCAGCCAGCGGTCGTAGCGCGTGCCCAGGCCGTCGCCAGCGGGCTCGAACCGGTGGCGCCACGCTGGCGATCGTTCAGGATCTTCTGGATGGTGATCGAGGAGACCCGCACGCCCTCGAGCGCCAGCATCGCCTCGAAGCGGTTGCAGCCATAGGCCGGATGTTCGAGCGCCAGCGCCTTGATCCGCTCGACCGTCTCGGGCGGGGTCGTTTGAGGGTGGGTCTTGTGGATCGGCGGCAGGTCCTTGAGCCCCTCGAAGCCCGTTCTCGGGCTTACGCGGCGCCACCGGCGCCACGGTCCCTCAAACCCAAAACCGACGTTTCCACTCGTAGAAGCTGGTGCGGTCCATGCCGCGCTGGCGACAGGCCTCGGCCACGTTGCCGAGTTCTTTCGCCAGTTCCAGAACGCTCATGCGGTTTTGCGCGATCTTGGTCTTCGCGTCACGAGTCTTGGGTTTCGTCGCTTTCGGTGTTCCATCCATGGCGGGGTCCTCCTTTCCCAAAACAGCATGGGAAGAAGGTTAAGTGGGCGTATTATTTCTTCACCGGCATTCTCAAATCAATGCTCGCGCCTCCGAAAAGCCGTTCCTGAGAGTGGCGGACATGTGCCGTCATGCGGTTGGCGGCGACCTCGCCGTCTGACGCCAGGATAGCATCGAATATGCTTTGATGTTCGTGCAGCACCCGCTCCAGGCCCGCCCCACCCTCACGCAAGAGCGACTGTCCGTGCATTTTCATCCCTGCCGAGATTTGCTCGTGCAGCGCTCGCAGGGTCGCCTCGAAGAAGGTGTTGTTTGCGGCGTGAGCGACGGCGATGTGGAAAGTGAAGTCCGCATCCTCACGGTGCAGCATCGAGCCGGTCGCCGCCCGCATCAGGTCCAGTGCGTTCGACAAGTTCGCCAGCGCCTCGTCATTGCGCCGTTCGGCCGCGAAGCGCGCGGCTTGCGGCTCGATCGTCAGGCGAAATTCGTAGCAGCGCTGGATGTCGGCGATCGTCTCGATCCGGCCGTAGCCCAGGGTCCGTGACTGATGCGCGCGGACGAAGTTGCCGGCTCCTTGCCGCGACACGATCAGCCCCTCGGCACGCAGCCGCTCGAGCGCGTCCCGCAGAACGGGGCGGGACACGCCGATCTCGGCCGCCAGCGTCGTCTCGGAAGGCAGCTTCTCATCCGGCGGATAATCTCCGTTGCTGATCCGTCCATAGAGCGTGTTGTAGACATGATCGGCGAAGGAAGGCCGTGATTTCTGCCGAGTGGCTTTCACTCTCTGGTCCTATATTTTCTGACTTCGGTGGGCGTCGGTCGATTATCGACCAGATTGACGAGTTGCGCCAGCATGTCAGCCGCGCCAAATCCCCCCGACTTCGTCACGATCGTCAAAACGCGTGATCCGGGCAGCGCAGCTCGGACGACGGCAATCCCCGGCAGGGCCAAGCCAAAGACCTCCGCTTGATCGACGCCGAGCCGGGCAAGGATGGCTGCGGCCGTTTCCCCGCCGCACGCGATCAGCGTGCCTACCGGGTCCCGCATGATCATCTTGGTCAGCCCTTCCGCAAAATCGGCCCCTGCTTCTGCCGCAGAGCGGTCCATGCCGCCAGAAACCATCTGCATCACGCAAGGGGCCCGCGGTGGATCAAGCGGAAGTCGGCCATCTGGGGCCAGGTACAGCGGCAGGTCGAGGCGCTCCACCTGCGCGAGCGTAATGGGATCGCGCGAGCCGATCGCAAGAACGGCCGGGCCGGGCAGAGGCGGTGTCCCTTGACGTGTCGCGTCGGGCCATAGCTGGGCAACCAATGCCGCAGCCAACGACCGGGCGCCCACGGGCAGGCCATCAAGTTCTGCCGCTTCTTTCATCTGTGCGGCGTCGGTAATGTCGGGCACATGGGGGGAAAGGCCCGAGAACCGCGCTGCGATGTCTAGAGGAGTTTCGATCCCCGCACCGGTCAGCCGGCCATGCCGTTGCACCCGGCCCATGTCCGGCAAAGCCGGCGCGGCGATGATTTGCCTCCGATGCAAAGCGTCGGCCAGAATCGCGCATTCGACCGCAACATGCCCCTTGAGCCTGGAATCAACCTTCTTCATGACCCGCTCTGGTCTCAGCCATGACAGGCACGCGCAAACGTTATGCATCGCCGCAGCGGCTGCTGCCGCGGTCCCATCCCGGCTGCCGGTAGTGACAGCGACGACCGGGGGAAGAGTGCATTCCCTTGCCGCCGCCAGCGCGGCCGGTGACAGGAAGACGCGGGTGCCGATGCCGAGGCTGGCAGCTTCGCCTGCGCTGTCCAAGGCTCCCGTGAGGTCATCGGCGACGATCAGCAGCCGCGGCGGGGTCATCCGTGTTGCTCGTCCAGCGGGACGATCATGTGTCGGATCGACTGGCGAAAATGGGTCCAAGTCACATGCACACGGCCGTTCCGATCCTGCAGGATCGATGGGTAGGATAGCTCGCGGTTCACCTGATCGGCCGAGTTGTTCGACAAGCAATAGCCGTCGCTGAAGGCCAGATCGATCCGGTCCGGCCAGCTCTGCCCGCCATCGGCGGACAGCGCCAGCGACAGCGGCGCACGGGGCGCGCCCCAGAAGGCGCGACCGGGCCGGGCTGCGGGCGCGGCCCCGTCCTCCTCGATCTCGTCATAGAGCGAGACGCGACGTCCCTCGGCATCCTCGCGGCTGGAGTGGTTATAGACCATCGCGATACGCCCGTCGTCCAGCCGCACCGCCTGGATCGACGAGTTGTTGTTGGGTAGGCCCGCAGGCTCGGGAGCGCTCCACCGGACGCCATCGGCAGAGTGCGAGCGCCAGATATGATCGGCCCAACGGCTGCGATAGAAGGCCGCCATGCCGCCATCCGCCAGCGGCACGATGTTCATGTGCACGCAGCCGAGGCTACCCGGCACTTCATAAACCTTCCAGCTGACCCCCTCATCATGCGAGACCATGACGACGCTGTCATCGTTCTCTCCGGTCCAAGCCACACCCTCCTCGACGCGGCAGCGGAACCCCGGCAGTAGCCAAGCCCCGTCATCGGCGACGATGACCGGCTGGCGCACGAAGATTCCCTTTTGCGACCACAGCGCACACGGCTCGGTCCAGCTCTGCCCGCCATCGTCCGAAATGCGGAACCGCACTTCGGCCTCGTTCTGCCGCCCACCGGGCTGGGCAGTATAGATCAGCCACAGCCGCCCGTCGGGTGCGGTGAACAGGACCGGGTTCTGTTCCGAGCGGGCCGGGTCGTCGGAAAGCTGGACCGGATTGCTCCAGTTCCTGCCGTCGAAGCGCGACATCAGGATCGAGATGTCGGACTTGCCCTCAATCGTGCCGCCGAACCAAGCGCAGAGGATCGTGCCGTCGGGCAGTTCGTGCAGGAAGGATGCGTGATTCTGGACGCGCGGCGTCGGCAGGTCGGTTGCGGGAAAGGCGGTGTCAGCCATGACTTCGGTCATTTCGGCCTCCTTCAGGCGGTGACGAGGCGGGGACGCAGCGCAAAGCGCCACACAAGTAGCAGGCAGGTCAGCGTGACCGAGATCACCCAGCCCGCAGTCAGTGTCGGCGTGACGACCAGAGCAAGACTGGCCAGCGCGAACCCGCCGCGTTCGGGGAGGGACAGGTTGCCGCGTAGCCAGCCGATCAGGAAGACGGCCCAGCAGAAGGTCGCCAGCAGCATGCCTGCGGCGCCGGTCGCGATCTGGAACGCGCTGCCCTGCCACAGCACGGCCGGGTCTTTGATGAAGCCGAACGGCACGAGGAAAATCACCAGCGAATAACCGAAGGCCACAAGCCCGGTCCGGTTCGCATCCGATTTCGCGATCCCCGCCGCGGCATAGGAGCAGAGCGCAACCGGCGGCGTCACCATGGACAGCACGCAGTAATACAGAACGAAAAGGTTCGCAGCCAGCCTGTCGACGCCCAGATCCATCAGTGCCGGCACGAAGACCAGCGATCCGATGATGTAGGCCGCGACGGTGGGCAGGCCCATCCCCATGATGATGCAGCCGAAGATCGCCAGCAGCAGCGACAGATAGAGGTTGTCCGTGCCCATGTCCGACAGCAGACGGACGAATTTGAGTGCCAGGTTCGATTGCGTGGCAACCACCATGACGACCCCCACCGCAGCCAGAGGGGCCGAGATCCAGGCCATCTGGCGGGCGGTGTCCAGCACCGTCTCGAACAGCTGGGACAGGTTATAGCGGGTCGATCTGCGCAGGACCGGCGCCACCAGTGCGATGGCCGTGCCGACCAGCGCCGCATAGGGGGCCGAATAGCCTGCGATCAGCGTCGCGATCATCGCCACCGGCGCGGCCAGCAGGTGCAGGCGCGGGATCACCGGCGGTATCTCCAGCAGTTCCGGCGCGACATCGCCGACGCCCGATTTGCGCGCCCGCAGGTCCACGATGATATAGAGCGCGAAGTAGAAGGCGGCGGCCGGGATCAGGGCCGCGGCGGCGATGGTGATGTAGGGAATGCCCAGCATGTCGGCCATCACGAAGGCCGCGACCCCCATGATCGGCGGCATCAGTTGCCCGCCGGTCGAGGCGATGGCCTCGGTCGCGGCGGCCTGTTCTTTCGAATATCCCGAACGAGTCATGATCGGGATCGTGAGCACGCCGGTCGAAGTGGTGTTGGCAATAGCCGAACCCGATACCATCCCGAACAGTGCCGAACCCACCAGCGACATCTTCGCCGCCCCGCCCTTCAGCCGCGCAGTGGCGCGCATCGCAAGATCGATGAAAAGTTGACCGCCGCCGGTGATCGTGAAGACCGATCCGAACAGCACGAAATAGAAGACGAAGTTGATGGCCGCGCTGGCTGTCACTCCGAAGATGCCGTCAGTCTTCATGCCGATCAGTTCTGCTTGGGTCGGCAGGGAGAAACCCGGAAACTGCATCAGACCGGGGAACCATGGTCCCAGATAGGCGTAGGCCAGGAAAATCAGCACAACTGCCAGCAAGGACCAGCCGACCGAACGGCGCACCGCCTCGAAGATCAGCGCAAGACCAAGCACATGCAAAAGGATGTCGACCGGTAGGACTGGGTCAATCATCTCGAACCGCCGCTCGAGCCGGAATATCTCGCCCGCATATAGCGCGACGACCATCAGTGACAGCGCAACGCCCGCGATGTCGATGATGCGGGCCGCGTACCTGGCGCGACCTTCCCACGCCAGCGGCGTCCAGGCAAAGACCAGCGCGGTCGCCATGAAGACATGAAAGCTCGCTGCCGCAAGGGGCGAGGCTGGATAAAAGAACTGGGCCACCAAGAAGGCGACATAGACGACCGACAGCACGGCCTGCAAAGCGCGCCACCATGTGTCGAAATTTGAGATTTTGTGCATCGCGGGCCTCCTCCCCGGATATGGATGTGCCGTCGCCCGATTAAGGGCGGCGGCCTGCGGCGATCACTCGATCCAGCCGCGCTCCCGATAATAACGGGCCGCACCCGGATGCAGCTCGATCACGGCCTGATCTGGCTGAGCGCCCTTCTCGGGGTCCCATCCGGCCAGCGCCGGAAAGGCCTCGGCGATCTTCTCGCGCTGTTCGACCAGGGCGCGGGTCAGCTGATAGGCGACCTCCTCGTCCATATCGGCATTGGCAATGAGGATCGTGGGCGTCATCGAGGTGCGATAGACGCCCTCCTGCCCCGGATAGCTGCCTTCGGGCATGTTCGCAGCAGGAGCGCCCAGTTCGGACATGTGGTCCAGCACGGTATCGCTGGCGGGCACGAAAACCATGGGGGTGGTCAGCGTCACCTCGGACATGGTGGCCTGACCGACCGGGGCGTTCTCGATATAGACGTCGGCAGTTCCGTCACGCAGCATCTGTGCGATCTGGGCCGTACTGATCTGGGTGATCGCGCCGCGGCCTCGCATGTCCTCGAGGCTACTGCCCAAGGCTTCGAACATGTAGTTTGCGAGGATCGGCACCTGCGAACCTGCGGGTTTCAGCACGAAGCGGGGCGGATTGTCCGAGGCGACCATCTCGTCAAAGGTGGTCAGACCGCTTTTTTTGACATAGTCGCGCCGCGCGGCGATGGTGGTGTAGGCGAGTTGCAGACCGCCGACGATCGCGCGGGCGTTGTTCGCCTCGCGGCCCTCGAACTCCTCACCGATGCCGTCGCGCGCCCAGACCGCTGCACTGGCCGAGACGAAGCCCAGATCGGCGGCGCCCTGACTGACGGCGACAGGGTTCGTCATCCCGCCCCCGCGCGGCAGCACCTCGACGTTCAGCTCGTTCTCGCCTTCGGAGCCCTGAATGATCTCGCTAAAGGTCGAGCCGTAGGAATACCATGAGCCGCCCGGCTCCATGGTGATCAGGCGCAGGTCGACCGGCGCGGCAAACGCGGCCAAGGGCAGTACGGCTAGGGTCGTGGCGGTGGCGAAAGTCCGAATATGTCTCATCTGGTCCTCCCTTGGCGCCGGAGCGCCGGTTTTGCGTGACCCCATTCGCGGGGGCCGACGGACGTTCCGCTCTCCTCACGGAACGGGGCGAAGATGGCGGGGCGGTCGCAACTTGTCAATTGATTATATGAAGCGAGCAAGTATCAGGCTCTGGTCGCGGGTCAATACAGGAAAGTAAGGATTATTCTGAGGTTAGAATGGATTTTCCGCTTTTCTTTATTTGACAACTTGTAAATATGTGATACCTCGTTTTTGCCATCAAGGGAGGATGCCATGCTCGACCAACCCCTGGAAATCCTGCAGCCCGGCTGCGTGCGGAACGGCGCGGGTCAGGCGGTGCGGGCCGCATCCTGGCTGCGCGATCGCGGCCTGACGCGGCCCGTCGTCATTGCCGATGCTTTCAATGCGACCCGACTGAATGCCCTCGGCTTGGACGGCGCGGCCTGCGTGTCGGTCCGGCCCGAGCCCGACCTCTCCGACCTCAATCAGGCGGTGACGGCGGCGCGCGCGGCACGGCCGGATGTGGTCATCGGTTTTGGCGGCGGCAGCGCCATGGACGTGGCCAAGCTGGTGGCTGTCCTGCAAGATCCTGTGACGACATTCGACGACATCTCGGGGCCGGGTCGCGCCGGGCCGCGGCGCGCGGCGCTAATGCAGATCCCCACAACCGCCGGCACCGGCAGCGAGGCCGGCACGCGCGCGCTGATCACCGAACCCGGAACATTGCGCAAGATTGCCACCGAAAGCCTTCACATGCTGGCCGATATGGTGATCCTCGACCCCGGCCTGACGGTATCGCTGCCCGGTCCAGTGACAGCCGCGACCGGCGTCGACGCACTGGCCCATTGTGTTGAGGCTTTCACCAGTCGCCGCGCTCATCCGATCATCGATCATTATGCGCTGGAAGGCATCCGGCTGATTGGCCGGTTCCTGCCTCGCGCGCTGGCCGACGGCGACGATCTCGAGGCGCGGGCGGCACTGCTTCTGGCCTCGTTCTATGGCGGGGTCTGTCTGGGACCGGTGAACACGACCGCCGGACATGCGGTGGCCTATCCGCTCGGGACGCGCCACCACCTGCCGCACGGGCTGGCCAATGCGCTGATCTTCCCGCATGTCCTGGCGGCCAATCAGGGGGCCTGTCCCGACAAGACCGCGCTGGTCGCGGCCGCGCTGGATCTGGAACAGGGCCGCCCGCTACTTCAGGCTGCGCATGATTTCTGCGCCGGGCTTGGCCTGCAGATGCGCCTGCGCGACCATGGCGTCCCCGAGGATGACCTGCCCGAGATGGCGGCTGAAGCCCATGCTATTCGTCGCCTGTTGGACTGGAACCCCCGCGACCTGAGCCGTGAGGACATTCTTGCGCTTTATCGCGCGGCCTATTGATACTGAAGGATCTGCCATGACCTCCGCCGAACCCCGCCGCGCTTATGTGGCCACGGTTACCTGCTTCAACGACGACGAGACGCTGAACCTCGATCAGTCCCGCGCACAGGTCCGCCGCCAAGTCGAAGCTGGCAACGACATCCTTTGCGCCGGTACGAACGGCGATTTCACCGCACTTTTGTTCGACGAGAAGCTGTCCCTGATCGAGGCCGTGCTTGCTGAGGCCGCAGGCCGCGCACGCGTCATGGTGAATGTCGGCGCCCCCTCGACCTTCGAAACGGTCCGGCTGGCCCGCGCCGCTGCCGATCTGGGGGTCGATTGCGTGTCGGTCATCACCCCGTATTTCATCGCCTGCACGCAAGAGGGGCTGCGTCGCCATTTCGAGATGGTGGCCGATGCGGTAGATGTGCCCGTCTATCTTTATGACATCCCTGCGCGGACCCAGAACCATATTGAACCCGACACCGCGCTGATATTGGCCCGGCACGGCAACATCTGCGGCATCAAGGATAGCGGCGGCAGCCAGAAGACGCTTGAGGAGTATCTTGAGGTCTCGCGCCAAGTCGAAGGCTTCGGCGTTTGGTCCGGTCCCGATCACCTTGTGTTATGGGCACTGAAGAACGGCGCGGCGGGCGCGATCTCCGGGCTTGGCAATGTTGCCCCGCATCTTTTGGCGGGGATCGTGCGCGCTTTCAACGCGGGCGACATGGAGGCCGCCGAAGCCGCGCAGGCGCGTTTCGGCGCGCTGCGGACCGACCTTTATGCCTTGGGTTATCCGCCCGCCGTCGCCAAGCGCGCACTCTATCTGACCGATCCGGGCGTGGGTGCCTCGCGACAGCCCGCACTGATGCCGGATGCCGCGCAGGATGCCGCAATCCGCGACATTCTTGATCGGCATGACCTTGCCGCAACCGTCTGACCGGAGGTTTCCATGACCAATCCCTTAATCGCCATCACTATGGGCGACCCTTCGGGCGTCGGCGCCGAAGTCACCCTTCGGGCGGCAGCCGACCTGCCTGCCGACCAGCGCGCCGGACTGATCGTGATCGGCGATAGGGCCGTGCTGGAGCGCGCCCGTGATGCGCTCGGCCTGGCGCTGGAACTGGGCGACGGCCCCGGGGGCCTGCGCCTGCGCCATGTCCCCGTTGAGGGCCTGCCCGACCGCTTCGGCGTATTGTCCCCCTCCTGCGGCGAGGCGTCCTTCCAGTATATCCGTACCGCCGTCGAGATGGCGCAGGCAGGCGAGGTCTCATGTATCGTCACAGCCCCCATCAACAAGGAGGCTCTGAACGCTGCCGGTCACCATTACGATGGCCATACGGGTTTGCTGGCTCATTTGACCGAAAGTCGTGGCAGTTGGATGCTGTTGGCGTCGGAACGTTTGAATGTGATCCACGTCTCGACCCATGTGGCACTGAAGGACGCAATCACCCGCGCCACGCCCGAGCGCATCTTGGAGACGATCCGAACAGGCCATTCCCACCTGAAGCGCATGGGCATAGAAGCTCCACGCATCGCCGTGGCGGGAATCAACCCACATTGCGGAGAATCCGGCCTTTTCGGCACCGAGGATGACGCGCAGGTCGCCCCCGCCGTCGCGGCAGCGCAGGCCGAGGGGATTGATGTCCAAGGTCCGATCTCGGCCGATACGGTATATCACCGCGCCTACCAGGGAGCGTTCGATCTGGTCGTCGCGCAGTATCATGATCAGGGCCACATCCCGATCAAGCTCGTGGCCTTCGATACGGCGGTGAATGTCTCGCTTGGCCTGCCGATTGATCGCGCCTCGGTCGACCACGGCACGGCCTTCGACATCGCCGGAACCGGCAAAGCAAACCATGTGAACATGCTGAGCGCCCTATCCTATGCTCGCAACCTCGCGCAGGCGAAGCGCCATGCCTGAGCCGCGCCACGCCATCGTCACCGGCGCCAGCTCGGGCATCGGGCTGGCCATCTGCAACCGCCTTCTGGCCGATGGCCGGAAAGTGACGGGTCTTAGTCGCCGGGCACCGGAAGCGACTTTGGGGTCGGCCTTTACCCATCGGCCCGTCGATCTGCTGGACGAGGACGCCGTTGCCGCTGCTCTGCCGGATCTGCCTGCACCTGATGCGCTGATCCATGCCGCAGGCGTGTTGCGAGTGGGCGATCACGCTTCGATGTCACGTGCCGAGGGTTCCCAGATGTGGCGGCTGCACGTCGACTGCGCGGCGCAGCTGATCCAGCATTTTGCGCCCCGAATGCCCCAAAACGGGCGGATCGTCCTGATCGGCAGCCGCGTCGCGACCGGGGCGAAGGGCAAGGCGCTCTACGCCGCCTCCAAGGCTGCCGTCACGGGCCTCGCCCGCTCGATTGCGGCCGAGCTGGCGCCCAAGGGGATCACGGTGAACATCGTGGCCCCCGCTGCGACGGACACACCAATGCTGCGCGATCCTGCGCGCCAGGGCGTCGGACCGGCCTATCCCCCCATCGGGCGCTTCGTTCTGCCCGAAGAGGTCGCTGGCACGGCGGCATTTCTTCTGTCGGATGCGGCGGCCAGCATTACCGGGCAGACGCTTGTCATCTGCGGCGGAGCTTCGCTTTAGCGTGTCATTTACCGGTCTCCGAGGCGCCCGCAGTCGTCTTGCGCATCGCGTTCAGCTTGCGCTCGCTCCAGATGATCAGCACGCCGGCCAGGATCCCGAGCCGCACTGCTTAGAACGGTGCGGCTCGGGATCTCGCCGAAAAAGCTCCACCCGATGGCGGTCGTGAAGATCATAGAGCTGTATTCGAACGGCGCCACCTCGGACGCATCCGCATGGCTATAGGCGGCGGTCAAGCAGATCTGCCCCAGTCCGCCGATCACACCGATCCCGATCAGCAGGGCGAGGGTCACCGGGGCCGGCAGAACCCAGCCATAGGGAATTATCAGCAGGCTGAGCAGTGCCGACGTGATGATGAACCAGAACACGATCGCCGTTGTCGGCTCGGTCTGCGACAGCTTCCTGATGAAGATATGCGCAAGCGCCGACATGAGGGCGCTTCCAAGCGCCACCACCGCCCCAAGAGCGCGCAGCGGGCCCGACGCGGTGCCCATGTCGGTCAGCTGCGGAGACATGACGACCATCACGCCTGCAAGCCCTAGGCCGACCATCGACAGCCGGAACAAACGCACGTCTTCGCCCAGGAACATGCCCGCGAAGATCACGATCAGCAGCGGTGCGGCAAAGAAGATCGCAGTCGCTTCGGCCAAGGGGCCATTTGAATGAGGCGTCGAATCTCGGTGTTTGGCCCGAAGGTTAGGGGCTTCTGTCAGATTTCCTGGACGAGATCGGAGAGTAGCCATGGACGTTGCAACTGCATTGCTGAGCTTTTCCATTGCCGCGGCTTTGCTGACGATCACACCGGGGCTCGATACAGCCCTCGTTCTGCGGACGGCGGCGGTCGAGGGGCCGCGCCGCGCGATGCTGGCGTGAGCAGGGGTGGTGACCGGGGTGCTGGCATGGGGATTGATTGCGGCTTTGGGGCTCGGTGCTGTGCTGGCCGTGTCGGAACTGGCTTACCGTTGTCTTCAGCTTGCCGGCGCGGCCTACCTGATCTGGCTGGGGATCGGGATGTTGCGGGGGGCGTTGCGTGCGCGAGAGCCGGGCCTGCCCAGGGTCATGGCGCCTTCCGCACCGAATTGGTTCCTGCGCGGGGTGATGACCAACCTTCTTAACCCCAAGGTCGGAGTCTTCTATATTAGCTTCCTGCCGCAGTTTCTGCCCGTGGGCGTTTCGGTGGTGCCGTTCAGCGTCATGCTCGCGGGGATACACGCGTCGATGGGGCTGATTTTCTTTGCAGCGCTGACTGCCGCGACAGTGCCGTTTCAGAATGCCCTGAACGGCCCCCGCCTGCCTCGGCTCCTCGACGGGGTTACACGCCTGCGATGTTGGTTTTGAATCCTACGACCAGGCGTCGGGAATGGCGCATGAGCCGCGACGACATCGCTGCGTTTGAGGCCAGCTACACGACCCCATCGATGTTGTCGGCCGAAACCGGTGCGCATTTGAACACGATTCGGGCCGTTCTGCAGAGCGAGCGGGTCCAGCCGTTCCGACCCAACGGCTTGGATGTCGGACCGGTCTATCTTCGCAACGCTGTTGAGCCGGTTGCTGCACTCCTGAAATCTCAGGGAGGAAAGTGACCGCTAGCCACGGGTTACGCTGAAATACCGTTCTATCCAAGTGTGCTAGAAGAAACCTTCGACACGGCGCCCCAAGCCTCTTGACAGGGGGGGTGCATGCAAATCGCCCAAACGTGCAAGCTTATGCTTCATTGGCAACTGCTGTGACACATGGCGAGCCGTGGAGGACTCGAACCCCCGACCTGAGAATTAGAAGGTCGCTGTTCTACGTCCCCAACCGCTTGAAAACCAAGCAATTCTACTCGCCTATTTTGCTACTATGCAATTGCGATGCAATTGATGCCAATGCACCATAAGTTTGCACACCCAGTTGATTCGGAAGCTGTGCCGTGGATAAATATCTTATGTATTTCAGATGCTTGCCGTAGGGCGCTCTTCACCGCAAGGCATAAGCATGCACAGTTGACACATAAGCATGCAGGGCGGTGGCCAAAAAAAGGGCCCGCAATGCGAGCCCTGAAACCTCCATCCCAGCATTGGCCAGCCGCTATACGTCCAGCACCATCTCCATGAGTTTGTCGCTGTCGATCATGTCGCGATACCCGGGGGCCGTGAAGGGACACAGGCCTTGAGGCAGGCGGGAGTTCTGGGCATAGGCCGCGCAGGCTATTGGAGGTGAAGACCCAGTTGATGAACGACATATCGAACTGGTTCTGGAAATAGGGGCAGGTCCACCGGCTTGCCGTCACGTCTTCGAGCAGCGGCAGGAGCGCATTCGGAAGGCTGAAGGCGCGCCCCTTGTCGGACACGGGCGTACCGGATTTCTCAATTTCGTCGATAATGACGAGCGGATTTGCAATCTGACGCATCAGCATCAGGCTCACGAGCCGACCGGGGCCGGCATTCGACCAGCCGCGTTGACTTCCTATTAGCCCGAAACTGGCATTCTCGCCGGTGGCATCCAGGGTCATATCCGGCGTTTCCAGCAGCTGCGCAAGACGACGTGCCCATGCGCTTTTGCCAATGCCCGGCGGGCCATCGAGAAGAATTGGCGCGAATTTGGCGCCGGGCATGCCACCTGCCAGGTTGCGATGAAGG
The DNA here is from genome assembly GCF_002073975.1 of Rhodovulum sp. MB263. Taxonomy (NCBI): domain Bacteria; kingdom Pseudomonadati; phylum Pseudomonadota; class Alphaproteobacteria; order Rhodobacterales; family Paracoccaceae; genus Rhodovulum; species Rhodovulum sp. MB263. The sequence goes on along the minus strand of NZ_CP020384.1, from coordinate 3,173,629 downwards.
CTGCGCCAGACATGTGTTGTCGCTTCCGCGATCCAGGGAAACTCCGCATGAAGTGCCGCTGCGATCTCGTCGATGTCATGCGCCGAGCGCAGGTCGAAGATTTCGGCGCCATCGCGACAGCCCTCGAGCATGGCACGGTCTTCTCGCGACAGGCGCGTTGGCTCGACCTCCTTCAGATGGTGGCGGTGGATCTTCTGCGCCCACCGCCTGATCCGGATCTCGAGCGCTTTCGGGAGCTCATTCTGTGGGTAACGCCATAATTCATTGTGCGCCGCGCGCTCTTCCTGGGGGATGCCTTCGGAAATCTGCCGCTTGTCCTGCAAGGCGGTGTAGAATTCCTTGAGACGCTTGATGATTGCGGCCTCGTCGAGTGCCGGATCGGGCTGTTTGCTCAGGATGAAGCGGATTTTGGGCATGGATGGGGGCTTTCGTCATAGCTCCGCCAGCCGCCATGATGGCGGACATGCGGGCAGAGCCTCGGATTGGAAGGAAGGCTGGCCAAGCTCTTCTTGAAGAGTTGGAGGCCTATGCGCAGCCGGTTGCCCCAGAGGAGCCAGGGTGGGAGACGATCCAACGCGTTCACAAGCGGCTGGACTTTCCTGTGGGCGAGATCATTGCGGCCATCCGGACGGGAGCTTTGCGCCTTGGTCAGTGTCCTGATGTGTTCGGTTACCACGGGCTTGTGGTGGAAATCGCCGAGGTTGCTGCGTTCAAGGCGAAGGCCGCGCCGAAGCGCAAGCCATCGATCAACCAGGGAGAGGTGACAGCAGCGGCCTTCGCTCGGTCGGCGGGCATTCGGGGGAAAGGTCAGTTCCTGGCTCTGATCGAAGGGGGTTACACGCCTGCGATGTTGGTTTTGAATCCCACGACCAGGCGTCGGGAATGGCGCATGAGCCGCGACGACATCGCTGCGTTTGAGGCCAGCTACACGACCCCATCGATGTTGTCGGCCGAAACCGGTGCGCATTTGAACACGATTCGGGCCGTTCTGCAGAGCGAGCGGGTCCAGCCGTTCCGACCAAACGGCCTGGATGTCGGACCGGTCTATCTTCGCAACGCTGTTGAGCCGGTTGTGGCACTCCTGAAATCTCAGAGAGGTAAGTGACCGATAGCCACGGGTTGTGCTGAAATACCGTTCTATCCCAGTGTGCTAGAAGTAAACCTCGATACCGCACCCCAAGCCTCTTGACAGGGGGTGTGCATGGAAACCGCCAAAACGTGCAAGCTTATGCTTCATTGGCAATTGACGCACAGCGCGACCCCTGAAGGACTCGAACCCTCAACCTGTCGATTAGAAGTCGACTGCTCTATCCAGTTGAGCTAAGGGGCCTGCGGCGCGCCCCGACGTTTAAACGATTGGCGAGGTTGGCACAATCGGTCATAACTGACTTATGGCGAAGCAACCCCACATCGAACAACGGCCCTGGTGGCCTGACGCGCTGCGCCGCTTCGAGCAGTTGGCTGCTGCGGGCGAACCGAGAAGCCGCGCGACGACGATTTTGGCGGAAGAGTTCGACGCGAGCCACTCCACCTTTCGTAACGCCATCGAACGCGGGACGGTTCCTGCCTACGACCCCATATCGCCTGAACGTGCTGCCGCTTGGGCCGCGGGCAACGAGCGATACGAGGGTGCGCCGTGCAAGAAACACGAAACCCGAACGCGCTACACAAATGACGGCTACTGCGTCACCTGCATGGCAGAACACTTGCGGAGATCGAGAGAAAAACGACGAGACAAGATCGCGTCTCGCGGTGCTGAGTGACGCTGCCCCTGGGATTGCCCCTTCAACTCGACGAGAGACGCGCAGAGTGCGCCGCTAAGGCGGTATTCTGCATCGCGCCCCTGGGCATGGCTTCGAGAGCCAGGAAAGCATCGCAGACCGCTTTCCGCCAAATCACCAGTCTGCCGATCTGCTCCGGCAATTCACTGATAACTTCAACTGGCTTGTTTAGCCGCATCTCCTGCGTAGCCCGGTCGAAGTAGCCGGCAAAATACGTTGTGTCCGGCCGACGCATCATCTCCACGAGCTCATGGTGTGAGCTACCCCCCGAAATTCGGACAGTGACGTAAGCTACGATTTGCAGTCTGCTGATCTTCGACGAGAAGGAGATCAGAGATGTCGAAACGCAAGCAGCACGCGCCTGAGTTCAAGGCGAAGGTCGCGCTGGAAGCCCTGAAGGGTGAAGAGACGGCGGCCGAGCTGGCGAGCCGGTTCGGAGTGCATCCGACGATGATCCATCAATGGAAGCGCGCCCTGCTCGAAGGCGCGTCCGGCGTGTTCGAGCGCGGTGGCCGCAAGAGACCCGAGATCGACGAGGAGCAGGTGAAGGAGCTCCACGCCAAGATCGGGGAGCTGGCGGTGGCCAACTCTTTTTTGGAACGAAAGCTGAAGCCCTGGGGCGGGAAGTGAGGCGCGGTATGATCGAGCCTGACCATCCTCAGCTGTCCATCGGTCAGCAGTGCAGGCTGCTGTCGATTGCGCGCTCGTCCTATTACTACGAGCCGAAGGGAGAGACCGCACAGAACCTCGGCCTGATGCGGCAGATCGACGAGCAGTTCCTGTAGACGCCGTTCTTCGGTGTCCGCCAGATGACCTGGCACCTGCGCAATGACGGGCATCTCGTGAACGAGAAGCGAATACGCCGGCTAATGCGCCTCATGGGGCTGATGCCGATTTACCAGAAGCCCAACACGAGCAGGCCGGCGAAAGGACACAAGACCTATCCTTACCTTCTGAAAGGGCTGCACGTGGATCGTCCGAACCAGGTCTGGTGCTCGGACATCACCTACCTGCCCATGCGCCGCGGGTTCCTATACCTCATAGCGATCATGGACTGGCACACGCGCAAGGTTCTATCCTGGCGGATCTCGAACACCCTGGAGGCCGACTTCTGCGTCGAAGCACTGAGCGAGGCCATCCACAAGTTCGGCCCGCCCGAGATCATGAACACGGATCAGGGCAGCCAGTTCACGTCCTGCGCCTGGACCGACCGGCTCCGCCGATCCGGTGTGCGCATCTCGATGGATGGGAAAGGCCGATTCCTCGACAACATCTTCATCGAGCGGCTGTGGCGAACCCTGAAATACGAATGCGTCTACCTGCATGCCTGGGAGACCGGATCAGAGACGAAAGGGGCTATCCGGAAATGGATGACCTTCTACAACCACCAGCGTCCTCACTCAGCCCTCGGCGGCAAGCCACCGGCGCTGGTTTATTGGCAGAGAAATGATATCAACAAACCCGATCAGCAGGTGCAAAGAGTAGCTTAAATTACGCCAGATACTGTCCAACCGATGGGGAGTAGCTCATGGATCGCTCGCAAGCGGGAGGCACTGGGCTTCTCGAACGTGCCGGGGCGATCACGTGTGGAGTTCTCATCTGAACAAGTGCGAATAGCATACGATGCCGCTGGCAGCCTTGCTGGTGCCGCAAGGTTGATGGGCATCAACCGGCAGACGTTCAGAAGGTTGTACGCCCAAGTGCCAGACCAAAAGGAGCCGACGCACCGTGACAACTCAGACCAGTCCCTCGGGACAGACCGTCTCGCAAAGGGGCGCGCGGCAGCTGGCCGCGTCGGCCCCAGGGTCTCCTATTCGGAGGAAGAGCTGAAGAAGTTCTTCGATGACGAGTGGGGGGAAAGTTGATCGCTGCACGCAGAGCTCAGAAGAACGCGACCTTGGCAAACAAAACGATCAGAATCCGACAGCCGCTTGTGCTATCTAAAGGTAGGATAACGCGTATGCCTCACGGCTATCCGCTCGGTTCATTTCTTGAAAGCTGCAATTCTGGCGGAGCGCGGCGATCGGCATCATCGAGCCCTTTTCTACCAATACTTCCACCGAGACGAGTGTCCGCTTTGGTTTTCGACGCTGGTTTTGCATCGGATCCAGGCCCGCATCCGGTGACGTTCCGAATGCCTTGGTCCGACCTGCATGCAACGGCCAAAGCGTGTCGCCCTTCGTTCCGATCGGGTGCACGTGGCACGGACCCTACTCGGCGTGCTAAGATGCCACTCAGACCACAGAACTTTGTCAGCGTTCCAAGACGTGCCTGCCATCGCCATCGGGCATTATCGCCTGAACAGTCCTAAGAGTTTCGTGATTACATCGTAAGGTCGCCACGCTTGGTTCGCTGCCTCGGCATAAGCCAACGCTTCATCGGGTAGATAGGTATTGCCGTCATGACCACGGACGCGGTGGAGCTGGAACAGGATCCTCCACTCTTGCTTCTCGGGCATCTGGGGGCCGATCGGTTCGCGTAAAACCTTAAAGTCTTGGCCTGGAAGGAGGATTTGAGAAAGTCTATCCGCTGTGTGCCGCGCCGCATGGTCCACCTTGAAGCGCTCAAGACGCGGAATTCGCTGCCCCGTCATGCCATCTTCGTGGGCGCGGAATTTAGCGATGGCGCTGCGATGGTGCCCCTCGTCGACACTATAGTGCCCGTCGATTTCGATCAGCGTCCACCCTGGCGTCGAATAGATGGAAGTTCCAGCCAATTGGTCGGCCAGCGGATCGTCGTAGTATTGCGCCTCATAGGTGAGCACATACAGGGCGTTATCGATGTTCCCGCCTTCCGTCAGAAACGCCCGCCAAGTCATGCCCTGCGTGTACCGCACGTTGGACATGTATGAGATGCGTCGTGGGTCGATCGGCACGTTTTCGAGAATTTCCCGGGTAATTAGGAACTGCTCAGCGTCAGCACGGGTAAAGCGGCGGATCGGTTCGTCCGCCCAAGGGCCGGCCGTCCTGATCCACCGCTCACGAATGGGAAAATTCTCCCGGATTGGTCTCATTCTTGCTCCAAAGTGGATTGCTCGGCATCTGCGAGCAGAGTGCTGCACGGTATGCAACCGCTATCGGTGCAAGGTCGCAAGACACTATGCCTGCCTAAAACGGACGTTTGGGCGAGTGTGTTGAACTTGCACTTTGTCCGCCCGCCGTCATTCGTGAGCGGTGCAGCAAATGACTGTGGGCTGTCCGTAAGAGGATCGTTCAACGGACGTTTCTAATTTCGCCTCGCGCTCCTTCTGTTGTTGGGAAAACTATGTCTCGATAGCGTGGTACGATTTTTTTATCGCTGAAGGGGCTGCTTGCGTTACGCTTACGCCATGGCAAATCTACGTATTGGCTATGCCCGCTGCTCCACCGATGCACAGGATCTCTCCGCGCAGCGCGCGGCGCTGGAAATGCTTGGCGTCGCCTCCGAGCGAATCTACACAGACCATGGGCTGACCGGTCGCAACCGCGACCGGCCCGGGCTTGCCCAGGCGCTGGCCGCCGTGCGGGAGGGCGACACACTTGTGGTGCCCAAGCTTGATCGGCTGGCCCGCTCGGTGCCGGACGCGCGCGACATCGCCGACGGACTAGCTGAGCGCGGGGTACGGCTCGCGCTAGGAAGTACGGTCTACGACCCAGCCGATCCGATGGGGAGGATGTTCTTCAACGTGCTGGCGACCTTCGCCGAGTTCGAAGCCGACCTAATCCGGCTTCGAACCCGCGAGGGCATGGCGGTGGCCCGCGCCAAAGGGAAGCTGAGGGGCAAGAAGCCAAAGCTTTCCGACCGGCAGGCGGCGGAGTTAACACGGATGCACGCAACTGGGGAGTATTCAGTGTCGGACTTGGCCGAGCTCTTCTCTGTGTCGCGGCCAACCGTCTATCGCACGCTGGCGCGGCGGGGGCCGAAACGTTGATGGTCGACGGTCCTTTACAACCCTTTACAGCCAACCCTTCCAGCGACGGCACGAAGTCTAATGTGGGCAGGGTGGGCGGGGAGCCGATCTTCGCTGCTACAGATCACAGGCTTCGGCCGTAAATAAAAAGCTGACATTGAACTTCATACATAGCAGAGTTACGCTTTAGAGAAATTGACGCTATTGCACGCCATAGACCGGCCGGAAAATTGCGCTTCATCCTCCAGCGAGGAACTGGATGCCCAAAAGTACATTGGACAAGCTTTTACCAATCGCAAGAATTCCAAACGAAAATCGCGGCGAATGGCTAGAAAGTGCTGAACAGAGCGTCGGAATTCTTAAAGATACCCTGAAAGCCGACGAGATCGTGATCTACGCATCCGGTCCGCACATGTTGATCCATTCGGTATTGACACCCAATGAGCTGCTAGACCCACCCGACCATGCTGATCTTGACCGGGCCTACATCATGCCAGCCGACTCTTGGATCATTCAGCGAGCATATGGCGGCGGTGAGGGGCATCGCGTTTATCTGCAGCCACCTCTAGACCACCCAGGCTGCAAGACTCTTATTGGCAGCGAAAAGCTGATATTTGTACGCTCGTTTGAAGGCGTTAAAGACTACGAGCCTAAGATTGAGATCAGCCAGAAGCTTGTGCACGCGCTTGGACTGCACTTCATGGATGAGAGAAATGCCTATTGCAGACTGAATGATCGAGGAGACATTGAGCCGATTATTTCTGTGTATCTGGATGTGACCCATGATCCTTGGCAGCAAGTACGCGCAGTGACGATACGCTCGCACGATCTGGCAAGCTACATGGCACTTACTGGGACCAGTTTAGTCAGTCTATTTGATTTCACGCGGTTTTCTATGGGTGGGTTCGCGGGTTGGCCCGAAGGTGCTGAAGGTATTTTCGAGACTAGGGACCTATTTTACAGGCAGCGCAAGGTTCCTCAGCATGCCAGCTATGTTAACGGGCAGATAATTCTTCGCACCAGCCTTACTCCAGAGGCTCTGGCAGAAGAATGGAAGGCAGAAGAGGACAAGAGTGGCCTAAAGTACGCGTCCTTTCTGATCATTGATCGTAAGAATGGGCATGAGTTGGTAGAAACCTCATGCTCGCCCGACCACGTCGTCAATTACTTCACCGAATCGAGTTTACCTTGGGAGATTTCGCCAGCCTTTTTCAGACCCGAGGTGCTTCAAAAGTACAAATCGGATCCGGAGAAATATACGTTTGGCGACCGAAGCATAAGTTGTCGAGGCGCATGGCATCTGAAAACCTACGACATCAATGAGGCAGGGCAAGTACATACCTATATCGGCTATCTGGCAAACCTACCCTATGACGAGCAGTTATATTGGCAGTCTTTCAACGAAGAGCCAAAGGCTGGAATTTCTGAACGGGCCTATCAAACCGACATTCTTGGAGAATTCGCCACAACAGATGATTTCTTGGAGGATGTAAAACGTATCATTGCCGAGCTGGATCAAGAGCCGCCGTCTTGGTGGAAAGCGCGTGGTTCGGAAATGCGCGATGCTGTCCACTGTCCCGTGACGGATTCGCCCTCGGAGTGGGGCGATGAAATTCTGGCATTAGATCACCTCACAGTAGAAGGCTTTCTCGTCAAAGGATTGCGGGTCATCATTGACGCCAACACGGGAGTCTACGAAAAGGATTGGGGCTCACTCAAGGTGCTTGAGGTCGCCCTTGCGTCAACGGGAAGAACCAAAGATCAGGCCAAGGATGCAGTTGCTCCGCTTCGCGAGTTACATGCCTTACGCAATCCTGCAAAGGCGCATGGTGATCCAAAGGGTCGACGCCTCGCAATAGCCTCCGCGCGAAAACACCATGGAACTTTGAGGAACCATTTCAGCGAACTGTCACAACGGGTGGCCGCAGCTCTGAACGTTATCAAGGCTACGCTTCCAAGATAGAAACACGAAGAAAAATTTGATAAATGACAGCGATTAGATATCTGAACGAACTGAACTTGCCGGACATCTGCATTTCGCCAAAACTACGGGCGCTACTTACCCCAGTTGGGTTGGACCCATTTGAGCGCCCTGAAGTTACCGCCCGGTATGAATATGACCAATACGGACCTAATTACGGGTACGTTCATATGATCATGGCCTTGACCGATGAAGCGGAAACGCTCTCGGTTGACGATTTTAGCGAAGCTTCAGATGGCGTTGTCAGCTTTTCGACTCCGGCAGTTGATGATTATGGCGGATTGGCTGGTCACCAGCCTAGCGTATCGGGTCACGAATACGTCGTCGCGTCTCATGGTGATGGATCATTTTACAGTTATCATCTGGCCGAGAAACTATGGATGGCGCTAGGCTTGTCGCCCCGTTGTGTCGGTGGTGACGACCAGAGACTGATTTATGATGACTTATCGCTACCCGAGTTTGGCGTTGCTGAAGGCGAAGTCTCTAGCTCGTACTACTTCCAGGCTAGTCGGAACATCAGTTGGCGAATGTCGAACGAGTACCTGAGAAAATACCTTTGGATGCAAGGGAAGCACGGTACACGAGTATTTTTCTACGAGGCATATATTCAAGAAACGCAAGACATATCAGATCTTTTGCGTGATGGCGGTCACTATCACACGAAGCCAGAAGATGGTTGGTACGAGCTAGACATTCGACGTATCAATGAAAAGACTCTGATGCAAATTTGGGCTGTAGTGTGCGCGGTCACTCCGGAGCTGTGCGCAGTGCAAACTGCCGCGGGTTTGACTTGGCCTGGCATTGCTGGGGCGGTAGATCATCAGCGTGCGAACGCTCTCGTAGAACCAACACCAATATTTCTCGATGATCGATTCCTTGAGAGGTACGAACAGAATAGCTTCTACCAAACCACCCCTTTCCAGACCCATGGTGGCTGGACGTGCAATCCTTCTTACTCCGGGCAATGGTCATTCACTGATTGCAGACGGGTCGGGCGGAATCTGATCCAAGTTAGGTTGAGAGAACTATACAAGCCGAAGCCTGATAGGGAAATTGTCTGGGCACATGCTCACGTTGTTCCTCAAGAAATCGTAGATCAAACCGACTTAAGCGAAGAGCACATTGTTGCTAAGGTTCAAAGGCTTCTGGAAGCGCTTCTGAACTTGGCGGATGGCCTTGCTTGGCTAACAACTGACCTCGGTCTTGGGATCCCGACGTGCGAAGAGTTGATCGGGTTCTCTAGGGAAGAGCTAAAGGCCGAACATTGGTTGCCCTACCCTAACCTAAGCCGATTGGCTCAAGTCGCCCCTATAAGTATTTCGGAGCAGAAGTTTCTTTCTCGATGCAAAGAGATTCACGAGCTATGGCAGAAGATACCCAACGGAATTTTGAGACGGATTGTTGATCAAGGGGGGCATGACCCTAAAAGATACAAGAGCTTTGGGAGCCTTAAGCTCTTGCAGATTCTGACCAATACTCTCGAACGACTTAATGTCAATCAAGAAACGACTGCGAATTTCGGCGGCGACAGCCGAGAATCAGAAGTCATTAATCGTAATGCTAATCTCGCACCTCTTTTTCTTACGGCTGACTTAAGGAATGCTGATGCTCACTCGGGCGGGTCAGTTTCAGAAACATTGACCCAACTGGGGTTCGACATGTCACAAACCAATCTAGGCTACGGCAGGGCATTGGATTTTGTTTTCGATCGAAACATCGATGCATTTATTTACATAGGCACTGAAATTAAGGCGCTTCAAGTTCGAAGTTCTTAGAACAGGCGGCAGAGCGTTTCCGTTGTAAAATTTGGATACAGGTTCTTTGGTCGCGCCGCAGCATGTCGCCGGCGGAATGAACGTCGGCTCCGGGCTGAGAGCGCCCGCGGCCCCGTCGTGGAGACTGACCTCGGCTGCCGGCACCGCCGCATGAATGTTCCGAGCGCAGATTACCGCATCCAAGCTTCACAGTCACGATAGGCGCTTCGTATGCTCTCAGCCCAAAGCTACTGTCCATGCGCTCTGCCATGATCGGCCTTCTCTGAGCTGGTCTCAGGGTGCTCTACATTAGAAAGGGCTGCGCTATCACGCAGCCCTTTCATGTAGGATGAGGCAGGCGGAACCAGCCGCCATCACACTAACGCTCATCGACACGGTGATCTCAATAAATTGAGCGATGTATCGTTGGTAGAATCGTACGTGCTTTGTTGCTTTCACAAGTCTCTGTCTTCTCTTTACGGACTTTTTTACTGCTTTCGTTCATAGCTACTTCTCCTTCAATTGATTTCCCGAGTAGGCTCAGGAATGTTAAGAAGTTTATGACGATGAGCAGTGTGACAGCAGAAATTGGAATCGAACCCGCAACTCCTCCGAAGGGGAATAAGACCTTTAGTCAACATCAGGGCTATGCCAGAGTCAAGGGCGGAGAAGGTCTTTTCTATTTAGAGACTTCATTGCTGTGCCAGTCACCGCGACATGAATATGGCGTATGATTTCTACGTTGGATGCAGGAGCCGAAGTTCCAAATTTTTGCGCTGCTCGCGATCCCTTGTATCAACCCATCGAAATTTGCTCAGATTAAGCTGCTAATCTGAATGCCTCGACAGGCGTGCGCATGGCAAGGGCTGTGCTGCCGACTTTGGGTTACTGGTAATGCTAGGCCCTGGCTCGAACAGCCGCTTCGGTGAAGCAACGTAGTAGCTCCCGCTGGGTCACTGAGTGTCCGTATCGGGCCATGAGTATCAAGCAGCGGGAGGCCGGAGGGACCATGCGGTTTGTCTGCTTCCGCAGTTTCACCACGGAATCTCGCGATCACGGTCAGTTGACCCGCCGCGCACTGACAAAGTCGGCGCGTGTTGCAATGCCGGCGCGCGGCAGCTCCGTGATTTGGTATCCGAGGGCGGTGTAGGTCTCGCGCATCACGATGCAGGTTGCTTCGGCCTCGGCGCGGGTCTGCGTACGCTCGGTATCCTCCGTGAAGATCTCGTCCCAGTAGGGTGTCAGGAAGACGCGGGCGTTGTAACGGGCTGCCTTGGCCGTAGCGGCGACGTGGGGCGGCACGGGGAGGCCGCAGAGGGTCAGGCAGCCCATGATGTCGGGAATGCCCCGGTCGAAGATCACGGGGCCTGAGAGAGCCTGAGCGTCCTCGTAGGCGCGGAGGTCGCGCTCAAGCATCCGTTCGGCATAGGCCATGCGGTCCACCCAGGGGAGGGCGTCTCCGCCGCTCTGCATTTCCTCGCGAATGACCGCGCGGCCGGATTCGGGGATCGTATGAAAGCCGCGGCGGGAGAGCTCGGTGATCAGGCTGGTCTTGCCCGCACCAGGGCCGCCCGTCACGACGAAGAAATGGTCGCTCATGGGCCATCCTCGGGTTTGACAGGGGAAGGGCTGCGCAGCGATCGACGCGCCGAAAGGCGCGGATCAAGGCAGCATGGATTTTCGGAGGGAAAACAGCACCGGTCTGCGCGGCAGAGGCAAATCCTCTGACGAAAAAGGCAGAACTATCTGATGCTTTTCAACGTGTGGGAAGGGGCACATAGTTTTGCCTCTGAGCGTCAAAATTTCCTTTTGAATTCAGTGCCCCGAAATCTCGATGCTTAACTGAAGCTGCCTTTTTCGTCAGATAAGGTTGCCTCTCGGAAGATATGAAAAAAGCCGACACGGTGGTCGGCTTTCTCAAGGCTCGTCGTGTCAGAAGGTCTTGAGGATGGAATGCACGGGCTGCGGCCCTATCAGGCAGCAAGACCCAGCGGCGTTCCTGACCTTATATCTAGCTCACATCGCGACGGCGAAAGATGATCCGGTTTTCGCCGTTGAAGATGAGTGGTTCGACGCCGTTTTTGTAAAGCTCGCGGCAGAGATTGGCGGTATCGCGTCGCAGCTCGTGAGCAAGATCGGCAGCCGAGATGAAGTGTTCGCCGAACGCTGCGACGGAGGCCTCATCGACCACCCGCCAGCGTTCGGAGGACCTTTTGGCCTTCGGAGCAGCACTCAAGTAGCCTGCGTTCACCAGGTTGCGGATTGTTGCGGTATCGACCCTTAGCTTACCGGCAGCTTCCGACATGCTGATCGCACCAGCTGAGCGCTGGCCTATGGCCGTTTTCGCCCGCTCGACAGATATCAGGAAATCGTTGAACCTTGGGTCTGCGCCCGTAGCACAGCGTAGCGGAATGTCGTGTTCGAAAATCAGGTTCAGGAGTTCGAGGGTCGAGCATTGGCACGCGGGCGTGGCCGCAATGAGGGAAGCCTCATCATTGGCCGGTTCCAAATCAGGGCGTGTTTGGCGGTGTAGGCGACCGATAAAGGCGTCGAGATCCTCCCTTCGGAAATACGGCGCGTTTCGGGCCATCTCTCCTGCTTTCTTGATGAGCCCTTCCACGACGAATGTGCGCAGCAGGTGGATGTCCAGCCCGAGGTAGTCTGCCGCGTCGAACCCGCGTAGCACGCTGTTGGTTTCATTGGCGAGCTTTTGCAGCGTCTCCCGTGACGGGTAGCGATGATAGGTGATGGCATCGGATTTGCCCGATTTCGAGATGTCGCCACGCTCCAAGAGCTTATGGCGCAGCATCCGTTCGTCGATGGCGTAGGCCTTCGCGCCTTTTCGAAGGGAGTACACCTGTTGCCTGTCGCAACGTATCCGCAGGACTGTGCTACCGACGAGCACGGGATAGGTCCGCAGGATGTAGTCGAAGACCATCTGACGGATGTCATCGAAGGCGGCATCATCCTCACGCTGGGATAGCCAGGTCAGGAATGAACCTGCAATCGCACCGTAGGTGTGACAGCCAGGGCCCGCCTTTAAACGAAGCTCTTCAAGCACTGCGACCATCTGATCAGGCCCGTTGCATAGGACGTCGTATCCGGCTGCACCGGCCTCAAGCCATTGTCGTTCGGTCGTTTCCGATCGGCTGGCTTTGGGGCCTTGTGTCAGCAAAAGGCCGAAGTTCTCGCAAAGCTGTGCCGCGACATGGAACTCCAGCGTGTCGAGCCAACGGCCCGCGAATATGCCATTCAATCGGCCAAGGAGGTAGCGTTCCAGAGATCGCGCTTCTTCGGCAACGATCTGGATGTCGTCTATGTCCATGTTGTCGACCATCCGCGCGAAATCATAGCTGTGCTTGTGATGCGAGGGAGGCGGGACCTCGATCAACATGCAAGAATGCCGGGCGCAGGTTCGGATTGAAGTGAGTTGCCATGCCCCGAGATGAAACGGGCCATGGGCACCATGCTCTGAAAGAGCTTCAGCGGCACATTTCGGGCATCCTCTGATCGTGCTTCGGCTGTAGGCCGTGAACCTCGGCGCCTCTGCCCCTAGCTGATAATTCGTCTTCGACGGGGCGTGGGGTGTCCAAGTGCGGAGTTTGGTGGGAGCACACCCTGCGAGTGCGGCTACCCGCTCAATCTCCACCGGGTCGCCGACCTTCAGGGCGCGATAGGAAATGCTCATGTCGGCGCAGAAAGACTGAAGGCTGGCAGTCCCGTTCTTCCGCGCGATGCGGGACGCAAGCGACGTCGCGCTTTCACCGGGTACCGCGGTGACGGTGAGGGGAAGCGGCTTGAGGGGTGACAACATCATGTGCGGCTCTCCCGAGAAAACACCTGGCGGGCGTCGATGCGCATGAAGTCCGGCACGACAAACGGGTTGAACTCGGCATCGCAGGAGGTCCGCCGATGGTAGGCCCTGATGAAATTGCGCTGGTTCAGCGTCTTCTGGCCTTGCAAGTAGGCATCCTCGATGGCGTCGAGGATCAGGACAATGGCGATGCCGAACTGGTTTGCCGCAGCATGGACCACGCGTTCGCCGTGGGATAATTCCAGAACGTCATCCTCTGGTTCGAGCTGCGCCAGTTCACAGTAGTTCTCGAGCAGGTCGAGAATATCATCACCATATGCAGCAGCGGATAGGCTCTCGAACCGAACGGTCCGCATGCGCCGAGCGAGCTGATGGTCGTGGTTGAGGATGTCTTCCAGCTCGTTTGTGCCCGACAGAATGATCCCAACTGGCCATTCCGGGTCCGTCATCAGAGTCTTCAGCATGGAGGTCACTGAATCCAACTCGTGCTTGGTGCCCCGCGACGCCAGGTCCTGCGCCTCGTCGAGATGCACGAACAAAACGCGCCGCTCCTTCAGGTGATGTTGGACCAGGTCCCAGATGTACCAGGCATGGCGATCGGCACCGATAGGGTAGCCGAGCGCCCGAAGGAGCATCTGCCCGACGAATTTCAGCGTTGCGGGCGATGGTACCCGCAAGCTGATGATGGTTGAATCTCCGTATCCCTGATCGGCCAGCCTCTTCCTTTCTTGGGCAAGAAGATGTGTGATTGCCGCGCTTTTTCCGGCCCCGGAGTGCCCGGACAGGGCAAGTCCTTGCGCCTCGCTGATACGGTCGGTCTGGATGTCTACGAGCCTTTTCTCGGCGAGGATGGAGAACCCTTCTGCCAGTGGAACGAAGCGCTCGTGATCGACGAAATATGCCTTCAATTCAGCGACCCGTTGTGCCGCTTGGGTGATCAGATCATTTCCCATCGTTGAACCCCCAGCGTCTGCGGTTCTTGCGTTTCGTTCGGCGCTCGGAGACCGGCCTGTTATCGTCGCTGTCCGGCTTCCGTGATGTGTCCGTTAGCGGGGTAATGGAGATTGCGTCATTGAGCAGGTCTTTGCTCGGCGGCAAGTATCCCAATCGCTGCTCATCAGAGCGGAGCGGATAGTGCAGTGCAGCATCTGCGCGGGCGACGTCCACGTCGGTCACATGGAAAGGTGTCAGGGCGCGCAGCGCGAATGCGCGGCGGTTCGCGTCCGATATCCGCGCGATAGCCCGCTGGACCTTGGGCGCGTCCAACTTCGCAGCACGCGCATGTGCGTGACGAACGGCCCGAACGCCTTCACGCAGCTCGTCGAAACTCACGCCCTCAAAGCCGGGTTGATTGGCGAGTGCCGGATACCAAGTTGCACCGACCTTGACAGCTATCCACCCGATGTCCTGCAGATCGACCCTGATTTCCACCTCCCGTATGGGGGAGTGCAGATAGGCTTCCCGCAGCGCCTCGCAGCTATAGCTGAGCCCCGAGAACAGCACGCCCTCGTCATTGAGCTTCCGGGGCATCGGCCTACCGAATGCCTTCCTGAGGGTTAAGCCATCCGGAACTGGAGGCGTCCCGTGTTCTGCCACCAGCCGCTTCCAAGCTGCATTCGGGGTCTCTCCTTTCAACGAGCCGTGTGGCTGGTTGTGATAGATATCAACGATATAGGTCAGCAGGACCTTGATCAGGTCGTCATCACACAGACAGGCGAGCATTTCTGAAGGGTAGTCGCCGCGATCAACAGTGTCGAAGAAGGTCCGGCCTGCCAAGAGCGGCATGAGCTGATGTCCGAGTGTGCGGAAGAAGGACTCGATGTGCCCCCGCATCCAGGGGATGCCAGCGGGCGGCAAGTGCGACGTGACTCCAAGTGACGCTACCGTTGCCTGGAAGGCGTCCGAGACGAAGGCAGGCCCCATGTCGGTCACAAGTGTTCCGATCCCGCCATGATGGTGCCACGTGCTTTCGCATTCGGCCGCTTGGGCCAGCGGGGTCTTGTCCTCGAAAATCTGCCGCAGCGCACGGATCGCATCATCCGAGTTCGGATTGTCGGCCAGTCGCATCGACACGACGCATTTTGTGGCGCAGTCGATTGCAATGTAGAGCCAGCGCCGTCCGGTCTCGAATTTCTTCTGCCGGTCCGGCGGCAGGTGCTCCCAGATGCCAGTCAGCGTCAGCAACGACATGACGTCTAGTTTGTTTTCATCCATCTCGACCCGCTCCATGGGTCGCACGACATCGGGACCATTGCTGCTCATGGCAAAATGTCTAGCGGCAGCTGCAGCACCATTCCGCTTGGCGTAGAGGTAGAACGGATCAGCCATGTCTAGGCGACGTCGAATACTTGCGGCCGATGGAACGACCAAAATAGGTACCCCGGCGTCGGCACGTTTTCGGTTCTCCTCATCGAAAAGCGCCTGGGTTTGCTTAATAGCTTGGACCTTGGTCGGGCGCTGCGTGTCGGCGTAGATCTCGATGACCTGATTCATCAGAGCTTCAGATCGCGGGCACCAAATCCGCGTCCGGTTCCCGGAACGATAAGTCTCGGGGATCAGGGCAAGTGGTGAGCAACTCGCAGATTGATAAGCACGCACCCATTGAAACGCAGTTCGGCTACCCGGAAGGTTGCGTACGGTGACGTCTTTGCCTGGTCTAGCCTTCTTGGCTGCTGCGGCGCCTTCGCCGACAAGCTGCTGCGTTTCTGCGGCTAGTCGTGGGCGCGCGCTGTCATAGCTGTCTTGGGTGCGCTTGATTTGATCTTTTGCCTCTAAAGTCAGGAAGGCATCGCAGACCGCTTTCCGCCAAATCACCAGTCTGCCGATCTGTTCCGGCAGTTCACTGATCACTTCGACTGGCTTGTTTAGCCGCATCTCCTGCGTAGCCCGGTCGAAGTAGCCGGCAAAATACGTTGTATCCGGTCGTCGCATCATCTCGGCGAGCTCTTGGTGGGAAAAAGCCTCCGTTATCCCCGGCTGACCAACACGCTCGAAGGTACCTCCGATGTCATTGATCTCAACGGGACGCATGGCGACCCCTGCCGTGGTGATCATGTCAGAGGTTGAGAAGCGAAAACGCAAGGTCATGCTGCCACCTCCGTCAGAGAGGAGCGCGACCACGCGAGCGTCCGGGCCGCTTCAGCGGCAGCCTCTCGGTCAATGTGCTGGTCGGTGACCAGCAGCACGCGGTCTGCAAAGGATTTGGAAACCGCGGCCGCAACAGCTTCGAGCTCGGATGCAAAGTTCAGCTTCAGCACACGCGGCATGGGTTTGACGGCCACAGCTATGCGCTCCCCGTCCGTTTTCGTGACCAAGAAATCGAAGACATGTCGCGCGGGGCGGCCGTCAGTGCCAACATAGGATATGGCCGGGGGCTGATCTCGGATGTGGTGCACGTCGTCGCGCACCAACATCAGGCAGAGAAAAGCGTATTCGAGCGCACTTTCGAAGTAGATTATACGAGGGCGCTCGAAGCCGGGCAGCAGCGCGACCATGGAGCCGCGAAGGCTTTCCCTGGCGCGGCGCGCAGGAAATCGGGTCGCGTGGCTCGGCTCCGGCCCGCGGTAGAACAAGGTGTTGTACATGATGATTGGAGCGCACCTCACCTGGGCGCCGACCCATGTGGATCGGAGCAGGCGCGGGGCGACATCCCCCTATGTTTGAGATGAGTTTGACTGCCCTGCCGAGAGACGCCTCGGCAGGTTGACTTTTCTTGAGACTCAGGGGATGAATAAGGTGTCGCGACCAACGACACTTATTCAAAAGGCCTTCCTGTTAGCGCAGGAGGGTCTTTTTATTTCCCGATGTCAGGTTTTGTTTGCCGCGCTGTCCTCCTCTGCTGGGTAACGGTCGGGGAAGAGCTCGGCCGGGGTCTTCTCGACAGCATCGGCAAGGGCCCTCTCGATTTTCAAAGACCTGCGCAGACCTTGGCTGACCAGCGTGACCGTCGAACGCAGAACCTCCAGCTCGCGGGCGACTGAGGCGATGGATTTGCCACGTAGACGTAGCTCCATTTTCAGGCGTTCATGAGCTGGATTCACTGTGTGTGACATAGGCGCTGTAACCATGATTGCTGGGACTTCGTGATCTGGAGGGAATCAGCTATCAACGAATCAGTCAAGGACAACTGTTTAGAATCAGGTGGTTAAAAGCTGTGGTGAAATCCTTGCGATATATGTCGGTGGAATTTCACCGGAGTTTTTAGTCAGAGGAAGGGTCTATGGCCGAAGCAAAACGTCATCTGGAGGTTTGTGGTGACTTCGTCGTCGTCTTTACAGATGGCGAAGGTCATGGTGTCCATCACTCTGAATTAATTGACTTGATGGCACACAGCCGGTCGTTGGCTAAGGTTCGGGAGCGTTTCGCCGCCAGCCGGTCCAATCTGATCGAGACGTTAAAGCATTTCGGCTATGATTTCGACGCGCTGCTCCAATCCCAGTTTCGGGAGGGGTTTCGCGACACGGCCTTGGCGAAGCTACATCGCGTTGATCCGAAATGGATCGCTCGCAAGCGGGAAGCACTGGGCTTCTCGAACGTGCCGGGGCGATCACGTGTGGAGTTCTCATCTGAACAAGTGCGAATAGCATACGATGCCGCTGGCAGCCTTGCTGGTGCCGCGAGGTTGATGGGCATCAACCGGCAGACATTCAAGAAGCTATACGCCCAAGCGTTAAAGAAAGTGGAGCCTAGGCAGGATGACAACCCAGACCAGTCGCTGGGGAATGAAGGTCTCGCAAAGGTTAGCGCGGCAACTCAACGCGTCGGCTCCAAGGTTTTCTACTCGGAGGATGAGCTGAAGAAGTTCTTCGACGACGAGTGGGAGGATAGCTGAACTGCTGCATGCAGTGGTCAGTGAAGAGCGACCTTGGCAATAAAAATGAGCAGAAGTGGCTAGTCGGGCGTGCGATGCTAAGGCTGCAATGCGCAGGAAGCGAACATTGCCGCTGACGCTGGCGATCCCGCACCAGACACTATCGGCCCATAAGAGACATTCATCCCAGTCACTGGTGCCGCACTGCGGCTTCGGAGAAGCGGACATCCGTTTAGCGCAGGTGGCCTGCGCTTGGACGGGATCAGTCGGCCGAGCGAGTGTCTGCACTGGCGATCAGAGAATGTAGGGAGTAGCATTTGTCCTCTGCTTTCGCGAGGTGATCGATGATTATTGCACTGCTATTCAATTGGCGCGCCTACTCCGAAGCCGGAAATTATTGGCATGAAATCCGCGATGCGGTTTTCTCAACAGGGATCATTCAACGATCCGACCGTCACATGAAACTGTCCATTGGCGATGTCTTGGTCGGGCTCGAACGCGGACAGGATCCCGAAGCTCTCTTCAAGGCAGCTTTCGCTAACAGTGAATGGGGTTACGTCTATGAGAAACGCTTGTTCGATGGCTTTCCGACGGTCTTCGGGATGGTATTTGAGAATATGCCGACAGCGCTTGCGGAAGAGTTGAGTGAGGCTCTTTTCGAACATGACGGCTTCATAGGCGCTATCTCCATCCATTTGGAATTTCCACCGCATCTCGCGCTCTACAGGTTGAGCCTACCGCCACATTACCGACTCGAGGGCATGAAGCTCAGATGCTTTTACTCAATGGGCAACCAAGACGGTTGCGATCCATCGGATCTCGAAGACATGCAGGGACTCGGCTACGACGATACCGGGTTCGAGGACACAGGTGCTAGCCGCACAATCCTAGATGATTTCGACACGCCACGGCATTTCGAGCGAGTGGCTGCATTCCGAAACCTTCTAACCCATTGGCTGCCGGGTGGTGAAGATGATTCATACCAGCTTACCATGATGTTGGAGGATCTGAGTCCGAAACTGTTCAATGCGTTAGGTGCTGCGGCAGAACGTCTCGCAAGCGCAGAGAATGAAGAGGAGTTGGCTCAAGTGGCGGTCTCGGGCCGCCGCTATCTGGAGCAGCTCGCAGACGCACTGTTCCCACCGACGGACGCGCTGAGGGGCAAGCGGAAGTTGAACAAACAAGCTTACCGAAATCGGTTATGGGCTTTTGCCGAGGACCACCTTCACGATGATCCAAAACGGCTTTCCAGTATTGGGAAGGAGGTTGATCGCGTCGTTGAAGAGTTGAATGCAGGCCTTCACGCAGATCAGCCGAAGGATCGCGTGGCGCGGTCGATTGCAGACGCGGCGCTCTTGACCGCAACTCTGCTCGCATTGGATCCAAACACGATCCGAAATGGATATCTAGCATATATGGACAGCCTTCGTACCTTCGTCGGTGAGCTTGCCGCTCAGAGTAGAGCAGCAAACCAGTCAGTTTAAGTCAGACCTGCCAATGACGCCGCAAAATTCAGGTACACTAGCCGCCACTAGCGCTAAACGCCACATCCGTCAAAGTGGGCTCTCTGCCGCCGCCAGATGGTTCGCAACATATTATTGGTTAAACGGCACCGCCCCTTCAGGGACGGCCCAGAGCCGACCTTGACTGGTCCGCGGGCGGATGTTCGCTTCGCGCCTCCGATGTCTAAAGCAGTTCCATCTTTGTGAGAGGCAACAAGAAGCATCCTGAATGTATAAATCTAGGGTAAAAACCCCGCGGGTGGATACTTCCATCCATCTGATTTAGTCGTGCCCAACTGGTGCCGGTGCTTTATGTCTGCGATATCGTCAATTTCGAAAAAAGATACTGTAGCTTGAGGCTGACCATGGGTGTGGAAAACTTGACGCTGATAAGCCTCTCCCTTTGGCATGTGCGCATTGCTGCCGCCGTATGCTCCATTGTTCGCGATCAGAACTAGCTGATACATGTGATAGTGCAACGCTTGGGCCATCTGATCGAAGGTGCCGACATCCAGGTTCAGCGCGGGAATCGCAAATACATCTGAGCGCTCTCGGAGATCGCTCGCCAACTTCAAATCCGTTGCATCGTAGCAAATGGAAGCGGTGAGCCACAGCGGATGGTCGGTGGGATTGCTTGACCATTCATAACCTATCAGCCATTGGCACGGGCGGAATCCTTCAACCAATTTAACAGGCTTGACATATTTCTGCTCCATCGGAGAAAGGTGTTTTTTTCCCTGCCTCCTGATCGCGATCTCCAACCCCATGCCCGGCACCATTCTTGGGATGATCCACAGGGCGGAATTGACCAAAGGCTGCCCGGGAGCCACTTGCTCGTAGGCCATACCTGCCAAAATCGCGGTCTTGTATGCCCGTGCGAATGGCACAAGATGGGTAGCAACGTCGTCTGGATGTACTGACAGTTCCGGCAGGATGAGCCAATCCAGACGTTTGTTTGCCGGCTTATGCGTCTCGCGGAGATCCAGCATCTTCTCAACTGCAGCCAAGGCGGTCGACAGATGCCTGCGGTGTTTTCGTCGCAGATTCGAGGAACGCATCTCGAGATCGGTAGCTGAGAAATCTTTGGCCTCAGGCATGATCGATTGGACTACGCAGGCCCGGAGCGGTCGCCCTGTCAACGCGGAGCCAGGAATTGGAGCTTCGATCGGCAACATCAGGGTTCCAGTTGCCGAGCCAATAGCTAAATGGGCTTCATTTAAGGCAGCACGTACCCGGACAGCCATCTCCTCCAACGAAAATTGGTCGGCCTCCTTGTCGCCTTTGCGGCAGCCTGGCCAGATGAGGAGATCAAAGAGTAGATCCTGAGTGAACTGTGAGATGGGCAGCCAATCGTCACCGAAGGCCTCGTGCCCGTTGTAGAACCCGTACTGCCGCTGAAACCAGTGAGCTCTAGTTGGGCGGTAGATGTGCTCAGCTTCCTTCCATGAAGCCGACTTGACCGGAAGACTAAAGTCGATTCTGGCCGTCAGTATGAAGCGTAGGAGAAAACCAAGCTGAAAGCGCCAAGATTGATTTTCCGGAACCCAAGAAGGTGGGACGTAGATCGAGCGGTAAGAAGATGAGACCTGCGCCGATCGGAAAACCACATTCTCAACATGAGCGTAATCGCCAACTGGCCGTACACTTATCTGAGTAGTCGACGGTGTAATGACCTCCGGCACACTTCCCTGTTCGAGGTGTTCGATGAATTTGGCGGCAAAGCTGAGGACGCCTATTTCGTTCCGAAGTGGATTTAGTGGTCCCTTGTCCTGAACAAAGGATTGCAGAGAGTGCATCTCGCCGTTGAAAGTCCATTCTGCGACTCCCAAGTCCTCGGCGATGCCCGCCGGAATGTGTGGCTGCAGATCGACGGAGCGCAAGAGATCGCGGGAGAATTCGATGTCGCGTGCCGCAACCTCGGCAAATCTCGCCGTCGTGAGCTTCGGGCCGACGAGCTCTACCGCTCGGTTCCTCGACAGGAAAGACCTTCGGCTCACTACTGCGGATATAGCAAAATCCCTGTTCGATATGTGGTTCAGGTGATCTCCCTGTAGGAAGGATAACATTTTCCAGTAGGAGCGATTGGTCCGAGGAGCTTTTGGCGACTGAATGGCTTGGGGATCGTGCGCCGCGATGAAGAGGAGTGCTTGCTGCTCTAGATACCAAGGGGCGCGTTCGGCCTTGCCTTGGACCACTCGGATCGCCAACTGGAGGAGCAGCGACCGATATTCGGCGAGGTCGACCGACGATGGAAGACTCTCGGTATCGCTGACGAAGCCAGTCTCAGTCGCACCGGCTCGAAGTATCTCTGCAAGGCAATAGTAGGCCACCTGTCGGTCGCGGACCACTTTGATCTGACCTGATAGATACGGCTCAAAGAGTTTCAGTACTTCTTCTAACAGCTGGCGAGACGGCCAGAGATCTAGCGCGACGCGGAGTGGTCGCACATTTGAAGGGTCAAGTATCCATCGTTCGATGAGCACTAGTGCGAAGGCATGCGCATCATCGTCCAACTCAGATTGAAAGAGTCGGGAGCGCCGGTAGGTTTCTTCACCGAAGTCAGTTGGCTCGACCAACGGTCGATCATCAAGGAGTGGTCTTAGTGAGCGGTAGGTCTTTCGAAACCGACCTGCAGCAAAGCGACCGATTGTCTCATCCTTTACATCTGGCACCGCTTTCATGCCCGGTGGAGTTACCGTTTCTCCGGCACCGTTGATGGTCAGCTGTGAACGGACGAGCGCTTCAATCGCCTGGATAACCTCCTCTCCACCACGTGCATCGAACCCGCCAGAGATCGCGGTTTGGATTCGCTCCATTTTTCGGGATTGACGAATGAGAGGAACCTGCTCGCCACCGACCGATGCTGCTGAAGTCTTTTCCGGGGAGAATTCCAAGCCAGGACAGGCCTCGGCCAGCGTCTCTGAAAGCCAGCCCATTGCCCGCATTTGAGCTTCAACATGATCAATCCCCGGGGCGATTGTGATCGTCAGCCGAATGTCGTCAACGTAGCGACATGCGTCCCGTAGCCACACACCGTTGGCCACCTCATGACCAATTTGTCCAAGGACCGCCCGATCAAAATCAAGCAGCACCACATTTGAAAAGAACCCAGACGATACAAGCCCTTGCGGAAGGGATACTCCGTGAAAATTGGGGATCTCCGCGCCGCGCTTGTATTCGTCGAACTGACATTCGTCACGTTCTGTCCAAGACCAGTTGAAGACATTAGCTGCTAGGTCAAAGAACGCATCATCATCATCAGGAGTTCGCAGAGCCTGTACCTTCGTATTGAGCAGCTCTGGGGTTACACGATCGTAGAACTGCTTGAGGTCGCTCTGGATGATCAGTGCCTTATCATCACTTCCAAGCGATGCTGCAACCATTTCCGGCCGTTGAAGAAATGCGCGGTAATCTTGGAAGTAGGCTCGGTATAGCTTGGATGAGCCCCAGCGGTGAATGAGGCCACTTCGTTCGTCATCTCGATCACAAAATAGACGGTTACCATATGACATGACCGAAGAGCGCACTGTGGAGGAACTGATATTGGCCGTGGGGTCTCCTTGCGCCGTCTCGACCCTGTCGCCTAGGCAAAGAAGTAAAGCCGTCGCAGTGACCTGATCTGAGAGAGAGACGTGGGCTAGTGGGCGGATTTTCGTCGATCCCCGCTTGACGGGCTTCCAATGCCCTTTGGCGTCAAGATGCCATTGCTGGTTCTTCGGAGCGGGGACAAGCCTTATCTCATCTGTCTCGTATCTGCCGCTGCGTAGTCGCTCGGAGAGGTTGGATATGAACCTTGGAAGGTCGGCAGCAGCTCGATCAAGCTCCAAAGTATCAGAGAACCAATTGTGATATCGAATGTAAGACGAAGCCTTCTTCCAAGCTTGAACCAAAACATACTCTTGAGATACCAACTCAAGACTCGGAAATAGTCGCTTCACGTCTTCACCTTTTCAAAACTCTTCGCGTTCGACCAAAGCGGGCTGAATGTTCGAACACGAAATTTCATTCTTAGCCCGGCGACACCTTCAAAGATGAACTTTAGCCTCAGACGTCGACGGGAGCATGTTTCTACCAAATTTGACCCTCAGTTTTACCGGGTTGGCTGGAGAAAGCCAGCGTCTGGAGGTCAATGCTGGGATGCTTGTGGTGATCTTGACTGATCGCAAATATCAGCCGTCGCACTGCAGCGACCGAAGTGGACATTCGCCAAATCCGCAGCGAATGTCCACTTTCCGCCCTTCGGCTCCTCAGCGCGCATGTGCGGCGAACGACCGCTTTCCGCCCTTTGTGTCGGCGCTTGGCATCTTGGATGGACGTCGCAGCGGGGCCCCCAAAGAACTTAGCCGAGCCTCGCCGCGAATGGGTCGTGGCATCGCGAGTCTGAAGATCACTTCCAAAAAAGTAGGCTTACCTCGTGGCGACGAACATGCGCGTGCTTCCTCGACGCTCAAGCGACTCTTTACACTTGGTGTGTTTTGTTAAGAGTTGATCTCGGCCAAGCCTTGCCAGGCAGAGACTTGTGAGAGGCGACATAACCATGCCCAATCGGCGAAGTGTCAAGAGTGGGGATGACCGGGCGACCGACGCCCATGTGCGGAGCCGTGACTACCTTGGTCAGCCGGATATCGACCGGCTTCTCGCTTCCGCCAAAAAGGGCCGCCACGGGGTTCGCGACCACCTATTGATCCTGATGATGTTTCGGCATGGACTGCGCGTCTCCGAAGTGATCGCGCTTCGTCGGCAAGACGTGGATCTTGCGCAGTCGCGGATCTGGGTCGCACGGCTGAAGAACGGGCTCAGCGTCGAGCAGCCAGTCGCTGGCGAAGAGCTGCGGGCTATCAAGCGCTGGCTCGCGCGCAGGGAGGATGCGCTGCCTTGGCTCTTCGTCTCCGAGCGCAAGCAGCCGCTCACGAGGCAGGCCGTAAGCTACATCCTCGGATCCGCCGGCACCCGTGCCGGGCTCGAGCGCGTCCACCCACATATGCTTCGCCATTCCTGCGGTTTCGCCTTGGCGAACAAGGGGCACGACTTGCGAGTCATTCAGGACTACCTCGGACACCGTGATCCCCGGCACACAGCGCATTACACGCGGACGGCTGCGCACCGGTTCAACGATCTGTGGTAGCCGGAAACTGCAGCGGCTGAGAAGAGGAAGAATGGGCGGGAAGCTGACCTTCGCTGCATCAGCGTGAAAACCAATGCCGCGACAAGAAGCGGCCGTTTAGTTCGGTGATACTAATTGCTTATGGTCGTTCTTTCTGGCTGCAACGCCAGGATTTTTTCCTGTTGGCGATTCCATATTAAGGTTGATTTCAAATGGGGTCTGTTTAGCCTCTGACGACGGGCCTTTTCATTCAGATCATTGATACCAACCCAAGCGGAGCGTCCCAAACTAAATGAAGACAGAAGACATCGCCAAGTTTGCGCTAACCTGTTTCCAAGGATCCCCGACAATTGTCCTTGGAAGTGGCGCCTCTATGCCACATGGATTGCCAAGTATGGGAGCACTGAGCGGCTACCTGTGTGACAAGCTGGAAACAGTGGGCCAAGCCGAAGAGGACGCTTGGTTGTTGGTCCGGACAGCCTTAGCAAACGGTGATCATCTTGAAGCTGCGTTGGAGGGCAAGGCTTTGCCGGATACCCTGCTCGCGAAGATTGTCAGCCTGACTTGGCAATGTGTCAATGAGAAGGATACAGCGCTATTAGGCCTTGCAGCGTCAAATGGCGGGGAGTTCGCTCTTGGGCGTTTGCTGTCCAGGATGTTCAACAGCAACTTGCGCGAAATCCATGTCGTCACCACCAACTATGATCGCGTCGCAGAGTTTGCCTGAAATTCCAAAGGAGTGCTTTTTCAAACCGGGTTTGCTCCAGGCTATATCCAGAAGTGGGAGAGCACCGGCGGAGTCAAATTCCGGCATGGCTCCAAGGCTTCGCGGGTCGTCAAGATCTGGAAGGTCCATGGCTCGCTGGACTGGTTCCGCACCGCAGATGAGCGAACAGTGGGATTGCCGGTCTTTGAATTGCCACCCGCCGAGTACACCCCCCTAATCGTTACTCCTGGATTCAACAAATACGAGACAACGTCCCAAGATCCTTTCCGAACAATAATTAATGGCGCAGATGACGCGCTGAAGACCGCCTCCGCGTTTCTTTGTATCGGATTTGGCTTCCGCGATCTGCATATCCATCCAAAAATCATCGAGCGATGTCGGGAAAGAAACGTGCCCATCGTTGTGCTGGCCAGAACCCTGACCGACGAGGCCAAAGACTTCCTCAAGACCAAAGCCGGTACAAACTACATGGGTGTCGAGATGTCTGGAACCGGGAGCAAGGTCTACCGCCCCGAGGCCCCAGATGGTGTCGAGGTGGACACTGCTGATTTATGGTCGCTTCCAGGTTTCAACAATTTGGTCCTTTAGGTAATGCACATGTCCATTTTCGATTTCGCAGACAATGAAGCCCTCGGCAGCGTGATATCAGTAGATACCGCTGCAGCAACGATCCGCGTCGACGACCTCGAGAGGCTCAAGCGGCTGCAGGTAAACCGTTTGGTGGTTCTCCAGAGCAGCAAGCCCGGGCAACACTTGATTGGTGTGGTGGTGCGGATCACCAGGAAACCCGACAACCGCGATTTGGAAGAGGCGGAATTGACCGACCTGGAGTTGATCCCGAACGAGAACAACCTCGTCAAGATCACACTTATCGGCACCTTGCTCGACAAGGTTGGACTCGAACAGAACGTTTTTCGCCGAACCTTAGAAACCGTGCCGGAAATCGACGCCAATTGCTTCTCTCTGGAGGGTGAACGCCTCACCAATTTCATGCAGGTCATTTCCAATGTGAAAACGGACGGCCCAAAGCTGTCTTTGGGAAACTTCACGTTGGATGACGAAGCTGTAGCTTATCTGAATGGCAACAAGCTCTTCCAACGACATGCCGTGATCGTCGGGAGTACTGGATCGGGCAAGTCCTGGACTACGGCTCGATTGCTGGATCAGATCGCGGAATTGCCACAGGCGAATGTGGTCTTGTTCGATATCCATGGTGAGTATCGACCGCTGAAAGGCGAGGCGTTCAAGCACCTGAGGATTGCGGGGCCTTCAGACATCGAGCACAAGCGCGGCTTGGATGACGGGGTATTGCATCTGCCATACTGGTTGTTGGGCTATGAGGCGCTGGTGTCCATGTTCGTGGACCGCAGTGACCAGAACGCACCAAACCAATCGATGATTATGACGCGCACTATCGTCGACGCGAAAAAGGGCACCCTAGATCCGGTCAAGCATGAAGAAATATTGGAGAATTTCACAATCGACAGCCCGGTGCCTTTCGACATCAATTCAGTGCTGCAGAACCTCAAAGACCTAGATGAAGAAATGGTGCCAGGCGCGAGGGGCGAAAAGCAGGGTCCCTATCATGGCAAGCTGAGCAGGTTGATCGGTCGCCTAGAAGCAAAAAGGCATGATCGTCGTCTGGCATTCCTGTTTCAGCCTCCCAACGAATGCATGGACATGGAGTGGCTGGAACGAATGGTTCATGCCATTTCAACCGGTCGCGGGGCTCAGGATGGCAATGAAGGCGGCATCAAGATTATAGACTTTTCAGAAGTGCCATCTGACGTACTGCCCTTGATGGTGAGCCTCTTGGCTCAAATTGTTTTCTCTACGAGCCTCTGGACGAAATCTGACCAGCGGCATCCTATCGCAATCATGTGTGATGAGGCTCATCTGTACATACCAGAACGGCTGAATGCCGACAGTTCTGACGCGGTCGCTGTTGAGATTTTTGAGCGGATCGCAAAAGAAGGCAGGAAATATGGCATAGGGCTTGTGGTTATCAGCCAGCGACCATCCGAAGTAAATCGAACTGTTCTGAGCCAGTGCAACAATGTTGTTGCCATGCGTTTGACCAACAGCGACGATCAGAGCGTGATAAAACGCCTCCTTCCTGACAGTCTTGGAAGTTTTGGTGACCTATTGCCTGTCTTGGACATCGGAGAAGCGCTGGTCGTCGGCGACGCGAGCCTTCTGCCGACACGCGTGCGCATAGCCGAACCCAAGATGAAGCCTGACAGCCAAACTGTTGCCTTCTGGGATCGTTGGAATGAGGTCGAGCCTAAATCCGACACGTCCAACGCGATCCGCTCATGGCGACGCCAAAGCATGAA
This sequence comes from Rhodovulum sp. MB263, assembly GCF_002073975.1. Taxonomy (NCBI): domain Bacteria; kingdom Pseudomonadati; phylum Pseudomonadota; class Alphaproteobacteria; order Rhodobacterales; family Paracoccaceae; genus Rhodovulum; species Rhodovulum sp. MB263. The sequence continues at coordinate 3,145,931 of NZ_CP020384.1, read as the reverse complement.
CTGAGAATACTGGCAAGAAAGAAGAAACCAGTAGAAATGCTACTTTTGCAAATCACAAATGGTTTGCCGGACCGCAAAGCGACAGTAGGTTCTGCTCGAGGACATGACAGTTTTGTCTTGCACTGCAGATCTCCAAAAGCCATCGGGTTTCGCACTCGCGGCGAATGATGGCAGTGCGTGCTGCTGCCGCCGCATTAATTATTGGTTGGCGAATGTCGGGAATGGGCCGATTGGAAAGCGCACCGTACCCAGCAGAGGAATTGCCGGGTACGGAATCGGTTTCGTGATTTATGCGCTCTTCTTGTCGGCTTGCACCGCAAGGTCGACTACGTGATGCACAAGGAACGCCTCGATCAAAGACAGGGCATAATCTCGGTCGATGGGCAGCATACCCTCGTCCAGCCATCTGTTATCAACATAGTCTTCCGCATCCCACAAAGCCCGCGTCGCGGTGGGATTGTCCGGCTCGATCCGGTCGAAGACTTTCTCGAAGGTAAAATTGGCGATCTCGATAGCTTCCGCTCGATCAGCAGGCGAGACAGGAAGCGACGTGATCTTGGTATCGACTGACGCCGCCGTCGGGCGAGAGACAAGCAAGCTCCAACTCGCGAAGCCCTCCTGTTTGGCGATCTGCTTTTGCGCCTCATGGAGCGGGATGCCGCGTTCGCGGGATAGCTCCTTGGCACGGCGCTTTAGAACATAGATAGGCGTAGTTGGTCGGTTCATTCGAAACCCTCCTGGTCGAGCGAATTACACAACCCCTCCTCATGTGTGCTCGAACGGATGGTTCGATGATCAGAGTGCTCTGCATGAAGTGTGCTTTCCCAACGGAGGGGGGAGGCGCGAGCAGCGCCTGTCAAAGAAGATACGTCAGTTTCGCTGAATGACAAGAGAAAGGTGCTGACCTATTAGGCTCAGGACCCATTGATCAGCACGGCTTCGCGTGATTCAGCCTCCGCTCGAAGGAGGCTGACGATGAGCGATCTTTTCTGGCTGACCGAGGCGCAGATGGAGCGGCTGCGCCCCTACTTTCCGAAGCCCCATGGGCGCCCTCGCGTGGACGACAAACGCGTCCTCAGCGGAATTATCTTCATCAATCGCAACGGGTTGCGCTGGCGGGACGCGCCCCGCGAATACGGTCCGCACGAGACGCTCTATAATCGCTGGATCAGGTGGAGCCGCATGGGCGTGTTCGCGCGGATCATGGAGGGGCTTGCCGCCGAGCAGGCCGATTGCCGGACGATCATGATCGACGCGACCTATCTGAAGGCGCACCGTACGGCCTCGAGCCTGCGGGCTCAAAAGGGGGGCGTGGCCGCCTGATCGGCCGCACGAAGGGCGGCATGAACACAAAACTGCATGCCGTCACCGACCGCGAGGGCCGCCCTGTCCGCCTCTTCGTCACCGCCGGCCAGGTCAGCGACTACAAGGGCGCACTCGCGCTACAGAGCCAGCTGCCTCAGGCGGACTGGCTGATCGCCGACCGCGGATACGATGCCGACTGGTTCCGTAACGCGTTGTCGGACAGCAAAATTCGCGCCTGCATTCCGCCGCGCAAGTCGCGTACGGCCCCGGTCAAGTACGACAAGCGCCGATACCGGCGCCGCCACCGCATCGAGATCATGTTCGGACGCATCAAGGACTGGCGCCGAGTTGCCACCCGCTATGATCGATGTCCGAAAGTCTTCCTCTCGGCCATCGCGCTCGCTGCGACCGTCATCTACTGGTTATGAGTCCTGACCCTAGCTCGGGGCAGAGCGGTCCGTTTGAAGGCGATTCAGAGTTTCGATGCGCTGCGCCAGCATCAATGTCCGGTTCAGTGAAGCAGCGTTGTAGGTGGATGACACGACGAACGGCAGGAATGGGCCGTGAGTGTCAGGCAGCGGGAGGCTGGAGGGGACATGCGGTTTGTCTGCTTCAGCAGTTGAGCTACCCCCCGAAATTCGGACAGTGACGTAAGCTACGATTTGCAGTCTGCTGATCTTCGACGAGAAGGAGATCAGAGATGTCGAAACGCAAGCAGCACGCGCCTGAGTTCAAGGCGAAGGTCGCGCTGGAAGCCCTGAAGGGTGAAGAGACGGCGGCCGAGCTGGCGAGCCGGTTCGGAGTGCATCCGACGATGATCCATCAATGGAAGCGCGCCCTGCTCGAAGGCGCGTCCGGCGTGTTCGAGCGCGGTGGCCGCAAGAGACCCGAGATCGACGAGGAGCAGGTGAAGGAGCTCCACGCCAAGATCGGGGAGCTGGCGGTGGCCAACTCTTTTTTGGAACGAAAGCTGAAGCCCTGGGGCGGGAAGTGAGGCGCGGTATGATCGAGCCTGACCATCCTCAGCTGTCCATCGGTCAGCAGTGCAGGCTGCTGTCGATTGCGCGCTCGTCCTATTACTACGAGCCGAAGGGAGAGACCGCACAGAACCTCGGCCTGATGCGGCAGATCGACGAGCAGTTCCTGGAGACGCCGTTCTTCGGTGTCCGCCAGATGACCTGGCACCTGCGCAATGACGGGCATCTCGTGAACGAGAAGCGAATACGCCGGCTAATGCGCCTCATGGGGCTGATGCCGATTTACCAGAAGCCCAACACGAGCAGGCCGGCGAAAGGACACAAGACCTATCCTTACCTTCTGAAAGGGCTGCACGTGGATCGTCCGAACCAGGTCTGGTGCTCGGACATCACCTACCTGCCCATGCGCCGCGGGTTCCTATACCTCATAGCGATCATGGACTGGCACACGCGCAAGGTTCTATCCTGGCGGATCTCGAACACCCTGGAGGCCGACTTCTGCGTCGAAGCACTGAGCGAGGCCATCCACAAGTTCGGCCCGCCCGAGATCATGAACACGGATCAGGGCAGCCAGTTCACGTCCTGCGCCTGGACCGACCGGCTCCGCCGATCCGGTGTGCGCATCTCGATGGATGGGAAAGGCCGATTCCTCGACAACATCTTCATCGAGCGGCTGTGGCGAACCCTGAAATACGAATGCGTCTACCTGCATGCCTGGGAGACCGGATCAGAGACGAAAGGGGCTATCCGGAAATGGATGACCTTCTACAACCACCAGCGTCCTCACTCAGCCCTCGGCGGCAAGCCACCGGCGCTGGTTTATTGGCAGAGAAATGATATCAACAAACCCGATCAGCAGGTGCAAAGAGTAGCTTAAATTACGCCAGATACTGTCCAACCGATGGGGAGTAGCTCAAGTTTCGCCACTGCCTCTAGAGATGACGGTCAATTTGCCAGTTGCTTACAGACAAAGCCGGCACGTGTTGCAATGTCGGCGCGCGGCAGTTCTGTGATTTGGTATCCGAGCGCGGTGTAGGTCTCCCGCATGACGGCGCAGGTCGCTTCGGCTTCGGCGCGGGTCTGCTTGCGTTCGGTGTCTTGCGTGAAGATCTCATCCCAAAATGGCGCTAGGAAGACGCGCGCGTTGTAGCGGGCGGCCTTGGCTGCTGCGGCGACGGGGGCGGCATGGGAAAGCTGCAGAGGGTCAGGTAACCCATGATGTCGGGAATGCCCCGGTCGAAGATTACGGGGCCTGAGATGGCCTGAGCGTCCTCGTAGGCGCGGAGGTCGCGTTCAAGCATCCGTTCGGCATAGGCCATGCGGTCCGCCCAGGGGAGGGCGTCTCCGCCGCTCTGGATCTCCTCGCGGATGATCGCGCGGCCGGATTCGGGGATCGTGTGAAAGCCGCAGCGGGAGAGCTCGGTGATCAGGCTGGTCTTGCCCGCACCGGGGCCGCCCGTCACGATGAAGAAATGGTCGCTCATGGGCCATCCTCAATTGTGAAGGGGGGAAGGGCTGCGACGGGATCAACACGCCCAAAGGCGCGGATCAAAGCAGCATGGATTTCCGTAGGGAAAACAGCACCCGTCTGCACGACAGAGGCAAATCCTCTGACAAGAAAGGCAGACCTATCTGGTGCTTTTCAACGTGTTTTTGGTGGAGCCAAGGGGGGTCGAACCCCTGACCTCTTGCATGCCATGCAAGCGCTCTCCCAACTGAGCTATGGCCCCATCTGTTTGCGGCCCTTCCGGCCCGCCCGCGCTTATTATGGAAGCGGGGAAGGGAGATCAAGCAGAAAAATGCAGAAGGGATGGGGCATAGCGATTTTTTTGGTCGATGTCCGGTGCCGCAAAAGCTCACCCCCCCGCATTGGTAAAAACCTTACCGAAGCAAGGAGTTAAGGTCTGCCTGCGGTACATGCAAAAAAACCGCTCCGAGAGGAACGGTGCCGGTAGGGTGGAAAAGGGACCCAGGCGTGGATCCCTGGCCCGGGACGGGGCCGGGCGGGACATCAGGGCCGCCCGGCCGAAAAGTCAGGTCTCGTCGTCATCCTCGGAGGACATGTCGGCGATGTCGTCAAGCGAGACGTTGTCGTCGTCATCGTCCTCCAGCACGTCGTCGCCGAGATCGACATCATTGCCGTCATCGTCATCGTCGATGATGGCGTCATCGTTGTCCAGATCCTCATCGTTCCGCGCCTTGGCGGGGGCCGTCTTCTCGGCGATGAGCGGCCGGTGCTTGCCCTGGGTGAGGCTGTCCAGCGAGAAGCTGTGGCCGCAGGACGGGCAGGTCATCGGGTCGCGCTGAAGATCGTAAAATCGGGTCGAGCAGTGCGGGCAAACGCGCTTAACGCCCCATTCTTCTTTGGGCATGGGTATCCTCTCGCAGGGGTCACGGCTTTGCGGTTGCAGCCACGTGCCACAAGTCCCCCTACGTGTCAAAGCCCTTTTCGGCTGTTATGCTCCGGGCAAAACACGAGGCAGAGATGAGCATCATCCGCATTCCCGGCGATCCGCCGCTCGAGGTCACGCTGCGCCGCTCGGCACGCGCGCGGCGCTATTCGCTGCGGGTGTCGCAGCTTGACGGGCGCGTGACGCTGACATTGCCCCAGCGCGCCCCCGAAGCCGAGGGGCTGGCCTTCGTTCGCGAGAAGGAGGCCTGGATCCGGCGCCACCTTTCGGCGCGACCCGAAGGTCATGTGGTCCGGGCCGGCGGTACGGTGCCCTATGAGGGCCGCGCTCTGCCGCTCGTGCCGGGGACCGGACGGATTCCGCAGATGCGCGAGGGCGAACTGGCGGTGCCCGGATCTGCCGAAGAAGTGCCGCCCCGGGTGCTGGCCTTTCTCAAGATCCGGGCGCGGGCGCGGCTGGCGGCGGCGGCCGACGGCCATGCGGCCGCGCTGGGGATCAGCTACCGCCGGCTCACGGTCAGGGAGGCGCGGTCGCGCTGGGGGTCCTGTTCGTCGCGCGGCGACCTGATGTTCGCCTGGCGCCTGATCATGGCCCCGCCCGAGGTGCTGGACTATGTCGCGGCCCATGAAGTCGCGCATCTGGTCGAGATGAACCATTCCAGCAGGTTCTGGTCGGTGGTCGGGGGGCTGATGCCGGGCTACGAGGCGCCGCGGGCCTGGCTGAGGGCTAATGGTGCTGCCCTGCACCGTGTGCGTTTCGGTGATTGACGGCCGCCCCCGTGCGGTCGCACTATCCGCGCCATGCTGATCCAGACCCGATCCGGTGAGACCGTATCTGCGACACATGAGCGGCTTTACCGGACGCTGCGGACGCAGATCATGCATGGCGAGCTGGCCCCGGGCGCCGCGCTGACGCTGCGCGGGATCGGCAAGAGCTTTGGCGTGTCGATGACGCCCGCGCGGGAGGCGGTGCGGCGGCTCGTGGCAGAGGGCGCGCTGACGCTGTCCTCCTCGGGGCGGGTCTCGACGCCGGAACTTTCGAACGAGCGTCTGGAGGAACTGGCCTCGCTGCGTGGCCTGCTCGAGCCCGAACTGGCAAGTCGGGCCCTGCCGCGGGCCCATTTCGCCCTGATCGAGCGGATGCAGAAGATCAATGCCGAGATCGGCGAGGTGGTCATGCGCGGGGATGCGGTGGCCTATATCCAGAAGAACCTCGAATTCCACCGCGCGCTTTACCTGCGGGCCCAGGCCCCCGCGATGCTGGCCATTGCCGAGACGGTCTGGTTGCAGCTCGGTCCGACGATGCGGTCCTTCTATGGCCGGCTGGGCCGGACCGAGCCGCCGCAGCATCACCGGATGATTCTGGCCGCTCTCCGGGCGGGCGACGAGCCCTCGCTGCGGCTGGCGGTGCGCACTGACGTCACCCAGGGCCTCAGGTTCCTCGCGACCTGACCTGACCGGGCGTCTTGCCAATTTTGTCGGGACAGTGGTTCCGAGCGCAACCGACGCCCCTGCGCCCGGGGCTCTTGCCGTCTTTGTGCTGACGCCCGGCACGACTGAGCGACCCGACCGGAATTTTCTCGATCCCCCGGCGGTGCGTGCGGCGAAAGCCGTGCGGAGTGCGGGACATGAAAAGGGGCGGGGCCATCCGGCCGCCGCCCCTTTCCAGGAAGGATGAAGCCTGCCCTGTCAGCTGTGGATCGGACCGTCGCCGCAGGCCAGGGCCGCTTCGCGCACCGCCTCGGAATAGGTCGGATGGGCGTGGCAGGTGCGGGCGATATCCTCGGCCGCGGCGCCGAATTCCATCGCGACGCAGATCTCGTGGATCAGATCGCCCGCCGAGGGCCCCAGGATATGGGCGCCGAGGATGCGGTCGGTTTCCGCATCCACGATCAGCTTGACGAAGCCGTCGGCGGCGAAATTGGCCTTGGCGCGGCCGTTGCCCATGAAGGAGAACTTGCCGATCTTGTAGGCCCGGCCCGCTTCCTTCAGCTGGTCCTCGGTCTTGCCGACCGCGGCCACCTCGGGATGGGTGTAGATCACGCCCGGGATCACGTCGTAATTCACATGACCGGCCTGGCCCGCGAGGATCTCGGCGACCGCCATGCCCTCATCCTCGGCCTTGTGGGCGAGCATCGGGCCCTCGATCACGTCGCCGATGGCATAGACCCCGTCCACGGAGGTCTTGTAATGGGCATCGGTCGCGATCTGGCCGCGCTTGGTCAGCTCGAGACCCAGCGCGTCGAGCCCGAGGCCCTGGGTGAAGGGCTTGCGGCCGGTCGCGACCAGCACCACATCGGCATCGAGCTGATGCTCGCTGTCGTCCTTGCGGAGCTTGTAGGTGACCTTGGCCTTGGTCTTGAGCGCCTCGGCGGATTGCACGGCGGCGCCGGTGACGATGGTCAGGCCCTGTTTCTTGAGGAGCGCGCGGAAGCTGCGCGCCACCTCGGTGTCGATGCCCGGGGTGATCTGGTCGAGATATTCCAGCACGGTCACCTCGGCCCCGAGGCGCGCATAGACCGAGCCCAGCTCCAGCCCGATCACGCCGGCGCCGATCACGATCATCTTCTTCGGGACCTTGGACAGCGCCAGCGCGCCGGTCGAGCTGACGATCACCTTCTCGTCGATCTCGAGCCCCGGCAGGGTGGAGGCTTCGGAGCCGCTGGCGATGACGATGTGTTTCGCCTTGTGGGTCTCGTCGCCCACCTTCACGAGCCCCGCCTCGGGGATCGAGGCCCAGCCCTTGAGCCAGTCGATCTTGTTCTTCTTGAACAGGAATTCGATGCCCTTGGTGTTCTGGCCGATGACCTCGTCCTTGTAGGACTGCATCTGCGTCCAGTCGACCGAGGGCGGCTTGCCCTTCAGCCCCATCTTCTCGAAATTATGCTGGGCCTCGTGGAGCTGGTGCGAGGCATGCAGCAGCGCCTTCGAGGGGATGCAGCCGACATTGAGACAGGTGCCGCCCAGCGTGTCGCGGCCTTCGACACAGGCGGTTTTCAGGCCAAGCTGCGCGCAGCGGATGGCGCAGACATAGCCGCCTGGGCCGGAACCGATCACGATCACATCATAGCTTGCCATTCGGGGCCTCCTTTGCGGGCGAGTGTTGGGATGGCGGCGGGGGTGTGGGGGGCATCCGCCCCCCGCCGCCCGTGCCGGGCGGCTCCCCCCGGGGTATTTCCGCCAGGAAGAAGATCATATCAGGGCGGCGAGCGTCATCAGGACGGTCGCGCCGAAGCCCGCGGCCCAGATCATCGAGCGCCCCGGCACCCAGCCCCGGACATAGGCCGGCACATAGGCGATGCGGGCGATCAGGTAGATCCAGGCGCAGAGCGCGGTGAACCAGCTCGACTGGTCCGAGACGGTGACGAGGACGACCGCCGCGGTGAACAGGATCAGCCCCTCGAAATGGTTGTTGAGCGCGCGCTGCATCCGTCCGGTCCGGCGCGAGAGCTGCTGGTCGGGGGCCGTGTCGCGGGGGCTTGTGGTATATGCCGTGCCGAGTTCCATATTGGCGGGGATCGCCATGAGGACGAATTGCACGGCCTGAACGAGGATGGCGAGGGCGAGGGCGGTAAGCTCGGGGGTCATGCGGGCCTCAGAAGATGCTGGCGAGGATCATGGCGAAACAGGCGACAAGGCCTGCCATGAAGATGACCGAGCGCCAGGGCACCCAGCCGAAGGCATAGGCGGGCAGGTAAAGCGCGCGGGCGGCGACGAAGATCCAGGCGGCAAGCCCGGTGACCCAGCCATTCGAGCCGGTGAACTGCACCAGAACGACGGCGATCACGAAGAGGCCGGTATTCTCGACATGGTTGGCCAGCGCCCGGCGCAGGCGGAGGGTATGGGGCGACAGCCGGTCCGCGATATCGTCGCGGGGCCCGGTATTGCCTTCGCGCCCCACATCGGCCTCGAGCGCGCGCTGGGACCAGAGCACCGCGGCGAGGTGGATGACGGCGGTGGCGGCGAGGGCGGCGAGTTCGGGGGTCATTAGGAACCTATGGATTTTGTGAAGCCGCCCAGAAGGTCGCCGACGAAATCGCCGAATTGGGCATAAGAACGGGAGCCGGCGCTCACTTTCTTAACGGCATCGCTTAGCTTTTCTTCCGTTTCGCCGAGTTGAATGCGCGTTCCGAGAACATTCAAGCCGTACGAAGTCAAAACGGGGTTCATTACGGATCCGCATCCGGTTCCGCCTAGCTCTCCGTGGATCTCTCCGGTCCGAATGACCCCTTCGTCTGTCAGCCACTCGATACAAGGAAAGAAGAAAAAGCGAAATTCATCATCGAGCTCCAGTTCTTCGAACTCAAGCTCACATTCCCTGATTCCCCACTCCATCAGGAGGCTGAGGATTTTGGATATGACGATTTCGCTTTTTTCCAGGTTCTCCACGGCAAAGAGCCTCACAGATCCATCAGCAGGCGGCGCGGGTCTTCCAGCGCTTCCTTGACGCGGACGAGGAAGGTGACCGCGCCCTTGCCGTCGACGATGCGGTGATCGTAGCTGAGCGCCAGATACATCATCGGGCGGATCACGATCTGGCCGCCCTCGACCATCGGACGCTCCTGGATCTTGTGCATGCCGAGGATGCCCGATTGCGGCGGGTTCAGGATCGGCGAGGACATGAGCGAGCCGTAGACGCCGCCATTCGAGATGGTGAAGGTACCGCCCTGCATCTCGGCCATCGACAGCTTGCCGTCACGGGCGCGGGTGCCCATCTCGGCGATCCGCTTCTCGATTTCGGCGAAGCTCATCGAATCCGCGTTCCGCAGCACCGGCACCACCAGCCCCGAGGGCGTGCCGACCGCGATGCCCATATGGACGAAGCGCTTGTAGACGATGTCGGTGCCGTCGATTTCCGCGTTGACCTCGGGCACTTCGGACAGCGCATGGCAGCAGGCCTTGGTGAAGAAGGACATGAAGCCCAGTTTCACCCCGTGCTTCTTCTCGAAGAGGTCCTTGTATTCCTTCCGGAGCGCCATGACGCCCGACATGTCCACCTCGTTATAGGTGGTCAGCATCGCGGCGCTGTTCTGGGCATCCTTCAGGCGGCGGGCGATGGTCTGGCGCAGCCGGGTCATCTTGACCCGTTCCTCGCGCTCGGCATCCTCGGCCGGAATCGGCGCCCGCGCCGCGTCGGGGACAGCGGTGGGTTTCGGCGCCTCGGGCGCGCGCGCGGCGGCTTTCGGCGCCTCGGCGGCCTTCAGCACGTCTTCCTTCATGATCCGGCCATCGCGGCCCGTGCCGGTGATCTCGGCAGCCGAGAGGCCCTTTTCGGCCATCAGCTTCTTGGCCGAGGGCGCATCCTCGACATCCTTGCCCGATCCGCCGCCCGATCCGTCGCCCGTGCCGGCAGTGGTCTTCGGAGCGGCGGCTGCCGCGCCTTCGCCCGCCAGAAGGACCGCGAGCTGGCCGCCGGCCTCGACGGTGGAACCTTCGGCGGCGAGGATCTCCTTGAGAACGCCCGCAGCAGGAGCGGGCACCTCGACCGAGACCTTGTCGGTCTCGAGCTCGCAGAGCATCTCGTCGCGCTCGACCTTGTCGCCGGCCTGCTTGAACCAGGTCGAGACCGTGGCCTCGGTCACGCTCTCGCCCAGCGTCGGCACCATCACGGGCACGTCTTCGGCGCCGGCATCGTCGTCGGCCGCAGCCGGGGCGGACGCGCCGCCATCGGCCTTCGGAGCAGGCGCGGACGCGCCTTCGGCAATGGTGGCCAGAAGCGCGTCGACCCCGACCGTCTCGCCTTCGGCCGCGACGATTTCGGAGAGCGTGCCTGCGGCGGGCGAGGGGACCTCGACCGTCACCTTGTCGGTTTCCAGCTCGCAGAGCATCTCGTCGGCCTCGATCGCGTCGCCGGGCTTCTTGAACCAGGTGGCGACGGTGGCTTCGGTGACGCTTTCGCCGAGCGTCGGGACACGGACTTCTGTGGACATGGCGGTTACCCTTCGATGGTCAGCGCGTCGTTCACGAGCGCGGCTTGTTGTGCCTTATGCGTGCTGGCAAGACCCGTGGCCGGCGAGGCGGCGGCGGGGCGGCCCGCATAGCGGGGCCGGCCGTGCTTGGCATTGATGCGGGTCAGGACCCATTCCAGATTGGGCTCGATGAAGGTCCAGCCACCCTGGTTCTTGGGCTCTTCCTGACACCAGACGATTTCGGCGTCGCTGAAGCGTTCCAGTTCCTTGACGAGGCTGAGCGCGGGGAACGGATAGAACTGTTCGAGCCGCATCAGGTAGATGTCGTCGATGCCGCGGGCATCGCGTTCCTCCAGCAGGTCGTAATAGACCTTGCCCGAGCACAGGACGACCCGCCTGATCTCGGCATCGGGCCTGAGCTTGGTTTCCGACATGTGGCCGGTCTCGGCATCGTCCCAGAGCACCCGGTGGAAGGAGGAGCCGGTGACGAAATCGCTGGCTTCCGACATCGCCAGCCGGTGGCGCAGCAGCGATTTGGGCGTCATCAGGATCAGCGGCTTGCGGAAGCTGCGATGCAGCTGGCGGCGCAGGATGTGGAAGTAGTTGGCCGGCGTCGAGCAGTTGGCGACGATCCAGTTGTCTTCGGCCGACATCTGCAGGAAGCGTTCGAGCCGGGCCGAGCTGTGCTCGGGGCCCTGGCCCTCATAGCCATGCGGCAGCAGCACGACGAGACCCGACATCCGCAGCCATTTGCGTTCGCCCGAACTGATGAACTGGTCGAACATGATCTGCGCGCCATTGGCGAAATCGCCGAACTGGCCTTCCCACATCACCAGCGCGTTGGGTTCGGCCAGGCTGTAGCCGTATTCGAAGCCCAGGACCGCATATTCCGAGAGCATCGAGTCGATGACCTCGTATTTCGCCTGCCCCTTGCGGATGTGGTTGAGCGGATAGTAACGCTCTTCGGTATCCTGGTTGATCAGCGCGGAATGGCGCTGGCTGAAGGTGCCGCGCGCACTGTCCTGGCCGGAGAGCCGCACCGGATATCCCTCGGTCAGCAGACTGCCGAAGGCCATCGCCTCGGCGGTCGCCCAGTCGAAGCCCTTGCCGGTCGCGAACATCTCCTTCTTGGCGTCGAGCAGGCGCCCCACCGTCTTGTGAAGCTCGAAGCCCTCGGGCGGGGTGGTCAGCGCCTGGCCCAGCTCCTGCAGGGTTTCCTCGCCGATCGCGGTATCGCCGCGCTGATAGTCGTCGCCGCCGCCGCGCTGGATATGCGACCAGCGCCCGTCGAGCCAGTCGGCCTTGTTCGGCTTGAACTCCTTGGAGGCGTCGAATTCCTCGTTGAGATGGGACTGGAAGGCGGCCTTCATGTCCTCGATCTCGCCCTCGGGGATCAGCCCGTCCTCGACCAGCCGTTCGGTGTAAAGCTGCAGCGTGGTCTTATGCTTCTTGATCTTCTGATACATGAGGGGATTGGTGAACATCGGTTCATCCCCCTCGTTATGGCCGAAGCGGCGATAGCAGAAGATGTCGAGCACCGCGTCCTTGCCGAATTTCTGGCGGAACTCGGTGGCGACCTTGGCGGCATGCACCACCGCCTCGGGGTCGTCGCCATTGACATGGAAGATCGGCGCCTCGACCATCAGCGCGATGTCGGTCGGGTAGGGCGAGGACCGCGAGAAATGCGGCGCCGTGGTGAAGCCGATCTGGTTGTTCACGACGATATGGATGGTGCCGCCGGTGCGATGACCGGTCAGGCCCGACAGGCCGAAGCATTCGGCCACCACGCCCTGGCCCGCGAAGGCCGCGTCGCCATGCAGAAGCACCGACAGCACCTGCTTGCGCTCGTGGTCATTCATCTGCGCCTGCTTGGCGCGGGTCTTGCCCAGCACGACCGGGTTGACCGCCTCGAGATGCGAGGGGTTCGCGGTCAGCGACAGGTGCACGGTGTTGCCGTCGAATTCGCGGTCCGACGAGGCGCCGAGGTGGTATTTCACGTCGCCCGAGCCGTCCACGTCCTCGGGCTTGAAGCTGCCGCCCTGGAATTCGTTGAAGATCGCGCGGTAGGGTTTGCCCATCACGTTGGCCAGCACCGACAGGCGGCCACGGTGGGGCATGCCGATGGCGATTTCCTTCAGACCCAGCGCGCCGCCGCGCTTGATGATCTGTTCCATCGCCGGGATCAGCGCCTCGCCGCCATCGAGGCCGAAGCGCTTGGTGCCCATGTATTTGACATGCAGGAACTTCTCGAAACCCTCGGCCTCGACCAGCTTGTTCAGGATCGCGCGGCGCCCCTCGCGGGTGAACTTGATCTCCTTGCCGAAGCCCTCGATCCGTTCCTTCAGCCAGGACGATTGTTCGGGGTCCGAGATATGCATGTATTGCAGCGCGAAGGTGCCGCAATAGGTCCGCTGCACGATGGCGAGGATCTCGCGCATCGAGGCGACCTGCAGCCCCAGCACGTTGTCGATGAAGATCGGCCGCTCCATGTCGGCATCGGTGAAGCCGTAGGATTTCGGATCGAGCTCGGGATGCGGGGTCGGGTTGCGCAGCCCCAGCGGGTCGAGATCGGCGACCAGATGGCCCCGGATCCGGTAGGCCCGGATCAGCATCAGCGCCCGGATCGAGTCGAGCACCGCGCGCTTGACCTCGTCATCGGTTACCTCGACGCCCTTTTCCCTGGCCTTCTCGCGGATCTTCTCTTCGGCGGCCCTGGTCTCGCGGGCGGCAGGCGGCGTCGGCCACTGCCCGTCAAGTGCCGCGGTCAGGTCGTCATTCGGCGCGGGCGGCCAGTCGCGCCGCGCCCAGGACGGCCCCGCCGCCTCGCGCTTGACCGAGACCTCGTCATCGCCCAGCTCGGCGAAGAACTTCTGCCATGCCTCGTCGACCGCGTTCGGGTCATTGGCATAGCGGGCGTAAAGCTGTTCCACATATTCGGCATTGTGGCCCTGAAGGAAGGACGAGCTGTGAAAGATGTCGTTCGCGCTTTGCTCGGTCATGGAGTTACCTCATGGGGGTTTGGACCGTATTTGTTGAGGCCGGGTTGGGAGGGGCGGGTCAGCCACCAGATCACCAGAAGGGGCGAGATCATCAGAACCAGGACCGAGAGGACGAGCACGAGGCCCGCGATGCCGGTAAAGGCCTCTGCCGGACCGCCCGAAGCGGCGAGGCCGAAGGCGCCGACGAATTGGGCAAAGCCCAGGATGCCGGCCAGCACGATCAGCGGATAGACGTAGAAAAGCCCGCTTCGGCCGCTGTCATGCATCCGGCGCCAGCCTGCGGAAACCGAAGGCAGGAAGATGGCAAGCGTGAAGAGCATGGTCAGGGGGCCGTCGCTGTCGGCCTCTATGCTGCCCGGTCCGGTGCGGATCTCGCCCGGGAACAGCAGCAGGTCGAGCAGCCCGGTGGCGATGCTGCCCAATAACGTGAACAGAACGAACCACCAGTATTCGGGGCGGGACGCCCGCCCCGAAAAGGTGAAGTACTTTCTGAAACAGACCTTTACGGCAGCCGCAAAGCCCATTTTGCCTCCCTCGGCGACCGGCTTATCCGATCGCCTTCAGCACCGCTTCGCCCAGATGCGCCGGGCTGTCCGCCACGACGATCCCGGCCGATTTCATCGCCTCGATCTTGTCTTCGGCACCGCCCTTGCCGCCGGCGACGATGGCGCCCGCATGGCCCATGCGACGGCCCGGAGGGGCCGTACGGCCGGCAATGAAGCCCGCGATGGGCTTGCTGCGGCCCTTCTTGGCCTCGTCCTTGATGAACTGGGCCGCTTCCTCTTCGGCCGAGCCGCCGATCTCGCCGATCATGATGATCGACTGGGTCTCGTCATCGGCCAGGAACCATTCCAGCACGTCGATATGCTCGGTGCCCTTGATCGGGTCGCCGCCGATGCCGACGCAGGTCGACTGGCCAAGGCCCACATCGGTGGTCTGCTTGACGGCCTCATAGGTCAGCGTGCCCGAGCGCGAGACGACGCCGACCGAGCCGCGCTTGTGGATATGGCCGGGCATGATGCCGATCTTGCAGGCGTCGGGCGTGATGACACCGGGGCAGTTCGGCCCGATCAGGGTCGAGTTCGAGCCTTCCAGCGCGCGCTTGACGGTCATCATGTCCATCACCGGGATGCCCTCGGTGATGCAGACGATCAGCGGGATCTGGGCGTCGATGGCCTCGAGGATCGAGTCGGCCGCAAACGGCGGCGGCACGTAGATCACGGATGCATTGGCGCCGGTCCTGGCCACCGCCTCGTGGCACGAGTTGAAGACGGGCAGGTCCAGATGGCTCTGGCCGCCCTTTCCGGGGGTGACGCCGCCGACCATCTTGGTGCCGTAGGCGATGGCCTGCTCCGAATGGAAGGTGCCCTGGCTGCCGGTGAAGCCCTGACAGATGACCTTGGTGTTTTCGTCGACAAGAACCGCCATGGATCTTACCCCTTCACCGCTTTGACAATTTTCTGGGCTGCATCGGACAGGTCGTCCGCCGCGATCACGTCGAGGCCGGAATTGTTGATGATGGCCTTGCCCTTCTCGACATTGGTGCCTTCGAGGCGCACGACCAGCGGCACCTTCAGCCCGACTTCCTTCACCGCGGCGACCACGCCCTCGGCGATCACGTCGCAGCGCATGATGCCGCCGAAGATGTTCACCAGGATCCCCTTCACGTTCGGGTCCGAGGTGATGATCTTGAAGGCTTCGGTCACCTTCTCCTTGGTGGCGCCGCCGCCCACGTCGAGGAAGTTGGCGGGCTCCGAGCCGTAAAGCTTGATGATGTCCATCGTCGCCATCGCGAGGCCCGCGCCGTTCACCATGCAGCCGATCTGGCCGTCGAGCGCGATGTAGTTCAGGTCGTATTTGGAGGCCTGATGTTCCTTCGGATCTTCCTCGGTCTCGTCGCGCAGCGCCAGGATGTCCTCCTGCCGGTAGAGCGCGTTCGAATCGAAGCTCATCTTGGCGTCGAGGCAGCGCAGGTCGCCCTGATCGGTGACGATCAGCGGGTTGATCTCCAGCAGCTCGCAATCCTTCTCGGTGAACAGCTTGTAAAGCTGGCCCATCAGCCGGACGCATTGCTTGATCTGGTTGCCGGTCAGTCCCAGCGCAAAGGCGATGCGGCGGCCGTGATAGCCCTGATAGCCGGTCACCGGATCGACCGAGAAGCTGAGGATGCGATCGGGGGTCTTGGCGGCGACCTCCTCGATATCCATGCCGCCCTCGGTCGAGCAGACGAAGGCCACCCGGCTGGTCTGGCGGTCGACCAGCAGGGCCAGGTACAGTTCGCGCTCGATGCCGGCGCCTTCCTCGATATAGACCCGGCCGACCTGCTTGCCCGCGGGGCCGGTCTGATGGGTGACGAGGGTGCGGCCCAGCATCTTCCTGGCTTCCTCGGCGGCCTCGCCGACCGATTTGGTCAGCCGCACGCCGCCCTTCTCGCCCGCCTCTTCCTCGACGAAGTGGCCCTTGCCGCGACCGCCTGCGTGGATCTGCGCCTTGACGACCCAGACCGGCCCGTCGATATCGGCCGCGATCGACTTCGCTTCCTCCGCCTTGGTGACGACATGCCCTTTCGAGACCGGCGCGCCGTAGCTGCGCAGCAACGCCTTTGCCTGGTATTCGTGGATGTTCATCAAACTGTCCCGTGCTGGTACGAATTCCAGATGTCTAAGCACGGAACGGTGGTGCGGCGAAACGGCCTTTTCCTTAAATTCCCGTGATCATGCTATGTTTTTCCATTTTGTGATCACGCTCATGAATGCTGTGATCACGAAGTTGGGCAAAACCCGGAGCCGCATGGGGCAGGGCTGTGGCGGTCCTGTGCCGAGAGACTCTGGCCGCGCGGCCTGGCGGGGGGCTTGCCGGGCTGCTTGCCGGGCGGGGTCCGGCCCCGTCGCCACGCGGTCCCGGGCTTGAACCCGGCCTCGA
Source organism: Rhodovulum sp. MB263 (assembly GCF_002073975.1). Lineage (NCBI taxonomy): Bacteria > Pseudomonadati > Pseudomonadota > Alphaproteobacteria > Rhodobacterales > Paracoccaceae > Rhodovulum > Rhodovulum sp. MB263. The sequence continues at coordinate 3,129,409 of NZ_CP020384.1, read as the reverse complement.
TCCGGCTATGCCTTTTCGAGAAATGGAGAGCCTCATGACCAATCCCCTGCTGGCGCCGCGCATCGCGCCCTTCGAGCTTCCCGGCTTTGCCGCCCTCTCGGATGAAGATTTCGCGCCGGCCTTCGAGCGGGCGCTGTCCGGTGCCCGGGCCGAGATCGCGGCCATTGCCGAGGCGCCCGAGGCGCCCGATTTCGCCAATGCCATCGAGGCGCTGGAACGGTCGGGGCAGGCGCTGTCCGACGTGCTGTCGGTCTTCGATCTGCTGGCCTCGACCTCCTCGACCCCGGCGCGCGAGGCGCTGCAGCGCGCCTTCTCGCCGAAGCTGGCGGAGTTTTCCTCGGATGTGGTGCTGAACCGCGCGCTGTTCGAGCGGATCGACGCGATCTGGCAGGCACGCGAGACGCTGGATCTGACGGCCGAACAGGCCCGTCTGCTGGATCGGAAGCATCGCGACTTCGTCCGCGCCGGGGCGGCCTTGCCCGAAGAGGGGCGCGGCCGGCTCCGTGAGATCAACACAAGGCTGGCCGAGCTTTCGACCGCCTTCGGCCAGAACCTTCTGGCTGATGAGCGCGACTGGACGATGCCGCTGGCCGAGGCCGATCTTGCGGGCCTGCCCGGCTTCGTCATCGAGGCGGTCCGGGCGGCGGGCGCCGAACGCGGCGCGGACGGCCCGGTGGTGACGCTGTCGCGCTCGGTGATCGTGCCCTTCCTGCAATTCTCACCCCGGCGCGATCTGCGCAAGGCGGCCTATGAGGCCTGGACCTCGCGCGGCGCGCGCGGCGGCACCACCGACAACCGTGGCATCGTGGCCGAAACGCTGAAGCTCCGGGCCGAACGTGCGGCGCTTCTGGGCTATGGCAGCTATTCCGCCTATGCGCTGGAAACCCAGATGGCCAGGACCCCCGGCAATGTGCGCGATCTGCTGATGCAGGTCTGGGTCCCGGCCCGGGCGCGTGCCGAGGCCGATGCCGCGATCCTCGAAGAGATGCTGGTCGCGGACGGGGGCTCGGCGCCGCTCGAGCCCTGGGACTGGCATTACTATTCCGAGAAGCGGCGCCGCGCGCTCCACGATCTCGACGAGGCCGAGCTGAAGCCCTATCTGCAACTCGACCGCATGATCGAGGCCGCTTTCGACTGCGCCAACCGTCTGTTCGGGCTGGATTTCTCGCCGCTCGATGTGACCCTGCACCATGCGGATGCCCGGGCCTGGGAGGTCACCCGCGATGGCCGCCATATGGGCGTTTTCATCGGCGATTATTTTGCCCGGGCGGGCAAGGAATCGGGTGCCTGGTGTACGGCGCTGCGCAGTCAGCAGAAGCTGGCGGGGGAGATCCGGCCGCATGTCGTGAATGTCTGCAACTTCTCGAAACCGGCCGAGGGGCGGCCCGCGCTCTTGTCCTATGACGATGCGCGGACGCTGTTCCATGAATTCGGCCATGCGCTGCACCAGATGCTGTCGGATGTGACCTATGAAAGCCTGTCCGGCACCTCGGTGCCGCGCGATTTCGTCGAGCTGCCGAGCCAGCTTTACGAACACTGGCTGGAAGTGCCCGAGGTGCTGGAGCGTTTCGCCACCCATGCCGAAACCGGGCAGCCGATGCCCGAGGCGATGCGGGACCGGGTTCTGGCGGCCGCGACCTATGACATGGGGTTCCAGACCGTCGAATTCATCGCCTCGGCGCTGGTCGATCTTGAATTCCATGACGGCCCCGCCCCCGCCGACCCGATGCAGAAACAGGCAGAGGTGCTGGAAGAGATCGGCATGCCGCGCGCGATCCGGATGCGGCATGCGACACCGCATTTCGCCCATGTCTTCGCGGGTGGCTATGCTTCGGCCTATTATTCCTACATGTGGTCCGAGGTGATGGATGCCGACGCCTTCGCGGCCTTCGAGGAGGCGGGCGATGCCTTCGATCCGGCGACCGCGCGGGCTCTGGAAGACAACGTGCTGTCGACCGGCGGCACGCAGGAGCCGGACCTGCTCTATACCGCCTTCCGCGGCCGCCTGCCCGGGGTCGAGGCGTTGCTGAAGGGCCGCGGGCTGGAACCCGAGCCGGCCTGAGGCTGCCAGAACGGCCCCGGAGATGCAAAAAACGCCCGCCCGGGGACCCGGGCGGGCGTTTGCGTTTTCCGTCAGTGGCGCGGGCGACAGCGCCCCCACCCGACCTCAGGCCGCTGCGCGGTTCTTGTTGCGCGGACGACGGCGCGCCCGAGGCTTGGCTGCGGCCGGCTTGCCTGCACCCTTGCCTGCGCCGCGCGGGCCGCCCCGCGACTGCTTCGGTTCGAGCCCTTCCCAGGGCGTCCCCGAGGCGACCGGGATCGCCGTTCCCATCACCTTATGGATCGCCCGCAGTTCCGAGATCTCCTCGGGTGCGCAGAAGGCGATTGCCGCGCCATCGGCCCCGGCGCGCGCGGTGCGGCCGATCCGGTGGACATAGTTGTCGGGCACGTTCGGCAGGTCGAAATTGTAGACATGGCGTACCTCGGGAATGTCGATGCCCCGCGCCGCCACATCGGTCGCCACCAGCACCCGCACATCGCCCGCGCGGAACGCCTTGATGGCGCGGTCACGCTGGCCCTGGCTCTTGTTGCCATGGATCGAGGCGGTGGCGAACCCGGCCCGTTCCAGCTGTTTCGACAGCCGCTCGGCACCGTGCTTGGTGCGTCCGAAGACGATGGCGCGGTCGTCGCGATGCCCGTCCAGAAGCTCGATCAGGCGCCCGGTCTTCTCGGCCTTCTCGAGGAAATGCACCGATTGCGTGATCTTGTCGACGGCGGTGCCGGGGGGGCTTACCTCGACCCGGACCGGGTTGCTCAGGTAGCTTGCGGCGATCTCGTCCATCTGCTTGGGCATGGTGGCCGAGAACAGCATGGTCTGGCGCTCTTTCGGCAGCTTGGCCGCGATCCGGCGCAGGGCATGGATGAAGCCCATGTCCAGCATCTGGTCGGCCTCGTCCAGCACCAGGAACCGGGTTTCGGCCAGCACCACGGCGCCGCGGCCCATCAGGTCGATCAGCCGCCCGGGCGTCGCCACCAGCAGATCGGCGCCGCGCGCCATCCGCTTTTCCTGGGCCGACAGCGAGGCGCCGCCGACCACGGTCTCGACGCTGACGGGCGTGCCCGCGACCAGCGGACGGAGGCTCTCGGCGATCTGCTTGACCAGCTCACGGGTCGGGGCCAGCACCAGGGCGCGGGCGGTCTTGGGCGTGGGCTTTCCTCGGTTCTCGGCCAGCGCGGTCAGCAGCGGCAGGCCGAAGGCTGCGGTCTTGCCGGTGCCGGTCTGCGCCAGCCCGATCACGTCGCGGCCTTCCAGCGCCGGAGGAATGGCGCGGGCCTGGATCGGGGTGGGCTCGGTGATGCCGGCCTCGGCCAGTCGCGTCACGAGCCGCTTGGGCAGCCCCATCTTGTCGAATGTAATCACAGTGTCCTTTCGGGCGCCCGTCGCGGACGCCTCGTCAAATTGCGTTCGCCGCTGCGAACGGGTGAGCGGGTCCGCGACGCCCCGACCCGACTGGTCGGTGGGCGGCGGTCCCAGTACCCCTCGCGTGATGATGGGAACGGATTTGCCCGACACCTTGCGCCGCGATCCGGTCATTCCGGGCAGGCGGCCTCTGTTCACGCGACAGAAGGTGCGGATTGGTGATACGTACAGGAAGGTGACCTTCCGGTCAATCCCGCAACCGCCGTCACTTGAGTTGACTGTCCTTCGATCCGCGGCGGTTGATCCCTCCGCGCAGTACCGGCCGACTGTCGCGCGCGCCCTGACATGCGACGCACAGCTTGACCCCCGGCAGGGCCTGCCGCCGCGCCTCGGGGATGGGCTCGCCGCATTCGGCACAATCCGTCAGGCTGTCCCCGACCGGGGCACGCCTGGCCTTCATCCGGTTCAGCTCATCCTCGATTGTGGCGTCGATCTGGTCGTTCACCGCGCCGTCGCGCGCCCAGCCTCCGGCCATGGTCAACTCTCCCTTGCAGGGTATCAGGATAGGGCAGGCCGTGGCCCCGCGTCAAAGCCTTCAGGCCGCGACGCGGGCCGGGGCAGGCGCCTCGCGTATCGGCAGATGCACCAGCGCCGAGAAGGCGCCGACGCCCACGCCGACCCACCACACGAGATCGTAATTGCCGTACAGGTCGTAAAGCCTGCCGCCCAGCCAGACGCCGAGGAAGCCGCCGAGCTGGTGCGACAGGAAGACGAAACCGTAGAGCGTGCCCATGTAGCGCAGCCCGTAGATATGGGCGACGAGTCCGCTGGTCAGTGGCACCGTGGCCAGCCAGAGCGCGCCCATCACCATCGAGAAGACCAGAACCGAGCCCGGGGTGATCGGCATCAGGATGAAGGCGGCCGCGGCGATGGTGCGCGCCGTGTAGATCCCCGCCAGCAGGTATTTCCGGCTGTAGCGGTTGCCGAGCCAGCCTGCGGTCACCGTGCCGACGATGTTGAAAAAGCCGATCACCGAGATCGCCACCGCCCCCAGCGCCGAGGTGGTCGTGATCCCGATCGCCGACAGTGTGCTGCCGGGCACGATGGGCCCGCAAAGCTCGGCCACGAAGGGCGGGAAATGTGCGGTGATGAAGGCAAGCTGATAGCCGCAGGAGAAGAAGCCCATGAAGATCATGAAGAAGGACGGGTCGCGGAAGGCCCGGCCCAGCACCTGGCCGAGGCTCTCCTCGAGTTCGGCGCGGCTGGCGATCTGGGGCGAGCGGATGAAGGGCAGCGCCAGCAGCGAGGCCAGAACCACGCCGGCGAAGACCAGGAACACGCCCTGCCATGGCATGAGTTGCAGCAGCAGTTCGGCCGAGGGCGGCCCCACGATCTGCCCCGCCGATCCGGCGGCGGTCGCGACCCCCAGCGCCATCGAGCGATGTTCGGGGGCTGCCGCGCGGCCGACAATGGCGAGGATCACGCCGAAGCCCGTGCCCGCGATGCCGAAACCCACCAGCACCTCGAGCCATTGATGCTGCCAGGGCTGGATCGCGAAGGACGAGAGCACCAGCCCCAGCGCATAAAGCACCGCGCCGGCGATGATGGCCTTGCGGTCGCCGATCTTCTCGGCCACGGCGCCGAACAGCGGCTGGCCGATCCCCCAGGCCAGGTTCTGGATCGCGATGGCCAGCGAGAATTCGGTGCGTGCCCAGCCGAATTCCTCGGCAATCGGGATCTGGAACACCCCGAACGAGGCGCGGATGGCAAAACCGATCAGCAGGATCAGCGATCCCGCGATCAGGACCGGGGTCACAAGCGGCGCCTGCGCGGCGCGTTGGGCCTGGGGCATCTCAGATTTCCCTTCGGTCGTCCTCGCCGGATGGCGCATCGCGGCCGGTGATCCGAAGGACTCCCGGCCACAGGCCCCGGAGGGATGCGGCGCGGCCGGAACTCGGAGGAAAGGCGCGCGGTTTCCTTTCGCAATTCTATGTCCGCTGATGCCGGATCCGGCAAGAGGGCGATTGCGAAGCCGCCTGCGATGACCCGGCCGGGGCGCGTCTAGGGGCTGTCACTGCCGGGCGCGGGGCGTTACCCAAGGGTATGCAGGTCTCTTCGCTCGTCTGTCATGCCTTCGGGCCCCCCCGCGATGCGCTTTCGCTCGAGACCCGGCCGCTCGGGCCCCGGCCCGAACCGATGCTTCGGGTCGCGATGCTGCGGGCGCCGGTCAATCCCTCCGATCTTGTCCCCGTCACAGGCGCCTATGCGCACCGGATCGTGCTGCCCTTCATCGCCGGATATGAGGGGGTCGGCCGGGTGCTGGAGGCGCCGCCCGGCCATGCCGGTCTGATCGGCCGCCGGGTCTTGCCCCTGCGCGGGCCGGGGACCTGGCAGACAGTCCTCGATTGCGACCCGGCGCTGGCGATCCCGGTTCCCGAGGATATCGGCGACGATCTTGCAGCGCGGGCCTATATCAATCCTCTCGCGGCCAGGGGCATGCTGTCGCGCTGGCCGGTCGCGGGGCGGCGGGTGCTGCTCAGCGGGGCGGGCTCGCATTGCGCGGATCTTCTGGGGCAATGGGCGCTGGGGCAGGGCGCGGCCGTAGTCACAGGCGTTCACCGCTCGCCCAGCCGTGCAGCGCGCCTGCGCACCCTCGGGATCGACCCCGTTCCGGCCGCCGAAGAGGCCCAGGTCCTGGACCATGCGCGGCGGGCCGACATCGTCTTCGATGCACTCGGCGGGCTGCTTGCCTCGCGCATTCTCGATGTCCTGCCCGAGGGCGCCCATTTCGTGGGATATGGCCTTCTGACGGGTCGCCCGGTCCGGCCCGCGAGCCCGCCGCGCGCCCGGTTCGAGCGGTTTCACCTCCGCGACTGTCTGGCCTCTATGTCGGCGGCGGACTGGCGGGCGGCCTTCGAAGGGCTCTGGCCAGGGCTCGCGACGGCCGATCTTCCGGGCATTCGCCCCTTCGCGCTGACCGACTGGAGACAGGCGCTCGACGCGGCCGGACGGCCCGGCGCAGAGAAGCCGATGCTGTGTTTCGGGGCTCCGGGCGTGTGAGGGCGCGCATGGCGCCCGGCGGTCCTGCAGGAGGGCCCGCCGGAGGACGAAAGCACGCAGGCTGTGCGCCTTCGCGCAGTGCCTGCCATTGAAGCCCCTGCCCGATCGCGAAATATAGCCTTCCGACACACAGATCACTCAGGAGACTTTCCAGATGTCGAACAAGACGCTCGAGCTGTTGCAGAAGCGCCGGACGCAATATGCCCTCGGCAAGGATCTTCCGCTCTCGGCCGACATGGTGGAAGACCTGATCAAGGCCGCGATCCGCCATGCTCCTTCCTCGTTCAATTCGCAAAGCTCGCGGGCCGTCATCCTGTTCGGGGCCGAAAGCGAGAAGGCCTGGGCGCTGATCGGGGCCGAGCTTCGCAAGATCGTTCCGGCCGAGAATTTCGGCCCGACCGAAGCCAAGATGAAGGGCTTTGCCGCCGGGGCGGGCACGGTGCTCTTCTACGAGGATGAGGACACGATCAAGGGGCTGCAGGAGCAGTTCCCGCTCTATGCCGACGCCTTCCCGCGTTTTGCCCAGCATTCGGCGGGGATGGCGCAACTGGCGGTCTGGACGGCGCTGGCCGAGGAAGGCATCGGCGCGAGCCTTCAGCATTACAACCCGGTTGCGGATGCGGCCCTGGCCGAGGCCTTCGGTGTGCCCGCCAGCTGGACGCTGGTCGCACAGATGCCCTTCGGCGGCCATGCGGACGACATCGGTGACAAGACCTTCATCGATGACGAAACGCGCTTCCGCACCCACGGCAAGTAACCCCGCGGGCGGGCGCTCTGGCGCCCGTCGCACCCGCCTTCGCTGCGCGACAGGGTCCGGCCTCGCATGGCCTCACCGCGTCGCAGACCCGCGCGCGCCAGCGGGCCGGGCCCAAGGCGGGACAAGCAAGGCGGCAGCCTTGTGATGGCCCGGGGCGGGAGGGCTCAGGTCCGGACGTCCGGCGCGGTCCTGCCGGTATGGTTGCGAATGCCCGCGATCTCGTCGGCTGCGGCGATGACATCGGCCAGCACCTCCTCGACCGGCAGCTCCAGCCGCGCCGGATCGTCGGTATACTCCTCCAGATAGACCCGAAGCGTCGCCCCGACAGTACCCGTTCCCGACAGCCGGTAGACGATCCGAGCGCCGCCCTCGAAATGGATGCGCAGCCCCTGGCCCGTGCTTTTCGAGCCGTCGACCGGATCGTCATAGGAAAATTCGTCGCCCATCTCGACCCTCCGCCCGGCAAAGCTCTGCCCGGCCAGATCGCCGAGCCGCCCGCGCAGGGCGTCGAGCATCGCTTCGGCACGGTCCTTGTCGACCGCTTCATAATCGTGCCGCGTGTAGTAGTTGCGGCCGTAGTCGGCCCAATGCGCGCGCATGGTCTTGGCCACGGACAGGCCGGTCTCGGCGAGGATGTTCAGCCACAGAAGCACCGCCCAGAGCCCGTCCTTCTCGCGCACATGGTCCGATCCGGTCCCGGCGCTTTCCTCGCCGCAGAGCGTCGCGCGCCCGGCATCGAGCAGGTTGCCGAAGAATTTCCAGCCGGTGGGCGTCTCGTAACAGTCGAGCCCCGCCGCCGCCGCCACCCGGTCGACTGCGCGCGAGGTCGGCATCGAGCGTGCCACTCCCTTCAGCCCGGCCGCATAGCCCGGCGCCCGGGTCGCATTCGCCGCCAGCACCGCGAGGCTGTCCGAGGGCGTCACCACGATGCCGCGCCCGAGGATCATGTTGCGGTCGCCGTCGCCATCAGAGGCGGCCGCGAAATCGGGCGCCTCGGGCCCCATCGCCAGATCGACGAGCGGCTTGGCCCAGATCGGGTTCGGGTCGGGATGGCCGCCGCCGAAATCGGGCTGCGGCACCGCGTTGATCACGCTGCCCGCGGGCGCGCCCAGACGCTCCTCGAGGATCGTACTGGCATAGGGCCCCGTCACCGCATGCATCGCGTCGAAGCGCAGGGTGAAACCGCCCGCGATCAGCCGCCGGATGGCGTCGAAATCGAACAGGCTCTCCATCAGCTCGGCATAATCGGCGACCGGGTCGACGATCTCGACCACCATGTCGCCAAGCGCGGCCTCACCCGGGGCGGACAGGTCCAGATCCCGGGTCTCGAGGATCTCGTAGGAGGTGATGGTCGTCGTCGCTTCGAAGATCCGGTTGGTCACCTCCTCGGGGGCCGGGCCGCCATTGGGGGTGTTGAACTTGACCCCGAAATCCTCGTCCGGCCCGCCCGGGTTGTGGCTGGCCGAGAGGATGATCCCGCCATCGGTGCGGCGCTTGCGGATCAGGTTCGAGGCGGCGGGCGTCGACAGCAGCGCATTCTGCCCGACGATGACCCGTGCCGCGCCACCGGCTGCCGCCATCCGCAGGATGACCTGGGCCGCGCGGTCGTTGAAATAGCGTCCGTCGCCGCCCAGAACCAGCGACTTGCCGGCGACCCCGCCGATGGCGTTGAAGATCGACTGGACGAAATTCTCCAGATAATGCGGGCTCATGAAAACCGGCGTCTTTTTTCTCAGCCCCGAGGTACCGGGCTTCTGGCCTTCGATGGGCCGGGTTTCGACGGTGATCTTCTGCATGAGGATGGGCTCTCCCGTGGCCTTGATGTCCGCGGGCCGGAGCATAGCGGCCTCGCGCACGGCCACAAGCGGCTCCGGCGTCTCCGTGGCGCCGTGAGCGGCGCGCCGCGGGGAGGGCAGGGGCCATTGCACAGGGAATAAGGTCGGGCCGATTGCCCGCGGCAGATGGCGCCCGGCCGCGCGGAACATGGATGACATGCCGAGGGGCGGGCGCCGGGCCGTTCGTTCCGTCGCGACCGCAGCTCGGCGGCTCGCCACAGGGATGGCGCTGCTGACGGGATGGCGGAAGCTCGGTGCGCCCGCCCGGTCTGAGGCCGGTCCCGGCCCGGTTTCGGCCCGGTCCCGGCTCTGTCTCGGCTCAGGCGGCCACGAAATCGCGCACGAAGGCGCAGGCCGGGCGCGCGCGGATCTCGGCGGGCTTGCCGATCTGTTCGATCCGGCCCATCGACATCACCACGACGAGATCGGCCAGATCCATCGCCTCGTCCTGGTCATGGGTGACGAAAAGCGTGGTCAGCCCGGTCGCATCGTGGATCTCGCGCAGGCCCTGGCGCAATTCCTTGCGGACCTTGGCGTCGAGCGCGCCGAACGGCTCGTCAAGCAGCAGCATGCGCGGCTCGATGGCCAGCGCCCGCGCCAGCGCCACGCGCTGACGCTGCCCGCCCGAAAGCTGACCGGGATAGCGCGCGCCGATATCGGGCAGCTGGATCAGCGCCAGCAGCCGGTTTACCCGGCGGTCGATTTCGGCTGCGGTCGGACGGTCGCGGCGCTTGCGGGCGCGCAGCCCGTAGGCGATGTTCTCGAACACGGTCATGTGCCTGAACAGCGCGTAATGCTGGAAGACGAAGCCCGCCCGGCGGTCCTGCACGCTCAGCCCGGTGGTATCCTGCCCGTCGAAGAAGATCCGTCCCGAACTGGGATATTCGAGCCCGCCCAGAATGCGCAGCAGCGTGGTCTTGCCCGAGCCCGACGGCCCCAGCAGCGCCACCAGCGCTCCGTTCGGGATCGAGAGCGAGACCGGATGCAGCGCCCGCGCGGTGCCGAAGTCCTTCGCGATTTCGTCGATTTCGATATGCATGGGATACGCCTTTCAATGCCGGCGGGTGGCGGAGAGCTGCTCCGCGTAGCGCCATTCCAGAAGGGTTTTCAGGGTCAGGGTCAGAAGCGCGAGCAGCGCGAGCAGTGCCGCGAGGGTGAAGGCCGCGACCGAGAGATATTCGTTGTAGAGCATCTCGATCATGATCGGCATGGTGGTGGTTTCGCCCCGGATCTTGCCCGAGACCACGGCGACCGCGCCGAATTCGCCCATCGCCCGGGCATTGCACAGAAGCAGCCCGTAAAGCAGCGCCCAGCGGATATTGGGTAGCGTCACCGTCAGGAAGGTCCGCCATCCCGAGGCCCCCAGCGTCAGTGCCACCTCTTCCTCGCTCCGGCCCTGTTCGATCATCACCGGAATGAGTTCGCGGGCGACGAAGGGAAAGGTCACGAACAGCGTGGCCAGGACGATGCCGGGCAGGGCGAAGACGATCTTGAGGTCATGGGCGATAAGCCAGGCGCCCAGCGGCCCGTTGACCCCGAACAGAAGCACCAGCGCCAGTCCCGCCACCACCGGAGAGACCGAGAAGGGCAGGTCGATCAGGGTGACGAGCAGCGCCTTGCCACGAAACTCGAACCTGGCGATGGCCCAGGCGGCGGCGATGCCGATTCCCGCGTTCAGCGGCACCGAGAGGACGGCGACGGTCAGCGTCAGCCCGATCGCCGCGCGGGCATCGGGCGAGCCGAGCGCGGCCAGCGCCGCCGCGCCGCCCCCGGCCAGCGCCTCGGCGAAGACAGTGACGAGCGGCGCGAAGAGCAGGATGCCGACCAGTGCCAGTACCGCCGCGATCAGCGTCCAGCGGGCCAGCCGCGGCTCGGTGGTCACGGCCTCCTGCCTCGGATATGCGATCTCAGCCAAGGCCGATCCTCCGTCTGCTCCAGAACTGGATGGTGTTGAGGGCCAGCAGCACCGCGAAGGAGATCATGAGCATTGCGATCCCGATCGCCGCGGCGGCGTCGTGATTGTATTCCTCAAGCCGGATCACGATCAGCAGGGGCGCGATCTCTGTCCGGAACGGCAGGTTGCCGGCGATGAAGATGACCGAGCCGTATTCGCCGACAGAGCGCGCCAGCGCCAGCGCGAAGCCGGTCATAAGCGCCGGGCTCAGCGTCGGCAGTACGACCCGGCGCAGGGTGTAAAGGCGGCTGGCGCCGAGCGTGGCGCTGACCTCTTCCGCCTCGCGGTCGATTTCCTCGATCACCGGCTGCACGCTGCGCACCACGAAGGGCAGGCCGATGAAGATCAGCGCCAGCCAGATCCCGGCCTTGGTATAGGCGATCTCAATCCCGAGCGGCGCGAGCGCGCGGCCGAAGGGGCCGCTCGGTGCGTAAAGCGCGGTCAGTGCGATCCCCGCCACCGCCGTCGGCAGCGCGAAGGGCAGATCGACCGCGGCGTCGATCAGCCGCCGTCCCCAGAACCGGTACCGCACCAGCACCCAGGCCAGCATCAGCCCGAAGGCCAGATTGAAGAGCGACGCGACCAGAGCGGCCCGGAAGGACAGGCCGAGCGCTTCCCGGACGCGGCGCGAATTGACCATGTCCAGCAGTTCGACCGGGCCGATGGCAAGCCCGCGTCCCAGAAGCGCGCCGAGCGGCAGCAGAACCACGATGGACAGCCCCGCCATCGCGATCCCGAAGCTCAGCCCAAACCCCGGCAGGGGAGAGGGCGAGCGGAAGGGGCCCGCTCGCATCGTTCAGTTCTCGTAGATCTTGTCGAACAGCCCGCCATCGCCGAAGAAGACCGGCTGCGCCTTGGCCCAGCCGCCGAAATCCTCGATGCTCACGAGCCGCAGCTTCGGAAAGCGCGCGACATCCTCGGGCGCAGCGGCAGAGCTGTCCCAGGCGCGATAGAAATGGCGCAGCGCCAAGGCCTGGGCCTCGGGGCTGTAGAGGTGCTCGAGATAGGCCCGGGCGACCGCGCGTTGCGCATCCGAACCGATATTGCCGTCGACAAGCGTGACCGGCGGCTCGGCCAGGATCGAGATCGAGGGCACGACGATGTCGAACTTCTGGGCGCCCAGCTCGTCGAGCGCCAGGAATGCTTCGTTTTCCCAGGCCAGCAGCACGTCGCCGATGCCCCGTTGCGCGAAGGTCGTGGTGGCGCCGCGGGCCCCGGTATCGAGCACCGGCACATTGCCGTAAAGCCGCGTCATGAAGTCCTGCGCCCGGGCCTCGTCGCCGCCGAACCGGTCGAGCGCATAGCCATAGGCTGCAAGGAAGTTCCAGCGCGCGCCGCCCGAGGTTTTCGGGTTCGGGGTCACCACCTGCACGTCGTCCCGGATCAGGTCGTCCCAGTTCTCGATCGCCTTGGGATTTCCCTTGCGGACGAGAAAGACGATGGTCGAGGTATAGGGCGCCGAGTTATGCGGCAGGCGGCTCTGCCAGTCGGCCGGGATCTTTCCGGTGCGTTCGGCGATGGCGTCGATATCGGCCGAAAGCGCCAGCGTGACCACCGTCGCCGGCAGGCCGTCGATCACGGCCCGCGCCTGTGCCCCGGCGCCGCCATGCGATTGCTGGACGGTGACCGGCGCATGACCTTCGGCATCCCACCAGGCTTCGAACAGCTCATTGTAATCGAGGTAGAATTCGCGGGTCGGATCATAGGAGACATTGAGGATTTGCAGCGCCTCGCTTTCGGTGGCGAAAGCGTCCGACGGCATGCCGAGCGCAAGCCCGACGGCGGCCAGCGCACCGAGAATGCCGTTCCGCCAGCGAAAGGCGCTCAGCGCATGTCGCAGAGGTGTTGCCGCGCGCATCGGCGCGATGGGCACGGCGGTCCCCGTGAGGCGCCGACCGCCGATGTCGATCTCGATCTGTCCGTCGCCGAAGGTGCGGATGACCTGGCCCTGAGCGAGCGCATGGGCGCCAAGCTGGATGGTGCGGATCATGGGCGTATTCCTTTGCTACCCCTGTCGAGTGTGTCGTGTCAGGCGGACGGGACGGGACCCGGCCGGTGGCCGTTCTGGCGGGGGCCGGGCGAGGGCCGGGCGTCGTCTGCGCCGCCTGACCCTTAAATAACGACAGATGTGATCGACTTTTTCAAAGGAAGAATGTCGGCTTTTTCGGTCGTGATTTTGGAAAATCCTTCTCCGGCGGCAACCCCCCGGCCGAAGTCTCATGAAGAGAGCCAGGGAGGGGGGCCTGGCTGGTGGATATTTTTACACGATCATAAAGGTCGACATTTTGTTGAATTGTGGCATCCTGAGTGCCGACTCGCCTTCCATGGGCGCGGTCAATGTCAGGGAGGCAGCATGAAACTCGATCGCATAGACCTGAAGATTCTCGATCTCCTTCAACGGGATGCGACCATTCCACTGGCGCGGATCGCAGACCGGGTGGGATTGTCGCAAACGCCCTGCTGGAAGCGTATCCAGAAGCATGAAGAGGCGGGCGTGATCCGCGAACGCGTCGCCATTCTCGATCCGGAAGCGCTGGGCCTGTCATTGACTGCCTTCGTCATGATCGAGGCGCTCGATCACACATCCGAATGGCGCGAGAACTTTCTCGGGATTGCCGAGCGGTTCGAGGAGGTGCGCGACCTCTATCGGCTGGCCGGGCGTTATGATTTCCTGCTGCGGGTCGTGGTCCGCGACATGGCCGAGTTCGACCGGTTCTATGCCGACCTGACCTCGGTGGTACGTCTGCGCAGCGTCGACAGCTTCTTCGCGCTCGAACGGCTGAAGGTATCGACCGCATTGCCGCTTGCGGGAATGCTGGCCTGAGCGACCCTGCGGGGCCGCATCCCGCGGAAGGCGAGGATCTCAGCAAGCTCGACGCATGCGGATTTCTCGTCGCGGGGGCGGTCTTTCAAAGGGGCCGGCGCAGCATCGATCACCCGAACAGCCCGCAAGGGGGCGCCGCGGTTGCGACGGTCGGGCTGTGCCGATCGGCTCGCCTGTGGCCATCCCGTCGGCAGGGAGACAGGCCCCACCAATGGCCCCACCAATGGCGCGCCCCGTCAGCCCCGGGATGCAGAGGCGGTCAGCGCGCCAGCACCAGATCTGCCCGCAGCCCGCCCAGTCGGTCGCTGATGCCCAGATGCAGCGCGCCGCCATGGCCGCGCGCGATATCGGCGGCAATGGCCAACCCAAGACCCACGCCGGTGCTCCGGTTCTGGTTGCGCGCCGCGTCGAGCCGTTGAAACGGTTGCATCGCCAGTTCGCGCTGGGCTTCGGGGATGCCAGGACCGTCATCCTCGACGGTGAAGACCAGCGCGCCCGGCCGCATATAGAGCGACAGCGCCACCCGGTTGCCATGGCGCAGGCCGTTGTCGATCAGGTTCTGCAGTGCACGTTCGACCGCCATCGGTCGCAGCGAGGCATGCTCTCCGGAGGGCAGGGCCCCGATTTCGACGGTGCCACCGCCGACGCGCGCGCGCTCTGCCGCGCGCATTAGCAGGGTGGCCGGATCGAGCTCCTCGGGGTCGTCCAGCGCATCGGCGCGCGAGAAATCGAGGAAGGTGTCGATCATCCGACCCATGTCGTTGATGTCGCGCAGCATCGCCCGGGTCTCGGGGCTGTCCTCTGCCATCGACAATTCCAGCTTGAGTCGGGTCAGCGGCGTGCGCAGGTCATGGCTGACCCCCGACAGCATCAGCGTGCGCTGTTCGATCTGGCGCTCCATCCGGGCCCGCATGTCGAGAAAGGCGCGGCCCGCGGCGCGGACCTCGGTCGCCCCCGAGGGGCGGTAGGGAATCGGCCGGCCCTTGCCGAAGGCATCTGCGGCGCGGGCAAGGCGCCGGATCGGGCGCAGCTGGTTGCGCAGGAACAGGAAGGCGATCAGCGTCATCAGCGCGCTGGTGGACGCCATCAGGACAAGCAACTGATGCGGGTTGGTCGCCGAGACCCGGCGGCGGTTGAACGACACCTCCATCGGCCCCTTGCCGGTCGCGATCCCGACCCAGACGCGGGCGGTATCGGTCGCGAGGTCGATCCCGGTGAAGCCCGGCAGACCCTGGCGCAATGTGGCGGTCACGGTCTTGCCGGACAGATCGTAGAACCGGCGGCTGATGTCCTGCGGCGCGTCGCCTGGCAGCACCAGCGCCAGGTCCAGCGGCCTTGCCACGGCTTCGGCCTCGGATCGTGCGGTGGCCAGATCTGGCGCGGCCTCCACCATCCGGGTCAGGTAAGCCAGTTCCAGCACGAGGGCCCGGGTCATCTGCTGGGTGACATCGGCGAAATGGCGCTGAATGAAGACCACGGACACGACCAGCTGGATCGTGACGATCGGCACGATCAGAATCAGCGCGGCCCGGCCATAGAGCCCCCGCGGCAGCACCCGTTTGATCCAGCGCTCCACCATGCTAAAGCCATATCGGCGCCGCCGCTGCGACGAAAGGGGAATGATGGACGACCCCACCGCCTTTGCCCCCATGCCCGGCCGGGTCGACCGGCTGGCGCCGGGGCTGCGACGTGTCCTCGCCCCCAACCCCTCGCCGATGACCTTCCGCGGCACCAACAGCTACCTCCTTGGCGAGGGAGAGGTGGCGGTCATCGATCCCGGCCCGGCGCTCAGGCCGCATCTCGAGGCTGTGCTGGCGGCGCTCGAACCCGGCGAGAAGATCACGCGCATCCTCGTCACGCATTCCCATCTGGACCATTCCGCGCTGGCCCGGCCGCTGGCCGAGGCGACGGGCGCGCCGGTTTTCGCCTTCGGAGACAGCAGCGCTGGTCGGAGGGCCGATCTGGCCGGGCTCGCGGGGCTCGGAGGCGGCGAGGGGGTCGATGCCGGGTTCCGCCCGGACGAGCGGCTGGCCGACGGGACAACCCTCGTGACCCCGGACTGGCATCTGACCGCGCTGCATACGCCGGGCCATATGGGCAATCATCTTTGCCTGGCCTGGAGCGGCCTCGACCCGGAGGGCGCGGCGCTCTTCACCGGCGATCATGTGATGGGCTGGGCAAGCTCGATGGTCTCGCCCCCCGACGGCGATCTCGGTGCCTTCATGTCCTCTCTCGAGCGGCTGGCCGCGCGGCCCGAGCGGTGTCTGTTTCCCGCCCATGGCCCCCCTGTCGCCGATGGCCCGGCACGGATCGCGGCGCTCGCCGCCCATCGCCGTGCTCGCGGCGCGCGGCTTCTCGAACTTCTCTCCGAAGCTCCGGGGACGCCCGCGGCCCTGGCCCGGGCGATCTACACTGACACGCCGCCCGCGCTCCTGCCCGCCGCCACCCGCAACGTGCTGGCGCATCTTATTGAACTAAGGGATAAATCTCTTGCCAGCTCCGAAGGCGGCGCGGTGACGGAGGCCGTCTGGCGGCTGGTTTGACGCCCTCTGCATTTTTTCGTCAGACCCCTCTGGACGCGCCTGAAACGACTTGCTATATGCCCCCCACGTTCCGGCGTAGCTCAGCGGTAGAGCAGTTGACTGTTAATCAATTGGTCGTAGGTTCGATCCCTACCGCCGGAGCCAATCAACCACTTGGTTGTAAAGCAAAAATGGCGATCCTTCGGGATCGCCTTTTTTCGTTTTTGCAACGATTTTGCAACGCGGGCACAGTCAAAACGGAATGTCGTCGTCACTGTCGCCAGCTTCCACCGCCCGCTCCTTGTCGCCACCAACAAGTCACTCTGTCTCGAAGAAGTCCGACTTGTTGCGGTTCACCTGCATAGGCACGACGCGCAAATTCCAGTAGACATGCAAGCCGCAAACATTGCGCTCAAGCGTGTCCGGGCACCTACCGTTCAAAGGGACGATGTGGTCGACCTCAAACGGAATGCCCGTCCACACCGACCGTTGCTCCGCCTCCGCGAAGATGCGCTCAATGACCAACTTGTGCTCGTCGTCGAGCCAAGGCGGCGCTGCTGGGCCTGCACGACGCAAAGCCTCCTTGGCTGAGAGAGTCAACCTGTTCTTGAAACGGTATCGCGCCTTTGGGTCCATGCCAAAAGTTGGCGCACCGGAGACGTTCCAGTCAACATTGCACTTGACCAAGAGGCCAAGCAAGATGCCGACGAAACGGTTGTAGGAAGAATGGGCTACAACAGGCCGCGGGAGCGCAGCAAACCAACATGCTTGATCGAACCGGCGATCTCGAGCGGAATCAACGTTTCAACCTCACGCTCCGAGTGCTAGTACTAACGCGGCACAGGATATGGTTAGTGGCATGAAACATTTAAAAAATATTGTTCCTTCGTCTGAGCAGCTCAAACTAATAAGCGGTAACCAAACGGGCGCGGAATTAATTCGTGGGTCTGCTGGCAGCGGCAAAACGACTACGGCGCTCCTGCGCCTCAAATCTCTAAAGGGCATGATGCGTGCGCGAAAAGATCGCATTGGAGATGACACCCCAGTCAAAGTGCTTTTGCTTACTTTCAACAGAACTCTCGCGGGCTACGTTCGCGCACTTGCAGAATCACAAGTCAACGAAGTCGGCGTAGAAATCGAAATTCGGACCTTCGCAAAGTGGTCGATGACCAAACTAGGCGTAGGTAGCGTGAGTGCGGACGCAGCGCGAAATTCACTTCATAGGCTTGCAAACCGGTTTGAGGGCCTAGAGCCTTCTTATGTGGTTCAAGAATCTGAATACCTCATGGGTCGATTTGAGCCGAATGATTTGGAAAGCTATATCTCAGCCGAACGCACAGGGCGCGGTGCGCTACCTAGAGTGGAAGCGAGCTTAAGGCGACGTCTTCTAGACGAAGTCATTTATCCGTATTACCGCCACCTTGCCGACAATAACTGGCTAGACTGGAACTCTCTTGCGATAAGAATGCGCACGGACATTCCGTCTCTAGGTTATGATGTTATTATTGTAGACGAGAGTCAGGATTTTTCGGCGAATGAAATTCGCGCAATAAAGCACCACCTAGCTGACGAGCATGCGGTCACCTTTGTTATCGACACCGCGCAACGCATCTATGCAAGAGGATTTACATGGGCAGAAGCTGGTATTGACGTTACCGGGAATCGGTCGCACCGCCTTAGAGAAAACCACAGGAACACAAAAGAAATAGCCGCCTTTGCATCGAGCATTCTCGCTGGAATTACCGTAGACACTGATGGCGTCTTGCCGAATCTTGACAATGCTAAGTCCAGCGGACCGTTACCAAAGGTAATTTCAGGAAAGTACTCTCAACAGATTAGATGGGCGCTAGAATATATCCGCAACTCTGTCGACCTCGATGAGGAAACTGTGGCATTTCTAAAACCTGAAGGCGGGCGTTGGTTCGATACCGTCAGGTGCGAACTATCCAGAACCGGGCTGGACTATGTAGAGATGCAACGCAATGGCGAATGGCCCGCAGGTGATGAGAATATTGCTTTGTGCACATTCCATTCCGCCAAAGGCCTTGAGTTTGATCACGTCATTATCATTGGCTTCAATCAAGAGAACACTTACTTTGGAGATGAAGAGCGAACTGATCAAATTCAGGTTTTGCGACGCCTTCTTGCAGTAGCGGTTGCCCGAGCTAGGAAACAGGTCATTGTCGGTTACAAGCCGGGCGAGGAATCTCGTCTAACCGATTACTTCGACGATCAGACATACGAAGCGGTACCTTTATGACCATAGAAACGTCGATACAAGAACGGGGAATCACGGAAGTACTGCACTTCACGACAAATCGCGGATTGGTTGGTTCACTCGCGAGCAAAAGTCTATTGTCGCGCCCGCTTGTAGGCGAAGACGCCTACCTGCGTCATGTCCTGCAATTGAATTCCGAGAATAGGCCGGAAAAGTCCGCTTTTTTCGACAAGTCGGAAGACTGGATACGCTTCGTGAACCTGTCCGTTTCTGAAATCAATCGCAGATTTTTTGAGTTCTCGCTGCGTTGGCATACCAACGACGATGTTTGGTGGTGCATCCTTGCTTTTTCACCTGAGATCATGACTCATGAAGGTGTCTGGTTTGCCACTACAAATAATGGATACGACGAATGCGAACGGGACCGGGGTGAAGAAGGGTTTGACGCTCTGTTTGCAGAGTGCATTCGGCGTAAAGCTCATGGCGCCGGTGGGCGCCCTTGGGACGTGCGCCGACATGGCCGAAGCGACAACTTGCCAACCTGCGAACAGGCTGAGGTTCTATATCCAGAACGACTTAGCTTAAGCTACCTAAACCATGTATATGTACAGAAAGCGGAGCACCACGATACAGCTGTCGGCTGGCTGGATGAGTTCGAGTACTCGGGCGTCACGGTCTCGGTTTCACCTCAGAAGTTCTTGGGGAAGAAGAATTGAATACCCGCAACGAAAAAGCACCCGCGACGTCATACAGCGCACCTGACTATCAGCGTGCGGTCGTCAACTCTGCCTTGTGGGCCGCCGCCGGCGACGCTCTTGGATGGATAACGGAACTCTCACATGGGGCAAGTGGCGTGGAGCGCCGGACTGGCAGCCGAAAAGTGTCGGAACCTGTCCCATGGAAACGTCTCATCGGAGGGCGTTCAGGAGTGACAGTCGACCTACCTGCGGGCACGTACTCCGATGACACACAACTACGGTTATGCGTTTCGAGGGCAATCAGCGCCAACGGCACCTTCGACGTCGAGGCCTTTGCAAAGATCGAGGTGACTTCATGGCAAGGCTACTGTTTGGGCGCTGGTATTGGCTCTAAAGCCGCAGCGGCTAACCTGTCCAAACGGGGTGTAAACTGGTTTTCGAACTTTTTCTCATCAGATCGGCAAAAATACGTGACGGCGGGCGGCAACGGTGCAGCCATGCGAATACAACCTCACATATGGAGCGCCCGTGGCACACTCGACGATCTGGTTTTGCGCGTAATGCGTGATGCGGTGGTGACCCATGGTCATCCCCATGGATTCTGCGGCGCGGTTTTCCATGCTCTATGCCTGTGGGACACGCTTATTAGGAAAGAAGTCCCTTCAATTGATTGCGCAATAGAGTACGTATCTGTCTGTGGAAGACTTCCTGAAATAATTGAAAAGGATAACGAACTCTCTTCTTTCTGGAAACCCACATGGGAACGCGAAGCCAGCCAGAGTTTTGATACCGCAATCCGAAATTTTCAAGAGGAGGCTATCCGCGACATCTCTATCGTGCAGGGGCTAGTCGAAAAGAATTCTACCCCGAACTACCACGAGGTGCTGGAAGGATTGGGCTGCCTAACTGATCAATTTCGGGGTTCAGGTTTTAAGACCGCTCTTGCGGCCTTGTTCCTTTCTGAACTTCATACTCCGTCAGAGATAGAAGATGCCCTTATTGAATCCGCTAACGAACTAGAAAGCGACACCGACACAATTGCCTCGATGGCGGGAGCAATACTCGGCGCACTTTCCACGCGTGAGCCGAATTGGAGCATTCAGGACGCGAGCTATTTGCGCGCTGAGGCTCTTCGCATGGCGAGCGTCGCAAGAAATGAGGAGGCCAGCAGCTTTACTTATCCGGATGTTTCTGCGTGGGAGCCTCCAACCAATCAGTCCGATGCCGTCGTCTATTGGAAGAACACCTTGGCACTTTCCGGGATCGGCGAACTCAAACCAAAGGGTCCGGAATACAACGCAGGTTCGGCAATATGGCAATGGTTCGAACTGCCTTTTGGACAAAGTGTCCTTGCAAAGCGACGAGCGAAGATCACAAACTCAGTAGATGATAAGCAAATGCCACGCCCATCTGTGCCTCAAAGGCCTGATCCGAAGCAAGAAATAGGCAAGGAACAGCCTGATATATTTGAACACGCTGAGAGGCAGGCTCATACTATCGAAGATAGGCAACGTTCGAACGTTAGACAACAGCATAGGCCTGAACGGTATCCTGGGTTGGATAGGGCCTCGGATATAATTATCAACTCTGGGTTTGACGAAGTCATAATTGGGCGTCTTCTCAAGCTTGCGATTGATGAAACTGGAGGAATTGAAGCCGCAGTAGCACTCTCCGCGATTGTCGCGAAGGCTCGCCTCGCTCGCATGCGCCGTAGGTAGGCGCAATGGCCGCCCAGCAGCGCGCGTCTAAGGCGGGGTTCGCGTTCGTGGGCATGACGATGCCCAAAACATGGAGACGCCCATCAGCGCGCGATTTTTCGGGGGTCGCTGGGCGTGTCTCGTCGAACTCGTCGGGCAACGGCAGGCGCGACGGGCACGAGCGCGACGAGAGCGCCCGGAATTTCAGTACCATCCCCGCAGATGACTGACCTTGATGCTCTGCGGCGTAAGGTATTGGGAAGCGAAGGCGGCGCAGATCAAACCGATGCCCAAGTCACCGTGACCCGACGCGTTGCGACTCTGGCTGATGACCATGTTGCCAGCCGCCGTTGTCTGGGTCGTGAACGATCCGAGGTCTTCCTCGATCTCCTGCCTGAGCGGCAGGTCGTGAGCGAACTTCAATTCGCCCGCCGCGAACAGCACGGCAAGATTCTCGATCATGAGCGTCTTCGAGGCGTTCACATACCGCCCCTTGCGATTCCAGTCCTGCCCGCCGGTCATGGTGATAGCCGTGTGATCGACGCCTTGGTCAGTCAGAACGTCTGACACGACACGGCCAATGCTCGTGCCGTCGATCACGAGTTCCGATTTGCCACCGAACGGCGGCGCGTTGCGCAGGCGGATCAGGTAGTCGCAGACATCAACGTAGGACACGCCCCGGAATTTGTCCGCGAAGACGACCGTGCGTTCCCGCGCCCCGAGCGTAACCCGGTTGCCGTCGAAGATGGGCAACTGCTGATCCTTCACGACGACAGCCGAGGAATAGTCGTTCGACTGCCCAAGGTCTGCGCCGACAAAGTATCTGACAAATCCGGTCACTCTTGGAATGGCCGGGTCAGCACCCGTCTCGTTGACGACGCGGCCATCCGGCAGGTGGACGAGGTTCAGAACTTCGGACAAATCGCGTCCTCCTGTGATGTGGCGTTCTCGATGGTCGCGAGGTCAAAGTAAGACAGGCCGTCGCTCAGAAATTCGCACATTGAGCTACTCCCCATCGGTTGGACAGTATCTGGCGTAATTTAAGCTACTCTTTGCACCTGCTGATCGGGTTTGTTGATATCATTTCTCTGCCAATAAACCAGCGCCGGTGGCTTGCCGCCGAGGGCTGAGTGAGGACGCTGGTGGTTGTAGAAGGTCATCCATTTCCGGATAGCCCCTTTCGTCTCTGATCCGGTCTCCCAGGCATGCAGGTAGACGCATTCGTATTTCAGGGTTCGCCACAGCCGCTCGATGAAGATGTTGTCGAGGAATCGGCCTTTCCCATCCATCGAGATGCGCACACCGGATCGGCGGAGCCGGTCGGTCCAGGCGCAGGACGTGAACTGGCTGCCCTGATCCGTGTTCATGATCTCGGGCGGGCCGAACTTGTGGATGGCCTCGCTCAGTGCTTCGACGCAGAAGTCGGCCTCCAGGGTGTTCGAGATCCGCCAGGATAGAACCTTGCGCGTGTGCCAGTCCATGATCGCTATGAGGTATAGGAACCCGCGGCGCATGGGCAGGTAGGTGATGTCCGAGCACCAGACCTGGTTCGGACGATCCACGTGCAGCCCTTTCAGAAGGTAAGGATAGGTCTTGTGTCCTTTCGCCGGCCTGCTCGTGTTGGGCTTCTGGTAAATCGGCATCAGCCCCATGAGGCGCATTAGCCGGCGTATTCGCTTCTCGTTCACGAGATGCCCGTCATTGCGCAGGTGCCAGGTCATCTGGCGGACACCGAAGAACGGCGTCTACAGGAACTGCTCGTCGATCTGCCGCATCAGGCCGAGGTTCTGTGCGGTCTCTCCCTTCGGCTCGTAGTAATAGGACGAGCGCGCAATCGACAGCAGCCTGCACTGCTGACCGATGGACAGCTGAGGATGGTCAGGCTCGATCATACCGCGCCTCACTTCCCGCCCCAGGGCTTCAGCTTTCGTTCCAAAAAAGAGTTGGCCACCGCCAGCTCCCCGATCTTGGCGTGGAGCTCCTTCACCTGCTCCTCGTCGATCTCGGGTCTCTTGCGGCCACCGCGCTCGAACACGCCGGACGCGCCTTCGAGCAGGGCGCGCTTCCATTGATGGATCATCGTCGGATGCACTCCGAACCGGCTCGCCAGCTCGGCCGCCGTCTCTTCACCCTTCAGGGCTTCCAGCGCGACCTTCGCCTTGAACTCAGGCGCGTGCTGCTTGCGTTTCGACATCTCTGATCTCCTTCTCGTCGAAGATCAGCAGACTGCAAATCGTAGCTTACGTCACTGTCCGAATTTCGGGGGGTAGCTCACGGGATATAGTCGAGCGGCTTAATAGATACACATACTATAAAGTGTCCACTTAACCTTCTTTCCATGCTATTTTGGGAAAGGAGGTTAAGTGGACAGATAATCGCACGCAGACTGAACCACGAGTGCGACCGGATTCTGGATGCGATCATTGATGGGAAGCTGACCTATGCCAAGGCCTGACGGACATCCGTCGGGCTCAGCGAACTCGACTGCATCGGGCGGCAGGGGAGGATCAGCCGCATGGACCCAGTTGGTTCACAGGATGAAGACCGCCGTCACGATTGGACGACGGCGCGCGCCTGGTCTCACTTGGCCAGCACGGGACTACATTCGGAGCTTTCAGATCGCGACCGCCGCACCGTACTCGGAGAAGGTGTGAACGAGGCAGACAACCCTTGAGCCGGACAGGCTGGTGGGCGACGGCACGCGCCTGGTCCCACCCAGCCAGCTCGGGCCTGCACCATGGCCAGTCGGAACGCGCGCGCCGGAACGCCCTCGAAGATGGCGTGGCCAAGCGGATATCTCGGCGCTGGAGGCCATGGTCTCGCTCCGGTGGCGCGACGTGCTGTCCTGCTGTCTTGGGCGGGCGTCACCGAGGATGCCGAATTCCAGGATGAACCGCGCCGATAACACGCGTCTCATGACGTCTTGTGACGGGGCGCAGGTCAGGGGAGATGGGGCAGAGGGGACGGCTCGGGCAAGGCCGCAGATGCGTGCGGCCGCTTGCGCGGAAGTTACCCGAGGGCGACATTCCGGGGGGGGGCAATGTCCGACTGTCTGAGAGAGTGGAGCGGGTAGCGGGAATCGAACCCGCACCAAGAGCTTGGAAGGCTCGTGTGATACCATTTCACCATACCCGCGAAAGGCCCAACGTAGGTATGTCACGTCTCCGCTCGGGTCAAGCCACTTGTTGGGAAGGCGCGGCCGGGGCCGGATCGGGGAGAGGTGAGGTTCGCTCGGCGGGGCGGGCTCCGGCGCAAGGCGCGGCCCCGGTCCCCGTCGGAGCGTCGCTCAGGCCTTGCGGGAGGCTTCGGTGGCGATCGCGCCGATCTCGCAACGGTAGATGCCCAGATCCTTGAGGTCGCGGTCCGAGAGGGCCGACAGTTCGCGGATGGTCTGACGCCGGATGCTGTAGCGGCGGCCGGCCTGACGGATGTCTTCGGCGAGGACGCTCAGCCGGGCGATGAAGGCCGCATTCGGCGCGGCGGCATGGGTCAGCGTGGTCATGGTCTTGTCCTTTGTTCTATGGCGTCCGACATGTAAGGATTTGTACCATGGGCACAATCGCCGACCCGGTATTGCCGCCATGCACCTCCTGCAAGGGACGCAGGCCCCTGCCGACATTGACCTCGGGACCGCTTCATTGTGGCCATTCGGTCACTCTGCGCGGCCGATTGCACGAGGGGCGCGAGGCCGGACCCGCAGGGCGGGGGGCGTGAACCGCAGCGGATCGTTCTGCCTCTCTTTCAAGGCAGTTGCCCCCGACCCGAGGATCGGACATCTCAGCCGCCTTGCCCGAGCTTCGCCATGCAGGAGGGAAGCCGGCCTCCGCCGGGAAGGCCGGGCTTTCTGAGGGCGGCTCCGGCGAAATGATTCTGCCGGGAGCGTGCGCTCAGTTTGGCGCAATCTCCACGGTAAGATGCGGAGAGCCATCCGATGTCTTGCGGGCGCTGCGGCCATCTTCGCCGATCGTGCCGCGAATGCGGTGGCGCCAGTTCGAAAAGCTGTCGAACCGAACGGTGTCGATCGGCTGATCCAGCGCGATCTCGACGTGGCGATGCTCTGCAGGCCCCGACAGGGCGACAATTTTACCGCTATAGGCCTGGCCCAGATAGTGGCCCGTCACCGTGCTGCCCAGGGCGAGCTCAGGCGGGGCGTTGCGCTGGCTGAGCCGGGCATGCAGCGTGTTCCAGTCCCGCGCCCCGTGCTGACGGGCGACAAGCTCGAGGGACTGGGCATGGCTGATCGCCGTGCCTCGGTCTTGCAAGGTCTGCCGGAGCGCCTTGGCCTGGGTTTTGACGGTCTCGAGAGATGGTTGTTTCATGCTGTTTCCTTGACAGGCAGGGGCGCCGGGACAGGGGCGAGAAGGTGGCCGCGAAGGACCAGCGTCAGGGCGAGGACAAGAAGCAGGGCATCCGCAACCGGAAAGGCAAGCCACAGGCCATCGATCCCCGACAGGAGATTGAGGACGACAAGAAGGACCGGTGTCAGCAGCCAGGGTTTGATCAGGGTCAGCGCCGCGGTCCGGAGCGGATGGCCCATCGCCTGGAAATGCAGGGCGACGACGAGAACCGGCCCGGTGATGGCGTAAAGCGCCGTCATCGGTCGCAGGATCGCGGCAACCGCCTCGACGACGCGTCGGTCCTCCGAGAACAGAGCGCCCAGCGGTTCCCCCGCGAAGGCTCCTGCCAGTGTCACGCCGAGGCACCAGAGGAACGCGCAGCCCATGGCCAGCCGCAGGGCCGCGCCGGCACGATCCATGCGACCGGCCCCGGCATTGTTGCCGGTGATGCTCTGGGTGGCCAGCGCGATCGCCATCTGCGGCAGGAAGGCCAGCCCGAGAAGGCGCGTCACCACGCCATAGGCGGCGATATGGACAGCATGATCCGCGGCTGTGGTGCCGATGAGCAGGATGACCATGCCGGCCACCAGGGCCATTCCGATGAAGTTCAGGCAAAGCGGTAGGCCGAGCGAGAGGATCTGCCCCCATCCCGACAGCCAGCCGTGACGCCAAAGGGTGCCAAGGGGCAAAAGATCCCGGTCGCGCGCCCGCAGAAGCAGCAGCATCGCCAGGCCGAGGCTCTGTGCCGCGACGGTGCCGAGGGCCGAGCCCGCGACGCCCAGCCCGAGAAGCACGATCGCGACATAGTTCGCGCCGATATTCAGCAGGTTCACGATCACCGAAAGCAGGGCGATCTGCCCGGCCCGGCCTTCATTGCGCATGGCATCGGCCTGAAGCCCCAGGCCGAACTGGATCGGGGCGCCGAGGATCAGGATCAGCAGATAGCTCTGCGCCGGACCCGCCACCTCTGTATGTCCGGCGGCGAGCGCCGAGACCGTGGCTGGCCCGACTGCAAGAGCCAGGGCGATCAGGGCCGCGCAGATGGCGAGGGCCAGGCCATGCGCGCCTGCAAAGACCGCGCCTGCCTCGGCGCGGTCGCCGGCCCCGAGATGACGGGCGAGCAGGCTCGACATGCCGCCGCCCGCCAGGCTGGTCAGGGCCGTCAGCAGCATGACGATAGGAAAGGCCAGGCTGACCGCGGCCAGAGCCTGGGGGCCGATGACGCGTCCGACGAAGATCCCGTCGGCGACGTTCAGCAGGCCCCCCATCGACATGACCACCGCCATTGGAAGGGCATTCGACAGGAACAACCCCCCGATCGGACGGGTCAGGAATGGGTTTTCACGTGTTTCAGGGACGGGTCCGACGGACATCGCTCACTCCTCCGGAGAGGCATTTCGGATCGGGAGGGAGCCTGCATTGCCCACCTGCGAAATGCTTCGAGGGTGAGATGTCGTCTTTCGCTCCGGGCTTCACCGTGACTTGCGTCCGCAGGCGGCAGGTGCCCGGCACCTTGCGCGCTGCATTACTGGAAACACCCTGCGAAGGCAATATGAGAAACCGGAAGCCCGGGTTCGCTCCTGGCTTCGTGATACCCGCGAGCTGCAGAACGGCCCTCGGCTGGCAGCTTCGGGCCGATGGCGTCGAAGGATGCCGCGCGTTCCTGCCGCCGAAGCCTCTGATCCCTCTGGTCTGCGCAAGCGGGAGGGATCGTAATGCCCGGACCCTGACGCGCGCTTGCGCGGCTGGCCCTGTCGGGCTGTCCCACGGCCGTCTTCGGGGCAGGGGAATAGGCTGCGGCCGGGCATGGGCGTCGTCGGTTCCGTCGCCAGGTCCGGGCCGAAAGCCGGGTGTAGATGCCGGGGCCGCGGGCTCTGGCCACGGTCCATGCGGCCGATCCTGGGGGCGGGATCATGGCCAGATGCCGGAGGCGTCTGTGCCTGTCCGGCCGGAGCCGCCCTTCCCCGGCGACGCTCAGATGGTCGTTTCCGGCAATAGACGATCCGCCCTGCGCGCCGCGGGCCGATAGAGCCGGGGCGGGAACATCCCGACTGGACGGCAGGGGGCCCATTTCCCTGTCAGGTGCTTTGCCCCGGCCCGGGAAACGAGCGGGCTTTTCTTCGCCGGGCACCCGTGGCACTGTCCGGCCATTCCAAAATCCCGGCCGATGGCGCCGAATGCCGTCATCCACGGGGACATGTTACAGGGGATGAAGGTATGGCGACAACGCGGGACGGGTTCGCGATGGGGCGGCGTGGGCTCTTGCTGGGCGGGGCCGGTGCGGCGGCCGGGCTGGGGCTTGGGCTCTGGCCGCGGCGCGGGCTGGCGGCCGAGCCGGTCAGCGTGGCGGGCATCTACACGGTGCCGGTCGAGCAGCAATGGGTGAGCCGGCTGCACAAGGCCGCCGATGCGGCACGGGCGGCGGGCGAGATCACCTATGCCTTCTCGGAAAACACCACCAATACCGACTATCCCCGCGTCATGCGCGAATATGCCGAACAGGGGGTCAAGCTCATCATGGGCGAGATCTTCGGCGTCGAACAGGAGGCGCGCGAAGTGGTTCTCGACTATCCCGAGACCGCCTTCCTGATGGGCTCGTCCTTCAAGCCCGACCCGGATTATCCCAACCTCGCCGTCTTCGACAACTATATCCAGGACGCCTCCTACCTGTCGGGCATCGTCGCGGGTGCGATGAGCAAGACCGGCAATATCGGCATGATCGGCGGCTTCCCGATCCCCGAGGTGAACCGGCTGATGCATGCCTTCATGGCGGGCGTGCGCGAGGTCAAACCCGACGCCACTTTCCAGGTCAGCTTCATCGGCTCCTGGTTCGATCCGCCCAAGGCCAAGGAAACCGCCTTCGCGATGATCGAGAACGGGGCCGACCTGCTTTATGCCGAACGCTTCGGCGTCTCGGATGCGGCGCAGGAAAAGGGCGTGCTGGCCATCGGCAATGTCATCGACACCCAGCCCGACTATCCCGATACCGTCGTCGCCTCGGCGATCTGGGACTTCGCGCCGACGCTCGCTGCCGCGCTGGGGAACGTCTCGGCGGGCAGCTTCAAGGCGGATGATTACGGCGTCTATTCCTTCATGAAGGAAGGCGGTTGTTCGCTGGCGCCGCTTGGCACTTTCGAGGGCAAGGTTCCGCAATCGGCGATGGAGCTGATCGCGCAGAAAGAGGCGGCTATCAAGGCAGGCGATTTCACCGTCGAGATCAACGACAAAGAGCCCAAGTCCTCCTGATGTCCGGCACCCGACCGGTTGTCCTGAAGCTCGAGGGGATCACCAAGAGCTTCGGGACGCTGAGAGCCAATGACAATATCGGCTTCGCCCTGCACAGGGGCGAGGTCCTCGCGCTTCTGGGCGAGAACGGCGCGGGCAAGACCACGCTGATGAACATCCTCTTCGGCCATTACACCGCCGATGCGGGCAGTGTCGAGGTGATGGGCAGGCCGCTGCCGCCCGGCCAGCCCGGGGCGGCTCTGGCTGCGGGCGTCGGCATGGTCCACCAGCATTTCACCCTCGCGGGCAATCTCACCGTGGCCGAGAATATCCTCCTGGGCACCCGGCCGCTCTGGCGGGCCGGGCTGGGGCGGTCTGCCGCGCGGGCGCGGATCGCGGCGCTGTCGCGCGATTTCGGCCTTGCGGTCCGTCCCGATGCGAAGGTGCGCGATCTTTCCGTGGGCGAGCGCCAGCGCGTCGAGATCCTGAAGGCGCTTTACCGCGAGGCGCGGGTGCTGATCCTCGACGAACCGACCGCCGTGCTGACCCCGCAGGAGACCGACGCGCTTCTGGCCACGCTCAGGAAGGCGGTGGCCCGGGGGCTGTCGGTGATCTTCATCTCGCACAAGCTGCACGAGGTGATGGCCGCGGCCGACCGGGTGATCGTGCTGCGCCATGGCCGTGTCGCGGGCGAGGTCGCCACCGCCGAGACCGACCGCCACCGCCTGGCCGAGATGATGGTGGGCGAAGAGGTGCGCCTGCCGCATCCCTCGACCGCCACCCCCGGGCCTGCGCTGATGTCGCTGAGGGACGTCACCTGCCATCCCGAGGGCAGCCGCTCGGGGCTGAACCGCGTCACGCTCGATCTTCGGGCGGGGCAGATCACCGGGCTTGCCGGCGTGTCGGGCAACGGGCAGGGGGCGCTGGCCGATCTGGTCTCGGGCATGACCGCGCCCGATCAGGGACGGCTCGAGGTCCATGGCGCCGAGGTCAGCGTCTGGTCGCCCCGCGCGGCGCTGGCCGCCGGGGTCGGCCGCATCCCCGAGGATCGCCACGCGACGGGTTCGATCGCCGATTTCTCCCTGACCGAGAATGCCGTTCTCGAGGATTACGCGCGCGCGCCTTACAGCCGGTATGGCTGGATGAACTGGCGCGCCGCGCGGACCCATGCCGAGAAGATCATCGCCGACTATGACGTGCGCTGTCCCGGGCCCGAGGCCCGGATCCGGCTGCTCTCGGGTGGCAACATGCAAAAGCTGATCCTGGGGCGCGCGCTGGAGGCGGGGCCAAGGATCATTCTGGCCAACCAGCCCGTGCGCGGGCTCGATATCGGGGCTCTGACCTACGTGCAGGAATGCCTGATCGCGGCGCGGGATGCGGGCGCCGCCATATTGCTGATTTCCGAGGATCTCGACGAGATCCTGGCGCTGTCCGACGTGATCCATGTCATGTCCGAGGGGCGGCTGTCGCCGGGCTTTGCGCGCGGCTCGAAGACACCCGCGGAACTGGGCGCCTGGATGGCGGGGCAGGGGTTCGACCATGCGGCTTGACCCGGTCCACAATCCGACGCTGGCCCGCCGTCTGGGGCTGCCCTTGGCGGCGCTGGCCTTCACCGTCGCGGTGGCCTCGGGGCTTGCGAAACTCGCAGGCGCCGACCCCTTCGCCACGCTGGGGCTGATCGTGAAGGGGGCTGCGGGCTCGAAATTCGCGCTGCTCGAGACCCTGAACCGGGCGACGCCGCTGATCTTCACCGGGCTGGCCGTCGCCGTGGCCTTCCGTGCCCGGCTCTGGAATATCGGGGCCGAGGCGCAGCTTTACGCGGGCGCGCTCATGACCGTGCTGGTCGGCACCCAGCTCGGCCTGCCGGGCGCGGTCGCGATCCCCATGATGGCGCTGGCCGCGATCCTTGCGGGCGCGCTGGTCCTGCTGGGGCCCGCGGTGCTGAAGCTCAGGCTCGGCGTCGACGAGGTGGTCACGACGCTTCTGCTGAATTTCATCATGCTGCTGGTCATCTCGATGCTGCTCGAAGGCCCGCTGAAGGACCCGATGGGGATGGGCTGGCCGAAATCGCCGCCCATTCCGCGCGATGCCCGCCTGCCGCGGCTGATCGAGGGGCTCAGGCTGCATTGGGGGTTCGGGCTGGCGCTGATCGCGGCGGTCTCGGTCTGGCTGATCCAGATCCGCACGACGCTGGGCTACGAGATCCGCGCGGTGGGGCTGAACCCGCAGGCCGCGCGCTTTGCGGGCATCCCGGTCAACCGGGTGATCGTCAAGACAGCGCTTCTGTCGGGCGGGCTGGCGGCGCTGGCTGGCTTCTCCGAGGTCGCGGGGCTCAAGGGCAACCTGACCCTGGATCTGAGCCCGGGCTTTGGCTACACGGGCATCGTCGTCGCCATGCTGGCGCTTCTGCACCCGCTGGGCGTCGTCGCCTCGGCGATCTTCGTGGCGGGCGTCTTCGTCGGCGCCAACAGCATGAGCCGCGCGGCCGACGTGCCCACCTATATCGCCGACATCTCGGTCGCGGTGGCGCTTCTGTCGATGGTGCTGGCGATCCTTCTGACGAAATTCCGCGTGGTGAGGGGCTGATGGAGATCCTCGACATCCTTCTGTCGGCCAGCTTCTGGGCGGCGGTGCTGCGCATCGCCTCGCCGCTGATCTTCGCCACTATGGGCGAGCTCATCTGCGAACGCGCGGGCGTTCTGAACCTCGGGATCGAGGGGATCATGGTCGCGGGCGCCTTCGCGGGCTGGATGGCGGTCTATGCGGGCCTCGGGCTCTGGCCGGGAATGCTGGTCGCGCTTCTGACCGGCATGGCCTTCGGCGCGTTGCACGGGCTTCTGACCGTGCCCTTCGGGCTGTCTCAGCACGTCGTGGGCCTCGGCATCACCATGCTGGCGACCTCCAGCGCCTATTATGCCTACCGCCTGTCGCTGCCCGAGGTCACCAGCCCGCCCCGGATCGAGCCGTTCCAGCCCCTGCATATCCCTGGCCTTTCCGATCTTCCTTTCTTCGGCGAAGCGCTCTTTTCCCAGACCGCGCTGACCTATCTGGCCTTCGCCACCGTCATCGTCGTGGCGCTGGTTCTGTACCGCACGCCGCTGGGCCTTGCCCTGCGCGCGGCGGGCGAGAATCCCTCGGCGGTCGAGGCGCAGGGCCTGTCGGTCGCCGCGATCCGCATCGGCGCGGTGATGGCCGGGTCGGGGCTGATGGCGGTGGGCGGGGCCTTCCTGACCATGTCGGCCTTTTCCTCCTTCTTCTTCGAGATGGTGAACGGGCGCGGCTGGATCTGCATCGCGCTTGTCGTCTTCGGCGCCTGGCGTCCGGGCAAGGCCTTGATCGGAGCGCTCTTGTTTGCGGCTTTCGACGCGCTACAGATCCGATTGCAGCAGACGCCGCTCGGCGCCGACATCCCCTACCAGGTCTTCCTGATGGTGCCCTATGCGCTGTCGATCCTGGCGCTGGTCCTGATGTCGCGCCGGGCCGAGGTGCCCGCCGCCCTGATGACGCCCTTTAACCGCGGAGAACGCTGACATGGCCGAGTTCGACCTTCTGATCACCGATGGAAACCTGCCCGACGGAGAGGTCGGCGATATCGGGATTTCGAAGGGCCGGATCGCGGCCATCGGCGATCTGTCGGGCTCGACCGCCGGGCGGGTGATCGACGCGGCGGGCGATCTGGTCTGCCCGCCCTTCGTCGATCCGCATTTCCACATGGACGCGACGCTGTCCTACGGCACGCCCCGGATCAACGCCTCGGGCACGCTGCTGGAGGGCATCGCGCTCTGGGGCGAGCTGAAAGAGATCGCGACCGTCGATCAGATGGTCGAGCGCGCGCTGGCCTATTGCGACTGGGCGGTAAGTCAGGGGCTGCTGGCGATCCGCAGCCATGTCGATACCTGCGATGACAGCCTCAAGGGCGTCGAGGCGATGCTGCATGTGCGCGAGGTCGTGAAACCCTATCTCGATCTGCAACTGGTGGCCTTCCCGCAGGATGGTTTCCTGCGCGATCCGACCGCCCGGGCCAACACCCTGCGCGCGCTCGACATGGGGGTCGATGTCGTCGGCGGCATCCCGCATTTCGAGCGCACGATGGAAGACGGCCGTGCCTCGGTCCGCGAGCTCTGCGAGATCGCCGCCGAGCGCGGGCTTCTGGTCGACCTGCATTGCGACGAGACCGACGATCCCCTCAGCCGCCATGTCGAGACGCTGGCCTATGAGGCCCGGAGGCTGGGGCTTCAGGGCCGGGTCAATGGCAGCCACCTGACCTCGATGCATTCGATGGACAATTACTATGTCTCGAAGCTTCTGCCGCTGATGGCCGAGGCCGGGCTTTCGGCTGTGCCGAACCCGCTGATCAACATCGTGATCCAGGGCCGCCATGACAGCTTCCCGAAACGGCGCGGCCTGACCCGGGTGAAGGAGCTGCAGGCCCATGGCATCACCGTCGGCTGGGGTCAGGACTGCGTGCGCGACCCGTGGTATCCCCTGGGCACCGCCGACATGCTGGACGTGGCCTTCATGGGGCTGCATGTGGCGCAGATGACCTCGCCCGCCGAGATGCGGCGCTGCTTCGACATGGTGACGACCGAAAGTGCGAAGATCCTGCATCTCGAGGGCTACGGGCTTCATGAAGGGGCCCAGGCCTCGCTGGTGATCCTCGATGCGGGCGATGCGATCGAGGCGATCCGGCTGCGGCCCGCCCGGCTGGCGGTGATCTCTAGGGGCAGGGTGGTGTCCGAGACGCCGCGGGCCGATGCGAGGCTCGACCTGCCCGGACGCCCGGCGGGCGTGCGCCGCCGCCACCACGCGAATTGATTTGCGCCGCGGCAGGAGGAAGCTATCCTCCGGCCGAAGGAGGACAGATGGCGCGGGACATCACCAGGGGCCTCGTCTCCGGCGAGGGCGAATTCTCGGATGCGGTCTGGGCCGATGTGCTGTCGGCGGTCGACCGGACCTATGTCGATCTCGTCGATTATCAGGAACAGCTCGAGGCCAAGAATGCCGAGCTCGAGACGATGCGCTCGTTTCTCGGCTCGATCCTCGCCTCGGTTTCGGATGTGCTGATCGTGGTGGCCCGTGGCGGCCGGGTCGAGGATGTATCGGTCTCGACTGCGCTTCGCACCGGGGCCCCGCGCGAGGCGTTTGCCGGACGCCAGGTCACCGAGCTGTTTTCCGAAGCCGATCGCCCAGCGCTCGAGGCGGCGATGGCGCGGGCCGGGCAGGGCCGCTGTCCGGTGATGATCGAGGCCGGGCTGATCGCGGCCGATGGCGCGACGCCGCTCGAACTGTCGCTGTCGCCCCGGATGGACGAGCGCGGCCGGGTCACCGGCCATGTACTGACCGGCCGCCCGCTGGGCGAGCTGCGTCAGGCCTATGCCGAGCTGGCCGCCAGCCATGACGAGCTGAAGGCGGCGCAGGCGCTTCTGGTGCGCAACGAAAAGCTGGCCTCGCTGGGGCGGCTGCTGGCGGGCGTCGCGCATGAGCTGAACAACCCGATCAGCTTCGTCTATGCCAATGCCCATGCGCTGGAACGCTATGCCGGCAAGTTCGAGACCTATTTCGAGCAGGTGCAGGCGGGCGCGGACCGTGCCGAACTGGTGCGGCTGCGCGAGGAGCTGCGTCTGGACCGCGAGATCCGCAATCTGCGCGATGCGGTCGCGGGCGCGCGGGACGGGGCCGAGCGGGTGCGCGACATCGTCGAGGATCTGCGCCGGCTCTCTTCCGAGGGCTCCGGCGAGCGGGTGGCCTTCGATCTGGTCGAAACCGCGCGGGTCGCGGCAAGCTGGGTGATGCGCGGCTCGCGGGGCGATGTCGAGATCGCCTTTGAGGGCGCGGACAGGGTGATGGCGCTGGGGCGGCCCGGCCATGTCCAGCAGGTGGTGATGAACCTGGTGCAGAACGCGCGGGACGCCGCCGGGCCGGGCGGCCGGATGGAGCTCTGGTTCGGTGCCGAGGCCGAGGCGGCGGTCATGAAGGTCAGCGATGACGGGCCCGGCGTGCCCGATGCGGTCAGAACGCTGATCTTCGATCCGTTCTTCACGACCAAAGAGGTCGGGCAGGGAACCGGGCTCGGCCTTGCGATCAGCGCCAAGATCGCGGCCGAGCATGGTGGCCAGCTCCGGCTGTGCGCGGCCGAGAGAGGGGCCTGCTTCCGGCTCGACCTGCCGCTGGCCGGAGAGGGGGCATGAACGTGCTCTGGCTTCAGGCCGCCGGTTGCGGCGGTTGCACCATGTCGCTGCTCTGTGCCGAGGCGCCGACGCTGTTCGAGCTTTTCGAGGGCGCGGGTATCCGGTTCCTGTGGCACCCGTCGCTGTCCGAGGCGACCGGCGCCGAGGCGCGCGGGCTGCTCGAGGCTGCCGCCGCCGGGGATGTCCCGCTCGATGTGCTCTGCGTCGAGGGCGCCATCGCCCGCGGGCCCAAGGGGACCGGGCGGTTCCAGATGCTGTCGGGGACGGGGCGCTCGATGCTCGACTGGGTCGGGCGGCTGGTGCCGCAGGCGCGGCACGTGGTGGCGGTGGGGTCCTGCGCGGCCTTCGGCGGCGTCACCAGCGCGGGCGGGAACCCTTCGGATGCGGCCGGGCTGCAATATGAGGGCACCCATCCGGGCGGTATCCTTCCGGCCGGGTTCCGCGACCCGACCGGACTGCCGGTGATCAACGTGGCGGGCTGCCCGACGCATCCCGACTGGGTCACCGAAACGCTGATGCTGCTCGCCGCGGGCGCGATGGGGCCCGACGATCTCGACGCGCTGGCCCGGCCGCGCTTCTATGCCGAGCACCTGGTCCATCACGGCTGCCCGAAGAACGAGTTCTACGAATACAAGGCCTCGGCCACCGCGCTTTGCGAAATGGGCTGCATGATGGAACATCTGGGCTGCGTCGGCACCCAGGCGGTGGGCGATTGCAACATCCGCCCCTGGAACGGGCAGGGAAGCTGCACCCGTGCGGGCTATCCCTGCATCTCCTGCACCGCGCCCGAATTCGAGGAACCGCGCCACGCCTTCACCGAGACCCCCAAGGTCGCGGGGATCCCGGTCGGTTTGCCTGCCGACATGCCCAAGGCCTGGTTCATGGCGCTGGCCTCGCTGTCGAAGGCCGCGACGCCCGAGCGGCTGGCGAAGAATGCCACCGCTGACCGGATCGAGGTGCTGCCGCGCCCGGGCAAGCCGCGCGGATGACCGGAACGCGCCTGATCGTCGGCCCCTTCAACCGTGTCGAGGGCGATCTCGAGGTTCATCTCGACATCGCCGAAGGACGGGTTCGCAGCGCCCGGGTCAATGCCCCGCTCTATCGCGGTTTCGAGCGGATGATGACCGGCCGTCCAGCCTCGGACGCGCTGACCATCACGCCCCGGATCTGCGGCATCTGTTCGATCAGCCAGTCGGCGGCGGCGGCGCGGGCGCTGGCCGATGCGGGCGGACATGAGCCCGCGCCCGCAGGCGCGGCGATGGCCGCTCTGATCCACGCGATCGAGAATGTCTCGGACCATCTGGTCCATTTCAACCTGTTCTTCATGCCCGATTTCGCCCGCCCCGCCTATGCCGGGCGGTCCTGGCATGCGCGCGCCGTCGCGCGCTTCACCGCCGAACGCGGCTCGGCGGCGCGGGCGGCCATCGCGGCGCGGGCCGAGCTCATGCATGTTCTCGGGCTGATGGCAGGGAAATGGCCGCATACTCTAGCGATCCAGCCCGGCGGCGTCACCCGCGCCCCGGGGCCGCGCGACAAGGTGCGGATCGTGGCGAGCCTCGCCGCCTTTCGCCGCTATCTCGAGGCAGAGCTGTTCGGGGCCCCGCTCGAGGATTTCGTGGCGCTGGGCGCGCGTGAGGGTCTGATGGGCTGGGACCGGGGCGATGCGGGCCTGTTTCTGGAAATTGCCGCCGATCTCGATCTCGACGCGCTGGGCCGGGGCTCGGGGCGCTATCTCAGCTTCGGGGCCTATCCGCTGGCCGGGGGGCATGGCTTTGCACCGGGGCTCTGGAAGGACGGGCCCCTGCCGCTCGATCTGAGGGGGATGACCGAGGATCTCTCTCATGCCTGGATGCTGGGCGAGGCCGTGCATCCATCCGAGGGGCAGACCCTGCCCGACGAAGAGATGCGCGAGGCTGCCTATAGCTGGTGCAAGGCACCGCGCCTCGACGGGCTGGGCTACGAGACCGGCGCGCTCGCGCGGCAGGTGGTCGCCGGGCATCCGCTGGCGGTGGCGCTGGCAGGGGGCGGGGTGATGGCCCGCGTCATCGGGCGGCTGCTCGATCTTGCGCGCACGCAGATTTTCATGGAGGAACTCGCGCGCAAGATCGATCCTGCGGCGACGTTCATGACCCCTGCGCCCCGGCTCCGCGAGGGCTCGGGGGTCGGGCTGGTCGAGGCGGCGCGCGGCGCGCTGGGCCATTGGCTGCGGGTCGAGAACGGCCGGATCGCCTCTTATCAGATCGTGGCGCCCACGACCTGGAATTTCAGCCCGCGCGATGCCTCGGGCACGCCCGGCCCGCTGGAAGCCGCGCTTGAGGGGGTGCCGGTCGCGGAGGGCGAGACGACGCCGCTTGCCGTCCAGCATGTGGTACGCAGCTTCGATCCCTGCATGGTCTGCACGGTGCATTGAGATGGTGCCGGGCCGCGAGATCCGGGTGCGCGGCCAGGTGCAGGGCGTTGGCTTCCGGCCCTTCGTCTGGCAACTGGCGCAGGAATTCGGCCTGGTGGGCGAGGTCTTCAACGATGCCGAGGGAGTGCTGATCCGCGCGGCTGGGGGCGATCTCGTGGGCTTTCAGGCCGCGTTATCCGCCCGGGCGCCGGGCCTGTCGCGGATCGACGCGATCGAGGCGCGGGATCGCTGCTTTGATGCCCTCCCCGACGGCTTTGCCATCGCCGCCAGCCGGGGCGGGGGCGCCCAGACCCGCGTCACCCCCGATGCCGCCACCTGCCCGGACTGTCTGGCCGAGATCGCGGGCGGTGGCCGCAGGCAGGGCTATGCCTTCACCAACTGCACCCGTTGCGGGCCGCGTTTCACCATCCTGCGCGGGCTGCCCTACGACCGGGCGCAGACCACAATGGCGGCCTTCCCGATCTGCGCGTCCTGCCGCGCCGAATACGACGACCCGGCCGACCGCCGCTTTCATGCCCAGCCCATCGCCTGCCCCGATTGCGGCCCCCGGCTCTGGCTGGAACGGACGGCAGGCGTGGTTGTCGCGGGCGATCCTGTGGCTCTGGCGGCGGACCTGTTGCGGCAGGGGGGCATCCTTGCGGTGAAGGGGCTCGGCGGCTTTCATCTGGCCTGCGATGCGGGCAACCCGGCGACGCTCGACCGGCTGCGCCGCGCCAAGCGCCGTCCGGCCAAGCCCTTCGCGCTGATGCTGCGCGAGGCCGATCTGGCGGCAGTCTGCAGCCCGTCGGCCGCCGATCTGGCGCGGCTGCGCGATCCGGCCGCCCCCATCGTTCTTGTGCCCGGCATCAGCACCGGCACCGGCGCCCTGCCCGGGGCGGTCGCGCCGGGAATGTCGCGGTTGGGCGTGATGCTGCCCTATACGCCGCTGCACCACCTGCTGCTTGCGGCCGTGGCGCGGCCTCTGGTGATGACCTCGGGCAATCTGTCGGGGGCGCCGCAGGCGGTGGACAATGACGAGGCCCGCGCGATGCTGGGCGGCCTTGCCGATGCCGTGCTGCTGCATGACCGCGAGATCGCCCGCAGGCTCGATGACAGCGTCGAGCGGGCCGAGCCGCCGATGGTCCTGCGCCGGGCGCGGGGGCGGGTGCCCGGAACCATGCCGCTGCCCGAGGGGTTCGAGCATGCGCCGCAGGTGCTGGCGCTGGGCGGGCAGATGAAATCGGCGATCTGCCTCGTGAAGGGTGGGCAGGCGCTGCTGTCGCATCATCTGGGCGATCTCGACGCGGCGGACAGCTGGGACGCCTTCACGCGTGCCATCGCCGATTACCGCGCGCTGTTCGATCACCGTCCGGCGCTGGTCGCCTGCGATGCCCATCCGGGCTATCGCACGACGCAGCATGCCCGGAGCCTTGGCCTGCCTGTCATCGAGGTCCAGCATCACCACGCCCATCTGGCGGCCTGCCTGGCCGAGAATGGCTGGCCGCGCGCGGGCGGGCCGGTGGCTGGCATCGTGCTGGACGGCACCGGTTACGGCCCCGACGGGACGGTCTGGGGCGGAGAGCTCC
This sequence comes from Rhodovulum sp. MB263, assembly GCF_002073975.1. Taxonomy (NCBI): domain Bacteria; kingdom Pseudomonadati; phylum Pseudomonadota; class Alphaproteobacteria; order Rhodobacterales; family Paracoccaceae; genus Rhodovulum; species Rhodovulum sp. MB263. The sequence continues at coordinate 3,090,698 of NZ_CP020384.1, read as the reverse complement.
TGCTGGGGGAGTATCGCGGCGTCGAGCGGGTCGGGCATCTGGCACCGGTGCCGCTGGTCGGGGGCGATGCCGCCGCGCGAGAGCCATGGCGCAATCTGCTGGTCCGGCTCGATGCGGCGGGGCTGGCCGGACACGCCGACCGGTGGCTCGCCGACCGGCCGCGTGCCGCGCTGCGGGCGGCGGCGCGGGCGGGGCTGAACGCGCCCTTGTCCTCCTCGGCCGGCCGGCTCTTCGATGCGGTCGCCGCGGCGCTCGGGCTTTGCAGCGGGCGGCAAAGCTATGAGGGCGAGGCCGCGATGCGGCTGGAGGCCCTGGCTGAGGGCTGTCCGGCGGACCGGCCCTACCGCTTTGCCGGCCTCGATCCGGCTCCGGCGATCCGGGCCATGACAGGCGATATCGAGGCCGGACTGGCCCATTGTCTCATTTCGGCCCGGTTCCATGCCGGGCTTGCGCGCGCCTTCGCCGATCCTGCCCGCGCCCTGGTCGAGACCGGCCGCGCAAGGGCGGTTGCCCTGTCGGGAGGCTGTTTCCAGAACGCGCGGCTTCTGGCCGAGATGCTTGCGGCCTTGCAGGGGGTCAAGGTGCTGATCCATCGGGAAACTCCGGCGAATGACGGCGGGTTGGCGCTGGGGCAGGCCGTTATTGCCGCAGCCGGCGAATTGCCGCAGGTGGAAGATTTTTGACCGGAATTCTGAAAAATCGAAAAGAAACTATTCGCTAAATCCTCGGCAGAGGATAGGGCTAAGCTTATTAAGTAGCTGAAATAAAAAGAAATTATCTCGATTTTAAGGATGCTGAGGAAAACCTTGCTCCGATAGGCGGAGATTTGCTCGCATGCACTGGCATACTGAGCCGCCGCTTCCGCCGGCGCCCGGGGTCATGGGATGGGAGGACCGACTTGGCTGAAATCGAAACCTTCTACGAGGTCATGCGTCGCCAGGGGATCACCCGGCGCAGCTTCATGAAATACTGTTCGCTGACAGCGGCGGCGCTTGGCCTCGGGCCCGCCTTCGTGCCGAAGATCGCCCATGCGATGGAAACCAAGCCGAGAACGCCCGTGATCTGGGTCCATGGCCTGGAATGCACCTGCTGCTCGGAAAGCTTCATCCGCTCGGCCCATCCGCTGGCCAAGGATGTCGTGCTGTCGATGATCTCGCTCGATTATGACGACACGCTGATGGCGGCGGCGGGCCATGCGGCCGAGGCTGCGCTGGAAGACACGATCGAGAAATACAAGGGCAACTACATCCTCGCGGTCGAGGGGAACCCGCCGCTGAACGAAGACGGGATGTATTGCATCATCGGCGGCAAGCCCTTCGTCGAGCAGCTGCGCCACGCGGCCGAACATGCCAAGGCGATCATCTCCTGGGGGGCCTGTGCCTCCTATGGCTGCGTGCAGGCGGCGGCGCCGAACCCGACCCGCGCGACCCCGGTGCACAAGGTCATCACCGACAAGCCGATCATCAAGGTGCCGGGCTGCCCGCCCATCGCCGAGGTCATGACCGGCGTCATCACCTACATGCTGACCTTCGACCGCATGCCCGATCTCGACCGCCAGGGGCGGCCGAAGATGTTCTATTCCCAGCGCATCCACGACAAGTGCTACCGTCGCCCGCATTTCGACGCGGGCCAGTTCGTCGAGACCTGGGACGACGAATATGCGCGCAAGGGCTATTGCCTCTACAAGATGGGCTGCAAGGGCCCGACCACCTACAATGCCTGCTCCACCGTGCGCTGGAACGAGGGTGTGAGCTTCCCGATCCAGTCGGGCCATGGCTGCATCGGGTGTTCCGAGGACGGGTTCTGGGACCAGGGCTCATTCTACGACCGGCTCACCACGATCAAGCAGTTCGGGATCGAGGCCACGGCCGACCAGATCGGCTTTGCCGCAGCCGGCGCGGTCGGCGCGGGCATCGCCGCCCATATCGCCGCCTCGGCCCTGAAGCGGGCCCAGAAGAAGTCCCAGGACAGTACCCAGAAAGAAGAGGTGTAAGCCATGGTCGCCACTCCGAACGGCTTCGACCTCGACACGACCGGCCGCCGCATCGTCGTCGACCCGGTGACCCGGATCGAGGGCCACATGCGCTGCGAGGTGAATGTGGATGACGAGGGCATCATCCGCAACGCGGTCTCGACCGGGACCATGTGGCGCGGGCTCGAGGTGATCCTCAAGGGCCGCGATCCGCGCGATGCCTGGGCCTTCACCGAGCGCATCTGCGGCGTCTGCACCGGGACGCATGCGCTGACCAGCGTCCGCGCGGTCGAGGACGCGCTGGGGATCTCGATCCCGCAGAATGCCAACTCGATCCGCAACATCATGCAGCTGAACCTGCAGATCCACGACCATATCGTCCATTTCTACCACCTGCATGCGCTGGACTGGGTGAACCCCGTGAACGCATTGCGGGCCGACCCGAAGGCCACATCCGAGCTGCAGCAGGCGGTCTCGCCCAGCCACCCGCTGTCTTCCCCGGGCTATTTCCGCGACGTGCAGAACCGGCTGAAGAAATTCGTCGAAAGCGGGCAGCTGGGGCTGTTCAAGAACGGCTATTGGGACAATCCGGCCTATCTGCTGCCGCCCGAGGCCGATCTGATGGCCACCACCCATTACCTCGAGGCGCTGGACCTGCAGAAGGAGGTGGTGAAGATCCACACCATCTTCGGCGGCAAGAACCCGCATCCGAACTGGCTGGTCGGCGGCGTGCCCTGTCCGATCAATATCGACGGCACCGGCGCGGTCGGCGCGATCAACATGGAGCGGCTGAACATGGTCAGCTCCATCATCGACCAGTGCATGACCTTCTTGAAGAACGTCTATATCCCGGATGTCGTCGCCATCGGCGGTTTCTACAAGAACTGGCTCTATGGCGGCGGGCTGTCGCGGCAGGCGGTGCTGGCCTATGGCGACATTCCCGAGAACCCCAACGATTTCTCGGCCGAGCAGCTGCACCTGCCGCGCGGGGCCATCGTCAACGGCAACATGAACGAGGTGCTCGATGTCGATCCGCGCGACCCCGAGCAGGTGCAGGAATTCGTCGACCATTCCTGGTATACCTACGGCACCCCCGGCAAGGGCCTGCATCCCTGGGATGGCGTGACCGAGCCGAAATTCGAGCTTGGGCCCAATGCCAAGGGGACCAGGACCAATATCCAGGAGCTCGACGAGGCCGCCAAGTACTCCTGGATCAAGGCGCCGCGCTGGAAGGGCCATGCGATGGAGGTGGGGCCGCTGGCGCGCTATGTCGTCGGCTATGCCCAGGGCCATGAGGAAATCAAGGGCCAGGTCGACGGGCTTCTGCGCACGATGGATCTGCCGGTCGATGCGCTGTTCTCGACGCTGGGGCGCACCGCGGCCCGCGCGCTCGAGGCAGATTATTGCGCGCGGCTGCAGAAGCATTTCTTCGACAAGCTGATCACGACCTGCCGCAACGGCGATACCGCGACCGCCAATGTCGAGAAATGGGAGCCGAAGACCTGGCCGAAGGAGGCCAAGGGCGTCGGCATGACCGAGGCGCCGCGCGGCGCGCTGGGCCACTGGATCAAGATCAAGGACGGGCGGATCGAGAATTATCAATGCGTCGTGCCCACCACCTGGAACGGCAGCCCGCGCGACACCGCCGGCAATATCGGCGCCTTCGAGGCCGCGCTGATGAACACCAGGATGGAGCGTCCGGACGAGCCGGTCGAGATTCTGCGCACGCTGCACAGCTTCGATCCGTGCCTGGCCTGCTCGACCCATGTGATGGCGCCGGACGGGCAGGAACTGACCCGGGTCAAGGTTCGCTGAGGGAGGAGACGAAGATGAGGAAATATCTGCTTGCCGGGGCCCTGGCCGCCCTGGCCGGGCCCGCGCTGGCCCATACCGGGCAGGGGGCCGCCTCGGGGCTGATGCACGGGATGCTGCATCCCGTGACCGGGGCCGACCATCTGCTGGCGATGCTGGCGGTGGGGCTCTGGTCCGGCCTTGCGCTGCGACGTCGGGTCTGGGCCGGGGCGGCTGCCTTCATGGGGGCGATGATCGCGGGGGCCGCCCTGTCCTGGGCGGGGATGCCGCTGCCGGGTGTCGAGGGCATGATCGCGGCCTCGGTCGCGGTGTTCGGCCTGCTCGCGCTTCTTGCCCGTCAGGACCAGCCGCGCTGGCTCACGGGTGGCGCCCTTGCGGCGATCGCGCTTTTCGGCATCTGCCACGGCCATGCCCATGCCTCCGAGGCGAGCGGGGCGGCGCTGGCCTATCTGGCTGGTTTCCTGCTGTCGACCGCGGCCCTGCACCTGATTGGCATCGCGCTTGCCCGCGGCCTGTCCGATCTGCGTGCGGCCCGGATGCTGCGCGGTGCGGCGGGCGGCACGCTGGTCGCCTCGGGCGCCTGGCTTCTGGCAGGGTGAGGGACCGGCCATGAGCACCAAGGACAGGACCGACATTCCGATCCATATCCCGAACCCCGAGGCGCCGACCCCGCTGGAGGCCGCGCGGCTGACAGGCGGCGCCCGTCCCGAGGATATCGAGAGCCTGCAACTGCGCACCGCCATCTATGTCTACGAGATGCCGGTCAGGATCTGGCACTGGGTCAACGCGCTGGCGATCACCGTTCTGATCGTGACGGGCTACCTGATCGGCTCGCCGCCGCCGACGATGGAGATTTCCGAGGCCACGAACCAGTTCGTCTTCGGCTATATCCGCTTTGCCCATTTCGCCGCCGGCATGATCCTGACGGTCGCCTTCCTGGGCCGGATCTACTTCGCCTTCGTCGGCAACCGGCATGCGCGCCAGCTGTTCTACATCCCGGTCTGGCGCAAGCGCTGGTGGAAGGAGATGATCTTCGAGGCGCGCTGGTATGCCTTTCTCGAGAAAGAGCCGAAGAAGTATATCGGCCACAACCCGCTGGCCCATTTCGCGATGTTCACCTTCATCACGCTGGGCATGACCTTCATGATCGTCACCGGCTTCGCGCTGTATGCCGAAGGGGCGGGGCAGGGCTCGTTCTTCGACGGCATGTTCGGCTGGGTGCTGGGGCTGGTCGGGAACTCCCAGCGGCTGCACACGCTGCACCATCTGGGCATGTGGGCGATCACGCTCTTCGCGATCTTCCACATCTATGCGGCGATCCGCGAAGATATCATGTCGCGTCAGTCGATGATCACCACCATGATTTCCGGCTGGCGGACCTTCAAGGACAACCGGGTGGAGTGAGGGGCCGCAAGATCCCGGGGCTGCGGGCGCTGCTGCGCCCGCGGCTTCGGGGAAAGGACGGGCGGGTGCGCCAGGTGGCAGGGCCCTGTCCCGCGACGGACCGGAGAGGCACGGACCCGTCAGGGCCTTTCCGCCGCATTTGAGAAACCTGTTTTCGCCGGAGCCGGGGCGCAGAACCGCCCCGCTGCCGGCGCCGGCCGAAGGAGGACCCAATGCCAGCCGCGACTGACCGCCTCACGCTGATCCTCGGGATCGGAAATGTCCTCTGGGCGGATGAGGGCTTCGGACCCCGCTGCCTCGAGGCGCTGGCCGAGAGCCATGCCTTCGAGGCCGGGGTGCGGCTGCTCGATGGCGGCACCCAGGGGCTTTATCTGCTGCCCTTCCTCGAGGAGGCCGAGGATCTCCTGATCTTCGATGCGGTCGATTACGGATTGCTGCCGGGCACGCTCAAGGTCGTCCGTGATGCCGATGTGCCTGCCTTCATGGGCGCCAAGAAGATGAGCCTGCACCAGACCGGCTTTCAGGATGTGCTGGCCACGGCTGCGCTGGTCGGCTGCCTGCCGTCGCGGATGACCCTGATCGGGTGCCAGCCCGCCGAGCTGGAGGATTACGGCGGCGGACTGACCCCGACGGTCGCCGCGCGTCTGCCCGAGGCCCTTTCCGAGGCGCTGGCCGAGCTGGCCCGCTGGGGTGTCGCGGCACGGCCGGGCCGCACCGCCTCGGCCGATCTGGCCGATCCCTCGATCCGGCGCGATGCCTATGAGGCCGGTCGCCCTGCGGCCGAGCTTGCCTGCCGCTCGGGTGACGAGCGCTTCTTTCCGGGTGCGGACGACACGGGGCGGGCCGGCTGATGTGCGTGGGCGAGCCGATGCGGCTGAGCGCGGTCGAGGGCATTTTCGGGCGGACCGAGGACGGGACGCTGATCGATGTGTCGCTGACCCCTGAAATCCGGCCCGGCGACTGGGTGCTGACCTTTCTCGGCGCCGCGCGCGAGCGGCTCGATCCCGACGAGGCGCGGAAGATCCTTGCCGCGCTCGAAGGGCTGCGCGCGGTGATGGCGGGCGGTTCGGCGGGCGATGCCTTTGCCGATCTCGAGACCCGCGAGCCGACCCTTCCCTCCCATCTGCAGGCCGCGCTGGCGGCAGGCGCTGCCCAGGGATGACCGTCATGACCCACCCGCTGATCGCCCGTCTCGAAACCGACCTCGGCTGGCCGCGGCTGTCCTCGATGGCCGAGCTCGAGGCCTTCACCGGCGCGCCGGGCGCCCATTGCCTGTTCGTGCCGGGCGATCCGGTGCGTAATCTCGAGACCGCCGATGCGGCCGTGATCCTGCCCGAGCTGCGACAGGCCTTTCAGGACGCCTTCGACTGCGCCATCGTCGATGATGCGATCGAGGCGGGGCTGCGCGAGGCGACCCGGGCGCTGAAGACGCCGGGGTTCGTCTTCTACCGCGAGGGGCGGCTGCTGGGCGATATCCAGAAGATCCGCGACTGGGACGATTACCTGACCCGCACCGCGCATATCCTGTCGCTGACCGAGGCCTGAGGAGGACCGCATGGTTTCGAATTTCCACCTGCCCCCGACCGGCTTCGGCCCGGGTTCGCAACCCGCCGACGACGACCTGGGCTACATGCAGATGCCTTCTGGCATGCGGACCTATGCCCCGCATCTGCCCGAGATCTCCGATGCCGATGCGGCGGGCCCCGCGCTGGCCCTGCTTGCGCAGCTCGCCGTCGCCTGCGACCGCGCCGCCGCGACGGGCGAGGGCGAAGCGTTCGAGCTGACCGGCCTGCCGCCGGAGGCCCGTCGCCTGCTGACCGAGACGCTGGGCCAGGGCGAGGTCTCGGTTCGCATTGGCGGCATCTCCCCGGTCGCGGCGCAGGAAAGCGTCTTTGCCGGGGTCTGGCGGGTGATGGGCGCGGGCGTCGACCGGATCGAGGTCGGTGCGGTGCCCGCCTGTGCCCGCCTCATTGCCGCGCCCGAAGCCGCGGCGCTGGGGCAGAACGCGCCGAAGGGGCCCGATGTCGTCAATGCCCCGGCGCTTCTGGTCGAGCTTCTCGATCACGCGCAGGCCTGGCGCAAGGGCGCGTCGCCGCATGTGGTCAATCTCACGCTGCTGCCGCATACCGAGGGCGATCTGCTCTGGCTCGACGCGGCGCTGGGCACGGGGGCGGTCACGATCCTGTCGCGCGGCTATGGCAATTGCCGGGTCTCGGCCACCGCCACGCCGAATGTCTGGCGGGTGCAGTTCTTCAACTCGATGGACAGCCTGATCCTCGACACCTTCGAGGTGACCGACATGCCCGAGGTGGTGCTGGCGGCCTCCGAGGATCTGACGGACAGTGCCGCGCGCCTCCGCGAAGTGCTGGAGGCGATCCGGTGAGCGCGGGTTTCGGAGGTTTCGAGGGCAGCTATGGCGGCCGTGCCGACCGGATCAGCCCGGCCGCGGTGATGGAATGCAAGATCTGCTGGACGGTCTACGACCCGGCCTTGGGTGACGAGTTCCGCCAGATCCTGCCCGGGACCCCCTTTGCCGCGCTGCCCGGGGACTGGACCTGCCCGACCTGCGACGCGCCGGCGGCGCAGTTCATGGTCCGGGACGATCCCGGCGCCGCGGATCGGGCCGCCTGGCTGGCCGGGCGCGTCGCCGCGCTCGAGGCCGAGTTCCGCGAGATCTGGCATGGCAAGATGCGCGACGTGCCGCTGGTCAACGGCTCGCTGCATGTCGAGGCGGTCGGGTTCGCGCTTTACAGGGGGCGCCCGCTGGGGGTGCTGGTGGCGCCCTGGTTCATGAACCTGTTCCTCCTGCCCGCCGAGGGCGAGGACTGGTCTGAGCTGACGCCCGGGGCAAAGGAGGTGCTGGACTTCCCCTCCGGCAGCTACGAATTCATTCATAATGTCCGGCCCATGGTGGGCGGCTACAAGGCCTGTTCTTTGTTCTCGCCGATGACGGATTTTGCCAGCCAGCTTCAGGCCGTCGATGTCGCCCGTGCGGTGACGGTCGAGCTGTTCAAGGCCGAGAACCGCGAGGAGACCGACCGTGCCGCCGATATCCGCAGCACCCGCGAGGCCGAGCTTGCGGCGGCCGAACCGGCCTGCGGGGACGCGGCTGCGGATGAGGCGCCCGTCGCGCCGACCCGTCGCGCGGTGATTTCGGGCGGGCTGGCCCCGGAAGCGCCGGGGGAGTGACGGCGGCGCTTCATATCGCCCTGGGGGCAGCCGGTCCCCGGATCGTGTCGCCGGCCCCGGTCCCGGTCGAGGCGTTGCTTCTGAACCGAAGGCCCGAGGAGGCCGCAGCGCTTTTGCCGCGCCTCTTCGGTCTCTGCCGCGCCGCGCAATCGCTCGGGGCGCGCGCGGCGCTGGGCTTGCCGGTCCGGCCCGGCGACCGGGCCGCGCTGGCCGACGAGATCCTGCGCGAGCATCTGATGCGCTTCTTCGTGTTCTGGCCGCGGCGCCTGGGGCTTCCGCCCGCGCCGCTGCCGGCACAGGGGCGGATGGCCGAGGCCGTCTTCGGCCCGGCCGGCGGCTGCCCCGGGCCCGGGGCGCTGAGCGACTGGCTTGCTTCGGGGCTGGGGGTGGCCCCGGTTCTGGCCGGGATCGCCGCGCGCTTCGGGCCGGGCGAGGCGGTGGCCGATCTGCCGGAGTCGACCGCAGAGAGCCTCGCGGGCGGCGCTGCGCAGGAAAATTCGCCCTGGCTGCGCCACCGCGACAATCCGCTTCTGGCCGGGATCGAGGCACGGCTCGGGCGCGGTCCGCTCTGGCGCGCGGCGGCGCGGCTCGTCGATCTCGAGGCCTGTCTGACCGGCGCTCTGGCGCCCGGGGCCGAACTTCGGCCCGGCGGTACGGTCCTGGTGCCGACGGCCCGGGGCCTCTGCGCGCTCTCGGCCAGGGTCTGCGAGGGGCGGGTCTCATCCTTCCGCCGCTGGACGCCGACCGATCATCTCTTGGCCCCGGGGGGCGTGCTCGAGCGGTCGCTGGCCAGCCTGCCGCGGGCGCGGGGCGCGCTGGCGCCGCTTGTCGTCGACATTCTCGATCCCTGCATGCCCGTTCAGTTCGAGGAAACCGCCGATGCATGAGATGTCGCTTTGCGAGGGTATTCGCGGGATCGTCGAGGATCAGGCCCGGGCGCATGGCTTTGCGACCGTTCGTGTACTCAGGCTGGAGATCGGACGCTTTGCCGGTGTCGAGAAACCGGCCCTGGAATTCGCCTTCGATGTGGTGATGCGGGGCAGCCCGGCCGAAGGCGCGCGGCTCGAGATGATCGACCTGCCGGGCCGGGCGATGTGTTACGATTGCGCGGTCGAGGTCGAGATCGACAACCGGCTCGACCCCTGTCCGCGCTGCGGCGGCGGCAAGCTGATGCCGGTCGCGGGCGACGAAATGCGGATCAAGGATATGGAGGTGGTGTGATGTGTACGGTTTGCGGCTGCGGCGACGCAACGGTGGAAGGGCAGGCAGAGGGGCATGCCCATACCCATGCCCATGGGCATGGGGGCCACCATCATCCCCACGATCACGCCCATGATCACCACCACCACCACTCTCACCACCATCATGGCGAGCATGGCGATTTGCATTACGGCGAGGGCGCGGCCGGGGTCTCGGTGCCGGGCCTGTCGCAATCCCGGCTGATCGAGATCGAGACGGACATCCTGTCCAAGAACGACGCCATCGCCAGCGGCAATCGCCGCGTGCTGAGGGCGCTGGGGGCGATTGCGATCAATATGGTCTCTTCGCCCGGCTCGGGCAAGACGACGCTTCTGTGCCGCACCATCGAGATGCTGGGCCAACGGCCGCTGGCGGTGATCGAAGGCGATCAGCAGACCTCGAACGATGCCGACCGCATCCGCGCCAGCGGTGCGCGGGCGATCCAGGTCAATACCGGCAAGGGCTGTCATCTCGATGCCCATATGGTCGGCCATGCGATGGACCATCTCGAGCTGGCCCGCGGCGCGCTGCTCTTCATCGAGAATGTGGGCAATCTGGTCTGTCCGGCGGGGTTCGATCTGGGCGAGGATGCCAAGGTGGCGATCCTCTCGGTCACGGAAGGCGAGGACAAGCCGCTGAAATACCCCGACATGTTCACGGTTGCCCGGCTTGCGATCCTGAACAAGACCGATCTGGCGCCGCATTGCGATGTCGATCTCGATCTCTACGAGGCCAATCTCAGGCGGGTCAATCCGGGCATCGATATCCTGCGGGTCTCGGCCCGCACCGGCGAGGGCATGCAGGCCTGGCTCGACTGGCTCGATGCGTTATGCACCGGAAAGGCGGCCGGGGCCGCGGTCTGATGGCGCCTGCCAGCCCCCGCCCGGCGGTGCTGCTCGTCGATGACGAGCCGCATTCGCTGGCGGCGATGCGGATGGCGCTGGAGGACGAGTTCGAGGTGCTGACCGCAGCCGATGCCGCGGAGGCGCTGGCGATCCTCGAGGATGAATGGGTGCAGGTGATCTTCTGCGACCAGCGCATGCCCGGCCGCAGCGGCGTCGAATTCCTGACCGAGGTGCGCGAGCGCTGGCCCGAGACGCTTCGGCTGATCGTGACCGGCTATACCGACAGCGCGGCGATGGTGGCGGCGATCAACGAGGCGGGCATCCACCAGATCCTGACCAAGCCCTGGCATCCCGACCAGCTTCTGATCGCGGCCCGGAACGCGGCGCGGCTGTTCCGGCTGTCGCGCGAGAACGCGCGGATGGCGCTCGAAATGCGGCTTCTGGCCACCACGGCCGAATCGCGCGTCGAGAAGCGGCGAAAGGCGCTGCGCGAGGGCATGGGCTTCGAGACCGTGCTGCGCGCGGCGAATTCGCCGATGGGCGCGGTGGTGCAGATGGCGGGCCGCTTTGCCGGCTTCGATCTGCCGGTGGTGCTGACGGGCGAGCCCGGCACCGGCAAGGCGCAGCTGGCGCGCGCCATGCATTATGCCTCGCTCCGCTCGGACAAGCCGTTCTACGATCTCAACCTCGCCGGTCTGCCCGAGGATCTTGCCGCGATCGAGCTGATGGGCGCGAAGCGCGGCGTGCTGGCGGGGGGCGTCGCCCGGATTGGGCTGATGCAGAAGGCCGATCGCGGCACGCTCTATCTCGGCGGGATCGAGACCGCGCCGCCAGGGCTGCAGCTGACGCTTTTGCGGGTCCTGACCGAGGGCGCCTTCACGCCGGTCGGCGGGCAGGAGACCGTCGCGACCAATCTCAGGCTCATCTGCGGTGCGGGCGCCGATCTGAAGGCGCTGGTGGCCGAGGGACGGTTCCGGGGCGATCTGTATTATGCGCTGGCGGCGGGCGAGATCGCGGTGCCGCCGCTCCGCGCCCGGCGCGGCGACATCGCGCTTCTGGCCCAGGCCAAGCTGGCCGAGCTGTCTCAGGCCCATGGCAAGCCGGTGCATGGGCTCGACGAGGCGGCGCTGGAATTCCTGGAAACCTACGACTGGCCCGGCAATCTGCGCGAGCTGAAGAACGAGGTCGCGCGGATGCTGGTGATGGCCCGCGACGGCGTGCTGGGCGCCGACCTGATCTCGCGCCACATCCTGCAGGCGCCGCCCGGGGAGGAGGGCGCCGACCGCTCGGCCGAGGCCGTGCTGAGCGCAGAGGGCACGTTGAAGGACCGGGTCGAACTGATGGAGATGCGGATATTGCGCGAGACGCTGACCCGCCATCGCTGGAACAAGAGCCGCGCGGCCGCCGAACTGGGCCTGTCGCGGGTGGGGTTGCGGGCCAAGCTCGAGCGCTACGGGATCGCCGGTCCCGCAGGCCGGGTCGCCCGGGAAGAGGAGAACTGACATGTGTCTGGGAATTCCGGGCCGCATCGTGGCGGTGACCGATGAGCACCGCATGATGGCGCTGGCCGAGGTGTCGGGGGTGCGCCGCGAGGTGAATGTGGCCTGCATCCTCGAGGGGCCGATCGAGGATCTCCTGGGCGAATGGGCGCTCATCCATGTGGGCTTTGCCATGGCCCGGATCGACGCCGATGAGGCCGCGAAGACCCTTCAGGCGCTGCAGGATCTGGGCGAGGCGCAGGAGGCGGCCGAGGCCATGGCCGAGGGCGCGAAGGCGCTGGAGGGGCAGGGATGAAATACGCGACCGAATTCCGCGACCCGAAGGCCGCCCGTGCCGTTCTGGCCCGCATCGCCGGGCTGGCCGATCAGATCGGCGCGACGAAGGCAAGGCCCGTCCACATCATGGAGATCTGCGGCGGCCATACCCATGCGATCTTCCGCTACGGGCTCGACAAGCTGGTGCATGAGGGCATCGAGTTCATCCATGGCCCCGGCTGTCCGGTCTGCGTGCTGCCGATGTCGCGCGTCGACGAATGCGTCGAGATCGCCCGCCGCCCGGGTGTCATCTTCACCACTTTCGGCGATGCGATGCGGGTGCCGGGCACGAAGATGTCGCTGATGCAGGCCAAGGCCGCGGGGGCCGATATCCGCATGGTCTATTCGCCCCTCGATGCGCTGGAACTGGCGCGCCGCAACCCGGAGCGCAAGGTCGTCTTCTTCGGCCTCGGCTTCGAGACGACGACGCCCTCGACCGCGCTGTCGATCCAGCAGGCCGCGCGCGAGGGGCTGGAGAATTTCAGCGTCTTCTGCAACCACATCACCGTGCCCGAGCCGATCAGGGCACTGCTGGACGATCCCCATATGGTGCTCGACGGTTTCGTCGGACCGGGCCATGTCTCGATGGTGATCGGGATCCATCCTTACGATTTCATCGCGCGGGATTACGGCAAGCCCATCGTCGTCGCGGGCTTCGAGCCCCTGGATCTGCTGCAATCGGTGCTGATGGTGCTGATCCAGATCCGCGATGGCCGGGCCGAGGTGGAAAACCAGTATGCCCGCGTGGTGCCCGAGCATGGCAACCCGGTCAGCCTTGCTGCCATCGACGATGTCTATGAAAAGCGGCCCTCCTTCGAATGGCGGGGGCTGGGCGAGATCGACCGCTCCGGGTTGCGGATCCGGGCGAAATACCGCGCCTATGACGCCGAGGAGACATTCGGTATCGGCTATGCCGCGGGCCCGCGGGTCGTGGCCGAGCCCGAGGGCTGTGCCTGCGGACAGGTGATGACCGGCCGGATCAAGCCCACTGGCTGCGCGCAATTCGGAAGCGGCTGCACGCCCGAGATGCCGCTGGGCGCCTTGATGGTCAGCTCCGAAGGGGCCTGCGCGGCCTATTGGCAATATGGCGGCGCCCGCATCTCGGAGGCCGTGGAATGAATGTGCCGAACCGGGCGCGGCTGCGCGACACCCATGTGACGCTGTCCCATGGCGGCGGCGGGCGCGCGATGCGCGATCTGATCGACGAGGTCTTCGCCTCTGCCTTCCGGCCCGACGCGATGGAGGATCAGGCGCGGCTGTCCGATGCCGCGCTGGCCGAGCCGGGCGCGCGGCTCGCGATGACCACTGACGGTTTCGTGGTGACGCCGCTGGAGTTTCCCGGCGGCGATATCGGCAAGCTCGCGATCTGCGGCACGGTCAACGATCTGGCGGTGGGGGGCGCGCGGCCCTTGTGGCTGTCGGCGGCCTTCATCATCGAGGAGGGCACCGAGATTGCCCTGTTGCGCCGGATCGCGGCGACGATGGCGGCCGAGGCCGACGCTGCGGGGGTGCGGATCGTGACCGGCGACACCAAGGTCGTGGGGCGGGGCGCCGCCGACGGGGTGTTCGTCACGACGACCGGTGTGGGCGTGATCCCGCCCGGCCGCGATCTGGCGGCGACGCATATCCGTCCCGGGGACGTGGCCATCGTCAACGGTGTTCTCGGCGATCACGGTGCCACGATCCTGGCCGCGCGGGGCGATCTGGCGCTGTCGACCGATATCCGGTCTGATTGTCAGGCGCTGGGCCATCTGATGGAGGCGGTGATCGCGGCCGCCCCGGGGACCCGTGCCGCGCGCGATGCGACGCGGGGCGGGCTGGCCTCGGCGCTGAACGAGATGGCCGAGGCGGCGGGCGTGGGCGTCGGGATCGAGGAGGAGGCGCTGCCTTTGCGCGACGAGGTCAAGGGCATGTGCGAGATCCTGGGGCTCGATCCGCTTTACCTTGCGAATGAGGGGACGCTTGTCCTGTTCGTGCCCGAGGCCGAGGCCGAGGCGGCCCTTGCCGCGATGCGGGACCGGCCCGAGGGCCGGGGCGCCGTCATTGTCGGCCGGGCGACCGGCGACCATCCCGGCCAGGTCCGGATGCGCACCGCCTTCGGCGGGGCGCGCATCGTCGACATGCTGGTGGGCGAGCAGCTGCCGCGCATCTGCTGACCGGAGGGATTGGTTTGAGCGGTACATGGACTTCATTGGGGCCAAGCGTCGCTGCTGACGTGATGTCGACGCTTGGGGTCCCGGGCGGCAATTCATTCTCGGCTCTTTGCGAAAAGGCATTGCAGAGGCGAAGGGAGGAGGCGAGCAGGATTCTTCTTGATGAGATCAAAAGAGGAAATGTCCACTTCGTCCCACAGGATGTGGACCCCGTCGTTGAGATGATCTTGAGATACGGAAGGGCTGTCGAGCAAGGGACGGCCCGGCGCAATCTGCGGGCCTTGGCGGCGCTTATCGTCGACCTGAAGCAGCGCGATGCGCTTCATGCGGAAGAGTTCCATCGCTGGGCCGGTGTATTGTCGGACCTGACTCGCGACGAGCTCTTTGCGGTGGCTCTGGGCTACAGGATTTCCATTGAGGAGCCGCAACACGACCCTAATGAAAAATTCTGGCCGCGTTTCGAGGCAGAGATGAAGGCGCAGGGCATTGTAGCTGGCGAAATAGCGGCGGTATCGTCGGCGCTGGCGCGGTTCGGACTTTTGCTTCCCAAGTCGGCATGGGGCGGGATAGTTTACGTACCAAGCCCGAGGTTGAGAGAGCTTGGATTCCTTGCGCAGATGGAGCCGATGGGCGTGTCCTAAACCTCTGCCGCGATGTGGTCGGCTGTAGGCCTTGCATCGCTGCAACCCGCCGACCTAGACACGCCGCGCCCGTGCTTTCGGAGGCAGGGCCTTACGGCCCCGACCTGAGACCCGCTCCGGAAGACGTCGAACAGCACCCCTTCGGCTGTTTCGGCAAAGGCGGTATCCCAATCCCTGGCAAAGACCCTGAGCGTCGCGAGACAGGCACTGGTCCTCTCTGCGAGGGCTCTGCGCGCGCGCCCGGCGCGTCGGTCGAACAGGGGTCGCATCGGTCGTCCTCCCTTCTTCGAGACTCAATCCTTACTATTTTTATCAACTAATATTGCCCGCCGCGCAATCCCCTTTGGTTTTGCCGCGCGCAGTGGCTGCGGCGCATGAAAAAACCCGCCGGACGCTGGGTCCGGCGGGTCTGGAAAGATCGGGTCCTGATGCGGCAGGTTACTCGCGGTTGCCGAGGAACTGCAGCAGGAACATGAACAGGTTGATGAAGTCGAGATAGAGGCTCAGCGCGCCCATGATCGCCGACTTGCCCAGCCACTCGCTGTCCATCGCCTGGGCATGCTGAAGATAGTCGGTCTTGATCCGCTGGGTGTCATAGGCGGTCAGACCGGCGAAGATCAGGATGCCGAGGGCCGACACCGCGAACATGATCGCGGGCGAGGCCAGGAAGATGTTGACGATCGAGGCCACCACGAGGCCGATCACGCCCATGATCAGGAACGAGCCCCAGCCCGAGATGTCCTTCTTGGTGGTGTAGCCCCAGAGCGACAGCCCCGCGAAGGCGATCGCGGTCACGAGGAAGGTCTGGACGATCGAGATGCCGGTAAAGACCAGGAAGATCGAGCTGATCGACAGGCCCATCACCGCGGCGAAGGCATAGAACACCACCTGCGCGGTCGCGGCCGACATCCGGTTGATGCCCGCCGAGAAGCCGAAGACGAACAGCAGCGGCGCGAACATGATCAGCCATTTCAGCGGCGAGGCATAAAGCGCCTGGCCGAGCCCGGTCAGGTACTTGTCGGCGCCGATCTGCGCGACGGCGCCGGACGGATCGCTGGTCACCGCCAGCCCGGAAATCGCCCAGGCGGCAAGAGCGGTGATCAGCATGCCCACGGACATGGTGCCGTAGACCTTGTTCATATGGGCGCGAAGACCCTCGTCGATCTGCGCGGTGCGAACGCCCGCCGCTCCGGCGCGGATCGTGTTGTAGTCAGCCATTGGCAGCCTCCTCATTGGTCCAATACCAGCGGTCAAGCGCGAAAGCCCCGCCATTGCCGGGGTATATCGGCAGGGACGGGGCCCATTTCAAGCCTCCAAGAGGCAAAGGCGGGCCATTGATCGGCGGTTTCGCGCGAGTTTCAGCGCAGCCAGCTTTGCGGCACGTCCCAGGCCGAACGGCGGGCCTCGGCGCGCGCCTGTTCGGCGGTCAGGCCGATGTCGCGCAGCTGCCTGTCGTCGAGTTCGATCAATTGACGGCGCTGGCGCATGACGCTGAGCCCAAGGAAAATTCTCTTCGCGAGGCCGACCCGGCCGACGTCGCGGGCCGCGCGGATATTCGTGCTGACTTGCGTCATGGGGAAACCCTTCAGTAACGCTGATGAGAAAACATCCTCTCATCATCCTGCTTGATGTTTGTGCCTCACTGTGTTCCATTCTTCAAACGAATGATTGTTATGTCTTTAATCAAGGATTGTGATGGGATGCGTAATCTCGACATGACCGCGCTGCGTTCCTTCGTTGCGGTCTCGGATGCCGGAGGCGTGACGCGGGCCGCGGGGTTTCTCAACCTCACGCAATCGGCGGTGTCGATGCAGATCAAGCGGCTTGAGGAGGCGCTCGATCAGCAATTGCTCGACCGCAGCGAGCGCAAGGTCAAGCTGACCGGCGCCGGCGAACAATTGCTGAGCTATGCCCGGCGCATCCTCAGTCTCAACGACGACGTCTATGCCCGGCTGACGGCGCAGGAATACGAGGGCGAGGTGGTGGTGGGGGTGCCCCATGACATCGTCTATCCGGCGATCCCGGTGGTGCTGAATCGCTTTGCCCGCGACTTTCCGAGGGTCAAGGTGCAGCTGATCTCGTCCTACACGATGCGGCTGCGCGAAATGTTCCGGCGCGGCGATGTCGACATCATCCTGACCACCGAGGACCGCTGCGGCAAGACCGGCGAGACGCTGACCGAACTGCCGCTGGTCTGGGTCGGCGCCATCGGCGGCAGCGCCTGGAAACAGCGCCCGCTGCGGCTGGCCTATGAACATACCTGCATCTTCCGCAAGGGCGTGCAGGCGGCGCTCGACCAGGCGGGCATTCCCTGGGTGATGACCGTCGACAGCGATTCGAGCCGGACGGTCGAGGCCAGCGTCAGTGCCGATCTCGCGGTCTATACCTCGGTCGACGGCGCGCTGCCGCCCTATGTCGAATGCATCCAGCATGGCGGCGCATTGCCGGATCTGATGACCACGCAGATCAACCTTTACGTCTCCGACCTTGCCGACGGGCCGGTGATCGGGGCGCTGGCCGAGTTGATCCGTCAGGCCTATCGCGCGCCCTGAGGAGGTCCGTCAGTCCATCGCGATCACGACCTTGCCGGTTGCCTTGCGCTGGCGCAGCAGCTCCAGCCCCTCGGCCGCGCGATCGAGCGGAAGCACATGGCTGACATGGGGGTGAAGCCGGCCTTCGGCATGCCAGCGGAACAGCGTTGCCAGGCTGTCGGTCAGGATCCCGGGGCGGAAGCTGAGATAGCCGCCCCAGTAAAGCCCGATCACCGAGAGGTTCTTGACCAGCAGGTGGTTGGCCTTGATCTGCGGCACCTCGCCCGAGGCGAAGCCGATGGACAGCAGGCGTCCGTCGGGGTTGCAGGCGCGCATCGCTGCGGCGAAAAGCGGGCCCCCGACCGGGTCATAGACGACATCGGCGCCGCCGAGCGCCAGGACCGCCGCGCGCAGATCGTCCCGGTCGCTGTCGATCAGGTGGTCGGCGCCCGCGGCGCGCGCGACCTCCAGCCGGTCGGCTCCGCGCGCGCAGGCGATCACGGTCGCGCCCATTGCCTTGCCGATCTCGACCGCGGTCAGCCCGACCCCGCCTGCGGCGCCGGTGACCAGCAGCGTCTCACCCGGCGCGAGCCGCGCCTTGTGCGAGAGGGCCACATGCGATGTGCCATAGGCGATCTGAAAGCCCGCGGCCTCGACGAAGCTCATGCCCTCGGGCAAAGGCAGGCAGCGTGCGGCGGGAAAGCAGCCGGCCTCGGCCAGTCCGCCCGCCCCGGCGAAGACCGCAATCCGTGTTCCGGCAAGCCCCGGGTCGACGCCCTCGCCCAGCGCCTCGACGGTTCCGGCCAGTTCCATGCCCAGCGTTGCGGGCAGGGCCGGGCGTTCCTGGTAGCGGCCCTCGATGGTGAGCAGATCGGCGAAGTTGAGCCCGCAGGCGGCGATCCGCACCCGCACCTCGCCGGCGGCCGGGGCCGGGCAGGGCGCTTCGGTCAGGCGCGGCGGCTCGCCGATCCGCTCGAGTTGGAAAAGGCGCATCGACCCCTCGTGAAATGATGTAGACTGACAGGATCGGCAGCTTAACGGGAGGACGATGCCGAGACCAGAGATCCGAGGCTTCGCAAATTGCGAAGTCTACCTGTCCAAAGGTTATGTGCAAAATGCAAAGTAACCCTTCCAGATTCGCGACATGCAACCAATAGGCGAGCGTGAGTCGCGGCACTTAACCAATTTCGTGCGTTGGTCGACCAAGTGGACAAATTTTAATTTCTTTACTTCTTATGTATTTGTTAGGTATGCGGTCGCCCCTTTGGGGAAGCTTGGCGGTTTGGCACAGAACTTGCTATATGTTCTGCGGTAGAGGAGTTCACCGATGAAACACCCCGTAGATGTCCATGTGGGCAAACGTATCCGCCACCGCCGCTGGATGGTGGGCATGACCCAGCAACAGCTTGCCGAGCGCGTGGGGATCAAGTTCCAGCAGATCCAGAAATACGAAACCGGCATGAACCGGGTCAGCGCCTCCCGCCTTTGGGATATCGCCGATGCGCTCGAAGTCCCGGTGAGCTTCTTCTTCGAAGGGCTCGATGGTCGCAGCGCCGAACAGTCGACGAGCGGCATGCCCGACGATCTGCTGTCGGACAAGGAGGCGCTGGAACTGGTGCGCTCCTACTATGCCATTCCCGAGAACCAGCGGCGGCGGCTCTTCGAACTGGCGCGCGTGTTGAGCGACGTGGCCTGAACCCGGTGCTTGACGGACGAGCTTTGCGAGGCTAGCGCCCGAGGCAGGCGCAGCCGCGCCCCGTCCGCAAGTTTACCGGAGGCCGGATGACCGATTCCGACGCCCAAATTCTGATCGAGACCGCCCATGCGCTGGCCGATGCCGCGCGTGATGCAACCTTGGCGTATTTCCGCAGTGCGACCCTCGGGGTCGAGAACAAGGCCGGGCAGGGGTTCGACCCGGTCACCCGTGGCGACCGGGCCTGCGAGGCCGCGATGCGCGCCATTCTCGCCGAGCGCCGTCCCGAGGACGGTATCCTTGGCGAGGAGATGGACAATGTTCCGTCCCGGAGCGGGTTGACCTGGGTGCTCGACCCGATTGACGGGACCCGTGCCTTCATGTGCGGCGCACCCACCTGGGGGGTTCTGATCGCGCTTGCCGATGCGACCGGCCCGATCCTGGGCGTCATCGACCAGCCCTATATCGGAGAACGTTTCCTCGGCGGTTTCGGCCGGGCCGAGTTCACCGGCCCGCATGGTGGTCGCGCGCTTGCCACAGCCGCGCCGCGGCCATTGTCCGAGGCCTCGGTCTTTTCGACTTTCCCCGAAGTCGGCAGCCCCGAGGAGGGCCGCGCCTTCGCCGCTCTGGCCGGTCAGGCACGGCTGGTGCGCTACGGGATGGATTGTTATGCCTATGCCCTGGTAGCGATGGGGCATGTCGATCTCGTGGTCGAGGCCGGGTTGCATCCCTATGATATCCAGGCTCCGATCGCGGTGATCGAGGCGGCGGGCGGCATCGTGACTGACTGGCAGGGCGGTCCGGCCCATGGCGGCGGCCGGGTGATCGCGGCCGCCAATCCCCGCATTCATGCCGAGGCGCTGGCGATCCTGTCGGCGGCGGCCTGACCCATGGGGCATGCGCTGATCCGGGGCGCCGAGCTGATCGTTACAATGGATGAGGACCGGCGCGAGCTGGCCGGGGCCGACCTGCGGTTGCGGGATGGCTGCGTGGCCGAGATCGGCCACGGCCTCGCGCCCGAGGGGGCCGAGATCGTTCTGGCCGAGGGCTGCCTGGTCACGCCGGGGCTCGTCAATACCCATCATCACCTGTCGCAATGCCTGACCCGGGCGGTGCCGGGGGCGCAGGACGCGTTGCTGTTCGGCTGGCTGAGAACGCTTTACCCGATCTGGTCGCGCTTCGGTCCCGAGGAGTTCCGGGTTTCGGCGCTGGTCGGCCTGTCCGAACTGGCGCTGTCGGGCTGCACCATGAGTTCCGATCATCAGTATCTCTACCCGAACGGTGCACGGCTCGACGATACCATCGCCGCGGCGCGCGAGGTGGGGCTGCGCTTTCATGCCACCCGCGGTGCCATGAGCATCGGCGAGTCGAAGGGGGGCTTGCCGCCCGACGGGCTGGTCGAGGCCGAGCCGATGATCCTCGAGGATTGCATCCGGGTGATCGACGCCTTTCACGATCCCGATCCGGGCGCCATGATCCGGGTTGGCATCGCCCCCTGCTCGCCTTTCACGGTCAGCCCCGAGCTGATGCGCGACGCGGCGCTTCTGGCGCGGGACAAGGGGGTGCGCCTTCACACGCATCTCGCTGAAAACGATGAGGATATCGCTTATTCGCTGGAGCGGTTCGGCTGCCGCCCGGGGCAATATGCCGAGGATCTGGGATGGACCGGCGACGATGTCTGGCACGCGCATTGCGTGAAGCTCGATGCGCGGGAGATTTCACTTTTCGCACAATCGGGGACCGGGGTTGCGCATTGCCCCTGTTCCAATTGCCGGCTCGGCTCCGGTATCGCCCCGGTGCGGGCGATGCGCGATGCCGGGGTGCGGGTGGGGCTTGGTGTCGACGGCTCGGCCAGCAATGACGGCGGCAGCCTGATCGGTGAGGCGCGCCAGGCGATGCTGTTGCAGCGGGTGGTGCAGGGCGCCGATGCGATGAGCGCGCGCGAGGCGCTCGAGATCGCAACCCGGGGGGGCGCCGATGTGCTGGGGCGTCCCGATTGCGGCCGACTGGCCGTGGGCAAGCGTGCGGATCTGGCGATCTGGGACATGTCGGGGATCGAGGCGGCCGGGCTCTGGGACCGGGCCGCGATCCTGCTGGCGGGGCCGAGCCGGGTGCGCGATCTCTTCGTCGAGGGGCGGCAGGTGGTGCGCGACGGCTGCATAATCACCCATGATCTCGGCAGGGCGGTTGCAGCACAGACCCGGATCGCGCGGCGTCTGGCCGGGCTTTAGCCCGCGCGGACCGCATCCGGTCTTCGCGGGCCGCATCCGCGCTTGTTGGCTGCGACAGGCAATGGTTATGCTGCCGGGGAGGCAGCGGGAAGGGGTGCATGGAAGACGAGGTCATCGACAGGACGGAGCCCGAGGAAGAGGGTTACGGTCTCGACAACCGGACGGTGGCCGCGATCCGCCTGGCCGTGGCTGCGGGCGACCGGGCGCGTCTCGGCGAATTGCTCGAGCCGCTGCACCCGGCCGACATCGCCGACCTTCTTGAACAGGTCGACAGCGGGCACCGGCGCGAGATCCTGCTGCTGGGCTCGGGCTTCTTCGATGGCGAGGTCCTGTCCGAACTCGATGAAAGCCTGCGCGAGGAGGTCATCGCCTTCCTCCCGCGGGAGGTTCTGTCCGAGGCCGTCCGCGAGCTCGAATCCGACGACGTGGTCGATCTTCTCGAGGATCTCGATGCGCCGCAGCAGGCGGTCATCCTGAATGCGCTGGAGGATGCCGACCGGCTGGCCGTCGAGCAGGCGCTGACCTATCCGGAATATTCGGCCGGTCGTCTGATGCAGCGCAAGGTGGTGCGCGCGCCCGAACACTGGACCGTGGGCGAGACCATCGACCACCTGCGTGCCCAGAAGGATGTGCTGCCCGACCAGTTCTACCATGTGATCGTGGTCGATCCGGGCATCCGGCCGGTGGGCTATGTCACGCTCGGCAAGCTTCTGGCCTCGCGTCGCTCGGTCCGGCTGAGCGAGCTTTACGAGGAAAGCTTCCGGCCCATTCCCGCGACCCAGGAGGAATCCGAGGTCGCCTATGCCTTCAACCAGTATCACTTGATCTCGGCGCCGGTGGTCGACGATGCCGGGCGCCTGGTCGGGATCATCACCATCGACGATGCCATGGCGGTGCTCGACGAGGAACATGAGGAAGACATCCTGCGGCTGGCCGGGGTCGGCGACAGCAGCCTCAACGACCGGGTGATCGAGACCAGTCGCCAGCGTGTGCCCTGGCTGCTGGTCAATCTCTGCACCGCGATGGTGTCGGCGCTGGTGATCTCGCAATTCGAGGCCGCGATCACGCAGATTGTCGCGCTGGCCGTGCTGATGCCCGTGGTCGCCTCGATGGGCGGCAATGCCGGAACCCAGGCGCTGACCGTGGCGGTCCGCGCGCTGGCCACGAAGGACCTCACCGTCTCGAACGTCTGGCGCGTGGTCCGGCGCGAGGCGGCGGTGGGGGTCATCAACGGTTTGCTCTTCGCCCTGCTGATGGGGATCGTGGGGGTTGTCTGGTTCGGTTCGGGTGCGCTGGCGCTGGTGATCGCGGCGGCGATGATCATCAATCTCGGGGTTGCGGCGCTGGCAGGCATTCTGGTGCCGGTGATGCTCGACCGTTTCGGGATCGACCCGGCGCTGGCCTCGGGGACCTTCGTGACAACGGTGACCGATGTCGTGGGCTTTTTCGCCTTTCTCGGCCTCGCCTCGATGGTGCTTTTGTGATCGCCGAGGCGAAGGCCACGCTGCGGAGCGAGGCACAGGCGCGGCGGGCCGCGGCGCATGATCCCGACCGCGGCGCGGCGGCGCTTTCGCGGCTCGACACGCTTCTGGCGCCGCATCGGGGCCGTCCGGCCGCGGGCTATCTGCCGATCCGGACCGAGCTCGATCCGCGCTCGGCAATGGCCGGTCTGGCTGCTGCGGGGCCGGTCGGCGTGCCGGTGATCGAGAGCAGGGGCCGGCCGCTCGGCTTTCGGCTCTGGGCACCTGACTGCGTCCTGGAGGCGGGGCCCTTCGGCGTGGCGGTTCCGGCCGGGGCGCGACCGATGGTCCCGGAGGTGCTGATCGTGCCGCTTCTGGCCTTCGACCGGCGCGGCATCCGGCTGGGCTATGGCGGCGGTTTCTACGACCGGACGCTTGCGATGCTGCGCGCCCGTGGGCCCGTTCTTGCGGTCGGTCTGGCCTATGCGGCACAGGAAATGTCCGATCTGCCGGCCGAGCCGACCGATCTGCCGCTGGATGCGATCGTTACCGAGACGGAAGTCATCCTGCCCTAAGAGGCTTGCGCGCGCCGCCGCTCCGTCCTAGGCGTGACGGTCATGAAATTGCTGTTTCTCGGAGATGTGATGGGCCGCTCTGGCCGGTCGGCCGTGGCCGACCGCCTTCCGGCTCTGCGCGAGGCCTGGGGCCTCGATTTCGTGGTGGTCAATGGCGAGAACGCCTCTTCGGGCGCGGGGCTCACACCCGCCCATGCCAGAGGTCTGCTCGAGGCCGGGGCCGATTGCGTGACGCTCGGCGATCATGCCTTCGACCAGAAGGACATGCTGGGCTTCATCGAGCAAGAGCCGCGTGTCCTGCGGCCGCTGAACTTCGCAAAGGGCGCGCCGGGCAAGGGCGCGCGGCTGTTCAATGCCAGGGGCGGGCGCAAGGTGCTGGTGGCTCAGATCCTGGGCCAGGTCTTCATGAAGCGGCCCTTCGACGACCCGTTCTCGGCCATCGAGACCGTTCTGAAGGCGCATCCTCTGGGCGGGCTTGCCCAGGCTGCGGTGGTCGATGTGCATTGCGAGGCGACCTCCGAGAAGATGGCGCTGGGCCATTATTGCGACGGCCGCGCCAGCCTTGTCGTCGGCACCCATACCCATGTGCCGACGGGCGACGCCCAGATCCTGCCCGACGGCACCGCCTATCTGACCGATGCCGGCATGTGCGGCGATTACAATTCGGTCATCGGCATGGACCGGGCCGAGCCGATGCGCCGTTTCGTTACCGGCATGTCCAAGGGCCGCTTCACCCCCGCCATGGGCGAGGCGACGCTGTCGGGCGTCTATGTCGAGACCGACGACCGCACCGGCCGTGCCACGCGCGTGCGCATGATCCGCCAGGGCGGACGGCTGGAGCAGGCCGCGCCGTGACCGCGGCCCCCCCCGGGGGCCGGTCTTTCCAATGACGGCGCGCGGCCGGGAGGTGTGATCCGCCCCGGCCAGCCAGACCATTTTCGACCCGGCCGGGAGGCTTGCCGCGGCCCGGCCGGGCACAGATATTTGTCTCGAAGCCAGTGAAGGGCCGTCGATGATTCCGATTTCGCTCCCCCCCACCGGCATGGCGCTGCTGGCGCTGGCGGTCGTGGTCGCGATGTTCGTGGCCTTCGTGCGCGAGCGTTATCCGGCCGAGGTGATCGCGATCTGCGGCGCCGCGGTGATGCTGGTGCTGGGCATCCTGCCCTATGAGGACGCGTTGCGGGTCTTGTCGAACCCCGCGCCCTGGACCATCGCCGCGATGTTCCTGGTGATGGGGGCTCTGGTCAGGACCGGCGCGCTTGACTGGGTGATCCATGCCGCCGAGCGCGGCGGCAGGCAAAAGCCCAGGCGGGCCATTGCCACGCTGATGGCCTTCGTGGTGATTTCATCCGCCTTCGTCTCGAATACGCCGGTCGTGGTGGTGATGCTGCCGGTCTTCGTGCAGCTCGCGCGCAGCCTCGGGGTCTCGGCCTCGAAGCTTCTGATCCCGCTCAGCTATGCCGCGATCCTCGGCGGCACGCTGACGCTGATCGGCACCTCGACCAACCTGCTGGTCGACGGTGTCGCCCGGACCCAGGGGCTCGAGCCCTTCTCGATTTTCGAGGTCACGCCGCTGGCGGTGGTGCTGATCCTCTGGGGCATGATCTATCTGCGTCTCTTCGGGCCGCGGCTTCTGCCCGCCCGCGACAGCATGGCCGACCTGCTGTCGGACAAGTCGAAGATGAAGTTCTTCACCGAGGCGGTGATCCCGCCCGACAGCAACATGATCGGCCGCGAGGTCACGGGGGTACAGCTTTTCAAGCGCGAGGGCGTCCGGCTGATCGACGTGATCCGGGGCGACGTCTCGCTCCGGCGCGATCTCAAGGGGGTGACGCTGCAGGTCGGCGACCGGGTGGTGCTGCGGACCCAGGTGACCGAACTCCTGTCGCTCCAGCGCAACAAGTCGCTCAGGAGGGTCGACCAGTTGTCGGCGGTCGAGACCTCGACGGTCGAGGTGCTGATCTCGCCCGGTTGCAAGATGATCGGGCAGACACTTGGCTCGCTCCGGCTCCGGCGAAAATACGGGCTCTATGTGCTGGCTGCGCATCGCCGGAACCAGAATATCGGGCGCCAGCTCGACGATCTGGTGGTGCGTGTCGGCGACACGCTGCTGCTGGAGGGCGCGCCCGGCGACATCAAGCGGCTGGCCGCCGATATGGGGCTGGTCGATATCACCCATCCCTCGGGCCGCGCCTATCGCCGGACCCAGGCACCCATCGCCATAGGTGCGCTGGTGGCCATCGTGGCGCTGGCAGGGCTGGGCGTCGCACCGATCCTGTTGCTGGCGGTGGCGGCGGTGGCGCTGGTTCTGGCGACCCGCTGCATCGATGCCGAAGAGGCCTTCACCTTCGTCGAGGGGCGGCTGCTGGCGCTCATCTTCGCGATGCTGGCGGTCGGTGCGGCACTCGAGGCCTCGGGCGCGGTCAAGCTGATCGTCGACGGGCTCGCGCCCTATCTTGGCCAGCTTCCGCCCTTCTTCGTGGTCTGGGCGATGTATCTTCTGACCTCGGTTCTGACCGAACTGGTCTCGAACAATGCGGTCGCGGTCGTGGTGACCCCGATCGCGGTGGGGCTGGGCCATGCGCTGGGCGTCGATCCGCGGCCGCTGGTGGTTGCGGTGATGATCGCGGCCTCGGCCAGCTTCGCGACGCCGATCGGCTATCAGACCAACATGATGGTCTATGGCCCGGGCGGGTATCGCTTTACCGATTTCCTGCGGGTGGGCATTCCGCTGAATCTGACCATGGGGCTGCTGTCCTCGGCGCTGATCCCGCTTCTCTGGCCGCTATAGCCGGGGTGCGATCGGATCAGGGTGCGCCGAGGTGCAGTGCCAGCCAGATCGTGCCGCCAAGCCCCAGGGCCCAGCCATAGCCCGCCGTGACCCAGACCAGGATCAGGAGCACGAAGAAGGCGAGGAAACCCGACACCAGGAAGGCGCGGATATAGGGCTCGGCAGGGCGTATGGGACGGTCTGACATGGTCCCAGACTGCCACGAATCGGGCCGCGATGGGTAAACGCGGCTCAGCCCCGCTCAGCCCCGCGCGGCTGCCAGCGCCTTCGGCAACTCGTCGGCCAGAACCGCCAGCTGATCTTCCGGTCCCGAGGCGATCCGGATGCAGCGGTCGAGCGGCGCGACGCCCGGCATCCGCACGAAGACGTCGCGCTCGGTCAGCCCGGCCAGCACCCTCCGGGCGAAATCGCCGTCGCCGCCGCAATCGACCGTCACGAAATTGGTGGCGGAGGGCAGGGCGCTCAGCCCGTTGGCCTCGGCGATCCGTGCGATCATGGCGCGGCCCTCGGCGACCTGGGCCTTGACCTCGGTCAGCCAGGCGGTGTCGGCCAGCGAGGCCAGCGCCCCGGCCTGACTGATCCGGCACATGCCGAAATGGTTGCGGACCTTTTCGAAGGCCGCGATCAGCGGCGCCGCGGCGATGGCATAGCCCACCCGCGCCCCGGCCAGACCATGCGCCTTCGAGAAGGTCCGGAACCGGATCACCCGGGGATCTTCGGGGTCGATGGCGGGCGCGGTGCCCTCGGGGGCGAATTCGATATAGGCCTCGTCCAGCACCATCAGCGTGCCCTCGGGCACCGCCTCGATCATCTCCTGCACCTGCCCCGCTGGAAGCCAGGTGCCCATCGGGTTGTCGGGATTGGACAGATAGACCAGCTTGGCCTTCAGTTCGGCGGCCTTGCCGATCAGCGCCTCCGGGTCTTCGTGGTCGTCGCGATAGGGCACCTTGTGCAGCGCGCCGCCGAACCCCGCGACGTGGTAATTGAAGGTCGGATAGGCCCCCTCCGAGGTCACGACCGGATCGCCGGGCGCAATCAGCAGCCGCACCAGGTAGCCCAGAAGCCCGTCGATGCCCTCGCCGACCATGATGCAGTCTGGCGAGACCCCATGCGTCTCGGCCAGCGCCAGGCGCAGCTCGTGGTTCTGGGCGTCGCCGTATTTCCAGGCCTCGCGCACCGCAGCCTGCATCGCGGCGACCGCCTTCGGCGAGGGGCCGAAGAGGCTTTCATTGGCGCCGAGCCGGGCCCGGAACGGGCGGCCACGGCTGCGCTCCAGCGTTTCGGGTCCGATAAAGGGCACGGTCGCGGGCAGGTTGTCGACGAGCGGGGTGAAACGGGGTCCTGTCATGGCCGGAGCAAACCCCAATTCGGCGCCGCCCGCAAGAGCCGCCGACGCGGCGGGGCTTGCCTCGACCTCGGTGCGCGCCTAGCGTCCGGCGGCAATCGACGACATCCGAGAAGGAGACCGGGGCCGATGACCGAACCGCAGATGCTGAGCACGCCCGAAGGCCGCCACCTGGCCTATCATCGGACCGAGGGGGCAGGGCCCGGCATCGTCTTTCTCGGCGGGTTCATGTCGGACATGGAAGGCACCAAGGCCACCCATCTCGAAGCCTGGGCCCGGGCGCAGGGGCGCGCCTTCCTGCGGTTCGACTATTCCGGCCATGGCCAGAGTTCGGGCCGCTTTGACGAGGGCGCCATCGGCGACTGGGCCGCCGATGCCCGTGCCGCGCTCGGGGCACTCACCGAGGGACGCCAGGTGCTGGTGGGCTCGTCCATGGGCGGCTGGATCGCGCTTCTGCTGGCCCGCGCGCTGCCCGAGCGCGTGGCGGGCCTTGTCGGCATCGCCGCCGCGCCCGATTTCACCGAGGACAGCATGTGGGCCGGGTTCTCGGAGGCCCAGCGCGCCGAATTGACTGAAACCGGCCGGGTCGAGCTCCCTTCGGCCTATGCCGACAGCCCCTATGTCATCACCCGCCATCTGATCGAGGATGGCCGGCGGAACCTCGTGCTGCGCGCGCCGCTTGCCTTCGGCTTCCCGGTGCGGCTTCTGCAGGGCACGGCCGACGAGGATGTCGAGACTCGCGTCGCGCTCCGGCTGCTGGAGCGGATCGAGGCCCCGGATCTTCGGCTGACCCTCGTCAAGGGCGCCGATCACCGCTTCTCGAGCCCCGAGGCCCTTGCCCTGATCGAGCAGGCCATCCTCGAGATCGGCTGACGCTTCGGGCCCGAGAATCCGGCGTCGGGTCTTCTTCTTGGTTCAAATACCCATGCGCCGCAGGCGCCCGCGCCCTGTCGGGGCGCGGCTTCCGGTCAGACCGTTTTCAGATGGGCCCGCGCCGGTTGCGGATCGCCGGAATTGGCGTCGATGAAGTGCAGCACCAGCGGGCGGATGTTGTTGCGCCAGCTCTTGCCCGCGAAGATGCCGTAGTGGCCCGCACCGGGTTCCAGATGGCTGGCCTTCTTGTTTTCAGGCAGCCCGGTCAGCAGATCGAGCGCGGCGATGCACTGGCCGGGCGCCGAGATATCGTCATTGGCGCCCTCGACGGTCTTGACCGCAACCTCGGTGATCGCGGCGATGTCGACCTTGCGACCGTTGACCGAAAACGCGTTCCGGGCGATCTCGCGCCGCTTGAAGACCCGGTCGACCGTCGTCAGGTAGAATTCCGAGGTCATGTCCATCACGGCGAGATATTCGTCATAGAAGCGGTTATGCTTGTCATGATCGCCCGCATCGCCCTTGGCCGCGCGCAGGATCTGTTCCGAAAAGGCGCGGCTGTGCCTGTCCGAGTTCATCGACATGAACGAGGCCAGCTGTAGCATGCCCGGATAGACCAGCCGTCCGACGCCCGCATATTTGAACCCGACGCGCTGGATCACCAGCTGCTCGAGCTGGCCCATGGTCACCCGCCGGCCGAAATCGGTGACGTCGGTGGCGGCGGCATCGGGATCGATCGGCCCGCCGATCAGGGTCAGCGTGCGCGGCTGGGCGGCGGGGTCCTCCTCGGCCAGATAGGCGGTCGCGGCCAGCGCCAGCGGCGCGGGCTGGCAGACCGCGATGACATGGGTGTCGGGGCCCAGATGCTTGAGGAAGTCGACCAGATAGAGGGTGTAATCCTCGATGTCGAACTTGCCCTCCGAAACCGGGATGTCGCGGGCATTGTGCCAGTCGGTGATATAGACGTCGCAATCGGGCAGAAGGCTGGCCACGGTCGAGCGCAGCAGCGTGGCATAATGTCCCGACATCGGGGCCACCAGCATCACCCGGCGCCGCATCTGCGGCCGGCCATGTACCTTGAAATGGATGAGATCGCCGAAGGGCCGGGTCACGCATTTCTCGACCGAGACGATATGGTCGCGCCCGTCCGCGCCCACCACGGTGTTGATGTTCCAGTCGGGCTTTGCCACCATGCGGGCGAAGGTGCGTTCAGTGACTTCGCCCCAGGCGGCGATCATCTGGAAGAGGGGGGAGGGAACCATGGCGACAGCCGGATAGGACCCCAATGCGCGTGCGGTGGCGCCGAACCACTGGTTCGTGTTGCGCGCGGTCTCCATCAGGTCATAGGTCGTCATGAAATTCATTCGCCACTCCATCTGTGATGGTATATCGGGGGCCGGCCGCAACGGCCGGCTGCGCGCGTCTATGCTGCATCTGCGAAGGTTAAGGGGGAAACAACGTCGTGACAATAAAAGATGATGCGCCGGCCACCAATCTGGAGCGGCTGAACGAGAATCTGGTTAAGCTGGAAGAGCTGACGGAACGACTGGTTTCGGCGATGTCGAAGAAGCGGCGCATCGACCCGAACCTGCAGACGCCGGGGCATGATCTCTACATGAAGGCGGCGGCCGCCTACATGGCCGAGATGATGCAGAACCCCTCCAAGCTGATCGAGCATCAGGTGTCCTACTGGGGCAAGGCGCTCAAGCATTTCGTCGAGGCCCAAGAGGCGCTGGCCCGCGGCAAGCTGCAGGCGCCGACCGACAAGACGCCGAAGGATCCGCGCTTTTCCAATCCGCTCTGGCAGACCCATCCCTATTTCAACTACATAAAGCAGCAATACCTGATGAGCGCCGAGGCGATCTCGAGCGCGGTCAGGGATATCGACGGGCTCAATCCACGCGATGCAAGGCGGCTGGAATATTTCACCCAGCAGATCGTCGACCTGATGTCGCCCGCGAATTTCCTCGGCACCAATCCCGAGGCGCTCGAGCGTGCGGCCGCGACCGATGGCCAGTCGCTGGTCGACGGGCTCGAGAACCTGGTGCGCGACATCGAGGCCAATGACGGCGAGATCCTGGTCACGCTTGCCGATCGCGAGGCCTTTGCCGTCGGCCGCAACCTGGCCACCGCGCCGGGCAAGGTGGTGTTCCGCAACCGCATGCTCGAACTGATACAGTACGCGCCCGCGACCGAGACTGTTCACGCCACGCCCATCCTGATCTTCCCGCCCTGGATCAACAAGTTCTACATTCTCGACCTGACGCCGCAGAAATCCCTGATCCGCTGGCTCGTCGGGCAGGGCTACACGGTCTTCGTCGTGTCCTGGGTCAATCCCGATGCCAGCTATGCCGATGTCGGCCTCGGGCAATATGTCGAGGAAGGCTATCTGACCGCCATTGCCGAGGTGAAGGCGATCACCGGCGAAGACAAGATCAACGCGGTCGGCTACTGCATCGCGGGCACCACGCTGGCGCTGACGCTTGCGCTGATGCAGAAACGTGGCGACAGCTCGATCCGCTCTGCCACGTTCTTCACCACGCTGACCGACTTTTCCGATCAGGGGGAGGTCGGGGTCTTCCTCGACAATGATTTCGTCGACGGGATCGAGCGCGAGGTGATGCGGAAGGGTGTTCTCGACAGTTTCTTCATGTCGCGGACCTTCTCCTTCCTGCGCTCGAACGACCTGATCTACCGTCCGGCGATCCGCAATTACATGATGGGCGAAACCCCGCCCGCCTTCGATCTGCTCTACTGGAACGGAGATTCGACCAACCTCCCGGCGCGGATGGCGGTCGAATATCTGCGCGGGCTCTGCCAGGGGGACCGGTTCGCGACCGAGGGGTTCGAGATCTGCGGCGAGCGGGTGCATATCTCGGAGGTCCGCCTGCCGCTTTGCGCCGTGGCCTGCGAGACCGACCATATCGCGGCCTGGAGGTCGAGTTACGAAGGGGTGCGCAAGATGGGCTCGACCAGCAAGACCTTCATCCTGTCGCAATCGGGGCATATCGCGGGCATCGTCAATCCGCCCGAGCGCAGGAAATACGGCCATTACGTGAATGACGCGCCGATGAAGGACCTCGCCGCCGACGCCTGGCGCGAGGATGCCGCCTTCACCGAGGGATCTTGGTGGCCGCGCTGGGATGCCTGGCTAAAGCGTCGCTCGGGTCGGCAGGTTCCCGCCCGCGAGCCGGGGGCGGACGGCCATCCGCTGCTTGGAGATGCCCCCGGAACCTATGTCATGGGAAGTAAAGAGGACTGATATCAGGGGCTTGCCGTCAATGCTGCGCTGCAGCAAAATAATCTTGAAATGCTGCGCTGCAGCGTGTATATTCAGTCTCGGATCACAGCAGAGTTCGGGTGCAGTTTACCCGTAAGAGGAGAGAGACCCATGGCTGACGCACAAGACTTTACCAAGATGATGCAGGACATGATGTCGGCGTTCTCGATGGACCCGACCGCGATGCAGGACGCCTTCAGGACCCAGGCCGCCCTTGCCGAGAAGATGTCCAAGGTGGCGCTGGAAGCCGCCGAGAAATCGACCGAGATTTCCGCCAAATGGACCAAGGACACCCTGTCCAAGGTCGGCGAGGTGACCACGCTCAAGGACGAGCCCACCGATTACACCAAGGCCATGACCGACTTCGCGTCGACCTCGGCCGAGATGGCGGCCGAGAACATGGCGGCCTTCGCGGAAGTGGCGAAGAAGGTCCAGATGGAGACCGTCGAGCTGATGCTGGCTGCGGGCAAGGACTTCTCCGAGGATGCGACCTCGGCGATGAAAAAAGCCACCGCGACCGCGACCAAGACCGCCAAGAAGGCCACCACCGTCGCGTCGGAAAAGGCCTGACCGGATATTTTGTCCGGCAATCCTGAAGTCCTGTTGCCGGACCGGTTCGGGAAGGGCGGGTGCATTTGCACCCGCCCTTTCTTTTTGTTGCCGCTGCGCCTAAGCTTCCTGCCCTAAGCTTTCTGCGCTGCAATATCGGCGGCGAACCCAGCGGGGAGGAGTACAGTCCGTGACTGACGCGAAAGAGCCGCTTCTTATCAAGCGCTATGCCAGCCGGCGTCTCTACAATACGGAGACCAGCGATTACGTGACGCTGGAGGATATCGCCAAGGTGATCCGGACCGGCCGCGACGTGAAGATCGTCGATCTCAAAAGCGGTGACGACCTGACGCGCCAGTATCTGCTTCAGATCATCGCCGAGCACGAGAGCAAGGGCGAGAGCGTGCTGCCGATCAACGTGCTCACCGATCTCGTGCGCAGTTACACCACCTCGGCCCAGAGTGTCGTGCCGCAATTCCTTGCCGCAAGCTTCGAGATGCTGCGCGACAGCCAGTCGAAGATGATGGAGAATTTCGGCCGCATCAACCCGATGGCGATGCCGGGGCTGGGTGCGATGCAGGCACAGCAGGAAGCCTTCCTGAAAGCGATGACGGCCGGCTGGAGTGGCGGTGCGGCGCCCGGCACGGAAGGGGAGGGGGGCGAAGAGCGCGAACTGGAGCAGATCAAGCGCCAGCTCGCGGAACTGCAGCAGAAGCTCTCGAAGATGAACGGATAGGCCGCGGGCCGGGGCGCGCAGATACGGGGGGGGCGTGGCGGGACGGCCGAGCGTGTCGCAGCGCCGGACCCTTCGGCAAGTCGGCCCCCAGCAAGTTGGCCTCAGCAATTCGGCCTCAGCAATTCGGAATGTTGACGGCCAGCCCTCCCAGCGCGGTTTCCTTGTATTTCTCGTTCATGTCGCGACCGGTCTGGCGCATGGTCTCGATGCAGGCGTCCAGCGGCACGAAATGGCGCCCGTCTCCGCGCAGGGCCAGCGAGGCGGCCGAGACCGCCTTGATCGCGCCCAGGCCGTTGCGTTCGATGCAGGGCACCTGAACCAGCCCCTTCACCGGGTCGCAGGTCATGCCCAGATGGTGCTCCAGCGCGATCTCGGCCGCATTCTCGACCTGTTCGGGGCTGCCCCCCATCACCGCCGCCAAACCTGCCGCCGCCATCGCCGAGGCCGAGCCCACCTCGGCCTGACAGCCGCATTCCGCCCCCGAGATCGAGGCATTCTTCTTGATCAGCCCGCCGATCGCCGCGGCGGTCAGCAGGAAATCCCCGACCTTCGACGGCTGCGCGGCGGGCACATGGCTCAGCCAGTAGCGGATCGTGGCGGGGACCACCCCGGCCGCGCCGTTGGTCGGGGCCGTCACCACCTGCCCGCCGGCCGCGTTCTCTTCGTTCACGGCCATCGCATAGACGCTCATCCAGTCGTTGATCGTGTGCGGCGGCGTCAGGTTCATGCCGCGTTCGGCCTGCAGCGCGTTATGGATCGCATGGGCCCGCCTGCGGATGCCGAGGCCGCCGGGCAGCAGACCGTCGGTCGCGAGCCCCCGCTCGATGCAGTCCGACATCGCCGACCAGATCCGCGCCAGTCCGGTCTCGAGCGCCTCGGGCCCCATCCGCGCGATCTCATTGGCACGTTTCATGGCGGCGATCGACTTGCCCGAGGTCTCGGCCAGGGCCAGCAGCTCGGCCGCGCTGGCAAAGGGATAGGGCAGGGATGGCGCTGCGCCCCTGTCGGTATCGCCCGCGGAAAGCTCGGCCTCGGTCCGCACGAAGCCGCCGCCGATCGAGTAATAGGTCTCGCGGGTCAGGATGTCGCCTTCCGCGTCGATGGCCGAGAGGGTCATGCCATTGGCATGGCCGGGCAGGGCGCGGTCGTGATCGAAGACGAGATCGCAGGCCGGATCGAAACGCAGCGGCGGCAGGCCTTTGGGGCGGACCTCGGCCTCGGCCCGGATCCGCGCCAGCGCATCCTCGGCGGCGTCGCGATCATAGCTTTCGGGGGTGAAACCGTCGAGCCCGAGGATCACCGCCCGATCGGTGGCGTGCCCGATCCCGGTGAAGGCCAGAGAACCGTGCAGCGAGGCGCGCAGACCCACCGGATGGAAAGGCGAGCCCCGCAGCAGGTCGAGAAACCGCGCGGCCGCCAGCATCGGCCCCATCGTATGCGACGAGGAGGGGCCGATGCCGATCTTGAAGATGTCGAAAACGGACAGGTCCATGCGTGCCTCCCTTTCCAGCCAAGGTGGCCCGTGGCACCGACAAGTCCATTCCGAAAGCGACATTCGGCCGCCGCTCAGCGCAGGGCGGGGCGTCCCTGGCGCATTCTCAGGCCGTCGCGCAGATTAGCGCCGAGAAGCGTGAGATTGATCGCCCCCGCCGCCAGTTCGCTCAGTTGCACCACGACAAAGGCGGCGTCGAAATCCTGTGCCGCAGCCTTTTGGGCCAGGAATAGGGCCGAGGGCACGAGGATCAGCAGCCCGTTCAGCGCGACGAGCCGCATCCGCTGTGCCTTGCGGGCAACAAGGGGGCCGTGGCGGTCGCGCGCCAGCCGGGCCCCGCCCGCCCCGGCAACGATCAGCGCAGGCACCAGCAGGACAAGCCCGTAGGGGATCGCGGTCTTGACCGCCACGATCTGGGGCGTCGTTCCGAAAAGCTCGGCGCCAAGCGTCGACAGCCAGAACGAGGCGATCAGGGCAAGGCCAAGCGCGCCGGCTGCGGCATGCAGTCCGGGAAGGCGGGAGGTCTCGGTCGGGATCGGTGTCATGACGATTCTCCAAATGGATAGCCTGCTATTCAAAATGCCATTGTATAGCGAGCTATGCAATGGCAGAACAGCGCATGGGCTTTAACAAGGATGACTCGGCGGGGTATCTCGCCAACCACATGGCGCGGCTCTTCGCGGTGGCGCTGACCCGGCGGATCGCGCCTCTGGGGCTGATGCCGGGGCAGTTCATGGTGCTGCTCGAGCTGTGGCGCGAAGACGGGCTGACCCAGCGCGATCTGGTCGAGCGGCTGGATGTGGAACAGGCGACCATCGCCAATACCCTGAACCGGATGGAGCGCGACGGGCTGATCCTGCGCGAGCCTGACGCGGCCGACAGGCGGGCGCGCCGGGTGCGGCTGACCGAGCGGGCCCGCGCCCTGGAGGCGCCGGCCACCGAAGCCGCGACCGAGGTCAATGGCATCGCGCTGGCGCGGCTTGCGCCCGCGGATCGCGCCCGCTTCGCCGATCTGTTGCACGCGGTGATCGCGGCGCTCCGGGAGGGGCGGTAACCGACCGTCAAGGCTGTTGTGACAGATTTCTCTCCGGGGTCCGGTCGGCGCCGGAATGGACGGTCGTGGCCCCGACGATCCCTCTCTCGCTTTCCGGTCTTGCCTCCCTGTCGATGCCCGCTCCGGGCAATTCGGTCTCGCGGCTCTGACGCTTGGCGTCTATAACGGCCGGGACCGCACAAGGAGAGGCATCATGGCCGCAGAGCTTTCCCCCATCGAACTGGCCAAATATGTCGCCGGACGCCGCGCCGCCGATCTGATCGAGGACGGCATGCGCGTGGGCCTCGGCACCGGCTCGACCGCGGCCTGGCTGGTGAAAAGCCTGGGCGCGCGGGTGCGCAACGAGGGGCTCTCGATCACCGCCGTTCCGACCTCGGCCCGGACCGCGGCGCTGGCCCGCGAGGTCGGCATCGACGTGGTCAGCCTCGAGGATGCGCGCTGGCTCGATCTGACCATCGACGGCGCCGACGAATTCGACCCGGCCTTCAACCTGATCAAGGGTGGCGGCGGCGCGCATCTGCAGGAAAAGATCGTGGCGACGGCCTCGGACCGGATGGTGGTGATCGCCGACCCGGCCAAGGCCGTGGCCCAGCTCGGCGCGTTTCCGCTGCCGGTCGAGGTGATCGGTTTCGGCTGGTCGGCCAGCCGCAAGCTGATCGCCGAGGCGCTGGAGGGGCTCGATGTCCTCGGCCGCGAGATCACGCTCCGGATGGCGGGCGAGCTGCCGTTCCGCACCGATGAGGGCAATCTGGTGCTCGACCTGCATCTGGGCCGGATCGGCAATCCGCGCCAGCTGGGGCTGATCCTGAACCAGATCCCGGGCGTGGTCGAGAACGGGCTGTTCATCGACATCTGCGACGCCGTGGTGATCGGCCATCCCGACGGCCGGGCCGAGCTGCGCGATGCCGGGGGCAGCGAGGAGGCCCGGGTCGATCTGCCCGAAAGCGACAATCTCTTCGCCGATCTCTGAGGGGAGGGGACATGAGCTTCGATTACGATCTCTTCGTCATCGGCGGCGGCTCTGGCGGGGTGCGCGCGGCGCGTCTCGCGGCGGCCGAGGCCGGCGCCCGGGTCGGGCTGGCCGAGGAATACCGCATGGGCGGCACCTGCGTGATCCGGGGCTGCGTGCCGAAAAAGCTGATGGTCTATGCCTCGGCCTTTCCGCAATCGGTCGAGGATGCGCGGGCCTATGGCTGGCAGGTTCATGGCGGCGAGTTCGACTGGTCGCTGTTCAAGGCGCGGCTCGATGACGAGCTGACCCGGCTCGAGGGCATCTATCGCGGCAATCTCGAACGCGCGGGCGTCGAGATCTTCGACAGCCGCACGGTGCTGGCCGATCCGCACAGGGTGCGGCTGGCCGATGGCACCGAGAAGACCGCGCGCCATATCCTGGTCGCGACCGGCGGGCGGCCCTTCGTGCCCGAGTTTCCGGGCTCGGATCTGGCGATCACCTCGAATGACGTGTTCCTGTTCGAGCGCCTTCCGAAACGCATCCTGATCGTCGGCGGTGGCTATATCGCCTGCGAATTCGCCTGCATCCTCAACGGGCTCGGGGTCGAGGTCACGCAGTTCTACCGCGGCGCCCAGATCCTGCGGGGTTTCGATGACGAGGCGCGGGGCCATATTGCGGGGGCGATGTGCGCGCAGGGGGTCGATCTGCGCGTCGGCTGCAACGTGCAGCGCATCGACCGGGTCGAGGACGGGCTCTGGGTCAAGGCCACCGATGGCGGGGATGCGGTCTTCGATGCGGTGCTGTTTGCCACCGGGCGGCGGCCCAATACCGACGGGATGGGGCTCGAGCAGGCGGGCGTCGCGCTGAACCCCAATGGCGCGGTCTCGGTCGACGAATGGTCGCAAAGCTCGGTGCCCTCGGTCTATGCGGTGGGCGATGTCACCGACCGGATCGCGCTGACGCCTGTCGCGATCCGCGAGGGCGCGGCCTTCGTCGAGACCGTGTTCAAGGGCAATCCGACCCGTGCCGATCACGAGCTGGTGCCGGGCGCGGTCTTCACCCGCCCCGAATACGGCTCGGTCGGCATGACCGAGGAGGAGGCGCGCAGCCGCGGCCCGGTCGAGATCTATTCGACCGCCTTCCGGCCGATGCAGTCGGGCTTTGCCGGGCGGCCCGACCGGGTGATGATGAAGCTCGTCGTCGCGGCCGACAGCCGCAAGGTGCTGGGCTGCCATATCGTGGCCGATCAGGCGGGCGAAATGATCCAGCTGGCGGCGGTGGCGATCAAGATGGGCGCGACCAAGGAGGATTTCGACCGGACCGTGGCGGTACATCCGACCATGGCCGAAGAGCTGGTGACGATGAAGGTCCCGGTTCGCACGGGTTGAATTCGGGCGCGCGGTGACCAGTTACAAAGCAGTCATCGCGAAAATGAGAACGAGATTGAGCAAGACAAGAGGTAAGACCCCATATGGCTGGAAATAGTGGCGGTCCCTGGGGGAGCGGAGGCTCTGGACAGGGTGGCGGAGGCAACCGGGGCGGCGGCGGTGGACGCGGCCCGGGCGACGAGCCGCCCCAGATTCCGGAAATCGACGAGCTGATGCGTCGCGGGCAAGAGCAGCTGCGCGTGCTGATGGGCGGGCGCGGCGGTCGTGGCGGCGGCCCGAAATTCACCCGGACCGGCGTGGCGCTGGCGGTGCTGGCGGCCGGCGTGGCCTGGGCCTGGGCCTCGTTTTACACGGTCAAGCCCGAGGAGCAGTCGGTCGAGCTTTTCCTGGGCCGCTATCTCGATACCGGCAATCCGGGCCTGAACTTCGCGCCCTGGCCGCTGGTCAGCGCCGAGGTGATCCCGGTCACCCGCGAGCAGACCGAGGACATGGGCGTGGGCCGGGCCGGCGTCGATGCCGGGCTGATGCTGACCGGCGACGAGAACATCGTCGATGTCGACTTCCAGGTGGTCTGGAACATCAACGATCCGGCCAAGTTCCTGTTCAACCTGCGCGATCCGCGTCAGACCATCCGCGCCGTGTCCGAATCGGCCATGCGCGAGATCATTGCCCAGTCGGAACTGGCGCCGATCCTGAACCGTGACCGCGGGCTGATCGCCTCGCGCCTCACGGATCTGATCCAGCAGACGCTCGACAGCTACGATTCCGGCATGAACGTGGTCCGGGTCAACTTTGACAAGGCCGACCCGCCCAAGGAGGTCATCGACAGCTTCCGCGAGGTGCAGGCCGCCGAACAGGAACGCGACCGGCTCGAGAAACAGGCCGATGCCTATGCCAACCGCGTCGTCGCCGGTGCGCGCGGCGAGGCGGCGCAGATCCTCGAAGAGGCCGAGGGCTACCGTGCCCGCGTCGTCAACGAGGCCGAGGGTGAAGCCAGTCGCTTCAGTGCGGTGCTGGACGAATATGCCAAGGCACCCGAGGTGACGCGCAAGCGGCTCTATCTGGAAACCATGGAAGAGGTGCTGGGCAAGGTCGACATGATCATGCTCGACAAGGACCTGACCGGGCCGGGCGGCGTGGTGCCCTACCTGCCGCTGAACGAATTGCGGCGCACCGATACCGGAGGGAGGAACTGATCCATGAAGAAGAGTGCACTCCTCATCCCTCTCGCCATTCTCGTCGGGGCCACGGCCCTGTCGTCGATGTTCATCGTCGACGAACGCGAACGCGCGCTCGTGCTGCAGTTCGGCCAGGTCAAGGCGGTGAAGTCCGAGCCGGGGCTGGCCTTCAAGATCCCGCTGATCCAGGAAGTCGTGAAATATGACGACCGTATCCTCAGCCGCGATATCGATCCGCTGGAGGTGACGCCGTCCGACGACCGCCGTCTGGTGGTCGACGCCTTCGCCCGCTACCGCATCGCCGATGTGGTCCAGTTCCGCCAGGCGGTCGGCGTGGGCGGCATACGCGCCGCCGAGGACAGGCTCGACAGCGTGCTGCGCGCCAATACCCGCGAAGTGCTGGGCTCGGTCTCGTCCAACGACATTCTCAGCTCGGACCGGGCCGCGCTGATGATGCGGATCCGCAATGCCGCCGCCACAGAGGCAAGGGGGATCGGGCTCGAGATCGTCGATGTGCGGCTCAAGCGCACCGACCTGCCGGAGCAGAACCTCGAGGCCACCTTCGCGCGGATGCGGGCCGAACGCGAACGCGAGGCGGCCGACGAGATCGCGCGCGGGGACGAGGCGGCGCAGCGGATCCGGGCGCAATCCGACCGGACCGTGGTCGAGCTGGTCTCGGACGCGCGGCGTGAAGCCGAGATCATTCGCGGTCAGGCCGACGCCCAGCGCAACAGTGTGTTCGCGGAAGCCTTCGGTGCCGACAAGGAATTCTTCGAGTTCTACCGCTCGCTCAATGCCTACAAGGCGGCATTCGGCAAGGGGAATGCCTCGATGGTTCTCTCGCCCGACAGCGAGTTCTTCGAATATCTCGAACGTGCCGACCGTCCTCTGGCGCCCGCGCCGTCGGCGCCGACCGGCCCCGCTGCGGCATCTGGCGCGGCTGCGGAGTGACGAGATGGAAAAGATCGTCCTGGGCCTTGGCATGGTCCTGGTGATCGAGGGGCTGGTGTTCGCACTGGCCCCTTCGCGTCTGGAGGAGGCGCTGGAGATCCTCCGCCGTATTCCGGCCGACACCCGGCGGCTGCTCGGTCTGGCCGCGATCGGCCTTGGCACGGCTCTCGTTTGGCTTGCCCAATCGCTTTGGGGCTGAAACAGTTGCGAACAGAGCCATTCACGTCCTGTTGAGGCGACCGGGCCCGTCCCCGTGTTGCACGGAGGGGCGGGCTGGCACCATAACTCACGGGAACCGGTCCCTTGCGCAAAGGGATGACGGCACAGCTTTCAGGAGGATATATCGGTGACATCGCAGGCCATCTCTCTTTCGGTCAGGGGCGCGTCGTCCTCGGAACGGTTGCGTCCGCTCTGGGCGCTGATGCTGGGCCTGGCGCTTCTCATGGCGCAGGCGAGCCTTGCCCTGGCCCGTGCCGCGCCCGAAAGCTTTGCCGATCTCGCCGAGAAGGTCAGCCCGGCCGTGGTCAACATCACCACCTCGACCACGGTCGAAGGCCGGACCGGTCCAAATCCGCTGCTGCCCGAAGGGTCGCCCTTCGAGGAATTCTTCCGCGATTTCATGAATCCCGACGGCAATCCGAACATGCCGCCGCGGCGCAGCCAGGCGCTGGGCTCGGGCTTCGTGATCTCGGAAGACGGCTATATCGTCACCAACAATCACGTCATCGAGAAGGCCGACGAGATCCAGGTCGAGCTGTTTGAGGGCGAGACGCTCGAGGCCGAGGTGGTCGGCACCGACCCCAATACCGACATCGCGCTTCTGAAAGTGAAAAGCGACAGGCCGCTGCCCTTCGTGCCCTTCGGAAAGAGCGAGATGATGCGGGTCGGCGACTGGGTGATGGCGATGGGCAACCCGCTGGGGCAGGGCTTTTCCGTCTCGGCCGGGATCATCTCGGCCCGCGGCCGGGCGCTCAGCGGCACCTATGACGACTTTCTTCAGACCGATGCCGCGATCAACAAGGGCAATTCGGGCGGGCCGCTCTTCAACATGGAGGGCGAGGTGGTCGGCGTGAATACCGCGATCCTGTCGCCCACCGGCGGCTCGATCGGCATCGGGTTCGCGATGTCCTCCGAAGTGGTGGCCAATGTCGTCTCGCAACTCAAGGAATTCGGCGAGACCCGGCGCGGCTGGCTTGGCGTGCGGATCCAGGACGTGACGCCCGACATGGCCGAGGCGCTGGGGCTCGGGCAGGCGCGCGGCGCGCTGGTGACCGATGTGCCCGAGGGCCCGGCGGCCGAGGCCGGCATGCAGTCGGGCGACGTGATCCTCTCCTTCGACGGCATCGATGTGGAGGACACCCACGGGCTGGTGCGGCAGGTCGGCAATGCCCCGGTCGGGAAGGCCGTGCGCGTGGTCGTGTTCCGCGAGGGCAAGACACAGACATTGCTGGTGACGCTCGGTCGTCGCGAGACGGCGGAAGGCGCTGGTTCGGGCGGCTCCTCCGACGGCTCCTCTGCCCCCGAGCCCGAGGCGGCCGAGATCCTCGGCATGACCCTGGTGCCGCTGACCGACGAGCTGCGCGATCAGCTTGGCGCCGGGAACCTGGCCGACGGGCTGGCGGTCAGCGATATCGACGAGGCCGGCGAGGCCTATTCCAAGGGCCTGCGGGCGGGCGATGTCATCACCGAGGCCGGACAGCGTCCGGTCGCCACCGCCGCCGATCTGCAGGAGCGGATCGAGGAAGCCCGCGATGCCGGCCGCAAGTCGCTTCTGCTTCTGGTCCGCCGTCAGGGCGAGCCCCGCTTCGTAGCGCTGTCGGTCGGGGAGTAGGCGGCTAGACCCGACCCTCGGGTACCACGCCCGGCTAAGGGCGAGAAATACGGCCGGAGCGGTGGCAAGCCGCGGCTCCGGCCTTATGCTTTTGAAAACGCGCTATGTCTCCGCAGGGCACTCTCCCAGGGAGAGCGGCCTGCTTTCTGGCGGTCCCGCCTTGCGGAATGCCATCTGCCGCCTGGGCGCAGGAGCTACAGCCTTCGCGATCAACAGGCCGATGTTTCAGCGGCATTGCCGGAAAGCGGGCGCTCAGCGATCGTCCCGGCGCTGCCGGAAATGCGTCAGGACATGCACCCGCAGCGCCGAGGCGAGCCCGACATCCATTCCGCGGCTGTCGTCGATCTCGGCGGCCAGCGCGTTGACGGCCATGCCCCGCTCGGCCGCGATGTCGCGGAGCGCGCGCCAGAATTCGTCTTCCAGCGAGACCGAGGTCCGGTGCCCCCGGAGCGTCAGCGAGCGCTTGACCGGCCGTCCGCTCATGCCTCGTCGTCCGGGGCCCGCCTGTGCCCGTCAAGGGCGTCTCGGGCGCGGGTGGCGTCAAGCTCCTCCCGCGCCTTCTGGCCCTTGCTCCGGCCGAAGCGGGCGGCATTCCCGTCGCCCTGCACCTTCTTCGTCGCCCGCTCGCGGGCCTTGCGTGCCTGACGCAGGTTGACGACGCCGCCCGTCATCAGTCTTTGGGGCCGATCATGTCTTCGGGCCGCACCACGCGGTCGAAGGTCTCGGCATCGACGAAGCCAAGCGCGATGGCCTCTTCGCGCAGCGTCGTGCCGTTCTTGTGCGCGGTCTTGGCGACCTTGGTGGCATTGTCATAGCCGATGGTCGGCGCCAGTGCCGTCACCAGCATCAGGCTTTCCTTCATCAGCTTCTCGATCCGCGCGGTGTTGGCCTTGGTGCCCGCCACCATGTTATCGGTGAAGCTCGACGCCGCGTCGCCCAGAAGCTGCATGGATTGCAGCACGTTATAGGACATCATCGGATTGTAGACATTCAGCTCGAAATGGCCCTGGCTGCCGGCAAAGCCCACGGCCGCGTCATTGCCCATGACATGGGCGCAGACCATGGTCAGGGCCTCGGCCTGGGTCGGGTTGACCTTGCCGGGCATGATCGACGAGCCGGGCTCGTTCTCGGGCAGGATCAGCTCGCCCAGCCCCGAGCGGGGGCCCGAGCCCAGCAGCCGCATGTCATTGGCGATCTTGAACAGCGAGGCCGCCACCGTCTTCAGCGCGCCCGAGAACATCACCATCGCATCATGCGCGGCCAGCGCCTCGAACTTGTTCTCGGCGGTGACGAAGGGCAGGCCGGTGATCTCGGCTATGCGGGCGGCGACCCGGCCGTCCCAGCCCTTCTTGGTGTTCAACCCGGTGCCGACGGCGGTGCCGCCCTGGGCGAGCTCGTAGATGTCGGGCAGGGCGGACTTGACGCGGGCGATGCCCTTTTCCACCTGCTTGGCATAGCCCGAGAATTCCTGGCCCAGCGTCAGCGGCGTCGCGTCCTGGGTATGGGTCCGTCCGATCTTGATGATATCGGCGAATTCGTCCGATTTGGCGGTCAGCGCCTCATGCAGCTTTTCCAGCCCCGGCAGCAGCACGTCGCGCGCCATCATGCCGATGGCCACATGCATCGCGGTGGGGAAGGTGTCGTTCGAGGACTGGCCCATGTTGCAGTGATCGTTCGGATGCACCGGGTCCTTCGAACCCTTCTCGCCGCCCAGCATCTCGATGGCGCGGTTCGAGATCACCTCATTGGCGTTCATGTTCGACTGGGTGCCCGAGCCGGTCTGCCACACGACCAGCGGGAAGTTGTCGTCGAACCGGCCGTCGATGACTTCCTGCGCCGCCGCAGCGATGGCCTCGCCCAGTTTCGGGTCCAGCCCGCCCTGGTCGATATTGACCAGCGCGCAGGCCTTCTTGATGACGCCGAGCGCGCGGATGATGGCTACCGGCTGGCGTTCCCAGCCGATCGGGAAATTCTGGATCGAGCGCTGGGTCTGGGCGCCCCAGTACTTGTCGGCGGGCACATCCAGCGGGCCGAAGCTGTCGGTCTCGGTGCGGGTCTCGGTCATCGCAATCCTCCGGTCGGGTTCGGCCCAGCTAATAGGCCGGGCCGTGCCTCGGAGCAATGCCCGTGCGAGCGGTCCGGGCGGACTACTTGCGGAACTTGTCGAGGCTCACGACCTGGGCGTCGCCGTTCCCGGCGCCGTCGTCATGCGGCTCGGCCTCGGGCTGGTCGGAGGCTTCGTCCTCCTCGTCTTCGTCCTCGTCGCTGTCCTGGGTTTCGAAGCGGAGCCCGAATTCGACAGACGGGTCGACGAAGGTGCGGATTGCGTCGAAGGGAATGAACAGCGGCTCGGGGCTTTCGCCGAAATTGAGCGTGACCGAAAAGCCGTCCTCGCCGACCGAGAGGTGATCGTACCAGTGCTGCAGCACCACGGTCATTTCCGAAGGATAGCGCTGGCGCAGCCAGTCCGCCAGCTGCGCCTCGGGATGGGTCGTGTCGAAGGTGATGAAGAAGTGATGCTCGCCCGGCAATCCGTCGGCGGCAACATCCGACAGAACCGTGCGGATCAGACTCCGCATCGCGGCATGCATCAGATTGCCATACTCGATCCGGTCGGACATCGCGCTGATACCTCTGGGTTGTGTTGCGCCCAGCATAGGGGATTCGACGGTCAGGGAAAGGGGGCGATGCAACTGCATCGGTCGTCCGGCCCCAATTCC
Source organism: Rhodovulum sp. MB263 (assembly GCF_002073975.1). Taxonomy (NCBI): domain Bacteria; kingdom Pseudomonadati; phylum Pseudomonadota; class Alphaproteobacteria; order Rhodobacterales; family Paracoccaceae; genus Rhodovulum; species Rhodovulum sp. MB263. The sequence continues at coordinate 3,045,999 of NZ_CP020384.1, read as the reverse complement.
GGCCCCATCCTGCCGGGTTCCCTGTGCGGCACGGACCGAAAGAGGCGCGGGTCACCCGATCTTCCGGTCGTCGTGCCCGGGCGCGGTTGCATCCTTGGAAAGATGTCTGAAATGCCGGAAAAGACCAGCGAAATCTGACCTCAGGATCTGTTGATATCAGGCTTCCGGGATGTTTCAGGCCCCGCAGGGGGGGATCTGATCCATGGGCAACCTATACCGGCTTTCCGAGGCGTAGATGGGGGGCTTGACGCCGTTCCTGCCCAAGAGCCACGGCCTCTCTTCGGGTCGATGACCGGCATGTGTGGCGAGGCATAATGTCATTCAATCGCAATGATTTGCGGTGTGCGACGTGCCTGGAGAGCAGGGCCCCCTCAGGACATTTTGCAACCGGTGAACGCTCTGGAGCGAGAACGGTGTCCTTGTCCAGATCATGGCAGGGCCGGGGGCCGGGGGCGCCGAATACAAGACGATCATGATCGATGTGAGCAGGCCAATGCCCTGCATTCAGGCGCGCAAGTATCTGACAGCACATCCTGCGGCCCCGAGCGCGTCCGCCTTTCCAGGAATGGCATGGAAAGAAGGTTAAGTGGGCAAATTGGCGTGCCTGGTCTTACCCGTTCAGCTCGGCTGCGAGGAAGCGTTCGAAGGCGTCGAGATTGACCGCCTCGAACTGGCCGAAGCCCTGCATCCAGATCGAGGCATCCCTCAGCGCGTCGGGTTCGAGCTTGCACCATTTCACCCGGCCGCGCTTTTCCTGGCTGATCAACCCGGCCCGGGTCAGGATCGCCAGATGCTTCGAGATCGCCGCCAGCGACATCTCGAAGGGCTCGGCCACGTCGGTCACGGCCATGTCATCCTCGAGCAACATCGCGAGGATCGCCCGACGGGTCGGGTCGGCCAGGGCGGAAAAGACGATGTCGAGCCGGTCATCCATCGCCGCAGGATGCGCCTTTCCCGAAGCGATCGTCAACCGTCCGGTTGAATATGGCAAAGCTGTGCCGGAGCCGGGTTCTGCGCGGCAGCATCCGGCAAAAACACGTTTTTTCAATGACTTGAGCAAGGCGCAATCCGCTTGACTCATTTCCCCCCTCTGACTAGCTTCGCCGCGACTGTCCGAGGGGGACGTTCGCATGGTTGACCCGGCCGAAAAGGAACGGCTCGCCCGGCTGGAAGCCCGGCTTGCCGAACTCAGGAAGGCCAAGGCCGCGCCCGCGCCCTCTCACATGGACTCGCATTACACCCAGGCACAGCTGGCCTGGCGCATGGTGATCGAACTGGTCTCCGGTCTGGGGATCGGCTTCGGCATCGGGTACGGGCTGGACTCCTGGTTGGAGACCACGCCGATTTTCCTGGTGCTGTTCATATTGTTGGGCCTCGCGGCCGGCATCCGGGTGATGCTGCGCACCGCGCAGGAGGTCCAGGGCCAACAGGCGGCGGCGGCCGCTGAGGACGAGAAGAGGGATTGAACGTGGCGAGCGAAGACGCGACCGGCGGAGTGAATATCGATACCATGCACCAGTTCATGGTGACGCCTCTCTTCGGCGATGGCGCCGTGCACTGGTATACGCCCACCAATGTGACGCTCTGGATGGGCATCGCCGTTCTCTGCACCGTGCTGCTTCTGGTGATGGGGACCCGGGGCCGCGCCATCGTGCCCTCGCGCATCCAGTCGGTGGCCGAGCTGGCCTATGGCTTCGTCTACAAGATGGTCGAGGACGTGTCGGGGCGCGAGGGGCTGAAATACTTCCCCTACATCATGTCGCTCTTCATCTTCATCGTCTTCGCCAACTTCCTCGGCCTGATCCCGGGCGCCTTCACCACCACCTCGCATCTCGCGGTCACCGCGACCATGGCGCTGGCGGTGTTCTTCGGCGTCACCATCCTCGGCTTCGTCAAGCATGGCGCGAGCTTCCTCAGCCTGTTCTGGATCACCGCCGCGCCGCTGGCGCTGCGCCCGATCCTGGCCATGATCGAGGTGATTTCCTACTTCGTGCGCCCCGTCAGCCACTCGATCCGGCTTATGGGCAACATGATGGCCGGCCACGCCGTGATGAAGGTGTTCGCGGGCTTCGCCGGTGTGCTCGGCGTCGGGGCCGTGTTCCCGGTCGTGGCGATCGGCGCCATCTATGCGCTCGAATTTCTGGTGGCCTTCATCCAGGCCTATGTCTTCGCGATCCTGACCTGCGTTTACCTGCGCGATGCGCTGCATCCGCATCACTGACGCCCGGTCCCGGATCACATCCTGAATCTGCCAATTCCAACGTAAGGAGAAATCGACATGGAAGGCGATATCGTTCAAATGGGTGCCTATATCGGTGCTGGTCTGGCCTGTACCGGCATGGGCGGCGCCTCCGTCGGCATCGGCCACGTCGTCGGCAACTACATCTCCGGCGCGCTGCGCAACCCCTCGGCGGCTGCCTCGCAAACCGCCACCATGTTCATCGGTATCGCGTTCGCCGAAGCGCTGGGGATCTTCTCGTTCCTCGTCGCGCTTCTGCTGATGTTCGCCGTCTGATCTCCGACTGAACCGATCCTTACGGCCGGGTGGGGCCTGACCACAGGCACCCACCCGGTGTGATCCGGGGTTCCAGGGGGACGACATGGCAACAGAACTAGAGGCCGCAGAATCTGCCGGGCACGCTGCCGACGCCGTCGGCATGCCTCAGCTCGACTTCTCGACCTATCCGAACCAGATCTTCTGGCTCGTCGTCACGCTGTTCGCGATCTATTTCGTGCTGTCGCGCATCGCGCTGCCGCGGATCGGTGCCGTTCTGGCCGAGCGCCAGGGCACGATCTCGAACGACATCGCCGTCGCCGAAGAACTGAAGCTGCAGGCCCAGGAGGCCGAGCGCGCCTATGAGAAGGCGCTGGCCGATGCGCGGGCCGAGGCGCAGCGGATCGTCGCCGAGGCCAAGGCCGAGATCAAGGCCGATCTCGACGCCGCCACCGCCAAGGCGGATGCGGAAATCGCGGCACGCTCGGCCGAGGCCGAGGCGCAGATCGCCGAGATCCGCGCCGGTGCGCTGGAAAGCGTGACCGAGGTCGCCAAGTCGACCGCTGTCGATGTGGTGGCCGCGATGGGCTTCAGGGCCGATGCGGGCACGATCGATGCCGCCGTCGACAGCAAGCTGAAAGGGTGAGACCGATGAAGAAACTCGCAGTCGCCCTGACCTTCGTGGCGTCTCCGGCGCTGGCGGCGGAAGGCCCGTTCTTCTCGCTGAACAACGCCGAATTCGTCGTCACGATCAGCTTCATCGCCTTCCTCGCACTGCTCGTCTACCTGCGGGTGCCGGGCAAGCTGATGGCGATGCTCGACAAGCGTGCGGCCGGCATCAAGGCCGATCTCGACGAGGCGCGGGCGCTGCGCGAAGAGGCGCAGACCGTTCTGGCCTCCTACGAGCGCAAGCAGAAGGAAGTCCAGGTCCAGGCAGAGCGGATCGTCGAGACCGCCAAGGCCGAGGCCGAGATGGCTGCCGCGAAGGCCAAGGAAGATCTCAAGGTCGCGATCGCGCGCCGTCTGGCCGCCGCCGACGATCAGATCGAATCGGCCAAGGCCGGCGCGGTCAAGGAAGTGCGCGACCGGGCGGTTGCCGTGGCTGTTTCCGCCGCGCGCGACGTGATCGTCAGCCAGATGAACGAGAAGACCAGCGACAAGCTCGTCCAGGACGCCATCGGCGAGGTTCGCGGCAAGCTTCACCTGCACTGATCCGGAAGGCTGTCGGCGTCCCGCCGCAGCGCCTTTCCTAAGCCAGGACCCCGGCCCCGCGGCCGGGGTCCTGCTTTTTTCGGCGACGGCCCGACAGGCCGAGGCCCGCCCGCTGTGCCGCAGCGGGGACCGGGCGTGATCCGCGCCCGATCTTCTGTTTTCCCGCGTTTCCCCGCGTCCCGGGCATCTCCTCGCCATAATTTCAGGGTCTGATGGGTCTGCGTCGGGACGGTTCCCGATGCCGTCTCGCGATGGTGTTTCGCACCGCCGTTTCGCAGGGAGCCCCGTGATGATCGCCGCCCTCGTTCTTGCCCCGATGTGTCTTGCCTCGCTTGCCGGGATACTTGCCCTGACCTGTCTCGCTGCTGCGGCAGAGAGGGCGCGCCGGTCCGGTCGGGTCCTGCTTCCTGTCCCACTTGCCGTTCCGGTTCGGGTCCCGGCTTCCCACCGGGCGCCGGGCTCGTGGCGGCCGGTGAGCGGAGGGCGCAGAGCGGGGTAGGGCAGCGGCGCCCTGTCCGCGCGCCCGTTCCGACCCGCTGCCGCAAGCAAAGATGCCTGCTCCGCCCCGGAAATTCCCCTATCCTGATCGGCGTCCCGAGCCTGGCGACAGGTCCGCCCGCTGGACGGTCTCTGCGCGGCGGCAGATGCCGGGAGAGGGCGGAAACGCCTCGTCCGTCAGCCGGGCGCTGTTTCGACCGCGCACCTTCTCGGCGCTGCTGCTGGTGGGCGGGCTGGTTGCCTTGCTGGCGCTGACCGGGGTCGGCCCGGCCCGCCGTCTGCTGGAAAATCACAGTGCGGGCATACGTGCCGCGCAGCACCAAGCCGCCATCGAGGCGGTGATGGCCGAGGATCCGCTGCGGCAGCGCCGTCAGGATCTGACCGAGCGGGCGCGGCGCTATGCGGGCAATGCGGTCGAGGCGGGGTTCTTCCTGCGCACGCCCACTGCCGAGAAGTTGGCCTGCATCACCTTCCGGGGCGGCGACATGCATGCGCCCGAACCCTATCTGGTACGCATCGATCTCGACACCCTGGGCCGGATGCTGGCGGTGCGGGACGAGCTGGATTTCACCACCTACTGGGCGCTCTACAAGCGCTGTCGGACCCATGCCAACCTGGCCAACAGCGTGAACTGAGCGCGGTCGGCGCCTGTTTGGCCCGCGCTTCAGCCCCCGGTTCAGCCCTTGTTCAGCGCCTGCTCCAGCCGCTGGCGGGCGACGGCCTCGTTGCGCTCGACATCCTGATCGGCCCGGAGCGCCTCGACCACATAATCGAGATGGCGTTCGATCGCGGCGCGGGCGGCGGCGCCGTCGCGGGCCTGCAGGGCGGCATTGATGGCGCGGTGCTGGTCCAGCAGCATGCGTCGCGTGGTGCGCTGGCGGAACATGATCTGGCGATTGTAGAACACCCCCTCGCGCAGCAGCTCGAACATTGCCCGCATCACATGGGTCATCACCACATTATGGCTGGCCTCGATGATCGAGAGGTGGAATTCGGCGTCGAGCCGCGCCTCTTCGGCCGGGCTGCGCCGGGCATGGGCGGCCTCCATCCGGGTGAAGAGCGTGTCGACGACGGCAAGGTCGGTATCCGAGCCGCTGCGCGCGGCGCGGTCGGCGGCCAGCCCCTCGAGATCGCGGCGGAAGGCGATATAGTCGAACAGCGCCTCGTCATGGGTGGCGAACAGCCGGACCAGCGCATCCGAGAAGGCCGCGCCCAGCATCTCGGCCACGAAGACGCCCGCGCCCGCGCGCCGGACCAGCAGGCCGCGCGCCTCGAGCGCCTCGATCGCCTCGCGCAGCGAGGGCCGCGACACGCCCAGCCGCTCGGACAGGTCGCGCTCGGCTGGCAGGCGCTCGCCGGGGCGCAGCACGCCGCGCAGGATCAGAAGCTCGATCTGGCGTATGACGGTGGCCGAGAGCTTCTCGGGCTGGACTTTCTGGAAGGGCATGGCGCGGCGCGGGTCTCCGTTGAACCGGGCGCAGGATATGGCGCGCCGAGCCGGGCGGCAATGGGCGCGCGCAGCGGATCGCCACGCGCGCCCGGGGCCGTGTCCCGTTACGACATCGGGCGGATGACGATCTCGACCCGGCGGTTCTGGGCCCGGCCCTCGGGCGAGAGGTTCGAGGCGATGGGCTGTTCCTCGCCGCGGCCATAGGCGCGGATCCGGCTCGAATTGACGCCGGCGCCGGTCAGCACCGAGGCCACCGCGCTGGCGCGGCGGGTCGAGAGCTCCTGGTTGTAGCTGGCCGAGCCGGTATTGTCGGTATGCCCGATGACATCGACGGTGGTGCCGGGATAGTCGTTCAGGCTGTAGGCCAGGGTCTGCAGATCGGCCCGGAGCCCGGACTGGATCGAGGCGCTGTCGGTGGCGAACAGGATGTCCTGGGGCATGGTCACGACCAGCGCATTGCCGGTATTGACCACGCCGATCCGGTTGCTGTCGAAGCTTTGCCGCAGCTCGGCGGCCTGCTTGTCGAGATTGTTGCCGATGGCGGCCCCGGCGGCGGCGCCGACCGCAGCGCCGATCAGCGCGCTCTTGGCATCGTTGCCGCCCCGGTTCGAGGCGATCAGCCCGGTCACCGCACCGAGGCCCGCGCCGATTGCCGCGCCCTCCTTGGTACGCTGCCGCGCGTCGCCGGTCTGGACGGAGGGATCTGTACAGGCGCCGAGCGCCAGCACGGCCGCGATGGTCAGAAGAAGGGGGTTGCTCGGTCGGATCATGACTGCCTCTTTGCTTGCGCCACGTTCGGGGGTGTTGCCCGTTGAGCCCCGTTCGGGGGGCTTTGCGACGAATATAGTCGCATGGCGGCCGTCTTCGAGGGGGATCGTGAGCTGTCGGCAGCCTGCGGGCGGTAAAAGGCCGATCTGGCCGTGGCGCGGGAACGCCTGGGGCGGTGCTGGCCGCGAGCCGCTCAACCGGTCCGGGTGCCGGGCCCCAATTCGGCCTCGGTCCGGGCCGCCTCCCAGGCCAGAATCGCGCGCTTGACCGGGAGACCCCAGTGATAGCCGCCCAGCGCGCCGGTCTTGCGCAGCGCCCGGTGGCAGGGGATCAGATAGCCGATCGGGTTGCGCCCGACCGCGGTGCCGACGGCGCGCACCGCGCGCGGATGGCCGATGGCGCGGGCGATTTCCGAATAGGTCGTGACCTGGCCCGGCGGCACGCTCAGCAGCGCTTCCCAGACCTTGATCTGGAACGGGGCCCCGATCAGGTGAAGCCGCGCCTCGCCGCCCTGCCGCCTGAAGGCGGTTTCGCCATCCCGCCGCCCGGAGACGGCGTTGCCGTCTTTCCGTCCGGAGGAGGTCTTGTCATCTTGTCGCCCGAAGGCGGCTTCGGCCCAAGGGGCAAGCGCTGCCGGATCCTCGACGAAACTGGCCTGCGGCCAGCGCGAGGTCAGGTCGGCCAAGGCGGCGTCCGATCCGGTCTCGGCGGCGAAGCCGATGCCGCAGATCCCGCGCGCCGTGGCCATCACCAGGGCCGGGCCGAACGGGCTGTCGACCCAGCCCCAGCGGATCTCGAGCCCGGCGCCGCCCCTGGCATAGTCGCCCGGGCTCATCGCCTCCCAGCGCAGGAACATGTCATGCAGCCGTCCCGCGCCCGAAAGCCCCAGCGCATCGGCGGTCTCGAGCGTGGTGAAGCGCTCGCGCATCAGCGCCCTCGCATGGCCGAGCGTCAGATATTGCTGATAGCGCTTGGGCGAGACCCCGGCCCAGCGCGAGAAGACGCGCTGGAAATGCGCCGGGCTCATGTTCATCTCGGCCGCGAGGGTTTCCAGCGGCAGGCTCTCGCCGCCCGCGGCGTCGATCCGGTCGATGGCCCGGCGGATCACCGAGAAATGATAGGCCTGGTTCTGGTCCCGGTCGGTGTCCTTTGGCATCGCGCATCCTTTCCCGTCGCTCGGCCCAGAATAGGCGCGGCCGGGGACCGGCGCGACCCGGAACCTGCGCCAAAAGGCGGCCCCGCTCCGGCCTTGCCTCTGCCCCGTCGCGCGGGCATAGGAAGGCCGATGGCCCAGGCATTGCCCTATCATACGATCCACGAGATCTTTTCGCGCTTCCAGGCGGCCGAACCCGAGCCGAAGGGCGAGCTCGAACATGTCAACGCCTATACCCTGCTGGTCGCGGTGGCGCTGTCGGCGCAGGCGACCGATGCCGGCGTGAACCGGGCGACGCGGGCGCTGTTCGCCGAAGCCGACACGCCCGGGAAGATGCTGGCTTTGGGCGAGGAAGGGCTGATCGGGCATATCCGGACGATCGGGCTTTTTCGCAACAAGGCGAAGAACGTCATCAAACTGAGCCGGATCCTCGTCGAGGAGTATGGCGGCGAGGTGCCGTCCTCGCGCGCGGCGCTGCAGGCGCTGCCGGGGGTCGGGCGCAAGACCGCGAACGTGGTTCTGAACATGTGGTGGGGGCTGCCCGCCCAGGCGGTCGACACCCATATCTTCCGGGTCGGCAACCGCACCCTGATCGCGCCCGGCAAGACCGTCGAGGCGGTCGAGCGCGCCGTCGAGGACAATGTGCCTGCCGAGTTCCAGCGCCATGCGCATCACTGGCTGATCCTGCATGGCCGTTACCTGTGCAAGGCACGCAAGCCGATGTGCGGGACCTGCCCGATCCGGGATCTCTGCCCATACGAGGACAAGACCTTATGACCAAGACCTATCACGTCGTCGGCATCGGCAATGCGCTGGTCGACGTTCTGGCCCATGCCGGAGACGATTTCCTGGCCGCGCAGGGCGTCGAGAAGGGCATCATGCAGCTCATCGACACCGACCGCGCGGTCGAGCTTTACGGCCGGATCGGTCCGGCGCAGGAGATCTCGGGCGGCTCTGCCGCGAACACGATCGCGGGGATCGCGCATCTGGGCGGGCGCACCGCCTATGTCGGCAAGGTCAAGGACGACCAGCTGGGCGCGATCTTCGCCCATGACCTGCGTGCCCAGGGCGCCGATTTCGCCACACCGATGGCGCCAAGATCGGAGGCGGGCGAGACCGGGCGGTGCATCATTCTGGTCACGCCCGATGGCGAGCGGTCGATGAACACCTATCTGGGCCTGTCCGAGCGGCTGTCCGCGGCCGATATCGACGCGGCGCAGATCGCCGATGCCGAATGGATCTATCTCGAGGGCTACCGCTTCGACGGCGCCGAGAGCCATGCTGCCTTCGCCAAGGCCATCTCGGTCGCCAAGGCCGCGGGCGGCAGGGTGGCGCTGACCCTGTCGGATCCGTTCTGCGTGGAGCGCCATCGCGATGCCTTCCGCCGGATGATCCGCGAGGATGTGGATCTTCTGTTCGCGAACCGGGCCGAGATCCTGTCGATGTACCAGACCGATGTCTTTGACGAGGCGCTGGCCCGGGCCGCGGCCGAGATCGGGATGGTGGCCTGCACCGACAGCGCCGATGGCGCGCATATCCTCTCGGGCGAGGGGCGCTGGCATGTGCCTGCCGTGGCCACCCGGGTGGTCGATGCGACCGGGGCGGGCGATCTTTTTGCCGGGGCATTTCTCTGGGGGCTGACCCAGGGCCACGATCTGGAAAGCTGCGGCCGGATGGGCTGCGTGGCGGCAAGCGAGGTCATCAGCCATATCGGTGCGCGTGCCGAGACCGATCTGAGCGCGCTTTTCCGCAGCCACGGGTTGATCTGAGGGGCAGGGCTCTCCCGCCCCCGGCCCGCACGGGGCGCGCTGCGCGTGCTCCGCTTGTCCGGCCTTGGGCCGGGCCGCGCGCAGGCGCGCGGCGACGCCTCCGGCGGGGGTATTTCGACCAAGAAGAGTGGGCGCGGAGTGGGCGGCGTCGGGCAGGGGATCATGCCGGTGGCAATCCGGTCCGGGGCGTCGCAACAGGGCGTGCTTGGCGGGCAGGCGCTTTCGGTCTGGTGGCGGAGGGACCGAAATGCGCTGGTGCATGCGGGCGCGTGCCCCGCGCTACGTAGAGCCTGGCGATCCGGAGCGAGGCCGCCCGACGGTGCCGGTCCGGCCGGGGCGGGAGGACGGGGTGGCCTCGGGCGACGAGTGCGGATCGTCTTTGGGGCGAGGTGCCTGGCGCGACGGAGCAGGCCATCCTGTCGGCCGGGTTGTGCTCCATTACCTCCCTGCTGCCTTTTGCCGGTACCGGGACCACCAAGGCGTCTGGCCTGTCGAGCGGCCTGGAGACGAGCGCCGATCTGGGGCCGGCCGGAATGCGGGATGATTCGGCCAAGTGGCGCAGGGCCGTGCCGGTGTGAGACTTCGCCAATCCGGAAGGGCCTGCGCGCCTTTGTCAGACCGCTGAAAGATGTCTCGCGGCGCTCGTTGCCGCCAGATGCTTCGGCCCCCCTGTCGCGATGAACTTCCTGCAAGGCAACGAGAGAAGCTGGGAACGGGGTTCTGGCATCGTCTTCGTCTCATGACTTTATCAGCGGCCTGTCGTTTCGGCCCCGCAAGGCGTCAGGCGAGGCCCCGTGTTCGGTGACTTATCTTTCGAGAGAGGGTAGTGTCTGGAAAACGCGCTGAAGGCGAAAGCTGCGGTTGCGGGACCGCATGGTTGGGGGAACCGGGATGGCGACGATCGCCTATCTGTTGCTCTGTCGCGGGCGCTCTGCCAGCGCTCTCGCCCTTGCCGGGCGGCTGAGCGCGGCGGGCGATCTGGTGGCCCTGCATGTGGACCGGTGCGCGCGGTCAGCCGAGACCGCCGCGATCCGGAAGGCTTTCGCGGGCAATCCCTCGGTCGTCCTCGCGCGCTCTGTCCGCTGCGATCCGGGGGGCTGGTCCGCGATGCAGGCCGTCCTGAATGCCGCCCGGGCCGCGCTGGCCGCCTTTCCGCAGGCCACGCATCTTTACCTGCTCTCGGAGGATTGCCTGCCGATCAAGCCCGCCGCGCGGCTGCGCGCAGCACTTGAGGCCGAGGATTGCGATCATATCGAAAGCCTCGATGTCCAGGAAGCGGATGCGGGCGGGGGGGCGAAGCCGCCGGGGCCGATCCGCCGGCAGGAGGACGCCGCGCCCCGGCGCAGGGCAGGCCTTCGGGCGCTGGTCCGGAGGCCGGAGGCCGGGCGCGCGCCGCCCCGCGATCTGCGGATCATGACCGGAAGCCGGTGGTGGTGTCTGCGCAGGGCCACCGTCGAGGCGGTTCTGTCCCTCGTCGCCGCGCGGTCGGATCTGCGGCGCTTTTTCCGGGCCGGCGAATCGCCCGAAGCGACCTTGTTTCAGACCCTCGTCCGCCATCTGGTGCCCGGCGACGAGATCCGGTCGCGGGCGCCCACCTTTCAGATCGTTGCCGAGGATGGGCGGCCGGTGAGCTTCTACAACGATCACTTCGAGCTGTTGACGGTGCAGGAGGGGTTCTTTGCCCACAGGATCTCGGCCGGGGCGGCACAGCTTCGGGCGCGGTTGCTGGCGCTGCATGCGGCGCCGGGGCCGGGGCCCTCGGTCTCGGGCGGCGGTGCCGGGATATACCGCTTCCTGAGCGGACGCGGCCGGATCGGGCAGCGCTTCGGCGGCCGGGCCTGGGAGCGCGGGGTGTCCCTCGGGCCAGACCATGATCTGATGCTGGTTATCTGCGGGAAGCGGGCCGTCGCGCGACGTCTGGCCGGGCGGGTGCGCCGGATCCTCGGCATGCCCACGGTTGAATTCCCCTTCGACGACGCGGGTGCCGAGCTGCCCGATCTGGGGGGAATAGAGCGTGGCCTGGCCAAGCGCGGCCGTCATCGGGGCGCCTTTCTGCGGCTGGTCTTCGAGAGTTACGGCACCGACCGGCTGCTGCTTTTCCTCGACCCCTCCGATCTGGATGTCATGATCGATCTGCAGGGCGATGGCGCGCGCCTGCGGATGCTGGAAATCACCTGTCCCTTCAGCCAGGCCGATCTTCTGGGCCATGCCCGCGAGATGGGGCTTTTGTCGCAGGGCAGCCCGCCGGGGCTGGCGGCGCTGGTGCTGCCGGTGCTTGGACAGCAGATCAAGGGGGATAGCGCGCGGCTGCGGGCTGCGGGTTTTCCTGCCCTTTACAGGCTGGAGCCGGGGCTGGCGCTGAGCGAGGCGGCGCTGGTGCTGGCGAAATTCCTCGAGATCCCCTATGACACGGCCCGCGGGATCGCCGATACGGCGACCTTCTTCGACGATTGAGGCCGGAACGGTCCCGGGAACCGGGGGCCGGAGCGCGGCTGGTGAGTGAGGACCGACATGACCTACGCCTATGACGACCAGAATGTCTTTGCCCGGATCCTGCGCGGCGAAATTCCCAATGCCACGGTGCTGGAAACCGAGCACAGCCTTGCCTTCAACGACATCGCGCCGCAGGCGCCGGTCCATGTGCTGGTGATCCCGAAGGGGCCCTATGTCTGCTACGGCCATTTCGCGGCCGAGGCCCCGGATGCCGAGATCGTCGATTTCACCCGCACCATCGCGAAGGTCTGCGAGATGAAGGAGCTGGCGGCCGATGGCTTCCGGATGATCTCGAATGCGGGTGCGCATGGCGTGCAGGAAGTGCCGCATCTGCATGTGCACATCCTCGGCGGGCGCGTGTTGGGCCGGATGCTGGAGAAGGCCTGAGGCAAGGCCCGGCCGTTTCGGACGATCCGGGGCGCCAGCTTTGACGGGGCGCCGGTCTCGGCATGCCGGAAGGCGTGGGCCTCGGCGGGCCAGGCGGGACGGCAGGTCCCCGAACGCAGGGGCATCGGTCGTGTGGCGCCCAGAGCCCGTGGCCTCGATGACCTCGATGGCTGGCGGTGTCGGGCGTCAGCATGTGATGCAGGCGCGGGGCTTTGGCCCGCCACGACGAGCGTGCGCGGAGCCGGGGGCGGGGCACTGGCGAAAGCGCGCCGCTCTTGCGCCGTAAGCCGCTGCCGGAACATCTGGAAGGGCCGTGCAGGCCATGGTCTCGGACGTGAGGGCGATCCGGTCCCGGGCTCTTCGGGAAAGGCAGGGATCCCGTGCGAGTCGGGAAAGGCGTGGCATGGCGGCAGGTCCCGGGCCTCGGCTGGCCCCGGTCGCCGGCGGCTCAGGCGGCGCGCCAGGTCCCGGGCGCGATCCCGTACAGCGTCCAGTCGCCGACCCGACAGCGGATCAGCCGCAGGGTGGGGTGGCCCACGGCGGCCGTCATGCGGCGGACCTGGCGGTTGCGGCCCTCGGAAATCGTCAGCTCGATCCAGCAATCGGGCACCGATTTGCGGTATCTGACCGGCGGCTCGCGCGGCCAGAGCCCCGGGGGCGCGTCGATCCGGCGGACGCGCGCGGGCCGCGTCGGGCCATCCTTGAGGGTGACGCCGCGGGCCAGCGCCTCGAGCGCGGTCTCCGGGGGAATGCCCTCGACCTGCGCCCAGTAGGTCTTTTCGGTCTTTGCCTTCGGGCTCGCGATGCGGGCCTGCAACCGCCCGTCATCGGTCAGGACCAGCAAGCCCTCGCTGTCGCGGTCGAGCCGCCCGGCCGGATAGACCCCGGGCAGGTCGATGAATTCGGCCAGCGTCCGGCGGTCGGGACGCGGTGCGCCCTCGTCGGTGAATTGCGACAGCACCCCCCAGGGCTTGTTGAACAGGATGACCCGGCTCACGCGGCGGTCTTGCTGGAGGTGAGCGCGACGAAGACGTCCTCGAGATTGGGTTCCTCGGTCGCGATGTCGCGGATCGAGATGCCCGCGCTCCGGACCGCCTCGATCACCGCGCCGGTGCCGATCTCGCTGCGGCGATAGGTGAAGCAGAGCGCGCCGTCGGGACGGCGGCAGCTTTCGACCGGGCCGGGCATCTCGGGCAGGGTCGCGACCTCGCCCTCGGGCTGGATCACCAGCGTCTTGGCATCCATCCGCCCGATCAGGGCCGAGGTCGAATCGCGCGCGATCAGTTCGCCATGGTTGATGATGGCGATCTCGCCGCACATCTCCTGCGCCTCTTCCAGATAATGCGTGGTCAGGATGATGGTGGTGCCCATTTCCTCGTTCAGCCGCCGGATATTGGCCCAGAGCATCTGGCGCAGCTCGATATCGACGCCCGCGGTGGGTTCGTCCAGAACCAGCACCTGCGGCCGGTGGACCAGCGCCTTGCCCAGCAGAAGCCGCCGCCGCATGCCGCCCGAGAGGTTCCGGGCATAGGCATCGGCCTTGTCCTCGAGCCCGATGGCCTTCAGCACCCGGTCGGTGATGCGCTGCGATTTCGGCACGCCGTAAAGCCCCGCCTGCACCTCGAGTGCCGCGCGCGGCGTGAAGAACGGGTCGATGTTCAGCTCCTGCGGCATCACCCCGATCGAGGCGCGCGACTGGCGCGGGTTCACGTCCTGATCGAAGCCCCAGATGCTGACCCTGCCGCCGGTCTTCAACACCAGCCCCGCGAGGATGTTGATCAGCGTCGACTTGCCCGCGCCGTTCGGCCCCAGCAGCCCGAAGATCGAGCCCGCGGGGATATCGAGGTCGATGCCCTTCAGCGCTTCCTTGGGCGGCTGGCTGCCGCTGGCAGCATAGGTCTTGGTCAGACCCTCGATCTCGATCGCATTCCCTGTCATTTCCTTGCCTCTGCCGCTTGCCCGTGCCGGTTCAATCGCTATCATGCCGTCCGACATAAGGCGACCCGGTCGCCCCGGCAACGAGCGGAGCGCAAACGCATGGCCCCTGACGCCCCCGGACAGGAAAAAGACACCACCCCTCCCGAAACCACGATCACTGCCGAGTGGCGGGTCTGCTGCGATGGCAGCGGACCGGGGCTCGGCCATCCGCGGGTCTGGCTCTCGATCCCGCGTGATCGGGGCTTCGTCGAATGCGGCTATTGCGACCGCAAGTTCGTGCATGAAAGCTTTGCCGACAAGCTGAAGACCTGACCGGCCGGTCGCGGCGCAGATGACCGTCACCCGCCGCGGGCTGGGCTGGCTGATCGGCGCAGCGGGCGTGACAGCGGCGGTTTCGGCCGGGCCCGGGCTCTGGCGCCGGGCCTTCCCGCCCGAGATCCGGACTGAACCGGTACCGGGCCTGCCCGGCTTTCGTCGCGTGCCAAGGCCTGGCCCCGCACTGTCGCCGCTGGTCGGGCTGGCCACCGGGGCCCCGGCGCCGCTGCCCGATGACCTCTGCGCCGCGCTTTTCGGCCCCGCCTCCGAGGGGCCGGATCCCGACTTTTCTGGGTCCGACTTTCCAGGAACAGTTCCGGTCGCCTGTTTCACCGATATCCGCTGTCCCTGGTGCCGCCAGCTGACGCCCCTGCTGATCGCGCGCGCGGTACGCAGACCGGCCGCGATCCGCATCGCCTGGCAGCCGCTGCCTTTGTTGGGCGAGGAGGCGGTGCTGGCCGCGCGGGCGGCACTGGCAGCCGAGGCGCAGGGCGCCGCGCTCGACTGGCAGGCGCGGATGATGCGCGGTGCGCTGGTGCCGACCCTGCGCGGGATGCGCGAGATCGCGGCCGGGATGGGGCTCGACATGGCTGCCTTCGAGCGGGACATGGACCATCCGCGCACCGAGGCACGGCTGGCTGCGGCACGGGCGTTGGCCGCGGCTTTCGGCTTTGTCGGCACGCCGGGTCTTGTCGTCGGTCGCGTGGCGATCCTTGGAGGGGTCGACGGGCCGATGCTGGACCGGCTGATCGCCGAGGCCCAAACCGCGCCGGCCCCCGCGTCTGGCCCCTCATCCGGCCCCGCCTGCGGCTGAGGGCGGGGCGTCCGGCACTGGCGAAGCCCTGCGCTTCATGGCAAGACCGCAGACAGGTCCGGCAGGCGGGCCAGCGACGGGGAGAACGACATGACTGAAGGTTTCGGCAAGGGCTGCCATCTGCATCTGATCGACGGCTCGGCCTTCATCTTCCGCGCCTTTCACGCGCTGCCGCCCCTGACGCGGAAATCCGACGGGCTGCCGATCGGGGCTGTCGCGGGCTTCTGCAACATGATCCACAAATATGTGCAGGACAATCGCGGCCCCGATGCGCCGACCCATGTCGCGGTGATCTTCGACAAGGGCAGCCACACCTTCCGCAACGATCTCTACGATCTCTACAAGGCCAACCGGGACGAGATGCCGGCCGATCTGCGCCCGCAGATCCCGCTGACCCGCGAGGCCACGCGCGCCTTCAACATCGCCTGCATCGAGAAGGAGAATTACGAGGCCGACGATATCATCGCGACCTTTGCGCGGCAGGCGGTCGAAAAGGGCGGGCGGGTGACCATCGTCAGTTCCGACAAGGACCTGATGCAGCTGGTCGGCAACGGGGTCGAGATGCTCGATGCGATGAAGAACAGGCGGATCGGCGTCGAGGAGGTCGAGGCCAAGTTCGGCGTCGGGCCCGACCGTGTCGTCGACGTGCAGGCGCTGGCGGGCGATTCCGTCGACAACATTCCCGGCGCGCCGGGGATCGGGATCAAGACCGCCGCCCAGCTGATCCAGGACTATGGCGATCTGGAAACGCTGCTGGACCGGGCCGAGGAGATCAAGCAGCCCAAGCGCCGCCAGACCCTGATCGAGAACCGCGCCCAGATCGAGCTGTCGAAGAAGCTGGTGACGCTCGATGCCGCGACGCCGCTCGACGAGACCCTGGATGATCTCGAGGTGAAGGCGCCCGATGCCGGGGCCCTGCTCGGGTTCCTGTCGCAGATGGAGTTCCGCACCCTGCTGAAGCGGGTCGCGGATGCGCTGGGCGCCGAGCCGCCCGCGCTACCCGAGACAAGCCCCACCGCCGCCGATCCCGCCGCGCCCGAGGCGCCGGCCGCGTTGCCTTTCGAGCCCGGGGCTTATGACTGCGTGCGCGACGCCGCCGCGCTTGAGGTCTGGATCGCGCGCGCCCATGCCCGGGGCTGGGTCGCGGTCGATACCGAGACCACCGGGCTTGATGAGATGCGGGTGGATCTCGTGGGCATCTCGCTGGCGGTCGAGCCGGGGCAGGCCTGCTACATCCCGCTGGGCCATCGCGAGGGGGAGGGCGATCTCTTCGGCTCGGCGGCGCTGGCCGGGGGGCAGATGCCGATGGACGAGGCGCTGGCCCTGCTCAAGCCGCTGCTGGAAGACCCGGCGGTGATGAAGATCGGGCAGAACATGAAATACGATGCCAAGATCCTTGCCCGCCATGGCATCGCGGTCGCGCCCATCGACGACACCATGCTGATGTCATACGCGATGCATGCCGGGCTGCATGGCCATTCGATGGATGCGCTGTCGGAACGCTATCTCGGGCACGAGCCGATCCCGATCAAGTCGCTGCTGGGCTCGGGCAAGTCGCAGATCACCTTCGACAAGGTGCCGGTCGCCGAGGCGGTGAAATACGCGGCCGAGGATGCCGATGTCACGCTGAGGCTCGCCCGGCTCTTCAAGCCGCAGCTGCACCGGGCCAGGGTCGCGACGGTCTACGAGACGCTCGAACGTCCGCTGGTGCCGGTGCTGGCCCAGATGGAGATGCATGGCATCAAGGTCGACCGCGACACGCTGTCGAGGATGTCGAATGCCTTCGCCCAGAAGATGGCCGCGCTCGAGGCCGAGATCCACGAGCTGGCGGGCGAGAGCTTCAATGTGGGCAGCCCCAAGCAGCTGGGCGAGATCCTGTTCGACAAGATGAGCCTCTCGGGCGGCAAGAAGGGCAAGACCGGCGCCTATGGCACCGGCGCCGACGTGCTGGAGGATCTCGCGGCCGAGGGGCACGACCTGCCCGCACGGGTACTGGACTGGCGCCAGCTCTCGAAGCTGAAATCGACCTATACCGACGCGCTGCAGGACCATATCAACCCCGAGACGGGGCGCGTGCATACCTCTTACGTGATCACCGGGGCGGTGACGGGGCGCCTTGCCTCGACCGATCCGAACCTGCAGAACATTCCCGTGCGCTCCGAAGAGGGGCGCCGCATCCGCGAGGCTTTCGTGGCCGAGGAGGGCAAGGTTCTGCTGAGCCTCGACTATTCGCAGATCGAGCTTCGCATCCTGGCCCATGTGGCCGGGATCGAGGCCCTGAAACAGGCCTTCCGCGACGGTCAGGACATCCATGCCATGACCGCCTCCGAGATGTTCGATGTGCCGATGGCCGAGATGACGCCCGAGATCCGCCGCCGCGCCAAGGCAATCAATTTCGGGGTGATCTACGGGATTTCGGGCTTTGGCCTCGCGCGAAACCTGCGCATTCCGCGCAGCGAGGCGCAGGGCTTCATCGACCGCTATTTCGAGCGCTTCCCGGGCATCCGCGACTACATGGATGCGACCGTGGCTTTCGCGAAGGATCACGGCTACGTGCAGACCCTGTTCGGGCGGCGCATCCATACGCCTGAGATCGGTGCCAAGGGCCCGCAGGCGGGCTTTGCCAAGCGGGCCGCGATCAACGCGCCGATCCAGGGCACCGCGGCCGACATCATCCGCCGCGCGATGATCCGGATGCCCGAGGCGATTTCAAGGATGCCGGCGAAGATGCTGCTGCAGGTCCATGACGAACTGATCTTCGAGGTCGAGGCGGGCGCGGCGGACGAGGTGATCGCGCGCGTGCGCGAGGTGATGGAGGGGGCAGCGCTTCCCGTGGTCGCGCTCGACGTGCCGCTGGTCGTCGATGCCGGGCAGGGGCCGAACTGGGCCGCGGCGCATTGAACGCAATTCTTCTGCGAAGAATTGGAGCCCGGCCGGACCGGAGCGCGAGCAGGGCACCGCGCTGGGCGATATGAACCGGGAAGACGCGGTCTGCTCTTCTTCTTGGCCTAAATACCCATGGCGCGACGCCGGCCGGGGGGCCGCGGCCGGGTCAGCTCAGCTCGGCGGCAGGGATCGCGGGAAAGAATGCGCCCTGCGAGCGGAAGCCGAACCAGTCCTGCCCCTCATGGCGCCGGGTCTCGCCGATCTCGGCCAGACGGTAGAAGCTTTTCCGGTCGATCAGCGCCTCGAGACCGGCACGGACATGGAGATATGGCGTGGGCTCGCCGGTCTCGGGGTCGCGGCTGACGCGGATCTCGTGGTCCGGTCCGGCTGCGACGCGGTCGCCGACATTGGTGGTGAAGGTCAGGACGGGCTCGTCCGCGTCTTCGCCACGCTCGAAATCGACGGCGACGAAGGGCGCGTCATCGACTGTGATGCCGACCTTCTCGACAGGGGTCACCAGATAGAACTTCCCGCCCTCGCGCTTGAGGATGGTCGAGAACAGCCGCACCAGCGGGGCACGGCCGATCGGCGTGCCGAGATAGAACCAGGTGCCGTCGCGGGCGATCCGCATGTCGATATCGCCGCAGAAGGGCGGGTCCCACAGATGGACCGGCGGCAGCCCCTTGCCCGAGGCGGCGCGGGCGGCCTCGGCGAGGCTTTCGGTAACGGGTTTCACGATCATTTGTCCGGACCGGTTTTTTGCCATTTGTGGTAGGGGGGATATCTGCCGATAATACTCCATATAGGCGAACAGGAGAAAAGTCATGTCCGACGAGACCGAACTGGTGGCCGCGATCGAGACGCTGGGCGAGAAGCTCGCACAGGCCAAGGCCTCGATCACCCGGCGCTTCATCGGTCAGGAGCGGGTCGTCGATCTGACGCTTTCGGCACTGCTCTGCGGCGGGCATGCCCTGCTGATCGGGCTGCCGGGGCTTGGAAAGACCCGGCTGGTCGGCACGCTCTCGACGGTGATGGGGCTGAACGGCGCGCGGATCCAGTTCACGCCTGACCTGATGCCCGCCGACATTCTGGGCTCGGAGGTGCTGGAGACCGCGCCTGACGGCTCGCGCGCCTTCCGCTTCATCGAGGGGCCGATCTTCTGCCAGCTGCTGATGGCCGACGAGATCAACCGCGCCAGCCCGCGGACCCAGTCGGCGCTGTTGCAGGCGATGCAGGAGAAATCTGTGACCATCGCGGGCGAGGCGCATCCGCTGTCGCCGCCCTTCCATGTGCTCGCGACCCAGAACCCCATCGAGCAGGAGGGCACCTATCCGCTGCCCGAGGCCCAGCTCGACCGCTTTCTGGTGCGCATCGACGTGCCCTATCCCGACCGCAAGACCGAGCATGACATCCTTCTGGCCACCACCGGGGTCGCCGAGGACGAGGCCCATGCCGTCTTCACCGCCGACGAACTGATCGCCGCGCAGAAGATCGTGCGGCGGATGCCGGTCGGCGAGGGCGTGGTCGAGCTGATCCTCGATCTGGTGCGCGCCTGCCGCCCGGCCGAGCCCGAGGCGCCGAAGATCGTGCGCGAGGCCGTGGCCTGGGGGCCGGGGCCGCGTGCCGCGCAGGCGCTGATGCTGACGGTCCGGGCGCAGGCCCTGCTGGAAGGCCGGCTCGCGCCCTCGGCCGAGGATGTGCTGAAGATGGCCGGGCCGGTGCTGATCCACCGCATGGCGCTGAGCTTTGCCGCTCGTGCCCGGGGCGAGGATCTGCCCCGGATCATCGAGGCCGTGGCGCGAGAGACCGTGCAGGTCGA
The DNA here is from genome assembly GCF_002073975.1 of Rhodovulum sp. MB263. Taxonomy (NCBI): domain Bacteria; kingdom Pseudomonadati; phylum Pseudomonadota; class Alphaproteobacteria; order Rhodobacterales; family Paracoccaceae; genus Rhodovulum; species Rhodovulum sp. MB263. Next base: position 3,026,003 of record NZ_CP020384.1, on the reverse strand, counting down.
GGCCGCGGCGTGATTGCCGCCGCCGCCCTCCGCGCCCGCGCCGAGGGGCTGGCCGGGGCATTGCCGCCACTTCTGGCCGAGGCCGAGCATCTGGCCCAGGCCGTGCTGCTCGGCGAGCATGGACGGCGGCGGGCGGGGTTCGGCGATGAATTCTGGCAATACCGCCCGACCCATTCCGGCGACGAGGCGCGGATGATCGACTGGCGCCGCTCGGCCCGCTCGGATGCGCATTTCGTGCGCGAGAAGGAATGGCAGGCGGCGCAAAGCGTGCTGCTCTGGGTCGATGACGCGGCCTCGATGGGGTTTTCCGGCGCGAATGACCATCCGCCCAAGGTCGAGCGCGCCCGGGTGCTGGCGCTGGCGCTTGCGGTGCTTCTGACCCGCGGCGGCGAGCGGGTGGGGCTTCTTGGCTCCGACCTGCCGCCCCGGCGCGGTCCGCACCAGATCCTCCGGCTGACCGAGGCGCTGGGGCGGGCGCTGTCGACAAGCGATTACGGGTTGCCCGCGACCGGGGGCATGCCGCCCCATTCGCGCGCGGTTTTTCTGTCGGATTTCCTCGGCGATCTCGCCCCGATCGAGACCGCGCTGACCGAGGCCGCCGACCGGGGTGTCAAGGGCGCGCTGTTGCAGGTACTCGACCCGGCCGAGGAGGCCTTCCCCTTCGACGGGCGCACCATCTTCGAGAGCATGGGCGGCGGCCTGCGCCATGAGACGCTGAAGGCGGGCGATCTGCGCGACCGCTATCTGGCGCGGCTGGCCGAGCGCAAGGCGCGGCTGGCCGATCTGGCGCGGGTGACGGGCTGGCATTATTCGGCGCATCACACCGGCGAGGGTGCGCAGGGCGCGCTGCTGTGGATCTACCGCGCGCTGGAGCGCAGGCGCTGATGGCGGGTCTCAGTGCCTTCGGCTTCACCGCGCCGCTCCTGCTCTGGGGACTGGTCCTGCTGCCGGCACTGTGGTTTCTGCTGCGCGCGGTGCCGCCCGCGCCGATCCGGCGGCGCTTTCCGGGCGTCGCCCTGCTGCTGGGGCTTGCCGATGACGAGGCCCAGACCGACCGCACGCCCTGGTGGCTTCTGCTCCTGCGCATGCTGGCGGCGGCGGCGCTGATCCTCGGCTTCGCCGGGCCGGTCCTGAACCCGCAGGAGCGCACGCCCGGGCAGGGCCCGCTGCTGGTCCTGCTGGATGGAAGCTGGGCCGATGCCCGCGACTGGCCACGCCGGATCGACCGGCTGGAGGCGGTTCTGGACGAGGCCGGGCGCGACGGGCGTCCGGTGGCGGTGGTGCTGGCGACCGATCTGCCGGGCGAGGGGGGCGGGGGGCTGCCGTTCCAGGTCGCCGAGCTCTGGTCCGCGCGGCTGGCCGGGGTGCAACCGGCCGCCTGGCTGCCCGATCCTGAGGCGGTTGCGGCCTGGGCCGAAGGGCTCGAGGGGCGGTTCGACACTGTCTGGCTGTCGGGCGGGCTCGACTGGCCGGGGCGCACGGCGCTGCTCTCGGCGCTCGAAGACCACGGCCGGGTCTCGGTGCTGGAAAGCCCGCGCGCGCTGATGGCGCTGCGCCCGGCCGTTTTCAGCGACGGGGCCATCGCGCTGACCGCGCTGCGGTCCCGGCCCGGCCCCGGCACCGAGGCGGTGCTGACCGCGACCGGGCGCGATCCGGCCGGGGTCGAGCGGGTGCTGGCGCGCCTGCCGGTCGGTTTCGTCCCGGGCGAGACCGAGGTCAGGGCCGAGCTTGTGCTGCCGCCCGAATTGCGCAACCGGATCTCGCGCTTTGCCATCGAGGGGGTGCGCTCGGCCGGGGCGGTCAGCCTGAGCGATGACAGCCTGAGGCGCCGCGAGGTGGCGCTGATCGCGGGGCACGAGAACCGCGAGGGGCTGCAACTCCTGTCGCCGCTCCATTACCTGCAACAGGCGCTTGCCCCAACCGCCGATCTGATCGAGGGCACGCTGGGCGATGTAGTGCTGGCGCATCCCGATGTGATCGTGCTGGCGGATGTCGCGACGCTGTCGCCGGCCGAATCCGAGGCCCTGCAGGGATGGGTCGAGGCGGGTGGCATGCTGCTGCGCTTTGCCGGGCCGCGGCTTGCGGCCTCGGATGTCAGCCGCGCCGAGGAAGACCCCTTGATGCCGGTCCGGCTGCGGGCCGGCGGGCGCACCGTCGGCGGGGCGATGAGCTGGGGCGAGCCGAAGACGCTGCGCCCCTTCGGCGAGGCCTCGCCCTTCTTCGGGCTGCCTGTGCCGGACGATGTGCGGGTCAATGCGCAGGTGATGGCGCAACCCGACCCTTCGCTGGCCGGGCGTTCCATCGCGGCGCTGAGCGATGGCACGCCGCTTGTGACGCGCAAGAAGCTGGGGCAGGGCGAGGTGGTGCTGTTCCATGTCACCGCCAATGCCGAATGGTCGACCCTGCCGCTGTCGGGGCTGTTCGTGCAGATGCTCGAGCGGCTTGCCGTCTCGACCCGACCAGCCCGTCCCGATGCGCTCGAACTGGCGGGCACGACCTGGGTCCCGGAAACCGTTCTCGACGCCTTCGGTGCGCTGGGCGAGGCCGGAGCCCTGCCCGGCGTGGCGGGCGAGGCGCTGGCCGAGGCCCGGCCCGGACCCGGTCTGCCGCCCGGGCTTTACGCCGGCGAGGACCGGCGGCTTGCGGTGAACGTGATCGGCGCCGGGACCGTCCTGAGCCCCGCTGCCTGGCCCGCCCGGATTGCGGTCGAGGGCTTTGCCGTGGCGCGCGAGACGGTTCTGAAGGGCTGGGTTCTGGCGCTGGCCCTGGCGCTGCTGGCCGTCGATATCCTGGCCTCGCTCTGGCTGTCGGGGCGGCTGCGCGGTGCACGGGTGGCATCCCGGGCGGGCGGGGCGATGGTGCTGGCGCTGGCGCTGATGCTGCCGGGCGGGCTGCGCGCCGAGGAGGCGGTGCCGGATGACGCGCTGGCGCTGAAGGCCACGACGGAGGTGGTTCTGGCCCATGTCCGGACCGGCGACGCACAGGTCGACCGGATCGCCGATGCCGGGCTCAGGGGGCTTTCGAGAAAGCTTGAAGAGCGGACCTCGATCGAGCCTGCCGCGCCCATTGCCGTCGATCTGGAAACCGATGAGCTGTCTTTCTTTCCCTTCCTCTACTGGCCGGTGACGGTAAATCAGCCGATGCCTTCGCCCGATGCCTATGCCCGGCTCAACCGCTATCTGAGGACCGGCGGCATGATCCTGTTCGACACCCGCGATGCCGATGTGGCGGCCTATGGCGGCGGCTCGTCCGAGGGGCGGCGGCTGCAGCAACTGGCGCGCCCGCTCGACATTCCGCCGCTGGAACCGATACCCCCGGACCATGTGCTGACCCGCACCTTCTACCTGTTGCAGGACTTTCCCGGACGCAATGCCGGCCGTGAGGTCTGGGTCGAGGCCGCCCCCGCCGATGCCGAGCGGGTCGAGGGCATGCCGTTCCGAGATCTCAATGACGGGGTGACGCCGGTGGTGATCGGCGGCAATGACTGGGCCTCGGCCTGGGCCGTCGACGCGCAGGGCGTGGCGATGTTCCCGGTCGGGCGCGGCTATGCCGGAGACCGTCAGCGCGAGATCGCCTTCCGCTTCGGGATCAACCTCATCATGCATGTGCTGACCGGCAACTACAAATCCGACCAGGTCCATGTGCCCGCGCTGCTCGACAGGCTCGGCCAGTGACGGGCGAGGTGATCTTCGACCCGCTCCTGCCGCTGCCGCTGATCTGGGCGCTGGCGGTTCTGGCCGCGGGGATCGTGGCCTTCGCGCTCTGGCGCGGTCTGGCAGGCTGGTGGCTGAGGGGGCTTGCCGCGCTGGCGATCCTGGCGGCGCTGGCCAATCCCTCGCTGCAGACCGAGCTGCGCACGCCCCTGTCCGATATCGTGGTGCTGGTGGTCGATGAAAGCGCCTCGCAGCGGTTGTCGGACCGGCCCGAGCAGACCGCCCGCGCGGTCGAGCGGGTCCGGGCCGAGGTCGCGGCGCTCGGCGACACCGAGCTGCGCATCGTCCGGCTTGGCGATGGCGCGGGCGACGAGGGCACGCTGCTGATGACGGCGCTGTCCGAGGCGCTGGCAGAGGTGCCGCGGGCGCGGCTGGCGGGCGCGATCCTGCTGACCGACGGCCAGCTCCACGATCTCGACCGCGCGCCTGCGCTGCCCGCGCCGCTCCATGCGCTGCTGACCGGGCGGGAAGAGGACTGGGACCGGCGGCTTCTGGTCGAGAACGCGCCCGCCTTCGCGATCCTCGGCGAAGAGGTCACCCTGACCCTGAAGATCGAGGATCAGGGCGCGGTGCCCAAGCCGATGGGCGACACGACCTCTGTCACGGTCTCGGTCGATGGCGGCACACCGCAAAGCTACCAGGTGCCAGTCGGGCAGGTACTCGACGTGCCGGTGGTGCTCGATCATGCCGGGCAGAATGTCATCCAGTTCTCGGTCGCGGCCGAGGAGGGCGAGCTGACCGACCGCAACAATGCCGCCATCGTCCAGATCAACGGCGTGCGCGACCGGCTGCGGGTGCTGCTGGTCTCGGGCGAGCCGCATCCGGGCGAGCGCACCTGGCGCAACCTGCTGAAATCGGACAGTTCCGTCGATCTGGTGCATTTCACCATCCTGCGTCCGCCGGACAAGCATGACGGGGTGCCGGTCTCGGAACTGTCGCTGATCGCCTTTCCGACCCGCGAGCTGTTTCTCGACAAGATCGACGAGTTCGACCTGATCATCTTCGATCGCTACAAGCGGCGCGGCATCCTGCCCTCGATCTATTTCGACAATGTGCGCGATTACGTCGAGAAGGGCGGGGCGCTGCTGATCGCGGCCGGGCCCGATTTCGCCGGGGCCGAGTCGATCTACCGCTCGCCGCTGGCCGATATCCTGCCCGCCGAGCCGAGCGCGCGGGTGATCGAGCAGGGCTACCGCCCCGAGATCACCGGGCTTGGCCGGCGCCACCCGGTGACCGAGGGGCTGAAGGCCGAAGCGGGTGGCGCCTGGGGGCGCTGGTTCCGTCTGATCGACCTGCTGCCGAAGCGGGGCGAGGTCGTGATGAGCGGCATTGACGAGCGCCCGCTGCTGGTGCTCGACCGCGTCGGCGAGGGGCGCGTCGCGCTTCTGGCCTCCGACCATGCCTGGCTCTGGAGCCGGGGCTTCGAGGGCGGCGGGCCGCAGCTCGAGCTGCTTCGGCGGCTGGCGCATTGGATGATGAAGGAGCCCGAGCTGGAAGAGGAGGCGCTGAGCGCCACCGCCGAGGGCCAGGTGATGACGATCACCCGCCGCTCGCTGTCGGAAGAGCCCCGAAGCGTCGAGATCGCGCGGCCCGATGGCGGCACCGACCGGCTCGATCTGGTCGAGACCGCGCCGGGCCGGTTCGCGGCAACCTATGAAGGGCCCGAGATGGGGCTTTACCGGCTGACGGACGGCACGCTGGGGACGGTGATCGCGCTGGGCCCCGCGGCCCCGCGCGAATTCGAGCAGACCATCGCCGATGGCGCCCGGCTTGAGGCGCCGGTCTCGGCCACGCGCGGCGGGATCGTGGCGCTGTCGGAGGGGATGCCGGATCTGCGCCGGGTGCGCGAGGGGCGGACCGCCCATGGCCGGGGCTGGCTCGGGATCACCCCGCGCGAGGCCTATCTGACCAGCGACGTGACGATCAGGCCGCTGGCCCCTGCCTGGGCCTTCCTGTTGCTGGCGGGGCTGTTGAGCCTTGTTGCCTGGCTCCGCGAGGGACGGCGCTGATCCAGGCCTCGGGCAGTCTCCTCTTGCCAATGGCGCGCTCCGGTCATATTTTTTGACCAATTCGAGGGAGGAGAGCCGGACATGCAGATGCCCGTCCCCGACGCCCGGGTGATGGCGAAGAAGGATCATGTGCTGCGTCGCCTGATGGCGGTGCTGCCCGAGGGGGCGGTCATTCACGATCCGACCGAGACCCGTGCCTATGAATGCGATGCGCTGACCGCCTATCGCTGCCCGCCTCTGGCCGCCGTGCTGCCGGCCTCGACCGCCGAGGTCTCGGCCGTGCTGCGGATCTGCCATGAGGAAGGCGTGCCGGTGGTGCCGCGCGGTTCGGGCACGTCGCTTGCGGGGGGCGCACTGCCCACCGCAGATTGCGTGATCCTGGGCGTGGCGAAGCTCAATGAGGTGCTCGAGGTCGATTACCCCAACCGCATGATCCGGGTGCAGGCGGGGCGCACCAACCTGTCGGTCAGTGCCGCGGTCGAGGGCGATGGCTGGTTCTATGCGCCCGATCCGTCCTCGCAGCTGGCCTGTGCCATCGCGGGCAATATCGCGATGAACTCGGGCGGCGCGCATTGCCTGAAATACGGGGTGACGACCAACAACCTGCTGGGCGTGACCATGGTCCTGATGGACGGCACCGTGGTCGAGATCGGCGGCGCCCATCTCGATGCGGCGGGCTATGACTGGCTGGGCGTGATCTGCGGCTCGGAGGGCCAGTTGGGCGTCGTGACCGAGGCCAGCCTCAGGATCCTGCCCAGGCCAGAGGGCGCGCGGCCGGTGCTGATGGGCTTCGGCTCGTCCGAGGTGGCGGGGGCCTGCGTCGCCGACATCATCCGGGCGGGCGTGCTGCCGGTCGCCATCGAGTTCATGGACCGGCCCTGCATCGAGGCGACCGAGGCCTTCGCGCAGGCGGGCTATCCCGATTGCGAGGCGCTTTTGATCGTCGAGGTCGAGGGCAGCCCGGCCGAGATCGACGAGCAGCTGGCGCTGATCCTGCGGATCGCGCGGGCGCATGACCCGGTCGAGCTGCGCGAAAGCGGTTCGGCCGAGGAAAGCGCGCGGATCTGGCTGGGGCGCAAGTCGGCCTTCGGGGCGATGGGGCAGCTGGGCGATTACATGTGTCTCGACGGCACCATCCCGGTTTCGGCCCTGCCCGAAGTGCTGCGCCGGATCGGCGAGCTGTCGGCCGAGGTCGGGCTGAGCGTCGCCAATGTCTTTCATGCCGGCGACGGCAACATGCATCCGCTGATCCTGTTCGATGCCAATGCCCCGGGCGATCTGGAGCGCTGCGAGGCGCTGGGCGCCGAGATCCTGAAGCTTTGCGTCGAGGCGGGCGGCTGTCTGACCGGCGAGCATGGCGTCGGCGTCGAGAAGCGCGACCTGATGGGGGTGCAATATGCGCCCGCGGATCTCGAGGCGCAGATGCGGGTGAAGGACGTGTTCGATCCGGGCTGGCTTCTGAACCCGGCCAAGGTGTTTCCGCTGCAGGCCAGTGCCGGGCGGCGCGCGGGGTGAAGGGGGCTGTCCGCCCCCCTCTTGTCCTGACGGACAATTCACCCCCCCGAGGGTATTTGGACCAGGAAGAATGATGAGACCTGAGACAGAGGCCGAGCTGGCCGGAATGGTAGCGGCGGCAGAGGCGCCGTTTCGGATCGAAGGCGGCGGCACGCGCGGCCCTGGTGGCGCGGGGGCGGGGCTGAGCCTTTCGGCGCTGTCGGGCGTCGTGCTCTACGAGCCGGGCGCGCTGACCCTGGTGGTGAAGGCGGGCACGGCTCTGGCCGATGTCGAGGCGGTGCTGGCGGCCGAGGGGCAGCGGCTGGCCTTCGAGCCGATGGATCATCGCAGGCTTCTGGGCCGCGCGGGCGTGCCGACCATCGGCGGGGTGGCGGCGGCGAATGTCTCGGGGCCGCGCCGGGTGCAGGCCGGGGCCTGCCGGGATGCCATGCTGGGGGTGCGCTTCGTCGACGGTCGCGGCGCGGTGATCCGGAATGGCGGGCGGGTGATGAAGAACGTCACTGGTTATGATCTGGTCAGGCTGATGGCGGGCAGCCGGGGCACGCTGGGGGTTCTGACCGAGATCGCCTTCAAGGTTCTGCCGGTGCCCGAGGCTGCGGCGACGCTGGTTCTGGAGGGGCTGTCCGAGGAGGCGGCTGTCGCGGCGATGGCGGCTGCGCTGGGGGCGCCTTTCGACGTGTCGGGCGCGGCGCATCTGCCAGAGACGGGCGAGACGCTGATCCGCATCGAGGGTTTCGCAGCCTCGGTCGGGTATCGCGCCGGGCGGTTTTCGGAACTGCTGGGCCGGTTCGGGGCGGCGCGGATCGAGCGCGATCCGGAGGCCGGGGCGGCGCTCTGGCGCCGGGTGCGCGATGTCGAGGATTTCGCGGACCGGCCGGGCGATGTCTGGCGGATCTCGGTCCGGCCCTCGGACGGGCCGCGGGCGGCCCGCGCCGCCGGGGCCGGGGCTGCGGTCTATGACTGGGGCGGCGGGCTGGTCTGGGTTCTGGTGGAGGCGGGGCGCGACATCCGCCCGGATCTGGCCGGGATTGCGGGCCATGCGACGCGGGTCCGGGGTGCGGGGCCGCTCACCACTGCCGAGCCTGCGCCGCTGGCCGCGATGGCGGCGCGGCTCAAGGCGGCCTTCGACCCGAAGAACATTCTCAATCCGGGGGCGATGGGCTGAACCGATGCAGACGAATTTCACCGAGGCGCAGCTGCAGGACCCGGCGCTTGCCCGGGCCAACGAGATCCTCAGGGCCTGCGTTCATTGCGGCTTCTGTACCGCGACCTGCCCGACCTATCAGATCCTCGGCGACGAGCTCGACAGTCCGCGCGGACGGATCTACCTGATCAAGGACATGCTCGAGAGCGGCCGGCCCGCCGATGAGAAGACCGTGCGTCATGTCGACCGCTGCCTGTCCTGCCTTGCCTGCATGACGACCTGCCCCTCGGGCGTGCATTACATGCATCTGGTCGATCAGGCCCGCGCCCATATCGAGGCGACCTACCGGCGGCCCTGGCGCGACCGGGCTTTGCGCTGGCTGGTGGCGAAGACGCTGCCCTTTCCGGGGCGGTTCCGGGTCGCGCTGCGGTTGGCGCGGCTGGGGCGGCCGTTCGCGCGGCTGATGCCCGATCCGCGGCTTCGGGCCATGCTGGAGATGGCGCCGCCTGATCTTCGCCCGCCGGGCGAGAGCGACCGGCCGCAGGTGTTTCCGGCCCGGGGCGCGCGACGGATGCGGGTCGCGCTTCTGACCGGTTGCGCGCAGAAGGCGCTCGATCCCGATATCAACGATGCGACCATCCGGGTGCTGACCCGGCACGGGGTCGAGGTGGTGGTGGCGCGCGGCATGGGCTGCTGCGGGGCGCTGACCCATCATATGGGCCGCGCCGGGGAGGCTCATGCCCAGGCGGCACAGGCGATCCGGGCCTGGTCGGCCGAGATCGCGGGCGAGGGGCTTGACGCCATCGTCGTCAATACCAGCGGCTGCGGCACCACGGTGAAGGATTACGGCCACATGTTCCGCAACGATCCGCTGGCCGGGCAGGCGGCGGCGGTGGCCGAACGCGCGGTGGACATTTCCGAACTGCTCGAGCGGCTGGATCTGCCGCCCGGCCGGGGCGGGCTGCGCGTGGCCTATCATGCGGCCTGCTCGCTGCAGCACGGGCAGAAGGTGAAGGACGCGCCGAAGACGGTGCTGCGCCGGGCGGGCTTCGAGGTGGTCGAGCCGGTCGATGCGCATCTGTGCTGCGGGTCGGCCGGCACCTACAATCTGCTTCAGCCCGGGATCGCGGGGCAGCTGAAGGCGCGCAAGGTCCGGACATTGGAAGCGAAGGCGCCGGATGTGATCGCGGCGGGCAATATCGGCTGCATCGCGCAGATCGGCTCGGGCACGGGTGTGCCGGTCCTGCATACGGTCGAGCTGGTCGACTGGGCGACCGGCGGGCCGCGGCCGCGGGCGCTGGGGGCGGGCTGAGCGTCATTCCCTGTCGGTGACGGCCCGGATGCCGTATCCCGCCCGGCGCATGCCGCAATATCGCCGTGCGCGGGTGCCAGGGCGGCGGGATGCATCCATGCCGCCTTTTCTTTCCGCGTCCTGATGCGCTTTGCCGCCGGAGCCTGCGTCTCCGGGGGGTGGTGCTGGCCGGGATGATCGCGGGTGCCGCCGCGTCCGAGGCCGCGCTTGGGGGAACGGCCGGGACGGGCGCCGACCGGCCGCTGCAACCGCTTGTTACCGGCCAGGAGTCGCGGGGCTGGGAGGCGGTCGGGCGGCTCGAACTGGGCGGGGGCGGCTTCTGCACGGCCGCGCTGGTCGCGCCCGATCAGGTGCTGACCGCCGCGCATTGCCTCTTTGACGGGACAACCGGCCATCGGCTGCCGCTGGCGGGGCTGGAATTCCGCGCGGGCTGGCGCAACGGCCGGGCCGAAGCCTTGCGCCGCATCCGGCGCGGCGCGGTGCATCCCGGTTACATCCATGGCAAGGCGGCCTCGGTCGGCCGGGTGCGGCACGATCTGGCATTGCTGGAGCTTGACCGGGCGATCCGCCTGCCGGGGCTCGTGCCCTTCGGCATCGTACCCGGGCCGCGGCAGGGCGAGGCAGTGGCGGTGGTGTCCCATGCGCGCGAGCGCCCGGACATGGCCTCGCTGCAGGAGGGCTGCCATGTGCTGGCCGGGATCGATGGCGTGGTGATGCTGTCCTGCGCGGTCGGTTTCGGAGCCTCCGGCGCGCCGGTCTTCCGGATCGGGGACGGCCTGCCGCGCATCCTGTCGGTGGTCTCGGCCAGGGCCGCGTTCGGAACAGATGAGGTGGCGCTGGCTGCGGTCCCTCATGACGGGCTGAAGGGGCTGCGCGCAGGGCTGGCGGCGGATCGCCTCGTCGCGGCGCGCCGGGGGCGCCATGGCATGTCCCGGTTCGGCACGGGATTGGTGCCCGGCGCTGACGTCAGGCCTCTGCGGCCCTGATCCCGGCGCGACAGCGCAAGGGCAGGGGCAGGGGGCTTTCCGGCAGGGTGTTCCGGACGGCCACAGGCGCCGCCGTGAAGGTCTTGACACCGGCCCCGCCCGTTCCCAGCTAGAGATTGCGGACGCCTTCTGGGTCCGCGAAACCGGCCTGTCCCCTGTCGGGAGGGCCAGCAGACAGACGACATCGCTCAATGGAGGATGCACCATGCGTCACTATGATTTTGCCCCGCTTTACCGCGCCACCGTCGGCTTCGACCGGGTCGCGGACCTGATGGACCGGGTGATGGCCAGCGACATGGCCCAGCCGACCTATCCGCCTTACAATATCGAGAAGACCTCGGAGCAGGGCTACCGGATCTCGGTCGCCGTGGCCGGCTTTGCCGCCGATGAACTGGCGGTCGAGGTCAAGGACGGCGCGCTGGTGATCGCCGCGCGCAAGGCGCCCGAGGAGACCGAGCGGACCTTCCTGCATCGCGGCATCGCGACCCGCGCCTTCGAGCGCCGCTTTGCCTTGGCCGATCATGTCCGCGTGACCGGCGCGACCCATGCCGACGGCATGCTGCATGTCGATCTGATGCGCGAGGTGCCCGAGGCGCTGAAGCCCCGCCGGATCGAGATCTCGAGCGATGTGGCGCGCAGCATCGAGGCCCGCGAGACTGCCGCGCAGCCCGAGGGCGCGGCGGTCTGAGCGACCGAATTCGGAGCAGGCGATCATGGGCGCGCGGGACATCCCGCGCGCCCTTTCGTGCCAACCCCGCGCGCAGAGGCCGGGCCTTCCGGCAGGACGATGGCCCGCAAGCCCGATTGGCGCAGGTCATCTTTCATTCGAAGCATCTTCCGGTTTCCCGGCCCGTGCCGGCCGTGGCACGATGCCTGAGCGACGAAAATACGGGCATCACGCGGAGGATTTGCGAATGGACCCCCTGCCTCGTTTCAAGAAGGCCCTGCACGCGACCTGGGCCTGGTATCTGGCGCAGTCGGCTTTCGTCAGGGCAATTCTTCTCGTTCCGATCGTCTGCGGCCTTCTGATGACATTCCTGATCGGAAATATGGGCCTTGCCCTGATGGGAACGGCAGTTGCCATAAATGCCTTTCTGGCGGGCTGGATCGGCGGCGCGATTGCCGTTGTGGTGAGCAAGGCGCTTCAGATCATCGCCAGGGATGGTCGTCACTCCCGTTGATCACCGGCTGATCATCGGCCGGGACGCGGGGGGCAGGGCGTCTCCTGCGCCCCTCCTCGTTGCTGGCCTCCCGAGGGGCGGGCCGCGCCGGTGTCTGCGGCAGCCCGTCCCGTCAGGCAAGGCGCGCCGGTCAGGCCAGCTCGGCGGCACGAGCCTCGCGGATGCGGTCGGCATCCTTGCCGTGAAGCTCCTCGTAATGGTCGAAATGGCTCTCGAACCAGGCGGTGCCCTGGCTGAGACCGCCCAGCGCCTGGAACAGCTCTTCCCGGGCCGCGGCCGGAAGCAGCGCCCGGAACAGGTCCCAGCCGCGGGCGCGGCCATGGGTCTCGAAGCCCAGGACCTGGCCCTTGAGGCTGCTGACCAGCGCCACCAGCGAGCCCGAATGGATCGTCGGCACATGGATCTCGACCCGCTCGATCGGCTGCAGCACGACCGTGCCGGCCTGCTCCAGCGCCTCGCGTATCCCGGCCTTGGCCGCGGTGCGGAAGGCATGGTCCGAGCTGTCGACCGCATGGGCCTTGCCGTCGAGCAGCGTCACCGCGACATCGACCACCGGAAAGCCGAGCGGCCCGCGCTCCATCGCCTCGCGCGCCCCGGCCTCGACCGCGGGAATGTAGTTGCGGGGCACGGTGCCGCCCTTGATGGTCTCGTCGAAGGCAAAGCCCGCGCCGCGCCCCTGCGGCAGGACCGCCAGCACCACATCGGCGAACTGCCCGGCACCGCCCGATTGCTTGCGGTGGCGGTAATGGGTCTCGACCGGCTTCGTCACGGTCTCGCGGTAGATCCCCGAGACCGGCTGCTCGACCGCCTCGATGCCGAAATCCTCGGCCAGCCTGGCCAGCACCCGGCGCAGATGGATCGGGCCCTGCAGATGCACAACCGCATGACCGGTCTCGCCATCCTGCGCGGTCTCCATCCCCGGATCGGTCGCCGCCATCCGGCCCAGGGCGGCCGAGAGGCGCGCATCGTCGCGTTCGTTCGCGGGCAGGAGCAGGCGCGGATAGCTCGGCGGCCGGCCGCGGGTCCAGCGCGGCAGCGGCAGGCTGGTTTCGGCGCCATAGGCCATGCCCGGGTCGAGATGGTCGGACTTGACCGCCACCGCCAGCGTGCCGGGGTCGAGCGGTTCGGCCACCGCCTTGCCGTCGATCCCGGTCAGGGTGCCGAGCGCGGCCCCGGCCAGCGGCTCGCCATGGCGGATGCCCCGGCCCAGCGCCCGGATCAGGGTCGATTTGCCGACATGCTTGCGGGTGTCGGAGGCGACGCCCAGGGCCAGCGGCGCCTCGATCCCGAGCCGGCGCCCGATCGCCTCGCGCCCCGGTGCCTCGTGGCGCAGCGCCTTCATCAGCCGGCTCAGCCCGTTGCCATGGCTTGCGGCGCCCAGATAGGCGGCCATGATCGCATTGTCGCGATGGGCCCCGGCTAGGATGGAGTATACCTCCTCCGAGGCGGGTGCGCGGTCCTCGATGAGCTGTTCCATCAGCCCGTCATCGAAATCGGCCAGGTGCTCGAGCAACTCGCCCCGGGCCTCCTGCTCGCGGTCCTGGATCGCGGAGGGGATCTCGATCAGCTTCGAGCTTTGCCCCTCGCGATACTGGAAGGCGCGTTCCGAGACCAGATCGACCGAGCCCGTCACATGGCCCTCGGCATCCCGCATCGGCACCTGGCGCAGGACGATATGGTGGTTGGCATAGGCCTGCAGCGCGCCGACGATGTCGCGGATCCGGGCCTCGTCCTGGTCCATCTTGTTGATGAAGATGAAGCAGGGCACCTGGGACTGTTCGATCAGCCGCAGATAGGGCGCGGCCAGCACCGCCATGTCGGGGTCGGGGCCCACGCAGAGAATGGCGGCATCCGAGGCGGCCAGCGCCTCGCCGGCCTGGCCCAGATGGTCGGGCCCGCCCTCGATGTCGAACCCGGCCCAGGCCTCGCCCAGATAGGAGAACTGGCTGACGGTCAGGGCGTCGGTGAAGGCGGCCGTGACCGGTCGGCCCTCGAGCTCGCCCAGCGCCCCGAGCAACGTCGTCTTGCCGGATTGCGTCGGGCCCAGGATGGTGAAGCAGCGCATGCGATGAAATCCTCCTGTCGGTGGCGTCGAACGGGTCGATCCGCCGCCCCGAGGAGGTCCTGCGCCCGGGTCCGGCATCGGCGGGGGCCGGTCCCGGAGGTCGGGTGCGGCCGCCTGTGGCGTCGGGCCGCCGTCCCGTCTGGGTCCGATGTTCCGCCGACAGGCGCTTCGGGGTCAAGGCGGAAATGACCGCAGGCGGGCCGGTTGTCCCGGTCCGCCTGCGCCGTTCTCTCATCTTTCGTCGGGGCTGCCGGTCCCGGGTCAGACCGACATGCAGATGTATTTCATCTCGAGATAGTCCTCGATGCCGTGCCGGCTGCCCTCGCGGCCGAGCCCCGATTGCTTGACGCCCCCGAAGGGCGCGACCTCGGTCGAGATCACACCGGTATTGACGCCGACGATGCCATATTCCAGCGCCTCGGCCACCTTGTAGACCCGCGACAGGTCGCGGGCGTAGAAATACGAGGCCAGCCCGAAGATGGTGTCATTGGCCATGGCGATGACGTCATCCTCGGTCTCGAAGCGGAACAGCGGCGCCAGCGGGCCGAAGGTCTCGTCGGTGGCGAACTGCATCTCGCGGGTGGCGCCGGTGACGATGGTGGGCTCGAAGAAGGTGCCGCCGCGCTGATGCGGCTTGCCGCCGAGGATGACCTTCGCGCCCTTGGCGGTGGCGTCGGCCAGATGGGTCTCGACCTTCTCGCGCGCGGCCTCCGAGATCAGCGGGCCGAGATCGGTGCCCTCCTCCATGCCGTCGCCGACCCTGAGCTTGCCGACCGCCTCGACCAGCTTGGCGGCGAAGGCGTCATAGACGCCCGCCTGCACGTAGATCCGGTTGGCGCAGACGCAGGTCTGGCCGTTATTGCGGAACTTGCAGGCGATGGCGCCCAGCACGGCGGCGTCGAGATCGGCATCGTCGAACACGATGAAGGGGGCATTGCCGCCCAGCTCCATCGAGCATTTCTTGACCTGATCGGCGGCCTGGCGCAGCAGGATGCGGCCGACCCCGGTCGAGCCGGTGAAGGTGATCTTGCGCACCAGCGGATTCTCGCTGAATTCGAGGCCGATATCGGGCGATTTCGTCGAGGTGACAACCGAGAAAAGCCCCTTGGGCAGGCCCGCGCGCTCGGCCAGAACGGCCATGGCCAGCGCCGAAAGCGGGGTCTCGGCGGCGGGCTTGATGACGATGGCGCAGCCCGCGGCCAGCGCCGGCGCGGCCTTGCGGGTGATCATCGCATTGGGAAAGTTCCAGGGCGTGATCGCGGCCACGACGCCCACCGGCTGGCGGATCACGGTCAGGCGCTTGTCGGGCTGGTGGCCGGGAATGGTCTCGCCATAGATCCGCTTGGCCTCTTCGGCGAACCATTCGACGAAGGAGGCGCCATAGGCGATCTCGCCCCGGGCCTCGGCCAGCGGCTTGCCCATCTCGGCGGTCAGGATCATGGCCAGATCGTCCTGCGCGGCCATCAATAGATCGTACCATTTGCGCATGGTGTTGGCGCGCTCTTTCGCGGTCTTCGCGGCCCAGCGTTTCTGTGCGGCGGCCGCGGCCTCGATGGCGCGCGCGGTCTCGGCGCGGCCCATCTCGGGCACCTCGCAGAGGGTCTCGCCATCGGCCGGGTTGGTCACCGCGAAGGTCGCGCCGTCATCGGCACCGGCCCAGTCGCCGGCCAGATAGGCCCGGGTTTCCAGCAGGTCCGGGTCCTTGAGCAGGCTCTTGAGGTCGCGTGCAGGCATCGATACGTCTCCCTTGGATGGTCTGTGACCCGTATTTGGAGGCGCGACAAATGGTCATGCAAGCGGAAACTGTCGACTGGGACGATGCCTATGCAAACACTCCCCACATTCCCGACTCGGAAACCTATCCGGCGCGGCTCACGGCGGCGGCCGAAGCGTTCCGGAAAGGCGTCCGGGCCGAGCTCGACCGCCCGTATGGCGATCATCCCCGCCAGCGTTTCGATCTGTTCTTCCCGGAGACGGAGCCGAGGGGGCTGATGGTCTTCGTCCATGGCGGCTACTGGATGCGGTTCGACAAGTCCTTCTGGTCGCATATGGCCGAAGCGGCGCTGGCGCGGGGCTTTGCAGCGGCGCTGCCCTCCTACCGGCTGGCGCCCGAGGTCACGATCCCCGAGATCACCGCGGATATCCGCGCCGCGGTCGCGGCGGCCGCCGGCTGCGTGGAGACGGGGCCGCTGGTGCTGGCCGGGCATTCGGCGGGGGGCCATCTGGTGGCGCGGATGCTCTGCCCCGATGCCGCGCTGCCCGGGAGGGTTGCCGACCGGATCGCCCGGGCGATGCCGATCTCGCTGCTTTCCGACCTGCGCCCGCTGCTCAGGACCAGGATGGCCGGCCCGCTCGGGCTCGATGCAGAGATCGCTGCGGCCGAAAGCCCGGCGCTGATGACGCCCTTGGCCGATGTGCCGGTCCATGTCTGGGTCGGCGGCGACGAGCGTCCGGTCTTTATCGATCAGGCGCGCTGGCTGGCCGAGGCCTGGACTGGCGCGGCGCTGACCGTGGATCCGGGGCATCATCATTTCAACGTGATCGACGGGCTTGCGCGGGCCGACAGCCCGCTTGCCACGGCGCTGTTCGACGGGCTTGAGATCTAGCATCCCCGCAAGGCTGTTCCTCCGCTGCGGGCGGGCAGCACCGGGCGCAGCGGTCCCGGCAATCGGGCATTTGCCGCGGCGGCGTTCCGGCCGGTGGGGCGGGCCGCGCCGTGGCGCGGGCTTCCGCCGGAATTGGGCAAATGGGTCTGGGGTCTTCACGCTTTCGGAGCGCGGAAATCTCCGCGGTCCGGGAGCGCCTTGTCAATGAGGGGAGGGCGCGGCCCGCGGTGAGACGACTGGCAGAAGGCAGGGCCTCGGTCTCGGGGGACAGGGCGTTCGCGCGGGGGCCGATCACGAGAATTCCTGCCGGCATCGATGTGTCTCGGGCGCCTGTCCGGTTGCGTTTCCGGCCGGCCCTCGCGGCGATGGTCTGATCGCGGCCTGATCGGGGGCGCGCCGGGCGGTGCCCATCCCATCGCCGAGACCGCCAGGGGCGCCGGATATCTGCGCGCATTCCGGTCCGGCCTGCGCGGCGCCGAGGCCCCAATCCGGGCCTGCGCTCTCTGCATTCACCGTGCCGGGCGGCAGCAGATCGGGAATTCCTCTCGGCGGAGCAAACGGTTCGGGTTTCCCTGCGCAGCGAGAAAACCCGCCTCGGGGTCATGGGGGCGATTGCCTCGTTTCGGCCCTCGGCGGACCCAAGGGGAATGCAGGCGGCCCCCCACCCGGGGCGTCTCAGGCGCCGAACCGGTCCTGCCAGCAGGGCTGCGGGTCGCCGGGAGCCGGGCGTGCCAGATAGACGCCGCGGGCGATGGCCCGGGCCAGGCAGATGGCGGCGGCATGGCCCAGCCTGAGCGCCTCGAACCCGCCCCCGGGCAGCGGCTTTGCCCCGGTCGCGGCGGCAAAGACCAGATCGCCGTCGAAGGGCGTATGGCTCGGCACCAGCGCGCGGGCCATGCCGTCATGGGCGGCAATGGCCATCCGCGTGGCCTGGGCCTGTGTCAGCGCCGCATCGGTCGCGACGATGGCGATGGTGGTCGACTGGCCGAGCTTGGCCTCGGGCCGCGGCTCGGCATAGGGGTCGTGGCGCCCCGGCCCAAGCCCGCCGAACTCGGCCCCGATCTCGAAGGGGGCGGCCCAGAATTCCGGCCCGCCCCCCATCACCGCCGAGCCCAGCGCATTGACCGCGACCAGCGCACCGACGGTGATGCCGCTCTCCAGCACCAGCGAGGCCGAGCCCAGCCCGCCCTTCAGATCGGCCGTGGTGGCGCCGAGCCCCGCGCCCGCGCTGCCCAGCTCGATCTCGTCCGAGACGGCCGCCAGCGCCGCCCGGCCAAGCGCGCGATACGGGGCCTCGTCCCAGCTCTTGTCGCCGCCATTGGCCAGATCGAACAGGATCGCCCCCGGCACGATCGGTACCCGCTGCCCCGCGACCTCAAAGCCGCGTCCCATGGCGCGCAGCCCCTCGGTCACGCCGGCCGCGGCATCGAGCCCGAAGGCCGAGCCACCCGACAGAACCAGCGCATCGACCTCCTGCACCAGCCGGTCGGGCGCCAGCAGATCGGTCTCGCGGGTGCCGGGCGCGCCGCCCATCACATGCACCCCGGCCACGAAGGGCGCCTCGCCCAGCAGAACCGTCACGCCGGTCTTCACCCGCGCATCCCCGGCCTGGCCGACCGTCAGCCCCGCCACATCGGTCACAAGGTTCCGTGGTCCCGGCCGCATCGCGCCCCTTTCGTCTTCTTCTTGGTAAAAATACCCATGACACGCGGCCCGAAGAAAGCCCGGCGTCAGGACGAAGCCTCTCCGTCGCCAAGGACGCGCCGAAGCAGCGCCCTGAGCGCTTCATCGACCCTGCCGCTGCCGGGCATTGTCAGCCGCCCGCTGGATTTCCACCCGGTCGAGACCGCCGCGCAGTGCCAGTAACCGGCCTCCTGTCGCACGAAGCGGTGTTTGAAGGGCAGCCGTTCGAGCCTGTGCACATCCCAGTTGAACCGGCCCGCAAGCCGTCCCGGCGCGACCGCATATTTGATCGGGCAGGCATGTTCTTCCTCGGGCAGGACAAAATGGTCGACATGGTGCAGCGGCGGCTGCGCCTCGGGGGCCGGCACCCGCCAGCGGCCCCGGAAAGGCGCAAAACCGATGGGATGGGCCACGGCCATGTCGAAGACGCTGCGGCCTTCGGACCAGACCAGCTCGTCGATATCGGAATTCAGAACGGCCCGCGCGCCATAGAGATAGCGCAGCCGGGCAAGGTTCATCATGGCCGGACGGAAGAACTTGGCCCGGTGCGGGTTCGACACGCCCCGGATCACCGGTCCGTAGGGCACGGGCGCCGAGACCACATGCGCGGCAAGCCCGGTCTCCTCGATGACGCGCGCGATATCGCCGGGCGCATAGGCATCCGATCCGTTGTCGATGAACAGAAAGGCCTCGGCCCCCTGCGTCTTGCGGTGAAACAGGGCATGGTCGCGGACCCACTGCAGGTCGTTGTTGCGCGAAATCGTCAGCAGAACATTGCGTCCGGCGAAGGGCTCGGGCCGGGCCCGTCCGACGGCCGCTTCCACCGCCCAGCCCTCGCCCTCGACGCGCATACGCTCTGGCCTCGCGGGCGCGGGCAGCCGCCATATCTCGTGGCGCTGGAACCGGCGGCGGCGCAGCCGTGCGGGGCGACCGTCCAGCAGGACCCTGGCCTGCGACAGCGGCCGGGCCAGATTGAGCAGGAGCGGCGCGATCACCGTCACCTCGCCGCGATCCTCGCGCCAGAACGCATCGTACCACAAGGTGGTGCGGTCATAATTGGCCTCGTAGCGCGCATCGCGGGCCTCCGGCGGGGCCATGTCGTCGCGCCGGAGCGGCGTTGCCGACAGCCCGGCCGGGTTCAGTTCCGTCACGGGGGCAGTTTCATCCATGGCGGGCAGCCACCGTCTTCAGAACCGAAAAACCGTACAAAGCCTGAAATCCTTTCTCGCGGCCGTGCCCCGACAGGCCGGTGCCGCCGAAGGGCAGCTCGACGCCGCCGCCGGCACCGTAATTGTTGAGATAGACCTGGCCCGCGCGCAGCTTGCGGGCCATCCGCATCTGCCGTGCGCCATCGCGGGTCCAGACCGCGGCGACCAGTCCGTAACCGGTGCCATTGGCAATGGCCACCGCCTCCTCCTCGTCGCCGAACGGTATCACCACCTGCACCGGGCCGAGGATCTCGGCCTGGGCCAGACGGTGCCCGGGCGGCACCCGGGTCAGCAGCCGCGGCGCCACGTAATAGCCGCCCGCGGGCGCATTGCCGATGATCCGGCCCTCGGCCGCGGTCTCGAGATCCTCGCCCTTCTTGAGGTAATCCAGCACGATCTCCTTCTGCCGGGACGAGATCAGCGGCCCGAGATTGAGATCCTCGAGTGCGGGCCCGACCCAGAGCCCGCGATAGGCTTCGGCCATGCGCCCGACCAGCTCGTCGTAAAGCCGCCGCTCGACCAGGATGCGCGACGCGGCCGAGCAGCTCTGGCCCGCATTCTGCAACCCGCCATTGACCAGGAAGGGCAGCGCCGCTTCGAGATCGGCATCGGCAAAGACGATCTGGGGCGACTTGCCGCCGAGCTCGAGCGTCACCGGCGCGACATGGCGCGCGGCCTCGGCCTGAACCTTGCGCCCGACCGAAAGCGAGCCCGTGAACGAGATGTGATCGACCCCGGGATGCGAGGCCAGCGCCGCGCCCGCCTCCTCGCCAAGGCCCGGTACCACGTTCAGCGCGCCATCGGGCAGGCCCGCCTCCTCGGCCAGCTTGGCGAAGGCCAGCGCGGTCAGGCAGGCCTCTTCGGCGGGTTTCAGCACGCAGGCATTGCCCATCGCCAGCGCCGCGCCGACCGAGCGCCCGATGATCTGCATCGGGTAGTTCCAGGGAATGATATGGCCCGTCACCCCATGCGGCTCGCGCAGGGTGTAGACGGTATAGCCCTCCATGTAGGGGATGGTCTCGCCCGTCACCTTGTCGGCGGCGCCGCCGTAGAATTCGAGATAGCGCGCCAGCGTCATAGCATCGGCGCGGGCCTGGGTCAGCGGCTTGCCGACATCGGTCGCCTCGATCCGCGCCAGCGTCTCGGCCCGGCCGCGCACGAACTGGCCGATCCGGGTCAGCACGCGCCCGCGCTCGGTCGCGGTCATCCGGCCCCAGGGGCCCTGGCGCGCCTCGTCGGCCGCGGTGACCGCAGCGTCGATATCGGCCACCTTGCCGCGCGCGATCGAGCCGATCGGCGCCCCGGTCGAGGGATTCTCGACGGCGAGGAAATCGCGGCTGGCAGGGGGCTGCCAGACCCCGCCGATGAAGCAGCGGTCGGTTTCGAACCAAAGCTCGCGCATATGTGTCTAATCCGGTTCCTTCAGCTTCGGAGCGGCGGCCAACAACGCCTTGGTATAGGCATGCGCCGGTTCATGCAGTACCTTTTCTGTCGCCCCTTCCTCTACGATCCTGCCGGCCTTCATCACAAGCACCCGTTCGGTGATCGACCTGACCACCGAGAGGTCGTGACTGATGAAAAGATAGGACAGGCCGAAACGCGCCCTGAGATCCGCCAGAAGGTCGAGGATCTGTGCCCTGACCCGAACGTCAAGCGCCGAGACCGCCTCGTCAAGCACGATCAGATCGGGCCGGGCGATCAGGGCCCGGGCGATGGCGATCCGTTGCCGCTGGCCGCCCGAGAATTCGTGGATGAAGCGCGTGCGGTCCGCCGGCTCGAGCCCCACGGCGGTCAGCGCCTCGTCGATCCGGGCCGTGGCATCGGCGGGGCGGCCGGTCAGGTGGAACGGCTCGGCGATCAGCCGGGCGACGCTATGGCGCGGATTGAAGCTGCCATAGGTGTCCTGGAAGACCGCGTTCATCCTGCGCCGGATCTGCCTGGGCATCGGTGTCCCGGCCCGGATCGCGGTGCCGCCAAGCCGGATCTCGCCGCCCTGAAGCGGCTCGAGCCCCAGAACGGCGCGCGCGAGGGTTGATTTGCCGCATCCCGATTCGCCCACGAGGCCGAGGCTTTCCCCGCGCGCGATGGCGAAGCTGACGCCGTCGACCGCGCGCTGCGGCGGCGGTCGGCGCCACAGCCCGCGATGCGGGCCGGGATAGGTGCGGACCGCGCCCCTGACCTCGAGAAGCGGCGGACCGGGCAGTGGCGGGGCGCTCGAAGGTCTGTGCGTCGAGGCGGCGACAAGGGCGCGGGTATAGGGGTGGCTTGGGGCGGCAAGCACGGCTCCGGCCGGGCCCTCCTCGACGATCTCGCCCGCGCGCATCACCGCCAGACGGTCGGCAAATCCCGAGATCACCGCCAGATCATGGGTGATCAGCAAAAGCCCCATACCGGTCTCGGCCACCAGCGCCTTCAGCAGATCGAGGATCCGTGCCTGGGTGGTGACATCGAGCGCGGTGGTCGGCTCGTCGGCGATCAGCAGTTGCGGGCGCAGGGCGATGGCCATGGCGATGCAGACCCGCTGGCGCTGCCCGCCCGAGAGCTCATGCGGAAAGCGGCCGGGGGAAAACCGCTCGGGCGGCAGCCCGACCCGGTGCAGGAGCCGCGCAGCCGCGCGCCGCGCTTCGGCCCGGCTTGCCTCGCCATGCACGATCAGCGTCTCGGCGACCTGATCCCCGATCGTCTTGACCGGGTTCAGCGCGGTCATCGGCTCCTGGAAGATCATCCCCAGATCGCGGCCGCGTATCCGGCACATCTGCCGTTCGGACAGATCCATCAGGTCGCGCCCGTCGAGACGGATCCGGCCCCCGGCCCGCGCGCCCTCGGGCAGAAGCCGCATCAGCGCAAGCGCGGTCATCGACTTGCCCGAGCCGCTTTCGCCCGCAAGCCCCAGGATCTCGCCCCGGCCGATCCCGAGCGAAACCTGCCGGAGCACCGGCAGCTCGTTGATGCGGAGGCTTAGCCCCTCGATCGCGATCACCGGGCGGCTCTCCTCAGCCGGGGATCGAGCGCGTCGCGGAGCCCGTCGCCCAGAAGGTTCAGCCCGAGCACGGTCAGCACGATGGCCAGGCCGGGCAGGATCGCCAGCCGGGGCGCGCTGTAGATCATGGTCTGCGCCTCGGCCAGCATCCGGCCCCAGCTGGGCGTCGGCGGCTGCGCCCCGAGCCCGACATAGGACAGCCCCGCCTCGGCGAGGATGCCGAGGCTGAACTGGATCGTGGCCTGCACGATCAGCAGATTGGCGATATTGGGCAGGACATGTTCGGTGCTGATGCGGGCCCGGCCCTTGCCCGACAGTTCGGCCGCGCGGATATAATCGAGCGTCCAGAGGCCGAGTGCGGCGCCGCGCGTGACCCGGGCGAAGACCGGGATGTTGAAGATGCCGATGGCAAGGATCGCGTTCAGCGCCGAGGGGCCGAGAATGGCGGTGATCAGGATCGCGATCACCAGCGCCGGGAAGGCGAAGATCAGGTCGTTCATGCGCATGACGATCTCGTCGAGCCAACCGCCGCGGGTTGCTGCCGCCATCAGCCCCAGCGGCACGCCCGCGCCCATGCCGATGCCGACCGCGACCAGCGCCACCGCGATCGAGCTGCGCGCGCCCACCATCAGCATCGACAGCATGTCCCGGCCCAGATGGTCGGTTCCCAGCGGATGGGCGTCACCGGGCGGGCGCAGCCGCTCGGCGATGTTCAGCGCGGCGACGTCATGGGGCACCCAGACAAGCGACAGCGCCGCCAGCGCCAGCACGCTGCCGCTGAGCAGGCCGCCCGCGATCAGGGCCGGACGCGCGCTCATCGGCGCCTCAGCCGCGGATCGACCGCAGCATAGGCCAGATCGACGAGGAAGGTGACGAGGATCACCGCGAAGACCAGCAGCATCACCACGCTTTCGACCACGATCAGGTCGCGCTGGGTGATGGCCTGGAAGATCAGCCGCCCGAGCCCGGGCAGGAAGAACACGTTCTCGATGATGATGGCCCCCGCCAGCAGAAAGGAGAATTGCAGCCCGAGGATGGTCAGGACCGGGATCAGCGCGTTGCGGAAGGCATGGCGGCGGAGCGCCTGGGCCCGGCTCAGGCCCTTGGCGCGGGCGCTGCGGATATAGTCCTGCCCCAGCGTCTCGATCAGCGCCGAGCGCATCACCCGCGCGAGGATCGCGGCCTGGGGCAGGGCCAGCGCCACGGCCGGAAGCGTCAGCGCCTTGATGCCGGGGCCAAGCCCCGCCTCCCAGCCCGGAAAGCCGCCCGCCGAGACCCAGCGCAGCTTGACCGCGAAGACCAGCACCAGAAGCATCGCGAACCAGAAATTCGGCACCGCGATGCCCAGCTGCGTCGCCGCCATGATCCCCAGATCTGCCGGTCGCCCGCGCCGTGCCGCGGCCCAGAGCCCCACCGGCAGCGCGATCGCCGTCGACAGCGCCAGCGCATAGGCCGCGAGCGGCAGCGAGACCGCGAGCCGCTCGGTCACCAGATCGGCGACCGGCACGCGATAGGTGTAGGACAGCCCCATGTCGCCGGTCGCGAGCCCCGAGACCCAGTCGAGATAGCGCGCCCAGAGCGTGCCCGAGAGCCCCAGCTCGTCGCGCAGCGCCGCCACCGTCTCGGGCGCGGCGTTCAGCCCCAGCATGTAGGCGGCCGGATCGCCCGGGATCACCTCGATGGCCGCAAAGATCGCGAGACTGGCGGCGACCAGGCTCAGCGACAGCGACA
This sequence comes from Rhodovulum sp. MB263, assembly GCF_002073975.1. Taxonomy (NCBI): domain Bacteria; kingdom Pseudomonadati; phylum Pseudomonadota; class Alphaproteobacteria; order Rhodobacterales; family Paracoccaceae; genus Rhodovulum; species Rhodovulum sp. MB263. Next base: position 3,001,870 of record NZ_CP020384.1, on the reverse strand, counting down.
GGAGGCGGGTCAGGGCATATCGCAGCATGGCGCCGAAACTAGGCCAAGGGGCGGGGGGCGCGCCAGTGCAATCGCCGTCGCGATGGCCGGCGTGCCAGCTTGCCAGACCGGGCGGCGGCTGTATCCTCGCAACCGGGCGTCGCGCCGATGGCGTCGCGCGCGGGGGGCGTTTGGCGCCCCGTTGCCCGGCGCTTGCCGCCTGTTCTCCTGTACGCCGGGAAGATCCGATGCCCCGGCCGCGTGCCGGGACACCTGCCGAGGGAGCTTTCATGACCCGATCCGATCCCCGCCCCGCCTTCTGCCGTTTCCCCGGAGACGAGAAGGCGCCACTGCCATTTTCGGCCGAGGAATACGACACCCGCCTGATGGGGCTTCGGGCCGCGATGGACGCCACCGGCGCCGAGGTCGCGGTCCTGACCTCGATGCAGAACGTGGCCTATTATTCTGGCTTTCTCTATTGCAGCTTCGGCCGGCCCTATGCGCTGGTGGTGACCGCCTCGCAGTCGGTCCTGATCGGTGCGGGCATCGACGGGGGCCAGCCCTGGCGGCGTTGCCATGGCGAGGCGCTGAGCTATACCGACTGGGCGCGCGACAATTTCTGGCGTGCGGTCGCGCATGTCGCGGGGCAGGGGCGTCGCGTCGGGATCGAGGCCGATCACCTGACGCTGGCCCGGCGGGACGAGCTTGACACCTTCCTTGCGCCCGCGGGCACGGTCGATCTGGCGCCCGCGACCATGGAGCAGCGGATGCGCAAGAGCCCGGCCGAGCTCGACCTAATCCGGGCCGGGGCGGCGGTGGCCGATCTTGGCGGCCACGCGATCCGCGCGGCGGTGCGCGAGGGCGCGCGCGAGATCGATGTGGCGATGGCCGGGCGCGACGCGATGGAGCTGGAGATCGCGCGGCGTTTCCCCGAGGCCGAATATCGCGACACCTGGGTCTGGCTCCAGTCCGGGCCGAATACCGACGGCGCCCATACCCCTCTGACCGGCCGCGTCCTGCAGCGCGGCGACCTGCTGTCGCTGAACGCCTTTCCGATGATTTCGGGCTATTATACCGCGCTCGAGCGGACCATGGTTCTGGGTGCGCCCGATCCGGCGATGCTGGCGCTGTGGGAGGCCAATCTGGCGGCCCATGAATATGGCATGTCGCTGCTGAAACCGGGCATCTCCTGTGCCGAGATCACCCATCGCCTCAATGATTTCCTCGCCGAGCGCGATCTGCTGGACTATCGCAGCTTCGGCTATGGCCACAGTTTCGGGATCCTGTCGCATTACTATGGCCGCGAGGCCGGGCTGGAACTGCGCGAGGATATCGACACCGTGCTGGAACCCGGCATGGTGATCTCGATGGAGCCGATGCTGACCATTCCCCGGGGCCGTCCCGGCGCCGGTGGCTACCGCGAACACGACATCCTGATCGTCACCGGGGAGGGCGCGGAAAACATCACCGGCTATCCCTACGGGCCCGGGTTCAACGTGATCGACTGAGGGGCGGGCTCTCTGCGCGGTCGCTGCTGTCGCGACATGGGATTTGGACCAAGAAGAAGCCAGCTGCGGTTTCTTCTTGGATCAAATACCCGAAAGCCCGCCTGCCCCGTCAGGGGCAGGCCAGAAGGCTTGCGCCGCAGGCGCTCCTCCGGATCAGTCGCTCCAGCGCACGGCGGTCAGGTCATTGGCCTGGGTCGGTGCGTTTTCCCAGAGCCCTTCGAGCTTCGCATTGGCGACGCCGGTCTTGGCGAGCTGGAAGAGATAGATGTTGACGTGATCCTCGGCGATCATCCGTTGCGCCGCCTGCAGGATCTCCGAGCGCTCCTCGGGGGCGGTCGCGCCCGCAAGCCGGTCCATCAGGGCCACGAAATCCGGTTTGCCATAGCCGAAATAGTAGTCGGGCCGGGCATAGATGCCGATATCCATCGGCTCGGTATGGCTGACGATGGTCAGGTCGAAATCGTGCCGCTTGAATACCTGGTCGAGCCATTGCGCCCATTCCAGGTTGGCGATCTCGGTCTCGATCCCGGCGGCGCGCAGTTCGGCGGCCACGATCTCGCCGCCGCGCCGGGCATAGCTGGGCGGCGGCAGTGCGAGGCGCAGGGTGAGGTCGGTCTGCCCGGCCTGGGCCAGCAGCGACCGGGCCATTTTCGGATCATGCCCCGACAGCGCGGTGAGGTCGACATAATCGGGATGATGCGGCGCGAAATGGGTGCCGATGGGCGTGCCATAGCCGAACATCGCGCCGTCGATGATGTCCTGCCGGTCGATGGCATGGGCAATTGCCTCGCGCACCCGGATGTCGTCAAGCGGCGCGCGGCGGTTGTTGAGCGCGAGGATGGTTTCGCCCTCGGTGGTGCCTACGATCACCCGGAACCGCGGATCGGCCTCGAATTGCGGCAGCGTCTCGGGGGCGGGGAAATTCGGGAAGGCGTCGACATCGCCCGCCATCATCGCCGCATAGGCCGCGTTCGGATCGGGGATGAACTTGAAGATGGCGCGGGCCAGCGCCGGGGCCGGGCCCCAGTAATCGGGGTTGCGCACCAGCTCGACCCGGTCGCCATGGACCCAGCGCTCGAGCCGGAACGGGCCGGTGCCGACCGGGGCGGTGGCCTCGGTCCCGGCGGTTTCGGGGGCGAGGATCACCGCATCGCCCCAGGCCATCTTGAAGGGAAACGCGCCGTCGGGCCGGGCAAGCGTGACCGTGACCGTCAGCGGATCGGTCGCCGCGACGCTTTCGATCCCGTCGAACAGGGCCTTCTGGGCATTGGTGCTATCCGGGGCCCGGGCGCGGTCCAGGGTGAAGACCACGTCCTCGGCCTCCATCGCCGTGCCGTCGTGAAAGCGCACACCCTCCCGCAGATGGAAGGTGTAGACGGTGGCGGCCTCGTTCGCTTCCCAGCTGGCGGCGAGGCCTGGCACCACGGTGCCGTCGGGGGCGAAGCGGGTGAGGCCCTCGAAGAGATTGGCATAGACCACCTCGTCGATGGCGGCGGCCGCGCCCGAGGTCGGGTCGAGATTGGGCGGCTCGAGCACCATGCCGATGGTGATCGTCTCCGGCGGCGCGGCCTGTGCCGGCCCGGCGATCAGATGCAGCGCGACGGGCAGCGCGAGGGCGAGGTTCAGGGCGGTCGTCCGAATGGGGCGCATCCTGCGGTCTCCTTTCCGTTCCGCCCCCATCTGAGGCCGTGCGGGGGGTCAAGGCAAGGCCCGGGCCGCGCCGCCGCGCTGGATTCTGCGCTGCAGCGCGCTATAAGGCCCGCCAAGGAAGGGTGAGGGAGGACAGGATGAGTGCAAGTGCGGAAAGCCGCCAGATGACGGTGGCCGGGGTCCGGGCAAGGAAAGGGGGCACGCCGCTGGTCTGCCTGACCGCCTATACCACGCCGATGGCCGAGGCGGTCGATGCCGCCTGCGATGTCGTTCTGGTGGGCGACAGTGTGGGCATGGTGCTGCATGGCCTGCCCTCGACGCTGGGCGTCACCATGGAGATGATGCTGATGCATGGCCGGGCGGTGGCGCGCGGGCTCTCACAGGCGCTGATGGTCGTCGACATGCCCTTCGGGAGCTATGAGGAAAGCCCCGAACAGGCCTTCCGCAACGCCGCGCGGCTGATGGCCGAGACCGGCTGCGGCGCGGTAAAGCTGGAAGGCGGGGCGGCGATGGCCGAGACGATAAGGTTCCTGACCGCGCGCGGCATTCCGGTGATGGCCCATGTCGGGCTGACGCCGCAGGGCGTGATGGGCTTCGGCGGCTACAAGGTGCAGGGCCGGGGCGCGGACGGCGCGCGGGTGCTGGCCGATGCGCAAGCGGTGGCCGAGGCGGGCGCCTTCGCGGTGGTGCTGGAAAAGGTGCCCGAGGCGCTGGCCGACCGGATCACGGAGGCCGTTCCGATCCCGACCATCGGCATCGGCGCCTCGGCGCGCTGCGACGGGCAGATCCTTGTCGTCGATGACATGCTGGGCGTCTTCACCGGCTTCCGGCCGAAATTCGTCAAGCGCTATGCCGAGCTGGGCGCGGCCGCCCGCGCGGCGGCCGAGGCCTATGCCGGGGAGGTCCGCGCCCGGCGTTTCCCGGGTCCCGAACATGTCTTTGCCGACAAGACCGGAGGTGCCGCATGAGCGCGCCGATCCTGCGCAGCCTTGAGACGCTGCGCGCAATTCGGGCCGAGTGGCGGGCCGGGGGCGCCCGCGTCGCGGTGGTGCCGACCATGGGCGCGCTGCATGACGGGCATCTGAGCCTCGCTGCCGCCGCGAAGGCTGCGGCCGACCGGGTGATCGTGACGATCTTCGTCAACCCGAGACAATTCAACGATCCGGGCGATCTGGCGCGCTATCCGCGTACCGAGGCGCGCGATGCCGAGAAGCTGGCGCCGCTCGGGGTCGATGCGATCTATGTGCCCGCGCCCGATCAGATCTATCCGCCGGGCTTTTCCAGCGCGGTTTCGGTCACGGGCGTCAGCGAGGGGCTTTGCGGCGCGCATCGGCCGGGCCATTTCGACGGCGTGGCGACGGTCGTGACCAAGCTGTTGCTGCAGACCGGTGCCGATTGCGCCTTTTTCGGCGAGAAGGATTATCAGCAGCTGATGGTGGTGCGGCGGCTGGTGCGCGATCTCGACATTCCGGTCGAGATCGTGGGCTGCCCCACGGTGCGCGAGCCCGACGGGCTGGCGCTGTCCTCGCGCAATGCGCTTCTGCCCGGGGATGTGCGGGCCACGGCGCCGGCGCTTTATCATGCGCTTGTCGAGGCGCGGCGGGCGCTCGAGGCCGGGACCGGGGCGGGGGCGGCGCTGGCAACGGCGCGGGGCGCGATCCTGGCGGCAGGCTTTGCCGAGGTCGAATATCTCGAATTGCGCGCGGCTGCCGATCTGGCGCCGCTCGAGGCCCCGGACGTGCCGGCCCGGCTGCTGGTGGCGGCACATCTGGGCGGGGTGCGGCTGATCGACAATATCCCCGTGGCGGCGCGCTGAGGCGCGCTCATCTGCCCAGCAGGTCGTGGAGCGTCAGCGCCATGACCTGCGCGGCCTCGACCATGTCGTCGATGCCGACCCATTCGTCGGGCTGATGCGCCAGATCGAGAATGCCCGGCCCATAGGCGATGCAGTTCCTGAGCCGCCCGATCCGGTCGATATGCTTCTGGTCATAGGTGCCGGGCGAGACCACGAAATCGGGCGCGCTGCCCAGCACCCGGCCGATAGCGCGCTCGACCGAGCGCACCACCGGGGCGTCGCGGTCGGTCATGCTGGGGCGGACCTCGAACAGCTCGCGGATCTCGTAGTCGAAGCCCGGACGGCGCGCCCGGACCCGCTCCATCAGCGCGCGGATCTCGCGCTTGACCTCCTCGGGATCCTCCTCGATCAGCACCCGCCGGTCGAGGGTGATGCGGCAGCGGTCGGGCACGCAGGGCGCGGGCAATCCGTCATAACCTTCCGCCTGCTCGGGCTCGCCGCCATGGACCGCGTTGATGTTGAGCGTGGCGGACCGGGCGCCCTCGGGCACGACCGGCATCGCCGTCTGCCGCCCGGCCAGCAGCGGAAACAGCGTGGCCTCCATCTCGGCCAGCACCGCGCCCATGTGGCGGACCGCGCAATCGCCCAGAAACGGCATCGAGCCATGGGCGATCCGGCCCTTGGTCTCGATCTCGGCCCACCAGACGCCGCGATGGCCAAGACAGATCCGGTTCTTGTTCAGCGGCTCGGGGATGATGACATGCTGGACCCGCTCGGGCGCGAACCAGCCGCGCTCGGCCAGCCAGGCGACGCCGCCGAAGCCGCCCGATTCCTCGTCGGCGGTGGCGCTGATCTCGACCGCGCCGCGATAGGCGGGGCAGGTGGCGACGAAGGTCTCGGCAGCCAGCACCGCCGAGGCGATGCCGCCCTTCATGTCGCAGGCGCCCCGGCCCCAGACCCGGCCGTCGCGGATCTCGCCGCCGAAGGGATCGACGGTCCAGCCATGGCCGACCTCGACCACGTCGTGATGGCCGTTGAAATGCACGCAGTCGCCCCCGCCCGCGCCCTCATGCCGCGCGATCATGTTCCAGCGCGGATGGGCATCGCTGTCGGCCGGTGCGCCGCGGGCCCGGACATAGCTGACCTCGAAGCCCTTCGCGGCCAGCCGCTCGCCGAGGAATTCGCAGATTTCGAGATAGTTGCGCCCGGGCGGGTTCAGCGTGGGGATGCGGATGAGATCGCGCGCCAGCGCCGCCACCTCGTCGCGCCCCGCCGCGACCGCCTGTTCAAGCCCATGTTCCACAGATCTGTCCATGACCCGAACCTAGCGCCATGCCCGGGCTGCGGCAATCGCGCCCGGAGGGCACGCGCGCTGCGCGGCTGTCGTGCAAATCGTATCGGGGGGTCCTATATTCATCCCCGGAACGGGGCGCGCCTGTCCCGCTGGAGGGAACAATGTTCGCATTCCTGCGTTTCGCACTTGCGGGGTTCGTGATCCTCACGGTGATCTATGTCGCCGTGTCGCTCTATTCCCGTGCGGTCAGACGCGGCAAGCTCGGACGGGAATGGGACGAGGAGGTCCGCATCGGCGACCGCCAGGCTTATGTCGAGGAGGGGTTGAGGCAATATGACCGCTCGCTCCGGCGCAAGCTGATCCTCGGGGTCTATGTCGTGCCGGCCATCGTCGTCGGCACGATCATCTATATCACGAATTACATGTGAGGCTCGAATGGCTTACGTCAAATGGACCATCGTCACCATCGTCGTCCTGGTGATCGCGGGCTTCCTGCACTACACGCTGCCCCAGCATGACGTGGTGCGGATCACCGCGACCAAGGAACGTCAGATCACTTTCGGCGAGAACCGGATCTTCTTCGCCAATAACGGCGCCGGGAACAGCGAAGGCGACAAAAGCCGCTTCGTCAATTTCATCGAGACGTTCAACCGCGACGGCAAGCCCGTCGTCTTCCGCAACGAGGATACCGGCTGGGGCTGGCCGCCCTATTTCAAGTTCGACACCTCGAACCTGCAGGCCAAGGCCAGCGACTTGATCTCGGACAAGGAAAACCCCGACTGGGTGGTCGTGACCCATTACGGCTGGCGCAACGAATATCTCTCGATCTATCCGAACGCGGTCGAACTGCGTCCGGTGGGCAGCCCGGATGAAAGCCCCATCCCGTGGTTCAACATCCTCTTCCTCGGCGCCCTGGCCGCGCTGGTGATCTGGATCTGGCAGCTGCTGGCCCGGTTCAAGGAAGACCGGATCGAGCCGATGCTGGACGAGATGGGCGAATCGCTCGAGTCGGTCGGCGACCGTGCCGAGGGCTTCTGGCGCCGGGTGTTCTCGCGCTGAGTGGCCGGGGGGCGCGGTCAGGCGCCCCAGCTCAGCCGGAGGGTCCGGAACCGTCCGGCGGCAATCCTGAACAGATCGCCCGCGCCTCCGGGACCGCTCCAGGTTTCGGGGGTGCCGGTCTCTGAAAGCCAGAGTGCCTTTCCGCTCGCGGCCGCCCGTGCCGGCAGGTCTTCCGGCAGATCCGAGGCGCCGAAACACCAGAGCGCATCCAGATCGACCCTCGCGGCAAGCCCGGAGGCGAGGTCTGCGCGCGGCCCCGACACGATCCCCACCAGTCCCTTCGGCATCCCGGAGGCTTCGAGGGCTCCGATCAGAGCCCGGGCCTCGGTCCCGGTGCCCGCGCCGGGATGCACCAGCGCGCCATTGCCCGTTGCCAGAACCGGTCCCAGGATCGAGGCCAGCGGCAGCGCGGCCTCGGTTAAAGGTGCCGGGCAAGGCGCGGGGCAAGGCGCTGGGCAAAGCTCGGGGCAAAGCAGGGCGATCACGCCAAGCGGCCTGTGCCGGGTCAGGGTGGCGCTGCCCTGCGCTTCGGCCCAGGGGGCGTGGGCGGTCGCGGCCGTTCCGGCCGCGCGGGCCAGCCGCTCGGCCGGGCCTGCGGCGCGTTCCGCGATAAATTTGGCGGCGCGGGTCAGGATCGCGGCCCGTTCGGCGGCGCTGCGCCCGGCCCAGCCGGGCTGCATTTTGCGGGCTGCTGTCAATGCGGCCGATGGTGCAGGCGCGGGGCCTGTGGCGGCGGCTTCGGGCCGGGCCGGGGCAAGGCCCGCAGGCCTTTGCCACAGCTCCAGCGGATCGGGGGCGGGGTCGAGATCGGCGCCGTTGACAGAGACCGTCCCGGCCTCGAGTGCGGTTGCCATATCGAGCGCGGTTGCCAGCGTTTCGCTCCAGAGGCTCGCGGCCGGGGCAGGCGGGATGGCATTGGCCAGCCGGATGGCCTCGGCCGGGGTCCGGAAGCTCATCGACAGGAGCACCGGGCCGGGCAGGCCGGTCGTGACCTCGGGCATCGCGGGCGCGAGTCCGGTGATCAGGGCCGGGGCCATGAAGGCGCCGCTCTCGGGCAGGCGCGGCAGGGGCTGGATCGTGACGCCGCCGGTCTCGGCCAGCGCGGTGCTCAGCCGGTCGCGGAGCGCCGCATCGGGCAGCGGCCCCAGATCGGTGGCCGGATCGAGCGGGTCGCCGACGATCAGCCGGGCCATCCGTCCGGCCAGCCGGGCATGGAGCCGTTCGGCGACGGAGTCCTGCACCAGCAGCCAGTGACCGGCGGTTCCGGGCGGCGGATCGCCCAGCAGGCCCGCGATGGCGTCGGCGGCGGCATCGAGATCGGCATCCTCCAGCACCAGATGCAGGCAGGGTCCGCGCAATGTCGCGATGGGAGGCCGCGCCAGGTCGGACAAGGCCTCTGCGGCGCCAGGAAGAACGGAAAGCAGCCCGGCAGGCAGCCCGGCCGTTCCGGCGACGTCGGCGAGGCAAAGCATGGCCAGTCGTCCATCGGCTGGCCCGGGCGCAAGGATCGCGGCATTTCCCGCGGCCAGCGCCGGGGCGATCCGTCCGAGCGAGGGGCCTGGCTCCAGCTCTGGCGCGACAAGCCCGAGCGGGGCAGAACCGGGCCGGTCGGCGGCGCCCGCCAGAAGGCTGTCGGCGGTTTGCCGGAGGGCTGCGAGGTCTCTGCTCAGCCAGCGACGACAGGCCCGGACCGGGCGCCCGGTCTCGAGCGCCAGAAGCTGTGCCAGACATCCCTCCCGCGCGGCGATTTCCCCGGCCCAGTCCTGCAGATGCCGCGCCCGCACGGTGCCGGGCAGCGCGGCCCAGAGCGGCTGGGCCGCCGCCGCTGCCGCGCGCGCCTCGGCGAGATCGGCGGAGCTTGCATCGGCCAGACGGGCAAGCTCGGCGCCGCTCGCCGGAGAGCAGATCGTGGCGGTATCCGCGCCGGGGCGGAGCGATCCGGCGATCCAGGGCCCGAAACGGCCGTCATGCCGGCCGATCCAGGCGCGGGCCTCAGCATCGGTAGCGCGGCCCGGGCCGCGGTCGAGGGCGGTCGGCGCCATCGCCCTAACCCGCCGCATGGCGGCGCGGAGTGCTGCCCGCCCCGAAGGCAATCTCGTCCAGCCGCCGCTCGATCGCGCCCAGAAGCGAGGAGGCGCCGAAGCGGAAGAGCGCGGGTTCCTGCCAGCGCGGCCCGAGTTCCTCGCCCACCAGCCCCAGCCAGTCGAGCGCATCGCTGGCGGCCGAGATCCCGCCCGCAGGCTTGAGGCCCACGCTGACCCCCGTCGCCTCGCGATAGGCGCGGATCATCCGGCACATGGTCAGCCCGACCGGCAGGGTCGCGTTCACCGGCTCCTTGCCGGTCGAGGTCTTGATGAAATCGGCCCCCGCCATCATCGCCACCAGACTGGCGCGGGCGACATTGGTCAGCGTGCCCAGCTCGCCCGTCGCAAGGATCGCCTTCATATGGGCGCACCCGCAGGCGGCGCGAAAGGCCGCGATCTCGTCATAAAGCGCCTGCCAGTCGCCCAGAAGGACGTGGCGGCGCGAGATCACGATGTCGATCTCCGAGGCGCCGGCCGCCACGCTGGCCTCGATCTCGGCCAGCCGGGTGGAAAAGGGCGACAGCCCGGCGGGAAAGCCGGTCGAGACCGCCGCGACCGGCAGCCCCGAGCCCTCGAGCGCGACGAGGGCAGGGGCGATCATCTCGTGATAGACGCAGATCGCGGCCGTCGTGACCGGCCCCGCGCCGAGCGCCGCGCGCAGATCGGCCCGAAGCGGGTTCCGGGCCTTGGCGCAGAGCTGGCGCACCCGGCCCGGCGTGTCGTCGCCCGACAGCGTCGTGAGGTCGATCAGCCCGACCGCGCGCAGAAGCCAGGCGGCCTCGGTGGCCGGATCGGCCGGCCGTCGCGCTGCCAGACCCGCGACATGGCGTTCGGCCGCCGGGCGGTTCACCCGGGTCGATGCGATCCAGCCGGTGTCGAGCGGCAGGCCGCCATTGCGGGCAGGCGCCAGCTGCGGCAGCGCAGGGCTGGCGGCCACGTCCGGTGTCCTGGCCGGTGTCTTGTCCTCGTTGCGGGTCATGCGCGCGCTCCCTGCGGATCTCTGCTGCCCTTGGTGACATGCCGGAGGCCGGGGGTTCAAGCGCGCTCAGAGGGTCAGGAAATAGGGGTCGGAACTGTGCCAGTAATCCGAGAAGTCGGCGGCGCGGGCATGCGGCAGGCCGAGGCTCTGCATGGCGTAGAGATCGGCCGAGAGCAGCCCCGCCAGCCGGAACCCGGTCTGTGCGGCGCTGCGTGCCGGGCTGCCTTCCGAGAAGATCGCCTCGATCTGTGCCGAGGCATTGACGAGCGCGAAGATCAGCGCCAGCGGCGGCACATCGGGCCAGTCGAAGACGCTGTCGCGCGCGAAGGACCGCCAGCCTTCGGGCGATGCCAGAAGCGATTCGAGTGCGAACTCGGTCAGACTCTCGGAGGGATTTGCCTTCGATACGATAGGGCTGGGCTCTGGCATGTTGTGAAACATCGAAATCATCCGGGTCACAAGGCTGGGCGAAGGGCCGGGTGCCCGCCAGCCCGGCTTACTGGTCAATTCAATCTGACTGGCTTCAATGCGGTGCGCGTCGGTGCCGCCTCCTACGGCCCTCCGGAAGGTCTTCAGGATAGGCGGGGGGGCAAAAGCGAACAAGCTTTTCGGGTGTGTTTTAGGCGGATCGCCGCGCGCCTCCTGGCCGGTTTCAGGCAGGATTCCGGCGGTGGGCGGCCGGGGCGCGATGTCGCAGCGGAGGCCGTCCGGCAATGGCGCCTTTGCTGCGATTTCGGGTATCCGGCGGAAAAGCCTGGCCTTCTCCGGATGGATCGGGGCGGCGCCGGGACATCCGGGGCGCGGGGCCTTGCAAATCCGGGCAATCCGCTTCATGTATTCAATAAATTGCATCTGTTTTGCCGTGACAGGTCCATCGCGGGGGTCGCCCGGGCCAAACGTCCGGGCCCAGTGTCCGGACCTCGTGCCCAGGGAAGACGGTGCCTGAAAGGAGATATGGCGATGTGCCGACGACTCGCTTTGATTCTCGTGCTTCTGGCGGCCCTGCCCGCCGCCGCGGCCGAAACAGTTCTGGCGCCGGTGACGATCACCGAATGGAAGCCGGTCTATGGCGAGGTCGAGGCCCGCAACCGGGTGCCCGCGCGCAGCCGGATCGGCGGTACGGTGGTCTCGTTGACCGTGACCGAGGGCGATCCGGTCGAGGCCGGGCAGGAAATCGCGCGGATCGAGGATGACAAGCTCGTCTTCCAGATGCGCGCGCTCGACGCGACGCTGACGGCGCTGACCAAACAGCTCGAGACCGCAAGACGCGATCTCGACCGGGGCAGGGCGCTCAGCGAACGCGGCGTCGTCACCCGGCAGCGGCTCGACCAGCTTGCGACCGAGGTGGCCGAGCTCGAGGGCCAGATCGACAGCACGGCCGCCCAGCGCCGGGTGATCGAGGAGCAGGTCGCCGAGGGGGCGGTGCTGTCGCCCGGCAGCGGGCTGGTGCTCTCGGTGCCCGTTTCGCCCGGCTCGGTGCTGGTGGCGGGCGACAGCCTGGCCGAGATCGGCGGCGGCGGGCTGTTCCTGCGCCTCGCGATCCCCGAACGCCATGCGCTGGCGTTGCGCCCGGGCGACCGGATCGCCGTCGGCAGCGGACGCGACCGCCAGAGCGGGCGGCTGGTCAAGATCTATCCGCAGATCGAGGGCGGCCGGGTGCTGGCCGATGTCGAGGTCGAGGGGCTCGACGGCCGCTTCGTCGGGCGCCGGGTGCCGGTCCGGCTGCCTGTCGGCACGCGGCAGGCGCTGCTGGTGCCGCCGGGGGCGGTGACGCATCGCGGCGGGCTTGATTTCGTCGCGGTGAGGGGACCCGATGGTCCGGTAGAACGCGTGGTCGTGCCGGGCGAGCGCCTCACCCATGACGGCCGCGACCGGGTCGAGATCCTGACCGGGCTTGAAGCCGGCGACCGCGTGGTGAGCCCCGATGAATGACGCGCCGCGCACCGCCGCCCGCCGCCTCGGCCTGGCCGGATATCTTACCAGGGGCTTCATCCGCTCGCCTCTGACGCCGCTTCTGCTGCTGGCGGCACTGGCGCTGGGGCTGATCGCGCTGATCGCGCTGCCGCGCGAGGAAGAGCCGCAGATCTCGGTGCCGCTGGTCGATATCCATGTTCGGGCCGACGGGCTTCGGGCCGTCGACGCGGTCAAGCTGGTGACAGAGCCGCTCGAGACCATCGTCAAGGGCATCGACGAGGTCGAGCATGTCTATTCGCAGACCTATGACGACCGGGCGATGGTGACCGTGCGCTTCAGGGTGGGGCTGAGCCAGGATACCGCGATCTTGCGCGTGCGCGACAAGATCCTGGCCAATATGGACCGCATCCCGGTCGGTATCCCCGAACCCCTGGTCGTGGGGCGCGGCATCAACGACGTGGCCATCGTCACGCTGACCTTCACGCCCACCTTCGGTCAGAGCGCGGTGACCGCGGCCGATCTGACCCGGATCGCCCGCGAGGCCGAGACCGAGCTGGTCCGGATCGAGGATGTCGGGCTGACCTATCTTGTCGGCGAAACCGAAGAGGCACTGCGCGTCGCCCCCGACCCGCAGAAGCTGGCGCTTTACGGGATCACGCTGCAGGAGCTGTCGCAGAAGGTGGCGGGGGCCAATGCCGCCGCCCCGGCCGGGCTGGTGCGCGATGGCGGCCAGCAGGTCGGGCTGGTGCTGGGCCGGACGCTGGCGAGCCCGGCCGAGATCGGCAATCTGGAACTGACCGCGCGCGACGGCCGCACCGTCTATCTGCGCGATCTGGCCGAGATCGGTTTTGTCTCGGATCTGGACGAACACCATGTGGCAAGCCTCGCCCGCGGCCCGGATGGCGAGATCGTGCGTCGGCCCGCGGTCACGCTGGCGCTGGCCAAGCGGGCGGGCGCCAATGCCGTGGTGGTCGGCGAACAGGTGCTGGCCCGGCTTGAGCAGATGAAGGGCGGGCTCATCCCCGATACGGTCGCGGTCGAGGTCACGCGCGATTACGGGCACACCGCGTCCGAGAAGGCCAACGAGCTTCTGTTCCATCTGGGGCTGGCGACGGTCTCGATCGTGGCTTTGGTGCTGTTTGCCATCGGTTGGCGCGAGGCGCTGGTGGTGGCCATCGTCATTCCGGTGACGATCCTGCTGACGCTCTTTGCCGCCCATGCCATGGGCTACACGCTGAACCGGGTGTCGCTGTTCGCGCTGATCTTCTCCATCGGCATCCTGGTCGATGACGCCATCGTGGTGATCGAGAACATCGCCCGGCACTGGGGCATGATGAAACCGGGCGACAGCCGGGTGCGGGCGGCGGTCGAGGCCGTGGCCGAGGTCGGCAACCCGACCATCGTCGCGACCCTGACGGTGGTCGTGGCGCTTTTGCCGATGCTGTTCGTCTCGGGGATGATGGGGCCCTACATGAGCCCGATCCCCGCCAATGCCTCGGCCGCGATGATCTTTTCCTTCTTCGTCGCGGTGACGATCACGCCCTGGCTGATGCTGAAGATCGCGGGCCGGGCGCCCGTCCCCGCCGAGGGCGCAGGCCACGGCCATCCGGGCGGGCGGCTGGGGCGGCTTTACGCCCATGTCGTGCGGCCGATCCTGTCGCGCAAATGGATCAGCCTCGTTTTCCTGTTGGGCGTGGCGACCGTGTCCTTTGGGTCGATGGCCGCGCTTTATACCCGCGATGTGACGGTCAAGCTTCTGCCCTTCGACAACAAGTCGGAACTGGCCATCGTCATCAACCTGCCGGAGGGCGCCTCGGTCGAGGCGACCGACGCGGTGGCGCAGGCAGCCGCCAGGGTGGCGCTGGCCATGCCCGAGGCGGTCTCGGCCCAGACCCATGCCGGCACCGCCGCGCCCTTCAACTTCAACGGGCTCGTCCGGCATTACTTCCTGCGTGAAAGCCCCGAACAGGGCGATGTGCAGGTGAACCTCTCGCCCAAGGAGGCGCGCGACCGGACAAGCCATGCCATCGCGCTTGACCTGCGCCAACGGCTGGGGACGCTCGAGCTGCCCGCGGGCACCGTGCTGAAGGTGGTCGAGCCGCCGCCCGGCCCGCCCGTCATCGCCACGCTGCTGGCCGAGATCTACGGCCCCGATGGCGACACCCGCCGCGCGGTTGCGGCCCGGGTCCGGCAGGCCTTCGAGGACACGCCCTTCATCGTCGATGTCGATGACAGCTTCGGCACCCGCGCCCGTCGCATCCGGGCCGAGGCCGATCCGTCCGATCTGGCCTTCTTCGATGTCGCCGAGGCCGATGCGCTCGATACGCTCAGGATGCTGAACGGCGCCACCACGGTCGGCTATTCGCATCGCGGCGCGGGGCGGGCGCCGATCCCCATCGTGGTCGCGCGCGACAAGGCCGACCGGGTGCTGGACGAGCGCGCGCTGGCGACGCCGGTTCCGGCCAACGTGCTGCCCGGCGGGCGCGGCGTGGTCGAGTTGGGCGATGTGGTGCATCTGACCGGGGAAGCGGCCTCGTTCCCGATCTTCCGCCATAACGGGCGCTATGCCGAGATGGTGCAGGCCGATCTGGCGGGCGATTTCGAGGCACCGCTTTACGGCATGTTGGCGGTCGGGGACCGGCTTGCCCGGGTCGACTGGGCGGCGCTGGGCCTGCCTGCGCCCGAGATCCGCCTGCATGGCCAGCCGTTGTCGGAGGACAAGCCGGTCCTCCTGTGGGACGGCGAATGGGAGGTGACCTGGGTCACCTTCCGCGACATGGGCGCGGCCTTCGGGGTGGCGCTGGTCGGGATCTACATCCTCGTCGTGGCGCAGTTCGGGTCGTTCCGGCTGCCCTTGGTGGTGCTGACGCCGGTGCCGCTGACCTTTCCGGGCATCATGTTGGGGCACTGGCTGTTCCATGCGCCCTTCACCGCGACCTCGATGATCGGCTTCATCGCGCTGGCGGGGATCATCGTGCGGAACTCTATCCTGCTGGTCGATTTCATCCGCCATGCGGACCCCGAGGGCCGGATCACGGTCGAGACGCTGATCGAGGCCGGGGCGACACGGGTCAAGCCGATCCTGCTGACCGCGCTTGCGGCGATGATCGGGGCGGCGGTGATCCTGGCGGACCCGATCTTTCAGGGGCTCGCGCTGTCGCTTTTGTTCGGGCTGGCCTCGTCGACCATGCTGACGGTGCTGGTGATCCCGGCGATCTACCGCATCTTCAGGACCTGAGCGGGGGGCTGTCCCGAGGGGGCGGCCCGACCCGCGCGGGCCAGCCTCGCCTCGCCGCTTTCCTCGCCGAAGCACATGTCGAAATCGGCGCAGTCGGTGCAGACCGGCACCGCGCAGAGAACGAAGCCCTCATCTTCGCAGATCAGCCGGTAGAAGAACCGCTTCCATTTCATGTTGGCGGTGTTCTTCGCGGCAAGCTGGCCGAAATGCCGGGTCAGCAGCGCCGAGAGTTCCTTCCGGTTCCGCAGCCCCAGGTCCTGCCAGAGATGGTCCGGCTCCATCGCGCGGCGGGCGATCATCGCGGCGAGCGGCCGGGCCAGCGGGGTCGAAGAGGAATGGGCCAGAAGCAGGCTCCGCACCGAGTCTTCCTCGACGCTGCGGGGGGCGGAGCTTCTGCCACTGCGAAATTCCGGCGGCGCGGCGGGAAAGAGGGAGCCGAGCAGCTCGGCCAGCGCCTGGGCCTCCAGTCCGCAATGCGCGGGCAGATCCCCGGGCGATGCCGCTTCGGACAGGGCCAGCGCGAGGATCGAGGCGACGGCATGAAGATCGGCCGCGTCCGGACCGCGGCTGCGGGCCGTGCCGGCCATCAATCCTTCATAGGCGTCATCTGCTGTCATCGCGGGGCTCCTTGCGGAAGCCTCCGCCCGGGGCGTGCGCCGCGTCAACAGGTAGTCGCGGTTGCGCTCCGGTCCGTGCGCCTTTGCCGCTTTTCCGGGCAGGACTGCCGCCCGGGGCATCGCTGCGCGGATCGGGGCAGGGTGGGTTAGTCCGGCCCGAGCAGGTCGCGGATCACCGGCAGCTTTTCGGGCTTGCGCGAGAGCCCCCTGAGCAGTGCTGCCAGTTCGGGTTCGTCGACGCGCCGGGCCGCGGCCTTGGGCGCGAACCAGCGCCGCGTGCGCTGGTGGCGTTCTTTCCAGTTGCGTCTGAGCTTGCAGACCAGCATCGGGAACACCTCGACCCGGCAGCGCAGTACGCTGCCATCCTCGAGCCGCTTGTCATATTCGTAGCTGCCGATGCTGTGAGAGGAGATACGGCCCTCGGCGCCGGCCTCCTCCAGCGCCTCGATCCCGGCCGCGACCCAGGGCGGGCAGCCCTCCATCGTCCAGCCCTTGGGTACGACCCAGCGCCCGGTCCCGCGCGAGGTGACCATCAGCACGTCCGGACGGCCTTTCTTGTCGAGCCGCAATGGCAGGGCCGCGATCTGGCGGCCGAGCGGAAGCTGTCTTTCGATCGCCAAATCTGCGTCCAGTCCCTTTCCCGCGCCCGTCCGAACCGCGCCCATCTGAACCGCGTCTGTCCGAACCCGGCGATGCGGTCGCGTCCCTGATTGCTGCGGCCTGCACGGGCGCTGTCCCGGGCCTGTCCAGTGCTTGTCCGGGGCCGCTGCCCGCCGGTGACATGCCTGCCGGTGACAGGCTTGCCGGGGGTGCCCGGCCGTTTCGCGACATAGATGTGATCTTGGCCCATGAGTGCAACAGGAAAGCGTCATGCGTCGCAGGACGGTCACCCCAAGGGCGGTCTTTGGCCGGATTGTCATGCAAAAGACTCGCGCCGCTGCAGCGGCAGGGGTTGTGAATGGGCCGTTTC
Organism: Rhodovulum sp. MB263; assembly: GCF_002073975.1. NCBI lineage: Bacteria > Pseudomonadati > Pseudomonadota > Alphaproteobacteria > Rhodobacterales > Paracoccaceae > Rhodovulum > Rhodovulum sp. MB263. The sequence goes on along the minus strand of NZ_CP020384.1, from coordinate 2,984,783 downwards.
GGTGACATTCAGCCGCCCGGGACAGACCGTCCGCGGGTGCCGCTCTCCTGCCAGACCTGCTGGTGGGCGGGCCTTCGGGAAACTGCCCGCTAAAGGATGGCCGAGCAAGGAAAGGCTTCCCTTGTCAGAGACCTACAAGGACCGCCAGTGGAAGACACTGGACAAGGACCTCAAGCGCCTGTCGCGGGTCGAAATCGCCGCGCAGACCGTGTCGCGCCCGCTTCTGGGCGTCGGGGTCTCGCTGGCTTTCATCGTGATCGCGGCGCTGGGCGCGGCGCTGGTGACCGGAAACACGCCCGGCATGCTGTTCGTCGTGGCTGCCGCCGCCTTCGGCGCCTACATGGCGCTGAATATCGGTGCCAATGATGTCGCGAACAACATGGGCCCGGCTGTGGGGGCCAATGCGCTGTCGATGGCGGGTGCCATCGCCATCGCGGCGATCTGCGAAAGCGCGGGGGCGCTCATCGCGGGCGGCGACGTGGTCTCGACCATCTCGAAAGGCATCATCGCGCCCGAGAGCGTGGCCGATTCCGGTACTTTCACCTGGGCGATGATGGCCGCTTTGCTGGCGGCCGCGGTCTGGGTCAATATCGCCACCTGGATCGGGGCCCCGGTCTCGACCACCCATTCGGTGGTGGGCGGCGTCCTGGGCGCGGGCGTGGCCGCGGTGGGTATCGCCGCGGTCAACTGGCCGACCATGGGCGCCATCGCCCTGAGCTGGGTGATCTCGCCGGTCCTGGGCGGGGTGATCGCAGCGGGCATGCTGGCCTTCATCAAGTGGCGGGTGATCTATCGCGACGACAAGATCGCCGCGGCAAGGACCTGGGTGCCGGTGCTGATCGGGGTGATGGCAGCCACCTTCGCCACCTATCTGGCGCTGAAGGGGCTCAAGCATCTTTTCGATGTCACCATCGGCCATGCCGTCGTGATCGGTCTTGTCGTCGGCATCGCCTCGGGGCTGGGCGCGGTGCCGCTGATCCGGCGCCAGTCGCGCGGGCTTGAAAACCGCAACCGTTCGCTCAAGCTGCTGTTCGCGGCGCCGCTGGTGATCTCGGCCGGGCTTCTGTCCTTTGCCCATGGCGCCAATGACGTGGCCAATGCGGTCGGGCCGCTGGCCGCCATCGTCCATGCCCAGCAGGCCGGAGAGATCTCGGGCGAGGTGGCGATCCCGGTCTGGGTCATGGTGATCGGCGCCTTCGGCATCTCGTTCGGACTGGTGCTGTTCGGACCCAAGCTCATTCGCATGGTCGGCAGCCAGATCACCAAGCTGAACCCGATGCGCGCCTATTGCGTGGCGCTGTCGGCGGCCATGACGGTGATCGTCGCCTCCTGGCTGGGCCTGCCGGTCAGCTCGACCCATATCGCGGTGGGCGGCGTGTTCGGCGTGGGCTTCTTCCGCGAATGGCATGCCGAGCGGCGCCTGCGCAAGGCGAACCTGACCAAGCCCGGCGCCAAGCGGCTCGGCCCCGAGGAGCGTCGCCGCCGCAAGCTGGTGCGCCGGTCGCATTTCATGACCGTCATCGCCGCCTGGGGGGTGACCGTTCCGGCGACGGCCGTGCTGTCGGGCGGGATGTTCCTGGCGATCTCGGCCCTGCAATAGGCAGGGCCGTCCGGCCTCTCAGGCGAAGCTGTCGCGATAGGTTTGGCGCAGCGCGGCCTTCTGAACCTTGCCCATGGCGTTGCGGGGCAGTGCCCCGATCAGCTCGAGCCGCTTCGGCCGCTTGAAGCCCGCAAGCCGCGTGGCAAGCGCCCCGGCGATGGCCGGGAGGTCGGGCGTTTCGCCCGGCGCAGGGACCAGCACTGCCAGCACCGCCTCGCCCAGATCGGGATGGGGCACCCCGATCACCGCGCTTTCCAGCACGCCGGGCTGGGCGTCGAGCTCCTCCTCGATCTCTTTCGGGTAGACGTTGAGCCCGCCCGAGATGATCAGGTCCTTGGCCCGGCCGACGATCCGGACATAGCCCCTGGCATCCACCGTCCCGAGATCGCCGGTCAGGAAGAAGCCGTCCTCGCACAGCTCTTCGCGGGTCTTCTCGGGCATCTGCCAGTAGCCCTGAAAGACATTGGGTCCCCGCACCTCGATCTGGCCGATCTCGCCCTGCGGCAGCTCGGCCCGGGTGTCGGGATCGGCGATCCGAAGCTCGACGCCCGGCAGCGGCAGGCCGACGGTGCCCGCGATCCGCTCTCCGTCATAGGGGTTCGAGGTCGACATGTTGGTTTCCGTCATGCCGTAGCGTTCGAGGATGCGCTGTCCGGTGCGGGCCTCGAAGGCGCGGTGGGTCTCGGCCAGAAGCGGCGCGCTGCCCGAGACGAACAGCCGGATATGGGCGCAGAGCGCGCGGTCGAACCGCGGATCGCCCAGCAGCCGGGTATAGAAGGTCGGGACCCCCATCATGGCGGTGGCGCGCGGCAGGGCGGCGATCACCGCTTCGGTGTCGAATTTCGGCAGCAGGATCATCGCGCCGCCCGCCAGCAGCATGATGTTGGTCGCCACGAACAGGCCATGGGTGTGGAAGATCGGCAGCGCATGCAGGAGCACATCGGCCTCGGTAAAGCGCCAGGCCTCGGTCAGCACCTCGGCATTCGACAGCAGGTTTTGCTGGCTCAGCATCGCCCCTTTCGAACGCCCGGTGGTGCCCGAGGTGTAAAGCAGCGCGGCCAGATCGTCGGGCGCGCGCGCCACGGTGGGAAAGGTTTCGGATTTCGTCGCCGCGATCACCGCGAAGCTGCCGCTGCCATCGGCATTCAGCGCGGCGACGCGGGCGCCCGCGGCCTCGGCCCCCGGCACAAGTTCGCCCATCCGGCGGCCATCGCAGATGACCAGCCGGGCGCCGCTGTCGCCGATGAAATAGGCAAGCTCGGCCGGGGTATAAGCGGTGTTGAGCGGCAGGAAGATTACCCCCGCCTGCAGGCAGGCGGCATAAAGCGCCAGCGCCTCTGCCGATTTCTCGACCTGCACCGCCAGCCGGTCGCCGGGGCCGAGCCCGAAGGCGTTCAGGGCATGGGCATGGCGCGCGGCCAGCGCCAGAAAGGTCGCATGGGTCAGGCTGCGCCCGTCGGGCAGATGCAGGAAGGGCGTCTCGCGCCCGGCATGGCGGCCGAAGAGCCGGTCGTAAAGCGGGTTGATCAAGGTCTGCCTCCGCAGGTCTGGGTATTGCCCGGGCGCGCGCGCCACGCCGGAACCTGTTTCGATCCTGCGCGCGTCGGGGGGCCTGCGTAAACCCCGGCAAGCGGGACACCCTGCGTCACGGTGCCCGGCGACCGCTGCGATGCGGGGTCAGCTCTGGGGCCCGGCATGGGGCATGGCCTTCAGGTCCCGCTGCCGCCGGTCTGGCGTTCGGGATTGCCATCGGCCTCGGCCAGGATGTCGGCGGGAGAGGTCGGTTCGGTCTGGCTCCGGGGCGGCGGCGCCTCGTGCAGCAGGGTCTCGGCGAAGGCATGTTCCAGATCGGCCTGCAGCCGCCGGTTCAGCTCGATGTAATCGGCATTATCCTCGAGCGGCACGCCGGGGCGCCAGACCTTGGCCAGGTCGCGCAGCGCGGTGCGGTCGAAGGTGACCAGCGTGCGTTCGGCATTCTCGGCCTCATAGGCGGACAGTCCCGAGCGTTCGAGCACCTGCCGCCCGCAGCGCAGTGCGCTGTCATAGACCTCGCGCACGGTCTCGTCGGCGCCGGCACGGTAAAGCTCGAAGACATGTTCGCGGTCGCGGGCGCGGGCGATGATGAACAGATCGGGCCGGATCCGCCGGGCATAGCGCACCAGCGTGGTCGCTGCCTGGGCATCGCCGATGCACACGACCAGCACCTCGGCGGTGTCGATGCCGGCCGAGGCCAGCAGAGCGGGCCGGGTCGCGTCGCCGTAATAGGCCTTGAAGCCCAGCTTGCGCACCCGCCGCACCGCCCGCAGATCGTCGTCGATGGCGGTGGTCTTGCCGCCGGTCAGCGCGATCATCCGGTTCACCGTCAGTCCGAACCGGTCGATCCCGGCGATGATGACGGGATGGATCTCGTCGATCTGATCCGCCGCGGGCCGGGCGCCGCCGCGTCTCTGCAGCACCTTCGCGATCACGTCATGCAGGATGAAGAGCGCGGGCGTGATCAGCATCGACAGCGCGATGACCAGGCTCGACATGGTGACGATCTCGGGCGGCATGATCCGCTGGGTCGAGGCAAAGCCCACCAGCACGAAGCCGAACTCGCCCGCCTGCGCGAGCCCCAACGTGAACAGCCAGCGGTTCGACCGATCGAGCCGGAATGCCATGGCAAGCCCGTAAAGCACGGCCACCTTGATCATCACGAGGCCCGTCACATAGACCGGCAACAGGATCGGCGCGGCCCAGAATACCGAGAAATCCATGCCCGCGCCGACGGTGATGAAGAACAGCCCCAGCAGCAGGCCCTTGAACGGCTCGATCGAGCTTTCCAGCTCGTGGCGGAATTCCGAATTGGCCAGCACCACGCCGGCAAGGAAGGTGCCCAGCGCGGGCGAGAGCCCCACCATCAGCATCAGCGAGGCGATGCCCGCCACGATCACCAGCGCCATTGCCGTGTTCAGCTCGCGCAGCCGCGCCGCCTGCACATAGCGGTAGAGCGGGCGCACCAGGTAATGGCCGGCCAGCACCGTGCCCGCGACCGCACCCAGCGTGACCAGCGTCACCCCCCAGGCCGGCAGGCTCCCGATCAGATGCATCGCGCCATGGCCGCCCTCGGCACCGGCCGCGCGGGTCTCGGGCGAGGCGAGGAAGGGCATGATCGCCAGCATCGGGATGACCGCGATGTCCTGCATCAGAAGCACCGAGAAGGCGCTGCGCCCGCCGGGGGTGTTCATCAGCTTCTTCTCGGTCAGGGTCTGCAGCACGATGGCGGTCGAGGACAGCGAGAAGATCATCCCCATCGCCAGCGCCGATTGCCAGGTCTGGCCGAAGGCCGTGGCGGCGGCGGTGACCAGCGCCACGGTGACCAGCACCTGCAACCCGCCCATGCCGATCAGCTTGTCGCGCATCGCCCAGAGCGCGCGCGGATCGAGCTCGAGCCCGATCAGGAACAGCATCATCACCACGCCGATTTCCGAGACATGGCGGAGCGTCTCCATCTCGGCGCCGACAAGGCCCAGCACCGGGCCCAGCATCAGCCCGATCAGCAGATAGCCCAGCACCGAGCCAAGTCCCAGCCGCGTGGCCAGAGGCACCGCAAGCACGATGCACAGCAGGTAGAGCGTGGCGTTTAGCAGAAAGCCTTCCATGACCTGTCCTGGCGGGGGCGGCGCTGCCGCGTGGCCCTCGGGCCGGAGCGCGGCGGCGGTTGCGCGTCTTGGCGCAGCCTAACGATTGAGGCGAGTGCTGCAAGCACCCGTGGGCCCGCACCCCGAGGGGGCGTTGTCGCAGAAGCGGTTTTTTCCGGCCGCCCCGCCGCCGGGATCAGGGCGAGATCCGGGGCCCTCTCTCGGACAGGACCGGAGGGCATCCGGGCCGCGCCTTGCCCTTGCAAATCCGGTCGGAGGGATCTGATCTTCCGCGCCCCGCCAGGATCCTGTCGCCGGATGCGGGACGTTTCCTTCTGTCTTGCGCTGGCGGGTGCGGGCGCCCGCAGGAGACGGCCTGGCGATGGGGCCTTGCCAGCGATCGCGGCCACGCCGGGTCTCGAGGCGAGCTTTCCCCCGATCTGAGGCCTCGGGCAAAGCCCCGATTCCGATCCCGGTCTGGCCGAGGGCCTGAAACCATTCATGAGCAAGACGCGGAGGCGCATTTCGGCGCGCGGCATGGGCGGGGGCGGGAGGTCCGGTCTCGTGCCGCCCTGACCGATCCCGCTGCAGGATCGTGCATCGCCGGTCTTTCGAGCGCGCAGGGCCGATGCCGGCCGGCCGCCTTCGTGCCGGTCAATGCCGATGGCATGCGACCCTCCCGATCCCCGTCCGATCCCCATCGGATGCTCGTGGGCGGCCTCGCTGCGCTCGGCGTCCTGCTGCTATATTCCGGGGCGGGGGGGGGGCTGGGCCGTGCCGCCGCGAGGCCGTCATAGCGCTCGACGATGCCGCCCGGCTCCGGGCGATGTGCCAGAGGCTCGTCATGCGTTTCGGCGAAGACGCTCCCTCGCGCAGCTCGAACGGTCGGCTGCGCGGGAGCGAAGGCCTGCGGGTCTGCGAAGCCCATGCGCTTCGGACGTGTCGATACGGGGGCGGCTTGAGCTGCCACCTCCATGGGCCGGGGATTGGGGGGCGCGATGTGCCGAACCTGCGTCTCTCTGCGGCAACCGCCTGCCTGCACGGGCTGACCGAGGCGGCGGGGGTGGCGGCCGAAGACGCCCGGGCATCGGTTTTCTGCTTAGCGGCAGGCCGCTTTTTCGTTTGAGGCATCGCCGATCTCTCTATCCGCCCGAGACGGTGCAGCCCGAGGCGTTCCGGATCGCCGGACAGGTGGCCAGGGGCGGGTTCGACATGGCGCGCGATCAAACCGGTCGCCTGGCCAGCCGCGGCTCGTTCCGCTGCCTGACCTGCCCCGCCGCACGAACAAGGGGCGGCGAGAGGTGTGCGCCTTCGTTTCTCAGCCGGCGATGTCACCGATGCGGACAGGCGCAGAGTGGCAGCTCTTGCGCTGAAAAGCACATTCAGCGGATACTTCAGCTCAGGCAAGCACCAGAAGGCGCGTCAATCGCCCGGGGGCCCCTTCGCAGAGGGCCCGCTTCGTGCCCCGCAGAACCAAGGAGCAAGCAGGAAGTCTAAATCGGACGATGTGTCAGAAAAGCCAGACATAACAAACAAGGCGATGCGCATCGAACACCCATGGGAGGAAATTCGGGATGTCCGAGACTTGTGCCCACGTCGATGTTGTTCATTCCGCAATTGCGGCGGGCAACGCGGCCCGGTCGCCGATGGTGGCGTCCTGGAGCCGGTCTGCGCGCCTTTACGGGCTTGATCCCGCCAACAGGAAACCGCCGCATCGGCTGACCGAAGCCGAATTCGCCAATGTGCGCGAGCGGATGGAACCATGGATTCGCGCGGCCGGAGCCAGTCTCGATCAGCTTTTCAGCGCCGTCCGCGCCGCGGGCTGCTGCGTGCTTCTCGCCGACAGCGACGGCGTGCCGGTCGAGCGTCGTGGCGAGGCCGGCGACGATGCGACCTTCGAGGAATGGGGATTGTGGCCGGGTGCATTGTGGAGCGAAGCCACCGAAGGCACCAACGGCATCGGCACCTGCGCCATCGAGCGCCGCCCCGTCACCGTGCACCGCAACCAGCATTTCTTTGCCCGCAACGGAGCCCTCGGCTGCATGGCGGCGCCGATCCATGACCATAATGGCGAGCTTGCCGGCGTTCTCGACGTCTCGTCCTGTCGCACCGATCTTACCGAGACCTTCGGCGGGCTCATCGCCCTGAGCGTGCGCGAGGCGGCCCGGCGGATCGAGGCCGAAGCCTTCCGCCGCAGCTTTGCCCATGCGCGGATCCTGGCCCTCCCGGGGCTGGAGCACAATCCGGGGGCGCTCGTCGCCGTGGATGCCGACGACCTTGCCATCGGCGCCTCCCACAGCGCGCGGGTGACATTGGGCCTCAAGGGCGACCTCGCCAGGGCGCCGGTGCCGGCCTCCGATCTTCTGAGCATCCCCGGTGTCGAGAGCCTGGAGGACGCAGAGCGCGCCGTGCTGGCCCGCGCTCTCGCCCGTACCGGCGGCAATGTCTCGGCGGCGGCGCGCATCCTGGGCATCTCGCGGGCGACTTTTCATCGGAAACTCGGCCATCGCAAACCCGCTGCGAAACGGCCGGAGGCGGTGACACGAGATCCCGCGGCGTCCTGTCGCATTTCTGCGACAGATGCCCTCTCTCTCCGGCCGGACGGGGGCTGACAGATCTCCGGGCGCCATCGATCCTGTTGTCCGGGATGCGCCCGGGAGGAAACGCTTTTGCGTTGTCAGGGGCGCCCGCAAAGGGAGAACAGCCATGAATAAACTGGAACGGTCCTTCGACCAGACAAGGCCGCCTTTCGCCGCGCGTTACGACAATTACATCGGCGGCAAATGGGTGGCGCCGAAGTCGGGGCGCTATTTCGACAATGTCACCCCGATTACCGGCAAGACGCTGTGCGAGGTCGCGCGCTCCGAGGCGGCAGACATCGAGGCGGCCCTTGATGCGGCCCATGCGGCAAAGGACGCCTGGGGCAAGACCAATGTCGCCCAGAGGGCCTATATCCTCAATCGCATTGCCGACCGGATGGAGGAGAATCTCGATCTGCTCGCTACGGCCGAGACCTGGGATAATGGCAAGCCGATCCGGGAAACCAAGGCCGCGGACCTGCCGCTTGCGATCGATCACTTCCGCTATTTCGCCGGCTGCGTGCGGGCGCAGGAAGGCACGCTTTCCGAAATCGATCACGAAACGATCGCCTACCATTTCCACGAGCCGCTGGGGGTTGTCGGCCAGATCATCCCGTGGAATTTCCCGATCCTCATGGCGGTCTGGAAGCTCGCTCCGGCCCTCGCCGCGGGCAATTGCGTGGTGCTGAAGCCGGCCGAGCAGACGCCCGCCTCGATCATGGTGCTGATGGACATCATCGGCGACCTTCTGCCCGAGGGCGTCCTGAACGTGGTCAACGGCTTCGGGCTCGAGGCCGGCAAGCCCCTCGCGTCCTCGAAGCGCATCGCGAAGATCGCCTTCACCGGCGAGACCTCGACCGGTCGGCTGATCATGCAATATGCCAGCCAGAACCTCATTCCGGTGACGCTCGAGCTTGGCGGCAAGTCGCCGAACATCTTCTTCGACGACGTCTGCGCGGAAGATGACGATTTCTTCGACAAGGCCGTCGAAGGCTTCGTGATGTTCGCCCTCAACAATGGCGAGGTCTGCACCTGCCCGTCGCGCGCGCTGATCCAGGAGTCGATCTACGACCGCTTCATGGAGCGGGCCCTGGAGCGCGTGAAGGCGATCAAGCAGGGCCATCCGCTCGATCCGGAGACGATGATCGGGGCGCAGGCCTCGAGCGAACAGCTCGAGAAGATCCTCTCCTATATCGATATCGGCCAGGAGGAAGGCGCCGAAATGCTGGTTGGCGGCGCGCGCAGCCATCTCGGCGGCGAGCTGGAAGGGGGCTATTTCGTCCAGCCGACCGTTTTCCACGGCAATAACAGGATGCGCATCTTCCAGGAGGAGATCTTCGGCCCCGTCGTGTCGGTGACGACCTTCAAGGACGAGGAAGAAGCGCTGCATATCGCCAATGACACGCTTTACGGCCTGGGCTCGGGCGTGTGGAGCCGCGACATGAACCGCTGCTACCATTTCGGCCGCAACATCCAGGCCGGACGCGTCTGGACCAATTGCTACCACGCCTATCCGGCCCATGCCGCGTTCGGGGGCTACAAGCAGTCCGGGATCGGGCGCGAGACCCATTCGATGATGCTCGACCACTACCAGCAGACGAAGAATCTGCTGGTCAGCTACAATCCCAAGAAGCTCGGCTTTTTCTGACCGGGACACCGACGCGGGCCCGGCCGGCCGGCCGGTCGGCGGGCCCCTTTTCCAGATAGATCCAAGGGAGGAAGACAATGGCGAAGACCATGAAGGCCGCCGTCGTGCGTGAATTCGGCAAACCTCTGAGCCTGGATGAGGTGCCTGTTCCCGAGCCGGGGCCGGGACAGATCCAGGTCGCGATCCGGGCCTCGGGCATCTGCCATACCGATCTTCACGCGGCCGAGGGGGACTGGCCCGTCAAGCCGAAGCCGCCTTTCATTCCGGGTCATGAAGGCGTCGGCTATGTCTCCGCCGTCGGCGCGGGCGTCACCCGGGTCAAGGAGGGCGATCGGGTCGGCATCCCGTGGCTCTACACGGCCTGCGGGCATTGCGAGCATTGCGTGGGCGGCTGGGAGACCCTGTGCGAGTCGCAGCAGAATACCGGCTATTCGGTGAATGGCGGTTTCGCCGAATATGTCGTGGCCGATCCCAATTATGTCGGACATCTGCCGGACAATGTCGGCTTCACCGAAATCGCCCCGATCCTCTGTGCCGGGGTGACGGTCTACAAGGGCCTCAAGGTGACCGGTGCCCGGCCCGGCAACTGGGTCGTCATCTCGGGGATCGGCGGCCTCGGCCACCTGGCCGTGCAATATGCCAAGGCGATGGGCTTCAACGTCGCTGCCGTCGATGTCGACGATCACAAGCTGGAACTGGCCCGAAATCTCGGCGCCACGCTGACGGCCAATGCCGCCACGGAAGACCCGGCCGCCAAGATCAAGAAGGAGACCGATGGCGGTGCACATGGCGTTCTTGTCACGGCCGTCAGTCTCAAGGCCTTCGAGCAGGCCGAGAACATGGTCCGCCGCGGCGGCACGATCGCGATGAACGGCTTGCCGCCGGGCTCTTTCCCGATCTCGGTCTTCGACATGGTGCTGGCGGGGATCACCGTGCGGGGCTCGATCGTGGGAACCCGCCTCGATCTTCAGGAGGCACTGGATTTTGCCGGGCATGGCAAGGTCAAGTCGATCATCAACCCGGTGAAGCTGGAAGACGTCAACAGCGTCTTCGAGAAGATGCACAAGGGTCAGATCGACGGGCGGGCCGTGATCGAGATCGCCGGCTGAATTCGGCGAATGGCGGGGAGGGGCAAGACCGCCCCTCCTCTCTTCGGATCGTTTCCCCTCGGGGCAAAGCCGCCTTTGCGGCCTGTGGCCGCTCTTTTCCGGGCGCGTCAATGGGAGCTGATTTTCCCCGCCCCGGATGTCCGGAGCTCATTGGCGCGCTCGCATCGGTGGCTGGCCCTGATCGACTGCCGGAGCGCCGGCTGGCATCGCGGCCGATCTTCTAACTGCGCACATGGTCTGGCTTCACGATCCGCATCCCCTCCTGAAGTGTCATGAGGCTTTCCACTTTCGTCGGATCCGCGCATGCTCCGGGGACAGTTTGATGATCTTTGCGGCAAAGGGGAGATCGCGCTCAATGTCTCGGACGAGCTTCATTTCAAGGGGCGATCTGCAAAGGCACCTCGCGGCGTCGGGGTCCACCTTCGCGCTTCTGGATGCGGCCCGTCTGCCCGGCCTGGTCGACCGGCTCGAGGGGCGCGGATACGAGCCGCTTTGCCTGTTCCAGGGGGCGGCGGCGGAAACTCTTGCCGATGCGGCCCCCTATCTGGTGCGGCTCGAAGGCGACAGCGATCTGCTGCGGCATTTTCTCGACGATGGCGACCTGCACTGGGCGATGTGGCGCAAGCGGCCCGGGATCCTGATCGAAACCGGAATGACGGCCGGGGCGCTCCGCAAGCATCTGCGCAGGTTCCTGCGTGTGAGCATCGACGGCACCGCCTTCTTCTTCCGGTTCTGGGAGCCCGCCGCCGCCGCCAGCTACTTTCAGGCGCTGACATCGCCCGCCCGGCGCGCGCCCTGGTTCTTTCCGCGCGAGACCGGACAGATCGAGGCCTTCCTGATCCCCGATCCGCGACGGGACGGTCTTAAGGTCGAGGATATGGGACCTGTATCGCGTGCGGACGTGCCAAGCCCGCGCCCGGCCTTCACCCTCGATGCCGCGGAGCTGGCGGCGATCCGCGGGGCCCGCGTCGAGGACGATCTGATCGAGATGGAACGGCTCATGGCCGAGACCTTTCCGGCCGAGACCGGCGCGCTGGCAATCGAGGACCTGCGGCGCGGCCTGCGCAGGTCGGTGGGGCGGGCACGGGAATTCGGGATCCGCCAGAAGCGGAATGCCTTTCGGCTTGCCGCCTGGGACCTTCACTGCGCCGGTCCCTTCGAGCGCACGGACCCGACCGGCGAGCTGCGGCGCATTCTGGAGATGCCCCATCCCGAAGCCGACAAGATGCGGCGCCTGACGGACCAGATCGGCCTGATTGAAGGCAAGGCCTGAGATCAGACGGCCAGCCCCGGGCGGTTCGGATACTCGATACGGACGTGATCCTCTTCGGGGGCATGGCCTAGCCGTTCCCCGCTCAGGGAAGCCCCTCCCTTCATCGAGACATGGCCGAAGTTTCGCAGCACGAAGGCCCGCTCCTGGCCGGTCAGGCTGCCGCTCCGGATCCTTGCCTCATAGGGTCCCAGGGCTTCGGGAATGCGGTAATCCTCGTTCTCGGTCGGCAGATCCAGGAGGGCGCCCTCGACATGATCTGCCGCGGCTTCGTGCATCATGTGAAGCGCGATGCGCGACAGGCCAAGCTGCACCCATGGGCGGTCGAGAAAGATCCTCTCGTCATAGGAAAACAGGTGGCGCCTGAAGGTCTCGAGCCCGTACCGCACGACCACGACGCTTTCCTCGATGGGCGAGAGGTCACGGACAACACCGCCTTCGGTTTCATCCGGGGAAATCCAGCCTTCGCGGACGAAGATCTGTCGCAGCTCGGCGAAATCGTCGGGCAATTCGGCACTGCGCGCCGCCTCGGCCTCTTCGCGTGAGGAGAACATTCTGCGCCGGGTGCTTTCCAGCGGGGCCAGATCACCCGGATCCCGGTAGCCGCCGCCCACGTCAGAATGGGCGCCGGGCAATTCGAAACTGTCCCCGCCGCCGGGCAGGTTCCGGTTCAGGCGGAAGTTCCTGCGATATTCGTCCCCTGCGGTGAGGTGATAGATGCGGTGGGTGACCTGATCGCTGCGAAGGTGGATGTTCAGCGGATCGTTGTCGTCATCCGTCGCCGTGCCGATCGCGGCCACCGTATCGAAGATGCCGACGAAACGCAGCTCGACCGTCAGCCCCCTGGGCAGCGTTTCCTCGTAATCCCCGATCCCCCATGGGTCATAGACCGCGCGACCGGCGCGAATGCTGTTGACGAAGTGCCGCGCGGCGGCGGCACCCCGGCTGAAGCCGAAGACGTCGATCACCACCTTCTCCAGCGCCGGCGGGCCGCCCATCAGGCCAATTTGTTGCCGGACTTGCTTGAATCCCCACAGGACCCGTGTCTCGACGCCACTTTTCCGACCCTGTCCAAATGCGTATCCGGTCATGTCGTCTTCTTCGCCGCGGGTCGATCCCGGCCCCTCCACATAAATCGCCCGAAACGACCGCGCATTCCCGCTCTCAGACTTTGGCTCGTCGTGGACAGGACCGTTCTTGTAGCGATCATATAACAGTGCTGGATTGGAAAGCGCGTTCTGATAACTTGCGTCTTCGCGGCTTTGTGCGATCACGTTGTAGCGGTTGTTGAGTGTCCCGTCGAAGAAGACGCCAAGTTCCAGGATCACTTTGGGACAGGACTGAGAAATATTACCCACGCCGCCAGAGCTGATTGTGCTGGCGACTGCGTCCGCCAACTTTCCTATGACAGAGAGGTCCATTTCAGTGGTCCCCGGGAGGTGGGCATGCCGTCGTTACACTGGCCTTGCCGATGTTCTCCTGCCGGTATGTCATCACGCGCGGAAGCTCGGGGAAATAGCCTGTCCTGCTTTTCCAGTCCCGGTCCGCTTCGGGAACACGAATTCCGCAGGTGCGGGCGACATCGACCCGGTCGGAGGGGTCCCGACTGATTTTATCTGAGCCGACAAGCAGTTCTCCGTTCGGGCCGAAAATGACGAGGAGGGTGTATAGGGAATAGCTTTGGTCCAGCGCTTTAACCGGGACATCGACGCTGGCGCGCCACGCCTTTTCGGAAATCAGATCTACCCATTGCGCAGAGATTCTCCACTTGCCATCGCGATTGACATCGTTTGGCGTGCTCAGCACGGCGGCCCCAGTCAAGCGCGGAAAGACGATATCGGCGCTTCCCGAAACGATCTGGGCAGGGACGGGAGCGAGCGGCTGTTCGATCGAAAAATGCGTAAGTACTGCTGGAGAAGCGACATATGCATTGAATGAGAGGCTGAGAGCCTGACCCGTACCGGCTTGGCCTGACAAGGGAAAAAACAGCCACGCGCAGTTGGCAATGGCAAGGAGCAGGGACATGGGCACTGTCATTTCGAACCGTTTCCTTTCGGCTGTCCGGGGAGGCCGTCCCCGATGAACCTGATCTGAGGGGATGTGCGCGACCAGTCGACAAGGCTGACCCGCATCTCGGTGTAGACCGCCTCCAGCCAGTCCTCGACCTCGGCCACCACGTAATGCTCGACCGGCGTTCCCCCGGCCGGGGGCGGCACAGGCGTCGTGCCGTAGATCATGCCCAGAGGCAACGGGCCGAGCCTTTCGACGAGGCGAGCGTGGACCATCTGCTGTTCGGGGTCGAAGGCCTCGATGAGCTCTGGCGGCAACCGGAGGACGTATTCGATGAATTGCTGATCCGGCGGCATGGTCTCCGACCCCGTCAGGTTCGGCATCTCGAGTGCGGCCAGTGTCGGCATGAGAAAACCGTAACCATGGCGTTCCGACCAGAGCACAAGCTCGCCGAGATCTCCGTAAGCGATGGCATGGGTGCTGCCACCCAGGTCGGGATCGGTCTCGAAGATGTGGGACATGAGCCCCGCGAGACGCGCCGGGTCTGCCAGATGCAGCCGCCCTCCGGCCAGAGACGCGAAACCGCGTGTGGTCCAGATCCGGATCAGGGCATTCGGCAGTCGGCCGGTCCATCGCCGTATCACGGCGTCCGGAACCGGTATGAAATCGTCGGGTGCAGGACCGAGAACCGCGTCTATCTCGGCATCAAAATCGGTTCCCGTCATGAAACACCCCTGAACCCATCAATGGCATTCGCTTAACATGGACATGAGCAGCGCTCAAAGCTCGGTTTGTGCTCGACTGAATTCAAAGGGGAAACAGGCGGAACGTCGCCATCCGCACCCCGCAAAGCGCAATCGCATTCGCAATTTCCGGCAGAAGGTCAATCTGAACAATGCGTTGTGAAATTTGGTATCTGCTTTGCTTTCCCATTTCGAGAAATCTGCTGCCGGAACAGTATTCAACCTCGGGACAGGATTCCGGACCAATAGATGACGGTGGTGATCCGAGCGAGGGCTGAGGGTAGGGGGGGCTCCTTCTTGATCCTATCCAGAAGATGACGACTGCGGCGAGCCGGATGGCAGAGAAGAAGGCCTCCGGGCAGCGGTCGTATCGCGTGGTGAGGCGGCGCCAGTCCTTGAGGCGACCGAACATGATTTTGATGCGGTTGCGCCGTTTGTAACGACGCCTGTCATATCAGACGATCTTCATTCGTCTCTTTCGATCCGGGATGCAGGTTCGTATGTCTTTGTCTTTCAAGGCTTCCTCGAACCAATCAGCCTTCGGCAGCTGCGCCGGAGGCGCCGCCGCGCCCTTGTCATCGCTCACCTGTCCGGCCGTCATGAAAAGCTGGACCGGCTGGCGTTTTTTGTATCGCTGGCGGCGTGCACTCTGGTGGTCATGCTGCCTGTCCGGTGTCCCATCTGACGCTCTCGCCCCCATTTTTGACCCGTAGGCCCGAGGTCGCAGGATTGGCTTTCAGAGACCTGCGCAGGCGTGTTTGAATGCAGGGCGTTCGCCTGCTGACGTCGATCATGATCGTCTTGTGTTCGGCTTCTTCGGAGCCCGCGTCGTCATGATCCGGGCAAAGACACCATTGTCGCTCCAATGCTCCTAAGGGTTGTATAGGGTTTTCGCATGGCCGTATTCTCCGGGCGCGCTGCACCACCGCAAGCCATTGAGATCGATTAATATTGTTGCGCTCGGTAGATGCAGGTCATCGACGCGAGGGGGGCATGGCTCTTGGGCAGGAGCGGCGTCAGGCGTTCCATCTGGGCTTCGGAAAGCCAGGATAGGTTCGATCCCGCTCCCGCGGGGCCTGATTCTCCCAAGAGATTGAAATCAATAGCTCCTGCGCCTTCTGTATCCGGGAACTTCTTGTCTGGGCCTTGTGGCATGAGCACGCTTCCTTGCCCGTCGGCACCGCCTTCCTTTCGTTTTCTGGAACAGTTCTCGCCGCCCCCTCAGGCCCGCGTACCCGAAGGAGGTGAGCATGGACAATGTATCGCATGGCCAGATCATCGGGATAGACAAGAGCCGCGACGGGCTGGATATCCATTGCCGCCGTCGGCTGGTCTTGCGGTATTCCTGTTTCTCTCGGCCTGCGCTCTGGCCGCGACCGTCATGTATGTGTTGCGAGGCCTGACTCTGGGCGCTGTCTGCATTCAGGGGATTCCCATCTGCCGTGAGGTCTTGTTCAAGATCGAAAACGGAAGCGCTCTTGAGCAGACGGAGGCCGACCGACTCGCAATGGGCGCGGATCAAGGGGGATCTGCCCGGACGAGATGGGCTGCCCGAGCGGCGCTGATAATCGCTTGTTTGTGGATGCATGGCTGTGGCTGGCGTGGACGGCCGCGTCTTGGCGCGATCTGTCATCCGCGTTCGGCAAGTTTAGGGCCGCACAGGCGCGGGTCGGCAGACCGGCGATGGTGGGGGGAGTGCCTTTTCAATGAGAGGGGAGCGGAACCCGACCTCGAATACATCCTCATCGACAGCACCATTTGGCAAGGCCCATGCGGGTATGACAGTCAGAAGGGGGGCTTCTGCTCACGGGAGCGGGTGTTCACGTGGCGGTCTGACGACCAGGTCCCATGCCGGAGCCGATCTGCCGGGGCTCCCGCCGCGGCTGATCCCGGCCGCCGGGCAGCGCGACGACTGCCTGCAGGCCATGGTGCTGATCTGCGGGGACGAGGGCGTTTGCCGCGTCATCGCCGATCCGGCCTGCGACGCAGGGGCTTTGGGCGGGAAGATCGAAGACGACCTTGGGGGCAAGGCCCAGATCCAGACCAGCCCGGCCCGCGCGATCGAGCCTCTCGTTGATGCTGACCTCCATGCTGAACGCCACAAAGCCGGGAACCCTTCTCGGTGGATCAAGCGCTTCCGCCGAACCGCCTTGCGATGCACTCCCCCTCTCAAGCTTCATGAGGTTCGTCTTCGTCGTCTCCGCACTCGATTGGCTCAGGTGAAAGCGGACCGGACCTGGGGGATATTTGCGGCCGGCCCGAAATGGCGGGCTTTTACGCCGCGGCTTTTCCATCCGACAACTCGTCCGAGTTGACAGCGTCCACCGCGCTTCGCAGGCTCCTTCGGCATGGTCTGACATGCCGGCCGGATTTCCGACGAGCGCGGGGAGGGCGTTCCCGGTCAGTCCGGCCCATATAAAGGGAGGAGCAAAAATGACGAAGGATATGGCGGGCGGGGGCCAGGGCTCCGGCGCGTATAGGTGGCTGCGTGGCATCCTGCACAAGGATAACATCGTCGCGCCTGCGGGCTTCAACAGGTGGCTGGTGCCGCCGGCATCCATCGCGATTCACCTCTGTATCGGCTCGGTCTACGCGTGGTCGGTCTTCAATCCGGCGCTGTCGCGGCAGCTGGGCGTGGTGGCGCCGGCGGCCGAGGACTGGTCGCTGGGCGCGGTGGTCTGGATCTTCTCGGTGGCCATCGTGTTCCTCGGGCTCTCGGCGGCTTTTGCGGGCAAGTGGCTTGAACAGGTGGGCCCGCGCATGGTGGGCGTGGTCGCGGCGCTTCTGTGGGGCGGCGGTTTCATCGTCGGCTCGCTGGGGATCGCGACACATCAGCTCTGGCTGCTCTATCTAGGCTATGGCGTGCTCGGCGGCTGCGGGCTGGGGCTGGGCTATGTCTCGCCGGTCTCGACGCTGATCCGCTGGTTCCCGGACCGGCGCGGCATGGCCACGGGCATGGCGATCATGGGTTTCGGCGGCGGCGCGATGATCGCGGCTCCGCTGAAGGGCTGGCTGCTCGATCTCTTCGAGCGGGCGCCCGCCTATCTGGGGCCGCGCGAGGCAGTGACGACAGTGACCGAAGGCGGCCGCCTCTTCGCGGAAACGGCCAGCGGCAGGCTAGAGGTCGTGATCGCCTCGGCGGCGCAGGCTGCGGAGCTGCCCGGCGGCGGCGAGGCCGGGGTCTATGTCGTCGGCACCGGCGATACCGGCGCGGCCGCGACCTTCCTCGTGCTGGGGCTGGCCTACCTTGTCGTGATGATCATCGCGGCCTTCAGCTACCGCGTCCCGCGCGAGGGCTGGAAGCCTGCCGGATGGCAGCCGAAGCCCGCGGGCTCGGGCATGATCACCCAGAAGAACGTGCATATCGACCAGGCGCTGAAGACCCCGCAATTCTGGAAGCTCTGGGTGATGCTCTGCTTCAACGTGACGGCCGGGATCGGGGTGATCGGGGTCGCCAAGACGATGATGTCGGACATTTACGGCACCACGATGCCCTGGATCGTGACCGGCGCCTTCGCCTCGACCTACGTGCTGATGATCTCGGTCTTCAACATGCTGGGAAGGTTCTTCTGGGCCTCGGCCTCGGACTATATCGGGCGCAAGCTCACCTATGCGACCTTCTTCCTGCTGGGCACGCTGCTGTACCTGTCGATCCCGTTCTTCGCGACGGCAGGGTCGGCGAACCCGTCGATCCTGTATCTTGCCGGGTTCTACATCGCCACGATGATCATCTTCTCGATGTATGGCGGAGGCTTTGCGACGATCCCCGCCTATCTGGCCGACATGTTCGGCACGATGCATGTGGGCGGCATCCACGGCCGGCTGCTGACGGCCTGGTCGACGGCGGGGGTGCTGGGACCGCTGGCGATCACCTCGCTCAGGCAGATGTCGGTGGGCAATGCCATCGAGGATCTGGCGGCGAAGGTCGACGCGGAGGCCTTCCTCGCGGCCTTCGGCGCGCCCATCGCGCAGTTGCAGGAGCTGGTGGAGGCCAAGACCGTGACCATCGCCAAGCTGATGGAGATCGCGCCGCCTGGCACCGTCGACCCGACGC
This sequence comes from Rhodovulum sp. MB263, assembly GCF_002073975.1. Taxonomy (NCBI): domain Bacteria; kingdom Pseudomonadati; phylum Pseudomonadota; class Alphaproteobacteria; order Rhodobacterales; family Paracoccaceae; genus Rhodovulum; species Rhodovulum sp. MB263. The sequence continues at coordinate 2,966,150 of NZ_CP020384.1, read as the reverse complement.
CGGGGCTTTACAACACGACGATGTACTGCATGGCGGCGCTGCTGGTCGTGGCCTTCTTCGCCAATCTCGCGATCCGGCCGGTGCGCGCGCGCCATCACCACAACGAACCTGAACTGGCCGCAGTGCCCGTCGAGTAAATCCGTTCCTCCGGGGCGTGCTTACGCAGGCCCCGGAGCCCCCGCGCATACAACGCAAAAGCGGGAGATCGGCACCGCATCGAGCAGACGATCCTGCACGGGGTTGTCTTTGCCGCGGGCGGTCGTTGCAATCCGTTCTGAAATGTCGGTCGGGGCCGAGCATCGCGCCCTATCGGCGCCCAAGAATGGCCCCTCGTCTGGTATGGCTTGCCGGGGACGGCGTGGCTTCCAGGCCGCGCCGCGGCCCGGGCAAGTTGAGCCGGCGCGAGACATTAAGCTCCGGCGCTCGTTACGGGTTGTGATGATGTCGCAGTGATGGCTGCAGGCGCAAGGTTGACTGGATGGCGCTCCGGCGCGGCCGGAACAAGCCTTCAGCCTTCACCGGTATGCTGGGCTTCAGTCGGCTGTCCTTTGTGTGGTTCGCCGACAACGAGCAGTGGGTGGCAACAGTCCGCCGGACTGTCGCCTGCTCCCTCCTGACCGACGACTTCGCACGCAGGCCAGAGACTCTCAGCGGTCTGACACCCTAAGAATGGCCCTGCAAAGTCCGGACTTCAGAGCCGGGCAAATTCAGCGTCACCCCGATCCGCCAGGTGACGTGACTGAACATCTAGATTTCAGGCACGGCTTTGATGCCCGGCGCATAGACGGGAACGTCCTGCCGCCGCATTTCCTCGATCCCGTCGAGGGCAGCGTCTATGTCCGTGAAATCAAGATGCCGCAGCTGCCAGGGGGCAAAATCCCACCACCGGGCCTTCAGCAGGCGCGCCACCGTGCCCTCGTCGAACCGCGTTCCGATCGGGCGTGCGGGTACTCCGCCGACGATGCTGTAGGGGGCGACATCGCGGGTGACAACGGCTCCGGCCCCGATGACCGCGCCATGGCCGATGGTGACACCGGCGATGATGGTGACACCGTGCCCTATCCAGACATCGTTCCCGATGGTGGTTTTCCGGATCACCGCCTTGCGAACGGCCTGCTCGGCCTGCCGGGTCGGCGCATCGGCGTCGTATTCCTCCTTCCAGGGGAAATCGCTGCCGCTGTTGATGCGGAACCCGCGCTCGTACTGGAACGGGCTCGTCGACAGCCAATGCGTCGGATGGTTGAACTGGCCGATATTTGCACCCCGGGCGATGGAACAGTAGCGGCCGATCTTCGTCTGATAGACATGCCCGTCAACGGCATATGAAAAGGCGCCCAGAATTGACCGGCCATGGAACGAGGCGCCACTGGCCCGCGCGGGCGGCTCGAAAGACAGATTGCCCGGTGCAAGACGGAAGGCATTGGCGCCGATATCCAAGCCCGCGGACCCCATCCGCTTGTGCAGAATGTCCAAGGCCGCGGGCGCTGAAATTGTTGCGGGAGCAGGGACGGCGGCAAGATGGACATGCTTGCGGGCGAATTCTTCGAAAGCCGCGGTTTCCCGGTCCCAGGCGTCCAGGCGTGGCCCGAAACGGTCCTTCAGGGCGGCAAGGGTGGGGCGGTAGAGTTCCAGCAGGTGCTCGACATCACCCGGGCGCACCGGTTGCAACCCGTCTACGCCGGTATCGATCCGGTCTTCCAGATACTGGCGGTCTTTACCTTTATTCGACGGCTTAAGCGACAGATCCTGAAATCCGTCGGGATCGATATCAAGCGATTTACACAGCGCATGGAGACCGGCCTCGGGATGCGCGGCGATCTCTTCCTCGAAAATGAGGGTGGCGATCGCGGCCGGATCGAACTCTTCTTCCCAGGCTTCCAGGTGCTTGTCGTAAAAACCGATATCCCCGATGCCCAGGCGCCCGACGGTGTCGCGCAGGTATTCATGGCCCTTGATCCGCCCCCGGGCCCCGTGGTGGCCATAGGCCGAAATCGCACGGGAAACCGGGTGGCGCAGCGACACGATCAGGCGCAGATCTCGCCCAAGAACGCGGGCAACGGATTTGGGGATCTCGGGGTTGTGGCCCAACGGAGGCTGGTTCTTGTAGTGCAGCGCCCTGGAGCTCCAGAAATACCCCGCGGTCTCCTCGCCGACCCAAATATGGCGCTCCGTCGCGTCCCGGAAATTTTCAAGATACGCCGCCATACGCGACGGTGACTGGTAGCCAACCTTGTTGAAAAACAGAAGTTCGATACGCTTGGGCAGGAAAACCTTCTGGTGTTTCCGGAGGACGTCGTAAATCCAGGAGGAGCCCGCCTTCTGCGCGCCGATGATCAGGAAATTCGGTTTGCGAATGCTCATGCGATGCTTTTCAGATGTTCGATATTGTCATCGACCGGCTCCGGGCGGGCGGCGAGGCGGTCCATATCGCCCGGCCGGGCGATCGAGAGCAGCAGGTCATCGAATTCCTCAAGGGTAGAGGCCATTCCGTAACCGGCCATCGTGGCCGCGCGAATGCCCGCGCGGTCGATCGCGTCGGCCCTGACCTCGGCAACCATTTCGGTCAGCGCACGCGTCCATGACTCCGGCCTGGACCTGACCAGCCGCAATCCCGGTATCTGGCCACGGACCGATCGGTAGACCGGGATGTCCGAGGCCAGGACCGGCAATCCGAGGGCGCCGTAGTCGAGTGCCTTGAGATTCGATTTGAAGAGGTTGAACGGATGATCGGTCAGCGGCGCAAGGCCGAAATCGAACCTGCCCGAGATGCTCTTCAGCCAGGGCACGAAGCGGGCATAGCTCTTTTCGCTGTCCGGCACGGCGATCCGTTCGGCCCATGGGGGAAGCGCATCGCCCTGGATGCCGATGATCGAGACGCGAAAGCCGGGATCGGCCTCGACCAAGGCCTCCAGCGCCGGGGCGATCAGATTGAAATCCTCGCGATGCGTCGCCGTTCCCATGTAGAGCGCGCGCACGGTGTCGTCTTGTTCCCGGGGCGGAATGCTGCCGCGCCATAGTTGCTCGCTGATCCGGTTCGGCATCAGCAATGTCTGAGGGGTCCGTGCCATCAGCTTGCGCCGCAACGGTTCCGTGGATGTCGTGACCATGGCCGCAGAGTCGATCAGGGCCTCGAGTGCCGGCCGATAGGCGGCATACTTCCCCGTGGGATCCTTGTCGGAGGGAACCGCCAGCAGATCGTCGTCAATGTCAAGGATATGAGAGATGCCGGATCTGCGCATCTCGTTCAGGAGGGGCGCGACCATCGTCGCCGGAATGACGTCCCTTTGCAGGATGACGCCGTCAACGATCCCGTCGCGCAGATTGGCCAGAAGGCTATCCGGCGTCATCCGCACGAACACGCATTTGCGCCCGGCGCCGTTGGTCGTGCGCTGCCAGATACGGATTTCCGTGGATGCGTTGGCCCGGTCCTGTTCCGGCGTGGCGGGGCAGACGACGGCGATCACGGGACGGTCGAGATGTTGCCCCGACGCGTTGCGATAGACTTCCCGATAGGCCGCCGACATGACCTTGGTCGTACGCCCGACGCCATGTCCTTTTTGCCAGCGCATGATCGCCATATCCGCGCGACGCTGCTCTTCCTCGTCAAAGCTGATCTCCAGAAGGCGTTCGTAAAGCCTGGGAATGTCACCATGGGGAACAACCCATCCCGCCCCGCTGTTGCGCGTGCGCGTGGCGACCGTCGGAAAATCGAAGACGATCGCCGGCACCCCTGCCGACCAGAGCTCGGTCAGTGTATGGCAGTATGTCTCGTCCCAGATGGACAGCACCGCCCCGATATGGGGTCTGATGCTGGCGACGCGCCGCGAGAATTCGTTGCGCTTATAGGTTCCGTGCATGATCAGCCGCTGGTGATGGGCGAGTTCCTCCGGGTCGGAAATCTTGCCGAGGATATGGAACTCCAGAAGCCCGGCACTGTCATGCTCCAGCAGGGCCTTGATGACGTCTCTGCCCTTGGCGGTGCTGATATTGCCGGGGACCAGGATGCGGACCGGTTTGCCATGCCTAGGATGGTCCCTCAACTGCTCCATCTCGGTGAAGTTGCGGCCATGGGGGATGACGAAGAAGCGGTGAGGATCCAGCGGCAGGTGCCGCAATATGAGATCGCGCGCGCTCTCGGACGTGGTGACATAAGCATCGCAGTCCCGAAGGGCTTCGGCAAAGCGCTGTCGCCAGACATGGACCCATATTCCCTTGAGCCGCGGCATGCAGTCCGGGCCCCACAGCTCGATTGCACAATCCCCGGAGGTTTTCGTGCAGGTGCCGCCGCAGAACACGTTGCGCTCGTCCAGCAGCTTGACGCTTGGGCAGAGCGTGTAGAAGTCGTGGAAGGAGAAGACCACACGGCTGCCCCGCGCCCTGGCCAGCGCAGGCAGGGACAGGCTGTGCCAGGCCAGGTGGCGGATATGGACGACACGCGGATTGGCGATGTCCAGCCAGTCGTGCAAGACGGCGTCATATTCACCGGAACGATGGGTGAGCGGGTCGACCGGCTCTGCCAGCTCGTGCGACCGGACCACCGTCATCCTGGAACCGTCCAGTCGGCTGAGCGTCATCTTCCGGCTGTCACAATGCAACAGCCAGGGCGCCATCTCGTCCGAGACCTCTGCCATGAGGTCCATATTCGTCTGCGGCGTGCCGCCCGTTTGGGTGGCCACGACATACAGGATGACCGGAAGCCCGGCATCCGGGCGGCTGCAATCCGCGAGGGCCTGGGCGGCACGGTATCGCGCCATCATCAGGTCCGAACTGGCGCTGAAGACGCGAATGGCAAGCTTGTATTCAGGATAACGCTCGTCGACGATGCGTCGTCCGGCGGTCAGCAGATCGGTCTTCGTCTCGCCGAAACTTTTCGAACGATCGTGGAAAACATAGGTCCTGTCATCGATCAGATGCGTCCATCCCGCACGTCCGGCGCGCATGCAGAAATCATTCTCTTCCCCGTACCCACGCGGGAAAGCCTCGGCATCCAGCGGACCGATCTCGTCGATGCACGCGCGGTTGACGAACATGCAAAAGCCGTTGCCCGTGGGCACGGCCGGATAGATGCCAAGCGAGCGACGACGGAAGGCCCGGGCATAGGTGATTTCATCGACCCCGTCAGGCAGCTTGTTGTCATTGCCGATATTCGGTGCGGAAAAGGCCCCGGCTCTGTCGGACATGGCCGTGACGGTCGCAACGCGCGGTCGCGACCCCGCCGCGCGCAGCATGCCCTGAGCCCAGCCGGGAGTGACCCGCGCGTCACTGTTCAGCAGGATCGCATGCTTCTTGCCGATCTCTTCGAGGCCACGGTTTATCGTCCGGGTAAAGCCCAGGTTGGTCGCATTGTGCAGAACGCGGAAGCCGGGCAGGCCGGCGGCATCGGCAAGGATGTCGGCGATACGCGGATCGGGGGAGGCGTCGTCGATCAGCACCACTTCCAATTCCGGCGGGGTGTGCTCCACTAGCCGTCGGATGCAGGTTTCGACGTCCTCCGCGGCGTTGTAGATCGGCACGATGATCGCCGTTTCGGAGATTGAGACCTGTGTCGCCCCGACATTCAGCGGATAGCGTCTCGTGCTTCCCGTGGAGGTGACAGTCTTTGTCAATTCCTGTCCGTCCGGCAGAACGACCGTCACGCTGTGCGGGCCCGGTTCCAGTTCGGACAGGAACAGCTTCAGCTCGAAACCGCCCAGCCCCCTGGACTTGCCATGTCTTGCAAGGTCGCTCCGCGGACGGTTGTTCCGAATGCGGGTCAGGAACACTCCGTCGACAAGCACCTCCACCTCGAAGAGCCGGCCCCGATTTAGCGTATCGGAGGCCCATCCCCGCAGGCGGTCTTCCGTGAGGCTCTCCAGCCGACCCTCGCACTTTGCCACCGGGGCCGGTTTCGGATGGTCTGTCGGGGAAACCTCCCGGATGGTGGCGGGCTCGATCTGGAGCATCTGCGGCGTCACGAGCTTTTCCAGAAGGACCTTCCGCGTGGCGGCCAGCCTGACCTCCAGGCGCGCGCCTTCAACAGGCCGGTCCGCGGGCACAGGGCAAATGAAACCGAAACGGCCGCTGCCGATACCGGCGTCCTCGACATCCTGCCGATGCCTGTCGGCCGTTACTTCCGTGGCAATCGGCGTGCCATCCAGCATGACATCGATGCGGACCGGACTATCGCTGCCGGTGTTCTTGATCCAGCCTTCGAGTGTGCCGTCGAATATTCTGTCAATATTGCCGATCCATTTCTTGCCTCGCTCGCGCGAGTTCGACAGATGGCGTAGCTTTGAAATTGAGGCACTCATTATATCGCGAAATTCTGACACTGTAACCTGAGGTCCCTTATGGCATTCGGGGTTAAGCGGATACGAGGCTGCCTCTGGTGGCGGAAATCCTAGCTCCCTTGGGGCCAGTCTCGTCGCATATTCGGAATGTATCTCTGTACACAAATTTATTCCTTGCACTCAAGACGTTGCGTCATTGAGACGCCATCCCCGGCCGTGTCGGCGCTGGCGGTATGGGCCTTGGCTGACCTGCTTCGATCCAGCTTGTGCCTGAGGCGATCTCCCCTGAGAGACCGATTTTCGGCCCCCGACGATTTTCATCCGGGCGCACGATGCCGGACAGCTTCGGCAGGTGCGCATCGGACGGGCAGCCAACGTGGCAAGGCTCTGCCCATGTTTTCGCGGTCCGAAGGGGGCGGGCCAGGCATAGAGCCAGCCGCAATACGAGCCCTCGTCAAATCATGGTCCGCGGATGGGGTCCGAGCCCTTTTGTTATCTCGCGGACTTGCATGGCCGTAACTGTCCCCCAATAGGCAATTATCCGCCATGGACGACGTGATAAGCCATCTGCATGGGGCAGATGCCATGACACCGGCTGCGCGCTTGCTCTGAGTGACGATTTATAAGCCTACGGGGGATTCGGGACTGACATACCGGCGCTGCAGACCTGAAGGTCGGTGACCTGGCGGTGGAAGCCCCGTGCCATGAAAAGCTGGTCGGGCAGTTTCATGCAGTGCATCTTGGTTTCGACGCGGCTTCGGTGGTGGAAGCCGGGCTTGTTGTCCTTATCTGCGAGAGGGCTTCATTCATTCTTGGAACCCCGCTGGTTAGATGGGGCGCATGCCGAAGCCTGCCTCCCCCATGACCGCAGGATGAACTGGTCGGACGACAACGCCTTGCTGAACCGCTCAGGCCTGTCCGCCGCAACGCCTGAGCATGGAAACCCGACCGCCCCGCTGCGATCTCGCGTAACGAGATCCTGCAGGTGACGCGATGTCCGGGCCGAGCGCTCCGGGAGGAATGGGCCGGATCTCACATTCTAGGTCGCCTCGAAGCGCAGATGACCGGCCTCAGGCTCTTTGCTGAGCGCATCATGTCACGCGCCCCCGTCCGTCAGACTGCGGAAATCCAGATCCGTATCATTTGCCGTTGTCGCTCGGACCAATGGCGCGACATGGCTCATTCATGAACCGCTGTTCGGCCCTGGGAAAGGCCCGAGAGCGAAACTGTCGCCTGAAGCAGGCGGGGAAATGGCGCCTCACCCTGTGCTTCGATGAACTCAGCAAGGCCGATGGGCAGCATCCTGAAAAGTCAGAACCTCGCGGCCTGAACCGGGCCGCCTGATGATGTCCCGAGAGATGGTGTAGCTCACCGCGGGCCTCGCGCTTTCAAGCGGGCGGAGCTGGTCAGTCGCTCTGCGCCGCAGGCAGGCTGCCACCGAGATCATCGCAGACGGGCGCGAGCGTTTCCAGCGTCATGTATCTGGCGCGCTGGACCGTCCATTCCTCGGTCTGCTCCATGAGGATCGCGCCGACGAGGCGCCGGATCGATGCCTCGTTCGGAAAGATACCGACGACGTCCGTGCGTCGCTTGATCTCGCCGTTCAGCCGCTCGATCGGATTGGTGCTGTGCAGCTTGGTGCGATGCTGGGCCGGGAAGGTCATATAGGCCAGGACGTCCTCCTCGGCCGTGTCCATGAGCGTGGCCAGCTTGGGGAGCTTGCCGCGCATCTGGTCCGCCACGAGACGCCACTGGGCCTTCGCCGCCGCGTGGTCGGGCTGGGCAAAGGCCGTGGCGATGAATGCCGAGACCACCCGGCGGCTGTTCTTGCCGGCATGGGCGAGCGCATTGCGCTGGAAGTGGAGTGAGGCATGGTCGCCATTGGTTCGAGACCAATGCCGAACGCAGCGCTGCCAGGTCGTGGACAGGACCCGGGCGGTGGCGGCCTTGATGCCCTCATGCGCATCGCTGATCACAAGCTTCACGCCGCCGAGGCCACGGCGGACGAGGTCACGCAGGAACTCGGTCCAAAAGGGCTCGGCCTCGGAGGCCCTGATCGCCATGCCCAGCACTTCGCGCCTGCCGTCGGTGTTGACGCCCACCGCGAGCGTGACCGCAACCGATACGATCCGCCCGCCCTGGCGCACCTTGAGATAGGTGGCATCGATCCAGAGGTAGGGCCATTCGCCCTCGATCGGCCGTGTCAGAAAGGCGTCCACACGCTCGTCGATCTCCTCGCACAGTCGGCTGGCCTGGCTCTTCGACACCCCACACCCATGGCCTGCACCAGGTCGTCCATCGATCGCGTTGAGACGCCGTGGACATAGGCCTCCTGGATCACGGCCGTCAGGGCCTTCTCAACAGAGCGCCGCTGCTCGAGGAACGAGGGGAAATAGGAGCCGGTGCGCAGGCGCGGGATGCGCAGCTCGACGCAGCCGGCCCGGGTTTGCCAGTCCCGATCGCGATACCCGTTGCGCTGCGCCAGGCGCTCGCTGCTCTTCTCGCCATAGTCAGCACCGGTCTTGGCGCCGACCTCCAGCTCCATAAGCCGCTCGGCAGCAAAGCCGATCATCTCGCGAAGAAGGTCGGCATCGGCGTTCGGGGCGGCGCTCGGACCGATGGCGCGCCTGCCCCTCACTCTCTACCAGCGCACGCAGGTCCATCATGGGTTTGGTCATCGGGGGCAGCCCACGGTTCAGGTTGGCTCAGCAACCCGACCCTACCGAGAAACCCGATGGCCGCCGAAAGCTACACCACGCCCTGGGACGTCACCGGCCGCCTTGCCCGGAGGGCCAAACCCTCAAAGGATGCCGTCGCATGGACAGGAAGAAGAACACGACGAGCCCGTATCCGGCCGAGTTCCGCGAACGGGCGGTGCAGATGGTCGTCGACCATCTCGACAGCTATGCGTCTTTGACAGGCGCGGTGCGCGACATCGCCGGCAAGCTGGGTTGCTCGCCAGACAGCCTGCGGGTCTGGTACAAGCAGGCTCGGCGTGACAGCGGCAAGGAAGCGGGCCCGACCAGTGCCGATAAGGCCCGCATCAGGGAACTCGAGCGCGGGAACCGCGAGTTGCGGCAGGCGAACGAGATCCTGAACAAGGCCAGCGCTTGTTTCGCCCGGGCGGAGCTCGACCGCCCGTTCCGCAAATGACTGGCTTCGTTGATGAATTCCGGGAGGAATTCGGGGTCGAGCCGATCTGCCGCGTGCTGCCGATCGCCTCGTCAACATTCCATGCACGGAAGGCCGCCGCACGGGATCCATCGCGGGCATCGCCACGGATGCGGCGCGATGCCGGGTTGAAGGACAAGATCCGGAAGATCTGGTCTGACAACCGCAAACTCTACGGTGCGCGGAAAGTCTGGCATACCCTGAAGCGGGACAATGTCGCTGCGGCACGCTGCTCGGGCCCTGGAAGACGATGCAGGACGTCGAGCGGGAGGCAATGCACTGTGTGGATTGGTACAATAACGAGCGCCTCCTCGGATCGATCGGATACATCTCGCCGGTCGAGGCCGAACGGCGGTATCTTGATCGGATGCAGCCGATGGCTAAGGTCGCATGACGCCTTGAATGAAATGCCCTCCGGGCAAGTCGGCGCGGTTCACTATTACTACCAGCCGAAGGGTGAGACCGAGCAGAACCTCGGCCTGATGCGGCAGATTGACGGGCAGTTCCTGGAAACCCCGTTCTTCGGTGTCCGCCAGATGACCTGGCACCTGCGCAATGACGGGCACTTCGTGAACGAGATGCGGATACGCCGGCTGATGCGCCTCATGGGGTTGATGCCGATTTACCAGAAGCCCAACACAAGCAGGCCGGCGAAGGGGCACAAGACCTATCCCCATCTGCTGAGAGGCCTGCGCGTGGATCGCCCGAACCAGGTCTGGTGCTCGGACATCACCTATCTGCCGATGCGCCGCGGGTTCCTTTACCTCGTGGCGATCATGGACCGGCACACCCGCAAGGTTCTGTCCTGGCGGATCTCTAACACGCTGGAGGCTGACTTCGGCGTCGAAGCGTTGAAAGAGGCCATCCACAAGTTCGGCCCGATGGCCGCGGCGCGCGCTGAGGCCCGCGCCCTGAGGTCAGCGCCCGGCGGCGGAGCCGCCCGCCGGGCGGTTGGGGGGTACGACTACGCTCCGGAAATGCGCAGGCGCCGGCCTTTGTCGCGGTGACGCGCATGCAGGTAGGCGGGCAGCAGCAGGCATGCCGGCGAGACCAGCACCATGATTTCGCGCAGCAATCGCGGGGCTTCCGAAAGCGAGAAGAATATCGCAGCATAGGCCAGCAGAACGTGAAAGGCAAAGACCTGCAGTGAATGCTGGCCAATGAAAACGAGCGGCCGGAACGATGCCAGCGCGTGCAGGGCCCGGGCCGCGGCCTGCAAAAACGGGTTCCGGTCGGTTTTCCCCGCGATCAGCAGCCAGCTGACGACATAGAGATCGGCTAAGAAATTGAGCAGCCGCAACGCGGAGAAATGGTTGCGGTTATAGGAGAGTTCACCAAAGAATCCGGTTTGAGGGAGGGCGTTGAAATAGCGCAGGCGAATGGCCGTAATGGCAAAGGTCGCGCTCAGGGCCAAGCAGATAAAAAAAATCGTTCGCGCGTCGTCGTGATGCAGAAAATCCGGCGACAGCCTTTCCTGTGCTAGAAGCATTCCGGCGACAAGGCCGCCGACATATAGGATCTGCCAGGCAAATCGATTGAAATAAAGCCCCAGATGGATGTTCCTTGCGTCAAGTCCCGTTGCCTCGCCGATGGCCTGAAGCAGATGCGTCGGCAGCCCGGTCTGGGCCAGCGCCCAGAGGGCGACGGATGTGGTCATGATCAGCGCATATCGTCCCTTCTGAAGCTGGATCAGGACGATCGGTGTCAGCGCGACAAAGATCGCATACATCGGCAGGATATCGAGATAGCGCGGCGCGGATATCAGCAGGAAACCGAAGGCGCTGAAAAGCAGCGGCGCCTCGCTCCAGCCCGGATCGAGATCTGATGGCCTGGTATAAAACAGGAGCACCCCTAGCGTGATCGCGGCCATCAGAAGTGCATGATAGATATAAATGGTTCTTGTCCGGGTTATGAGGCCCTGGAGCATGGACGCGCGCGATTGCCGGATCAGCCGCTTGCCGTAGACGATGCCGATGACGAGCCCCGAGAGGAAGACGAAGCCCTGCGCGTCCTCGACCCAGCCCAGCCGGTGATGGTTCAGGGTTCCGACAAGGGTGTGACCGTCTCGCGAGAGATGCGCCATTGTCATCATTGCGAGAAAGAAACCTCTCAAGCCATCTATTTCTGAAATCCGCATGCGCAAATTCCCGATTTGGAAAGAACGGTTTATGGAAAGGAATCGTTAAATGTGCAGAGATTGTATCTTTGTGCGTGAAAAAGAAAAGGCGCCCGCTGGGGCGCCTTTTCCTGTCCGACTGGCGGCAGATTTGCCGGGTCGTCAGTTCTTCGACTTGTCGACCATCTTGCCCGCGGTGATCCAGGGCATCATGTCGCGCAGTTTCTCGCCGACCTGTTCGATCTGGTGGGCGTCGTTGTTGCGGCGGGTGGCCTTGAAGGAGGGCTGGCCGACGGCGCATTCCTGCATCCAGTTCCGCACGAAGACGCCGGACTGGATGTCGTTCAGAACCGCCTTCATCCGCGCCTTGGTCTCTTCATAAGGCAGAACCCGCGGACCCGACACGTATTCGCCGTATTCGGCGGTGTTCGAGATCGAGTAGTTCATGTTGGCGATGCCACCTTCATAGATCAGGTCGACGATCAGCTTCACTTCGTGCAGGCATTCGAAATAGGCCATCTCGGGGGCGTAGCCCGCCTCGACCAGGGTTTCGAAGCCCATCCGGATCAGCTCGACCAGACCGCCGCACAGAACCGCCTGTTCGCCGAAGAGATCAGTTTCGCATTCTTCCTTGAAGCTGGTCTCGATGATGCCCGAGCGGCCGCCGCCGATGGCCGAGCAGTAGCTCAGGCCCAGTTCCAGCGCCTTGCCGGTGGCGTCATTGGCGACCGCCACGAGGCAGGGCACGCCGCCGCCCTTGACATATTCGCCGCGCACGGTGTGGCCGGGGCCTTTCGGTGCCATCATGATGACGTCGACACCGGGCTTCGGCTCGATCAGGCCGAAATGCACGTTCAGGCCGTGGGCGAAGGCGATGGCGGCGCCTTCCTTCAGGTTGTCATGGACGTATTTCTTGTAGGTTTCGGCCTGCAGCTCGTCGGGCATGGTGAACATGATCAGGTCGCACCAGGCGGCGGCTTCGGCGATGCCCATGACCTGAAGGCCTTCGGCTTCGGCTTTCTTCGCCGAGGCCGAGCCCTCGCGCAGCGCGACGACGATGTTCTTGGCGCCCGAGTCGCGCAGGTTCAGCGCATGGGCATGGCCCTGGCTGCCATAGCCCAGGATCGCCACCTTCTTGTCCTTGATCAGGTTGATGTCGCAGTCACGGTCGTAATACACGCGCATCGCGGTGCTCCTTCTTGAGGGTCGGTTGATGCGAATTTAGGCGCATCCCGAACGGAATGGGTTTCATTTCTTTGATGGATCGGAGATATATGTGAAAATTCATTCGTCGTAGTGGCGTTATGTGAAATGACCATTCCCTTGGACGATGCCGACCGCCGTCTGTTGCGCTACCTTCAGGCCGAGCCCTCCCTCTCGACTGCGGATCTGGCCGAGCGGGCCGGGCTGACGGCGGCGACCTGCTGGCGGCGGCTGGAAAAGCTGCGCGCGAAGGGTGTGCTGCGGGGGATCCGGGCGGTGATCGACTGGCGCGCGCTGGGCTATTCGGTCGAGGTGAGCCTGCGCTTCTCGCTCGACAAGACCGACCCGCGTGCCTTCGACGAATTCATCGCCGCGGCGCGCGGGGTGCCCGAGGTGCGCGAGATCCAGAGTTTTCTGGGCCGGGTCGATGTCCGGCTGAACATCCTGGCCCGTGACATGGCCCATTATCAGGAGCTGTACCGCACCCGGATCCTGACCCTGCCGCATATCGCGGATATCGAGGCGCTGATGCATGTGGCCGATATCAAGCGCGCCGAGGCGCTGCCGCTGTGATCGAGCTGGACGAGAGCGACCGGAAGATCCTGCGCGCGCTGGCCGAGGATGCGACGCAAAGCGCGGGGGCGCTCGGGCGGCGCTTCGGGCTGAGCCAGCCCGCCTGCTGGCGGCGGATCCGGCGGCTGGAAGAGGCGGGCGTCATTGCCGGGCGGCGCGTCGATCTCGATGCCGAGGCGCTGGGCTTCTCGGTCAGCGTGTTTCTGGGGGTGAAGCTTGCCACCAAGGGCAGGGTCGGGCTCGAGCAGTTCGAGCGCGCGGTGACCGCGATCCCCGAGGTGCAGACGGTGCAGCATGTGCTGGGGCTGTTCGATTACCGGCTGAAGGTGGTCGCCCGCGACCTGCCCGATTTCGAGCGTGTGTTGCGGCGCCGGATCATGACCCTGCCCGGGGTCGGCAATGTCGAGGCCAATGTGATTCTCAGCGAGGAACGCCTGCCCGGGCCGCTGGGATAGGGCGCAGGCGCCGGATGGCCCTCCGACGCCCGGGCCTCTGGTGGGGGCTCAGCCCCGGACGCCCATCCCCAGCCGCATCAGCGTCTTGCGGATTGGTTTCAGGGCGTAAAGGCTGGCGACGCCCGCCGCGCGCAGGTCGCGGAGCGGTTGCGCCGATTGCATCGAGGCGCGGTTTAGCAGGTCGATGCCGGTGACGCGGGCCAGCACCTCGGCGTGGCGACGGCGGTGATAGAGATCGAGCATGGCCTTTTCGCCGATCCGGTTCGGCGCGGCGCGGCACAGATCGAGCAGGACGCGCAGATCCGCGAGGCTCATGTTCAGCCCCTGCGCGCCTATGGGGGGCACCACATGGGCGGCCTCGGCGATCAGCGCGCTGCGCTCGCCCGACATGCGATGCGCGATCTGGCTGATGATCGGCCAGACGCTGCGGCGGGTTTCCAGCCTGAGGGGACCATAGATCGCGCCAGACCGCGCGGTCATCTCGGCATTGAACTCGGCCTCGGGCAGGGCGGCCAGGCGCAGCGCCTCGGGGCCGCGCTCCATCCAGACGATGGCCGAACAGGGCCGGCCGTCGCGGTCGGGCAGCGGCACCAGCGTGAACGGCCCGCCCGAGCGGTGGATCTCGGTCGAGACATTGCCATGGGGCTCGGGATGGGTGACGGCGAAGGCCAGCGCCTTCTGGCCATAGCGCATGGTGCGCACGCCGATCCCCAGCGCCTCGCGGACGGGCGAATTGCGGCCATCGGCGCCGATCAGCAGCCGGGCCGAGACCTTGGTGCCGTCGCTGAGATCGACCAGCGCCTCAGCGTCACGGGTCAGCACGGCGGCGGTGCCGGTGCCGGGGCGGAAGGTGACATTGGGCAGGTCTTCGAGCCGCTGCACCATCTCGCGCCGCAAGAGCCAGTTGGGCAGGTTCCAGCCGAAGGGCAGCTCGGAGACGTCCTTCGCGTTGAAGTTGCGGGTGACGCGGGGAGAGGGGATCTTGCCGCCGGCATCGACGATTCGCATCACCTGCAGGTCGGTGGCAAAGGGCGCGAGCCGGTCCCAGAGCCCGGCGGTCTTGAGCATCTGAAGCGAAGGCTGCAGGAAGGCGGTGGTGCGCAGGTCGGCACCCTCGGCGGTTTCTTCGGTGACCGGAGCCGCGGGGTCGACGCAGAGGACGGAATAGCCCTCGGAGCCGAACAATGCCGCAGCGGTCAGTCCGGCGACGCCGCCGCCGGAAATCAGGATATCGGTGGAAATGCGGGTCATGTCGGTGCCTCCTGACCCTCAGATAGCCCGGCGGCTTCCGGGGGCCAAGGGGCGGGGATCAGCCGCGGCTGATCCAGATCAGCATGCCGAGGCAGACCCAGGAGGCGACGACCGCGGGCAGGTAGAGCCCAAGCACGCCCCATTGCAGGATCGAGACGATCCAGAGGCAGCCGAACCCGCCCAGGAGATACCAGATATTGTCGGCATCGCCCTCGTTCACGTCCTTCAGGATCCAGCCGATCAACGGCACGGCATAGACGATGCGCAGCCAGCGCGGCGTTTCGGCGGCGGGCGCCTCTGACGTTTCCAAGGTCATGCTATTCTCCCTTTGCTGATCCCGATATGGGGGGTGAGGCATGGAACCCCACGCGGCATCCCGTCGCACACAACGGTGTCCGGGGCAAGGCCGACTAAAGGCGCCCGAGCTGTCCGAGAAAGGCCGTGAGGTCGCTCGTGTGATGGTGGATATGGGCCGCCGTCTCGGGCGTGGGGGCGACATGGATGGTGCGCATGCCCATCTCATGCGGCGCGGCGAGGTTGCGCGCATCGTCCTCGAAGATCGCGGCCTCGCCGGGGGTGATGCCGCCAAGCGCTGCGATGGTCTCGAAGGCCTCGCGCCGGGGCTTCGGGACATAGCCCGCATCCTCGACCCCGAAGACCGCATCGAAGATGCCGTCGAGCCCGCGTGCGGCCAGGACCCGTTCGGCATAAGGCGCCGAGCCGTTGGTATGGACGATCTTGCGGCCGGGCAGGGCCGCGATCCGGGCCCGCAGCTCGGGATCGGGCGAGAGCCGGTCAAGCGCGATGTCATGGACATGGGTCATGTAGGGGCCGGGCTCGACCCCGTGCAGGTCCATCAGTCCGGCCAGCGTGGTGCCGAAACGCGCCCAGTAGCTTTTCCGCAGCCGGTTGGCCTCGTCCTCGGGCACGCCGAGCGCCGACATCACATAGTCGGTCATGCGCCGCTCGATCAGCTCGAACAGCCGGGCTTCGGGCGGATAAAGCGTGTTGTCGAGGTCGAAGACCCAGCCGCCGAGGTTCGATAAATCTTTAACCATCATGCGCCCTTGGTAGGCTGCTGCGGCAATCGGCACAAGCGCCGGGGCTTGATTTGGCCCGCTTCGGAGTCCTATTGTCTACCATCGTATGCAGGAGCCAGCGACATGAAGGACGTGAGACCCGCGCAGAAGGATGCCTACGAGCTGATTCTCGAGGCCATTGACGTGGGGGTTTATCGTCCCGGGGACCGGCTTGTCGAGAGCGAGCTTGCCGAGCGTTTCGGCGTCTCGCGGACGCCGATCCGCGAGGCGCTGCAGCGCCTCGAGACGCAATCACTGTTGTCGCGCGACGGCCGCAGCCTGATCGTGGCCTCGCTGACCCATGACCAGATGGCCGAGCTTTACGTCGTGCGCGCCGAGCTCGAGGGGCTCGCGGCGCGGCTTGCGTCGCGGCATGCCACCGCCGAGGAGATCCGGGTGCTGCGCAGCATGGTCGAGGACGATTTCAAGCTACTGACCGACCCGGCGGCGCTGGCGCGGGCCAATCGGCGGTTCCACAAGCAGATCCATCTGGCGTCGCATAACCGCTATCTGGTGCAGCAGCTCGATCTGGTGCACCGCACCATGGCGCTGATGGCCACCACCTCGCTGGCCGTCGACGGGCGCGGCCGCGATGCCTTGTCGGAACATGACGCGCTTGTCTGCGCGATCGAGGCCGGCGATGGTGACGCCGCCTATGACGCGCTGAAACGCCATATCTCGATTGCCTTCGAGACCCGGTTGCGTCACGACGCCGACGCGATGCTGGCCGAGGGCTGATCGCCCGGCTCGGCGCGCCGGGCCGTGGCGACGGCTTTGCCTGTGGGACTTCTGTCGAACCGGAACCCGGCGGTTAGGTCTGGGCGCGCCAAAATCCCATCTGCTCCGGTCCTGTCTGATCCAGCCCTGTCTGGCCCGATCCTGCCCGTCCCGGTCCTGGAGGCGGGCAGCGCCGCGTCCCGCTCTCCCAGGCCATGACGGGTCTTGTCCCAGTAGAACGGCCGCGTGGCCATTTCCCAGAGCGCCTTGTAAGAGCCGAGCGAGGCCAGCGGGAAATAGACATGCAGGCTTGGCAGCAGCGCGATGAGGCCCGGCTTTCCGGCGCGCCAGAGCCCGACCGCGCCCACCGCCAGATTGATTGCCTCACAGGCCAGGAACAGCTTGAAGGCCAGCCACAGACCGGCCGGGCCGAGGCTCGCGGCCAGCGGATGCGGCAGGCCCAGCGGCAGCAGCCAGAACGACCACAGCAGCGGGGCGAAGACGAACTGGGTCAGGCTGCCCAGAAACAGCACCTGCATGCCGAGACTGGCCCAGGGGCCGAGCTGGCGCAGAAGCAGGCCCGGGCGGCGGCTGTGGGTGGTCCAGGTCATGGCGTAGCCCTTGAGCCAGCGCGAGCGTTGCCGCACCCAGGGCCAGGCGCTGCAATTGGCCTCTTCCTCGGTGACGCTGTCGAGGAATTCGGTGCGGTAGCCGTGACGCGCGAGGCGGATGCCGAGATCGGCATCCTCGGTCACGTTATGCGCGTCCCAGCCCCCGAGCGCCTCGAGCGCGGGGCGACGGAAGAACAGCGTCGTGCCGCCCAGGGGCACTGGCAGGCCGATCCGCGCGAGCCCGGGCAGGACCACGCGGAACCAGGCCGCATATTCGGCGGAAAAGCAGCGGGCCAGCCAGTTGGCGCGGGCATTGTAGAAGTCGAGCACGCCCTGCAGGCAGGCGACCTCGGGGCCGCAGCTGTGGAAATGCGCGACCATGCGGCGCAGCTGGTCGGGGGCGGGGGCGTCCTCGGCATCGTAGATCCCGATGATCGAGCCGCGACAGAATTCCAGCGCATAGTTCAGGGCCCTTGGCTTGGTCTTGATCTGGCCCGGGGGCACGGTGAGGGCGCGCATCCAGGGCGGCAGCCGGGCGGCGTCGAGCATGGCACGGGTGTCCAGATCGTCGGCCTCGGTGACGAGGCAGATGTCGAGCAGCGCACGCGGATAGTCGAGCCGGGCAAGCCGGGCGATCAGTCGCGGTGCCAGTTCGGTTTCGCGGTGCAGCGGCACCAGTATCGAGACCGCGGGCAGCCGGGCGATGGTGGGGACCGGATCGGACGGCCTGTGCCGGGCGCGGTGCCGCGCCCGGATCTGCGCCGCCGCGGCCGCAAGCTTGAGCCCCGATCCCAGCGCCAACCAGAGCATGGTCCAGAGCGTCAGCAGCAGGAGGACGGCCAGCGGCGCCGCCAGCAGGGCGAGGCCGAGGCCCGAGAGACCCAGCACCAGCGCCGCGCGCGGGCCGGCATGATACCAGAACCGGCAGCTGTCCCAGTCATTGACCCGGGTTTCGGCGGCGCGCGCCAATGCCGGGCCGCGGCAGGCCGCCAGCGCCTCCTGCAGTTCGGCCTCGCGGCAGATCACCATCACCGCAGGCTGCAACCCGGCCGGCAGGTCGGCCCGCAGCTCCTCGAACCGCTCGGGCCGTGCCGAGGCGATCAGCGTGGCGCCCCCGACCCGGCGCCAGGGCAGCAGGCCGTCGCGCAGGCATCGGGCCGGACCGAGCAGGTCGATCAGCCGGGGATCGGGAGGATACGAGTCGAAATCGGCGCGGCCGGTCTCATGCAGCCGGCAGAGCGTGGCATCGATCTCGTCGGGCGGCACCAGCCCCTCGGCGATCAGCAGATCCGCCAGGCGGATTTCCATCCTCGCCCGTTCGCTCAGCGCCCGGCTCAGGGTCTCGGGCGAGAGCGCCCCCGAGGCCAGCAGCAACTCGCCCAGCCGCAGGTCGCTTGGGCGGCGGGGCGTGGCAAAGTCGGAGACATTGGCGCGACGGCTGCGTGCCGATGCGAGGGAAATGACCTGCGGCATGGGGCTCCCGTTTGACGAGAAACCCGGCCTTAATGACCCGTTAAGGTTAACCCAAGGTAAAGTGACGCTGGGCCAGGGGCATTTTTGCGCGTTTGGAAACAATTCGTGACCCGGTCGGGAGCGGTCAGGGCCGGGACGGGTCAAGGCAGGGACGGGCTAAGGCCGGGTCGTCCTGTTCCCGGACGATCCGGCCCCCCGGATTTGGCCCCGGAATACGGATCCGGGGCGCGCGGTCAGACGTCCTCGATCCGGATCGCGACCGGGTCGCCCACCACCACGCCGGTGGCGGCGAAGCCCTTCAGCGCCTGATCCAGGGCGTCGCGGGTGGTCTTGTGGGTCAGGAACAGCACCGGCGCGGTGGTCTCGCTGTGTCGGGTCTGGCGCATGCGATCGATCGAGACCCCGGCCTCGCCCAGCACCGCCGCCACCTTGGCCATGGCGCCGGGCTTGTCCTGCAGCTCGATCCTCAGATAGTAGGGCGCCGCGACCGTGGCCCGGGCCGGGCGCGCCGCTTCGAGCCCAGCCGCGGGCTGCCCGAAGGTCGGCACCCGGAAGCCGCGGGCGATGTCGACGACATCCGACATCACCGCGCTGGCGGTCGGGCCTTCGCCCGCCCCCGCGCCGCGCAGCACGATCTGGCCCACGGCGTCGCCTTCGAGCACGACCATGTTGGTCGCCCCCTCGAGCTGGCCGAGCGGCGAATTCGCCGGCACCAGGCAGGGCGACATCCGCTGTTCGAGCCCGCGCCCGGTGGTTTGCGCCACCCCCAGAAGCTTGATGCGAAAGCCCATATCGGCGGCGTTGCGGATATCGACGATCGAGATCCGCTCGATCCCCTCCAGCTCGACCGCGTCGAAATCGACCCGCGAGCCGAAGGCGATCGAGGTCAGAAGCGCCAGCTTGTGGCCGGCGTCGATACCGCCGACATCGAGCGTCGGATCGGCCTCGAGATAGCCCAGAGCCTGGGCCTCCTCGAAGACCGTTTCATAGGGCAGGCCCTCGCGTTCCATCCGGGTCAGGATATAGTTGCAGGTGCCGTTCATGACGCCCATGATCCGGTCGATCCGGTTGCCGGCAAGCCCCTCGGTCAGGGCCTTGACCACCGGGATGCCGCCCGCGACCGCGGCCTCGAAGCGGATCACCCGGCCGGCCGCCTCTGCGGTCTCGGCCAGCGCCTGGCCATGGATCGCCAGCATCGCCTTGTTCGCCGTCACCACATCCTTGCCCGCGGCCAGCGCGGTCTCGGTCGCGGCCTTGGCGGGGCCGTCCGAGCCGCCCATCAGTTCGACCAGGACATCGACATCGTCGCGGCGGGCCAACGCCACCGGATCGTCTTCCCAGGCATAGCCCGACAGATCGACGCCGCGATCCTTGCCGCGGCTGCGCGCGGAGACTGCCGTGACCACCACCGGCCGCCCGCTGCGCTGGGCCAGCAGATTGGCGCGCGACTGCACGATCTTGACGACGCCGACGCCGACGGTGCCGAGCCCGGCAATGCCGAGGCGCAAGGGGGTGGTCATGTGGCAACTCCCGGGTCACTGTATCTTGGTTCGCCGGTTGTTAGCGCGAAGGCGCCGGGCTTGCAACGCGACTACGGTGCCGTCCCATGCCACGGAAGGCACAGGCCGTGACGACGACGGGGACGATTGCGGGGACGACAGCGGGAACCTGCGTTCGGAAATCGCGGATCAGATATCGCGGTCGCGGAGCCGTGCTGCGCGGGCCCGGAGCCGCGCGGCACGGCTTTCCAGGCTGTCGGGCGACACGGAGCTGCCGCGCAGGGTGCGGGCGCTGGCCAGAAGCGGGTCGATCGGCGCGATTTCGGGCACGAGCGTCGGGCCCGCCGCAGCGCGTTCGGCGGCGTCGATCTCGGGAAAGTCGGCGCAGGCAGCCAGCATCGGAAGAACCGCTGCGGCAATGCAAAGGGGCAAGCGTGCCATCGGTTCCTCCGTTGACCCCGCGCAACATAAACGCGGCGGCCGGGCAACGGCAAGACGGTGTGGCAGGGCAAGGCGGCGTTGTGCGGGGGGGCGAAGGGGGACGCAGGGATTGAACTGAACGCATGTTCAGATATTCTGGCGCGATGGCACGTACATCCGGTTCGCATTCCGAGATCACCGGCCCGCGGCTTCGGGCGGCGGCGCAGGCCTTGTTCGCGCGGCACGGCTATGCTGCGGTCTCGATGCGCCGGATCGCGGCCGAGGTCGGGGTACAGGCCGGTGCACTCTACAACTACATCCCCGACAAGCAGGGGCTCTTGTTCGAGCTGATGAAAAGCCATCTCGACGAGTTGCTTGCCGCCTGGGAGGCGCTGCCCAAGGGGCGTGGCCCGCGCGACGCGCTGGAGGCCTTCACCCGCTTTCACATCCGTTTCCATCTCGACCGGCCCGATGCGGTCTTCATCGCCTATATGGAGCTGCGCAATCTCGAGCCCGGGAATTTCCGCATCATCGAGGCGCTGCGGCGGCGCTACGAGACCGTGCTCGAGGATATCCTGCGCGAAGGCGGGGCGCGGGGCGTCTTCGAGGTGGCCGACAGCAAACATGCCGCCTTCGCGGTCATCGCCATGCTGACCGGCGTCACCACCTGGTATCGCGACGAGGGGCGGCTGAGCCGCGCCGAGGTCGAGGATCTTTACTGGAGCATGGTGAAAAAGGCGGTCTCGGCCTGACGGCAATGGGGCGCTCAACCGGAATGCAGGCCTTGAACACACGAATCCCGCCGAGGGGTCCCGGCGGGGTCCGCGCCAAAAACGGCCTGTGACGGTCCGCTTACTTCTGCGGTTCGCCGGTCACGATGCCGCGGATGAACTTGCTGACCGGGCTGTCGCCGGTGGATTTGCTGTTGCCGCCCTTGGCCGAGGGAAGCTCGGTGTCGAACATGGTCGACTTGTTGCTCAGCAGCGGCCATTTCATCATGTCGGAGATCGGAGTCGAGCCGGTGGTCAGTTCGACCTGCGACTTGCGGCCCGACAGCAGCGGCCACCGGAGCTGGCTCGAAAGCGGGGTCGGGTCGTCGGTCTTCAGCTCTGTTTTCGATTTGGACGAACTCAGGAGCGGCCAGTTCATCCGATTCGAGAACGGAGTCGGGTCGTCCAGGAGTTGCGCGGGCTTTTCCGAAGATTTGTCAGTCATGATCCACCTGTGTTGATCCTGTCCACCAAAATGAATTGGCTTCCCTACAAAGATGGCGACTTCGTCGCGTCGGACAAGGTGCTTTTTCGCCGCGTCTGGCGCGCCAAGGCTTGACGGGCCGTCCGGCGCCCAACATGTCCGCAGCCTACGCGCCCTTCCGCCGGATACAAGGGCGACCCGTGTTGGCCCCGAAGGCGGGGCGTCAGGCGGTTCGGGGCAAGAACAGGAGAAGGACGCAGGCATGTCGGACGAACTCGCCACGCTCAGGGTTTCGCAGATCCGCCGGGTCATCGGGCTGGGCGTGCTTGTCGCGCTGGCGGGGCTTCTGATCCAGATCGGGATGGTGCACCCGCCCGAGGGGATCGGCTACCGCGTCCTGCTGCTGGGGATGGGGGCGGGCGCACTGGCGCTGGCCGAGCTGATGCGGCGCGCGACCGCGCGGCGGCTGATCCTGACCGGGGCGGGTCTGTTCGACGATACCGGTCGCGAGATCGCCCGGATCGAACGGATCACCGGGCTCGATCGCGGCATGCTGGCCTTCAAGCCCTCGAACGGGTTCTCGCTGAGCCTGACAGAGCCGCTGCCCCGGGCCTGGGCGCCCGGGGTCTGGTGGCGCTTCGGGCGCCGGGTCGGCGTCGGCGGCGTGACCTCGGCGGGCGAGGCCAAGGCGATGGCAGAGATCCTGACCGCGCTGCTGCAGAGCCGCAGCGAACAGCGCTGAGGCGGCCATGACGGGACATCGGGCAAGGATCGGGTGCTGCCGGCGGTGGCGCTGCGGGGCGCGGAGGGCGGGGCCCGGCGCCGGCCCTCTGCGGCGGTCGTCGGGGCTGCGGGGCGGGGCGGCGGTGCAGGTCCGGACCATATGGACAGCGGCCCCGCGCGGCCGATATTGTTCGGCATGAGCTTGCCCCCCGGATTCCTCGACGAGTTGCGCACACGGACCTCCATCGCCCAGGTGGTGGGGCGCAAGGTCATGTGGGATGCGCGGAAGTCGAACCAGGGCAAGGGCGATCTCTGGGCGCCATGTCCGTTTCACCAGGAAAAGACCGCCAGCTTCCACGTCGACGACCGGCAGGGCTTTTATTACTGCTTCGGCTGCCACGCCAAGGGCGATGCCATCAAGTTCGTGCAGGACACCGAGAATGTCGGCTTCATGGAGGCGGTCGAGATCCTGGCCCGCGAAGCCGGGATGCCGATGCCCGCGCGCGATCCTGCCGACAAGGTCAGGGCCGACCGGCAGACCCGTCTGCTCGAAGTCATGGAGGTGGCGCAGCGCCATTACCGGATGCAGATGCAGACCGGGGCTGCGGCCGAGGCCCGGGCCTATCTGGCGCGGCGCGGGCTGTCGCCCGAGGCCCAGGCGCGCTGGGAAATCGGTTTCGCGGCGCCCGGCTGGCAGGGGCTCTGGGACCATCTGACCGGGTGCGGGCTGGATCCCGACCTGATTCTCGCCGCGGGGCTGGCGCGGGCCTCCGACAAGGGCCGCAAGCCCTATGACGTCTTTCGCAACCGGATCCTGTTTCCGATCCGCGACGGGCGCGGCCGGGTCATCGCCTTCGGCGGCCGGGCGATGGACCCGAACGACAATTCGAAATACCTGAACTCGCCCCAGACCGAGCTTTTCGACAAGGGCCATACCCTGTTCAACCTCGCCCGGGCGCGCGAGGCGGCGGGCAAGGGGCAGCCGCTGATCGTGGCCGAGGGTTACATGGATGTGATCGCGCTGTCCGAGGCGGGATTCGGCGCGGCGGTCGCGCCCCTGGGGACCGCCGTCACCGAACACCAGCTGCGGCTCTTGTGGCGCGTCCATCCCGAGCCGGTGATCGCGTTGGATGGCGACAGGGCCGGGATCGGGGCGGCGCGGCGGGTGATGGATCTGGCGCTGCCGCTGCTCGAGGCCGGGCAGGCGCTGCGCTTTGCGATCATGCCGCCCGGTCAGGACCCCGACGAAGTGATCCGCGCGGGCGGTGCGGGGGCGATGCGCAAGATCCTCGACGAGGCCCGGCCGATGGTCGCGATCCTGTGGGAACGCGCGATCGAGGACCGGGTCTTCGACAGCCCCGAGCGCCGCGCCGCGCTGGAGCGCGACCTGGCCGCCGCGGTCGAGAAGATCCGCGATCCGACATTGCGTCATCACTATGACGAAGAGCTCAAACGCCTGCGCTGGGAGTTGTTCCGTCCGGCCCGCGGCGGTGGCGGCGGCGGGGCCGGGCGCAAGGGAGGCTGGACGCGCGAGCCGCGCCGCCGTCCGGTCTCCAGCACCAAAAGCTCGGAACTGGTGCAGGCGCTGCCGCGTTTTGAGGAAGAGTTGCGCGAGGCGGTCATTCTGGCCACGCTCATCATCCATCCGGGGCTGATCGCGCGCTTTGCGGGCGAGCTAGAGGCGCTGGTCTGCGCCACGCCCGACCATGCCGCGTTGCAGCAGGCATTGCTGGTTCTGCCGCCGCCGGAGGAGGGAATGCCTTTTCGTGAGGCGCTCGAGGCACGAGTTGGCCCCGGGCCTCTTGAAAAGCTGTTCTCGCTCAGCCATGTGCGCATAGCGCCGCCGGTTCATGATCCGGAGGATCACGAAAAGGCCGCTCTGTGCATCGCGCATGAAGTCGACCGCCTGATGCGCCTGCGCGGCGCGGAACGGGATATCGAGGAAGGCATGCGTGATCTCGAGGGGTTTGCCGACGAGGGGGTTACCTGGCGACTGAGCCAGGCCGCCAGGGCGCGACATGGCGCCGGACCGTCCCAGGAAGAGGACGCCGCCGACTTCGAGCTTGCCCCGAACGGGGCGCATGTGGACCGGGACGAACGCGATGCCTTTGCCGACCTTCTGGGCCGAATCGAATATGGCAAGGGCAGAACGTAACGCCGCAATGTGCCAGAAAGTTGAGATTTGATCAACGAATCAGGGGTACATAGGTGTTCTTTCCGCTGATTCGAGCTATTGAGTCGGTTCGACCCGGTGGACGAATCAGCCATCCTGCAAGGAGACCTCCATGGCCGCCAAGGACACGGACGACAGCAAAACTGACGAGCAGGACGCGGACCTCGCGCTCGACATGAGCCAGGCCGCAGTCAAGAAGATGATCGCCGAGGCCAAGGAGCGCGGCTACATCACCTATGACCAGCTCAATCAGGTGCTGCCGCCCGAACAGGTGTCCTCCGAGCAGATCGAGGACGTGATGTCGATGCTCTCCGAGATGGGCATCAACATCATCGAGGCCGAGGAAGGCGCCGAGGAAGGCGAAGAGAAATCCACCGAGGTGGTCACCACCTCGACCTCGCGCGAGGTGGCGGTCGCCACCACCACCACCGAGACGCTCGACCGCACCGATGACCCGGTGCGGATGTATCTGCGCGAGATGGGGTCGGTCGAACTTCTGTCGCGCGAGGGCGAGATCGCCATCGCCAAGCGCATCGAGGCCGGTCGCAACACGATGATTGCCGGGCTCTGCGAAAGCCCGCTGACCTTCCAGGCGATCACCATCTGGCGCGACGAGCTTCTGAACGAAGACATCCTGCTGCGCGACGTGATCGACCTCGACGCCACCTTCGGGCGCTCGCTCGAGGAGGATGACGGCGACGAGCCGGTCGTCGACGGGATCGGGGTCGAGGCCTCGAATGCCACCGGCAGCCGCAAGGAGGATGACGGCCCCGAACTCGACGCCGACGGCAACCCGATCCGCCGCGACGATGACGACGACGAGGAAGAGCAGGCCAATATGAGCCTCGCCGCCATGGAGGCGGCGCTGAAACCGCGCGTGCTGGAGAAGCTCGACCAGATCGCCGAGGACTATTCCAAGCTGTCCGAGATCCAGGACAAGCGGATCCAGGCCACGCTGAGCAAGACCCAGCGCTTTTCCGACCGTGACGAGGCCGAATACCAGAAGCTGCGGACCGAGATCGTGCTGCTGGTCAACGAGCTGCATCTGCACAACAACCGGATCGAGGCGCTGATCGACCAGCTTTACGGGATCAACCGCAAGATCATGGCGATCGACGGGGCGATCGTGAAGCTGGCCGACCAGGCCCGCATCAACCGGCGCGAATTCATCGACGAATATCGCGGTCACGAGCTCGACCCGAACTGGATGGAGCAAATGGCCCGCAAGGGCGGGCGCGGCTGGTCGGCCTTCACCGAACGCTCGGCCGCCAAGGTGGCCGAGCTGCGCGCCGAGATGGCGCAGGTGGGCCAGTATGTCGGCGTCGACATCCAGGAATTCCGCCGCATCGTGAGCCAGGTGCAGAAGGGCGAGAAGGAGGCCCGCCAGGCCAAGAAGGAAATGGTCGAGGCCAACCTGCGCCTGGTGATCTCGATCGCCAAGAAATACACCAACCGCGGGCTGCAGTTCCTCGACCTGATCCAGGAAGGCAATATCGGCCTGATGAAGGCGGTCGACAAGTTCGAGTACCGCCGGGGCTACAAGTTCTCGACCTATGCCACCTGGTGGATCCGGCAGGCGATCACCCGTTCGATCGCCGACCAGGCCCGCACCATCCGGATCCCGGTCCACATGATCGAGACCATAAACAAGCTGGTCCGGACCGGGCGCCAGATGCTGCATGAGATCGGCCGCGAGCCGACGCCCGAGGAGCTGGCCGAAAAGCTGCAGATGCCGCTCGAGAAGGTCCGCAAGGTGATGAAGATCGCCAAGGAGCCGATCTCGCTCGAGACGCCCATCGGCGACGAGGAAGACAGCCAGCTTGGCGATTTCATCGAGGACAAGAACGCGGTCCTGCCGCTCGATTCGGCCATTCAGGAGAACCTGAAGGAAACCACGACACGGGTGCTGGCCTCGCTGACCCCGCGCGAGGAGCGCGTTCTCAGGATGCGCTTCGGCATCGGCATGAACACCGACCACACCCTCGAAGAGGTGGGTCAGCAGTTCAGCGTGACCCGCGAACGGATCCGCCAGATCGAGGCCAAGGCGCTGAGAAAGCTCAAGCATCCCAGCCGCTCGCGCAAATTGCGCAGCTTCCTCGACCAGTAGCGGAAGCCTCCGGGCGGGCGCGGCGATGGAATCGGAGGACATCCTTCCCGATTATGTCGCGCCCGGTCTGCGCACCGTCTTTTGCGGCATGGCCGCAGGGCCCCGCTCGGCAGAGCTGGGCCTTTACTATGCGGGGCATGGCAACAGGTTCTGGCCGGTCCTGTTTCGCGCCGGGCTGGTCCAGGAGCCGCTGACGGTCGGCTCCGAGGCGCGGCTGCTGGCGCTGGGGATCGGGCTGACCGATCTGGCCAAGGGCGCCTGGGGCGTGGATGCGGCGGTTCCGGCCGTCGCGCATGACCCCGACCGGCTGGCCCGTTTCGTCGAGACCTGGCGGCCGCGCAGCCTTGCCTTCAACGGCAAGCGCGCGGCGCAGGTCTTTCTGGGGCGCAAGCGGGTCGGGTACGGCGCGCAGGAGGTCCGGGGCCTGCCGGTCTGGGTGTTGCCGTCGACCTCGGGGGCGGCGGCGCGCTATTGGGACGAAACCGTCTGGCGGGCCTTCGGGACTGCCCTGCGCCTCAGCGGCTGAGCGCCCGCCTGCCTTCTGTCCGCCCGCCTGCCGCCCGGCAGTGAGGCGCCGACGAGGAGGGGCCTCTGTCAGGGGCCTTGCCGCGCGCTGGGTGGCGTTCTATCGAAAGGAGAACCGGGCGCATTCCTGTCCCGCGGCCCGGACGGAGACCGAGACCCATGCGCCTTTCGATTTGCCTTGCCGCCCTCGCCGCCACCGCCAGCCTTGCAGCCTGCGTTCCGGGCGATACCCGCCCGCATCCGATCCTGACCGACCGTGGCAACCGGGTCCAGCCGACCGGGAAGCCGGGCGAGTTCGAGGTGTTGTCGCAGCCGGGCGATGCCGGGCCGCAACTGTGGTGCGCGGCGGGCGAATATGCCGAAAGCCAGACCGATGCCCGCCCGTCCGACCGGATCTATCTGGTGCATCCGCGCGGCCCCAGTGCCAGCCATCCCGGCCGCAAGAGCGCGATCTTCACGGTCCGGCCCGATGCCGAGCTGCTGGCCCAGGCCCGCGATCTGCCCGATCAGATCGTGCTCGGCGTCAGCAAGCCCGGCTCGAACTGGGCGCGGATCCATGCCCAGCAGGTGTGCCGTCCGCTTTTCAGCCTGCCCGACTGACCCTTTTCACGGCCTTGTGAAGTCGGGCCGATTCCAGCGGCCAATGCGGATTTCCGGTTGTTCGCGCCGCGCCTTCT
This sequence comes from Rhodovulum sp. MB263, assembly GCF_002073975.1. Lineage (NCBI taxonomy): Bacteria > Pseudomonadati > Pseudomonadota > Alphaproteobacteria > Rhodobacterales > Paracoccaceae > Rhodovulum > Rhodovulum sp. MB263. The sequence continues at coordinate 2,937,914 of NZ_CP020384.1, read as the reverse complement.
GAGCGCTGTGACAATTGGTGCCCCGGACAGTGCGACAGGTTTGACCTAAGTCAATCCGGATTGTCCCACATCCGGGTATCGACCAGCCATGACAACCGCACCCCAATCCCCACGCCTGCCCGGCGGCTCCGGAGGGTTTTCCCTCCTGCCGCCGCTGCCGCTGTTTCTTCTGCAGCCGGTCCTCAAGCGCATCGTCACCAAGATCGCTGCCGACAATCCCGACATGTTCGACCGGCTGGGCCATCACCGCCACGCCTATTTCCTGGTCGACCCTGTCGACATGCCGTTCATGCTGTATCTGCGGCCCGATCCCGAGGCGCTCGACTTCAAGGCGCTCAACCGGCGCCGTGTCCTGCCGCCGCATTGCGCGCGGATCTCGGGTAAGTTCCTCGATCTGCTGACGCTGATGGATACCGAGCAGGACGGCGACGCGCTGTTCTTCTCGCGCGATCTGATCGTGACCGGGGATACCGAGGCCGTGGTCTGCCTCAGGAACGCGCTCGACGACGTGGAAGAACCGATTGCCGAAAGCGTGGCCGACATGTTCGGCGCGCCGGGCCGGGGGGCGCTGAACATGCTGCGCCGGGCGGCTGAGAATGCCCAGAAACGGAAAGGGTCGCACTCATGATCAAACCCGAACTAGTTTGCCCGGCGGGGACGCCCGCCGCCTTGCGCTCGGCCGTCGATGCCGGTGCCGATTCGGTCTATTGCGGCTATCAGAACGCCACGAATGCGCGGAACTTCGTGGGGCTGAACTTCACCCCCGAAGAGATGGAGAAATCCATCAAATACGCCCATGACGGCGGCACCAAGGTGCTGATCACGCTGAACACCTTCCCGCCCGCGGGCAATGTGCAGCTGTGGAAGGATGCGGCCGACCTGTCGGCCAAGCTGGGGGCCGATGCCTGCATCGTGGCCGATATCGCGGTCGCGGATTACATCAAGAAAAACCACCCGCAGCTGCGCATCCACCTGTCGGTGCAGGCGGCGGCCTCGTCCCCCGAGGCGATCCGGTATTACGTGCAGGAACTGGGCGTGAAGCGGATCGTGCTGCCCCGGATCATGACCGTGTCCGAGATCAAGGGCCTGGTCGAGGAGATCCCCTGCGAGGTCGAGACCTTCATCTTCGGCAACCATGGCCTGATGGTCGAGGGCCGCTGCTCGCTGACCAATTACGTCACCGGCCAGTCGACCAACATGGACGGCGCCTGCTCGCCCGCCTCCTGCGTGAAATACGAACGCGCCGAGGATGGCAGCATGTCGACGATCCTGGGCGATTACATGATCGACCGCTTCAAGCCGGACGAGACTGCGGGCTATCCGACGATCTGCAAGGGCCGCTACAAATGCGACGTCCGCGATGACGGCTATTATGCCTTCGAGGAACCGGTCAGCCTGAACGCCTCGACCATGCTGCCCGATCTGATCAATGCGGGCGTGCATGCCTTCAAGATCGAGGGGCGCCAACGGAGCCGCGCCTATGTCAAGAAGGTGGTCGCCGCCTTCCGCGAGGCCGTCGATTCGATCATGGCCGGGCAGGAGCCCAAGCTGGCCGACCTGGTGGCGCTGACCGAGGGTCAGAAACACACCGAGGGCGCGCTCAAGACCAAGAAATGGAGGTAAGCCCGATGGCTGCCGAACTGACGCTGGGTCCGAACCTGTTCCACTGGCCCGCCGAGATGAAACTCGATTTCTACAACCGGATCGCCGATGAAAGCCCGGTCTCGACCGTCTATCTGGGCGAGGTGATCTGCTCCAAGCGGACGCCCTTCTTCGACGACCACCACATGGACAAGGTTGCCGAGCGGCTGGAACGCGCGGGCAAGAAGGTGGTGTTCTCCTCGTTCTCGGAAGTGGTGATCAAGCGCGAACGCAACCTGCTGCGGCAATGGGCCGAGCAGGAGGGCCGCGATCTCGAGGTCAACAACACTGCGGCGCTGCTGTATCTCAAGAACAAGCCGCACCGGATCGGGGCGCTGCTGAACGTCTATAACGAAGACACGATGGCCTATCTGCACGAGCAGGGCGCCAACCATTTCGCGCTTCTGCCCGAGCTGCCGCGCAAGGCGGTTGCCGAGCTGGGCAAGAAGGCGGGCGAACTGGGCGTCGGGGTCGAGGTGCAGGTTTTCGGCCGGGCCTCGCTGGCGCTCTCGGCCCGCTGCTATCATGCCCGCGCGCATGCCCGCACCAAGGACAACTGCCAGTTCGTCTGCGGCGAGGATTGCGACGGCATGATCCTGAACACCATGGACGAGAAACCGTTCCTGGTGGTCAACGGGATCCAGACACTGAGCTACGGCTATCTCGATCTCCTGCCCGATATCGCCGACATGAAGGCGCTGGGCGTGACCCATTTCCGGGTAATGCCGCATTCCTGCGACATGATCGCGGTCACGCGGCTGTTCGACGACGTGCTGGCCGAGCGGATCGGGGTCGAGGAAGGCGAGGCGAAGCTGCGCGAACTGGGCATCGAGGCGCCCTTCGTGAACGGCTTCTACCATGGCAAGGCCGGGCATGACTGGACGGCCCGCGTGGCGGCCGAACTGGCCTGATCCGGTGTGCCGGGGCAGGGCGTCGACCGCGCGTCCCGACCCCTTTGGCTTCCGCGCCCCCTTCGGGGCGCGGTCGCGGCCCTTCCCCATTCCTCAGCTCCGCAATGCCCGCGCGCGCCAGGTTCCGCCGGGCGTGTCCCGGATGGTGCCCGTTTCCGCGTGCCCTTGCCCAGGGACCGGCGAGGCAAGGCCGGATCTGCTCCGGGCGGTCGGCCCCGGGCTGGCTGCCAAACGCGCACCCGGGCCGAGGCGGCTGCCGGAATGCGGGGCGCAGGCAGGTCTTTCACACCTTTTGACGCTGCGTCAGGCGCTGCCTTCCGGACCCGGTTATGCGACCGATCACCTTATGCCCCCCTGCCCGGCGAAGCGGGCAGGCGGGAAAACGAGAAACTAGCAGGGAAAGAAGTATATGACAGATTTTCTCACCGCCGTCAGCTCATTCGTCTGGGGGCCGCCGGTTCTGGTGCTGCTGCTGGGCACCGGGCTTTACCTCTGCATCGGGTTGCGCTTCCTGCCGCAGCGCAAGCTGGGCCACGGCATCCGGATGATGCTGGAAGGCCGCAAGAAGGGCGAGGGCCATGAAGGCGAGATCACGCCGTTCCAGGCGCTGACCACGGCGCTGTCGGCGACCATCGGCACCGGCAACATCGCGGGCGTTGCCACTGCGATCTTCCTCGGCGGGCCGGGCGCGGTGTTCTGGATGTGGCTGACTGCCCTGGTCGGCATGGCCACCAAATATGCCGAGGCCGTGCTGGCGGTGCATTACCGCGAGGTCGACGCCAAGGGCCGCTATGTCGGCGGGCCGATGTATTACATCAAGAACGGGCTCGGCCCGCGCTTCGCCTGGCTGGCCTGGCTGTTCGCGCTGTTCGCCACCATCGCCGCCTTCGGGATCGGCAACACGGTGCAGGCCAACTCTGTCGCCGATGCGGTCGAGACCACCTTCGGGGTGCCCCATCTGTGGACCGGGATCGCGCTGGCCGCGCTGACCTTTGTCGTGATCGTGGGCGGGGTCAAGCGGATCGGCGCCGTCGCCGAATGGCTGGTCCCGCTGATGGCGGTGCTTTACATCCTCGGTGCGCTGACGATCCTTGCGATCAACTACCAGCAGGTCCCCGGCGCCATCGCGCTGATCTTCGACAGCGCCTTCAACGGGGCTGCGGCGACCGGCGGCTTCGCGGGCGCGGCGGTGATGGCGGCGATCCGCTTCGGCGTGGCGCGCGGCATCTTCTCGAACGAGGCCGGTCTGGGTTCGGCGCCGATCGCGCATGCCGCGGCGCTGACCGACGATCCGGTGCGCCAGGGCAATGTGGCGATGCTGGGCACCTTCATCGACACCATCCTGGTCTGCTCGATGACCGCGCTGGTGATCATCACCACCGGGGTCTGGAGCAGCGGCCAGACCGGGGCGGCACTTTCGGCGCTCGCCTTCAATACCGGCATGCCGGGCGGCGATCTGATCGTCAGCTTCGGGCTGATCGTCTTCGCTTTCACCACGATCCTGGGCTGGAGCTATTACGGTGAACGCTCGGCCGAATACCTGTTCGGCCCCAGGGTGATCCTGCCGTTCCGGCTGCTTTGGGTGGCGGGCATCCTCATCGGGGCTGTCGCCAATCTGGGCGTGATCTGGATCGTGGCCGACATCATGAACGCGCTGATGGCGATCCCCAACCTGATCGCGCTGATCGCGCTCAGCGGCACCGTCTTCGCGGTGTCCCGTGCCTATTGGCGCAAACAGGCCGAGTGATCCTCGGTCTCTCGTGGCAGGGCGAAATCCTGCCACGAGATCCTTTCCGAGACCCTTCCGGGCCCGGTTCCAGATCCGGTTCCAGATCCGCTTCCAGATACGGAGGGGGGCGGCGGATCGCCGACAACCGCCCGTTAAGGTGCCCTGACGTAAACAGGGCCCATGTCGGTCCAGGATTCCCAGCTTTCCGAAACGCTCGCGCTCGACACGCCGCAGCTGTCGACCCTGCGCGGCGCCTTCCTGATCGCTGCCCATAACGGTATCGTCCTCAGCCCCGACGAACTGCCCGATCTCGGGACCGGCGATCTCGCCCCCGGGCTGATGGCGCTGTTTGCGGCCAAGGGGCTGCGCTGCCGGCTGATCGACAGGGCCGGATGGCGGCTCGCCTCGCGGCTGGGGCAGGGGTTTCCGGTGCTGGCCGAGGTCGAACAGGGCCGCTGGATCGTGCTGGTCCATGCCGGACTTGTCGAAAAGGTCCGCAGCGCGGCGGTGCTCGACCCGCGACACGAGGCCGAGGGGGTGCACAGCCTGCCCTGGGAGGACTTCGCCCGGCGCTGGACCGGACGGCTGATCCTGATCGGGCGCACCAGCGCCACCGCCGCCGAGAGCCGGGCCTTCGGGCTGCGCTGGTTCCTGCCCGCGCTCCGGCGCGAACGCGGACTTTTCGCGGGGGTCGCGGTGGCGGTTGTCACCGGCAATCTGATCGCCTTCTCGCTGCCCTTGCTGCTGCAGGTGATGATCGACCGGGTGATCGCGCATCAGGCCTGGTACACGCTGATGTCGGTGACCGCGGTCTATGTCGTTCTGGTGCTGTTCTATGCGGGCTTCGGCTATATCCGCCAGCGCCTCAGCCAGATCGCGGGCGGCCGCATCGATGCCGATATCGGGTCGCAAAGCGTGGCCCATCTGCTGCGCCTGCCGATGACCGTGTTCGAGACCACGCCTGCGGGCGTTCTGACCCGCAACATCCAGCAGACCGACAAGATCCGCCACTTCCTGACCGGGCGGCTCCTGCAGACCCTGCTCGACGCCGCGCTTCTGCCGCTTCTGCTGACCACGCTGGCGCTTCTTTCGGGCACGCTGACGCTGATCATCACGCTTTACGCCATCGTCATCGCGGGCTGCATCGGGCTGATGCTGCCGATCCTGCAGGCGCGGCTGAATGCGCTTTACGGGGTCGAGGCCGAGCGTCAGGCGCTTCTGGTCGAGACGCTGCACAACATGCGCGCGGTCAAGTCGCTGGCGGTCGAACCCGCGCGCCAGCGCCTGTGGGAAGACAGCCTGGCCCAGTCGGTGCGCAAGCAATGGGATCTGGGCCGTGTCTCGGCCTTGACCGGCACGCTGACCGGGCTTCTCGAGCGGATGATGCAGGTCACCGTGGTCGCGGTCGGCGTCGGGCTCGCGCTCCAGGGCACGCTCACGGTCGGCACGCTGGTTGCGATCCTGCTGCTGTCGGGCCGGGTCTCGGGGCCTTTGGTGCAGATCGTCGGGCTCATCAACGAATGGCAGGAGGCCGCCTTGTCGGTGAGGATGCTGCGCAAGATCATGGATCATCCGCCCGAGCGGCAGGATGACGGCAAGCTGGCACAGCCGATGCTGTCGGGCATGCTCGAGTTGCGCGAGGTCGGCTTTGCCTATCCCGGCGCCGCGACCCCGGCGCTCGACCGGGTCAGCTTCGCGGTCGCGCCGGGGCAGGTGGTGGGCATCGTCGGGCGCTCGGGCTCGGGCAAGACCACGCTGACCCGGCTGATTCAGGGGATCGAGACGCCCCAGCAGGGGCTGATCCTGTTCGACGGCATCGATATCCGCAACATCGCGCTGGCCGCGCTGCGTCGTCAGGTCGGCATCGTGCTTCAGGACAACCTGCTGTTTCGGGGGACTGTCCGCGACAATATCGCGGTCGCGGTCCCGGGCGCCCCGCTAGAGGCGGTGCTGCGTGCGGCGACGATGGCGGGCGCCGACGAGTTCATCCGCCGCCTGCCCAAGGGCTTCGACACCATGGTCGAGGAAGGCGGCGCCAACCTCTCGGGCGGTCAGCGCCAGCGCATCGCCATTGCCCGTGCTCTCCTGGCCGATCCGCGGATCCTCATCCTCGACGAGGCGACCTCGGCGCTCGACCCCGAATCCGAGGCTCTGGTCAACCGCAACCTCGCCGCCATCGCCCATGGGCGCACCATGATCGTGGTCTCGCACCGGCTGTCCTCGCTGGTCCGGGCCGACCAGATCCTGGTGCTCGATCAGGGCCGGCTGCTCGACATGGCCCCGCATGAGACGCTGCTGACGCGCTGCGAGACCTATGCGGCGCTCTGGCGCCAGCAGACCGAGCATATCGCATGATGGCCCGCCGATGAACCCTGTCGCGCGGGACGCGCTGCCCTTCCAGCCGCCGCTGGTGCAGGTGCGAAACGCGCCCTTGCCCTGGCTCCTGCGGCTCTGGCCGTTCGGCTCGGCCGCCCTTCTGGCCGCCCTGGTGACGCTCGCGGCCTTCGTGCCGATCGATGTCGTGGTCACCGCCGAAGGACGCATCGTGACCGACGACCCGCCGGTGGTGCTGAAGCCGCTGGGCTCGGCGGTGCTCGACCGGCTGCTGGTTCGTCCGGGCGACGCGGTCGAGGCAGGCCAGTTGGTGGCCCGGCTCGATGCACGCGATCCCGAGACCGATGTTGCCGTGCTGGCGGCCGAACGCGCGGCGCTCGAGGCTGAAATCGCCCGGATCGAGGCCGAGCTTGGCAATCGTGCGGTGACGGGCGAGGGCGAGGAATTCGCCCTTCAGGCCCGCATCCAGCGCGAGCGCGCCGTCGCCGAGGCCGCTAGGCGCGATCAGCTGGTCTCGGCGCTTGCCCAGATCGACAGCGGGATCGAGACCGCGCTGGAAAGCGTGTCCGCGCTGGCCGAGGCGGTCGCGACCGCGCGCGAGATCGAGACCATGCACGAGACCCTTCTGGCCCGCCAGAGCGGCACCCGTCTTGCCGTCAACCAGGCCCGGCTTCTCCGGCTCGACGCCGAGACCGACAGCCGCGAGAACATGGCCCGGCTGATGTCGCTGCGTCAGGAGCGCGAGACCGCCGCCGCCCGGCTGGCCGCCTTCGACAGCGACCTGCGCCAGAGCCGTCTTGAGGATCTGGCGGGGCTGCGCCCGCGGCTGTCGGTGATCGAGCGGCAGCTGTCGCAGGCGACCGACCGCACCCGGCTATACGATCTGCGGGCGCCGCAGGCCGGGGTGGTGCTGTCGGTGGCCGGGGGCGGGCCGGGCTCGCTGATGACCATCGCCGATCCGGTGGTGGTGATCGCGCCCACCGGTGGCGCGATGCATGCCGAGATCGGTCTGCTGTCGCGCGATGTGGGGCTGGTGCATCCCGGCGATCCGGCGCGGATCAAGGTCGATGCCTTTCCCTGGCGCCGCCACGGCCTGATCGCCGGCCGACTGAGCGATGTGGCGCCGAGTTCCAGCCTGCCGACCGAGGGCGGCCCGGCGCGCCATGTCGCGCGCCTGGCCTTCGATGACGATGCGGCGCTGCCCGAGGGGCTGATGCCGGGGATGACGCTGACCAGCGACATCGCCACCGGTCACCGCACCCTTCTGACCTATTTCCTCGATCCGGTTCTCAACGGATTGAGCGAAAGCCTGCGAGAACCCCGATCCTGATCCCCGACTCACCCCCGATCCTGAAACCGGAGCCCGTTCATGGAAAGCCTGACCCTCGCCACAGATGACGCGACAGCCTCTCTCAAGACCGTTCTGCATGTGGGCTGCGGCATGGCCGATCCCGGCAAGCTGCCGGCTGATGCCTTTCCGGCCGCGGGCTGGCGCGAACTGCGGCTCGATATCGACCCCACGGTGATGCCGGATATCGTGGCCAGCATCACCGATATGCAGGTGCTCTCGGAGGGCGCGGTCGATGCCGTCTGGTCGTCGCACAATCTCGAGCATCTCAGGGCCCATGAAGTGCCGCTGGCGCTGTCCGAGTTCTTCCGCGTGCTGCGCCCCGGCGGGTTCGTGCTGCTGACGATGCCCGATCTGCAGCGGGTGGCGGCGTTGGTGGCGCAGGGGCTCCTGGAGGAGCCGGCCTATATCTCGGCGGCCGGCCCGATCGCGCCGATCGACATCCTTTACGGCTACCGGCCCTCGATCGAGGGCGGCAATGATTTCATGGCGCACCGGACCGGCTTTACCGTCGGCTCGCTCAGCGCCCATCTGGAACGGACCGGCTTCGTCGATGTGCAGGTCGAGTCGGATGGCCGTTTCGCGCTCTGGGCCCGGGCCGTCCGTCCGGCCTGAGCCAGCCTGTCCCGACCGGAGGCTTCGGTCGGGCAGCACCCCGGGCGGTCCGCCGCGCAGGGGCGCTTCGTGCCAGGTTGTTTGGGGCCAGTGTGTTTGATGCCGGGCGCCGCCAGGGCCGCAAGTGTCAGCCGGGACAGATCAGGGCCGTTTTAGCACCGAGACGATGGCAGCTTCGAAACGGCGGGCGAAGGCGGCACCATCCCCGAGCGTCGCGCGCCAGCGCGCGGCGAGGGCCGGGCCCCGCAGGTCGGGACGACGGTCGGGATCGGTGGCCATCGCCACGGCACGGCGGACGTAGTCCTCGGGATCGGCGGCGATGCAGTCGGTCAGCCCGACTGCCGTGAGCAGGCTTGCCCCCATCCGTGCCGAAAAGCTGCGCCCGGCCAGGGTCAGCACGGGCAGGCCCATCCGCAGCGCGTCGGATGCGATGGTGCCGGCATTATAGGGCGTGGTGTCGAGGAAGAGATCGCCGAGCGCCAGCCGCGCCCGGTAGCGTCCCGGGTCGACCCGGGGCGCGAAGATCAGCCGGTCGGGGGCTAGGCCCGCCGCCTGCCAGCGCTCTGACAGCGCGGCCACGCTCTCGGGCGTGTCCTCGATCAGCCAGAACAGCGCCTCGGGTGCGGCGGCTGCGATCCGGCACCAGGCGGCGAAGACCGGCGCGGTGATCTTGTAGTGATGCGAGACGCAGACGAAGACGAAACGGTCTTCGGGCAGGCCCTCGCTGGCGCGACTAACCTCGGGCAGGTCTGGCGCGCGGCCGTCATTGGCCTGATAGCAGCCCTCGATCCGCAGCGGCGCGGGCGCATAGCTGGCGGCCTCGGCTTCGGGTACGGTGATCGCGTCGCAAAGCAGCCAGTCAAGCTCGGGCAGCGGTACCGAGCCGATATAGCCCAGATAGGTCGCCTGCACCGGCGCCGGCTTCCAGCGCAGGATCCCGGGGCGGCCGCCGCTGGTCAGCCCGTTGAGGTCGATCAGGATGTCGATCTCGTCGGTGCGGATGCGCCGTGCGGCCTCTTCGTCGCCGAGCGCCCCGATCGGAACGTGGCGGTCCAGCGCGGCGAGGATGCGGGCGCGCACGTCGCTGCCGTCTTCGGGCGAGTCGCAATACCCGAAGATCTCGAACCGGTCGCGGTCATGGCATTCGAGCAGTTCGGCGATCAGGTAGCTCATGGCATGGCGGCAGAAATCGGAGGAGAGATAGCCAAGCCGCACCCGATCATGGCGATAGCCAGCGGCGGGCGCAAGGCGCTCTCCCGGATCGGGAACGTTCCGCGCGATCCAGTCGGCGGCGACGCGGCGCTGCATCCCGGGATCGTCATGAAGCGCGAGCGTGGCCAGCGGGCCGCACCAGAGCTCGGCCTCGGCGGTGCAGAGCCCGGGCACCCGAAGGTCTGTCACCGGCCAGGCCGCCATTTTCTGCCGCGTATGCACCAGATGCTGGATCACGTCGGGCTGATGCGGGTCGATCAGCAGCGAGGCGCGCAGTTCTTCTGCCGAAGCGTCGAGCCGCTTGTCGAGTTCCAGCATCCGCCCGAGTTGCTTGTGCAGTGCCACCCGGCCCTCGGCGGGCGGCAGCGCCTGGCGCAGGAAGGCGATGGCGGCGGCGCGGTCGCCAAGCGCCTCGGCGGCCTGGCCCGCGGCCAGCGCGGCCTGCCAGAGGTCGGGCTTGATCCGGTGGGCCCGGGCGGCGGCCTCATAGGCTCCGGCCAGATCGCCGGTGGCGTTGAGCAGGACCGAGAGGTTGAACCAGGCGGCCCAGGCGTCCGGACGGGCGCCGTTGAACTCGAGCCAGATCCGGTAGAGCGCAACTGACGTGTCGGGGGTACGGGCGGCGAGATCGACAATGGCCGCGGCATCGCCGCAGGCCGCAGCCCGGCGGGTCAGGGCGTCGAGATCCGGCGGCAGGTCTCTGGTGGCCCGGCTGCCGGAAAGGAACCCGGCGGGCGGGGTCGGGCCGCCAGTGGAGGGGAGGACGGCGGACGGGAAGACGGACTGGGACATCTCGGTCATCGGGATTCTCCTCGGTTCAAGGAAAACTCGCGCCTGCCGGTTAAGACGGGATTGCCGGGCCCAATGAAAAATCGCTGCGATGTTTAGGAAGAGTTCCGAGGCCATCGGCCTGCGTTTAGCCGCTTGTTTACCGATCATGGGTCAGGGTGTCGCAGAAGCGAAGTCAGCACGACTTCGACTGTCTGGCAGATGCGCGCGAGAAGGCGCGACGTCTCCCCCCGAATCGGACCCGGAGCCAAATGTCGACCCTAAGCAACCTGTCTACCGCGCAGATCGCGGCGTTGACCACTGCCACCATTGCGTCCCTGACCAGCAGCGATATCGCCAGTATCAGTTCGGCACAGATGGGGGCGATGAGCACGGCACAGATCGGCGCGCTGACCACGGGCGCGATCCGCGGCATCGGTTCGGTGCAGGCCTCGGGGCTGAGCACGGCGCAAATGGCCAATTTCTCGACGGACCAGATCAGGCAGCTCTCGTCCCTGGCGATCAGGGGGCTTACGACCGACAATATCGTCGCGCTGACCACCGCCCAGGCGGCCGAGCTGTCGTCGCGCCAGGTCTCTGCGCTCAGTTCGACGCAGGTTGCGGCGATGCAGACGGCCGATCTGGTCACGCTCTCGACGGTGGCGATGCGTGGGCTCGGCAGGACCCAGGTGGCGGGCCTGTCCACCGCCCAGGTGGCGGCCCTGACCACGGCGCAGACCGCGGTGATGAGCAGTGTGACGCTGTCCGGCCTGTCCTCGACCCAGGTTGCGGCGCTGAGCACGGCACAGGTCGGCGCGCTGAGCTCGCTGGCGATCAGGGGGCTCAGCTCGACCCAGACCGCGGGGCTGACCACGGCGCAGATGGCCGGGCTCTCGACCGATCAGATCCGGGCTTTGGGCAGTTCGGCCATGGCCGGGCTCTCGACCGCGAATATCGTGGCGCTCTCGACCGCGCAGGCGGCCGAGATATCCTCGACGCAGGTCGCCTCGCTGAGTTCGACCCAGATCGCGGCGATGCAGACGGCTGATCTGGTCACGCTTTCGACGGTGGCGATTCGCGGGCTCGGCAGCACCCAGGTGGCGGGCCTGTCCACCGCCCAGGTGGCGGCCCTGACCACGGCGCAGGCCGCGGTGATGAGCAGTCAGACGCTGTCGGGCCTGTCCTCGACCCAGATGGCGGCGCTGACCACGGCGCAGGTCGACGCGCTCGGCTCGATCGCGATCCGGGGGCTGACCTCGACCCAGACCGCGGGGCTGACCACGGCGCAGCTTGCCCGGCTCTCGACCGATCAGATCCGGTCGCTGGGCAGTTCGGCCATGGCCGGGCTCTCGACCGCCAATATCGTGGCCTTCTCGACGGCGCAGGCGGCCGAGCTGTCCTCGACACAGATCGCGGCACTGAGTTCGGCCCAGGTCGCGGCGCTGCAGACGGCCGATCTGGTAACGGTCTCGACCGCCAGCATGCGCGGTTTCGGCGGTGACCAGATCGAGGGGCTGTCGACCGCGCAGGTCGCGGCCTTCACCACCGCCCAGACCGCGGCGATGAGCAGCACCCTTCTGGGCGAGCTGTCCTCGACCCAGATGGCGGCGCTGACCACGGCGCAGGTCGACGCGCTTGGCTCGATCGCGATCCGGGGGCTGACCTCGACCCAGACCGCGGGGCTGACCACGGCGCAGCTTGCCCGGCTCTCGACCGATCAGATCCGGGCTTTGGGCAGTTCGGCGATGGCGGGTCTCGGGACCGCGAATATCGTGGCCTTCTCGACCGCGCAGGCCGCCCAGCTGTCCTCGACCCAGATCGCGGCGCTGAGTTCGACCCAGTTCGCGGCGATGCAGACCGCCGATCTGGTGCAGCTCTCGACACTTGCGGTCAAGGGGTTGGGGGCTGAACAGGTCGGCGGACTGACCACGGCGCAGGTTGCGGCGCTGACCACGGCGCAGGCTGCCGTGCTGAGCGATACGGCGCTGGGCGGGCTCTCCTCGACCCAGATGGCCGCGATGACGACGGCGCAGATCGGCGCGCTGAGCTCGCGCGCGATCCGCGGGCTCGGCGCGACTCAGACTGCGGGGCTGACCACGGCGCAGCTGGCCAAGCTATCGACCGACCAGATCAAGGGGCTCGGCGTCTCGGCCATCGAGGGGCTCGGCACGGCGAATATCGTCGCGATCTCGACGGCGCAGGCAGCCGAACTCTCATCCTTGCAGATCCGGGCGCTGAGCTCGACCCAGATGGCGGCGATGGAAACCGCCGATCTCGTTCGGCTGTCCACGGCCGCGATCCGCGGGTTCAGCGGCGACCAGATCGATGGGCTGACCACGGCCCAGGTGGCGGCGATCACCACGGCCCAGACCGCGGTTCTGAGCAGCGCGATGCTGGGCGAGCTGTCCTCGAGCCAGATGGCGGCGCTGACCACGGCGCAGGTCGGTGCGCTGAGCACCCTGGCGATGAAGGGGTTGGGCGCGACCCAGACTGCGGGGCTGACCACGGCGCAGCTGGCCAAGCTCTCGACCGACCAGATCCGGGTGCTGGGCAGTTCTGCGATCTCGGGTCTCGGGACGGCCAATATTGTCGCGATCTCGACCGCGCAGGCGGCCGAGCTGTCCTCGACCCAAGTCGGCGTGCTGAGTTCGACCCAGGTCGCGGCCATGGAAACCGCCGATCTGGTCCGGCTCGGCACCTCGGCGATGCGCGGCCTCGGGGTCGATCAGGTGGCCGGGCTCACCACCGCACAGGTCGCGGCCCTGACCACGACACAGGCTTCGGTGATGTCCGACATCACCCTGTCGGGTCTCTCTTCGGCTCAGATGGGGGCGATGACCACGGCGCAGGTCGCAGCGCTGAGCACCCGGTCGCTGCGTGGGTTGACCGCGACCCAGACCGCGGGGCTGACCACGGCGCAGATGGCCGGGCTCTCGACCGACCAGATCAGGTCGCTGGGCGGTTCGGCCATGTCCGGGTTGGCGACGGCCAGCATTGTCGCGCTCACCACGGCGCAGGCGGGCGAACTCTCTTCGATCCAGATCGCCGGGCTGGGCTCGGCCCAGATCGCGGCAATGGAGACTGCCGATCTGGTTCGGCTCGACACCTCGGCGCTTCGCGGTTTCGGGGCCGATCAGGTGGCCGGGCTGACGACCGCGCAGATGGCGGCGATCACGACGACGCAGACCGCGGCTCTTGGCAGCACGGTTCTGGGCAACCTCTCTTCGACGCAGCTGGCGGCGATGACCACGGCCCAGATCGGCGCCCTGGGCACGCGGGCGATCCAGGGACTCGGCGCGACCCAGACCGCGGGGCTGACCACGGCGCAGTTGGCCAAGCTCTCGACCGACCAGATCAAGGGGCTCGGCGCGTCCGCCATCGAAGGGCTGGGGACGGCCAATATCGTGGCCTTGTCGACGGCGCAGGCGGCCGAGCTTTCTTCGGTGCAGGTCCGGGCGCTGAGCTCGACACAGATGGCGGCGATGGAGACGGCCGATCTGGTCCGGCTCGACACCTCGGCGATCCGCGGGCTGACCTCCGAAGGCGTCTCGGGCCTCACCTCGGCGCAGGCGGCGGCGCTGACCACCGCACAGGTTACCACGCTCAGCACGCTGCAGATCGGCAATATCTCGACCTCCAGCATCAGCGGCTTCGGCACCGCCTCGATCCAGGCCTTCACGACCCGGCAGATGGGCGGGTTCAACTCGCAGCAGATCGCGGCGCTGACAACCACCCAGGTCGCGGCCATGCAGACCGAGGATATCGCCGCGCTGTCCGATGCCCAGACCGAGGCCTTTACCTCGACCCAGCTCGCGGCGATGTCGACGGCGCAGCTGAACGCGCTGTTCCTCTAGCGCGCCGGTCCGCGATCCGCGCAAGGACCGGCTTAGATCCGCCCCGTTCCGACCGATGCCCCTTCAGGGGCATCGGCTTTTAGGCCCGGTCCTCTTGAGGCGGCTCCGCCCCGATACCGGCCAACAGAAACCTCTCTTCTGCGGCTTGCGACCATGCCGGGCCGTTCGGAGGCCGCGACGGCCGGACGGCCTTGCCCGCCTTCGGAGCCCGCTCGCCCCTGATATTGCGGGCCTGCAATCCATGCAAAGCGCTTTCTTCCGGCCGTACCGGTGCGGCAAGATGCGGGCCTGTCTTTCGAGCTCAAGGCGCCTATCGGAGGCGCGCGGTTCGAGCGCCGCAGCCTCGTCCCGCCGTCCTTCCTCAGACGTCTGCGCGGGCATGTCCGCAACATAATGGGCGCAGTCCGGTGGAAATTGCCCAAATCTCAGGATAATCCCGACTCGGGGCGGTGGGATGCCGCACAAGGATCGGGAGGAGACACAGATGACGGACAGCGCATCTGAGCCGGAAGCGAGCGTCCTGTCGCGGATCGAGGGGATGCGCGACAAATCCCCTGCAGCGCGGCACAGGGCGGTTGCCGAGGCGGCCGGACTTGCACCGGACGCGCTCGAGGCGCTGTCGGATCGTCCTGCGCTTTCGGTGTCGCGGGCCGACGGGATGATCGAGAATGTCATCGGCACGTTCGAGCTGCCGCTGGGCGTCGCCACCAATTTCGTTGTCAACGGGCGCGACTATCTGGTGCCGATGGCGGTCGAGGAACCCTCGGTCGTGGCGGCTGCGTCCTACATGGCCAAGCTTGCCCGCGCGGGCGGCGGTTTCACGGCCAGTTCGACCGCGCCGATCATGCGTGCCCAGATCCAGATCCTGGGGATCGGCGATCCCTGCGGGGCGCGTGCCCGGCTTCTGGCGCATCGGGACGAGCTGATCGCGCTGGCCAATCGTCGCGACAGCATGCTGGTCGCGCTGGGCGGTGGCTGCAAGGATATCGAGGTCGAGGTCTTCGCGAACTCGCCGATCGGGCCGATGACGGTGCTGCATCTACTGGTGGATGTGCGCGACTCGATGGGGGCCAATGCGGTCAATTCGATGGCCGAGCGGCTGGCGCCCCGGGTCGAGGAGATCTCGGGCGGGCAGGTGCGGCTGCGCATCCTGTCGAACCTGGCCGACCGGCGGGTGGTCACGGCCAGCGTCCGGGTGCCGGCCGAGGCGCTGACCACGACGACCCATGACGGGGCCGAGGTCGCGCGGCGGATCGTCGAGGCCTGCGCGCTGGCGCTAATCGACCCTTACCGCGCCGCGACCCATAACAAGGGCATCATGAACGGGATCGACCCGGTCGTCGTGGCCACCGGCAATGACTGGCGCGCGATCGAGGCGGGGGCGCATGCCTATGCCGCGCGCTCGGGGCGCTACACCTCGCTGAGCACCTGGGAAATCGGCACCGGTGATGCGCTGGTCGGCACGCTGGAAATCCCGATGGCGCTGGGCATTGTCGGGGGCGCCACGCGCACCCATCCGGCGGCGCAGGCGGCGCTGAAACTGATGGGGATTGCTTCGGCCCGGGAACTGGCCGAGGTCACGGCCGCGGTCGGGCTGGCGCAGAACATGGCGGCGTTGCGGGCGCTGGCGACCGAGGGTATCCAGCGCGGTCACATGGCGCTTCATGCCCGAAATATCGCGATCACCGCCGGGGCGACGGGCGGTGAGGTCGACCGGGTGGCGAAAGCCATGGTCGCTGCGGGCAATGTCAGTGTCGCCCATGCCAGGCTGGTGCTTAAAGGTGCCTGAACTGTTGAAAACCGGAGACAGATCCATGACGAACACGACCCGACGCAGGATGGTGCAGCTCGGCGCCGCGGCCCTGGCCGCCCCCGCCTTCCTCCGGACCGGTGCGGCCCGGGCCGATGGCGTCACCAGATGGCGGATGCAGGCGCTCTGGGGCGGCGGCACCACGCCAATGCGCTATGAAGAGAAATTCTGCGCCCGGATCGCCGAACTGACCGGCGGCGCCTTCGAGATCACCCCCTTCTCGGGCGGCCAGATCGTGCCCTCGGCCCAGGCCTTCGATGCGGTCCGGGGCGGCGCCTTCGAGCTGATGAAGACCTTCGACGGCTATACCGCGGGCAGGATCCCGGCGCATGGCTTCTCGTCGACCGTGCCCTTCGGTTTCCCCGAGGCCGACCAGTACGAGGCCTGGTTCTACGAACGCGGCGGGCTGGAGCTGGCGCGCGAAAGCTATGCCCCTGCGGGCCTGACCTATATCGCGCCGACCGTCTATGGCGAGGAGCCGATCCATTCGCGGGTCGAGATCCGCCGGATCGACGACATGAACGGGCTCAAGGGCCGTTTCGTCGGGCTGGCCTCGGCGGTGATGGCGCGCTTCGGCGTCTCGGTCTCGCCGCTGCCGACCTCCGAGGTCTATTCGGCGCTCGACAAGGGGCTGATCGACATCGCCGATCGCGGCGACATCAAGGCCAATTACGAAGAGGGCCTGCATGAGGTCGCGCCCTTCCTGATCCTGCCCGGAGTGCATCAGCCCACGACCGCAACCTCCTATGTCGCCAATACCCGCGCCTATGAGGCGCTCGACGACCAGAAGAAGGCGGCGCTGGCGGTGGCCGCGCGCGAGATCTCGGGCATGCTGCGCCAGAACATCATCGTCTCGAACGGCGAATACCTGGCCAGGTTCGAGGAGGCGGGCGTCGAGATCCTGACCCTCGATCCCGGGGATGTCCTCGAGGCGCGCGGGCGCGCCATCGAATACTGGGCCGAGGCCGCGACCGACGATCTGTCGCGGCGGATGATGGACTCGCAGATCGCGCTGATGAAAGAGCTGCGCCTGCTCTAGACCCGACCCGGCGCGCGGGGCCTCATGCGGGGCCCGGCGCCGCCCTTGCGGAGCCTCCGATGACGACACTGGCCCGGTTCATCACCGCCCTCAACCGGGGCCTTTTCGGCCTTGCGAAATGGCTGGTCTACGCCATCGTGGCTCTGATGCTCTGGGAGGTGGTGCAGCGCTATTTCCTGTCGCATCCGACCTCCTGGGCGCCCGAGCTTGCGACGCTGGTCTTCGGGCCGTTCTTCCTGCTGGGCGGGCCCTACATGCTGCATACCGGCGGCCATGTCGCGGTCGATCTGCTGTCGTCGCGGGCGACAGGCCGGCTGGCGCGGGGGCTGCATCTCGCGGGGCTGGCGCTGGCGGCGGCCTTCGGGCTGATCCTTCTGTGGTTCAGCCTGCCGCTGGTGCTGCAATCCATCAGCTATGGCGAAACCAGCTATTCGGCCTGGAACCCGGTGGTGTGGCCCGCCAAGGCCTTCCTGCCGCTTGGCGCGGGGCTGCTGGTCCTGCAGGCGCTGGCCGATGCCATCCTGGCCTTCGCCGCGGAGGATGACGCGTGATCGAAAGCTCGCTTGTCCTCGTCTTCATGTTCACCGCGCTCGTGGCCTTCATGCTGAGCGGCGCGGGGCTGGCCTTCGTTCTGGGCGCCATCGCCTTCATCTCGACCATCCTTCTATGGGGGCCCTCGGCGCTGATCGTCGCGGTGCTGAACACCTTCGAGACGATGACCTCGGAGGCGCTGATGGCGATCCCGCTTTACGTGCTGATGGCCTCGATCCTCGAGAAATCGGGTATCATCGAGGCGCTGTACGAGGCGATGGAAACCTGGTTCTCGCGGCTCAATGGCGGGCTTGCGGTCGGCACCATCGCGATCTGCACCATCCTGGCCGCGATGACCGGCGTGGTCGGCGCGGCGGTGGCGGCAATGGGGATCCTGGCGCTGCCCTCGATGCTGGCGCGGGGCTATCACCCGCCGCTGGCCTTGGGCGCGATCTGCGCGGGCGGTACGCTGGGCATCCTGATCCCGCCCTCGGTGGTGACGATCGTCTTTGCCATCACCGCCCAGATGTCGATCGGCCAGATGTTCGCCGCGGGCATCGTGCCGGGGCTGATCCTGGCTGCCAGCTATTCGGCCTATGTGCTGATCCGGACCTGGCTCAATCCCGCGCTGGCGCCGAGGCCCGCCGACGCGCCGCATCTGCCGCTGGGCAGGAAGCTGGCCAAGCTGAAAAGCCTCGTTCTGCCCGGCTTCGTGGTGCTGGGGGTCCTGGGCTCGATCTATGCCGGGCTCGCGACCCCTACCGAGGCCGCGGCGGTGGGGGTGCTCGGTGCCGCCCTGTCGGCGCTGGTCACGCGCAGGCTCAGCCTGCCGATGCTGTCGGAGGCGGCCGGAGACACGCTTCGGGTGACCGCGATGATCCTCTGGATCACCATCGGTGCCCGGGCCTTCGTGTCGGTCTTTGCCGCCACCGGCGGGGCAGACTCGCTTCTGGGCTTCGTCGAGGGGCTCGAGACCTCGCGCTGGGTCGTGCTGGGCGCGATGGTGCTGGTCCTGATCTTCCTCGGGCTGTTTCTCGACGAGATCGGTACCATCCTTCTCTGCGTTCCGGTCTTCCTGCCCATCGTCAAGGCGCTGGGCTTCGATCCGCTCTGGTTCGGCGTGCTGTTCATGATCACGGCGCAGATGGCCTATATCACGCCGCCCTTCGGCTATACGCTCTTCTACCTCAAGGGGGTGCTGCCGCCGGGGCTGGGCATCGGTCAGGTCTATCGCGGCATCGTGCCCTTCTTCCTGATCCAGCTTGGCGTGCTGCTCCTGTTTGTCGTGTTCCCGGATCTGGTGACCTGGCTGCCCGAAACCCTGCTGCCGAGCCTCAAATGAGCCCGGCTGCGCCCGCGCCTGCCGCCCCGGATCCGGGTGCGACCCGACGTCCGCAACAGGCGGTTTTCGCTTGGCTTTGGGCGGTCTGCGGCGTTAAAGGGCGGCGACGCCGCGACGACCGCCCCGGCCGTTCCGGACCGGGCAGGCTTGATGCCGGTGTCGCGGAGTTTCGCTTGGCACACGGATATCCCATGCATCTCTGTCGGGCGCGCCCGCCCCGGACCGGCAAGGGCGCGGCCCGATGAGCGCCGAGCCTGTGCCCGCGACGCTGCCCGAGGATGCCTCGCGCGCCCATGCGCCGGGCAAGATCATCCTGTCGGGCGAGCATGCCGTCGTCTATGGCGCGCCTGCGCTGGCCGTTGCGGTCGCGATCTATACCGAGGTCTGGTTCCGTCCGATCCATCCCAGCGACGGGCTGAAGACCGTGTTCGCCCAGGTCTCGCAGGGCGCGTTCTATCCGCTTTCCGCGCTCGGTCATTTCAAGCAATCGCTCGATCACCGCTTCGAGGCCTTCCTGCGCGGCGAGATGAAGGTGCAGCAGATCCTGCAGCGGCCCGACGATCTGATCGTCTACACGCTGATGTCGCTGGCGCAGCGGCTGCCGATGCCCGGCAAGAGCCCGGGCCATTGCCTGCCGGTGCCGGGCCAGCTCGGCGGCACCAGCGCGCTGCCGCTGGGCGCGGGCATGGGCTCGTCGGCCTCGATCATCGCGGCGACGATGGTGCTGTACGAAACCCTGCTCGACCGGCTCCACAGCACCGAGGAGCGCTTCGAATGGGTCCGCTTCTGCGAGCGGCTCCAGCATGGCAAGGGCGGGGCCATCGACGCGGCCGCCGTGACCCAGGGCGGCGCGGTCCGGGTGCAGGGCGACAATCGCTTCACCCCCGCCATCCCGTCCGGTCACGGGCTCTGGCATGGCGATGGCTGGTACTGGGTGCTGCATGGCAAGCCCGCCAGCTCGACCGGCGAATGCGTGGCCGCCGTGCGCGAGGCCCATGGCGGCGATCAGGCGCTGTGGCAGGGCTTCGAGGCCTGTACCGACGCTTTCCAGGCCGCGCTCGAGGCCGACAGCTCGCCGCTTTACAGTCTGCGCGAGAATCACCGCCTGCTGAGCCGTATCGGCGTCGTGCCCGAGGCCGCGGCGCGTTTCATAAGCGAGGTCGAGCTTGCGGGGGGCGCGGCCAAGATCTGCGGCGCGGGCTCGATCCGGGGCGAACATGGCGGCGTGATCCTCGTCCATCAGCCCGAAGCGCCGAAGATGGAGCGTCTGATGGAAGGCCATCCCGAGCTGCGCTGGGCTCCCCTGCAGGTCGCGCCCACCGGGGCTGCCTTCGGAGCGCCGCAATGAAGGTGTCCGCCCCCGGCTCGATCATGATCACCGGCGAACATGCGGTGGTCTATGGCCATCCCGCCATCGTCGCCGCCATCGAGCAGCGTATCGAGATCGAGGTGAGCCCGCTGCCGCAACGCCGGCTCGAGATCGTCTCGGAAATCGCCGAGCCGGCCACGGTCGATCTCGACCGGATCGCGGTCGAGGGGCCCTATCGCTTCGTGCTGGCCGCGGCCGCGCGCTTTGCCGGGCGTCTGTCCTCTGGCGCGCGGCTCGAGATCCGCTCCGAGATCGACCCGACGCTTGGGCTCGGGTCTTCGGCCGCCGTGACGGTGGCGGCCCTTGGCGCCTTCGCCCGGCTGAGCGGCGCGCCCACAGAGGGGCTTCATACCGGCGCGCTGGCGATCGTGCGGCAGATCCAGGGACGGGGCAGCGGGGCCGATCTGGCGGCAAGCCTCAGGGGCGGCATGAATGCCTATCGGCTTGGGGCCGACATGCTGACCGGCGCGCCGCCCGAGACCGCCCGCGCATGGATCGACCGGCTGCCTTTGCCGCCCGCGCTCGGCCTGCGCTATGCGGGCTACAAGACGCCCACGGCCGAGGTGCTGGCCCGGATCGCCGGAGCGATGGCGGGCCGCGAGGCCGAGTTCGCCGCGCTTTACGACCGGATGGGGGCCTGTGCCGCGGCGGCGATTGCAGCGGCACAGGCGCAGGACTGGACGGCATTCGGCGCAGCGCTGACCCGCTATCAGGGACAGATGACCAAGCTTGGGGTCTCTGACGGGACGCTGTCGCGGATCATCGCCGACGCAGAGACGACGCCGGGCCTGCTGGCGGCCAAGATCTCGGGCTCGGGGCTGGGCGATTGCGTGCTGGCGCTGGGCGCGCGGCCCGAGGGCTTCACGCCGGTCGCGGTGGCAGAAGAGGGACTTGTGATAGATGACTGACCGCGCCCGCGCGATCTTCGACGCCGTTCTTCCGGCGCGCCTGCCCGAGCCCGTGGCATTCTCGGCCGCGGCCCCCAGCAATATCGCGCTGTCGAAATACTGGGGCAAGCGCGATGCCGGGCTGAACCTGCCGCTGAACAGCTCGCTGTCGATCTCGCTGGCCGAGTGGGGCACGACGACCCGGGTCGGCCCGGCCGATGACGGTACTGACGCGGTCTGGCTGAATGGCGCGCGGCTTGGCCCCGAGACCGGCTTTGCCCGCAAGGTCGTGGCCTTTGCCGACCGGTTCCGGCGCGGCCAGACCCTGCCGCTGCATGTCGTGACCGAGAACACCATTCCGACCGCGGCGGGGCTGGCCTCGTCGGCCTCGGGCTTTGCCGCGCTGACCCGGGCGCTTGCGGGCAGCTTCGGGCTGGATCTGGCCGAGGACAGGCTCAGCATGCTGGCGCGGTTCGGCTCGGGCTCGGCCACGCGCTCGCTCTGGCACGGCTTCGTGCGGTGGGAGCGCGGCACGCGCGAGGACGGGACCGACAGTTTCGCCCGCCCGCTGCCCGAGGTCTGGCCCGAGTTCCGCATTGCCATCGTCCGGGTCGATACCGGCCCAAAAAGCCGCTCCTCTCGCGACGGCATGGGCCATACGGTCGCGACGAGCCCGCTTTTCGGGCAATGGCCCGCGCAGGCCGAGGCCGATTGCACCGCCATCGAGGCCGCGATCCGCGACCGCGACTTCCCCCGGCTCGGTGCGCTGGCCGAGGCCAATGCGCTGGCCATGCATGCCACCATGATCGCCGCGCGCCCGGCGCTGTGCTATCTCAAGCCGGAAAGCTGGCAGGTTCTGGGTCGGCTCCGGGCCGCCCGCCAGGACGGGCTCGAGGCCTATGCCACGATGGATGCGGGGGCCAATGTCAAGCTGATCTTCCTTGAGGACAGCGCGCCCCGCATCGCCGAGCTTTTCCCCGAGGCGGTCATCGTCGAGCCCTTCGGCGCGGCCGCGACTGTCTGACGGCCGCTTCCCGAGCCCGAAGAGCCTGCAAATCCGCCCCCATCGCCTGTGCATCGCAGCCATGTCGCGCGCGAGCGCGGGTAGCTCCGGTCGGAGCCTCGCGATGGCTTCGGCGAGGTCGTGGCGATGGTATCGTCGCCCTATGGCTGCGTACGGAATACAGGTCTGACCGAGCTAATCATGGCTCGCCGCGCCGGGGTCGGGCGGGGCAGGGAGGCGTTTTCTTCATCGCTCCAGTTGCTGCCCCGGCTTCGGCGCGGCTTGTGGCGCCCAGGGGGAAGCAAGACCAGGCTCTCCGGACAGCCCCGGCCCTGAGGCCGGAGCGCCCGGAGAGACGACTGTTGGCGCTCAGCCCAGGACGCGGCGCGCGATGACCTGCGCCTGGATCTCGGCGGCGCCCTCGAAGATGTTCAGGATGCGCGCGTCGCAAAGGATGCGGCTGATCGTGTATTCCAGCGCGAAGCCATTACCGCCATGGATCTGCAACCCGTTATCGGCCGCCGCCCAGGCAACGCGGGCGCCCAGCAGCTTGGCCATGCCGGCCTCGAGATCGCAGCGCCGGTCATGGTCCTTCTCGCCGGCCGCGAAATAGGTGAGCTGGCGCGCCACCATGATCTCGACCGCCATCATGGCGAGCTTGTCGGCGACCCGCGGGAAGGCGATCAGCGGCTTGCCGAACTGCTTGCGGTCCTCGGCATAGCGCATCGAGACATCGAGTGCCGATTGCGCCACGCCGATGGCGCGCGCCGCGGTCTGGATCCGGGCCGATTCGAAGGTCTGCATCAGCTGCTTGAAGCCCTGGCCCTCGACCCCGCCCAGAAGGTTCTCGGCCGGAACCTCGAAGCGGTCGAAGCCAAGCTCGTATTCCTTCATGCCGCGATAGCCCAGAACCTCGATCTCGCCGCCGGTCATGCCGGGGGTGGGGAAGGGATCGTCCTCGGTGCCGGGCGTCTTCTCGGCCAGGAACATCGAGAGGCCCTTGTAATTGGTGGTCTCGGGATCGGTCCGCGCCAGCAACGTCATCACATGGGCGCGGGCGGCATGGGTGATCCAGGTCTTGTTGCCGGTCACCTCATAGGTCTCGCCAGCCCTGACCGCACGCGTCCGGAGCGCGCCGAGATCGGACCCGGTATTGGGTTCGGTGAAGACCGCCGTGGGAAGGATCTCGCCAGAGGCGATCCTGGGCAGCCAATGCGCCTTCTGCGCGTCGGTGCCGCCGCAGAGGATCAGCTCGGCCGCGATCTCGGAGCGGGTGCCAAGCGAGCCCACGCCGATATAGCCGCGCGACAGCTCCTCGGAAACGACGCACATCGAGGCCTTGGACAGGCCGAAACCGCCGAACTCCTCGGGGATGGTCAGCCCGAACACGCCCAGCTCGGCCATCTCCTCGATGATCTCCATCGGGATCAGCGTGTCGTTCAGGTGCCAGTCATGGGCATTGGGCTCGACCCGGTCGAGGGCAAAGCGGCGGAACTGCTCGCGGATCATCTCGAGCTCGTCATCGAGCCCGGTCGCCCCCAGCGTGACATTGGCGATCTGCTCGCGCATCAGCGCCACCAGGCGGGCGCGGGCGGCGGGTGTGTTGCCGCCCCGGATCAGCGCGCTGACCGCGTCGGAATAGAAGGCGTGATGGGCCTCGGACGAGACGCCAAGCTCGGGCAGGCGGACGATCTCGCCCTGGCTCATCGGGATGCCGCCCGCGATCTGGGCCAGGTATTCGCCGAAGGCGATCTGCAGGATCAGCTGTTCGATCTCGCCGAATTTGCCCTGTTCGGTCAGCCGGTCGGCCCAGCCCCGCATCTGGCGCAGTGCCCGGGCATAGGTCGCCAGCCAGGCCAGCCCGTGGGCGGCATGCTGTTCGGCCTCGACAAGGCGGCCCGAGACACGGCCCTCTTCGGTCACGCGGGCGGCGAGCGCGGTGCGCGCGGCCTCGGTCACCGCGTCGACGGGGCCGAGCGCGGCCTCGGTCAGCGTCAGAAGATCGGCGAGCAGCGCCTGTTCGGCGGGCCTGTCCTGACCGTCATGGGGCATGAATCGTCTCCTTCCTTCGGGCTTGCCGTGACATAGGGCTTTCGCAGCTGCAGCGCAACAAAAATTCAATTGAGGCGATGATATTGAAGGATAATGATCGCGCTGTTTTTGCGGCTGCGGCAAGAGCCGGTGCGGTATATAGCCGGAGCGGGAGGCGGAGATGATATTTGGTATAGATATATATCTGTTTGTCGCGGCCGTCGGGGTTGCGCTTGTCGCAGGGGTCGTCAAGGGCGCTGTCGGCTTCGCCCTGCCGATGATCCTGATTTCGGGCCTGTCGAGCTTTCTGCCGGCCGAGCTGGCGCTGGCCGGGCTGGTGCTGGCGACGCTGCTGACCAATCTGGCCCAGGCGTTCCGGCAGGGGGCGGCGGCGGCCTGGGAATCGATCACGCGCTACCGGTTGCTGATCGGCTGCGTGGTGCTGGCGATCTGTCTCAGCGCGCCGCTGGTTCCGGTCCTCTCGGACCGCGTGCTCTATCTGCTGATCGGGGGGCCGATCACGATCTTCACCCTCTCGCAGCTGGCGGGGCGGCAGCTGATCCTGCCCGCCCGCCACCGGGGCAGGGCCGAGATCGCGATGGGGCTGACCGGCGGATTCTTCGGCGGGATCTCTGGGGTCTGGGGGCCGCCGGTGATCGCCTATCTGCTGTCCTTCAACACCGAGAAGACAGAGATGATCCGGGTGCAGGGGGTGGTGTTCCTGATCGGCTCGGCGATGCTTTTGTTCGCGCATCTGGGCTCGGGCGTGCTGAACGCGCAAAGCCTGCCCTTCTCGGCCGCGCTGGTGCTGCCTGCCGCGCTCGGCATGTGGGCCGGGCTGCGGCTGCAGGACCGGCTCGACCCGACCCGGTTCCGCCGCGCCACGCTTCTGGTGCTGGCGGTGGCCGGGCTGAACCTGATCCGGAAGGCCGTGATGGGCTGAGGCCCGAACCCGGGGCCGGGGCGGCTCGGGCCAGCCCGGGGCGGCTCGGGGTTCAGCGGGCGTTGATCCGCTCGATATAGGCGCGCAGTTCCTCGGCCTCCTGGCGGGAATGCTGAAGCCCGTCCATCGCCGCGTTCAGTTCGGCCTCGGTCTGGTTCAGCTGGTTGGTCAGCTCGGCCTCGCGCTGTTCGAGATAGCCCACAGCCTGATCGCGCGCCTCCTCGGCCTCGTGCAGGGCATGGGCCATGCGGTCGAGTTCGCCCATGTCGGCGGTGGTCGTGCGGCCGAGCCGCTGCACCAGCCAGCAGGCGACCCAGCCCAGGGCGAAGGCCACGAACAGCATGACGCTGGTGACCAGAATGAATTCAGTCCTGTCCATCGGTCGTGTCCTCTTCGCCGGCTTCGGCCGGTGTGTCCTCGTCTGTGGCGGCCGGGGTGGCTTCGCCGCTCTCGTCATCCGCTTCGACGTCATCCTCTGCGGCAGCCTCCTGCACGGCATCGCCGGCCCCGGCACCGCTTGCCTCGCTCTCCTCCGCCTCTTCGGTGGCGTCTTCCGTCGAGGCGCCGTCGTCGATCAGGTGGAACTCGATCCGCCGGTTGGCCTCGCGCCCCTCTTCGGTATCGTTGGTGGCGACAGGGTCGACCTCGCCATAGCCCCTGGCGGTCAGGTTGCCGACCAGCACGCGCCGGGCCATCAGCGCATCGACCACGGCATCGGCGCGGGACTGGCTGAGCCGCAGGTTCATCTCGTCGCGGCCCTGGCTGTCGGTATAGCCCGCGATCTCCATCTTCGCGCGCGGACAGCCGCGCAGGATGTCGGCGATTTCATCGACCACCCGCAGAGAGGTGCCGTCGATGGTGGCCGAGCCGGGGTCGAAGGTGATCTTTCGCTTGGCAAGCGCCGCGTCGATCCGTGCCACGCAGACAGCCGGGTCGGTCTGGCCGGCGCCCTCGGTCTCGGCCGGGGCGCGATAGGTGATGTTGATGTCGAAATTCTGTGCATTGCCCAGGCGGTCGGAGAGGATCTGCGCAATCCGCGCCCGGGCGGTCTTGTCCTCGGTCAGACCGCTGATCTGCACGAAATCGGGCTGGACGATGGCCGATCCGTTGCGCAGCTGCGCCAGCGCCTCGAGCCCGGCCAGCATCCTGACCGGCCAGCCCTCGGGCAAGGCGGGGTCGAGCCGCAGCGCGGAATGCACCTGCCGGCTGCCGAAGCGCGACCGCGCATAGCTTTCGGTCGCATCGCGCACCATGCCGTTGGTGGCGCGGCCGCGAAGCTGCACCAGGCCCTCGGGGCTCAGCGTGGCGATGAATTCGGCGGGCCCGGCCGTGGCCTCGGCCTTGAGCGGTGCCGGCAGGACCGCATGCAGCTTGAACGCCTCGGGCAGGTCGTCCTTCAGCGTGGCGCTCACCCGGTCGAAGAGCGCAGGCGTGGTGCCTGCGGCGGCGACCAGGGTCACGTCGGTATCCGAGAAGGTGAGACTGCCCCCGCCGAGCTCCGCGAGCGCCGAGATCCCGCGGGCGGCGGCCTGCCCCCAATCGGCCGAGGGGGCGCCGAGCCCGAGGGTGCAGCTGGTGTCCTCGGGCGCGCCGGCTTCGCGTGCGGCGGCCATGATCAGCGCCGCGGCGGCTTCGGTATCGGCGGCGCAGGCATCGAAGCGGGCGCCCTCGTCGTCCATCAGGAAGCGCAGGGTGAAGGGGGCGATGATCGGGCGGGGGGCCGAGATCTCGAGCACGAGCTCGAGCCCCTTCGGCGCGGTGCGGCGCAGCTCGCCTTCGAGCCTGGCCTTGTCCTCGGCGCTGTTCGAGATCGCGGTGACGGCCACGCGCGTGGCGGTGATCGAGACCTTTGAGCGTTTCAGCCGCTCGAGCGCGGTCAGCCCGAACCCGAGCGCGCCATTCCAGCCATCGGGCGCCGGGTCCTCGGCGACATCCATCATGTCGGTCACTGGCAGTCGCCCGGCGATCCGCGACAGCTCGTTGGCCAGCGCCTCGGTGCGCGAGCTTTGCGGGATCAGCCCGATCACCGAGATGCCGGTATCGTTGCGCAGCAATTCGATCGAGAAGCGCGGGCCGTCCACCGGGTTCGGGGCGGCAATCTCGATCTCGTCGATCAGATGGGTGCTGTCGACCACGCTGCCGGCGGCCGCGAGCGCATGGAACCGTGCGGCCTCGTCGGGAGCGGTTCCCGAGAGGCGCATCAGCATGCCGTCGGTGCGGGCGCTGGCCCAGTCGATGCCGCGCGCCTGCAGGGCCTCCCGGGTCGCCTGCCGGGCCTGGCTTTCGATGCTCTCCACCGCAAGCAGCGCGGCGCCGAGGCAGACGAGTGCTGCCAGCGCGAAGACGCCGGGAACGATCAGCTTGTGAAGAAGGCGTCGCATCGGCCGGTCCTGGCTTGGTGTGTCATCGGGGCCCTTTCGTGATCGTCATTGGGGCGGTGGGGCTCAGGCCAGGATCGCGAGGCCGAAGCAAAGCACCGGGATCAGCCCGGCATCGCGGTTGCTGCGGAACAGGGACAGGCAGCGGTCATTGTCGTCGGTATCGAGTTGCGAGAGCTGCCAGGCCATGTGGAAGGCAAAGCCCAGCGCGCCGGCAAGCCCCAGGAAGGCGGCCGCACCGCCCGCGGGGCGCAGCAGCGCCAGCAGAGCCGCCAGCACCATCAGAGCGGTCGCGCCCAGAAGCAGCTGCCGCAGGCGGTAAGGCGTGTCTTCGCCAAAGAGACGCGCGGTCGACTTGATCCCGATCAGCGCGTCGTCCTCCTTGTCCTGGTGGGCATAGATGGTGTCGTAGAACACGGTCCAGGCGATGCCCGCGAGATACATCAGGACCGGGGCGAGGGTCAGGCTGCCGGTATGGGCGACCCAGGCCAGCATCGCGCCCCAGTTGAAGGCGAGGCCAAGGAAGATCTGCGGCCACCACGTGAAGCGCTTGGCAAAGGGATAGATCGCGACCAGCGCCAGCGAGCCCACGCCCATCAGGATCGCGTTCATGTTGAAGGTGATCAGGATCAGGAAGGCGGCCAGCGACTGCACCACCATCCAGAACACCGCCTGCGCGACCGTGACCTGCCCCGAGGGGATCGGCCGCGAGCGGGTGCGCGCGACCTCGCCGTCGAAGTTGCGGTCGGTGATGTCGTTCCAGGTGCAGCCCGCGCCGCGCATCAGGAAGGCGCCGATGCCGCAGCCCAGCACGATCCACAGATCGAACCAGCGGAACCCGGTCGAGGCCGCGGCCAGGGTCACGCCCCAGAGGCAGGGCAGATAGAGAAGCCAGGTGCCGACCGGCCGGTCGGCGCGGGACAGACGCAGATAGGGGCGGGTCCAGGCCGGGGCGAGGCGGTCGACCCAGTTGCCCTGAACGGCATCGGCGACCTGGCCGACGGTCTGGCGGTGGGCCGTGCTGCGGGCCTCTGGCGTTTCGGCGATGTCGGACATAACAATGACCCCCATGAGCGATGTTCGGTCTGCAAGAATCCGGCTCTATGTAGAGCAGCCCTTGGGGGAAGGGCAAACCGTTCCTCTGACCGGCGACCAGGCGCATTACCTGTTTGCCGTGATGCGACTGGTTCCGGGCGATCCGGTGCTGGTTTTCGACGGTAAATCAGGGGAATGGCTGGCCGATGTGGCCGAGGCGAAGAAGCGTGCGGGGGTGCTGATCTGTCGCAGCCGGACCCGTCCGCTGCAGCTTCCGCCCGATCTCTGGCTGTACTTCGCGCCGATCAAGAAAACGCGAACGGATTTCATCGTCGAGAAGGCGGCCGAGCTGGGCGCGGCCCGGATCTGCCCGGTGCAGACCGATTTCACCAATTCCGAGCGCATCCGCCGCGACCGGCTGCAGGCCCATGCGATCGAGGCTGCCGAGCAATGCGGCGGCACCTTCGTGCCCGAGGTGGCCGAGTTGCAGAAGCTCTCGGCGCTGCTCGATGGCTGGGATGACAGCCGCCACCTGATGTTCTGCGACGAGGCGCTGGTGGGGGCTGGGCAGGTGCTGGGCGCGGCGGCGAAGGGCCCCTGGGCGATCCTGATCGGGCCCGAAGGCGGGTTCTCCGATGCCGAACGCGCCCGGCTTCGGGCGTTGCCCTTCGCCCATCCGGTCAGTCTGGGGCCGCGGGTGCTGCGCGCCGATACCGCGGCCGTGGCCGCGCTGACGGTCTGGCAGCAGGCGCTGGGGGACTGGGGGTGAGCTTCCTGCGGCCCGAGGCGGTCGCGGCGCTGTCGCGCTGGCGCGAGCTGATCGCTTCGGGCGCGGTGGCGCTGGGCGGGCTCTGGCTCTTCGGGCTGGGCGGGTATTTCTTCCAGGCGCTGGGCCTGCTGGCGCTGGGGCTTGGCCTTGCGCTGGGCTTCGTGGCGATCCGCCGCGCCCGGTTCCGCATCGCGGGCGACGGCCCCGGCCTCGTGCGGGTCGACGAGGGCCAGATCACCTATCTGGCGCCCCAGGGCGGCGGCTTTGTCGCGCTGAGCGAGATCCGCGCCATCGAGATGGTCTTCGACGAGACTGGCGCGCGGGGCTGGCGGCTGACCCAGACCCGCTTTCCGGCGGTCACGATCCCGGCATCGGCCCGGGGCGCCGAGGCGCTGTTCGATGTGTTCATGGCGCTGCCCTGCGCCAATCCGCGCACCATCCTTTCGGCGCTCGACCGCTCTCCCGAAGACGGGCCGGTGACGGTCTGGTCGAGGATCGTTCGCCCGGCCTTGACTTGAGCCCGCCCGCATCGCAGGTCTTGGCCGGAAAACGAGCGAACAAATGGAGGCCGCTGGCCCATGTCCATTCCCCAGTCCGGCGGCGGCCCGATCGAATCCCATGAGCAACTGGTCGAATACCTGGCCTCGGGCTGCAAGCCCAAGCCCGACTGGCGGATCGGCACCGAGCACGAGAAGTTCGGCTATTGCAAGGATGCGCTGAAGCCCATTCCCTATGACGGGCCGCGCTCGGTCAAGGCGGTGATGGAGGGGCTGCGCGACCGCCATGGCTGGGCGCCGGTGATGGAGGGCGAGAACCTCATCGGGCTGCAGAAGGACGGCGCCAATGTCAGCCTCGAGCCGGGCGGCCAGCTGGAACTGTCGGGCGCGCCGCTCGAGACCATCCACCAGACCTGCGACGAGGTCACCGAGCATCTGCGCGAGGTGAAGGGCGTGGCCGACGAGATCGGCGTCGGCTTCATCGGCCTCGGCGCCGCCCCGATCTGGAGCCATGAGGACATGCCGATGATGCCCAAGGGGCGTTACCGGCTGATGACCGATTACATGGACCGGGTCGGGACCATGGGCAAGACGATGATGTACCGGACCTGCACGGTCCAGGTGAATCTCGATTTCGGCTCCGAGGTCGACATGGTGCAGAAGCTGCGGGTGGCGCTGGCGCTGCAACCCGTCGCGACCGCGCTGTTCGCCAATTCGCCCTTCCTCGACGGCAAGCCCAATGGCATGAAATCCTGGCGCAGCCGGGTCTGGCGCGATCTCGACGCGGCGCGTACCGGCATGCTGCCCTTCGTCTTCGAGGACGGGTTCGGCTTCGAGCGCTATGTCGACTATGCCCTCGATGTGCCGATGTATTTCGTCTATCGCGACGGCCGCTATATCGACGCTCTGGGCCAGTCCTTCCGTGATTTCATGGCCGGCCGTCTGCCCGCGCTGCCGGGCGAGGTGCCGACGCTGTCGGACTGGGCCGATCACCTGACGACGATCTTCCCCGAGGCGCGGATGAAGAAATTCATCGAGATGCGCGGCGCCGATGGCGGGCCGTGGCGCAGGCTTTGCGCGCTTCCCGCGCTCTGGGTCGGGCTGACCTACGATCAGGGCGCGCTCGATGCCGCCTGGGATCTGGTCAAGGACTGGGATGCCGAGACCCGCGAGGCCTGGCGCGTCGCCGCCGCCACCGACGGGCTCGATGCCGAGGTGAATGGCGTGAAGATGCTGGGCCTTGCCCGGCAGGTGATCGATATCGCCCGCGGCGGGCTCAAGGCCCGCGCCCGGCCCGGGCTGGGCGGCATGGTCCAGGACGAACGCCATTTCCTGCATGCGCTGGAGGACAGCGTCGAGACCGGCAAGACCCCGGCCGACGAGCTGCTCGACCATTACAATGGCGACTGGAACGGCGATCTGAGCCGGATCTACGCGGATTTCAGCTACTGACAGGGACCGGCATCGCGGCCCGCTCCTGCGCCTCTCCGCCCCTCTGACCGGGGCGGAACATCCGTCTTGTGTCAGCCCGCCCCCGGCCGGGTTGCAAGAAGGGCTTTGCATTTCGATTTCCGGTAGTTGATAAAAACACTCGGAAATGAGCTGCAACAGGAGGGGGCCGCCTTGGGGATCGAAGCAACGCAGCGCACGCGCGGGCATGTGGCCGGAAATGCCGAAGACGCCATGGCGGCGCTGCGCGCGCGGGCCATGGAATGGGAGCTGGCGGTGTCCGAAACCGCCCAGGGCGTGATCCTAGATCTTCGGGGCTCTCGGGTGGTTATGCGGCCGATCGGGCCGGAGACAGAGACCGGGACAGAGACTAAGGCAGAGACTGGGGCGAGGACGGGGCTCGGCATCGAGATCACCGCGCCTGACGACCGCTATCTGCGTGCGGCGCAGGACAGCGTGACCGAAGCGCTGGCCGAATGCGGTCTCGAGATCGGCTGGGACGATGTGGCGGCGGGGGCCCTGGCCCCGGGCCTTTCCATCGGTGTGGCGATATCCTGCCGCCAGAGCGCGCCGGGCTTTCTGAGGCTGCGGGTCGGGCTGGCCGATGCGAGCCGCTTCGCTTCGACCGGTCTGCATTTCCGGCTTCTGATCCCGCCCCGGGACCGGGAGCCGCTCTGGCCGCGGATCGGCGCGACGGCGCGGGTCGACTGGCCCAGGGGGGCCGATGCGCTGCACCGGGCCGTCTATACCGTTGCCGATCTGGGGGCGGACTGGATCGATATCGACATCTTCGACCATCCCGGCAGTCCGACCTGCGACTGGGCGCGCGGCATCGTTCCGGGCGCGCCGGTCGGGATCATGGGGCCGGGCGGCGGCTGGTTGCCCGAGGGCGATCCGCTGCTGCTTTTCGGCGACGAGACCGCGTTGCCTGCGATCCTGCGGATCCTGAGGCTGTCCGAAGCCCCCGCGCGGGCCTGGGTCACGGCTTCGCCCGGGGATCTGGCGGCGCTGGGGGCCGACCGGCGGGTGACGCGCAGCGGCGATCTTCTGGAGGCGCTCGATGCGGCCGATCCGGGGCCGGGCGGCTTCGTCTGGTTTGCCGCCCGCGACGAGATCGCACGCGAGGCGCGGCGCCGGCTGACCGCACGCGGACTGCCGCGCGAGCGGTTCCTGGCCGTTGCCTATTGGCGCTGAGTAGTCGGCGCTTCGGCAGACCTTCCGCTCGCGGGAAGTTCAGATCGCGTGGGGCCGGTTGCCTTGAAGGGCGGCGGGCCGGTCCATAGCTCTGCCTGGATCACGCGAAAGGGAGAGGCGCCATGAATATCGAACGGCTGCTGCAGGAGGCGCTGGGCTCGGGGCAGGCCCCGAGACAGGATCGGGGGCAGGGCGGCTCGACGCTGCCGGGCGGGCTTGCGGGCGGTGCGGCCGCAGGCGGGCTGGTGGCCCTGCTTCTGGGCAGCAAGAAGGCCCGCAAGCTGGGCGGCAAGGCCCTGACCTATGGCGGCATGGCCGCGGTCGGCGGGCTCGCTTACAAGGCCTGGCGCGACTGGCAGCAGAACCGCCCCTCGGGCACCGAGGCCGATCCGCTGCATCTGCCGCCGCCGCCCGCCGAGAGCGGCTTCGACATGGCTCAGGAGCGCGACAGCGCCGGGCAGGATTTCCGGCTGGCGGTGCTGCGCGCGATGATCCTCGCGGCGAAATCCGACGGCCATATCGACGGCGAGGAACATCGCCGCATCCGCGACCGGATCGAGGTGCTGGGCCTCGGGGCCGAGGAAAAGGCCGCGCTGTTCGACAGTTTCGCCGCCCCCGCCGATCCGGCAGACGCCGCGCGCCCGGCGCGGACCGATGCCCAGCGGGCCGAGCTGTACCTGGCCTCGGCCCTGGCGGTCGATCCCGACACGCCCGACGAGCGGCGCTATCTCGACGATCTGGCCCGCCATCTGGCGCTGCCCGAGGGCCTGCGCGGGCATCTCGACCTCGAGGCCGGAGCGGCGCGCCGTCAGGCCGGGGAGTGATCGCCCGTCCGGGCGCCATCGCGACGTTGTCGGGGAGGGACAAAAGACCGCAGGTTTAACTTTTCCTTCCGCAGGCTAGGTCTGGCCAAAGCCATTTGGGAGGAATGGATATGCTTTCGGTTGTGGCAAGGCCGCTGGTGCGCGTGTTCGAGCGCTACCTGCCGGACCCCTATGTTTTCGTGATCATCCTGACCATCGTCGTGATGGCGGCCGCGGTGCTGTTCGAGGGGCGCTCGCCGGTTGCGGTGATCGAGATGTGGGGCGACGGCTTCTGGACGTTGCTGTCCTTCTCGATGCAGATGCTGCTGGTGCTGGTGACGGGCTACATGATGGCCTCGACGCCTGCGGTGCGGGGCATTCTGAACCGGATCGCCGACACCGCCCGCGCCCCGGCCCGCGCGATCCTCTTGGTGACGCTGGTCTCGCTGCTGGCCAGCTGGATCAACTGGGGCTTCGGTCTGGTGGTGGGGGCGCTGCTGGCCAAGGCCGTCGCCCGCCGCGTCGCGGTCGATTACCGGCTGCTGGTCGCCTCGGCCTATTCGGGCTTTCTGGTCTGGCATGGCGGGCTTGCGGGCTCGATCCCGCTGGCGATCGCGACGCCCGGCCACACCTTCGAGGACCAGATCGGGATCATCGGCACCTCCGAGACCATTTTCGCGGGGTTCAACCTGATCATCGTCGCGGCGCTTTTCATTGCCGTGCCGCTGGTCAACTGGCTGATGCTGCCCAAACCCGGCCATGAGATGGTCGTCGATCCGGCAAAGCTCGAAGAGCCCGAATTCGGCGGCGGGCCGACCCACCGGCCCTCGGACCGGATCGAGAATTCGCCGATCCTGTCCTGGATCATCGGCGGCGCGGGGCTGGCCTGGCTGGTGATCGACTTTCTCGGCGGCGGCGGGCTGACGCTGAACTCGATCAACTTCCTGTTCCTCTTCGTTGCGATCATTCTGCACGGCACGCCGCGGCGGCTGCTCGATGCGCTGGCCGAAGGGGTCAAGAGCGGCGCGGGCATCGTGATCCAGTTCCCGTTCTATTCCGGCATCATGGCGATCATGGCGGGGTCGGGGCTGGCGGTCTCGATCTCGGACGGGCTGACCTCGTTTGCCAGCGCCGAGAGCCTGCCCTTCTGGGGCTTCATCAGCGCGGGCATCGTCAATTTCTTCGTGCCCTCGGGCGGCGGACAATGGGTGGTGCAGGCGCCGGTGATGTTGCCCGCGGCCGAGGCGCTGGGCGTCGATCAGGCGCGCATTGCGATGGCGGTGGCCTGGGGCGATGCCTGGACCAACATGGTGCAGCCGTTCTGGGCCCTGCCGATCCTCGCCATCGCCGGGCTGAACGCCAAGGACATCATGGGCTTCTGCGTGGTTCAGCTGGTCGTGAGCGGGGTCATCATCGCGCTGGGTCTGAGCTTCCTGTAGCAGGCAGGCCGCCGGCATCGGGCGGGAAGACAAGGCGGACCCGCAGGCCCGGGGCGTTGTCCTCGAGCGTCAGCTCGGCGCCATGCAGGCCCGCAATGGCCGCGACCAGAGACAGGCCCAGCCCGTGGCCCGGCGTGGTGCGGCTGCGCTCCAGCCGGTAGAGGCGGCGCAGGACCTTGCCGCGCTCGGCCTCTGGCACGCCGGGGCCGTCATCGGCCACGATCAGTCCGGGCGGATCGGCGCTGACGGCAATGTCGATCCGGCTGCCCTGGGGCGTGTGGCGCAGCGCGTTCTCGATCAGATTGGCCAGCGCCTGGGCGATGAGGCTGGGCTCGCCCCGCACGGTCGGGCCGGTCCCGGGGCAGGCGAGGCTCAGGCAGTGGCCCGCATCCTCGACCGAGGGCTGGTACAGCTCGACCACCTGCCGGACGGTGAGCCCGAGATCGAAGGGCTGGACCCGGGCCGAGGCCTGGCCGCCCTCGATCTGGGCGATCTCCAGCATCGCGCGGAAGACCGAGACCGCGCGGTCGACCTCGGCGCTGGCGCGGTCGGCCAGCTCGGCGGGCTCGCTCTCGTCGGGCAGCCTTGCGCGCAGATCCTGGATCAGCACCGAGATCCGCTGCAGCGGCGTGCGCAGGTCATGGGCGATGTCGGCGGTGACCTGGCGCAGCGCCTCGGTCGCGGCCTCCTGGCGCGCGGCCAGCCGGTTCACCCCGGTGCCGATCCGTGACAGGTCGTCCGCCGGGGCCGGATCGGGCGGCAGCCGGGCGCTGAGATCGCCCGCCGAAAGCCGGTCGAGCGTGTCCTCGATGCCATCCACGCGGCGCGCGGTGCGCCGGGCGATCAGCACGCCGACGCCCAGCGAGATCAGGACGGTGGGCCCGAGGCTGAAGGCCAGCAGCGACAGGAAGGTGCGGCGCAGCTCGGCGATCGGGGCGAGGCTCTCGGCCACGATCAGCAGTCCCCCGGCCAGCGGCCGGACCTCGTGCAGATAGCCCGCAGCCCCCAGCGGCTGCTCGTCCGGCACGAGCCGGATGTCGTCGCCCTCGCGCATGGCCCGGGCATTGCCGACCTGCCGCCCGCCGGCTGCCAGAAACACCGTGACCTTCTTGGCCGGGTCGGTCGCCCGCGCCCGCGCCTGGACGATGGCCGACAGCGCGGCCGGGGTGGCGCTGATCTCGAAGCTGGCCAGATCCCCGGCCAGATCTGCCCGGATCGCGCGCACCAGATCGGCGCGCAGCGTCAGATAGGCGCCGCCCAGCGACAGCAGGTTCGCCAGTGCCACCACCGCGACCAGCGCCAGCGCCTGCCGGACCGGGGTCGAGCGCAGCAGATGCGTGAGCGAGACCGCGATGCCGGCCATCTCAGTCGCCGATCCGGTAGCCCGCGCCGCGCACGGTGGCGATCAGTTCCCTGTCGAAGGGCTTGTCGACCTTGGCGCGGAGCCGACTGATATGGGTCTCGACCACATTGGTCTGCGGGTCGAAATTGATGTCCCAGACCGATTCCAGCAGCATGGTGCGGGTCTGCACCCGGCCCTTGTGGCGCAGCAGATGCTCCAGAAGCGCGAATTCGCGCGGCAAAAGCTCGATCTTCCGGCCCGCGCGCGTGACGCTGCGGCGCACCAGATCCATCTCGAGATCGGCCGCTTTCAGCACGGTCTCGGTCTCCTGCATCGGCGGGCGGCGGCCCAGCGCCTCGATCCGGGCCGAGAGCTCGCCGAAGACGAAGGGCTTGACCAGATAGTCGTCGCCGCCCGCCCGGAGCCCGTCGATGCGGTCGTCGACCCCGCTCATCGAGGTCAGGAAGATCGCGGGCGTGGTGACATGGGCAGCACGCAGCGCGCGCACCAGCGACAGCCCGTCCAGCTCGGGCAGCATCCGGTCGACCACCATCACGTCATAGGCCGTGGCCAGCGCCCGGGTCAGCGCGTCGCGGCCATTGTCGAGACAATCGACCGAATGGCCTTCCTCGCCGAGCCCCCGGGCGATGAACTGGGCAGTGGTTGGATCGTCCTCGACGACGAGCAGTTTCATGGCGAACGGCCTCCGGACCCCGATCCTTGACGCGACTGTGCTTCACTATGGCGCCGCGCGGGGGGCGTTCAACCGTCCCTAGGCCCGGGTTTCGGCGCTGTCACCGGCACGTGAGAGCGATTGCAGGAATGTAATCCTTGCGGGGATGCGGCCGCAATCCGGGGCCGCCATCTTGGTCCCGTAGCCGGCGTGAGGGCCGGGAAAGATGCCCCCAGTTCAGGAGACCAGGGAAATGTCGAACAAAGCCAAGCGCAATGCCGTCTCGGCCGTGGCGCTCGCCGCGCTCCTCGGGGCGACGGCGGGGATCGGCCTCGATCATGCGGTGCCGGCGGCCAATGCCGCCGCGGCGCCTGCGGGCGGATATGTCGATCTGGTGTCGCGGGTCGCGCCCGCCGTCGTGACGATCGAGGTCGAGAAGGCCGCACCCCAGGCGCAGATGCAGAACTTCCAGTTCCCCGACGACTTCCCCTTCGAGGAATTCGCCCGCCGCTTCGGCATGCCGATGCCGGGCTATCCGCAGGGGCCGCATGGCCAGGCGCCGCGGCTGAAGGGCGTCGGCACCGGCTTCATCATCTCGCAGGATGGCAAGGTGGTGACCAATGCCCATGTGGTCGACGGCGCCGACAGCGTGACCGTGACGCTGGCCGACGGCCGCAGCTTCGGCGGCAAGGTGCTGGGCGCCGACACGGCGACCGACATCGCGCTGATCGAGATCGACGGCCAGAACCTGCCCCATGTCGATTTCGGCGCCTCGGACGCGCTGAAGGTCGGCCAGCCGGTGGTGGCGATGGGCAATCCCTTCGGGCTTGGCCAGACCGTCACCAGCGGCATCGTCTCGGCTCTGGGCCGCGACATCAATTCGGGGCCCTTCGACAATTTCATCCAGACCGATGCGGCCATCAACAAGGGCAATTCGGGCGGGCCGCTCTTCAATGAGGAGGGCGATGTCGTCGGCATCAATACCGCGATCCTGTCGCCCACCGGCGGCTCGGTCGGGATCGGCTTCGCCGTGCCCTCGGACATGGCCAAATCGGTCGTGGCCGATCTCGAGAAGGGCGGCCAGGTCGATCGCGGTTTCCTCGGCGTGCAGATCGGCGGGGTCAGCGAGGAAGTCGCCGCGGCGCTGGGCTTCGACAGCCCGCGCGGCACCATGATCGTCGATGTGACCGCCGACAGCCCGGCTGCCAGGGCGGGGCTGAAGAAGGGCGATATCGTGCTGGCGGTGGATGGCCAGAAGGTGAGCGGGCCGCGCGATCTGACCCGCTTCATCGCCTCCGACGCGCCCGGCACCGAGGTGTCGCTGAACCTGTTGCGCGCGGGCAAGTCGATGGATGTCTCCGTCACCCTCGGCAACCGCGCGGATCGGCCGGCCTGAGGGCCGACCGCGACAGGCGGCCGGGCGCCAGACCCTCCGGTGCCCGGCTGCCTGAGGCCGAAGCTCTCCCCGTCCGGGCAAGTCCCGCGCCCGGGCCGGGGAGGGCCCAGGGCCCTGACAACTGGCGTTCCGGCCTTCGGGCCGGTGCGACAGGGCCGGACCCGGTCCTTGCCCCCGGGGCCGGCAGGATACTCCCAAGCCCCGGCCGGACACCGGGGCCGACCTTGCCCCGCCCTCAAACCCCCGGGGGCGGGGCCTTTTCATGTCCGGTTGCGGCCCGGGGCAGGCCCGCCTCTTGCGAGGCTCACTCTTCCTTCATCGAGCCGGTCCTGACGAAGCGCGCATGCCAGGACAGCGCCTCGTCCATGAGATGCGGCGCATGCTTGCCGAAGGAGCCCTCCATCGCGCGTTTGTAATAGTCTCGCAGCGCGGGGCGGTAGTCGGGATGGGCGCAGTTCTCGATGATCTGGGCGGCGCGCTGCCGGGGCGCGAGGCCGCGCAGATCGGCCAGCCCCTGTTCGGTGACGATGATCTGCACGTCCTGGGCGATGTGGTCGACATGGGCGGCCTTGGGCACGATGGCCGAGATCTTGCCATTCTTCGCGGTCGACGGCGTCATGAAGATCGAGACATAGGCATTGCGGGCGAAATCGCCCGAGCCCCCGATGCCGTTCTGGATCCGCGAGCCCATGATATGGGTCGAGTTCACCGCGCCGTAGATATCAGCCTCGATCAGCCCGTTCATCGCGATGCAGCCCAGCCGGCGCACCAGCTCGGGGTGGTTCGAGATTTCCTGCGGCCGCAGGATCAGCTTGTCGCGGAAGCGGTAGGCGCGGTCGTTGAACCATTCGGCGGCGCTCGGGCTCAGCGACAGCGCGGTGGCCGAGGCGCTGCGCAGCTTGCCCGCGTCAAGCAGTTCCAGCATGCCGTCCTGGATCACCTCGGTATAGGCAGTCATCTGCTCGAAGGGCGAGTTCATCAGCCCGGTCAGCACCGCGTTCGCGACATTGCCGACGCCCGATTGCAGCGGCAGCAGATGTTGCGGCAGGCGGCCCTTGGCGACCTCGTGCAGGAAGAAGTCCAGCAGGTGCCCGGCAATGGCCTGGGCCACCTCGTCGGGCGCCTTGAAGGGGGCGTTGCGGTCCGGCGCGTCGGTCTCGACGATGGCCGCGATCTTCTTCGGGTCGCAGCGGAAATAGGGCTGGCCGATGCGGTCGTTCGGGCTCGAGAGCGGGATCGGACGGCGATGGGGCGGCAGGGCGGTGCCGTAATAGATGTCATGCATGCCCCGCAGCGCCTCGCTTTGCCAGCGATTGACTTCGAGGATCACCTGATCGGCCTGGTCGAGCCAGGTCTTGTTGTTGCCGATCGAAGAGGACGGGATCAGCTGGCCGTCGGAGGTGATGCCCGAGATCTCGACGATAGCGGTGTCGAGCTTGCCCAGGAACCCCTGCCAGGCCATCGGCGCGACCTGGCTCAGATGCATGTCGAAATAGTTCATCTCGCCCGCGTTGATCTTCTCGCGCGCGATCGGGTCCGAGTTGTAGGGCAGGCGGAATTCGATGCCGCCGGCCTTGGCCAGCGCGCCGTCGAGCTCGGGGCCCGTCGAGGCGCCGGTCCAGACCTTGACCTGGAACGGATTGCCCGCGGCATGTTCTGCCTCGATCCGGGCGGCCAGCGCCATCGGCACCGACTTGGGATAGCCCGACCCGGTGAAGCCGCTCATCCCGATGGTCGAGCCGGGCGCGATCAGGGCCGCGGCGTCCTCGGCGCTCATCACGCGGCTGCGCAGCGTCGGATCGGCTATTCGGGACGCAATGGGTTGGGCGACGGTCATGGGATCCTCCTCCTCGTGCTTCCCATGCGGACCATCCGGTCCGGAGCGGGGAAGTGCCGGTGTCTCGGTGGGTATTCCGGCCCTGGGCGGTCGGGAAGATCCCACGGTTCCGATCTTCTTGGACAGACTGCCGCGCCGGACAGCAAGGGGCAACGAAGGCATGGCTGCCATGCGCCCAGCGCAAATGGGTCATTTCAGATATGTGATTTGCGGCATTTGCCCGGCTTCCCTGCCCGGATGTCTTCGGGTGCGATTGTTAGCCTTTCAGGTGAATGTGCTTTCCAGAGATTCCGTCGGACGCGGATTGAGCGGCGTTTTGATGCGCATCGGCTGGCGCCTTTTGCCGCAGGCCAGTCGCCCGGCCCGGCCCGCCGCTGCCGCGAGACCGGGCCCCGGGAGGCGGCCGGATGCCGGGGCGAGGCGATCTCCGACGCGTCATTTCCCGGTTTCGGAAAGATGATTCGGGGCGATTCAGGCAGGCAAGGAGTGGGGCAGAGAGCCGTCCTGGGCGCCATCCCGGCTCTGGGGGTCAGGCCCCGGGCCGGGCGTCCGGCGCGGGCGGGCGGATGCGGAACACGACACAATAAAGCGCGGGGGCGAAAAGCAGCGTGATGCCGGTTCCGGCGATGATCCCGCCCATCATGGCAAAGGCCATCGGGCCCCAGAACACCTCGCGCGCGATCGGGATCAGCGCGAGGCTTGCCGCGGCCGCGGTCAGCAGGATCGGCCGCGCGCGGCTGTCGGAGGCCTCGTAGACCGCGTCCCAGGGGCTGCGCCCGGCGCGGCTCAGGACGCTGACCTCGTGGATCAGGATCACCGAGTTGCGGATCAGGATGCCGACCAGCGCCAGCACCCCCAGCAAGGCGACGAAGCCGAGCGGCGCGCCCGAGGGCAGCAGCGCCGCGACCACGCCGATCAGACCCAGCGGAGCCACCGCCAGAACGATGAACAGCAGCCGGAAGCTCTGCATCTGGATCATCACCAGCGTCAGGATGCAGAGCACCATCACCGGCACGACCTGCAGGATCGGAGCCTGGCTCTCGGCGCTCGATTCGGCCGAGCCGCCAAGCGCGATCCGGTAATCGGCGGGCAGTCCGGAGGCGAACTCGGCGATGACCGGGGCGAGATCCGCCGCCACGGTCGCGGGCTGCTCGCTTCCCCGGATCGCGGCGCCCACGGTGATGGTGGGCACCCGGTCGCGCTGGTGGATCTCGGGCTGTTCGGTGGTCCATTCGAGCCGCGCGATGGACAGAAGCGGGATCGGTGTGCCGGCGGCGTTCCCGAATTGCAGCGTCTCCAGCGCGGCCACGGTCGATCGGTCGGCGGCCACCCCCCGCGCCAGCACGTTGACCAGCTTCCGGCCGTCGCGGAACTCGGTCACGCCGGAGCCGTCGAACAGCCCGTAAAGCGTCTGCGCCACGTCGGACTGGGTCAGGCCAAGTTGCCGCAGCCGCGCCTGGTCCAGCACGACGCGGACCACGCGGGCGGGCTCGGACCAGTCGAGGCTGATCGAGGTCAGGCGCGGGTCGCGGTCGAGCAGGGTGGCAAGATCGCGGGCGCGGTCGCGCAGTGGCGCGATCTCGGGGCCCGACAGCCGGTATTGCACGGGTTTGCCGACCGGCGGGCCGAGCTCGATCAGCCGGGTATAGAAGACGGCCTCGGGATGGGCGCGGTCATAGGCGGCGATCTTCTCGCGCAGCCGGTCGCGGGCGGCGAGGTCGGGGGTCATGATCGCGAGCTGGCCGATATTCTCGCTGGGCGTGGGCTGGTCCAGCGTCAGCACGAAGCGCGGCACGCCGCGGCCGATATAGGCGGTGATGAAGCTGGCTTCGGGCTGCTTGCCGAGCCAGTCCTCGAAGGCTGCGATCGCGGCATCGGTCGCGGCGAAGGCCCCGTTCTGGCGCAAGCTCACCTCGACCACGATCTCGGGCCGCTCCGATGTGGGAAAGAACTGCCGCTCGACATGGCCGAGGCCGAAGACCGCGCCCGCGAACAGAAGGGCCGTGAGCCCGAGGGTGAGCCAGCGCAAGTGCATCGCCCGAAGCAGCAGCCGGCGGAAGCCCCGCCGGAGCGGCCCCGGCCCCTTATGGGCATGGCGCAGCTTCTTGGGCAGGAAGGTGGTGCCCAGGATCGGGGCGAACAGCACGGCCACGACCCAGCTCAGAAGCAGCGATATCGCGATCACGTAGAACAGCGAGCGGGTATATTCGCCCGCCTGGCTGGAATTGAAGGCAATCGGGATGAAGCCCGCGGCGGTGACGAGCGTGCCTGTCAGCATCGGAAAGGCGATTGAGGTCCAGGCATAGGAGGCCGCCTTGTGCAGGCTTTCGCCGATCTCGAGCCGCGAGATCATGGTCTCGATGGCGATCATCGCGTCGTCGACCAGAAGCCCGAGCGCGATGATGAGCGCGCCGAGCGATACCCTTTGCAGCGTGATCCCCATCACGTCGAGCAGCACGAAGGTCATGGCCAGCACCAGCGGGATCGACAGCGTCACCACCATCCCCGCCCTGAACCCCAGCGAGATGAAGCTGACCGCCAGCACGATCAGCACGGCCTCGGCAAGCGCCCGGGTGAAATGGCCGACCGACTCCTCGACCACCTTCGGCTGATCGGCGACCCTGTGCAGCTCGATGCCGACTGGCAGGCGCTGGGCCACCCGGTCCATCAGCGCCTCAAGCTCGGCGCCGAATTTCAGGATGTTGCCGCCCTCGCGCATGCCGACCAGAAGCGCGATGCCCTCATGCCCGTTATAGCGGAACAGCTCGGCCGGCGGATCCTCGTAGCCCGGGGTCACATCGGCGACATCCGAGAGCGAATAGAACACGTCGCCGGTCCGCAGCGGCGTGGCGGCCAGGTCCTCGGCCGAGGCATATTGCCCGGTCACCCGGATCAGGATGCGCTCGCCCGCGGTGCGGATCGTGCCCGAGGGGACGATGGCATTTTCCTGGGCGAGCGTTTCCAGCACCGCCTCGCGGTCTAGCCCCAGCGCGGCGAGCCGGCGGTTGGAGAACTCGATATGGATCTCGGGGGCGCGGACCCCCACCAGCTCGACCTTTCCGGCCTGATCGAGCCGCAGGATCTCGGCCTTGACGTCCTCGACCCGGTCCTCGATCTCGCGCGGCGTGAAGCCGTCGCCGACGAAGGCGTAGATGCTGCCGAACACGTCGCCGAAATCGTCATCGAAGGAGAAACCCGCGAATTCCGAGGGAAACTCGCTCCGGATGTCCGACATCATGTTGCGGACCCGAAGCCAGGTGGCGTCGACCGCCTCGGCCCGGGTATCGTCGCGCAGCTCGACATAGACGACCGAGCGGCCCGGATAGGTGACCGAGCGGGTGAACTTGAGCTGGTCGATCTCCTGCAGCTTCTTCTCGATGCGGTCGGTGACCTGGGTCACGGTCTCTTCGGCGGTGGCGCCGGGCAGGGCGGCCGAGACCACCATGACCTTGATCGCGAAGGAGGGATCCTCCTCGCGGCCCATCGACAGATAGGCGAGCAGGCCCGCGACGAGCGAGACGATCATCAGGAACCAGACCAGCGAACGATGCCCGAGCGCCCAGTCCGAGAGGTTGAAGCGCCGGGTCATGGCGTCACCATCGGGCCGACGGCCTGCCCCTCGCCGAGGCAGGCCGCGCCCTTGACCACGATCTCGTCCCCGACCGAAAGCCCGCGGGTGATCTCGATCCGGTCGGCCAGCCGGCGGCCGGTC
Organism: Rhodovulum sp. MB263; assembly: GCF_002073975.1. Taxonomy (NCBI): domain Bacteria; kingdom Pseudomonadati; phylum Pseudomonadota; class Alphaproteobacteria; order Rhodobacterales; family Paracoccaceae; genus Rhodovulum; species Rhodovulum sp. MB263. The sequence continues at coordinate 2,894,023 of NZ_CP020384.1, read as the reverse complement.
TCCACCGGCACCCGCACGACGCGGCGGTCCTCCGGCAGGATGCGCCAGACGGCGGGCGCCTCGGCGGTTCCTGCCAGCGCGGTGAGCGGCAGCGTCATCACCGGCAGATCGAGCCGGGCGAGGGTTGCCGAGACGAGGCTGCCGATGCGGAAATCCTCGGCCCCTTCGGTGATGGTGAGGCGCAGGCGGCGGGTGCGGATGTTGTCCCCGAGCACCGGCTCGACCAGGCGCAGGCGGGCAGGGCGTTTGGTGGCGTCCTCGGCATGGATCACGACATCGAACCGGGCGTCGGGCGGCAGGACCTGCAGGAATTCGCCCGGCACATCGATCACCGCCTCGCGGCCCCTGAGATCGGCCAGCGTCAGGATCGGGGTCCCGGCGGCGACCACCGTTCCCGCCTCGACGGCGGTCGACAGCACGATACCATCATTCGGGGCGCGCAGCGTGCCATGTCCCAGTGCCTCGCGGGCGCGGGCCAGATCGGCCTTCGCGGCCTCGGCCCGGGCCTCGGCGCTTTCCCGGGAGGCCTGCGCCTTCTCGAGCTGGGCCATCGGAGCGATGCCGCGTTCGGCAAGGATGCGCACACGCTCGTGGCTTTGCCTTGCATAGGCGGCCTCGGCCTCGGCCGAGCTCAGCGCCGCGCGGGCGGAGGCAACGTCTTCCTGCAGGTCGACCCGGTCCAGGCTGGCCAGGATATCCCCTTCGGAGACGCGGTCGCCGGGATCGACCGCAACCCGGGCGACCCGGCCGATGGTCTGGAAGGCCAGATCGGCGCTGTGGGCTGCGGCCACGATGCCGGCAAAAGCGCGCTGGCGGGTGGGATCTGCGCTGACCGTTTCCGAGACGACGGGACGGATCTCGGCCGCGCGCCCGTTGCAGGCGTGGCTGTCGGCGGAGGCTGTCAGCGGCAGAAGCGCGAGCACAAGTGCGAGAAGGCGGCTCATTTCGTGACCTCCAGCGGCTGGACCTCTCGTCCGGGGAAGAGGTATTGCGAGCCTGCGCCCACGACCGCCGCGCCCTCGGACAAGCCCCCGGCGATGCGGATGCCGCTGTCCGAATAGCCGTCGATCTTGACCGGAGCCAGCCGGACCCGGTTGTCCTCTGCATCGACCGTCCAGACGGCGGGGCCGTCCGCAGTGGCGGTCAGGGCGGTCCATGGCACAACCAGCGCGGTCGGGCGGCCGAGTGTCACGACGCCCACGACCGGCTGGCCGATCGAAAAGCGCCCGGCCGCCTCGCCCTCGATCCGGACCTTGGCCTGGACGGTGCCATTTCCGCTGACTACCGGCGCCAGTTCCGTCACGGTGGCATCGCAGCCCCGACCGCCATCCAGCGGCGACAGGCGCACGTCGCTGCCGAGAAAGGCGTCGAGTTCGGGAATGTCGGGAACCTGGAAGACCGCGTCGCGCGGGCCGCGATTGGCCAGCGTCACCACCGCCTGGCCCGCCGGCACGACCTGGCCCGGCTCGGCCGAGCGGCGGATGACGATAGCGGGCTCGATCGCCCGCAGCACGGTATCCTCGGCCGCGCGCCGGGCCACCGCGCGCCGAGCCGTGGCCTGGTCGCGCTCGGAGCGCGCCGACAGGAAGGCCTGCACCGCGGCATCGAGATCGGATTGCGTGCCGTTGCCCTCGTCAAGCAGGTTTGCTGCGCGGTCGCGGGCCTGGCGTGCCTGCACGAGGGCGGCCTCGGCCGCCTGCAGCGCCGCTTCGGCTGATCTCAGCCGCGCCCCGGCCTCGGTGGCGTCGACCCGCGCAATCACGTCGTCGCGTTCAAGCGCATCGCCGGTTTCGACCGCGACCTCGATGATGCGGCCGCCGTCCCGGAACGAGGCCGGGTAGTCGTCGACCGCCTCGATGGTCCCGGTCAGGGTATAGGTGATCTCGGAGGGCCGGGGATCGATCCGAAGAATTTCGACAGAAAGCGGCTCGTCCGCCCCGGCCGGGGCCGAGGCAAACAGCAGGGGCAGTACGCCCAGGATGCGGAACCCTCGCAGGCTGGCGATCAACATGCACTCCGATGCTCAAGGGGCGGATCGTGCCTCCCGATCAGAGGCATACCTTTCCCATGGTTGCGAATCTGTCAATACGCGCCTGTCCCGGCCGCGCCGGGGCATCGGATCAGGCGCCGCTCCGGATCCTGGCATCGCCGGTCGCGGCGCGTCTGAGCGCGAAGACCACGGCGCAGACCACCATCACGCCTGCGGCCAGCAGGAAGGGCGCGCCTGGCAGGTGCAGCGGCGCGTCGGGGCGGCTGAACAGGAAGAAGGTCTGGGTCATCACCAGCGGCGAGGCGATCATCGCCACCGAACGCAGCGAACTGACCATGCCCTGCAACTCGCCCTGCTGGTTGTCCTCGGCGGCCTTCGACATCATGCCCAGAAGCGCGGGCGTCACCACCGCGCCCAGCGCGATCATCGGTGTCAGCACCAGAACGGCGGTGCCGTTGCCGATCAGACCGATGGCGATGAAGGCCACGAAATTGTAGCAAAGCCCGTACCAGACCGCGATCCGCTCGCCCATCACCCGCAGCACGACGCGGATCAGTCCGCCCTGCACGATGGCGACCCCGATCCCGAACATCGCCAGCGAAATGCCGACGGTGCCCGTGCTCCAGCCAAAGCGGTACTGGGTGAAATAGGCCCAGATCGCCGGATAGATGAACATCGCGAATTCATAGAGGAAGAACAGCAGCAGAAGCGGCCGGATGCCGGGCAGACGGCCGATGGCGCGGAACGCGCCCAAGGGGTTCGCGCGGCGCCACTCGAACGGGCGGCGGATGCGGTCGGTGACGGTCTCGGGCAGAACGAGCGCGCCGAAGATCAGGTTCAGCGTGGCAAGGCCCGCGGCAGCCCAGAACGGTGCGCGCGGGCCCAGCTCGCCCAGGAACCCGCCGATGAGCGGCCCGATCACGAAGCCGATCCCGAAAGAGGCGCCGACCATGCCGAAGCGGGCGGCCTTCTCCTCGGGTTTCGAGATATCGGCCAGAAAGGCGCTGGCGGTGGCCTGGGTCGAGGCGGTGACGCCGCCGACGACGCGTGCGGCCAGCAACAGCCAGATCGAGCCCGCCAGCGCCATGACCACATAGTCGAGCGCCATCGTCGCCAGCGAGATCAGCAGAACCGGGCGGCGGCCGAACCGGTCCGAGAGGCTGCCGACGGTCGGACCACAGAGAAACTGCATGACCGCGAAGACGGTGGACAGGACCCCGCCCCAGACCGCCGCCTGGCCGAGGCCCGTGCCGCCGTCGATGTCGCGGATCAGATCCGGCATCACCGGCAGGATCAGCCCGATCCCGATGGCGTCGAGCACCAGCGTCACCAGGATGAAGACGATCGGAAGACGGGTCGGGGGCTGGGGCATGGCGGGCTTCCGCAGGAAAGAACGCCCTTCGCATAGACCGGTCGCGGATCCGGTTCAAACCCCCTTCGCGGGGGCAGGAGGCAGGCCGAGGATCGCGCGGGCCTCAATGGGGCTTGCCACCGGGCGCTCGTGGCGCGCGCAAATCTCGGCCGCGCGCCGCACCAGTGCGGCATTCGAGGGCGCCAATCTGTCGCGGTCGAGCCGGACATTGTCCTCGAGCCCGGTGCGGGTATGGCCGCCCAGCGCGATCGACCACTCATTGACCTCGATCTGATGGCGCCCGATCCCCGCGCCGCACCATTCGGCATCGGGGGCGATCCGCTTCAGCGTCTCGACATAGAATTCGAAGCTCGGCCGGTCGGCGGGCATCGCGTTCTTCACGCCCATGACGAACTGAACGTAAAGCGGCGCCTTCAGGCGGCCGTCCCGGCTCATCGTCACCGCCTGGAAGATATGGCTCAGATCGAAGGCCTCGATTTCGGGCTTCACATCGTATTTCTGCATTTCCGAGGCCAGCCAATCGATCAGATCGGGCGGATTCCCGTAGACCCGGGTCGGAAAATTGTTCGATCCGACCGCAAGCGAGGCCATCTCGGGGCGCAGCGGCAGCATTCCGCCCCGGGCCGCGCCCGCGCCCGAGCGGCCGCCGGTCGAGAATTGCACGATCATGCCGGGGCAATGGCGACGGATCCCCTCCATCAGGCGGGCGAATGCCTCGGGGTCCGAGCTTGGGCTCTGGTCGTCGTTCCTGACATGACAATGCGCAATGGCGGCGCCCGCCTCGAAGCAGTCCTGCAGGCTCTCGATCTGCTCGGCAACGCTGATCGGCACTGCCGGATTGTCTTCCTTGCGGGCGACAGAGCCGGTGATGGCGGCGCAGATGATGCAGGGCTTGGTCATGGTGTGTCGGCGCCTTTGAGCAGAAGCGCGGCCAGCGCCTCGGGCTGGGCAAGAAACGGCGAATGCGAGCAGTCGAGCGTGTCGACGCGATCGGCGGGCCAGTCCGCTGTCATCGTGGCCTGGTATTCGGGCGGAATGGCGCGGTCCTGCAGACAGCGGATATAGCGTTTTGGGACAGAGGCATAACGCGCGCTCAGGGCAATCGGCGTGGCTTGGGGCAGGATCGGCTGAGGCCCGAGCCTGGCCTTGGCATCGGCCACAGCCTCGTCGGAGCAATCGTGAAAGAGCGTCTCGCGAACCTTCTCGGGATCGAAGCTGAAGGAAACCCCGTCCTCGGATTTGACTATGGTGTCGAGCAGCGGCTGACGCGGCGCGGCGCGGCGCATGTCGACGAGCGACAGGCCCGTAACCGGAGCATAGGCGCAGACATAGACCAGAGACCGGATCTTCCCGGGCGCCTTCTCGGCCGCGGCCGAGATCGGGAAACCCGCCATCGAATGGCCGACGAGGATGACCGGCGCGTCGATCGCGTCGAGGATCGCGTCGGCGTAGAGATCGAGCGTGACATCGGCAAGCGGCGTCCGGTCGGCCCCGTGCGAGGGCAGGTCGATGGCCCGCGCCTCGGCCCCGGCCCGGTGGAGCGCCGTCAGCACGTCGCGCCAGCACCAGGCGCCATGGCAGGACCCATGGATCAGCAGAAAGCGGGGCATGCGGGGACCTCGGAGATCGGAAAGGTTCGAATATGAAAATTCATTGTCTCTATTAGCTGCCTTATAACGGTCTTGTCCAAGGGGGTGGGTTCGAAAAAGGAATGTCTGCTCCCTCCGGGTCAGCCGTCGAGATGGCCGATATCGCGCAAGAAGGTGGTCAGAACCGCAGCATAGTCCTCGGGCCGGTCGATGCAGGGAAGATGGCCCGCGCCGCGGATCAGGTGGAACCGCGCGCCCTTGATCAGATCGGCGGTCTCGCGCACCAGATCGGGCGGGGTCGAGCCGTCCTCGCTGCCGGCAAGGACAAGGGTCGGCAGGGTGAGGCTGGCGGTGGGCGTGTAGAAATCGGTGCCCGAGATCGCAGCGCAGCAGCCCAGATAGCCCTCGACCGGCTGCCGGTTCAGCATGTTCTGCCAGAACGCGCAGTCAGGGTTTTGACGATAGCGGCGTGAGAACCAGCGCGTCAGCGTGGCCTCGGACAGGGCCGCGATGCCGCCCTTGCGCACCGTCTCGATGCGGTCCTGCCAGGTCGCAGGGGTGCCGATCTTGGCGGCGGTGTTCGACAGCACCATGGCCCGGACCAGATCGAGGCGCTTGACCGCCAGCCCCTGCGCGACCATCCCGCCGATGGACAGGCCGACGAAGACGCAGTCGCGCACCGCCAGAGCCTCGAGCAACCGTTCGGCATCGCGGATCAGCGCGCCCATGGAATAGGGGCCGGGCGGGCAGGAGGACAAGCCATGGCCGCGCATGTCGTAGCGGATGGCGCGCAGCCCCGGGGGCAGGCGCTCGATCACGCCTTCCCAGATCCGCAGATCGCAGCCAAGCGCATTGGCAAAGACGACGGGCGCGCCGTCCGGCGGGCCATCCTCGCGATAATGCAGGGCCACATCGTCCAGCTCGGCGATCTTCATGCGGTGCCTCCTCATCGGGACCGGGGCGCAGGATGGCCGACCGGCTCGGGAGCGTCAATCGGTGCGACGCGGGAGAAGGCCATCCCCGGGACCATGGTCCGAACCGATCCGGGCGGAGGGCGTTTCGGGCCGGGCGTGGCCGACGATGTGGCTGCAACAGATGTCGAAATGGCTCGTGACACCGATCCGCCTGGAGCCGTCGGGGTCGAAATAACGCGTCGACGCCCGGTCGCGTTCGGAGCCGCGCGCCGGCCTGTTGCAGAGCTGCGGGGGGCGAAGACCCGCTGAAGGCCCGGGATGTCGGAAAACGTCCGGTCCAGTTGGCCTTCCGGCCCGCCCTGTTTTGCAGCAGTCTCGGCCAAAATCTCTGTTAAAAAAGAAAAATAGGCCAGTTTCTGGATGATCGACGGCTGGATCCAGAATGTTGCAATGGTGCAAGGCGTCAGGTCTCGTTCCCATGGCGGTCAAGGGCCATGCGGAAGGTCTCGTCCGAGACATTGCCGCCTGAGGCAATGGCGATGACGGCCTCGCCCGCGACCGCACCGGGATGGTACAGCGCGGCCGCCAGCGCCACCGCGCCGCCGGGTTCGAGCACGATCTTCAGCCAGTGGAAGGCGGCGGCCATGGCGCGCAGCGCCTCGTCCTCGGTCACAGCGACCCCCGGGCCGCAAAGCCGGGCCATGACCGGGAAGGTCAGCGCACCGGGAGAGGGGGTCTGGATTGCGTCGCAAAGCGAGCCCGCGCGGCGGGTATTGGTCTCGATCCGGCCCGAGACCAGCGAACGGGCGACATCGTCGAAGCCCTCGGGTTCGACCGGGCGGACCCGGAACCCCGGTGCCCGCGCCTCAAGCGCGAGCGCCACGCCCGAGGTCAGCCCGCCACCACCGCAGGGCACCAGCACCTCGGCCGCCGCGATCCCCTCATCGGCGGCCTGCGCCGCGATCTCGAGCCCGCAGGTGCCCTGGCCCGCGATCACCTGCGGCTCGTCGAAGGGGCGCACCAGCGTCAGGCCGCGGGCCTCGGCCAGTTCGGCGCCGATGGCATCGCGGTCGCCGGTGGCGCGGTCATAGGTCACGACCGCGGCGCCGAGCGCGCGGGTATTGGCGATCTTGGGGGCGGGGGCGTCCGAGGGCATGACGATCACCGCGGGCGCGCCCGTCATCCGCGCGGCCAGTGCCACGCCCTGGGCATGGTTGCCCGAGGAATAGGCGATCACGCCGCGGGCACGGGCCTCGGGCGTCAGCGCGGACAGGGCCGACCAGCCGCCGCGGAACTTGAAGCTGCCGGTATGCTGAAGGCATTCGGCCTTCACCAGAACGCGCCGGCCGGCGATCTCGTCGAGAAAGGGCGAGGACAGCAGCGGCGTCATCCGCGCCTTGCCGGCGAGGCGGGCGGCGGCGGCCTCGATGAGGTCCATGGTCATGCGATACGCTCCAGCAGGGTCGCGATGGCCGCCACCGCGGCGGGTTCGTCGAGAAAGGGTGTATGCCCGCGATCTGGGATTTCCGCAAATATCATGTCGGGGCGCCGGCGGCGCATCTCGGCCGCTGTTTCGGGCGAGAGAATGTCGGAATGCACGCCGCGGATCAGCGCCAGCGGCAGCCCTTCGAGGGCATCGAACAGCGGCCAGAGATCGGGCAGGGCATCGGCTGCCGACTGTTCCATCACCGCATGACGCAGCGCCGGATCGTAGCGCAGGGCGAGCCCCTCGGGGGTGGCGTCCCAGAGCCTGCGCGCATGGGCGCGCCACTGGTCGCGGCCGACGCCGGGGAAGCGGTCGTTCATCTTCAGGGCCAGCTGCGCGGCGGCCTCGTCGTAATCGGCATAGCCGGGCGGCAGGCCTAGATAGGACATGATATGGGCCATGCCGCGGGGCTCGACCAGCGGGCCGATATCGTTCAGGCAGACCCCGGCCAGCCGCTCCTTGTGGCTGGCGGCCAGCATCATCGCGATCAGCCCGCCGCGCGAGGTGCCGAGGATCGCCACGCGGTCCAGCCCGAGATGATCGAGAAGGTTCAGCGCGTCGCGGCTTTCGCGGATCAGGTTGTAATTCATGAAGTCGGGGTCGTGGTCCGAGCCGCCACGGCCGCGGGTGTCGAGCCGGATCACCCGGGCGCGAGCGACGAAGGCGTCGAGCACCGGCTCGAAATCGTCCATGTTGCGGGTGAGCCCGGCCAGACAGAGAAGCGGCGTCCCCTGGCCCTGGTCGTCATAGGCGAGCATCCGTCCGTCATCGGCGGCAAAGCGGGTCATGACAGGGCCTCCGCAAGGGGCGGGATCGCGGCGCATCCGGCAAGACGGGCATGGCCGGGCCCGGCGGCGGCCGGGACCTCGGAACGCATGGCAGGGGCATCGAAGATACAGGTGGTGATCGGCATGGCATCCTCCCTCGAGAAGCGAGATTGGCACAAGGGCGGGAAGGGGGGAAGGCTACGCCATGCCGCTGCCGCGCGACGGCGCTGCGACGGAAATGCGGCTGTGGCGGGAGGTTGAGCGTGCTGGCTCAACGGCCTTTTCTGCTGCGCTTCGGCGGGGTGGGGGCGCGACCGAGGCGCCGAAAACGGCGACGGGCGGGGACCGGACGCGGGAGGGGGCAGCGTGATCGGGAAGCCCCATGCGGGACCCGGAGCGGGCCGGATCGACGGGGCCTTCGGGGTGGCCTTGGCGGCGATGCGGCGGGTACGGTATTTACGGTGCGGTCTTGACGGGGCGCGGCCGGACGATGCGGAAGCGATCCGAAAAAAAGGAAATGAGAGCAAAACCCTGCCTGGCTCAGGGTTTACATCGCTGAGCTGTCGATTACCCTTGTTACACGTCCGGAGTACCCGCGCGCGGCGCGCGGCCTCCGCAAACTCACCCGCCTCAGCGAAAGGAACCGCGCATGACCCAGGTCAAACCGGGCGACAAGGTTCGTATTCATTACACCGGCACGTTGGCCGACGGCTCGACCTTCGACAGCTCGCAAGGTCGCGATCCGCTTGAATTCACCGTGGGGTCCGGGCAGATCATCCCCGGCCTCGACGCCGCCCTGCCGGGCATGTCCGAAGGCGACACCAAGACCGTCGAGGTCCCCTGCGCCGATGCCTATGGCACGCATAATCCCGACGCGACCCAGGCGATCCCGCGCGATCAGGTGCCCGACAATGTTCCGCTGGAAGTGGGCACGCGGCTCAACGTGCAGACCTCCGAGGGCCAGGTGCTGCCGGTCACGGTGTCCGATGTCACCGAAGAGGTCGTGCTGCTCGATGGCAATCACCCGCTGGCGGGCAAGGACCTGACCTTCGAGATCGAGCTGGTCTCGATCGGCTGAGCGGCGCAGCCGGGCCGCCGGTCCCCAGAAAACACCGACCCGGGTCATGGCCCGGGTCGGTGAAGCCAAGCCCTGGATGCAGGCTCAGATATTCTCGAAGCGCGGCATGCCGAGGACGTGATAGCCGCCATCGACGGTGATGATCTCGCCGGTGGTGCAGGCCCCCATGTCCGAGGCCAGATAGACCGCGGTGCCGCCGATCGCCTCGAGCGTGGCGTTGTGGCCAAGCGGGGCGTTTATCTCGGTATGGCGGAAGGTCTTGCGCCCGCCCGCGATGGCCGCGCCTGCCAGCGTCTTCATCGGCCCGGGCGAGATCGCGTTGACCCGGATGCCCTCGGGGCCGAGATCGGAGGCCAGATAGCGCACTGTCGATTCCAGCGCCGCCTTGGCCACGCCCATGACGTTGTAGAAGGGCGTCACCCGGTTCGAGCCCTGATAGGTCAGGGTCAGGATGGTGCCGCCACCGGGCATCAGCGGCTGCGCCCGGCGCGCCACCTCGATCAGCGAATAACACGAGATCGTCAGCGAGTTGCGGAAGTTCTCGCGCGAGGTGTTGATGAAACGCCCGGTCAGCTCGGTCTTGTCGGAATAGGCGATGGCATGGACGAGGAAGTCGAGCCCGCCCCATTCCTGCTCGATCCGGCCGAAGGCCGCGTCGAGAGAGTCGTCGTCGGTCACGTCGACATCGACCATGAGGCTCGACCCCACGCTTTCGGCCAGCGGCTGGACGCGGCGGCCGAAATTCTCGCCCTGATACGAGAATGCAAGCTCTGCTCCCTCGGCGGCCATCGCCTTCGCGATGCCCCAGGCTATCGACCGGTCATTGGCGACGCCCATGACGAGGCCCCGCTTTCCTTTCATCAACTCAGGCATCGCTGGTCATCCGTGATATTTGCTCATCAGCAGGGTGGCGTTGGTTCCGCCGAACCCGAAACTGTTCGACAGCACGCTGTCGATCTCGACGCCCTCGCGCAGCTCGGTCACGATCTCGCCCGGCCGGATCTCGGGATCGAGCTCGGTGACATTGGCCGAGGCGGCGATGAAACCCTTCCGCATCATGATCAGCGCGTAGATCGCCTCATGCACGCCGGTCGCGCCGAGGCTGTGGCCGGTCAGCGACTTGGTCGAGGCGATCGGCGGCATGGCCTCCTCGCCGAAGACATTGCGCACGCCCTTCACCTCGATCACGTCGCCCGCCACCGTCGATGTGCCATGGGCGTTGATGTAATCGACCCTGCGGCCCTCGGGCAGCGTCGCGAGCGCGAGCTTCATCGAGCGCTCGCCGCCCTCGCCCGAGGGGGCGACCATGTCATAGCCGTCGGAGGTGGCGCCATAGCCGGTCACCTCGGCATAGATCGTGGCGCCGCGGGCCCTGGCATGTTCCAGTTCCTCGAGCACCACGACCCCGCCGCCGCCGGCGATCACGAAGCCGTCGCGGGTCGCGTCGAAGGGGCGCGAGGCGGTTTCGGGGCTGTCGTTGTATTTCGAGGACATCGCGTTCATCGCGTCGAACAGGCAGGACAGCGTCCAGTCGACCTCCTCGCCGCCGCCGGCGAAGATCACGTCCTGCTTGCCCATCTGGATCAGTTCCGCCGCGTTGCCGATGCAATGCGCCGAGGTCGAGCAGGCCGAGGTGATCGAGTAGTTCACGCCCTTGATCCGGAACGGTGTCGCGAGACAGGCCGAGTTGGTCGAGGACATGCAGCGCGTGACCATGAACGGGCCCATCCGCTTGGGGCTGCCCTTTTCCTTGACGGTCTTGTGCGCGACGAAGAAATTCGCGGTCGATGGCCCGCCCGAGCCCATGATCAGCCCGGTGCGCGGGTTCGATACCTCGTCCGGCTCGAGCCCGGCATCGGCGATGGCCTGTTCCATGGCGAGGAAGTTATAGGCTGCGCCCGCGCCCATGAAGCGCAGCTGACGCTTGTCGATCGAGGCTTCCAGATCGATCTGGGGAATGCCCGCAACCTGGCTGCGGAAGCCGTTCTCGGCATAGACGGGTTCGAACCGGATGCCGGAGCGGCCGGCGCGCAGGGATGCCTCGACTTCGGCCGTGGAATTGCCGATGGGCGAGATGATGCCCATGCCCGTGACGACGACGCGGCGCATGGCGGTCTCCTTTCCTGGGATGGATCAGCTTTCAGAGAGAGCGACCTTCATGTCTTTCACATGATAGATCGTTTCGCCATCGGCCTCGACCCTGCCATCGGCCACACCCATGGTCAGGCGGCGGGTCTGCACGGCCTTGGTGAAATCGACGAAGTAGCGGATCATCTTGCGGTCGGGGCGGACCATGCCGGTCAGCTTGACCTCGCCCACGCCCAGCGCATAGCCGCGGCCCTTCCAGCCGCGCCAGCCGAGGTTGAAGCCGGTCAGCTGCCACAGACCGTCGAGGCCGAGGCAGCCGGGCATGATCGGGTTGCCCGGGAAATGGCAGGCGAAGAACCATTGATCCGGGTGGATGTCGAACTCGGCCACGACATGCCCCTTGCCATTGGGGCCGCCATCGGCGCTGATCTCGGTGATGCGATCCATCATCAGCATGGGCGGTTCCGGCAGCTGCGCATTGCCGGGGCCGAACAGTTCGCCCCGCGCGCATTTCAGGAGCTCGTCCTTGCCGAAGCTCGTCGGAAAATCGGTCATACGGGACCCGTCCCCCCTTGGGTTGTCCTGTTTCGCGTTGCGCCCCCTCTAGCACCGCGCCTCGCAAAGTGGCAATAGCGCCCCTATGCCGCGCCAAAGCGTCGCTGCAGATCAGAATCATTTGAATTACAGGCTCTGACTTCCCATATATCGTCCATGGCACAGTTGAACGAGAACCCCAACCATCCCGACGCGATCGAGCGGAGCGGCCGCTGGCTTTCCAAGGCCGGTCTGCGCCCCACGCGTCAGCGGGTGAGCCTCGCCGCCCTGTTGATCGGCGATGGCAACAACCGCCATGTGACAGCGGAAACGCTTTATGCCGCGTCCTGCGCGACGGGCGAGAAAGTGTCGCTGGCGACGGTCTATAACACGCTTCGGGCCTTCTGCGATGCAGGCCTGATGCAGGAAGTCATGGTCGACGGCACGAAAAGCTATTTCGATACCCGGGTCGACGACCATCCGCATTTCTTCTGGGAAGACGAGCACCGGCTGAGCGATGCGCCTTCGGGTTCGCTCGAGATCGCCCGGCTTCCCGAGGCGCCCGAGGGGGCCGAGATTTCGAAGATCGACGTCGTGATCCGGTTGCGCCGGGTCTGACGGCTGCCGAAGGCGGCAGGAGCGAAAGAATGACAGCGGGCCCGGGAAGCTGCCTTCCCCGGGCCCGCTGTGCTTGTGGCTCCATCCCCGGCCTTGTGCTCGCGGGGCCGAGGCGGCCCATGCGGAAGGGGTCTCTGGGCGCGCGCTAGAACCAGCCTCCGGGTTCCATCAGGCCCAGATCCATCAGTTGCTGCGACTCCCAGCGGAACTCTTCGGACATCGGCCAGCGGAAATCGGCGATCTGCAGACGCGAGGCGGGGTTGGTGCGGAGGGCCTTGGCCGCGCGGAACGAACAAATCGCGGCGGTCAGCGTGTGGTGCCGGTCGCTGGCAGAGGTGTTCATCTCGGGATCGGACATGAGATACCGGTCATCCAGCGCGAGCCCCCGCCGCGCCCGGAACAGCCCGATCCGGTCGATTCGTCGTCGGTGCGCGGGGATATGTTCCTCGAAACGCCAGCGCAGCCCGCCGAAGATATCGTATTGCCGCTCCAGCGGTCGCCCGGTCGCGGGGTCGGTGCGGGGCTGGGCGAAATAGCCGGCCCGGTCGAGTAGCGCGCTGTCGCGCGAGACGCCGCCGGGATGGCGCCCGAGATCGTCTGCGTAGAGATCGACCACATGGGTCGGCATCGCCGCGCGCCCCTCGCCGGCGTGGAAGTCCAGCATCTCGCCGATGCTGCGGTTCTCGCAGAACGGAAAGAACAGGTATTCGGCATTGTAGCAGTAATGCAGCCAGATCCCGGGCGCCGCGGCCGATACGGCGCTGACCGCGCGGGGCAGGGCGCCCTCGGCCCTGGTGTCAAAAGGAACGCGGTGCACCCTTTCCTCCGAGGCGGACGAGAGCCTCAGCCCCGGAGGCGTGAAGAGGACGAGCGCGCCGAATCCCAGCGCGTCGAGGTGGTCGATCGTGCTTTCGACCTCGACCTCGTCCTCGACGAAGATCAGCCCGACCGGCTGCGGGCCGAGCAGCTTGCCCGCGCGCGCCAGAAAATCGGCCAGCCCCGTATAGTGCCCTGCCATGCCGGACCTCCTGTCCTTCCAGCCGAAGGGTCGGGCAGGGCGCGCTCATATGCAAGCGGGATGCAGGCGTTGCGGCCCGGGGCCGGTTTCGTGTAGGACAGCGCGCAACCGACCTCGCTGACCGGCCCGCTGACCGGAAGGACGCGCGCATGACCTCCTCCACTGCCCCGACCCGCAAGCTCTTCATCAAGACCTATGGCTGTCAGATGAACGTCTATGACAGCGAACGCATGGCCGAGGCGCTGACCCCGTCGGGCTACGAGATCTCCGACAGCGCCGAGGGTGCCGACCTGATCCTGCTCAATACCTGCCATATCCGCGAGAAGGCGGCCGAGAAGGTCTATTCCGAGCTCGGGCGCCTGAAGGCGCTGAAGGCGGAGAACCCGGATCTGAGGATCGGGGTTGCCGGCTGCGTCGCGCAGGCCGAGGGCGAGGAGATCCTGCGCCGTCAGCCGCTGGTCGATCTGGTGGTGGGGCCGCAAAGCTATCACCGCCTGCCCGAGCTCGAGGCGCGGGCGCGGCAGGGGGCGAAGGCGCTCGATACCGATTTCCCCGAAGAGGACAAGTTCGACCGGCTGGGCGGGCGCCCGAGGGCGCAGCGTGGCCCGACCGCCTTTCTGACTGTGCAGGAAGGCTGCGACAAGTTCTGCGCCTTCTGCGTGGTGCCATATACCCGTGGCGCCGAGGTCTCGCGCCCGGCGGAAAAGGTGCTGGCAGAGGCCCGCGATCTGGTCGAGCGCGGCGTGCGCGAGATCACGCTTCTGGGCCAGAACGTCAATGCCTATCACGGGACCTGCGCCGGGGCGGGGACGGGCGGCGACTGGGGGCTGGCGCGGCTGATCCGCGAGCTGGCCGCGATCGACGGGCTCGAGCGGATCCGCTACACCACCTCGCATCCCAATGACATGGAGGACGACCTGATCGCCGCCCATGGCGAGGTGCCCGAACTGATGCCCTATCTGCATCTGCCGGTGCAGTCGGGCTCGGACCGGGTGCTGAAGGCGATGAACCGCAAGCATACCGCCGAGAGCTATCTGCGTCTGGTCGAACGCATCCGCGCGGCCCGGCCCGATATCCTGATGTCGGGCGATTTCATCGTCGGCTTCCCGGGCGAGACCGAGGCCGATTTCGAGGACACGCTGGCGCTGGTGCGCGAGGTCGGCTACGGCCAGTGCTATTCCTTCAAGTACTCGCCCCGTCCCGGCACGCCCGCAGCCGAGCGCGCCCATGTCGCGGAAGAGGTCAAGGCCGAGCGTCTGGCGCGGTTGCAGGCGCTTCTGGCCGCGCAGCAGGACGCCGCGCTGCAGGCGATGGTCGGCAGAAGCGTCGGTGTGCTGTTCGAGAAGGCGGGACGGATGCCGGGCCAGATCGTCGGCAAGTCCGACCATCTTCAGGCGGTCCATGTCGAGGCGCCGGAAACGCTGCTGGGCCGCATCGCCCGGGTCGACATCACCTCTGTCGCGCCGAATTCGCTGGCCGGGCGCCTGTCGGCCGGGTGAACCTTTCGCGCTGGCGGGACACCGGCCGCGCGGGGCCGGTGCCGCTGTCTTCTGTTTCCAATGCCCAGAAGGCTGTCTCCGGTGCGGGTTCAGACCAGCCAGGTGGTCGGATTGTCGATCGGACGGCGGCTGTTGAACCGCAAAAGGCCCTTGATCGAACGCACCAGATACCAGATCCCGCAGGCGATCAGCACGATGAGGCCGATGCCGACGATGGTCAGGATGAGGCCGACGAACGAAAGCAGCAGGCCGATCCAGAAAGTCCGGATCAGATAGGTGTAGTGACCCTTGTGCCAGTCCGGGGCCTCGCCGCGCTTGAGATAGGAGAGGATGAGCCCCGCCAGCGTCAGAACCGGGAAGATCACGCCGAAGATGTAAAGCGCATAGGCAATCAGCGGCATCTTGTCTTCGGACAGGATTTCGGCAGGCTGTTGGGGATCGGGATTGGGTGTCATGCGGATCTTGTCCTTTGCTGGGCTCGAGACGAAAGAGGCGCGGCGCCGGGGGCCGGGGGCTGCCTTCGCCTCCCGCGGGTGCGGGACGGCGGCGGTCACCCAGGCCGGAGCCGCACGGGTATCGGGTGGACGCGGCGGTCTGCCGCGTCCGTCCCCGTCCTAGCAGTCCGGTTTCGGGGCCGAAACGCGACGGGAGGCATGACGGCGGATGCCCGCCGAAATCCCGTGCCGGCGGAGACGGGCCCGGTTCTCGGGATGCCTCCTGGCTGGGCGGAAGGGCCGCGGGGCTGTGCTCTGCGATCACGATATCCGGGGTTTATGTATCAACTGGGTGAAACATGGCAGCTATCGCTTGCGCTGCGACCGGGGCATTGGCACCATATCTGCGCAACCTAGACCGACGGAGTCTTTATTGGGCATCAGCGCTCTGACCCCCCCGCCGCAGACCGAGGACCTCCATGAGACGTTTCTCGAGTTTCCGGACAATCGCCTTCTGATCGACCTGTGCGGCGAGTTCGACCGCAATCTGGCCCAGATAGAGCATAAGCTTGGCGTACATATCCTGAGGCGTGGCAATCGTCTGGCGGTTGTCGGCGAGGCCGGGTCGCGCGGACGGGCGGCGGAGGTTCTGCAACAGCTTTATGCCCGGCTCGAAACCGGTCAGACGGTCGAGGCGGGCGATATCGAGGGCGCAATCCGGCTTGGCGACACGACCGGCGCCGATACGGGGGCGCGGGCGGGCGATCAGCTCGAGATGTTCAAGGGCGGACGCATCGAGATCCATACCCGCAAGAAGGTGGTCGAACCGCGCACCGAGGCCCAGAAGGCCTATGTCCGGGCGTTGCAGGAGAACGAACTCTGCTTCGGGATCGGTCCGGCCGGGACCGGCAAGACCTATATCGCGGTGGCGATGGCGGTGAACATGTTCATCGGCGGCCATGTCGACCGCATCATCCTCAGTCGTCCCGCCGTCGAGGCGGGCGAGCGGCTGGGCTTTCTGCCCGGCGACATGAAGGAGAAGGTCGATCCCTACATGCAGCCGCTTTACGACGCGTTGCACGATTTCCTGCCGGGGCGGCAGCTGGCCAAGCTGATCGAGGAGAAGCGGATCGAGATCGCGCCCCTGGCCTTCATGCGCGGCCGGACGCTGGCCAATGCCTTCGTGGTGCTCGACGAGGCGCAGAACGCCACCACCATGCAGATGAAGATGTTCCTGACCCGTCTGGGCGAGCGCAGCCGCATGGTGATCACCGGCGACCGGTCCCAGGTCGATCTGCCGCGCGGGGTCTCGAGCGGACTGGCCGATGCCGAGCGCCTGCTGAAGCCGATCGAGAACATCTCGTTCAGCTATTTCACCGCCAGGGATGTGGTGCGTCATCCGCTGGTGGCCCGGATCATCGAGGCCTATGACGCCGACGACGCCTGAGCTGCGCTGCCGGGGCCCGGGCCGCGGGCGTGGCTGGGGCCGTCGGAAGGCTCTGTCGCGCGGCGCGGTTTCGCGCTAGATCCCGCGGCCATGGATATCGAGATTCTCTTCGAGGACGACCGCTGGGCCGAGGCCGGGCTGGAGAGGCTGGCCGAGACCGCCTGTCGCGAGACGCTGACCCATCTGGGGCTCGATCCCGACGCGCATGAGATCAGCCTTCTGGCCTGCGACGATATGCGCATCGCCGGGCTCAATGAGACCTTCCGCGGCAAGGCCGCGCCGACCAATGTGCTGTCCTGGCCGACCGAGGATCTGGCCGCCGGGGAGGATGGCGACGCGCCCTTGCCGCCCGAGCCCGAAATCGAGGGCGCGCCTGTGGAATTGGGCGATATCGCCATCGCCTGGGAGACCTGCCTGCGAGAGGCCAGCGCGCAGGGCAAACCGTTTAATGATCACGTAACCCACCTGATGGTACATGGATGCCTGCATCTGTTGGGATATGACCATATCCGTCCGCGGGATGCTGCCCGGATGGAAGGGATCGAGGTGGAAATACTTGCCAAGCTCGGTCTTGCTGACCCATATGAATGAGACGGGTCCAAATGCCCGGGAATTTCGGTAAGGATTGATGGGCGACGAGACGGACGGGTCGTCTAGGGCCGCGCAGGGCGCGCTAGACACCGACAATCTGGACAGCCGGGGCCTTCTGGGCCGGCTGGTAGCGGCGATCCTGCCTGCAGGCGCCGAGCATTCCGAAGAGGGCGGGGACCACGCTTTGGGCAACGGGATCGCGCGGCCGGCGCTGACGCATGGCATCGGCAATCTCGCGAAGATGCGGGTCGAGGATGTTGCGGTTCCGAAGGCCGAGATCGACGCGGTGCCGCTCGACATCTCGATGGATGATCTGGTGCAGGTCTTCCGCGAATCCGGGCTGACCCGGCTGCCGGTCTATGACGGTACGCTGGATTCGCCCGTGGGCATGGTCCATCTCAAGGATTTCGCGCTGCGCCACGGCTTCAACGGCAAGGACACCCCCTTCGTGCTGAAGGACATGATCCGCCCGCTGCTTTACGCGCCGCCCTCGATGCCGATCGGCGTGCTGTTGCAGAAGATGCAGAGCCAGCGGATGCACATGGCGCTGGTGATCGACGAATATGGCGGGGTCGACGGTCTGGTGACCATCGAGGATCTGATCGAGCAGGTCGTCGGCGAGATCGAGGACGAGCATGACATCGACGAGGGCACGCTCTGGACCGTCGAGAAGCCCGGGGTCTATCTGGTGCAGGCCCGCGCGCCGCTCGACGCCTTCGAGGACGAGATCGGCATGCGCCTGCTCGATGCCGAGGAAGAGGAAGAGGTCGATTCGCTCGGCGGGCTGATCTTCATGATGATCGGCCGGGTGCCCGCGCGCGGCGAGGTGATCCGCCATGCCTCGGGCGCCGAGTTCGAGGTGGTCGATGCCGATCCTCGCCGGATCAAGCGGCTGCGGGTGCGTCTGCCTGCGGCGACCGCCGCCGCAGCCTCTGCCTGATCCGAATGCGATCCGTTCCGTTCCGCCGGGGGCTGGCCCGGCCCGTCTGGGTGGCTTTCGGGCTGGGGCTGGGGGGCGCGCTGGGCCAGGCGCCCTGGTCGCTCTGGCCGCTGGCGCTTTGCGCGCTGGCCGCACTGATCTGGCTGGTGGCTCGGGCGGAAACGCCCGGCCGTGCGGCGCGGATTGCCTGGGCAGGCGGCGCGGGTCATTTCGCGCTGGCACTGTCCTGGATCGTCGATCCCTTCCTTGTCGATATCCGCCATGACGGCTGGATGGCGCCCTTTGCGCTGATCTTGATGGCCGGGGGGCTCGCGCTGTTCTGGGGCGCGGCCGGGGCCTTTGCCGGATGGGCGGGGCGGGGGCCGCGGGGCCGGGCGCTGGCCTTCGTTCTGGCGCTGTCCGCGGCAGAACTGGCGCGCGGCTATGTGCTGACCGGCTTTCCCTGGGCGCTGCCCGGACATGTCTGGATCGGGGCGCCGCAGATGCAGCTGGCCGCGCTGACCGGGCAATACGGGCTGACCCTTGTCACGCTTTTCATCGCGGCCCTGCCGGTCCTGCTGCCGGTCGGGCCGGGCCGGAGCTTCGGCGCAGGGCTTGCCGTCGCGGCGGTGACGGGGCTCGGGCTCTGGGGCGCGGCGCGCGAGGCGGCGCCGGTGCCGGCCGAAACCGATCCGCCGCAGGTGCGGCTCATCCAGCCCAATGCGGCGCAGCATCTGAAATGGCGGCGCGACATGATCCCAGTCTTCTGGGAGCGCCAGCTTGCCTATACCGCCGAGCCGGGCGACCCGCCGCCCGATCTGATCGTCTGGCCCGAAACCTCGGTGCCCTACTGGCTCGAGACAGCCGGGGACGCCCTGAGAGATATCGCGCGGGCTTCGGATGGCGTTCCGGTTGCGGCCGGTATCCAGCGCAGCGATGGGCCGCTGGCCCATAACAGCCTGGCGGTGATCGGCGCGGGCGGGCGGCTTCGGGGGCTTTACGACAAGCATCACCTGGTGCCGTTCGGCGAATATATCCCCGGGGCGGCGCTGCTCGGCCGGTTCGGGATCCGGGGGCTCGCGGCGACAGATGTCTATGGCTATGCGCCGGGGCCGGGGCCGCGGTTGCTCGATCTCGGGCCGCGTCTCGGACAGGCCTTGCCGCTGATCTGCTACGAGGCGGTGTTTCCGCAGGATCTGCGGGGAACCGCGCGGCCGCGCTGGATCCTGCAGGTCACGAACGATGCATGGTTCGGCACCCGGACCGGCCCCTATCAGCATCTGGCGCTGGCGCGGCTGAGGGCGGTCGAGACCGGGCTGCCCTTCCTGCGCGCGGCCAATACCGGGGTCTCGGCGGTGATCGATGCCCGCGGCCGGGTGCTGGCCAGCCTGCCGCTGGGCCGGCAGGGCCAGATCACCGCGCCGCTGCCCCCGGCGCTGGCCGGAACGCCTTATGCGCGCACCGGCGACTGGCCGGTCTTTCTGTTGCTTTGTCTGGGTGTGGCCGCTTTCGTCGCAACCCGCGCCCTGAAATAGACATTGATTCCTGACAGGTGGCGGCGTAAGCCCGACCGGTCGAACCGTCACAACGGCTTCCTGGCGTGGCGGGGATAGCATCAACGGAGCGCCTTTCCATGACACGTCAAAACTACGTCTTCACCTCCGAATCCGTTTCGGAAGGACACCCCGACAAGGTCTGCGACCGCATTTCCGACGCGGTTCTGGATGCCTTCCTCGCCGAGGAACCCAATGCCCGCGTCGCCTGCGAAACCTTCGCGACCTCGTCGCTGGTGGTGATCGGCGGTGAGGTCGGTCTTACGAACAAGGACCGCCTGAAGCAGCTGATGGGCTCGATCGGCGAAATCGCCCGCGAATGCATTCGCGATATCGGCTATGAGCAGGACAAGTTCCACTGGAACACCTGCCATGTGATGAACTTCCTGCACGAGCAATCCGCCCATATCGCCCAGGGCGTGGACAAGGATGGCGCCGGCGATCAGGGCATCATGTTCGGCTATGCGACCGACGAGACGCCCGAGCTGATGCCTGCCCCGATCCAGTACGCCCATGCGATCCTGCGCCGTCTGACCGAGGCGCGGAAATCGGGTGCCGAGCCGACGCTGAGGCCCGATGCCAAGTCGCAGCTGAGCGTGCGCTACGAGCATGGCCGCCCGGTCGCGGTCGACTCGATCGTGCTCTCGACCCAGCATGCGAGCGCGGACCAGACCTCGGACGATATCCGTGCCATCGTCGAGCCCTATATCCGCGAGGTCCTGCCCGAGGGCTGGCTGCATGAGGGGACCGAATGGTGGGTCAACCCCACCGGCACCTTCGTGATCGGCGGTCCCGACGGCGATGCCGGGCTGACCGGCCGCAAGATCATCGTCGACACCTATGGCGGTGCGGCGCCCCATGGCGGCGGCGCCTTCTCGGGCAAGGACCCGACCAAGGTCGACCGCTCGGCCGCCTATGCCGCGCGCTATCTGGCCAAGAACGTGGTGGCGGCGGGGCTGGCCTCGAAATGCACGCTGCAGCTGTCCTATGCCATCGGCGTTGCCAAGCCGCTGTCGATCTATGTCGATGCCCATGGCACCGGCAAGGTGCCGGAGGCCGAGATCGAGAAGGCCGTGGGGCAGGCGATGGATCTGACCCCGCGCGGCATCCGCGAGCATCTGGGGCTGAACCGTCCGATCTATGCCCGGACGGCGGCCTATGGCCATTTCGGCAGGCCGCCCGAGGAGGATGGTGGTTTCTCGTGGGAACGCACCGATCTGGCCGAGGCGCTGAAGAAGGCGTTCTGAGACGGGCATTGCGGTGCCGGGTTGTGTGGGGGCGTGCGCCGAAAGGTGCGCGCCCTTTTTCCGTTGCCGGGGATGCGCTCGGCGCTTGACCGCGGAGCGGACGCGGCCTAAGGCGCGGCCGATGAGCGACGAGACCTGCAAGAGCCCCGACAAGTCCTCCCTGCCCGAAGGCGGGGCGCCTGCGCGCGCCTGGCGGAATTTCTATGGCCGCCGCCATGGCAAGACGCTCCGGCCGAGCCAGAAGGACTATCTCGACAGCGACCTGGCGGCGCTGGCGCCGGGGGCGGTGGGCTGGGACGAAAACCCGGACCGCGCGCCGCTGGATCTTGAGGCGCGCTTCGGCGGTCGCGAGGTCTGGCTGGAGGTGGGCTTTGGCGGCGGCGAGCACATGGTGCATCAGGCCGCGACCCATCCCGGGGCCGCGATCATCGGCTGCGAGCCCTTCATCAACGGCGTTGCCATGCTGCTGGGCAGGATCCGCGCGGCCGGGGTCGACAATCTGGCAGTGCATCCGGGCGATGTGCGCGATCTCTTCGACGTGCTGCCCGAGGCCAGCATCTCGCGCGCCTTCCTGCTGTATCCCGATCCCTGGCCGAAGGCGCGCCATCACCGGCGGCGCTTCGTCACGCCGGAATTCCTCGCGCCGCTGGCGCGGGTGCTCAAGCCCGGCAGCCCGTTCCGGGTGGCGACGGATATTCCCGATTATGTGCGCCAGACCCTGATCGAGGTGCCGAAAGCCGGGTTCGACTGGCTGGCCGAGCGGCCCGCGGACTGGCGGACGCCCTGGGATGACTGGATCTCGACTCGTTACGAGCAGAAGGCCCTGCGCGAGGGGCGGGTGCCGCATTATCTGACCTTCCGCCGGCGCTGAGCCGTTGCGCATCTGCCCCGGGCACCGTGCGCGAGGGCAAGGGCGTATCAGGGTATTTGGACCAGGAAGAAGCCCGCATGCGATCCGCGCGGGCGCGGCCGGCAGGGGCCGGTGCACCTGTCCGCCGGGCGCGGAAAGGGGGCGCCATGACCGGGATCCGGATCACCAATTGCCACATCCACACTTTCACCGCTGCCCATGCGCCGCTTTACTATCCGGCGCCGCCGGTCGCCGCGCTCCGGGCCTTTCCCGGGCTCTTGCGCGGCTTGCGCGGGGCGGCGCGGCTGTTGCCCTGGGAAGCGGCCTATGAGGTGCTGCTGCGGCTCGAGCATTTCCGCGAAACGGGCTGCCGCGACAGCCAGCGCGCGGTGTTCCTGGAGGCGGTGCGGCACTATCCCGCCAGCGCGCGTTTCGTGGTCTTGCCGATGGATCTGGCCTGTAGCGGCTACGGGCCGGTGCCGGTCGGGATCGAGGCGCAGCATCGCGAGCTTTACGAGCTGAGCCGCGACCCGGAGCTCGGCCATCGCGTCATCCCCTTCGCCACCCTCGATCCCGACCGGCCGGGGGCGGTGGCCGAGCTTCGGCGCTGTCTCGACGATTACGGCTTTCGCGGCGTCAAGATCTATCCCCGGCTCGGCTACGCGCCGAGCCACGAGATCCTGATGCGCGAGGTCTATCCGCTTTGTGTCGAGCGCGGGCTGCCTGTGGTTTCGCATTGCTCGCGCGGCGGGGTCCGGAACAGGCGCTGGAGCCGGGCGCGGGCCGATGCGGTGACCGATCCGGCGGCGCATGTGCCGGTGTTGCGGGCCTTTCCCGGGCTCCGGCTGTGTCTTGCGCATTTCGGCGGCGACCGCGACTGGCTGTCCTATCTGAGCGACGGCCTCGACCCGCTCGATCCAGAGGCGCGGCGGCGGAACTGGGCGCTCTCGATTGCCGACATGATCGAGAGCGGGGCCTATCCCAATCTCTTCACCGACATTTCCTATACGCTGTTCCGGTTCGGCGACTGCATGCCGCTGCTGAAGCTGTTTCTGGAACGCGAGCGGCTGGCCTCGCGCATCCTGTTCGGCTCGGATTTCTACATGACCCGGCAGGAGGATCTGTCGGAGAAGGCGGTCGCGATCCGGTTGCGGGCGGCTTTGGGCGAGGCGGCCTTCCGCCGGATCGCCGAGACCAATCCCGCGATCTGGCTGGGCGAGACGCAAGGCAGGGCGTAAGCCGGGTCCGAGACTGGACGGCTCCGTCGCCATTGGGTAAGCCCCGGGGGACCAGTCCGAGGAGCTTCCCCGCATGTCCGCTCATGGCGACCCGATCCCGATGACCGCCCGCCGTTCCGGCCCGCTGACGGGCGAGGCCGTCGTCCCAGGCGACAAGTCAATCAGCCATCGCGCGCTGATCCTCGGCGCGCTGGCCGTGGGCGAGACACGGATCTCGGGGCTGCTCGAAGGCCAGGACGTGCTGGATACCGCCAGGGCGATGCGGGCCTTCGGGGCAGAGGTCACCCATGACGGGCCCGGGGCCTGGACCGTGCAGGGGGTGGGCGTCGGCGGCTTTGCCGAGCCCGCCGACGTGATCGATTGCGGCAATTCCGGCACCGGGGTGCGGCTGATCATGGGGGCGATGGCGACCTCGCCCGTGACCGCGACCTTCACCGGCGACGCCTCGCTTCGGAAGCGTCCGATGGGGCGGGTGACCGAGCCCCTGGCGCTGTTCGGCGCGCGCGCCTTCGGGCGGCAGGGCGGGCGGCTGCCGATGACGCTGATCGGCGCGGCCGAGCCGATGCCGGTGCGCTATGTCGTGCCGGTGCCGTCTGCGCAGGTCAAGTCGGCGGTGCTGCTGGCCGGGCTGAATGCGCCGGGCGAGACCGTCGTGATCGAGCGCGAGGAGACGCGCGATCATACCGAGCGGATGCTGGCGGGTTTCGGCGCGACGCTCAGGCTCGAGCAGGTGTCGGAGGGCCGGGCCATCGTTCTGACCGGCCAGCCCGAGCTTCGCCCCCAGACCATCGCGGTGCCGCGCGACCCGAGTTCGGCGGCCTTCCCGGTGGCGGCGGGGCTGATCGTCGAGGGCTCGGACGTTCTGGTGCCGGGGATCGGGCTGAACCCGACCCGGGCGGGGCTTTTCACCACGCTGCGCGAGATGGGCGCCGATCTGACCTACGAGAACGAACGCGAGGAGGGCGGCGAGCCGGTGGCCGATCTGCGCGCCCGGTTCTCGCCCGCGATGACCGGGATCGAGGTGCCGCCCGGCCGCGCGCCCTCGATGATCGACGAATACCCGATCCTTGCCGTGGTCGCGGCCTTTGCCGAGGGCGCGACGGTGATGCGCGGCATCGGCGAGTTGCGGGTCAAGGAATGCGACCGGATCGCGGCCATGGTGGCGGGCCTCCGGGCCTGCGGCGCCGAGGTCGAAGAGGGCGAGGACTGGATGATCGTGCATGGCCGCGGCCCGGGCAGCCTGCCGGGGGGCGCGACCTGCGCCACCCATCTCGACCACCGGATCGCGATGTCCTTCCTTTGCGCGGGGCTTGCGGCCGAAAAACCGGTCTCGGTCGACGATGCCGGGCCGATCGCGACCTCCTTTCCGAGCTTCGAGGGCCTCATGGCGGCTCTCGGCGCCGGGTTCGCGCGGGGACCCGAATGAGCGTCACGGGAAGTTGCCTTTGCGGCAGGGTCCGCTACCGGATCGACGGGCCGCTCAGCCCGGTTGTCGCCTGCCATTGCAGTCAGTGCCGCAAGGCCAGCGGCCATCATGTCGCCGCCACCACTGTTCTGCGCGACGATCTCGTCATCGAGGGAGAGCAGTGCTGGTTCGCCTCTTCGACCGGGACGCGGCGGGGCTTCTGCCCGGTCTGCGGGTCGAATATGTTCTGGGACGGCGGACAAGACTATCTGGCGGTGTTCGCGGGCACGCTTGACGGCGATCCGGGGATCCGGATGGCGGCGCATATCTTCTGTGCCGAAAAGGGTGCCTATTACGAGATCACGGACGGGCTGCCGCAGGCGCCGGGGCTGCCGGAGGATGTTGCATGAGCTTTACGGTCGCCATTGACGGGCCCGCGGCGGCGGGCAAGGGCACGATCAGCCGCGCGGTTGCGGCGCATTTCGGCTTTGCCCATCTGGATACCGGACTTCTGTACCGGGCGGTGGGCGCGCGGATGCTGGACGGGCTCGATCCTGTCGAGGCGGCGCGGACGCTCAGGCGCGAGGTTCTCGAGCGCGGCGATCTGCGCGCGCCCGAGGTGGCCCAGGCCGCCAGCAAGGTCGCGGCGATCCCCGAGGTCCGTGCGGCGCTGGTCGATTTCCAGCGTGCCTTCGCGGCGCGGGCGGGCGGCGCGGTGCTGGACGGGCGCGACATCGGCACGGTGATCTGCCCCGACGCGCCCGCGAAGCTTTTCGTCACCGCCTCGGACGAGGTGCGGGCCGAGCGGCGGTTCCTCGAGCTGCGCCAGAAGGGCGTCGAGACCAGCCTCGAGGAGGTGCTGGCCGAGATGCGCGAGCGCGATGCGCGTGACAGCGCCCGGGCCACGGCACCGCTGCGCCCGGCCGAGGATGCCGTCATTCTCGACACCTCGCGGCTCGGTATAGACGAGGCGGTCGGCGCTGCCATCGAGACGATCCGGACCCGCCATCCGGCCTGAACGACGCCGGGCCCTGGCGATGACGGGCTCTGGCGATGCCGGACCGATGTGACCCAAAGGCCTCAGATCCGCCGGGGGACCGTCTCGGGGGCTTGCCGATTCGTGGGGGCGCTGGCATGCATGCCGCGTTCGAAACACGCAGGATCGGGGAGGCGTGACATGACCATCAGCTATCGCGCATCCGATTGGCGTTTCGGCAGCTATCGGGCCGGCATCCATCCTCTCGGTTCGGACGTATCCAGGCCGCCCGCATCGTGGCGATGATCCGGCTGGCCTGATCGCTCCGACCTTATCCTCGGGCCCGATCGCTCGAGTCTGACAGGCCGGGCCGTTGCCATGGCGGCCAAAACCAGACCAGTCACAGTCCTGACCCTGGCCGCGCGCGCCGCCCGCGGCCTCCGGGACGTTCCTTATCTCAGCATCAGGGCATGGACGCTCCCGCATGGCGGGCGCGCCATGAAGCAAAGCATGACCATCCTTATTGACCGGCGGGCGGGCCGGATCGAACCGCCAATATCCCTCGCGGTCGTCATCGAGCAGCATGGCGCCTGGCGCGTGCTGTTCGCGGCGATCGCCGCCATGTTCAGTGGGCGCGGACGGCCGGCGGGCGTGGCCCGGCTGGGCGAGCTCGACAACCATCTCCGGCGCGATATCGGCCTGCCGCCGCTGCCCGAGCCGTGGTCCGGGCTCCCGCCCTGGATGTGAGCGTCGCATTCCGGGCGCCGGGCACGCGCCACCGGCACCGACCCGCCCGGAATGCGACGCCCGGAATGCCCCCGCCCGGAACGACCTTGCAGGAATGCCGGGGGCAGGGTCTGCCCCCCCTTGCGGGGCGGCCCGAAACACTATAATTAGCGCGGGTCGAAAAGGCGAAAATGCCGGTGACGAAGGCGAGCAGGGGTCGGATATGTTCTCCGGCCCTCTTTGTTATACGGAATGGCGCCCGCACTGACCAATCCAAGACCGGCGGAGACAACCGCCCGGCCAGAAAACAGTTCGTAAAGGAAACCTGAGACCACATGGCTCAAAGCGCATCCATGGAGGACTTCGAAGCCCTCCTCAACGAAAGCTTCGAAATCGACACGCCGTCCGAAGGCAGCGTTGTCCGCGGCAAGATCATCGCCATCGAGGCGGGTCAGGCCATCATCGATGTCGGCTACAAGATGGAAGGCCGCGTCGATCTGAAGGAATTCTCCAATCCGGGCGAGGCCCCCGAAGTCACCGTCGGTGACGAGGTCGAGGTCTACCTGGATCGTGTCGAAAACGCCCGGGGCGAAGCCGTCATCAGCCGTGACAAGGCCCGCCGCGAAGAGGCCTGGGACCGTCTGGAAAAAGCCTATGCCGAAGACCAGCGCGTCGAAGGCGCCATCTTCGGTCGCGTCAAGGGCGGCTTCACCGTCGATCTGGGCGGTGCCGTCGCGTTCCTGCCCGGCAGCCAGGTCGATGTGCGCCCGGTGCGCGATGCCGGCCCGCTGATGGGCCTGAAACAGCCCTTCCAGATCCTCAAGATGGATCGTCGCCGCGGCAATATCGTAGTCTCGCGCCGCGCCATCCTCGAAGAGTCCCGTGCCGAACAGCGCGCCGAGATCATCGGCAAGCTCAACGAGGGCGATGCGGTCGACGGTGTGGTCAAGAACATCACCGAATACGGCGCCTTCGTGGATCTGGGCGGTGTCGACGGCCTGCTGCACGTCACCGACATGGCCTGGCGCCGTGTCAACCATCCGTCGGAAATCCTGTCGATCGGCGAGACCGTCAAGGTTCAGGTCATCAAGATCAACAAGGAAACCCATCGTATCAGCCTCGGCATGAAACAGCTGCAGGCCGACCCGTGGGATACCGTCGAAGCCAAGTTCCCGCTGGGCACCGTCCACAAGGGCCGCGTGACCAACATCACCGATTACGGCGCCTTCGTCGAGCTGGAGCCGGGTGTCGAGGGGCTGGTTCACGTCTCGGAAATGTCCTGGACCAAGAAGAACGTGCATCCCGGCAAGATCGTCTCGACCAGCCAGGAAGTCGACATCATGGTGCTGGAGATCGACACCGCCAAGCGCCGCGTGTCGCTGGGCCTGAAACAGACCATGCGCAACCCGTGGGAAGTCTTCTCGGAAACCCATCCGGTCGGCACCGAGGTCGAAGGCGAAGTCAAGAACATCACCGAATTCGGTCTGTTCATCGGCCTCGACAACGACATCGACGGCATGGTGCACCTCTCCGACCTCAGCTGGGACCAGCGTGGCGAAGAGGCGATCCAGGACTACCGCAAGGGCGATGTGGTCAAGGCCGTCGTCACCGAGGTCGACACCGACAAGGAGCGGATCTCGCTCTCGGTCAAGGCGCTCGAAGGCGACCCCTTTGCCGAAGCCGTGGGCGGCGTGAAACGCGGCTCGATCATCACCGTCGCGGTCACCGCGATCGAGGATGGCGGCATCGAGGTGGAATACGAAGGCATGAAATCCTTCATCCGCCGCTCGGATCTGTCGCGTGACCGCTCCGAACAGCGCCCCGAGCGCTTCCAGGTGGGCGACCATGTCGACGTCCGCGTGACCAATATCGACACCAAGACCCGCCGTCTGGGCCTGTCGATCAAGGCGCGCGAGATCGCCGAAGAGAAGGAAGCCGTGGAACAGTATGGCAGCTCGGATTCGGGTGCCTCGCTGGGCGACATCCTGGGCGCCGCGCTGAAAGGCGACGACCGCTAAGCCGGTCTCTCCAACCGATCGGGACCGGCCCTGCAGGCTTTGCGGGGCCGGTTCTTTTTTGCGAATCGACACGGGTGAGTCGCGCGCCTGCCCGGCCGGCACATCCCTTTCCCCAAAGTCAATTCAGGAATGCTCGTCCCACGGTTGCGGCTCTGGGGCGATTCAAGCGCTTTCACGCGTCTTTTCAATGGGTTTCTGTTTCGCAGGCACCGGTTTCACGGCTATAGTCCCAAAGCCTCAGCCGGGCATAATCGGCGATGGCCTAGAACAGGGACAGATATCAGATGATCCGTTCGGAATTGATCCAGAAAATTGCAGAAGAGAACCCGCATCTTTACCAGCGGGACGTCGAGCGAATTGTGAATACCATCTTTGAAGAGGTCATCTCGGCCATGGCGCGGGGAGACAGGGTGGAGCTTCGCGGTTTCGGTGCGTTCTCGGTCAAGAAGCGTGACTCGCGGACCGGGCGAAATCCGCGCACCGGCGAGTCTGTGCAGGTTGACGAGAAATGCGTGCCTTTCTTCAAGACCGGCAAGCTGCTACGTGATCGGCTTAACGACAAATAACAATCGAGTCTCCGCGATGCGCCTGATACGCTATCTGTTTCTCGCCCTGCTCGCCATCTGCCTCGTGGTCGTGGCAACCGCCAATCTCGATCCGGTCTCGGTGAGACTGCTGCCAGAGGACATGGCGACCTATTCCGGTTTCCAGGTCACGGCCGAGGTTCCGCTTTACGCGGTCGGCTTCGGCGGCATGCTGCTGGGCCTGCTGGTCGGGTTCTTCTGGGAATGGCTGCGCGAAAGCAAGCATCGCTCCGTGGCCTCGCGCCAGCGGCGCGAAGCGGCACGGATGCAGCGCGAGCTTGACCGGCTGAAGGCCGACAAGCGGCGCAAGGATGGCCATGACGAGGTTCTGGCCCTGATCGAACAGGACGGGAGCGCCCGGTAGGGGCGGGCCGATGTCGGACGCGATCCGGGTCAAGATCTGCGGGCTCACCGCGCCTGCCGCGGTGGCGGCGGCGGCCCGTCTTGGTGCGTCCTATCTGGGCTTCGTCTTCTTCCCGGGCTCTCCGCGCAACATCGACCCCGAGACGGCGCGCGGACTTGCCCTGGCGGTACCTCCCGGTCTTGCCAAGGTGGCCTTGACGGTCGATGCCGACGATGCCGCGCTCGAGACACTGCTTGATCGCGTCCCGATCGACATGCTGCAATTGCACGGGCGGGAAAGCCCCGCCCGAGTGGCCGAGATCCGCGCCCGGTTCGGGCTGCCGGTGATGAAGGCGGTCGGTGTCGCGACCGAGGCCGATCTGCCTGCCCTGACCGATTACGCACGGGTCGCCGACCAGATCCTTGTCGATGCCAGGCCGCCGAAGGGGGCGGCGCTTCCGGGCGGCAACGGGCTGGCCTTCGACTGGCGGCTGATCGCCGGGCGGCGCTGGCCGGTTCCGTGGATGCTGGCGGGCGGGCTCACGCCTGCCAATCTGGCCGAGGCCATCGCGCTGACCGGCGCGCGCCAGGTCGATGTGTCCTCGGGCGTCGAGACGTCGCCCGGGGTCAAGGACGAGGCCCTGATGGGCCGGTTCATCGCCGCTGCGGGCGGCACGGAGGGACCATGAGAGGATTTCTGGGACTGATCGCGCTTCTGGCCATTGCCGGGCTGGCGCTGGCCTTCACCAAACCGACCGAGGCAGACTTCGAGGCGGCCCTGCAACAGCGTCTGCTCGACCGGATCGACAGCGCCGATCCCGAGGCCGAGGGCAACCCGGCGAGCGCCGTGCTCTTGGCGACCTGCAAGCTCGGCCGGGCCCAGTGCGCCGAGCTTATCGGCTCGATGATCTCGCTCGACTATGCCGACAAGGTGGTTTTCTCGCAGGCCGATGTGTCGCTGGGCGGGCGCAGCTACGGGGTCTGTTACGGGGTCGCGACGCAGATCTTCTGCCGCGAAACCGCAAACCCGCGCTGACCCCTTGCCGCGGGCCTTCCGCGCCAGTAGGCAAGAGCGACTGACCCGCGCGGGAGGCTTCCATGCCCGATGACATCCTGAATTCCTTCAAGACCGGCCCTGACGAGAATGGCCGGTTCGGCATCTTCGGCGGCCGCTTCGTCTCCGAGACGCTGATGCCGCTGATCCTCGAACTCGAGGCGCAATACGAGCACGCCAAGACCGATGACAGCTTCTGGGCCGAGATGGACTTCCTGTGGAAGCATTATGTCGGCCGCCCCTCGCCCTTGTACCTGGCCGAACGCCTGACCGAGCGGCTGGGCGGGGCCAGGGTCTATTTCAAGCGCGACGAGCTGAACCATACCGGCGCGCACAAGATCAACAACGTGCTGGGCCAGATCATCCTGGCGCGCCGCATGGGCAAGACACGGATCATCGCCGAGACGGGGGCGGGCCAGCATGGCGTCGCGACCGCCACGGTCTGCGCCAAGTTCGGTCTGAAATGCGTGGTCTACATGGGCGCCACCGATGTCGAGCGGCAAAAGCCCAACGTCTTCCGCATGCGCCTGCTGGGCGCCGAGGTGGTGCCCGTCACCTCGGGCCGGGGCACGCTGAAGGACGCGATGAACGACGCGCTGCGCGACTGGGTGACCAATGTGCGCGACACCTTCTACTGCATCGGTACGGTCGCCGGGCCGCATCCCTATCCGGCCATGGTGCGCGACTTCCAGTCGATCATCGGCACCGAGGCCAAGGCCCAGATGCTCGAGGCCGAGGGCCGTCTGCCCGACACGCTGGTCGCGGCCATCGGCGGCGGCTCGAATGCGATGGGGCTGTTCTACCCCTTCCTCGACGACAAGGAGGTGCGCCTCATCGGGGTCGAGGCCGGCGGCCATGGCGTCGACGAGAAGATGGAGCATTGCGCCTCTCTGACCGGCGGGCGTCCGGGCGTGCTGCATGGCAACCGCACCTATCTTCTGCAGGACGGGGACGGGCAGATCCTCGAGGGCCATTCGATCTCGGCCGGGCTCGACTATCCCGGCATCGGGCCGGAACATGCCTGGCTGCATGATACGGGCCGGGCCGACTATGTCTCGATCACCGACCGCGAGGCGCTGGCCGCGTTCCAGCTCTGCTGCGAGACCGAGGGCATCATCCCCGCGCTCGAGCCTAGTCATGCGCTGGCCCATGTGGTGAAGATCGCGCCCGATCTTCCGGCCGATCACCTGATCTGCATGAACATGTGCGGCCGGGGCGACAAGGACATCTTTGCCGTGGCCCGGCATCTCGGCTTCGATATGGGCGAGGGCTGAGCCTCAGTCCTCGTCGGAATGGAGCCGCAGGACCTCCAGCGGCACCACCTCCAGCGCATCGAGATGCGTGGCCTGAAGCCTGACCCTGGGCGCGCAGCCTTCGTCATGGGCCTGCAGGAACCGCTCGGCACAGAGGCACCAGCTGTCGCCCGGTTTCAGCCCGACGAAACCGAACTCGGGGCGCGGGGTCGTCAGGTCGTTGCCGACATATTTGGAATAGGCCAGGAATTCGGCCGTCATCACCGCGCAGACCGTATGGCGCCCGGTATCTTCGGGGCAGGTGTCGCAGTGACCGTTGCGGAAAAAGCCGGTCATGGGCGCCGTGGAACAGGGGGCTAGCGGCCCGCTGAATACGTTCACCGAAGGCGTCTTTGCGTCGGTCATGGTCCCTCTCTTCTGCCGATGCGTCCTAGCGGAACCGGTCGGCGAGCCTTTGCAGCGGCGTGCGGTCATCCTCCGCTGCCGCCTCGGCCTTGTCCGGGCGCGGCGCGGCAGGGGTTTTCTGGGCTGCCTGTGCGGCCCCGGGGGGCATCGTCCCGTTCCGGGACGGAGCCACCCGGCGCGCCACCGCGTTCAGAAACCGCGCGCCCTCGCCCTGTGCCAGATCGGCGGCGCCCTCCGAGAGGCCGCGCAGCAGATCGTCCAGCCAGTCGCGGTCGGCCTTGGCGAAATCCGACAGCACATAGCCCGACACCCGGTCCTTGTGGCCCGGATGGCCGATGCCCAGCCGCACCCTCTCGTAATCCGGCCCCAGATGCTGGTGGATCGAGCGCAGCCCGTTATGGCCCGCATGCCCGCCGCCCGATTTCAGCCGACACTTGCCCGGGGCGAGGTCCAGCTCGTCATGAAAGACCGTCACATCGGCGGGGGTGAGCTTGTAGAACTGCACTGCCGCCTGAACCGCGTCGCCCGACAGGTTCATGTAGGTTTCTGGCTTCAGCAGGATCACCTTCTCCGGGCCCAGCCGCCCCTCGGCGGTCTGCCCCTTGAACTTGGCCCGCCAGGGCGGGAAGTGATGGTCTTCGGCGATCCGCTCGACCGCCATGAAGCCGATATTGTGCCGGTTGCCCGCATATTGCGCGCCCGGATTCCCGAGGCCCACGAAGAGACGCATTCGTGATCTCCTGCCGCTTGCTCTTTGCCCCTTGATGCCCTGAACTGCGGCAAAAGGCCAGAACCGGCCTGATCCGGACCAGAGGAGGCGACCCATGTATCTGACGATGAACCGTTTCAAGGTGAAACCTGGCGCCGAGGAGGCGTTCGAGGCGGTCTGGAAGACCCGCGACAGCCATCTGACATCGGTGCCGGGGTTCGTCGGTTTTCATCTTCTGAAGGGGCCCGCAACCGAGACCAGCCGGCTTTATGCCTCGCATACCTTCTGGGAGAGCGAGGCGGCCTTCACCGCCTGGACCCGCTCCGAGGCGTTCCGCGCCGCGCATAAGGGGGCGAAGGGGCCCTCCGACATGTATCTGGAGCCGCCCGAGCTGGAGGTTTTCGAATCGGTCCAGTCGCTGGGCTGAGCCGCCGTAGCGGCCCGGAACAATGCCGGAACGGCAGGACCCGTCCCGGCGCTCTTTCGTGAATAGCCCATGGCCAGCAATGGCTTGACCTTGCGTTGCCGCGGGCCGGGCCCGACCGTGCGTTGCGTTGTCCGGGGGATGGAAACCCTTTGGAAAGGCCCGGCTGCCACCCTCTCCGGCATGTCTCCGAAGCGGGACAGATCCAAACGGCGAGGCATGGCCCCATGCGTATTCCGCTCCTGTCTTCATTTCCGACGCCACTCGGGCTGGCGGTCCTGCTGATTTTGGGGCTCGCTCTTTCGAACGGTCCGGCCCGGGCCGGCTCGGCGGCGCCTGCGGTCGATCCGCGACTGGCCGAGGCGGTGGCAGGCGAATGGGAGGACGCGCCCGCCGATCTGTCCGACGAGGTTGCGACGGCGCGGCTGAAGGTCGGCATTCTCTGCACGTCCTGGGCACGCGATCTGATCGCGCAGCACTGGCGCAGGCTCGATCGCCTGGTGGGGCCGGGCACCTGGTCGTCCGACCGGCAGACGCTCTGGCTGCAACTCGGCTGGGTCGAGGCCTTCGAACGGCGCTATCTGCGTCCGCGGATCGATGCCGACAGCCAGGAGGCCCTGGCGGCGGCCTGGTGGCCCGACGGGGTCTCGACGCCCGCTGGCAGCGCCGGGGCGACCGAGATGCGCCGGCTCTGCATGCGGCTGCCGGGGGTCTTCGGGTCGATCGACCCCGATCTGCTGGGGCGTGAGGATGCGAGGATGCGCTGAGCGCGCATGAAAACGGGGCCCGCCGGGCCCCGTTCGGATCTGTCGAAAGGCAGAGCGATTATTCTTCGCCCGCTTCCGCTTCGTCTTCTTCGTTGTCCGCCGAGCGCAGGCCGGACGGCGCCGAGATGTTGGCGATCACGAAGTCGCGGCTGGTGATGGTCGGCGTGGTGCCTTCGGGCAGCGCGATGTCCGAGATGTGGACGATGTCGCCGATGTTCAGCGCCGAGACGTCGACCGTCAGTTTTTCCGGGATGTCGCCGGCGGTGACCACCAGTTCGACCTCGGGACGGACGACCGTAAGGACGCCGCCGCGCTTGAGGCCCGGGGATTTCTCTTCGCCCACGAACTCGACCGGGATGAAGAGATTGATCCGCGAGGTGCGGCGCAGCCGCATCAGGTCGACATGGGTCGGCAGGTCCTTGACCACGTCGCGCTGCACGCTGCGGCAGATCACCCGCACGTCTTCCTGGCCGTCGACCTTCAGGTTGAACAGCGTCGAGAGGAAACGGCCCGCCTTCAGGCGCTTCAGCAGCTCGTTGTACTTGAGGTTGATCGGAAGCGGCTCGGCGCCGCCGCCATAGACGATACCGGGGACGAGGTTCTCACGGCGTGCTTGACGAGCGGCCCCCTTGCCTGTCCCCGTCCGTACCGTGGCGTTAAGATCAGGGATCTCACCAGCCATTGGTCTGTTCTCCTAAGGTTATGGGCATCCTCCAAGGGTGTATGCCCGATGAAGCCGTGCCCATAGCCGAGCGGCGGCCGGTTGGGAAGGGCAAAAATGAGCCGCTCAGGCCCAGTTCAGACCCAGCTCAGGCCCACTCGCCCTCGAAATCCTTCGGGACCAGCAGGATGTCGCGGTCGAGACCGTCGATGCTCTTGCGCCCGCAAAGCGCCATGGTGGTGTCGAGCTCCTTGTGGATCACCTCGAGCGCCCGGGTCACGCCCGTCTCGCCCATCGCCCCGAGGCCATAGATGAAGGCGCGCCCGATATAGGTGCCCTTGGCCCCCAGCGCGACCGCCTTCAGCACGTCCTGCCCCGAGCGGATGCCGCCATCGACATGCACCTCGATCTGGTCGCCGACCGCGCGCAGGATCGAGGGCAGGGCGCGGATCGAGCTCAGCGCGCCGTCGAGCTGGCGCCCGCCATGGTTCGACACGATGATCGCATCGGCCCCGACATCGAGCGCGCGGCGCGCATCCTCGGCATCGAGAATGCCCTTCAGGATCAGCTTGCCGCCCCAGTCCTCCTTCAGCTTCTTCACCTGCGACCAGTCTAGCCGCGGATCGAAATTGCCGGCGGTCCATTCGACCAGCGACGAGGCGTCGGTCACGCCCTTGGCGTGCCCGATGATGTTGCCGAAGAAGCGGCGTTTCGTCTGCAGCATCTCGAGCCCCCAGCCCCATTTGGTGGCCAGGTTGGCCATGGTCGGGATCGTCATCTTGGGCGGGGCGGACAGGCCGTTCTTGAGGTCCTTGTGGCGCTGCCCTAGGATCTGCAGATCGAGCGTCAGCACCAGGGCCGAGCAGTTGGCATCCTTCGCGCGCTGGATCAGGCTCGCGAGATAGTCCTGGTCGCGCATCACGTAAAGCTGGAACCAGAACGGCTGTCGGGTATGGGCCGCGACATCCTCGATGGAACAGATCGACATGGTCGAGAGCGTGAAGGGCACGCCGAATTTCTCGGCGGCGCGGGCGGCCTTGATCTCGCCATCGGCCGCCTGCATGCCGGTCATGCCGACCGGCGCCAGCGCCACCGGCATCGCCACGTCCTGTCCGATCATCTGCGTCGCGGTCGAGCGGCCCTCCATGTCGACCGCGACCCGCTGCCGGAGCCGGATCTTGCCGAAATCCGAGCAATTGTCGTGGAAGGTCTGTTCGGTCCAGCTGCCCGTCTCGCAATAGTCATAGAACATCTTGGGCACGCGGCGCCGGTAGATCCGGTGCAGGTCTTCGATCGAGGTGATGACGGGCATGGTTTTCTCTCGCTTTGGTAAGACGGCATTACCAATCGCCGGAGCGCGTCGCAACGGCCATTGCCGGGGCCGCGGCGGCGGCGCCCGCCATCCGCCGCCGGTCAGGCCGGGGCGCGGCGGGCGTCGATCAGGCGGTTGACCAGATGGGTGAAGACCGCCGCGCCGAGGATCGGGATCACCAGGTTCACCAGCGGCAGGCTCAGCGGCACTGCCATCAGCAGACCGGCGAGGAAGATCGTGGCGCCATGGCGGCGGCGCAGATCGCGCGCCCCCTGACGCCCGAGCCGGCGCGTCGCCGCCATCTGGAAATATTCCCGCCCGAGCAGGAAGCCGTTCACCGCCCAGAACAGGAAGGGCGCGAACGGTCCGACGAAGAAATACAGGACCAGCGCCACCAGGTTGACCCCAAGCAGAACGCCGAGAAAGCCCAGGCTGTCGCGGATCTGGTCGAGAACCGGGATCGGGGTCGCGGGCGGCAAGTCGGGATAATGGCGCATCTCGACCGCCTCGGCGACGTCGTCGAGGAAGATGCCGGTAAAGGCCGAGGCCACCGGCACCATCAGAAAGACCGACATCACGATCATCAGCAGGAAGGACGCGCCCGACAGGATGTTGTCGACCCAGGTGATCTCGCCGATCCAGGGCAGGGTCAGGCTGTCGGGCACGAGCCAGCCGATCAGGAAGAAGATCACGGCATAGATCGCGGCCAGCAGCAGGACCGACAGCCCGATGCCAAGCAGCAGCACCCGGCGGAAGGCCCGGTCGCCGATCTGGCCCAGCGTCTTGAGAAAGGCGGTGAGGATCATTCCGACACCCATTCGGTGATCGCGGCGATATCGGGGCGCGGCCGGTCGGGCGGCGCCACGGTCTGGGTGCCGACATGGATGATGCCCGCGATGGTCTCGGCCGCGCCGAGCCCCAGCGCCTCGGGCAGCACGGTGCGCTCATGCGCAGGCCAGCCGGTCAGCCAGTTGGCGCCCCAGCCCGCGGCTTCGGCGGCGTTCAGAAGCCCGAGGCAGACCGCGCCCGCCGACAGCAGCTGTTCGATTTCGGGCACCTTGGGCGAGGCTTTCGGCGAGGCCACCACCACGACGGCAAGCGGGCTCTGGGCATAGGCCGAGGCCGCCTTCTCAATCGCCTCGGGCGGCAGGCCGAGCGCCTGTCCGAGCCCCTGACCTCGCGCGCGGACAAGCGTAGCCAGTCGCCTCAGAGCGGGCGTTTCCAGAACGATGAAGCGCCAGGGCTCCAGCTTGCCGTGATCGGGGCTGCGGGCGGCGGCGGTCAGGATCCGGGTCAGCATCTCGCGATCCGGTGCCGGTCCGGCCAGCGTCTTGGCGGGCCGCGAGCGGCGGGTCAGCAGGAAATCGAGCACCTCGGGGCGGGGGTCGGGCATGGGCCAGCTCCTTCTTTGGCGGTCTTTATGTCGGCGGTGCGGGCAGGTGGGTCAAGTGGGGAGCAAGTCCGGCTTGACGGGCGCGGGAGGTCGCGGCAGCAAGGCGGCATGACCGATCTCAGCCATCTTGCGGTGCCCGGCACCGAAATCGCGGTGCGGGTGACGCCCAAGGCCTCGCGCGCCCGCATCGTCGCCGAGGAGGGCCAGATCCGGGTCTATGTCACCGTGGTGCCCGAGGACGGCAAGGCCAATGCGGCGGTGACGAAGCTCTTGTCGAAGGCGGTGGGCGTGCCGAAATCGCGGCTCGAGCTGGTGCGCGGACAGACCGCGCGCGACAAGCTGTTCCGCGTTCTCTAGCCTGGTTCTCCAGCCTGCCCCGGGCCGTGAGCGGGCTCTGGCGAGACCCGGCGTTGCCGGGAACCCGGCACTCAAGATGTAGTGCGCAAATTGGCCCCTACCCAAATCCTAGAGGCTCCCCTATAGTGCCTGTGGATAAGTTTACGTTGTGCCCGAGAGAGAGCTCATGCGCTGCCCGTTCTGCGGAAACATCGACACCCAGGTGAAGGATTCCCGGCCCGCCGAGGATCATGTCGCGATCCGGCGCCGCCGTTTCTGCCCGGCCTGTAGCGGGCGCTTCACCACCTATGAGCGCGTGCAGCTGCGCGATCTCGTGGTCATCAAGTCCAGCGGCCGCCGCGAGGATTTCGACCGAGACAAGCTGGAACGCTCGATCCGCATCGCGCTGCAGAAACGCCCGGTCGACCCGGATCGTGTCGATCAGATGGTGTCGGGCATCGTCCGGCGGCTTGAAAGCATGGGCGAGACCGACATCGTCTCGAAGGTGATCGGCGAGATCGTGATGGAGGCGCTGGCCCGGATCGACACCGTGGCCTATGTGCGCTTCGCCAGCGTCTACAAGAATTTCCAGGAAGCGGGCGATTTCGACAAGTTCGTGAGCGAACTGAGGCCATCGGCCGCACCGGACGCGTGAGCGCCGGGGCCGACGCCCGGTTCATGGCGCTTGCGCTCGCGCTTGGCGCGCGCGGCAAGGGGCGGACATGGCCGAACCCGGCGGTCGGTTGCGTGCTGGTGCGCGAGGGACGGATCGTCGGACGCGGCTGGACCGCGCCGGGCGGACGGCCCCATGCCGAGCCGCAGGCGCTGGCCCAGGCCGGCGCCCGGGCCCGGGGTGCCACCGCCTATGTCACGCTCGAGCCCTGTTCCCATCACGGCAAGACCCCGCCCTGCGCCGAGGCGCTGATCGCGGCGGGCGTCGGGCGGGTCGTGACCGCGCTCGAGGATCCCGATCTGCGGGTCGCGGGGCGCGGCCATGCGCTGCTGCGCGCGGCGGGCATCGCGGTCGAGACCGGGGTTCTGGCCGAGGCCGCGACGCGAGATCACCGCGGCTTCCTGCTCAGCCGCAATGCCGGGCGGCCGATGGTCACGCTCAAGCTTGCCACCTCCTTCGATGGCCGGATCGCCACCGCCTCGGGCGAAAGCCGCTGGATCACCGGGCCCGAGGCGCGCCGCCATGTCCATGCGCTGCGCGCGTCCCATGATGCGGTGATGGTGGGCGGTGGCACGGCGCGGGCCGACGACCCGGTGCTGACCGTGCGCGGGCTCGGCATCGCGCATCGCCCGGTCCGGGTGATCTGCGCCTCGGGGCTCGATCTGCCCGAAACCGGCGCGCTGGCCGCCAGCGTCGCCGAGGCCCCGCTCTGGCTGTGTCACGGGGCGGGGGCCGATCCGGCGCGCCGCTCTGCCTGGCAGGGGCGGGGCGCCCGGCTGATCGAGGTCGCGACCGGTGCCGGAGGGCGGCTCGATCCGGCCGCGCTGCTGGCCGCACTTGGTGCGGCAGGGCTGACCCGGGTGTTCTGCGAGGGCGGTGGCAGTCTCGCCGCGGCGCTGCTCGGGGCCGGGCTCGTCGACGAGCTGATCGGGTTTACCGCCGGGCTTGCGCTGGGCGCCGAGGGGCGGGCGGCGATCGGTCCGCTGGAGCTTGCGCATCTGGCCGAGGCACCGCGTTTTGCGCTGGCCGGGACCCGCCCGCTCGGCCCCGATCTTCTTCATGTCTGGACCCGGGACTGAGCGCGGCCCGTTGCGGCCGTGAACCGCCCCGGAAGACGCGCAGGCCCCGTGTTGGGCACCGTGTCGGCCCCTTCAGCGGCCTCAGTTGACCGAGGCCGAAACGTTGCGGGCGGCGCCTGCGGTTCCGGTGATGACGCTCAGCAGCTTGACCCAGCGGACATAGGGCGCTTCGGTGACATAGACGGTGTCGCCGTCGCGGATCGCGAAATCGCGGGCGAGAAACAGTCCCGTTGGTTCGGTCAGGTTCAGCACATAGGCGATGCGCTGTTCCCCGGTCAGGTCGTCGCGTCCCAGCACCTGGCGCGCGATCTCCTCGGGTTCGTTGCGCAGAACGAAGATCCCTGTCGGGTCGGCCAGGGCCGAACTGAGGCCGCCGACCTGTGCCAGCGCCTCGACCGCCGACATGCTCTGGGTGATGAAACGCACGTTGCTCTGCCGCCCCGTCGCGCCCAGGGCGGTAAAGTCGCGGGTGTCCTCCTCGACGAGGATGCGGTCGCCATTGCGCAGCGCGATGTCGAGTTTCGGATCGGCATAGAGGTCCTCGAACCAGATCTGGCCGCGTGACTTGCCCCGGATCACGGTGATCTGGGCGATCTCGGGCGGGATCACGAGGCCGCCGGCGGTGGCCAGCATGCCCGAGAGCGTCCGGCTCGGCCGTTCGATCGGGAAGACGCCCTGCTTGCCGACGCCGCCCGACACCGAGACCGTGGCGCCATCGCCTGCCAGACGCGTCACCATCACCTGCGGGTCCGGGGTCTGGACATCGAGCTTTTCGGTGATCTTCTTGCGCAGCCCCTCGGGCGTGCTGCCCGCGGCCAGGATGCGCCCGGCATAGGGGATGAAGATATGGCCGGTGCTGTCGACCTGCAGCTGGGTCAGCGTCGCGGCATTGCTTTCACTTGGCGCCAGCAGCCCGTCATCGACATTCTCGAACACGGTCAGGCCCAGCGTGTCGCCCGCGCGGATCGTGTCCGATCCGATCGGGGCGGCATTCAGGAAGGCGGGAGGAAATCCGCTGGCGGGCACCACGGCGGTCGCCCGGGTCACCCGGTCATTGACCGCGACGACGAAGGCATCGCCGTCGCGCAGGCTCGATCCGTCGAAGATTTCGGGCTTGCTCGGCCCCGGGCGGGGCAGGCCGCAGGCAGCGGTGGCGGCGAGCAATCCGAAGAGAACGAGGATCCGTGCCCCGCGGGCGAGTAGCGTCGTCACGTAGCTGTCCCTTGTCCCTGCATGCGGCGATTCACTCGCGCTTTCCGGCGCAGGCTAGACAAAGCCGCCAGGAAAGACCAGACGGGCGAGCCTCTTGCGCGGCGGATCGCCTGCAAGGTGTTGTCGCAGTGCCGCGGCCGTGGCCTGCCGCCGTTGCGCGCCCTTCTTCGCCGACGAGGGGGCAGGCTGGCGGGCGCGGGCCGGGTTCGGCGGTCATCGGGGCCCCGGGACATCCGGCAAGCCGCGGCCGACATCGCCCGGGCGGGCCGCTGTCGCTTCGGAGGCCGGGTGCCGGATCCGGGGCCTGCCGTCCGGGCGTGTCCGGGGCGGAAGGCTGGCTGCTCGTGCATGGGGCCGGGCGCTGCCGCGCCGCCTCCACGCCGCGTGCCGCTTGCTCCGCGTGGCCGCAGGCGATAGGTCGGAACCGAACCCGTGCTGCAAGGAGCCCGACCATGTTCACCGGCATCATCACCGATATCGGAACCGTTCGCGCGCTGACCATGAAGGGCGATCTGACCGCCCGTATCGACTGCGCCTATGCCGCCGACAGCATCGATATCGGCGCCTCGATCGCCTGCAATGGCGTCTGCCTGACCGTGACCGATCGCGGCCCTGCAGGGGAGGGCGCCTGGTTTGCGGTCTCGATCTCGGCCGAGACCGTTTCGAAGACCAATATCGGCGGTTGGGCCGAGGGGACGCGGATCAATCTCGAACGCGCGCTCAGGGTGGGCGACGAGCTTGGCGGCCATATCGTCTCGGGCCATGTCGACGGGGTGGCCGAGCTGGTGGCCATGGCCGGGGAGGGCGACAGCACCCGGATGAGCTTCGAGGCGCCCGAGGCGCTGGCGCGGTTCATCGCGCCCAAGGGGTCTGTCGCGCTGAACGGGATCTCGCTGACGGTGAACGAGGTCGAGGGCCTTCGCTTCGGGATAAACGTCATCCCGCATACCAGCGAGGCCACCACGCTGGGGCTGGCGCAGGTCGGTGACCGGATCAATCTCGAGATCGATACCATGGCGCGCTATGTCGCGCGGCTCAGGGAATATGACGCGGCCTGAACCCGGCGCGGCTGTCGGCTGGCCCTCGGGCCCGGGCCGGGGGCGGGCATCGCCGGGCGCGGGGGGCTGAACAGAGGCGCTCGCGAACCGTGGCGTGCCGCCGGATCCGTTTCTCATCGACAGATGCGCGGCCCGGGACGGTGTTCGAGACGGTGTTCGAACTGGCCCCGAGGCGGTCGCCGCATGGGCCCCACCGGCGCGCCCCGGGAAGGGACCGGGCGACAACCGACGGCGCCGCGTTCCACTGGCCCGGTCGTCTGGCCCGGTCGTCTGGCCCGGTCTTCTGTCGCGGCTTTCTGGCCGGGTTCGGCGGTGGGGCGGGGCCCCTGCAGGTTATCTCCGGGGCATTCGGGACGCTCGGGGTGTCCGGGACGCGCTGCGTTTTCGGGCGAACCGGCACTGCGGGTTCTTTCCAATCTGTCCCGACCGCGCTAATAGGCGGGCTTCGGAACAGGTGGACGACATGCACGATATCGGCGAGCCAAATTATCAGGACGCGATCTCCTCGATCGAGGAGATCATCGAGGATGCGCGTAACGGGCGCATGTTCATCCTTGTCGACCACGAGGATCGCGAGAACGAGGGCGATCTGGTGATCCCGGCCCAGATGGCCACGCCGGAGGCGATCAATTTCATGGCCACCCATGGCCGGGGCCTGATCTGTCTGACGCTGACAGGCGAGCGGGTCGATGCGCTGGGCCTGCCGCTGATGGCCTCGCAGAACTCCTCGCGCCACGAGACCGCCTTCACCACCTCGATCGAGGCGCGCGAGGGCGTGACCACCGGCATTTCCGCCCATGACCGGGCCCGGACCGTGGCTGTCGCCATCGACGCGGGCAAGGGCGCGGCCGATATCGCGACGCCGGGCCATGTCTTTCCGCTGCGCGCCCGCGATGGCGGCGTGCTGGTCCGCGCGGGCCATACCGAGGCCGCCGTCGATGTGTCGCGCCTGGCCGGTCTGAATCCCGCGGGCGTGATCTGCGAGATCATGAACGAGGACGGCACCATGGCGCGACTGCCCGATCTGGTGGCCTTCGCCCAGCGTCACAACCTGAAAATCGGCACCATCTCGGACCTGATCGCCTATCGCCGCCGCCACGACAATCTGGTGAACGAGCGCGAGGTGCGCCATGTCACCTCGGCCTATGGCGGCGACTGGGAGATGCGGGTCTTCACCGACGAGACCCAGGGCGCCGAACATGTGGTGCTGGTCAAGGGCGACATCACCACCGAGGCGCCGGTGCTGGTGCGGATGCATGCGCTCGATCCGCTG
This sequence comes from Rhodovulum sp. MB263, assembly GCF_002073975.1. Lineage (NCBI taxonomy): Bacteria > Pseudomonadati > Pseudomonadota > Alphaproteobacteria > Rhodobacterales > Paracoccaceae > Rhodovulum > Rhodovulum sp. MB263. The sequence goes on along the minus strand of NZ_CP020384.1, from coordinate 2,851,131 downwards.
CAGGACGTGCTGGGGCTCGGACCGCATCCCGCGGGCGAGCTTGCCACCGCGATGGAGATGATCGCCGCCGAGGGTCGGGGCGTCGTCGTGCTGTTGCGCGACACCACGATGAAGCTCGTGCTCGATGGCGCGGCCTCGCCGCAGACCCTGCGCCAATACGGGCTGGGCGCCCAGATCCTGGCCGCGCTCGGCCTGCACCGACTGGTGCTTCTGACCAATTCGCCGCTGCCCCGCGTGGTGGGGCTCGAGGCTTACGGGCTCTCGATCGAGGGGACCCGCAGCATTGCCAGGGAGGGCTGAGCCATGGCCGAACAGGATCCGCATCACGCGCTGGCGCTGCCCGCCTTCGACCGGCCGACGAAACTGCTGGTCGTGGTCGCGCCGTTCTACCGCGACATTGCCGACATGCTGATCGCCGGGGCGGTCGCGACGCTCGAGGCCGCGGGGGCCGCGCATGAGCTGGTCGAGATGCCCGGCGCGCTCGAGATCCCCAGCGCCATCGCGCTGGCGCACCGGCTGTCGAATTATGACGGCTATGTCGCGCTGGGCTGCGTGATCCGGGGCGAGACCACCCATTACGAGACCGTCTGCAATGACAGCTCGCGCGGGCTGACGCTGCTGGGGCTGCAGGGCGCGCTGATCGGCAATGGCATCCTGACGGTCGAGAACCGCGAACAGGCGCTGCGCCGCGCCGATCCGGCGGATATGGACAAGGGCGGCGGCGCGGCCGCTGCGGCGCTGCATCTGATCGCGCTGGCCCGGCGCTGGAGCGGCGAGACCAAGGGCGTCGGCTTCCGTCCCTCGGGCGGGATCCAGATCGCCGAGGGGAGCGACCGCGCATGACCGGGGCCCGCAAACCCAACCGCAACCAGATGCGGTCCGCTGCCCGGCTTTACGCGGTGCAGGCGCTGTTCCAGATGGAGCAGTCCAGCCAGAATGTCGACACCGTGCGGCGCGAATTCGAGACCTGGCGCTTCGGGGTCGGCTATGAAGAGGGCGAAGAGCTTGCCGAGGGCGATGTCGATCTCTTTCGCGCGACGCTGGAGGGCGCAGTGAACTGGCAGGCGAAGATCGACCAGATGACCGACCGCGCGCTGGTGGCGAAATGGCCGATCGCCCGGATCGACCCGACGCTCCGGGCGCTGTTCCGGGCTGCCGGGGCCGAGCTTGTCGCGGCGAAGGCGCCGCCGAAGGTGGTGATCACCGAATATGTCGATGTCGCCAAGGCCTTCTTTCCCGAGGGGCGCGAGCCCAAATTCGTGAACGCTGTGCTCGACCACATGGCCCGCGAGGCGCGGCCCGAGGCGTTCTGAGCCCGGGTCCGGCCCGGCCCTTTCTCCCCGGGGCCCTTTGCCTGAGGCGGGCCCCGTTGCGTCGTTTCCGGCTTCAGCCTTGTGTTCTGTCTATCTTTCGATTGTTCAGGCGCGCCCTCGGAAGAGACGCGGGGACGTTTCGTCCGGAGCAGGGTTTCGGTAACGCTCTCTTAACCCTTCCAGCCCCATGATGACGTTACGGAAGCCAGCGGCTGGACGCTGCGCCGGGGCGGGATGACCGACGACGCTTCAAGTTTCCTCTTGGAATCCTTCCGGGAATGGCTACCTATTTGGAGCAAGGAACGGAGACAGCGATGCCAAAGCTCGTGACCCTATACATCCGTCAGGCCGCCACAGGGTTCGCCTTGTCGGGGGTGTTCGTCGGCCTTCTCATGTATTTCGACGTCGCCAATCTGTGGCACCTCGTGACCAGTGTCTCGGGGGGCTGGCTCGCGGCTCTGCTGCTTTTCCTGTTCAATGGCGTGGTCTTCGCCGGCGTGCAGTTCGGCATCGCGGTGATGGCGATGGCCCGGGACGACGGTCCCGACAGCGGCCGTCGCCGGTCCGGGCCGGTGCACGGCCTCGCCGATGTTCTGGTGCCGATCCCGGTGCCGGTCAAGGATGAACGCCGGATGCGGCGCTGACGCGCCGCTCCTTTCGTTTCTGATGCATTTTCCCTGGCGGTCCTTCGGGCCGCCATTTTTCATGCCATGTCGCCGGCCCCTGCCTGCCCGGAGGCAGGCCGTCAACGACCCTGGCCTGCCCTGGGGGCAGGCCATCTATGGGCCGGGCGGAAGGGGAACGGGCGGGACCACCGCAAACGTGGAGGCATTTTAATTCCCGAGGACCTGTTACTACAGGTGGGCGCCAGGTAACCGGACCAGGATCCGGACAGAGCCAGCTCCCTCGGATTTGCTTAAGGCCACCGGAATTCGGCCTCTGCACGGGAAGGGCAGACCCCGCCTCGGCCAGAGATAGGATGCCGGGAGGCCGACGGCAAGCCTTGTCGAGAGACGGCGGCTCGATCATTGTCACGCCCATGCCCGATCCGGTTTCCCAACCGCTTTCCGCGCCGCTCGCTCCGGGCCAGCTTCTGGCCCGCGGCGTCTGCCGCCATCTGCGCGATCTCGGTCTTGCCTGCGTCGAGGAATTCGTGCCCGCACCGGGACTTCGGGTCGATGTGATGGCTCTGGGGCCGAAGGGCGAGATCTGGGTGGTCGAGTGCAAGTCGAGCCGTGCGGATTTCACCTCGGACCATAAATGGAGCGGATATCTCGACTGGTGCGACCGTTTCTTCTGGGCGGTCGGGCCGGATTTTCCCGTCGACCTTCTGCCGTCCGATACCGGGCTGATCGTCGCGGATGGCTATGGCGCCGAGGTCCTGCGCGAGGCGCCCGAGCGGCGTCTGGCGCCGTCGCGCCGAAAGGTGCTGACGTGCAGCTTTGCCCGCCACGCCGCCTTGCGTCTGCAGGCGCTGCGCGATCCGGGGCCGGGACTCAGCCCTTCGGCTTGGCGCCCTTGCCCTTCTTCTTCTCGGTGATCATCCGGGCCTGGGCCGCGGCGGCGCGCAGCTCCTCGGCGATGTCCTCGGCTTCTTCGGGGTCGAAATCCATCGGGATCTCGAGCCCCTCGCCCTCGATATAGATCCGCACCATGCCAAGGCTGGTCGGCCCGATCTGCAGATTGGCGGCGAAGTCGCTTTGCTTGTCGATGCCCATGGCACTTTTCCCTCGGGATGTTCAGGGGGTCGGGGTAGCGCTTTGCCCCGGCTCTGGCAAGAGCGGGGCGGGGGCGGACCGGTACGGATCTCTGCGGCGCGATGGTCGGTTTCGGTCGAGAACGGGTCTTGCAATCGTGGCGAGGGGGCGCTAAATCGCCCGAACAGTGCCGCCTTAGCTCAGTTGGTTAGAGCACCAGATTGTGGATCTGGGGGTCCCCCGTTCGAGCCGGGGAGGCGGTACCATTCTCCCCCTTTCACATGATATCCCTGACCGCCCCGATGGAGCCCAGCCGCAGCGCCAGCGGCATGGGGCCTGCTGCCATGCGTTTCCCGGATCTGGCCGGGAGGCGCGCTGATCGCTGCCGGGAAGGCCGTATGCCGGGGCGGATCCTCTGGCGGCAATCGCGGCCCCCGGGGGGCTGCAGGCCCGCGAGGCCGGGCCCATGGGCAATGAGCCGCTCCGAATCAGGGGGGATCTGCGCCACGGGCGGTCCGCCGTCCCCATCCCGGGGACAGGGCAGGGGACGGCATGCGTGGTTCTCCATGCCAGAGGCGCTGGCGGTGCGTGACTTGGGCGCCGCAGCCGCAGGCTGCTTTCGACATGCCTTCCGATACCGCAGGTTGCGACGGCCGCCGCGCAGGCGTCGATCCCCAACAGACTGAATTTAAATATCCAAATCTCCGGTTTCGCGGCGGAGGGCAGGCATGCTGCAGGGCAGCGGCGATTTTTCTTGACCCGTAAAATGCGGGCGACATACTTCGCACATAAGAAGAAAACTTCCTGCACAGGAAGTTAGGGTGCGGACTTCCGGAGGTTGGTCTGCGCGTCGGGGAGGAAATGCATGGCCGTACGCCAGGCTGACAATGTTCTGCGCTTTTTCGAATATTTCGCGGCCTCGCAGAGGCCGACCACGCTGACCGAACTGTCCGAGACGCTGAAACTGCCGCTGTCGAGCACCAGCAACCTCGTCTCGACCCTGCGGGAGCGCGGGTTCCTGTTCGAGGTCCGCAAGCGCGGCGGGTTCTATCCGACCCGCCGCATGTACGATCTGACCCAGTCGATCCTCGAGGGCGATCCGGTCCTCGGCCTCGTGCGCGAGCACATGGAAGCGCTGCGCGAAGAGACCGGCGAGACGATCCTTCTGGCCGCGCGCGAAGGCGACCGCGTGATCTATCTCGAGGCGCTCGAATCCCGAAAGGGCGTCCGCTACTCGGCGCGGGCCGGGGAAACCCGGCCGATCTATGCCATCTCGTCGGGCAAGGCGATTCTCGGCTCTCTCGATGACGCGGCACTGCGGCGCGAGCTCGACGGCCTCGACTATTCCGAGGCTGCCGAGGCCTCGATCACCGACCGGGAGGCGCTGTTCGGCGATATCGTCGCGGGGCGCGCGCGCGGCTGGTTCCTGAACGCAAGCGAGTTCACGCCCGAGGTGTCGGCCGTGGGCATGCTGCTCGATATCGCCGATCAGAAATACGGGCTGTCGGTCGCGGGGCCGAATTACCGGATGCAGGACCGCCATGAGGAGATCGCGGCGGCCCTCGGGCGCGTCGTTGCGGCCATCAGGAGCCAGATCAACGAGACCGGAGCCGGCCGATGATCCGCAAGGCCATGTCCTTCGTCGATCACGCCTTCACCGCCGTCGCGGCCTTTGCGCTGGCGGGCATGACGCTTCTGATCGTCGCCGATGTCGCGCTGCGCTACGGCGCCGGGATGCCGATCTTCTTCGCGCATGATCTGGTCGTGCTCTACCTGACGCCCGCGGTGTTCTTCTTCGGTTTCGGGCCGACCTACTGGCGCGCCGAGCATCTGGCCGTCGATCTTCTGACCCTCAGGCTGCCGTCCCGGCTGCGGGAACTGACCCATGTCCTGTCCAGCGCGATCGGGCTCTGGCTCTTCGGCCTGCTGACCTGGGCCTCCTGGGAGCGCGCGGCGGGGAGTTTCGCCAATGACGAGGTCATCGCCAGCATCGTGCCCTGGCCGGCATGGGCGAGCTATGCGCTTGTGCCGCTGGGCTCGGCCGCGATGGTCCTGGTCTGCGCGGCGCGCATTCTAATCTCGCTTGGCAATGCCTTCGGCCGCGTCAGCGGGGAGGCGGCGCAATGACCTCGCTTCTTGTCGTGATCGGCCTGCTCGGCCTGCTGCTCCTGGGCGTCCCGGTCGGCTTTGCGCTGGCCTTCACCGGCCTCGTGGGGCTGATGACCATCGTCGGATTCGACAGCGCGCTGTCGGTCCTGTCGACAACGCCGCTTTCGACCACGAACGGGTTCGAGCTGATCGCGGTGCCGCTTTTCATCCTGATGGCCGAATTCGTGATCGTCAGCGGCATCGCCGACCGGATGTTCAAGGCGATCACCATCTGGGTCGGCCGCCTGCCGGGCGGGCTGGCCGTGGCCACGGCCCTTGCCGGGGCCGGGTTCGGGGCGATTTCGGGCTCGTCCACCGCGGCGGCGGCGGCGCTGTCCTCGACCTCGATCCCGGCGATGCGCCGGGCCGGATATGACGTGAAATTCGCCTCTGGCGTGGTCGCGGTCTCGGGCACGCTGGCCATGCTGATCCCGCCATCGATCGCGCTGGTTCTCTACGGCATCATCGTCGAGGTGAATATCGCGTCGCTGCTGATCGGAGGGGTGATCCCGGGCATCATCGTGACGCTGGCGATCATCGCGACGATCTATGTGCTGATGGCGCGCGATCCCTCGATCGCCCCGGTCGCGCGGTCCTGGCCGATGCGCGAGAAGGTCCGGGCGCTGCGCGCCATCGGACCGATGCTTCTGCTTCTGCTCTGCGTGACGGGCTCGATCTATCTCGGCATCGCGACGCCGACCGAAGCCGCCGGGCTCGGGGCCTTCGGCGCCTTCCTGATCGCCGCGGCCTTCCGCACCCTCACCCTGAAGACGACCTGGGGCGCCCTGGCCCGTGCCGTCCGCGCGACCTGCATGATCTTCATGATCATCATCGGGGCGCATATCTTCGGCTATGTCCTCACGCTGGGCCAGATCACGCCCCAGTTCGTGGACTGGATCACCGGCCTCGATGTGTCGCCCTATGTGGTGATGGCCGGGATCATCGCCTTCTACCTGGTCATGGGATGTTTCATGGACCAGATGGCGATCCTGATCCTGACCGTTCCGGTGATGGTCCCCGCCATCACCAGCCTCGGCTTCGACCCGGTCTGGTTCGGCGTGCTGGTCGTGGTCGCGGCCGAGGTCGGCATGATCACCCCGCCGCTGGGCATGAACATCTTCGTGGTGTCCCGCTATGCCGAGCGCCCGCTCTCCGAGATCTTTCGCGGCGTCGCGCCGCATGTGGTCTCGCATATCATCGTTCTGGCGTTGCTTGTCGCGTTTCCGCAGCTGGTCCTGTGGCTGCCCGGCACGACGCAGTAATCCAAGGGAGGAGCCCCCATGTCGACCGCGAAGAACGCCATCGACCCCAGCAGGTATTTCATGACCGAGGCCAGGGCCGCGTCCTATGCGCCGCGCGGCCATAGCGGGACGGTGAACCGGCGCCTTGTCTCGCCCGAAACCGGCGCGACACAGATCGAGGTCCTGATCGGCCGGATCGAGCCGGGCGAGGGCGCGAGCCCACATTTCCATCCCGGCATCGACCAGTTCTGCTGGATGCTGGAGGGCCGGGCACGGGTCGAGATCGGAGGCCTCACCCGCGAGATCGGTCCCGAGGAAAGCTGCTTTTTCCCCGCCGACATGCCGCACAGCTTCACCGCGATCGGCGAGACGCCGGTCAAGGTCCTGATCTGCTACGGCCCGCCTTACGGAGAAGGCGCCCGCGTCGAGTGCTGAGCGCCCGCCGCCCCCCCAAACCAATGGTCCATCGGAGGAGAACGACCATGAAATCCACCATCAGCATCCTGTCGGTCTGCGCCGCGCTGGCATCCGCCGCGCCGCTCGCCGCGCAGGAGGTCACGCTCAAGATCGCCGACAGCCTGCCGGCCGATCACATCATCACCAGGAACACCACCGACGTGTTCACGGCGCGGCTCAAGGAAGAGTTCGGCGACCGGATCGAGATCGAGCATTACCCTGCGCAGCAGCTGGCCAAGGCCAAGGACATCCTGTCGATCACCCAGGCCGGCATTGCCGATATCGGCTATATCGTGCCGTCCTACGTGTCCGAGAAGATGCCGCTTGGCGGGGTGGTGGAGCTGCCCGGCGAGATCGCCTCCTCCTGCGAGGGAACGCTGGCCTTCGCCGAGCTGATCCAGCCCGGAGGCAAGCTCGACACGCTCGAATTTCAGCCCAACGGGGTGCGCGTGCTCTACAATGTGGCACTCTCGCCCTATCAGGCGATCTTCTCGAAACGGGCGGATGTGACCTCGCTCGAAGGGTTCAAGGGCATGAAGATGCGCTCGAATCCCGGCGCGATGGAGCTGTCGCTTCAGTCCGCGGGCGCGACCGCCGTGCGCATGACCCCGCCCGAGATCTTCGATGCGATGACCAAGGGAACGGTGGACGGGGCGCTGCTGCCCTTCACCTCGACCTTCTCCTATGGGCTCGACCAGATCGTCGGTTCGGCGACGCAGAACGCGAATTTCGGGTCGGTCGGCATCACCTATGCGATCTCGCAGCGCAAATGGGACAGCCTGCCCGCCGACATCCAGGAGGCCATGACACGGATCGGCCGGGAAGTGACCGAGAGCGCCTGCAAGGCCTTCGACACCGCCGAGGCAGAGCTCAAGGACAAGCTGTCCGAAGAGGGCGTGACGGTCTTCGCGCTCGACGAGGAGGAGGCGGCCAGGCTGCGCGCCGATTTCGCCAGCGTCGCCGATGACTGGGCCGCGGCCCTCGACAGGCGCGGCAAGAAGGGAAGCGAGATCCTCGCCGATTTCCGGGCCGAGGTCGACGCCCTCCGCAATAGCGGCAACTGAAGCCAGACACGGGGCGGCCGCCGCGAAGGCCGCCCCGCAACGAAAGGAGAGGCGGGTGCTTGATCTGTTGAAGGATGTACGGGTCGTCGAGCTGACGACGATCGTGCTCGGGCCGATGGCGGGCCAGATGCTGGGCGATTTCGGCGCGGATGTCGTCAAGGTCGAGGCGCCGAACGGAGATCTTGCGCGCTATGTCGATCCGCGCTCGCCGGTCGGCGTCAGCTCGATGTTCGCCAACAACAACCGCAACAAGAAGAGCATCGCCCTGGACCTGAAGACCGGGGAAGGCCGCGAGATCCTGCTGAAGCTGATCGACGGGGCGGATGTCTTCCTGCACAACATGCGGCTGCAGGCGGTCGAGCGTCTGGGCCTTGGGCCGGCAGAGCTGATGGCGCGCAATCCGCGGCTGATCTACTGCTCTGCCATCGGGTTCGGCAGCGAAGGCCCCTATGCGGCCCGGCCCGCCTATGACGATGTGATCCAGGCCGCCTCGGGCATTGCCAGCCTGCCGACCTATACCGGCAACGATCCTTCCTATGTGCCGGGCGTGATCGCCGACAAGATCGCGGCGCTCTATGCGGCCAGCGCGATTTCCGCCGCGCTGGTCGGGCGCGCCCGGACGGGCAGGGGCTGCGAGATCGAGGTGCCGATGTTCGAGGTCATGACCTCCTTCGTGATGGCCGAGCATATGGCCGCTGCAAGTTTCGACGAGGCCGCGCCCGCCGGGTATCAGCGGCTTCTGAACCGCCACCGTCGCCCCTTTCCCACCAGCGACGGCTGGATCGCCGTGCTGCCCTATACCGAACGGCATTGGCGCCGCACCTTCGAGGAGCTTGGCCGCCGCGATGTCGTGGTCCGGCCCTGGTTCGCCGATGCCACCGAGCGTTCGCAGCATGTCGGCGAGATGTACGAGATCCTGGGCCAGGAGATGCCGAAGCGCCCGACCGAGGCCTGGATCGCGACCTTCGAGCGTCTCGATGTGCCGCATTCGCGCGTCAGCGGGCTCGACGATCTGCTGAAGGACCCGCATTTGCAGGCGGTCGGTTTCTTCGCGCCGACCGACGATCTGGACAGTCGGGTGCGCTCGGTGCCGCAACCGGTGCGTTTCCGCGCGCAGCCCTCGGCGCCGGACCGCCGCGCCCCCGAGCTTGGCGAGGACGGGCCGGCGCTGCTGTCAGAGCTTGGCTTCGGGGCCGAGGCCATCCGGGCGCTCGAGGAACGCGGCGTGCTCGGACGACGGGCAGGATCGGACAGGGAGGAGGCGTGACATGGCCGGACGCTGGCTGGAAGAGTTTCGGGCGGGAGAGGTCATTCATCATGCCATCACGCGCACGGTGACCGAGGCCGACAATGTGGGGTTCTCGGTCCAGACGATGAACCCGCAGCCCTTGCATATCGACCGTCATTTCGCCGAGGCGTCGGAATGGGGGCAGCCGCTGGTGAATTCGCTCCTGACGCTCGGCATCATGATCGGGATCTCCGTCCACGAGACCACGCTTGGCACGACGCTGGGCAATCTCGGCATGACCGATGTGATCTTCCCGGCGCCGGTCTTTCATGGCGACACGCTGCGGGTCGAGACCGAGGTGATCTCGGCGCGCCCGTCGCGCTCGCGGCCCGGGCAGGGGGTGGTGGTCTTCGAGCACCGCGCCCGCAAGCAGGACGGAACGCTGGTCGCGCAATGCCGCCGCTCGGCGCTGATGATGTCCGGTCTCGACAGGGAGGCGGTGTGATGCGGTCCTGGCTTTTCGTTCCCGGAAACCGGCCCGACAGGATCGTCAAGGCGCGCGGCCTGTCGGCGGATGTGCTGATCCTCGATCTCGAAGATTCGGTCGCCGCCCCCGAGAAGGCCGCCGCGCGCGCCTGCGTGCTCGAGGCGCTTTGCGCGCCGCGCGGGCCGAACCGGCTCTGGGTGCGGGTGAACCCGCTGCATTCGTCCGATTTCGACGCGGATCTCGATACCGCGCTTAAGGGCGGTGCGGACGGGATCGTGCTGCCGAAGGCCGAAAGCGGCGAGTCGGTCCGGGCGCTGGGCGCGGCCTGCGCGACGCGGGGGCGGACCTGCCTGCCGGTGCTGGCCATCGCGACCGAGACGGCACGGGCGATCTTCGGGCTCGGCAGCTATGCCGGTCTCTCTCCGGACCTCGCCGGGCTGACCTGGGGCGCCGAGGATCTGTCGGCGGCGCTGGGAAGCGCCAGATCGCGCGGGGGGGACGGGGCGCTGACAGGCCCCTATGCCCTGGCGCGGAACCTGACCCTGTTCGGCGCGGTGGCCGCAGAGGTTCAGCCCATCGACACGGTCTGGACCGATATTCGCGATCTGGCGGGGCTTGAACAGGAGTGTCTGGCGGCCGTTCGTGACGGGTTTACCGGGAAGATGGCGATCCATCCGGCGCAGGTTGCCATCATCAACCGTTGTTTCCGGCCCTCCGATGAAGAGATCGCGGTGGCGCGCCGGATCGTTGAGGCCTTCGCGGCCGATCCGGCGGCCGGTGTGGTGGCCATTGACGGCGAGATGATCGACATGCCGCATCTCAAGAGATCGCGGCTGATCTTGCAACGCGCGGGAGAGCAGGCATGACCAAAGCGGCGATACGTCTCGGGCGGGGGTTCTACTGGCAGGACATGACGGTCGGCGACCGGTATCAGACCTATGGCAGGACGGTGACGCCGTCCGACATCTCGGCCTTCGTCAATCTGGCTGGCATGATCGAGGTGCTTTTCACCAATGCCGAATATCGCCGCAGCGAGGCCGCGATCAAGGGCAACCCGTCGCCGGGCGCGCTGGTCTTCGCGCTGGCCGAGGGGCTGGCGTTGAATGCGACAGCACAGGAAACCGGGCTGGCCTTTCTCGGCACGACCATGACCATCAAGGGCCCGGTTCTCGAAGGCGACACGATCGATGTCGAGATCGAGGTTCTCGAGGCCCGTCAGGAAAGCAAGGGCACCCGCGGGCTGGTGAAGACCAGGAATACCGTGCGGAACCAGCGCGGTGAGACCGTCATGATCTACGAACCCCTGCGGCTGATGCAGGGGCGCTAAGCCGCTCCGCGCCGGGTGCCGGGCGCCTCGGGCCTCCGGCGGAATGCCCCCCGTAGGCCGGATGGGGCCATCGTCGCACGCCTGTCCTGCTTTGCCCCAGAGGCCCGCGCCGCTCTGGTCTTTCTCTGTAGCAAGGACGCGTTTCATGGCGGGCAGAGTCCCGCTCTGTCAGGCGCAAGGCCGGCCCGGCCTTTGCCCAGTCGCCGCGTCATGTCTGGCGGGACGCTCTGCCTGAACGCGGATGCGACGGGCCTTGCGCGCCCCCGGCGTTCTGGGGCAAGGCCTCCGCCCGTCCGGTGCTCTCGACCAGGCATTTGATGAATTCGCTGGCCGCCGGGGTCAGCAGCTTGTCGCGCAGGTTGATCACCCGGATCCCGCGTCGGAACGGGCGCAGCGCCATGGGAACCTCCTTCAGGCGGCCATCGGCCAGCTCCTGCGCCACCACGAAGCGCGACAGGACCGATATCCCGAGCCCGTGCAGCACGCCCTGCTTGATCGCCTCGGTCGAGGAGATATGCATGACCCGCCCCAGGCTGCTCTCGTCGCCCTGGAGCCGGTCGAGCAGGAAGCTGCGCGAGGCGGATGGCGGCGGCTTCATCAGGAACACGTCCTGCGCCAGGTCGGCGCTGGTGGCGGCCCTGACCGTCGCGAGCGGATGCGCGGGTGGGACGACCAGAACCATCTCGTCATTGCAGACATGGCGACATTGATAGCGCCGTTCGTCGAGCGCGATATGGTCCGAGAGGATCAGGAATTCGAGCTTGGCGGTATCGAGATCGGCCAGCAGCTGCGTCGAGCTTGCAATCTCGAGTTCGAATTCCAGCTCGGGCGCGCCCTGACGATAGCGTCCGAGAAAGGCCGGCATCAGGTAGATCCCGGTGAAATTCGATGCCCCGAAGCGGATCGTGCCGACAAGCGGGTCGTCCATCTGGCGCAGGTGCTCGCTGGCATCCTGAAGTGCCGCCACGGCCTTGCGCGCATAGCCGAGAAACAGGATGCCGTTCGCGGTCAGATGCATGCGCTTGCCGATCCGGTCGAACAGGGTCGTATCGAGGCTTTGCTCGAGCCCGCGGATGCGGGCGCTGACGGCGGGCTGGGTGCAGTTCATCCGCGCGGCGGTCTCGGTCACGTTCAGGCAGTCCGAAAGCTCCAGAAAGGTCTCGAGCTGGGCGATGTTCATCGCGATCCTCCCGCATGGAATATAAAGATTTTCTATAAATATCCGAAAAACTATAAATTAGACAGATCTCTCATTCGCGAAGAAACTGCACGGACCGTTTCCGGCCCCGATTTGCCCTTTCCGGTATTCACCAAGGGGGCGGCGGCGTCGGAAGCCCCGGACGAACGGGCCGCGCGCAGTCGTTTCCGAACTGCGCCGACCCGGCAAATGAGGAGGACCCCCCTTGCCCGAGACCCGAACCGAGACTGCCGCCGGCCCTTCCCAAAGGGGGCCGGGTAAGGACAGGAAGGACACGCTGCTGCGCCGCTACGGCATCTTTCTGGCCGCAACCGTCTTTCTGCTGCTGTATCTGATGCCGAACCCGGCGGGGCTTGCGCCCGAGGGACAAAAGGCGCTTGCGGTCTTCTGCGGAGCGCTGACGCTCTGGGTCGCGGGCACGATCCCGATCTACCTGACCTCGATGATCGCCATCATCGCCCTCGCGCTGACCGGCACCGTCGGAGAGAAGACCGCTTTCGGCACGCTCGGCTTCAACGTCATTTGGCTGATGGTCGCGGCCTTCGTCCTGACCTCGGCCATGGTTAAGTCGGACCTCGCCCGCCGCTTCGCGCTCTGGATGGTCACCCGCTTCGGCGGCACGCCGACGCGGACGCTGGCGATCCTCGTGCTGATTAACTTCGTGATCGTCTTCTTCATCCCCTCGACCACCGCGCGCGCCAGCCTGATGGTGCCGATCTGCATCATCCTGCTCGAGATCTACCGGGCGGTTCCGGGCAAGAGCAATTTCGGCAGGCTGATGATGCTGCTGGGGGTTCAGGCCGATGCGCTCGCGACCTCTGGCGTGATGACCGGTACCGCCGCCAACATGATCGCGGTGCAGTTCATCTACGATCAGGCCGGCGGCGAGATCGGCTACATGGACTGGCTGCTGGCCGGCATGCCGATGGCGATGATGTCGATGTTTCTCACCTTCCTCGTCGGGCTGCGCCTGTTTCGCTTCAGCGACGAGATCGATTTCGGCCATGGCATGTCGAAGCTCGAGGAACAGCATCGCAGCCTCGGCCCGATCTCGCTGGCCGAGAAGAAGGCCATGGCGATCTTCGCCCTCACCGTGACGCTCTGGGCGACGGCGGATTACCAGGAGCTCTGGTTCAACGGCTTTTCCATCTCGATCTACGTGACCGCGGTAATCGCGGCCGTGCTGTGCCTGATGCCGCGGATCGGCCTGCTGGAATGGAAGGAGGCCAATATCAAATGGGACCTGATGATCTTCGCCGCGGGCGCCTATGCGGCGGGGAACGCGCTGGAATCGACCGGCGGGGCGGAATGGATGATCGGCGGTCTGGTGCGCGGTCTCGGGATCGAGAACATGAGCACGGCCGCGGTCTATGTCGTGGTGATCTTCCTCAGCATGTTCAGCCACATGGTCTTCACCTCGAAGACGGTCCGCACGACCATCCTGATCCCCTCGATCATCGCGCTGGCCCAGACCCTCGGGCTGAACCCGGTGACGCTCGCGCTGGCGGCCTCGTTCACCCTGACCTACACGATCACCCTGCCGCCGCATTCCAAGGTCAACACGCTCTATTTCGCGACCGGGTATTTCAGCGTTCTCGACCAGCTGAAATACGGGATCGTCACCTGCCTGATCGGCGGCACGGTGATCTCTGTCTCGGTGTTCACCTGGTTCAAGCTGCTCGGCTACGGCCTGTGACGGCCTGCCGATGCGCGATCTGACCTGACAGCAAGAAAGACACCATCATGAGACTGATCCTCCTGCGCCACGGGGAAACCCTCTGGAACACCGAGAAGCGCCTGCAGGGGCACGACAATTCGCCCCTCTCGCCGCGCGGCATCGAGCAGGCCCGCGCCATCGTCCCGCGACTGCGCTCGCTGGCGCCGGCGCGGGTCGTGACCTCGGATCTCGGGCGGGTGCGGCAGACGGCCGAGATCGTCGGCCATGCCGATGCCCCCTCCGACGAACGGCTGCGCGAGCTAGACATGGGCGAGTGGACGGGGCTGCGCAAGGACGCGCTGATCGCGGAGAAGCCCGATCTCTACAGGGCCTGGCGCGCGGGCAGCTACACCCCCGCCGGGGGCGAGGCCTGGGACGATTTCGTCGCGCGGATCACCTCGGCCCTGACCCACTGGCTCTATGCCGGTCAGGGCGATCTGCTGGCGATCGTCCATAGCGGTGTCGTGCGCGTCGCCTGTTTCGGGTTTCTCGGGCTCAAGCCGGCACATTTGCTGCCGGTGACGCCGGGGAATCTGGCGATCTTCGATTTCGAGGATGTCCGGGGGGCGGCGCCGCCGCGCCTCGAGGCCTACAACCTTGGCGAATTCGCACCCGATACCGACGTCGCCGATTAGGTCCCGGGCACGATCGCCCCGCCGGATGATGCTTGCGACATGCCCGGCGGGCGGACACCGTCTCCGGGCCTGTTGCCCGGCCGCCAGCACCTGCCGTCGTCCGGTCTTTCCCGGTCGCGATGCAAATCACATGTCTGATCGAGCCTGACGCCGGTATCGGCTTGCGCATGCCTGCCCGTCGCTTTCCCGTCAGAAGATCCGGTCGGGCAGGGGCGGGCGCGGAGCCTTCCCGCAGTGTCGGGTGCCGCCGACGGCGCGAAGGGGCGCGGCCCCATCCCGTCGGCGCAATGGATCCGGACCCCGCGCGGGGGTGACGCGGGGCCGCCGGGCAGGGGGGCATGCGCCGGGCCACTTGCGCGGGGGCTTGCCATCGGGGGGCCAGGACATGCTAGGCTCGGCGCCGGATATCCGAATGACAGAAGGCCGGCCCGTGAAAAGACGTACCTTTGCCGTGATCGGTCTTGGCACTTTCGGCAGTACCGTGGCGAGCGAGCTTGCGCGGTTCGGCAACCCGGTGATGGGCATTGATCTCGACGAGAAGATCGTCGGCCGCTATGCAGACGTGCTGTCCGAGGCGGTGATCGCCGACGGCCGAGACGAGCTTGCCCTGCGCGAGGCCGGGGTCGGCAATTACGATGTCGCGCTGGTGGCCATCGGCGAGGATCTCGAGGCCAATATCCTCTGCTCGATGAACGTCAAGATGCTGGGCGTGAAGACGATCTGGGTGAAGGCATTGTCCAAGACCCATCACCGGATCCTGTCGAAGATCGGCGCCGACCGGATCGTGCTGCCCGAACACGAGGTCGGCCAGCATATCGCGCAGATGCTGCACAACCCGCTGGTGCGCGACTATGTCAGCCTCGGCAACGGGTTCCACGTGGTCGATCTGACCGTGCCGGAGCCGCTGGAGGGGCGGGCGGTCGGCGATGTCAAGCTGCTCTCGGGCTACGATCTGCGGGCGCTGGGGGCGATGCGCGAGGGCGAGTTCCTGCCCTGCGAAGGCGGCGAGCTGCGGCTCAAGACCGGCGACAAGCTTCTGGTTCTGGGTCGCCGTGCTGATCTGCGCCGCTTCGGCGACGACCTGCTGGACGAGGCCTGAGCTGGTGGCGCCGCTCGCCGCGCTGCGCAGCGGCCGTTTCCTGCCGCCGCCCTTGGCATTGATGCTGACCTATGCCGCGCTGATCGCGGCGGGCACGGTCCTGCTGAAACTGCCACTGGCCCGGACCGTGGCGATGAGCTGGTCGGACCTGGCCTTCACCGCGACCTCGGCCGTGACCGTGACCGGGCTTGCGGTCCGCGATACCGGATCGGACTTCACCCTGTTCGGCCAGGCCGTGATTCTGGTGCTGATCCAGCTGGGCGGGCTCGGGCTCATGACCTTCGCGGTCCTGATCCTGACCATGCTGGGCCTGCCGGTCGGCATCACCCATCGGCAATATCTGCGCGAGGACCTGAACCAGACCTCGATGAGCGGTCTGATCCGGCTGACGAAGACGATCCTGCGTTTCGTTCTGGTCTGCGAGGCGGTCGGCGCGGCTTTGCTGGCCGTGGTCTTCGTGCCCGAATTCGGCTGGGGGGCGGGGCTCTGGGCGAGTGTCTTTCACGCGGTCTCGGCCTTCAACAATGCGGGTTTCGCGCTTTACCCCGACAGCCTGTCGGCCTGGGTCGGGCATCCGGTGGTCAACCTGACGGTGCCCGCGCTGCTGATCCTCGGCGGGCTCGGCTTCACCGTGATTGCCGATATGCAGCGCCGGACCGGCTGGCGCGGCTACACCGTCCATACCAAGCTGATGCTGGTCGGCACGCTCGCGCTTCTGGTCTGGTCGACCGTGACCTTCGCCGTGCTCGAATGGCACAATCCCGCGACGCTGGGCCAGTTCGACCGGGTTTCGATCCGGCTCTGGGCCAGCTGGTTCCAGGCCGCAACCACCCGGACCGCGGGCTTCAACACCGTCGATATCGGCGGTCTGACCCAGGCCACGACCCTGATCTTCATGACCCTGATGCTGGTCGGCGCCGGGTCGACCTCGACCGGCGGCGGCATCAAGGTCACGACCTTCATCGTGCTGCTGCTCGCGACCTACAGCTTCTTCCGCCGCCATACCGCGATCGACGTCTTCGGACGGCGTCTCGGGGCCGAGCAGATCATGAAGGTGCTGGCCTTGTCGATGGTCAGCATGCTGACCGTTCTGGTCGCGCTTTTCTTGCTGATGCTGTTTCACGAGGGCGACTTCCTCGACATCGCCTTCGAGACGGTCTCGGCTTTCGGGACGGTGGGGCTGAGCCGCGGCATCACCGGCGATCTCGACACGGGCGGCCGCGCGGTTCTGATGCTGGTGATGTTTCTTGGCAGGGTCGGTCCGCTGACGCTGGGTTTCCTGCTGGCGGTTCGTCGTCCGCGCCGCGTCTCCTACCCGGCCGGAACGGTCTATCTGGGCTAGCGGCGAGCGCGAACAAACGCCAAAGGCCGTGGTGCCCGTCATGCCCGGCCTCTCGCCCTGACGTCATCGAGCCGATGGGATTGGTGCCGGTATTCCGGTCGCGACATGCCAGGAAGGTCGTGAGACGAAATCCCGTTCCCTGCGCTCCGCCGGGGCATCCCGACAAAGGACATGGTCCGCCCTCCTGTTGTCGGGCAGGATCCGGCCGGCGACGACCGATGCGTCGGCGCGCCGCGGCGGGGGTCTCCGAGGCGCCTGCCGATTTGCCGGTCCTTCCTCTGCCGCGCCCGATCAGCCTATCCCGCCCGTGAAACCGCGCCTGCTTGCGGCAGGTCCTGGCCTCGGTTCGATACGGCCGCCGACGGGCGCCACTCCGCTATGATCGGTGCGCCAGGAAGGGGGGCGAGAGGGCCAGGCCCCGGGGCGGAGGATGGAGGCCTTCACGAAGAACCGGGGCCGGGGTCGCGCAGGATGATGTCTGGCCACGTCCTCTGTTGTCATCCAGGGGCCGTGACGAGGTCTTGCCGTCGCTCTCCGGCCGCCTTTCGGTCGGGAGGCGCCGCTGCAGGTCTGGGCTGCGCGCAAGATCTACAGGTGAAGCAAGGGGCTTCGGCAGCTGAAAACGAAGATCCGGGCGAGCCTCCGTCGCTCGGCAAGTCTGACCGTTCCGCCCAAGCAAGCCCGGTCTGGCGAGGGGCGGCCGCAATGCCGCCTGATCCTGACTCGGGCCGCAGCAGCGCCCCCGGCCCCTGTCACGAGTCGTCCCGCTCGCGCCGTGGCGCTGTCCCGACGCTCTCGGTCCAAAGCCGGGCCGGGAGGTCAGGCGATCTCCGGTCCGGGCATGTCCGAAAGGGGATGAGGCCCCGATACCGCAAATAGCGGTGGTGAACACGGGGCCTGTCGTGCCATGGGCGGACGCGGGATGCGCGCAGGCCCGGTCACGGCATCTGCCCGATGATAAGGCCAGCTCCCGAGCGGCTCATCTCCGCGCCGTGCCCCCATTCACCGGGACAGGAGGCCTAGCAGGCCGCTGAAAAAGTCTCAGCCTGAGCAGCTCGGTAACTGAATGCCGCGCTTTCGGATTCTCACGTCGCGCTGAAGGATCTTCATTGTGTTGGAGGGGGCAACGAAGTCGACGAGGATCGCGGCTTCAAAATGTTTTTCGGCAGCCTGCTAGAAATCCTGCCATCCCGCGTCGTTGACGGCGCGTTTCGGCGGCTCGAACTCTGCGGCGGCGGGCGGTGCTGCCGCCGGGGTGGCGGTTGCCGTGCGGGGACGGACGGAGACGGCGGCAGCGGGCCCTTTCAGGCGGAACCGGGCGACCAGGGTCTGCAGATTGCCCGCCTCCTGCTTCATGGTCACCGCGGCGGCATTCGCCTCCTCGACCATGGCCGCGTTCTGCTGGGTCACCTTGTCGAGCTCGTTCACCCCCACATTGATCTCGCCCAACCCGACCGATTGCTCCTGCGCGCCGGTCGCGATGTCGGCGATCAGCGCGGCGATATTGCCCACCCGTTCGACGATGTCGGTCAGTGCCTCGCCGGTGCGGTTGACCAGCCCGACGCCGGTCTCGACCTGATCGGAACTGGTCGAGATCAGGGTCTTGATCTCCTTGGCGGCCTCGGAGGAGCGCTGGGCGAGGGCCCGGACCTCGGAGGCCACGACGGCAAAGCCGCGCCCGGCCTCGCCGGCGCGGGCCGCCTCGACGCCCGCATTCAACGCCAGCAGGTTGGTCTGGAACGCGATATCGTCGATCACGCCGATGATCTGGTTGATCCCGTCCGAGGATTTCTTGATTTCGGCCATCGCCCCGATGGCCTCCTTGACCACGAGGCCAGACTGCTCGGCATTACCGCGCGCCTCGCGCACGACATCCTCGACCTTCGCCGCGCCATCGGCCGCCGCGCGGACGCTGGCCGTCATCTCGTCCATCGCGGCCGCGGTCTGCTCCAGCGTCGCGGCCTGGTTCTCGGTGCGGCGCGACAAGTCGTCCGAGGCACCCGAGATTTCCTCGGCGCGGGTGGTGATCTCTGTCGCGTTCTCGACGATCTCGCCCATCAGCGCGTTCAGCGTCTCGACCGTCGCGTTGAAATCCTGGCGGAGCTGTTCGTAGTCCTCGGCAAACCTGGTATCGATGGTGCTGGTCAGATCGCCCTCCGACAAGGACCGCAGCCCCGAGGCCAGATCGGCGACCACCCGCTCCTGTTCGCGACGAAGCTGCTCCTGCCCCTTCTCCAGTCCGGTCTTCTCGAGCAGTCCCGCGCGCAGGGACTCGACCGCGCCCGCCATGGCGCCGATCTCGTCGCGGCGTTCGCGACCGGGCACGGGTTTGGCATAATTTCCTGCGGCCAGCTCATCGACCGACACCAGCATCCGGGCCAGCGGGCGCCGGACCATCGCCATCGAGGCGAGATAGAGCGCGCCCAGCGCCATTGCCAGGATCAGGGCGCCGCCGGTCATCGTCCGGATGAATTCCGCCCGGACCGGCGCCGAGAAGACCTCGGCGGGGACGTCGACGAGCACGGCCCAGGTGGTGTTCATCCCCGGTGCCTCGAACGGATAGACGAGGCGGGTGGCGCCGTCGGGAAGGTCGGAAATCACGCGCATCCGGCCATCCGAGAGCGTGGCCGAGATCAGCTCGGCCCCGGTTTCGTCATAGGGCTGGTTCAGGTCGGCCGGATCGGGACTGGCCAGCCAGTTGCCGCTGTGGCTCACCAGCATGGCCCGGCCGCCTTCGAAGGTGGTGATGCCGTTCAGCCTGGCGACCAGATCGCCCAGACCGATATCGACGCCCGCGATGCCGACGATCTGTCCCTTGACGCGGATCGGCTGGGCGACGCTGGTCATCAGGAAGCCGCCCTCGCTCATATAGGGTTCGGTGATGCTGGGCTTGCCGGTCGATATGGGCCGCGAATACCACTCGTCGCCGGTGCTGACGGTGAATGTGTCATAGCTCAGCCCGGCCGTGTCGGATTTGTGCCACCAGGGGGCGAAGATGCCCTCGGGGTTCAGGCCGCCTTCGCCCGAAAGCAGCGCGTTGGTGGGGCCGCCCGGAATGCCGGCCATCCAGGCCCCGAAGATGTTGTCATACTGGCCGGGCACGCCCCCAATCATCGCGATGATGTCGGATCGCGTTGCATGGCCGGTATCGATATAGCTTGCGAGCGTGCCGCTCAGGGCGCTGCCGGCCGAGGTTGCCTCTGTGATCTGGCCGGCGACCTTCTCGACGACCAGACTTGCCTTTTGGGAGGCCAGTTCCATCACGTCGCGGTTCACCCGCTGAGAGGATTGCCAGCCGCTATAGACCGAATGCCCCAGAATGATCGCCGAGACAGCCACGCCCGTGACAAACAGGAGCTTGCCCGAAACCGTCCCAAACAGATGTGCCACCTTGCCGCCTCCGTACTGCATCCCGTGGGTCTTTGCGCTGTTTGTCTGAACAAGCGGTGAAAGGCGGCGGCGCGACTGCCTAAAACTGGAAGAAACCCGGGGTGCGGGGCTAGACTGGCGGCCCGACTTGGGCGGTGGCCTGGTCCTCTTGTCCGGTGCGGGCGCGCTGGCCGAGGCCGTAGAGCAGCAGAAAGCCCGCGCTGCAGGCCAGCGCCGCGTCGAGAAGGACGACATGGTTCGCCGGGCCGGCAAGGGGCAGCGGATCGAGCAGGGCCGGGCGCCAGATCAGCAGGGCCGGCCCCAGCAGCAAGGCCTGGACGGTCCGGGGCAGACGGGCGACCAGCGCCAGGGCAAGGGCATAGACGGCGAAATCATAGCCCTTGTGGGCCGAAACGAAGGCGCCGGCGAGGCAGACTCCGGCCAGCAGCGGGATGCTTCGGTCGCATTGCGCCGGCAGCTGCCGCGCCAGCGCCGCTCCCGCCGCAGCCGAGAGGACAAGCGCTGCCGCCAGTAACGCAGCCCTGCGCGGATGATCCCGGCCCCAGTCGAGCAGCCCGGGCAGGCCATAAAGCAGTTCGGCCCTCGAAAGCTTGCTGGCCGCGCTTTGGGCATGCACCTCCAGCGCCTGCAGATAGTCCGAAAAGATCTGCGGATCGGCGAGGATCAGCGCGGCCGCGCCGAGCAGGGCGAGACCGGCCAGAAGCCTCTTGGCGGCGGCCAGCCGACCCGGTGGCATCAGAATCGCGACAGCGAACCAGATCAGCGAAAGATGCGGTTTCAGCGAGCAGAGCAGCGCCCCCGGCAGGAAGAGCGCGGCGCGGCTGTCGCGCAGGCCGAGATGGACAAGGCAGATCCCCAGCGCGACCAGCACGCTGGGCTGGCCCACATAAAGCGCCCCGGTGGTCCCGCCGATCGAGACGCCCAGCGTCACCCAGCCTGCGCGCAGAAGCCGGGCCGGGCCCTCCACCTCGGTGACCCGCGCGACCTGCCACAGGGCCAGCGCAAAAAGCGGAACGCTCGCGGCCCCCAGGATGCTCCAGTACAGCTTGGCACTGGCCTCGGGCAGCAGTCCCATCGGAAAGGAAACCAGGAAGATGGTGGGTGGAAAGACGAAGGGCGCCATATAGGCCCGATCCAGGCTGTCGGCCCAGCAGGCGGTGAAACTGCCGATGTCATAGGGCGACATCCCCCTGAAAAGGCACTCGGTTCCCGCGATCAGCCAGGCCGTGTCCAGTTGCCGCGACGGCCCGTCCGCGCCGGCGGCCTTCCAGATCGTGACGCCGCAGCCGAGCATCACCAGGAAAATGGGAAGATACGTGAAAAGGACCCGCCGGTAGCGGGACGGAAAGGCGTTTTCTGGCGACATAATATGTCCGGAAAGAGCTGATCTGAAGAGAATGGTGAAAACGCTGCAAGGATGCACAATGCGGCATGCGCGATCAAGTTGCGAAAGCAACGGGGGCTGGCGCGTGACGGTTTGTCTCCAGGGCCGGCCGCCGTTCCGTTTCGGCGCCTGGGTTGCATGGAGCTGAAGGCAATATGTGTCAGGCGCGCCTCGGCGACGTGGCACTCGGGTCTCATCGGTTCCGCTTGGGGGCACGAGGTCTTCCGGCGAAACGACGCCCCGGTATCCCATGCCGAGAAAGCGACAGCTTGGAGCGTCCCGCGATGCCGGGCCCTGTTGTCTTGCGAAACAGGCCGGCGCCTTGCCCCTGCATGTCGATATGGCCGCGGGTTCGGGCGCTGAAAAGACAGGGGCAATGCCGGTTTCCCTCGGGCCGGAATGGCCTTCCGCTGGCGCCGGCATCCGTCACGTCCGGTCAGGCGATCTCGGATCCGGTTTCCGGAAGGCGATGCGCGGGGGCGCGGCTGGCGATGCGGCGCGCGTTGAAAGCGGGCATAGATGCGGCCGGGCGCATTGCGTGTATGGGGACCGCCGTTGCCGGCATATGGGTTCGGGACGCGCGGGCATCTCGCCGGTTGAAAGGGGCTGATCGAGGGTGTCCGGCCGTTTGACGCAGGCTTTCGCATCCGGCGGCGAGCCGCCGGGCGGTGACACTGTGGGATACGATCTGTGAGGCGGTGGCCCGCAGGGGCAGCTTGCGGGGATCAGCTGTCGAAAGGCGACGGGTCGTAGCGGGCTGCGGCGAGGTATAGCCCGTCGGGCGGACAGACCGGGCCGCAGGCGGCGCGGTCTCGGGCCTCGAGGGCGGCCTTGACGTCCTCCGGCGCCCAGGCACCGGCGCCGACCCGTTCCAGCGTGCCGACGAAGCTGCGCACCTGATTGTGCAGGAAGCTGCGGGCGCGGACATGGAAGCGGAACTCGCGCCCGCCGGGATAATCGACTTCCTCGATCTCGAGCGCGTCGAGCGTCTTGAGCGGCGAGGCAGCCTGACACAGCGAGGCGCGGAAGGTGGTGAAATCGTGCCGGCCCAGAAGATGCCGGGCGGCCTCCTGCATCGGGGCAAGCGCCAGCGGATGGTTCACCCGCCAGAGGCGGCCCCGGTCATGCACCAAAGGCGCCCGGCGCGAGACCAGCCGGAACAGATAGCGCCTTTCCTGCGCCGAGAACCGGGCATGGAACCCGTCGGGCACGGCGGCGCAGGCGACCACCGCGACCGGATGCGGTTTCAGATGGTGGTTCAGCGCTTCTGACAGGCGGAACGGGTCCCAGTCCTTCGCCAGGTCGCAATGCGCGACCTGACCCAGCGCATGCACGCCCGCATCGGTGCGCCCGGCCGCCGAGATCGAGGGCACATCCCGTTCCAGCCGCGCCAGCGCCGCCTCGACCGCTCCCTGCACCGAGGGGCGGTCGGCCTGGCGTTGCCAGCCGGAAAACGGCCTGCCGTCATATTCGAGTTTCAACGCATAGCGGGGCATGGCGCCCCGGTTACCGCGACAATCCTTCCTTGGCAATCGGGCCGCTTGGGGGCTGGCAGTGGCGGCGCGGCGTGATTAACTGTCACCCGGACTTCGACAGGAGCGTCCGGACCTCGAAAGGAGCGATCTTGCGCATCGGCGATCTGGCGGATGGAGTGACACGCGGCGTCGAAGGCATCGCCGCCTCGGTCTCCGAGACCTTCATGGAACCCGTGCTGCGGCTGGGCGTGACCGGCCTTTCGCGTGCGGGCAAGACCGTGTTCATCACCTCGCTGGTGGCGAACCTGCTCGACCGGGGGCGGATGCCGCAGCTGCGCGCCGCCGCTTCGGGGGCGATTGTCTCGGCCTATCTCAGGCCGCAGCCCGACAATACCGTGCCGCGTTTCGACTACGAGACGCATCTGGCGGCGATGACCGGCTCGGAGCCGCGCTGGCCCGATTCGACCCGCGCCGTCTCGGAATTGCGGCTGTCCTTGAAGGTGCGGCCCGGCGGGTTTGGCAGCATCTTCGGGGCGGTGACCGGCCCGCGCACGATCCATGTCGATATCGTCGATTATCCCGGCGAATGGCTGCTCGATCTGGCGTTGATGGACAAGGATTATGCCGAATGGGCGGCCGAGACGCTGGGTAGGCTCGACCAGCGACCGGGCTCGGAGGGTTTTCTGGCGGCGCTGGCCGGGATCGATTCGGGCGCGCCCTTCGAGGAGGCGACGGCACAGATGCTGGCCGCGCGCTTCACCGAGGCGCTGAACATCGCGCGCGAGGCGGGCTTTTCCGACTGCACCCCGGGACGGTTCCTGTTGCCGGGCGAGATGGCGGGCTCGCCCGTCCTGACCTTCGCGCCCCTGCCGGTACCGGGCGGCAGCACGCCCCGCGGCAGTCTCTGGCGCGAGATGGAGCGC
Source organism: Rhodovulum sp. MB263 (assembly GCF_002073975.1). Classification (NCBI taxonomy): domain Bacteria; kingdom Pseudomonadati; phylum Pseudomonadota; class Alphaproteobacteria; order Rhodobacterales; family Paracoccaceae; genus Rhodovulum; species Rhodovulum sp. MB263. Next base: position 2,827,007 of record NZ_CP020384.1, on the reverse strand, counting down.
CGCTACGAGGCCTACAAGCGCGAGGTGGTCAAACCCTTCTTCCGCGATCATTTCTCGAGGATCGACCGGCAGGTGGTGCTGGTCGATGCGCTGGGCGCCATCCATGCCGGGCCGCGCGCGGTCGAGGATCTGCGCCGCGCGATGACCGAGATCCTCGGCGCGTTCCGGCCCGGCCGCAATGCCTGGCTCACGCGCTTCCTGACCGGCCGGCGGGTCGAGAAGATCCTGTTTGCCGCGACCAAGGCCGACCATCTGCACCATTCCCAGCATGCGCGGCTGACCTCGGTCATGCAGGCCCTGATGAAGGAGGCGCGGCGGCGGGCCGATTTCGCGGGCGCCGAGACCGCCGCGATGGCCATTGCCGCGCTTCGGGCGACGGTCGAGGAAACCCGCGAGCAGCGCGGCGAAAGCTATGACTGCGTGCGCGGCACGCTGATGTCGACGGGGCGGCAGGCCGCGCTTTACCCGGGCGAGCTGCCCGAGGATCCGGCGCTGTTGCTGGCACCGGCGCGCGAGGGGGTCGAGGACTGGCTCGACGGCGATTACCAGGTCATGCATTTCGCCCCGGCCCGGCTGACGATGAAACCGGGCGAGGGGCCGCCGCATATCCGGCTCGACAAGGCCGCCGAATTCCTGCTGGGAGATCGCCTGAGATGACCCGCCGTCCCGTCGTGTTCGACCTCGAGGACGAGGAAAGGGCCTTTGCGCGGCCTGCCCGCAAATCCGCACCCGATCCGTTTTCCGATCCGCAGGAGGAGGCGCCGCCGCGCGGCCCGGCCGATGCACCGCCGGTGCCGGATGACGAGGACGAGCTGCCGCCCGAGGGCCGGGCGATGAAGACCGTGGCGATGCTGGCATCGCGGCGTCCGTCGCGGCTGGCCCGGTTCTTCTGGACCTCCTTCGTGACGCTTCTTGGCTTCGTGATCTCTGTCGCGGCCTGGAATTTCGTGATCGGGCTGTTTCAGCGCAACGAGATCCTCGGCACGGTGGCGCTGGCGCTGGTCGGGCTGGTGGTGCTGGCGGTGCTGTTGATTTCGCTGCGCGAGATGGCGGCCTTTGCCCGGCTTCGGCGGCTCGACACGCTGCATCGCGAGGCCGAGGCCGCGATCGGGGCCAATGACATCAGGGCGGCGCGGGCGCTGGTCGACAGGCTGAGCGCGTTCTACCGGTCGCGCGAGGATACCCGCTGGGGCCGGGCCCGTCTGGCCGAGAAGCGCGACGAGATCTTCGATGCCGACGGGTTGATGGGGCTGGCCGAGCGCGAGCTTCTGGCGCCGCTCGATGCCGTGGCGACCCGCGAGGTCGAGGCGGCGGCGCGGCAGGTGGCGGCGATCACCGCCATCGTGCCGCTGGCGCTGGCCGATCTGCTGACCGCGCTGACCGCGAATCTCCGGATGATCCGCCGCATCGCCGAGATCTATGGCGGGCGCGGCGGGCTTTTGGGCTCGATCCGGCTGGCGCGCGCGGTGATGACCCATCTCGTGGCCACGGGCGCGGTCGCGGTGGGCGATGACATGATCGGCTCGATCGCCGGCGGGGGCATGCTGGCCAAGGTCTCGCGCCGTTTCGGCGAGGGCGTGGTCAATGGCGCGCTGACCGCCCGGGTCGGCGTCGCCGCGATGGAGGTCTGCCGCCCGCTGCCCTTCCGCGAGGCCCGGCGGCCCTCGGTCGGTGCGCTGGTCAAGCGGGCGCTGACAGGCGTCTTCTCGCGCGCCGATGGCTGAGCGGCCGGGGCGGGCTAACCCTTGTTTGTCTGAGGGGAAATCAACTTAAGGCAGAGTTATGGCGGACCCGGCGGCTGGCAGGGCGATCCGCGAGAGCCTGCCATGACCCATGCCGTTCCGGCCGTCCTGCTGGGGGCTGTCCTTTTTCTGGCCGCAGAGGGCGCGGCTGCCTCCACCGTCTACGGGGTCGATTTCCCTGGCGGAGAAATGTCCTTTGCCGACAGGGTGGTCCGCTTCACGCCGGGTTTCGGCTTCGGGGGCGGCGTGGCGCCCTGCACCGAGGCCTCGCTCGCCCTTGGCGTGGCGCAGGCGGCGCCCGACCGTTATCTCGGCGAATGCAACGGCTATGTCTCGCTGGGCGAGGGCGGCGAGCTGGTCCTGGGCTTTGCCGACAATGTCCTCATGCCCTCGGGCGATGCCGCACCCGATCCGCAGATCTTCGCGGGCGGCGATCATGACGAGCATTTCATGGCCTGGATCGGGACCGGAACCGTGGAAAGCGGCGCGAGCTGGCTTCCGCTGACCGGGCCAGGGGCGCCGTGCTGTTCGGCGGCCCGCTCGGCTTCGACATCGACAGCCTGGATGGGGGCGCGTCCGAGATGCGCTTCTCGCTGGTCGCGATCTACGACATGCCGCGCTATTGCAACCGCAGGACGGGGCTCATGGAATACAGCGTCGGCGAAGCCTGCCGGACGGATAGCCGGCATCTGCCCTATGACGGCCCCTGGGCCGGGGTCGACACCTACGGGCTGGGCGCGATCAGCACGGTTCCGGCGCCGGTGCCCTTGCCCGCGGCAGGCCTGCTGCCGGCCGCGGCCCTGGGCGGGCTGGCTGCGCTCCGGCGCCGCAACAAAGGGTAACGGCGCTTTACCTCGGCCCGGGGCCTGTCTATAGAACCGGCATGCCTTGTCCTGTCTGGCCGATCCGTCGAATTACGGGCCCGGCGCTCTGATCCAGAGCGACCGGGCAAAGGCGCTTGACCCGTCGCGCCGAACTTTCCAGACATCATCAAGACCGTAATCCGGATCGCATTCCGAGGATTCCTGCCATGTGTGCCGATACACCCGACTATAAAGACACCCTTTTCCTGCCCGAAACCGACTTCCCGATGCGCGCGGGCCTGCCCGCCCGCGAGCCCGACTGGCTGGAGCGGTGGGCCCGGATCGGCATCTATGACCGGCTGCGCGAGAAGGAGGGCCGGGCGCCCTTCACGCTTCACGACGGCCCGCCCTATGCCAACGGGCATCTGCATATCGGCCACGCGCTGAACAAGATCCTCAAGGACTTCATCGTCCGCAGCCAGCAGATGATGGGCCGGGATGCCCGCTATGTGCCGGGCTGGGACTGCCACGGCCTGCCCATCGAGTGGAAGATCGAGGAACAGTACCGCGCCAAGGGGCTCGACAAGGACAAGGTCGATGTCGTCGATTTCCGCCAGGAATGCCGCCGCTTCGCCGAGGGCTGGGTCGAGGTCCAGCGCGAGGAGTTCAAGCGCCTCGGCGTCACCGGCAACTGGGCCGATCCCTATCTGACCATGGATTTCCATGCCGAGGCGGTGATCGCCGAGGAATTCATGAAATTCCTGATGAACGGCACGCTTTACCAGGGCTCGAAACCCGTCATGTGGTCGCCGGTCGAGAAGACCGCTCTGGCCGAGGCCGAGGTCGAATATCGCGACCATCAAAGCCACACGATCTGGGTGAAGTTCCCCATCGTCTCGGGCGCCTCCGCCGCGCTTGCAGGCGCCCGGGTGGTGATCTGGACCACCACGCCCTGGACCATCCCGCAGAACCGCGCGGTCTGCTTCGGCCCCGGTATCGGCTATGGCCTTTACGAGGTCACCGGCACGCCCGAGGAATGCTGGGCGACGGTTGGCGACCGCTACATCCTCGCCGATGCGCTGGCCGAAAGCGTGCTGGGCGCGGCCCGGCTGACCTCGGACATGTGGACGCGGGTGGGCGATGTCTCGGCCGACGCGCTGGGCGCGCTGACGCTCGCGCATCCCTTCCGCGGCGTCGAGGGCGGTGCGGGCGAATGGGATTACGACGTGCCCATGCTGCCCGGCGATCACGTCACCGAGGATGCGGGCACGGGCTTTGTCCATACCGCGCCCAGCCATGGCGATGACGACTACCAGATCGGCCTGAAATTCGGCCTGCCGATGACCTATAACGTGCTGGAGGACGGCTCCTACCGCGCCGATCTGCCGCTTTTCGGCAGCGCGGTCATCATCCGGCCCGACGGCAAGGAGGGCGACGCGAACCGCCGCGTCATCGACAAGCTGGTCGAGGCGGGCGCGCTGATCGCGCGCGGGCGGCTCAAGCACAGCTATCCGCATAGCTGGCGCTCGAAGGCGCCGCTGATCTACCGCAACACGCCGCAATGGTTCGCCTCCATCGATCACAAGCTCGACGACGGCATGGACACCTATGGCGACACGATCCGGGGCCGCGCGCTGGCCTCGATCGACCAGCTGGTGAAATGGACGCCGCAATCGGGCCGCAACCGCATCCATTCGATGATCGAGTCGCGCCCCGACTGGGTGCTGTCGCGCCAGCGCGCCTGGGGCGTGCCGCTGACCTGCTTCGTCAGGACCGGGGCGAAACCGGACGACCCCGATTTCCTCTTGAGGGACCCGGCCGTCAACGCGCGCATCACCGCCGCCTTCGAGGCCGACGGGGCCGATGCCTGGTACATGCCGGGCGCCAAGGAACGCTTCCTCGGCAAGGATCACGACCCCGAGGCCTATAGCCAGGTCTTCGACGTGCTCGACGTGTGGTTCGATTCTGGCTCGACCCATGCCTTCGTGCTGCGCGACCGCGCCGACGGCACCGAGGACGGCATCGCCGATCTCTATCTCGAAGGCACCGACCAGCACCGGGGCTGGTTCCATTCCTCGATGCTGCAGGCCTGCGGCACGCTGGGCCGCGCACCCTATCGCGGCGTGCTGACCCATGGCTTCACGCTGGACGAGAAGGGCAACAAGATGTCCAAGTCGCTCGGCAACACCATCCTGCCCGAGGAGGTCGTCAGGCAATATGGCGCCGATATCCTCAGGCTCTGGGTGGCGCAGACCGACTATACCAATGACCAGCGGATCGGCCCCGAGATCCTGAAGGGCGTGGCCGACAGCTACCGGCGGCTCCGGAACACCATGCGCTTCATGCTGGGCAACCTGGCGGGCTTCTCCGAGGCCGAGACGGTCGCGCCCGCCGAGATGCCGGAGCTGGAGCGCTGGGTGCTGCACCGGCTGGCCGAGCTCGATGAAAAGGTCCGCGCGGGCTATGACGCCTATGACTTCCAGGGCGTGTTCCAGGCGCTGTTCAACTTCTGCACCGTGGATCTGTCGGCCTTCTATTTCGACATCCGCAAGGACGCGCTTTACTGCGATGCGGCCGACTCGCCCACCCGGCGGGCGGCGCGGACCGTGCTCGACATCCTGTTCCACCGGCTGACGACCTGGCTTGCGCCGATCCTCGTCTTCACCATGGAGGATGTGTGGCTCTCGCGCTTCCCCGAGGATGAGGGCTCGGTCCATCTGCAGGACATTCCCGACACGCCCGCCGACTGGCGCGACGAGGCGCTGGCGGCGAAATGGGCCGATATCCGTCAGGTGCGCCGCGTGGTGACCGCCGCGCTCGAGCTGCAGCGCAAGGACAAGGTGATCGGCGCCAGCCTCGAGGCCGCGCCGGTGGTGCATGTGCGCGATGCCGAGGTGCTGAAAGCGCTGAAATCGGTCGATTTCGCCGATATCTGCATCACCTCGGCGGTGCAGCTCAGCGGCGATCCGCGCCCGCAAGAGGCGTTCCGGCTGCCAGATATCGATGGCGTCGGCGTGGTCTTCGAGAAGGCCGATGGCGAGAAATGCGGCCGCTGCTGGAAGATCCTGCCCGATGTGGGCCAGCACGCGCATCCGCAGACCTGCGGGCGCTGCAGCGCGGCCCTGGGCTGAGACGATGGGGGCCGGGTCGATCCGGCCCCCTTCTTCCTTGTGCTGGATCAGGCCTTGTCGCGGGATCAGGCAGCGGCCCCCGAGAACAGCGCCTGGGCGTTCTGGAAGGTGGCGATGCCGGTCTGGAGCGCGAGCTGGTCCTTGAAGTCCGAGGGGTCGAACGAGCTGTCGGTCCGGAATTCGCCCTGAAGCTGGCCGGTGGCGGAGCCCGTCGGCATCTGCGCGCTGGCCTGGTCGTCCGGCCGGAGCGTCGCCGGTCCGTCATGGCTGCCCGAAACCGCCCGGCTGTCCGGATCGGGATAATCGGCGATCTGGCTCGTGGCGCGGTCCTGAGACAAGGCCCCACCGGTCCCGCTCGGATCGCTCGGGGAGGCGGCCTGTTGCCAGGGCTCCGCGGTGCCGGCTGCGATCTCCATCATGCTTTTCACGAGGTTCTCGGTCGCGTTTGACGTCCCGGCGCCGTCTCTGCGCCCCCCGGGATCCGACAGGGTCAGGGAACCCTCGTCCTGTCCCTCGGCCTTTGGTCTTGCATCGCGGTCGATCAGGTCGGTCAGGCCGGCCGTCGCGACATCGGCATAGGACAGGCCGGCAGGCTTGTCCTTCTCGGGCTGGCCCGGGATGTCCCGGGCGGAGTGTGCCGGACCGGATGGGGACGCCCCCGGCGGGCGCCCTTCGATATTCAGCGCCTTGCGGGCGGCGGCGAAGCCCCAGGCGGAAAAATCGCCTGCATTTGCTACGGTCATGGTCTCTCCTTCTGAGCAGACAGGTGGAGCCCCATGCTCGGAAGAAGTCCTTGGCCAAAGCTGAACGGGACCGTTGGGGCAACCTCGCTTGACGCGGGTTTTTCCAGAGGATTTTTCAGGATTTGAAAGTATTGGGGCGAAGGAGCCCGGGCGTACAGGGCGCTTTCGGGCCAGGGCCCCGGCATCCCCGGGGGGCGGCGTGTCAGGGGCAAAACGCCGACGCCCTCCGACCCCCGGCCGTCAAGCCAGGGGGGAGGAAGGGGGTGTCAAGGGGTAGGGCGCAGCCCGGGTCAGGCGGCGCTTTCCGTCAGCATCCGTTGCATCGCAGTGTACAGCGCTTCGGCCTGGGTCGTGGCCTGATCCGCCGAAGAGCCGGTATCGCTCAGGCTCGAGATGATGCCCTGCATGATCGATTCGGTCTGGCTGGGCGGCGGCGGGGGCGGCGGCGCATCATTGGCAACCTCGCTCCGCAGGTTCAGCGCGGCCGATGCGTCGGTCTCGCGGGTGGTTTCCGAGGTGTCGTCGGAGCGTGCCAGCGACAGCGTGGAGGTCGCGGTATCCTTGCTGTCTTGCGCCTCGAGGCGGTCGAGACGCTTTTCTTCGGCGCGCTGCGAGGTCCTGTCGGCGACCTCCGGGGGCGGAGACGCCGGCGGAGGGCTTTGCCGCGCAGCGCCAAGCCCGGTAAGTGCCGAGCTGGTCATCGAGATATTCATGGCGGTCCTTTCCAGCAGTCGCAATGGGCCGGCGCCGTGTCGGGGGATGTCGGGGGACACGATCCGGGCCCTGCCATTGAACAGCGGAAAGGTGGATCAAATTGGACATGATCGGGGCATCTATGTGCCGATGCGCCGATACGTGCCGGGCTCCGGTCCGCGGATGCCCGCCGCTCAGGCCTTGGGATGGGCGGCCTCGTATATCTCCATCAGCCGGGCCGTATCGACCGCGGTATAGGCCTGCGTCGTCGACAGCGAGGCATGGCCCAGAAGCTGCTGGATGGTGCGGAGATCGCCGCCCGCCGCCAGCAGATGCGTGGCAAAGCTGTGACGCAGCGCATGCGGTGTGGCCGAGGCGGGCAGACCCAGCCGGATGCGCGCGCCTTCCATCGCCCGGGCCACCAGCCGCGGGTTCAGCGCCCCGCCGCGGGCGCCGCGGAACAGGGGCGCCTCGGGGGTCTTCTCGAACGGGCAGAGCCCGAGATAGGCCTCGACCGCCTGGCGCGCCACCGGCAGCACCGGCACCAGCCGCTCCTTGCCGCCCTTGCCGCGGATCCGCAGCACCTCGGGCAGCGGCGCATCGCGCCCCCTCAGCCCCAGCGCCTCGGAAATCCGGAGCCCCGAGCCATAAAGCAGCGTCGCGACCGCCGCGTCGCGCGCCGCGATCCAGGGTGCGGCCGGGGTCGTGCCGAGATCGGCGATCACCTCGCGGGCGGCCTCCTCGGCCAGCGGGCGGGGCAACTTGCGGGTGAATTTCGGCGCGCGGACCGACAGCACCGCGGTCGGCTCGAAGCCCTCGCGCCTGCCGAACCAGCGGAAGAACCCCTTCACCGCCGACAGCGCCCGCGCCAGCGAGCGCGGCCCGAGCCCGCGGCCGCGCTCATGCGCCATCCAGGCCCGCAGATCGCGCAGCCCGACCTGTTTCAGCCGGGCCGGACCGGCGGGCGCGCCGTCATATTCGGCGAGAAAGCCCAGAAATCCGCGCAGATCGGTGGCATAGGCCCGGATCGTGGCCTCGGAGGCGCCGTCCAGGGCGCGCTCTTCGGCCAGCCAGGCCTCGAGCGCGTCGCGCAGCGCCGGGCTGAGCGCGAGGCTCACGCCAGCCAGCGCCGCAGCACCCGCTCGACGGTGCCGGCGAAGAAATCCATCAGGTCGGTGCCCTGATTGGGGGTGAATTGCTGCGGATCGGCCGAGCCCAGCGCCAGCAACGCGGGCCGCCGCTCCGGCCCCAGATCGAGCGTCAGCAGCGCCTCGGAGCGCAACGCGCCCGCCTCGGAGCCGTAGACCTGTTCGCAATGCGGGCCGGTGCGGCGCAGCACCACCCGGCGGGGCGGCCGGCTGGTGCCGTTGCCGGCATAGCCGCGGGCAAAGCCCGGGCCCATCATCCGCAATGCCTCGCCGGGCACGGCCGGCGCCGCCCCGGCCTGGTCGCCGTCGGTCTCAAGGACAAGCCGCACGCAATCGACGCGCAGGGTCGCGGCCAGATCGTCGTCGAGAAGCCCCAGCAGGGTCTCGAAATCGGGCGCCTCCAGAAGCCGCAGCACGGCGCGGTGGATCTGGTTGGTGCCCGCGAGATTCTCGTAGGCCGCCGCGATGACCGAGCGGTGGGTCTCTTCGAGCTGGTCGAGCCGCGCCTCGAGCCGGTCCATCGCGATGCCGCGCAGATCGACGATATTGGCGCCCATCATCTTGTCATTGGCCGCGACCAGGGCGCGCATCACGTCCGGGTCGTCGAGGATCACCGTGGGTTCGTTGATGATCCTCGCGCGAAGATCGTCCGCTATCGCGGCATTGCTGCTCATGTTTCCTGCCTCATGGGATCGTGTTTTGAGGCAGGATACACCAGGCTCAGAGGATTTTCTGCCCCGTTTTTTGCCAGTCGGCCATGAAGGCGGCGAGACCCTTGTCGGTCAGCGGATGCGCGGCCATCTGCTTGAGGACCGAGGGCGGCGCGGTCACGACATCGGCGCCGATCTTGGCGGCCTCGCTGATATGGTTGACCGAGCGGATCGAGGCGGCGAGGATCTCGGTCCTGAAATCGTAGTTGTTGTAGATCGTGCGGATATCGGCGATCAGGTCCAGACCGTCGAGGTTGATGTCGTCGAGACGCCCGATGAAGGGCGAGATGAAGGTGGCACCGGCCTTGGCGGCAAGGATCGCCTGCGCGGCGGAGAAACACAGCGTGACATTGACCATGTGCCCTTCGCCGGAAAGCGTCTTGCAGGCCTTCAGCCCGTCCCATGTCAGCGGCACCTTGACCGCGATGTTGGGCGCGATCTTCGCGAGCTTGCGGCCTTCCTCGATCATCGCGGCGGCCTCGGTCGCCACCACCTCGGCCGAGACCGGGCCCGCGACCAGATCGCAGATCTCCTTCGTGACCTCTAGGATGTCGCGGCCCGATTTCAGGATCAGCGACGGGTTGGTGGTCACGCCATCCACGATCCCGAGATCGTGGAGTTCGCGGATCGCCTCGATATCGGCGGTATCGACGAAGAATTTCATGGAAGAAGCCTCCCCGGGCCTTGCTGCAATCTGTCGCGCCGGTGATAGCCGATGCCGGGCCGGGCCGAAACCCCGCCCGGCACACGGGCTGAACCTCCGATCGGGCGGGGCGGCGCGATGAGGGAGGACTTTCCCGAGGGCGCGCGGGTGGGCGTGCTGACCGCGCAGCCGCTGGGCCGGGTGCTCGACTATCTGGCGCCCGAGGGCGGCTGCGGGCCTGGCGATTATGTCGAGGTGCCGCTGGGCCCGCGCCGGGTGATGGGCGTCGTGTGGGGGCCGGGCGAGGGCAGCTTCGATGCCGCCAAGCTGCGCCGGGTCGGCCGGGTTCTCGATGCCGTCCCGATGCGGGACGAGATGCGGGCCTTCCTGACCCGGGCGGCCGATTACACGCTGACGCCCTTGCCGCTGATGCTGCGGCTTGCGACCCGGACGCCGGGGCTGGGCGAGGCGCCGGGGGCGCTGCGCGTCTATCGCCGGGGCGAGGGCCAGCCCGAGCGGATGACCGTCCCGCGCGAGCGGGTGCTGGAGGTGCTCGAGGCCTCCGGCGGGCTCTCTTTCACCCTGTCCGAGCTGGCGACCGAGGCCGGGGTCTCGCCCGGCGTGATCAAGGGGCTCCTGCCCTCGGGCGCGGTGCTGGAAGAGGATCTGCCGCGCGACCGGCCCTATCCCGGGCTCGACCCGACGCGGCCCGGCAAGGCGCTGGCGGGCGATCAGGCCCTGGCCGCGCAGGCGCTTCGTGACGGCGTCGCCTCGGGGGGCTATGGCACGACGCTGCTGAAGGGGGTGACCGGCTCGGGCAAGACCGAGGTCTATCTCGAGGCCGTCGCCGCCTGCCTGCGGCAGGGCCGTCAGGCGCTGGTGCTTCTGCCCGAGATCGCGCTGACCGCCGAGTTCCTGACCCGGGTCGAGGCCCGTTTCGGCGCGCGCCCCGCCGAATGGCATTCGGGCGTGACCTCGGTCGAGCGGCGCAGGCTCTGGCGGATGGCGGGCGAGGGCGGGGTGCAGCTTGTGGTGGGCGCGCGCTCTGCGCTGTTCCTGCCCTATCGCGATCTGGGCCTCATCGTCGTCGACGAGGAGCATGACAGCTCCTACAAGCAGGAGGAGGGCGTTCTGTATAACGCCCGCGACATGGCGGTGCTGCGGGCCTCGCTTTGTTCCGCGCAGGTGGTTCTGGCCTCGGCCACGCCCTCGCTGGAAAGCTGGGCCAATGCCGATGCCGGGAAATATGCCCGGCTCGACCTGTCCTCGCGCTTCGGCACCGCAACCCTGCCCGAGATGAAGACCATCGACATGCGCGCCGAGGATACGGGCCCCGGGCGCTGGATCTCGCCCGCGCTCGAGGCCGAGGTGCGGGCGCGGCTGGGGGCATCGCGGCAGTCGCTTCTGTTCCTGAACCGGCGGGGCTATGCGCCCCTGACGGTCTGCCGCGCCTGCGGCCACATGATCGGCTGCGAGCATTGCGATGCGCGGATGGTCGAGCATCGCTTCCAACATCGCCTGGTCTGCCATCAATGCGGCGAGAGCCGTCCGATCCCCGAAGCCTGCCCGTCCTGCGGGGTCGAGGGCAAGCTGGCGCCGGTCGGACCGGGGGTCGAGCGGCTGGCCGAAGAGGCGGTGGCGCTTTTCCCCGAGGCGCGGGTCGCGGTGCTGTCCTCGGACCTGTTCGGCTCGGCCCGAGCGCTCAAGGCCCAGATCGAGGCCATCGCGGGGGGCGAGGCCGATATCGTCATCGGCACCCAGCTGGTGGCCAAGGGCCACAACTTTCCGCTGCTGACGCTGGTCGGCGTGATCGATGCCGATCTGGGCCTGCAGGGGTCTGACCTGCGCGCGGCCGAGCGCACCTTCCAGCTGATGCGCCAGGTCGCGGGGCGGGCCGGGCGCGGGGCCGAGCGGGGGCTGGCGCTTTTGCAGACCTATCAGCCCGATCATCCGGTGATCCGTGCGATCCTGACCGGCGACGAGGAGGGCTTCTGGCGTGCCGAGGCCGAGGCGCGCCGCGCGGCGGGCGTGCCGCCCTATGGACGGATGGCGGGGATCATCCTGTCGGCGCCCGAGGCGAAACCCGCCTTCGATCTGGGCATCTGGCTTGCCCGCAATGACGGCGCGCTTCGCCGGGTGGGGGCGCAGGTCTTCGGCCCGGCGCCCGCGCCGGTCGCGCGCATCCGCGGGCGCCACCGGGTCCGGCTTCTGGTCAAGGCGCCGAAGGGTGCGCCGCTGCAGGCCGCCATCTCCGACTGGATCGCGCCGGTCAAGCTGCCGCCGAACCTGCGGCTCGCGGTCGATATCGACCCGCAAAGCTTCATGTAAGGCCCAGACATGTAAGGTTCAGACGGGTCGGGCTCAGACTGGTCGCGCGGCGCCGGTCGGCCGGTCGAGCAGGTAATCGGTCGCCATCGCGCCGATCCACATGCTGAACAGCGCCAGCCAGGCGGTGCCCGCGAAGATCGAGCTGCCGGTCACGCCCGCCCCGATCGAGCAGCCGCCTGCCAGCATGCCGCCGAACCCCATCAGCGCCGCCCCGATCATCGCCTTGCGCATGTTGACCTCGGATTCGAAGCCCTGCAGCCGCAGATCGCCCCCGATCCAGGCGGCGGCGAAGGCACCGAGGAAGACGCCCGGCACCAGCCCGATGTCGAATTGCAGAAGCGCCGGGCGTTCGAGAAAGAACATCAGCATGTTGGCCGAGGGGCCGGTGAAGGTCAGGCTTTGCACCTGGACCGGGTCGAAGGCCACCTGCGACAGCCCGAAGGTCAGCACCCAGCCGACCGCGACGGCAAAGCCCACCCCCGCCCCGAAGACCAGCCTGCCACGCGAGATCCGGTTGCGCCGTGCCAGATACAGCGCCAGCACCGCGATCATGAGGCCAAGTCCCAGCCCGCTTTCGCGCGGCAGCCCCAGCTCGCGCAGCAGATCGCTGTTGCGCCCGCCCGCGGTCACCCAGAGCGCCGCGATCCGGTCGCGCAAGGGCGCCAGCCAGCCATGCAGGCTCATCTGTCCGACGACGGCGAAGATCAGCCCCGAGACGACCGAGCGCAGGTTGCCGGTCGCGGCCAGCACCAGCAGCCGCCCGGCGCAGCCCCGCGCCAGCACCATGCCGATGCCGAAGAGCAGCCCCCCCGCGATGGCCCCCGACCACGAGCCCGGCACCGCCATGATCCGCGCATCCCCCGAGCGCATCAGCCCCGACAGCTCGGCCGCCTGCACCCAGACCAGCGCGGTCGAGAAGCACAGGAGCCAGACCGACAGCCGCGCGCCCAATTGGCCGCGCGCGACCTCGACCGTCGCCGCGCGCAGGCAGAAGGCCGAGCGTTGCGCGGCGACCCCGAAGATCGCGCCGGCGATCAGGCCGAACAGCGCGGCCGTCGGCCCCTCGCCGAACCGCTCCACCAGCTGGACCATATCCATGCGCTTCTCCTCTCTCCCTCAGGCGCTTGTCTGCGTGGGTCCGGCCTGTCCCGCCTTGATCTGGGTCAGGGCAGGCGACGGCGGGAATCGTCTCGCCAAGCCGGGATTTCGCGGATAATGGAACGTCATGGCCCTGCATTTTCGACCTGTCCGTCTTGCTGACGCCGGAACCCTGCCGTTCTGGCGCCGCCCGGTTTCGCTTCTGTTCGTGATGGCCTTTGCCATGCCGGTGGGCTTCGCCACCTGGTCGGCGCTTCTGAACAATTTCGTCATCGAGGCCGCGGGCTTCACCGGGGTCGAGATCGGCTGGCTGCATACCGTGCGCGAGGTGCCGGGCTTTCTGGCGATCGGGGTGATCGCGCTGATCATGTTCATGCGCGAGCAGGTGCTGGGGCTGGTCGCGCTTCTGCTTCTGGGGGCGGCGACGGCCGTGACCGCCTGGTTTCCCTCGCTCGGCGGCATCCTCACCATCACCATGCTCAGCTCGATCGGGTTCCACTATTACGAGACGGTGAACCAGTCGCTGCAGCTGCAATGGATCGAGAAGGACCGGGCGCCGCAAACGCTGGGCTGGCTGATGGCGGCGGGCTCGGCCGCCTCGCTTCTGGCCTATGGGCTGCTGGTCGTCACCTGGAAGACCTTCGATCTGTCCTACAATTTCGTCTATCTCGCCTCGGGCGGGTTCACCGCCGCGGCCGCGCTGTTCTGCCTTCTTGCCTATCCGCAATTCGAGGCGCCGAACCCGCAGCTCAAGCGGCTGGTGCTGCGCCGCCGCTACTGGCTTTACTACCTTCTGCAATTCATGTCGGGCGCGCGGCGGCAGATCTTCACCGTCTTCGCGGCCTTCATGATGGTCGAGCGGTTCGGCTTCGAGGTGCATGAGGTCACGGCACTTTTCCTCATCAACTTCCTGGCCAACATGCTCTTCGCGCCGCTGCTGGGGAAGGCGGTCGCACGCTGGGGCGAGCGGCGGGCGCTGGCCTTCGAATATGTCGGGCTGATCTGCGTCTTCCTCGCCTATGGCGGGATCTACTACCTGGGCTGGGGCGTGGTGCTGGCCGCCACGCTTTACGTGATCGACCACATGTTCTTCGCGCTTGCCTTCGCGCTCAAGACCTATTTCCAGAAGATCGCCGATCCGGGCGACATCGCCCCCACCGCCGCCGTGGCCTTCACCATCAACCACATCGCGGCGGTCTTCCTGCCAGCGGCGCTGGGCTATCTCTGGGTCACCTCGCCGGGCGGAGTGTTCCTGCTGGCGGCCGGCATGGCGGCGACATCGCTGGCGCTGGCGCTGATGATCCCGCGCCATCCCGCGCCCGGCAACGAGACTGTGTTCTCGCGGCTGATGCCCGCTCCGGCCGAATAGGCCCCGCGGCCCAGAGGGGCTCCGTGGCAGTGCGATCTCTCTGGAGGGGCAGGGCTGTCGGGGCCCGCGCATGGATGCAGAAGAACCGGGCTTCAGGCCATGGCGCGGCGCTGGCGCCGGACGTCAGAGCCGGAGAGAGGCGTCTCTCCGGCCCGATCCGCCCGCCGATGTCCTAGGCGGCGGGCTTTTGCATGCACAGCGTCGTCCAGTCGCCGATCTGCTCGGAGCCCTGCAGGCCGAGGCCGCAGGCGGCATAGGCCGCGGCCACATCTTCGGCCTGTTCGTTCAATAGCCCCGACAGGATCGCGATGCCGCCGGGCGCCAGTCGCGCGGCGATTTCGGGGGCCAGCTCGATCAGCGGCGCCTTCAGGATATTGGCGAAGATCAGACCGAACGGCGCCTCGGCCGCCAGCGCGGGATGATCGAACCCGGTCGCCTCGAGGCAGCGGATGCGCCCGGACAGCCCGTTGGCCGCGACATTGGCCTCGGCCACCTCGACGGCCACCGGATCGATGTCTGAGGCAAGGACCGGCACCTGCCACAGATGCGCCGCCGCCATCGCCAGAACCGCCGTGCCGCAGCCGATATCGGCCACCGCGCGCGGCGCGAAGCCCGCCTCGGCCAGCCGGTCGACGGCGCAGAGGCAGCCCAGCGTGGTGCCGTGATGCCCGGTGCCGAAGGCCATCGAGGCCTCGATCAGAAGCGGCACCGGCCCCTCGGGGACGCGGTCGGCATCGTGGCTGCCATACAGGAAGAACCGTCCGGCCTCTACGGGGGCGAGATCGCGCCGGACCTTGGCCACCCAGTCGGTCTCGGGCACTTCGGACACCATGAAGGGGCGTGCGCCGTGAAGCGCCGCCAGGAGCGCCAGCCCGGCCTCGTCGGGCGGCTCGGTGAAGAAGGCGCCAAGTTCCCACAGCCCCGAGCCATCCTCGATCTCGAAGACGCCCACGCCCATGGGCTCGGGATCGAGCCGCTCCTCGATGGCCTCGGCCAGCGCCTCGGCGGCCTCCTGGGCGGTCAGCGTGGTCAGCGCGGAATAGGTGGGCATCGGGGCGGCCTTTCGGGTGGTCGGAAAACAGGACCCAGCGCCTAGGCCGCGCCGACGGTCTGGTCAAGCGCCGCGATCGCCGCCTCGACCAGCGCCTCGGGCGGTTCGGAGGCGTCGAACCGGATCACCGGACAGGGCAGCTCTCCGAGCCAGAGCTCGTGCTTGCGCCGGGTGCGCCCGGTGAAGTCGGGGAAATCGTAGCCCATCGCATAATCCATGAAGGCCTGATGAGGCTCTGCCCTGGGCCCGCCCGGCAGGATCGCATCGCCATAGCGCAGATGCTCGCGCCGCCTGAGCCGCGCCAGCCGCCGCGCGGGCGGCAGGGCCAGGAAAACGACATGGGTGAAGCGGGGGGCAAGCCGGTCGCCCCAGCCCAGCATGGACCCCGCCAGGATCCAGTCGGGACGCGGCAGGAACACGTCCTGCATCAGGGCCAGCCGCTCCTCGGGCGGGCGTTTGCGGGTGAAGGGCGGATCGGAGGGATGCCAGTAGAAATCGTCCGTGTCGAAACATTGCGAGGCCAGCCGGATGGCCAGCCCCCGCGCCAGCGTCGAACAGCCCGCGCCGCTGGCGCCGGTGATGTGAATGCGTAGCCCCATGGTCTTTGCCGATGGCCCCTCGGATCAGGCGTCCTTCCCCCCGGGACAAGTTACCCCGGTGCCGCCGAGCCCGCAATAACCGCCCGGATTCTTGGCAAGGTATTGCTGGTGATAGGCTTCGGCATAAAAGAAGGGCGGTGCGGCCCGGATCTCGGTGGTGATCGCGCGGTAGCCCGCCGCCCGCAGCCGCTCCTGATAGGTGGCGAGACTGGCCTCGGCGGCGGCCCTTTGCGCCTCGGTCAGGGTGAAGATCGCCGAGCGGTACTGGGTGCCCCGGTCATTGCCCTGGCGCATGCCCTGGGTCGGGTCATGGCCCTCCCAGAAGGCGGCCAGAAGCCGCCCGAGCGAAATCTCTGCCGGGGCATGGACGACGCGCACCACCTCGGCATGACCGGTGCGCCCGGTGCAGATCTCCTCATAGGTCGGGTTCGGGGTGAAGCCCCCGGCATAGCCTGCCGCGGTCATCCAGACCCCCGGCAGCTTCCAGAACAGCCGCTCGACGCCCCAGAAACAGCCCATGCCGAAGACGATCTCCTGCATTCCCTCGGGAACCGGGGCCTTGAGCGGGCGCCCGAAGACGTAATGGGTCTCGGCGGTCGCGATCGGCTCGGCGCGGCCTTTCAGCGCCTCGTCTTCGCGGACCATCTCTGTCTTGCGTCCCGTCAGGGAAAACATGCGCCACCTCCATCGCTTGAGTTGACGATGCATATAGGTGCCCCGCGCGGCCCGCCCATGCCCGGCATCTGGAATTGATCGAATTCCGGCCCGGACTGTCCCGGGCCGCGAGGGAGCGTCCGGTGCACGGGGCGGGACGACGGCACTGGACGACGGCCTCGGCCGAGAAACGGGTGGGCCGGTCCGGCCTTGCCAAAGGTCAGGGCTGTTCGCCCGGCTTGGCGCGTGGCCGCGCCGGCACATCGGGACGGTCAGGCTCGGCGCGCTCAGATCCCGGTTGCGCGCAGGCCGCGGCCAGCTTGGAAGGGCGGACGATCCGCCCGTGCCGAAGGCGCGGCCGAAAATCCGGCTGCCCGGACCCGGTCCTTCTGCGCGGCCGGGCCTGGCTGCGACCATCGGTCCCGAGGCAGGGCGCCGCCGGATAGCGTCCGGGACTGGCGCCCGGTCGCGATCGGGCGCCGAAGCGGTGCCGCGATCCGGCTCGGGCTGACGGTTCAATCTGGCACAGGCCGGCACGCGGCGGGGAATGGGCCTCCCCGGTGGCTGATGCCGGGAGGGAAAAGGCGCAGGATCTCGCCCGAGCCCCGCACGGTTGCGGCCTCTCCTCCCGAGCCATGTAGCCCCGGAGCGGTCGCCCCATGACCGATGCGCAAGAATCCATCCGCGATACCGGGCTGCGGTGGGCGCATGGGCGTGCAGAGGTGCCGTTCGACCGGTCGGGGCCCTGACAGCCGTCGCGACGGGGGCGGGAACATGCGGCACAGGATCGGCGAGCCGCGCGCACGCCGCAACGCGCCAGGCTTGCGGCGACAGGAGATGTCGTTGGAATCAACCGCTCAGGCTGCAGGGTGCAGAGTGCAAGGGGAGGCGGCATGCCCGGCCCCGGGGCGCTGCCCGCGCCCCGCTTTGCGCGGCCGGGAAATGTCGGCTGCTTCTCGATGTGTCGCTGGACGTATTGCGCCAGGCCTGCGGTCGGAGGGGCTTTCCCTGCCCGCGCCGGAGACCGCGACCCCTTCTGCAAGAAACTCGTGATGAAGACGCTGAAGATCACCGGGATCAAGGCCGGGCCATCTCTTTTAGGTCCTGCCCGGAGAGATCGGGTGGGTGGGACGTGCCGGGTAACGCTGCGTCATCTTGTGGCGCGTGGCTTTTTCCTTTTGAACCGTTCCGGTTTTCAGAGAACATTTTTCCGGTCCTTTCGATTGCGGACGAAGGACGGCGCCTGCATCGGCAGAATTGAAGCCGGGGCCGGTTGCCGTTTCCCGTTCTTTTTCGGGGGTTCGGTAATTTTTGCCAAATTGAAGCTGACATTTTTAAATCGAAGGTTGAAACCAGATGCGCATTGCAATTGTCGATCTCAATAATTTTTCCCGTTATCCAACGCTTTCGGTCGGCCAGATCGCCGCCATCCTGCGCCGGGCAGGGCATGAGGTCGAGGTGATCTCTCCCTTTGCGGTGGGGGTCGGCAGCTACCGGCGT
Source organism: Rhodovulum sp. MB263 (assembly GCF_002073975.1). Lineage (NCBI taxonomy): Bacteria > Pseudomonadati > Pseudomonadota > Alphaproteobacteria > Rhodobacterales > Paracoccaceae > Rhodovulum > Rhodovulum sp. MB263. The sequence continues at coordinate 2,808,795 of NZ_CP020384.1, read as the reverse complement.
GTGACGCGGCCGCATGCGCTGGGCTATTACGAATCGGTCCTGCGCCATGCCACGGCGGTCAGCGGAGCCCGGGCGGTGCGCGAGCTGCGCCGGAAGGTCGCCGCTGCCCGCAGTCCCGCCCGCGCCCGCAGCCAGGCCGCGACCCTGGCCGAGGTGCAGGGCGCGCTCGGGCGCGGCACCGATCTTCTGCTGATCTCGGCCTACAGCATGTATCGCGAGGTGTGCGGGGCGATTGCCGCCAAGGCGGCGCGCCGGGGCGTGCCGGTGGTCGTCGGCGGGCCGATGTTCGGCATGCCCGAGATTGCGGCGCACTGGCTCGAGCTGCCGGGGATCTCCGGCGTCTTCGCCGGCGAGGCCGAGGGCCATCTGCTGGATCTCGTCGACAGCGTCATGGGAGGCGGTCACCCGGTGCCCGGGCTGGCCACGCCCGGGCGGCCCGAGCTTGTCCCGGCGGCGCCCTTCGCCGATTTCGACGCGCTGCCCTTTCCCGACTATGCCGACTTTCCCTGGGACCGCTATCCCAACCGGATCGTGCCGATGATGACCGGCCGGGGCTGCGGCTGGGGGGTGTGCACCTTCTGCAGCGATGTGCGGACGAGCGCGGGCCGCACCTTCCGCAGCCGCTCCTTTCCGAATGTGCGCGACGAGATGGCCTGGCAAAGCCGCCGCCACCGGACCGGGATCTTCACCTTTCTCGACCTCAAGCTGAATTCGGACCTCGCGGTCTGGCACGGGCTGATCGACGAGGCCCAGAGCGTGGCGCCGGGCTGCGAATGGACGGCCTCGGTCCATGTTCAGGCCAATGGTGGGAACGGGCTGGAGCCGGACGTGCTGAAGGCGGCGCGCCGTGCCGGGCTGTCGCGCATCACCACCGGGCTCGAATCCGCGGCGCAGGGGGTGCTGAACGCGATGGGGCGGGGCACCAATGCCGAGGCGCTGTCGCGCTTCGTGCGCCAGGCTTCCGAGGCCGGGATCAGCGTGCGGATGACCTCGATCCTGGGCTATCCGGGGGAGACCGCCGAGGATGTGCGGCTGACGGCCCGGTTCCTGGCCGAGCACCGGCCCTATATCGACCGCGTCGTGGTCAACCGGCTGGCCATTGTCGGCGACACGCCGCTGGGTCAGGCGATCCGGCGCAATCCGGCGCGCTATCCGCAGATCGGCGCGCTGGCGCAGAATCTCGAGACCGGGCTGATGGACCACGAAAACGCGACCTTCCGCAGCCCCGGGCATCTCTCTGCCGCGATGCGGATGCTGCGCGAGGTGCACAGGATCAACCGCAAGCCGCTGAAGGGCGCGTCTCTGACCTTCGAAGGGGTGATGTAGCCCGTCTGGCCCTGCGCCGCGCGGCCATCGAAGGGGCGAGAGCCGGTCTGTCGCCCCTCAGTCGGCGGGTCAGTCGGCGGGCAGCGGCGCGCTGGGGGCCTCGGGGCGCGCGGCCGCGTCCTCGGGCCCGGTCGTCAGCATCCCGTTGGTCCAGGTGCCCGAGCGGATCTCGCCATCCGAGTATTTCATCACGCCCTTGCCCTCGTAGCGGCCCTCCGCGAACATGCCTTCATAGACGTCGCCATTGGCATAGGTGGCGCGGCCCTTGCCGTCGAACTTGCCCGCCTTCCAGCCGCCGGTATAGCTGAACCCGTCGGGCATGGTGATGGTGCCCTGACCTTCGCGCTGGCCCTTGACGAAGCCGCCCGAATAGACCGAGCCGTCGGCATAGGTCGCGGTGCCCTCGCCATGGCGAAGCCCGCCCTTCCAGTCGCCGGTATAGCTGTAACCGCCGGCATGGGTCATCGTGCCCTTGCCGTTATAGGCGGCGTCCTTGAACTGGCCTTCATAGACCAGCCCGTCGGGGAAGGTCGCGCGGCCCGCCCCGCCGATCACGCCGCCGGTCCATTCGCCCTCATAGGTCGAGCCGTCGGCATAGGTGACCTTGCCCGTGCCATCGGGCATGTCGGCGCGGAACTGGCCCTCGTAGACCGCGCCGTCGGGATAGGTGAGCCGGCCCTCGCCCTCGATCCGGCCCGCGACCCAGTCGCCCTCGTAGCGGTAGCCGTCGGCCCCGATCAGCGTGCCCTTGCCGTGGCGCTTGTCGTTGCGGTACTCGCCCTCGTAGACATCGCCATTGGCGAAGGTGACCTTGCCGCTGCCATGCCGCTCGCCATTGACGAACTGGCCCTCGTAGATGTCGCCATTGGGCTGGGTCAGGGTGCCGAGACCGTTCATCTCGCCATCCTTCCACATGCCGGCATAGCTCAGCCCCTCGGGCGTGGTCAGCGTACCCTTGCCCGAGCGCTGGTTCTGGGACATCTCGCCCTGATAGACGCGCCCGCCCGGATAGGTGATCCTGCCCTTGCCGTCCTTGACGCCGTTGACCCAGCTGCCCTCGTAGACATAGCCGTTTGGGCTGGTCATCTTGCCGATGCCGTGATGGACCGCATTGCGGAATTCGCCCTCGTAGCGCACCCCGTTGGCATAGACCGCGACCCCGGTGCCGGTGATCTTGCCATCCTGCCAGTCGCCCTCGTAGGTGCCGCCATCGGCGAAGGTGATCTTGCCGGTGCCGTCGGGCTTGCCATCGGTGAACCCGCCCTCGTAGACCGAGCCGTTGACCAGCCGCGCGACGCCCTTGCCCTCGATCCGGCCATCGACCCACTGGCCCGAATATTCATAGCCGTTGGGCAGCCGGTAGGTGCCGGTGCCGTCCTGCTTGCCGTTCTTGAAGGTGCCTTCGTAGATCCCGCCATTGTCATATTGCCGGGTCACGACATTGCCGTCGTCCTGGGCGAGTGCAGCCCCGCCCGCCGCCAGCGCCGCAACCAGAGCCAGACGCGCCGTCATCCTGCCTGTTTTCTGCACCAAAGCCCCCATCGCCCTGACTTGCCGCGGTTCTTTTTGAAAGCGCGGAAACCCTAGTGGAGCCTCGGCGGGCTTACAACGGTTTTCGCCACCGGACGGCTTTCACTTGCCTGTCAGTCTGCTAAGAGGCGGGGCAGGATGCGACGAGGAATGCCATGGCCGACGACCGGTTCCGCCTCACCCTTGCCCAGTTCGACCCGACGGTCGGGGCGCTGGAGGACAATGCCGCCAAGGCGCGTGCCGCCTGGGCGGCGGGGCGCGATGCGGGGGCCGACATGGTGGCGCTGCCCGAGATGTTCCTGAGCGGCTACCAGCTGCAGGACCTGGCGCTGCGGCCCGCCTTCCTGGTCGATGTCGCGGCCCGGCTCGAGGCGCTGGCCCGGGACTGCGCCGATGGCCCGGCGCTCGGGATCGGGGCGCCGGTTCTCGAGGACGGATGCCATCACAACGCCTATTTCGTGCTGCACCGGGGCCGGGTGCTGGCACGGGTCTGCAAGCATCACCTGCCCAATGACGAGGTGTTCGACGAGAAGCGGGTCTTCGACGGTGGCCCGATCGACGGGCCGGTGCGGGTTGGCCCGCTCCGGATCGGGATGCCGGTCTGCGAGGATGCCTGGTACGAGGACGTGGCCGAGGCGCTGGCCGAGACCGGGGCCGAGATCCTCCTGGTGCCGAACGGCTCGCCCTATCACCGCGGCAAGCACGATACCCGCATGACCATCATGGTCTCGCGCGTGGTCGAGACCGGGCTGCCGCTGGTCTATCTCAATCTGGTCGGCGGGCAGGACGATCAGGTCTTCGACGGCGGGTCGTTCGTGCTCAATCCGGGCGGCGCGCTCGCGCTGCAGATGCCGGTGCTGGAAGAGGGCCTTGCCCATGTCGATTTCCGCCGCACGCCTGAAGGCTGGCGTGCCGATCCGGGCGCGCGCGCGGTCCCGCCCGATGCCTGGGAGCAGGACTACCGGGTGATGGTGACGGCGCTGCAGGCCTATGTCGCGAAATCGGGCTTCTCGAAGGTGGTGCTGGGGCTGTCGGGCGGCGTCGACTCGGCTCTGGTGGCGGCGATCGCGGCAGACGCGCTGGGGCCGGAGAACGTGCATTGCGTGATGCTGCCTTCGGACTTCACCTCGGCCGGGTCGCTCGAGGATGCGGCGGCGGTGGCCAGGGCGCTTGGCTGCCGGCTCGACGAGGTGCCGATTTCGGGGCCGCAGGCGGCCGCGACCGAGGCCCTGGCGCCGCTTTTCGCGGGGACCGAGACGGGCGTCACCGAGGAGAACCTGCAATCGCGGTTGCGCGGGCTTCTCCTGATGGCGATCTCGAACAAGTTCGGCGAGATGCTCCTGACCACCGGCAACAAGTCGGAAGTGGCCGTCGGCTATGCCACGATCTATGGCGACATGGCGGGCGGCTACAATCCGATCAAGGATCTCTACAAGACCCGAGTCTTCGAGACCTGCCGCTGGCGCAATGCTCATCACCGGCCCTGGATGAAAGGCCCCGCAGGCGAGGTGATCCCGTCCCGGGTGATCGAGAAACCGCCCTCGGCGGAACTTCGCGCGGACCAGAAGGACGAGGACAGCCTGCCGCCCTATCCGGTGCTCGACCGGATCCTCAAGGGGCTGGTCGATGACGCGCGTCCGGTCGCGGATCTGGTGGCCGAGGGGTTTGATCGGGACATGGTGAAACGCGTCGAACATCTGATCTATGTCAGCGAATACAAGCGCTTCCAGTCGGCGCCCGGGGCCCGGCTGACACAGCGGGCATTCTGGCTCGACCGCCGCTATCCGATCGTCAACCGCTGGCGCGACCCGTCCTGAGCGGGGCGGCGATTTTTCGGCGAAAAATCGGGTCCGGCCGCACCGTGCCGCGCCGCTGACCGGTCCGGGCGACTGGACCGCGCCGGTCCGGGCCATATCTCAGGCAGAGCCGAAACCCGAACGAGGTATCTGCCATGACCAAACCCAAACTCGCCGTCATTTTCTATTCGACCTACGGAACCAATCACCAGATCGCCGAAGCCGCAGCCGGGGCCGCCACCGAGGCCGGCGCCGAGGTCCGCCTTCGGCGCGTGGCCGAGACTGCGCCCGAGGATGTCGTGAAGGGCCAGCCAGACTGGGCCGCGCAGCTCGAGAAGATGGCCGACATCCCGGTCGCCACGCCCGAGGACATGGCCTGGGCCGATGGCTATTTCTTCTCGGCGCCGACCCGGTTCGGGGTCGTGGCCAGCCAGATGCGGGCGTTCATCGACACGCTGGGCCCGGTCTGGCAGGACGGCAAGCTTGCCGGCAAACCCGTGACCGCCACCACCAGCGCGATGAATGTGCATGGCGGACAGGAAGCCACGCTGCTCACGCTTTATCCGACCTTCATGCATTGGGGCTCGATCCTGGTGCCGCCGGGCTATACCGATCAGACGATCTTCGAGGCCGGCGGCAATCCCTATGGCTATTCCGCCAAGGCCGGGGAGTTCGACGACAAGGGCAGGGCGGCCGTCGCCCATCAGGCCCGGCTCCTGGTCGAGATCGCCGGAAAGCTGATCGCCTGACGACAGCCGGGCGGGGGGCAGGAGGGTCCCCTCCTGCCTCAGAGTTCCGTCACCGCGCAGCGTTCGAGAAGCGCCTCGGTATCCTCGCGGGTGCAGAGCGCGGTGGCATCCGTCATCACCGCCGCGCTGGCCGCCGCCGCGCCCCATTGCAGCGCCCGGGCGAGGCCCTCATCCCGCGCCAGCGCCAGCACGAAGGCGCCGACGAAACTGTCGCCCGCCCCCACCAGCGAGCGCACCGGCACCCTGGCCGCCGCCACATGCAGCCTGAGCCCCTCGGCGGCCAGCACATTGCCCTCGGCGCCCCGCGCGATCACCACCACCTGGGCCACGCCCCGCGCCACCAGCTCGGAGGCGAAATCGACGCTGTCCCTGCGGTCGGGCAAGGCGCGCCCGGCCAGGTCCTCGGCCTCGAGCCCGTCCATCCTGAGCACATAGGGCACCGCGTCGCGAGCCTCGGCCAGCCGGGTCAGCGCGGGCCCCGAGGTATCGGCGATGACACGCGCGCCGCGCGCCCCGATCTTGGCACAGACCCGTTCGGTGAGATCCTCGGGCAGTCCGCGCGGCAGGCTGCCCGAGACCACCACATAGCCTGCCTCGGGCACCGCCGTCGTCACCGCGGCCAGCGTGGCCTTCAGCCCGGCCTCGTTCCAGATCGGTCCCGGCAGCACGAAGCGGAACTGCTCTCCGGTGGCACTGTCGGTGACGGCAAGGCTCATCCGGGTCTCGCCCGGCGCCACCAGCGGAATGAGCCGGATGCCCTCATGTTCCAGCAGCGCGCGCAGCTTGTCGCCGTTATGGCCACCCAGCGCCACCAGCGCGAGGCTTTCGCCGCCCAGCAGCCGGATCGCGCGCGAGACATTGATGCCGCCTCCGCCCGGATCGGTCACCGGCGGGGCGCAGCGCAGCTTGTCGCCGGGCACGACATGGGCGACCGAAGTGGACAGATCCACGGTCGGGTTGAGCGTGACGGTCAGGATATCGTGCATGAGTGGGGGGTCCTTGGCATTCGCGGGGCGACACTGCCACCCCGGCCGCCCGAGGCCAAGCCCGTTTCCGCCCGGCCGCGGGGGATCGGGCCGGCCGCGCCGGGGCGGCTGCCTTCTTCGCCCCGGCCTCGCCGATTATTCGAGCATCATCTGGTAACTGGCAGGCAGGTAGCGATAGCCGTCCCCTTGCGTCTCGACATAGCCCAGCGCCGGGAACGGCATGTGATAGCCGATGAAGGGCATCCGCTCGGTCGCGAGCATGTCCAGAAGCCGGCGCCGCGTGGCCGCCGCCGCTTCCTTGTCGCGGTCATAGAGCACCTCCCAGTCGGGATGGGCCAGCGACCAGACATAGTGATTGGCGAAATCGGCGCCGATCAGAAGCACCTTGCCGCCGCTTTCCAGCCGGTAGGCCATGTGCCCGGGCGTATGGCCGAAGGCGGCGACGGCGGTCACGCCCGGCGCGGCCTCGCCGCCATCGTCGAGAAAACGCGTCTTCTCGGCCAGCGGGCGCATCTTCTTTTCGAACCCCTCGTCGCCCGACATGTCCCAGGCATCGAACTCGACCGCGCCGGTGACATAACGGGCCCCGGAAAAGGTCTCGGTCCCGTTCTCCATCAGCCCGCCGATATGGTCGCCATGCATATGTGTGATGACGACGGTGTCGATCTGGTCGGGGCTATAGCCCGCAGCCTCCAGCGCGGCGACGGTGCCCTCGGGCGCCAGCCCGGTATCGAAGAGGATCAGCTCGGCTCCGGTATTGACCACGGTCGGGGTGAAGAAGAACTGCGCCTTGTCGGCCGGGATCATCGCCGCCCGGGACGCGGCGGCGAATCGCTCGGGGGCGACATTCAGTCCGAAGATCGTCTGCGGGTCGGGCACGGTGCGGTTGCCCGCAAGGATCGTCGTCACCTCGAAGCGTCCCAGCATGAAGCGGTTGAAGACCGGCCGGGCCGGGCCCATCATCGGCGCCGCGGCCCGGGCCGGACGGGCGAGGGCGGCGGCCAGCGGCAGCGCGGCCCCGGCCAGAAGCGCGTGGCGGCGGGTCATCTCGGTCATGGCAGGTCTCCCTTTGCTGACCCGGCCCCGGGGCCGGATCTTCCCCGCGCGGAAGGATAGCGGCGATCCGCGGGCCTGCCATTTCACGAGGGCGCGAGGCGGGACCTTTCCCCGGACCGTCCCATGGGCCGGTCCGTCAGGCGGGCCGGGGAGGGGGGACATGGCGCCTCATTCCCACCAGCGGTCGATCGAGGCGATGTCCTCGTCGGACCAGCCGAAATGATGCGCGATCTCGTGGATCAGCACATGGGTCACCAGGTCGGCCAGGGTGACCTCCTCGCGCTCGACCCATTCATCCAGCAGCGCCCGGCGGAACAGCCAGACCGTATCGGGCCGCTCGGGCTGGTCCATCACCGATTTCTCGGTCAGCGGGATGCCGTCGTAAAGCCCGGTCAGCTCGAACGGGTTCTCCATCCCGAGATCGTCCAGCATCTCGTCAGGGGCCAGATCCTCGACCCGGATCGCGACCTCGGAGGCCGGGCCGCGGAACGGCTCGGGCAGGGCGGCGCGGGCGGCGGCTGCGAGATCGGCGATGTCGTCGAGCGATGGCGGAAGGCGATGGCGGTTCGGGTCGGTCATGGGCTCGATATGGACAAAACCGCGCCGTTGTGGAAGAGCGGGCGCGCAAGGAGAATACCCATGACGACCGTCACCCGTTTCGCTCCGTCGCCCACCGGATACCTGCATGTGGGCAATCTGCGCACCGCGCTGTTCAACTACCTGATCGCCCGCAAGGCCGGCGGGACCTTCATCCTGCGCCTCGACGACACCGATCCGGAACGCTCCAAGCAGGAATATGCCGACGGGATCCGGGAAGACCTGGAATGGCTGGGTCTGACCTGGGATCGCGAAGAGCGGCAATCGGCCCGGCTCGACCGCTATGCCGAGGTTGCCGCCGAGCTGCGCGCCTCGGGCAGGCTCTACGAGTGTTTCGAGACCCCGACCGAGCTGGACCTGAAGCGCAAGAAGCAGCTCAACATGGGCAAGCCGCCGGTCTATGACCGCGCCGCGCTCGAGCTGTCCGAGGACGAGAAGGCCGCGCTTCGGGCCGGGCGGCCCGGGCATTGGCGCTTCCTGCTCGACCGTGAGCGGATCGAGTGGACCGACGGCATTCTCGGCGACATCTCGATCGACGCGGCCAGCGTGTCGGACCCGGTGCTGATCCGGGGCGACGGGCAGGTGCTGTATACCTTCGCCTCGGTGGTCGACGATGTCGACATGGGCGTGAGCTATATCGTGCGCGGCTCGGATCACGTCACCAATACCGCGACCCAGATCCAGATCATCGGGGCGGTCGGCGGCACGGTGCCGCGCTTTGCCCACCATTCGCTGCTGACCGGGCCCCAGGGCGAGGCGCTGTCCAAGCGGCTGGGGCATCTGTCGCTGCGCGATCTGCGCAAGCAGGGGGTCGAACCGATGGCGCTCCTGTCGCTGATGGCGCGGCTCGGCTCGTCGCAGCCGGTCGAGCTCATCGAGAGCCTCGACGAGCTGATCGAGAGCTTCGATATCGGCACGTTCGGCGCGGCGCCGACCAAGTTCGACGAACAAGACCTGTTCCCGTTGACCGCCCGGCATCTGCACGGGCTGCCCTTCGGCGCGGTCAGGGACGAGATCGCGGCGCTGGGCGTGCCGGACGATCAGGCCGAGAGGTTCTGGCTGGCGGTGCACGAGAACATCGTCACCCGCCACGATCTGGCCGGCTGGTGGGCGCTTTGCCGCGACGGCGCGGAACCGCTGGTGGAGGACGAGGACCGCGACTTCATCGCCGAGGCGCTGTCGATGCTGCCCGAGCCGCCCTATGACGAGAACAGCTGGTCGGCCTGGACCCAGGCGGTGAAGGAAAAGACCGGCCGCAAGGGCCGCAAGCTGTTCATGCCGCTGCGCAAGGCCGTCACCGGCCGCGAGCGCGGCCCGGAACTGGGCGACCTGCTGCCCTTGTTCCAGAAGAAGCCGGGCTGAGCCCCGGACCTCTGCGCCATCCTGCCGGGCGGCGGCCCTCCGCCTTGCCGCCCGGCTCTCCCCCGCAGCCGCTCTTCCTGCCCTTTCCGGGCCTTCCGGGAGGCGCAGGCCCGGCTGAGGGGCATGTGCATGCGATGGGCCGGCACGGGGCGCGCGGTGACGTCATCCGGTGACGTCATCCGGCGGGCGCAGCTCCCTTCGACCCTCCGGCAGAAACCACCTGCTCCGGCTAGCCGGTCCCGCCCGTTCCGGTCCCTTCGCAGACAGGTTCAAGGGGCAGGGGCCCGCGCGGGGCTGTGCAAGCCCTTGCCCGTTCTTCGCCCATGATCTAGATCAAGCGCCAACCGTCCACGGGAGAATCCGGCCGCAAGGCCGGTGCCGAAGGAGCAACCGCCCCGGTAAACTCTCAGGCCGCAGGACCGCGGACGGGCACAGACTCTGGAGAGAGGCGCGCAAGGCGTCCGCCGAAGGGATAGCGATCTCAGGCAAAGGGACAGAGGGGGCATCGGAAGGGACGTCCATCGGGGGCGTCCGCGATGCCGAGATGCATGCACGCATCCGGCCAGGGGAACGGGTTGCCATGTCGGGCTTGCAGCGCACTGCGCTTTACGATCTGCATCTGGAACTGGGCGCGAAGATGGTGCCTTTCGCGGGCTACGAGATGCCCGTGCAATACGGCCTCGGCGTGATGAAGGAACACCTGCATTGCCGGGCGCGTGCGGGGCTGTTCGATGTCAGCCATATGGGCCAGGTCAGCCTGCGCCCGAAATCGGGCGTCGTCGAGCATGCGGCCATCGCGCTGGAACATCTGGTGCCGGTGGATCTGGTCGGGCTGAAGCTCGGCCGTCAGCGCTATGCGATGTTCACCAACGAGGCCGGCGGCATTCTCGACGACCTGATGGTGGCGCGGCGCTGCGACGATCTGTTCGTCGTGCTCAACGCCGCCTGCAAGACAGGGGACATCGCCCATCTGCACGCCTCCATCGGCTGCGATTGCGACATCGTCGAACTGACCGACCGCGCGCTTCTGGCGCTGCAGGGGCCTGAGGCCGAGGCGGTGCTGGAAACCCTGGCGCCCGGCGTTTCCGACATGCGCTTCATGGATGTGGCGATCATCGACACGGCCGATGGCCCGCTCTGGGTGTCGCGCTCGGGCTATACCGGCGAGGACGGGTTCGAGATCTCGGTGCCGGTCGAGCGCGCCGAGGCGCTGGCCCGGCAGCTTCTGGCCCATGAGGCGGTCGAGCCGATCGGGCTTGGCGCCCGCGACAGCCTGCGGCTCGAGGCCGGGCTCTGCCTCTACGGCCATGACATCGACACCGAAACCACGCCGGTCGAGGCCGATCTGGCCTGGGCGATCCAGAAGGCCCGCCGTACCGGCGGCGCGCGCGAGGGCGGTTTTCCGGGGGCTGAGCGCATCCTTGGCGAGCTCGCCACCGGCGCGGCGCGCCAGCGGGTGGGGCTCTGCCCCGAAGGCCGCGCGCCGATGCGCGAGGGCACGCCGCTTTTCGCGACCGAGACCGGTGGCGATCCTGTCGGCACGGTGACCTCGGGCGGGTTCGGCCCGTCGGTCGGGGCGCCGGTCTCCATGGGCTACGTGCCCGTCGATCTTGCCCTGGAAGGGGCCAAACTCTGGGGCGAGGTGCGCGGCAAACGCCTGCCGGCCGAAATCGTGCGCCTGCCGTTCCGCCCGTCGACCTACAAGCGCTGAGGGACAATAGCGATGAAATTCACCGAACAGCACGAATGGCTCCGCGTCGAGGACGATCTCGTCGTCGTGGGCATCACCGATCATGCCGCCGAACAGCTTGGCGACGTGGTCTTCGTCGATCTGCCCGAAGAGGGCAAGACGGTCTCGAAGGATGACGAGGTCGTGGTGATCGAAAGCGTCAAGGCCGCTTCCGACATCCTTGCGCCCCTGGATGGCGAGATCGTCGAGGTCAACCAGGCGCTGACCGACGCGCCCGCCAAGGTCAACGAGGACCCGACCGGCGATGGCTGGTTCTTCAAGATGAAGATCGCGGATCTCTCGGAGCTCGACGCGTTCATGGACGAAGCCGCCTACCGCGCCTTCATCGACTGATTTCGGGACAGCCATGACCTATACCCCCAGCACCTACCTGCCTTACGATTTCGCGAACCGCCGCCATATCGGCCCCTCTCCGGAGGAGATGACCGAGATGCTGGAGGTGCTGGGGCTTGACAGCCTCGAGGCCCTGATCGCCGAAACCGTGCCCGACAGCATCCTGCAGGCCGAGCCGCTCGATTTCGGCAAGCCCAAATCCGAACGCGAGATGCTGTGGTCGATGCGCCAGATCGCCCAGAAGAACAGCGCCTTCACCACGTTGATCGGGCAGGGCTATTACGGCACCGTCACCCCGCCCGCGATCCAGCGCAACATCCTGGAAAACCCGGCCTGGTACACCGCCTACACGCCCTATCAGCCGGAAATCAGCCAGGGTCGGCTCGAGGCGCTGCTGAACTACCAGACGATGGTGTCGGACCTCACCGGCCTTGAAATCGCCAATGCCTCGCTTCTGGACGAGGCCACCGCCTGCGCCGAGGCCATGACCATGGCCCAGCGGGTGGCGAAATCGAAGGCGGGCGCGATCTTCGTCGACCGCGACTGCCATCCGCAGAACATCGCGGTGATCCGGACCCGGGCCGAGCCGCTGGGCATCGAGGTGATCGTCGGCGATCCCTTCGCCGATCTCGAGCCCGAAAAGGTCTTTGCCGGCATCTTCCAGTATCCCGGCACCTATGGCCATATCCATGACTTCACCGGCCCGATCGCCGATCTGCACGCGGCCCAGGCGCTGGGCATCGTCGTGGCCGATCCGATGGCGCTTGTCGTGCTGAAGGAGCCGGGCGCGATGGGGGCCGACATTGCCGTGGGCTCGACCCAGCGCTTCGGCGTGCCGATGGGCTTTGGCGGCCCCCATGCCGCCTACATGGCCTGCCGCGGCGCCTACAAGCGCGCCATGCCTGGCCGGATCGTCGGCGTCTCGGTCGATGCGCGCGGCAACAAGGCCTACCGCCTGGCGCTCCAGACCCGCGAGCAGCATATCCGCCGCGAGAAGGCGACCTCGAATGTCTGCACCGCCCAGGCTCTGCTTGCGGTGATGGCAGGCTTCTATGCCGTCTTCCACGGGCCCAAGGGGCTCAAGGCCATCGCCCAGCGCATCCACCGCAAGGCCGTGCGCACCGCACGCGGGCTGCAGGAGGCGGGGTTCACCGTCGAACCGGCCGAATTCTTCGACACCTTCTCCGTCGAGGTCGGCCCGATGCAGGGTGTGATCTACAACGCGGCGCTGGCCGAGAAGATCAACCTGCGCCGGATCGGCAAGACCAAGCTCGGCATCGCGCTGGACGAGACCACCCGGCCCGCGTCCATCGAGGCGCTCTGGCGCGCCTTCGGGATCGAACGCAAGGACAAGGGCGGCGACGGCGAATACCGCTTCCCCGAGGGCATGATCCGCGAGAGCGATTTCCTGACCCATCCGGTCTTTCAGATGAACCGGGCCGAGACCGAGATGATGCGCTACATGCGCCGTCTGGCCGACCGCGATCTGGCGCTCGACCGGGCGATGATCCCTCTGGGGTCCTGCACCATGAAGCTGAATGCCGCGGTCGAGATGATGCCGATCACCTGGCCGGAATTTGCCAATGTCCACCCGCTGGTGCCGGCCGATCAGGTCCGGGGCTATACCGAGATGCTGGAGGATCTGTCCGACAAGCTGTGCCGGATCACCGGTTATGACGCGATGTCGTTCCAGCCCAATTCGGGGGCCTCGGGCGAATATGCCGGGCTCTTGACCATCGCCGCCTATCACCGCGCACAGGGCGAGGGGCACCGGAATATCTGCCTGATCCCGACCTCGGCCCATGGGACCAACCCGGCCTCGGCGCAGATGGCGGGGATGAAGGTCGTCGCGGTCAAATCGGCAGAGAACGGCGATATCGACCTCGAGGATTTCCGCGCCAAGGCCGAGGCCGCGGGCGGCGATCTGGCGGCCTGCATGATCACCTATCCCTCGACCCATGGCGTCTTCGAGGAGACCGTGCGCGAGGTCTGCGAGATCACCCATGCCCATGGCGGCCAGGTCTATCTGGACGGGGCCAACCTGAACGCGCTGGTCGGGCTCGTCCGGCCGGGCGAGATCGGCTCGGATGTCAGCCACCTCAACCTGCACAAGACCTTCTGCATCCCGCATGGCGGCGGCGGTCCGGGCATGGGCCCGATCGGGGTCAAGGCGCATCTGGCGCCCTTCCTGCCCTCGGATCCGGTGACGGGCGAGGCGGGCGCGGTCAGCGCGGCGATGAACGGCTCTGCCTCGATCCTGCCGATCAGCTATGCCTATGTGCTGCTGATGGGCGGCGCGGGGCTGACCCAGGCGACCAAGGCCGCAATCCTGAACGCCAATTACATCGCCAAGCGGCTCGAGGGCGCCTATGACGTGCTGTTCAAGGGCCGCAACGGCCGGGTCGCGCATGAATGCATCATCGATACCCGCGATTTCGTGGAAACGGCGGGGGTCACGGTCGATGACATCGCCAAGCGGCTGGTCGATTGCGGCTTCCATGCGCCGACAATGAGCTGGCCGGTGGCGGGCACGCTGATGATCGAGCCGACCGAGTCCGAGACCAAGGCCGAGCTCGACCGCTTCATCACCGCGATGCTGGCGATCCGCGACGAGATCCGCGAGATCGCCGAGGGCCGGATCGAGAAGGGCAACAACCCGCTGAAGAAGGCGCCGCATACGGTCGAGGATCTGGTCGCCGACTGGGACCGCCCCTATTCCCGCGAGCAGGGCTGTTTCCCGCCCGGCGCGTTCCGGGTCGACAAGTACTGGCCGCCGGTCGGGCGCGTCGACAATGCCTATGGCGACCGCAACCTGATCTGCACCTGCCCGCCGGTCGAAGAGGTGGCCGACGCCGCCGAATAGGCCCGCTCGGGTCATGGAAACGGCCCCGGCTTCTGTCCGGGGCCGTTTTCATGAGCAGCACCTGATGGTTCGGCCCGTTTGGTCAGAAGCCTGGCCTTCCGGCGGGCGCTCTGTGCCGAACCGGCCTTCCGGCGCGACGCGGGCGTCAGACATGCGGACCGAAGTGGACCCTGGCGCTCACTTGGCCAACGTCCGCTTCTTGCGCCTCAGAGTTTGTTGATCGAGTTTCCGCCATCCGCGATCATTGCGCTCCCGGTCACGAAAGACGCATGATCGGACAGAAGGAAGAGAGCCGCCCGCGCGATCTCAGACGGTTCAGCCATGCGCTTAAGCGCATGGAAGCCTCGCACGACCTCGTGAAAACCAGTATCTTCTCCTGCCATCGGTGTCATAGTTCCCCCCGGCAAAAGCGCGTTGACACGAATGTTCTCAGCCCCGTGTTCCGCTGCGAGAACCTGGGTCAAACCAATCAGTCCCGCTTTTGCCGCGGCGTAGGCTCCCATGCCGGGCAGACCGATCGTGTGCCCTACGAAGGAGGACGTGAAGACAATCGAGCCACCGCCGCGTTTGCGCATGGCCGGTATCTGGTATTTGGCAGCGTGGAATCCGCTGTTGAGATTCACCGCCATCACCTTGTGCCAGTTGCTTTCATCCATGTCGGGGATCGGACCCATTTCTCCGGTCACGCCAGCATTGTTGAACGAACCATCAAGACCACCGAATCTCGTTTCTGCGCGTCGAACCAGCTCTTTCGCGTATCCACTCTCCTCGACGTCCCCTGCCACATAGTCGGCTTCGCCACCATCGGCCAAAATCTCGTTGGTAATTTCGTCGAGCCGTTCGGCACGACGCGCCCCGAGGACCAGTCTGGCGCCCTCCGCCGCGAAAATCTTCGCCGCTGCTGCCCCGATGCCACTGCTTGCGCCAGTAATGATGATAGTCTTTCCGTCCAGAAGCATTCCCGTCTCCGTTTGCTGAAGTGTCGGAAAATTCCTAGTCAAATGGCGCCGTTCGACCGACCCGTTTCTTGCGCAAACACACCCTGTCGAGGGGCCTAAGCAATCATGCGTTTAGGTCGCAGCATCGGCGACACTGGGCTCGGCGTTGTCGTTCTCCGCTTTCCGGCTGAACGGCTGCGCCGAGCGTGCCCGTGAGGGGCAGACATTTCTGAGGGCAAAGCCAGTTCCGGCCCCGCGCCGAGATTTCACCGCCCTGTTTCCAGACGACATTTTTCCTCCGGGAGGCCGGTCTTCGAACCCCGCGCCAGCTCGCTTGCGCCTAGATCTCGGCCAGACGACGGAGCGCGGCCTTGTCCTCCTCGATGACCAGCGCGGCCTCGGCATGGGCCAGCGCCCGCCGGGTCATCGCCTCGGCGGCCCGGGCGAGGCCCGGATCGTCGCCCTGGCGCAGCGTGTTCAGCGCATGGATCAGCCGGCGGGCCACCTCGCGCATCGGCGCGCCGTCGCGGGCGATGGCGGCGAAGGCATCCTCGACCAGGTCTTCGTCCCGCAGCGCCGGGGCATGGAGCTTCGGGTAGCGGATCTCGTCGCCCGGGGGGGGGCATTCGGCCAGCAGCCGTTCCAGCCGCCCGAGGACGTCTATGGCGGTGCCGGGGTCGTTCAGCCCCGGCGAAAGCGCCCGCGAGGCGATTTCCGACAGCACGATCAGCGCGAAACGGACATCCTGCTCGAAGCTGCGGATCGGTTTGATCTCGAAGGCGGCCGACACCCGCGCAGTGTCGAGCGCGCCCGGCGGATGGATATGGGCCAGCGCCCGCCCGGCGACGAGAAAGCAGCCGGGCACGGCCGTGATCCAGATCTGGGCCCCGGCCTTCTCGGCCTGCTCGGACAGCGCCGCCATGTCGACAAGCTGCACATAGCCGCCCTGCGGCGCGGGCACGGGCTCGGCGCCGTCGGGTGGGGGCGCGCCATCGGGCAGGGGGGTGGCCAGCAGGCTCGGGGCGGCACGGGCAACGGCAAGGGTTTCGCGGGCGCGAGTGGCGGCCTGGGCAATGGTCTCGTCCATGCTGCCCAGCCGCGACAGATGGTCGATCCAGCGCAGGATCGCCACCACGACCAGCACCACCACCAGCACGGTGAAGGCAAACAGCACGAAGGCGGAGGCGCCGGTATAGGCACCGGCCCGGAACAAGATTATCGAGACCAGCGCGAAGATGAAGGCGCCAATGAAGGTCGCCAGCACGGTCTGGGTCGTGGTGTCCTCCAGAAGCAGCCGGTGCGAGCGCGGCGTCACCTGCGACGAGGCCTGGTGATGCGTCGTGACCATGATCGACAGCGAGAAGGTCGTGACCGCCAGCATCGACGAGGCCAGCACGTCGAGCACCGGCATCACGGCGTCCTTGCCCAGCCGGTCGGCCAGCTCTTGCGGAATGACCGGCCCCAGCAGCGCCGCCGCCCCCGCCGCGACGATCCCGAGCACCGCGATCAGGCTGGTGCGCACCCAGAGCCGACGCGACAGGCGCAGAACCTGCCAGAGCCGAAGCGATCTCATCCTTGGGTCTCCCGCTGCCGCTGCATCCGTTCGATCCTAGCCCGTGGCGCGGAGGGGTAAAGCCGGTTGCGGCCCAGAGGCGCGGGAGGCCTCTCGCCCGGACGGGTGGATTCGTTCCGGTGCCTGCGCAATACGGAAAGCCGTGGCTGGCCCCCGGGGGCGATGCGCCGCAACCGACAAGCCCTCTCTTTCTGCCCGCGGGCTGGTTGGGGCTGGCCTCGGAATAGGGGCCGGGGCGTTGGGGCGTACGCATGGGCGCGGGGCGGGCCGAAAGGACGATCGGCCGCGTCCGGTCGGTATCGGGGAGGGCTGCTGGCAGGCCTGCCGGATGAGGCCGTTGCAGGTCCCAGGGATCTCGGATCGTACCTTCTGCGGCCCCCGGAGCGACAGGAGGGCGGACCGCGTCGGCGCCTGTCTGCGAGGGGGCGAGCTTTTGCTTGGTTGGTCCCGGCGCGGCCGCTGCTGAAGATTGCGAAATTTCTGCATCATCATATGGGGCAGACCGCTTGACATCCCCCGCGCCATACTGCAAATGACCGCTCACCGGGGCCGTAGCTCAGTTGGGAGAGCGCGTCGTTCGCAATGACGAGGTCAGGGGTTCGATCCCCCTCGGCTCCACCAGATATACTTGTGCAAATGTGAAATAACTGTGCGTTTTGAACGCATAAGCGTGCCGAACGCTTTTCAGCATGTTTGATGACATAAAGCGGCCGGTCTGGTGGGTTTTCCCGTGAACCTGTCGTCTTCGGGTGCCGAGCTGCGATCCATGGATTTTTGCCCGTCATCAGGTGTGATCCGCACGACACGGAGGTCCCGTCGCATCGAAGGATAGGGCAGGGCCGCCCTTGGGGTATTTTGTCCCGTATCACGCAGGACGACGACGATGGCCGGCAAACCAGAGAAGCCCTAAATCACCCTCATGAATCTGTGGCAGTTCCACGTGCTGCGAGCTCGGGGAGTGAAGATTGCCGACGTGGTTCGGCAGATCGGCGTGGGCGCCCCGCTCGAAGAAGGGGCGATAGGGTGCGCCGTGTTTGACCACGGCGTGTACGGTGCGCGCCATCTTTGCCGCGATTGCGGTGTAGGCTTCACGGCGAAGACGGCCTCGGGAAAGTAGAGCGGCAGGTAATGCGTCGGAATGCGGTGCCAGAGCTCGGTCTTCGAACGCGAGACGATCTCATGCGTCTTCGACAGCTCCTGAATGTCGGCGATCCCGACGACCAGGGGATCATGAAAGAACTGCACGGCGCCGTTCTCCAGCATGTGCAGGATGACCTGGGCGTCCTTCGGGTCGTTCTTGTCCCAGCTGTCGTGCAGGGCCTCGCGCGTTCGAGCCAGGCCGACAGAAGAGACGAGCTTCAACTCGAATCCGGCCTGGCCGGGATGATGTGCCAGAGGCCGGTGATCGGTGCCGGTGGCCTCAGACCCGAGCAGCAGTACTCAACGCGTCTACTCAACCTTCTTTCCATGCCATTCTGGAGAAGCAGGCCTCCGCCAGTGATAGGGCACCGGTCCCGATCCACCAGATGAGGGGAGTGAACGCCCAGGCAGGAGGGTGGGGACAGTGTGGAATGAGATATGAGCGACCAAGGAATCTCGATTTTGGCCTTGTTTCTCCTGTCCCGGATCTCTAAACGAGGCGGCGGAGACGTGGCCGAGTGGTCGAAGGCGCTCCCCTGCTAAGGGAGTAGGCGGGAAACCGTCTCGTGGGTTCGAATCCCATCGTCTCCGCCATAAAACTCAATAAAAGCAAAAAGATACAGCGGGGCCGGCGCCGTTGATCTAGGCTCTTGTTTCTCCCTAGATTCCCAGAACATCGCAGGAACTCACACGGTATTCTGGCAAAGAAATGGCAAGGTGGAATCAACCAAGTTAGAGGGAAGGAAAGGGCTCGCGATCAGGCTTGCCGCACCTGTCCGCCGAAGGACGGCACTGGCTACCGCCTCACGCGCTCGCACTTCGGCCCAGATCCAGGTGGGGTCTATGCGATCCGCGTGAACTGAGCCGACCCGCAGCCCCGGCAGCCCCGCAGAAGCAGAATATCACCATCTGCATCTGGTGCCCGGGCAGACGTCCAAGATCGGGTCGCAGGCGTAGATTTCCACACCGTGATTAAACACATCTGTTGACTTAAACAGATGTGTTGACTATGTTATATCCATGAACAGCAAAGAACTCGAAAAGCTCCTGCGCTCCAAAGGCTGCACCTTCGAAACCCACAAAGGGGGCAGCGGCCACAAGACTGTTCGATTGGGCGACAGGAAAAGCCAGATCCCGATGCACGGGGCCCGCAAGGAACTCGGTACGGGGTTGGTGAACAAGATACTCAAGGATCTCGGCCTCAAGTGAGGCCGGGATCTCCCGAAGGAGGCGATCCCCTGATGCTGGCCTATCCCGTAGACCTGACCCCTGACGACAACGGTACCTTTTTGGTGACCTGCCCGGATCTGCCGGAGGTGACCAGCTTCGGCGAAACCGAAGTCGAAGCCCTGAGCATGGCCAAAGGAGCGATCTCCGAAGCGCTGGCATCACGCCTATCGGGTTTCGAGGACATCCCGCGGCCGAGCGACGGCCCGCGCCTCGTGGCGGTTCCGCTGCAGCTCCAGATCAAGGTCCTGCTGTTCTGGGCCCTGTCAGATGCGGACAAGACCCGCGCCGATCTGGTCCGGGATCTCGGCTGGCATCGGCCCCAGGTAGATCGGCTGTTCGATCCGAACCATGCTACCCGGCTGGAGCAATACGATGCGGCGTTCGCTGCGTTGGGACAGGCTCCCGGGTTCGCGTTGGAAGCTGCGGCTTGAGGCGCAGAATGTGATAGCGCAACGACGCCGGGTCCGGTCCACTGCGCCGCTAGGGCATCATCTCCTGCCTCAGCGCGCACACCGCGCAGATGGCCGCCGTCTGGTTGGCATCTGCCGATAGCCGACGTTGAGCGCCTCAAGCCCGAGCAGCCAAAAAAATACGGAAGCGGTCATTCGTGGAAAGCCACGTGAGCACAGGTGAACCAATTTCCGATATCGGCTCTGTAGGTTCTGGAAGCTGTCCCTGATCGCTTTCCTGACAGTGTCCACTCCAGCACCTTCCATTGCTTTGCAGCATTCTGCAAATCGGCATGATACTGCCAATAGCCAAGCGTCCCTGAAGGTAAGGGGATGCCTGGGGTTGCCATGACGCGCGGGGACTTACTACCTTCGCGGCAATTCAAGAGGGTGTTTCATGAGAGGCTTTTTCAATCAGGAGCTCCGGATTGGCCGGATTTCCTCCGCCCTAGGCGAGGGCGCCTTGGCGCTCTGCCACTTCGAGAGCGCTGACCAACTGAACGTATTTTCCGCGTCACGCTCCGGCGACCGGATGCGCCACGCAGCCGCCGGGACGGCCTTGTATGCTGGCCTACGCAGTCGCAGCGGGCCTTCTGGCATGGACCTTTTAAAATGACGGCCGATTTCTGGATGGACCTTTCCGGAGGTAAACCGGGTGGACAGATGTCCTCGGACGGCCTGTCGGCCCTTCACATCGAGACTCTCACGAATTTCAGGCCGCTCGACAGCCAGTTCGGAAAATGGCCGACAAGGACGGTTCCCGAGGACCTGATGCCGCATCTGTTCCCGGCTGGGGATGACGGCGATAGCGTCCTTGCGTTGATAGATGCGGCCCGGATGCCGATGCTTCCCGAGGTTCTGGAAGCGTCGGGTCTGGACCATAGATGCCTTTTCAAGGGGGACGCACGCGACGAATGGGGAGACGCCGCGCCATGGCTCGTCCGTCTGGAACAGGAGTCCGACCTGACCCGGAAGCTGTTCACCGGGGGAAAGTCTGCCGGCCAATATTGGAACAATGCCGCAGCGATCTTCATCAGGAGCAGTCGGTCGCTGGACATGATCTGGTCCCATCTCCGGAAGTTCACAAAATTTCAGGACGCGGGAGGAAGGTGGATCTTTTTCCGCTTCTGGGCGCCGCCTTATCTGGCGCGCTATCTGAAGGGCCATGACGAAGCCGCGACACCGTTCCTGGAACACTTCCTTCTGGACATGACCTTCATACTGCCCGAACCGGTAAGGGGGATGGTGTCGATCGCCCACGTGTCGCATCCGGACCTGCGCCGGGACATTCGGACGGGAAACTCTCCGGGCAGATGGCCCGGTTTCCGGCGCGACATTGCACGCATCCGCCTTGACCTGTTCGTCGAGAAACTCGACCGGAAACTGACAAAGGTCATACCTTCCACGACCAGCGTGTCCGAAGACAGGAGGCTGACCAGTCTTCACCGCATGGCAAGATCGGCAATCTCTCTGGGATTGCGCGAGGAGCGCGCGGTCGAAAGATATTGCCTGAGTAGGCTCATGCTCGGCTTTCCGCCGGAACAGGACCGGCGATTCGACGGCATCCTTCAAGGCTCTGCTCATGATCTCGACAGGTCCAGGGATATGCTTGCCCTCGCGATCTCGATCGGGAAGGAGGCGTAAGTGACGACGGTAAACTGCGACGACCCGCTGGCGCGATGCGAGATGGGGAACCTGTTTCGGGTAAACTCGCCGTCCGGTGGCCTGCTGATGGAAGGCGTCGTCAATGGCGAAGCTACCGGCATTCTGCCAAGCGGCGAGCGCATGATCCTGCCCAATACGCTTACGGGCACGACAAACAGACTCGACGTCATCCTGAATGGCACCACGTATCCTGTCTGCTCGAGGCTTCAGGAGTTCACCTATTCACGCCCGCAGGATCTGGGGGTTCTGCTCAGCGAGATCGACGAGAACGCCAAAGCGGGAGGGCAAAGGCCTGAACAGGAAATTCTGGTGCTTCAGGCCCCGCCTTCGCTGTCTTTGGACGAGGGCGAAATAGATGTCGATACCGCGCCGGATGACGTCTTGCTGGCGATTGCAAGGGCAATTCTCGTCACCCTGGAGATTATTGACGAAATCTCGGGCGCGCAGGACCTTTACGAAAGCTCCGGACATGACATCGACCTGAGAATGACCGGAACGGACGGTGCGCCCGCAATTGCCGAAGTGGTCGCTGCCGTACGGAGCATGAACGGACGGAGGGCGATCAGGGCGCTTGTCGACGGAGGCAAGGGCGCGCTGCGCGTCGCGCGCGACAGTTCGGGGGCCCTCGTGATCGTCGCCCGGATGAAGCCGGGTATCGGCCGACAGCTGATGACGGGGGTCGTTGCGGCGATGACGCGCTCGCGGTTGGCACAGGTCGTCACCGCCACCCGCGGAAATCTGAGAACTGCGGCCGTACCCTCTGCAGAAGGTGCGGCAAGCAAACTTCCCGTCGTCGGCTGGTTCATCGTCGGCACGATCGATTTCGTCGAGTGGTACGGCAATCCGCAATCCCGAGGAGACTGGAGCCTGTTGCTGAGCACCCTGACCGTCGACGGTATCGCGTTGGGGATCTCGGCCATCGCAGCGGAAGCGGTCATTTCGGCGGTCGCAATCGCTTTCGGTGGCGCTGCCGCGCTGACCCTCGGGACGGCCGCGATTGTCGTCGCGGCCGGCATCGGTACCGGACTGGCCGTCGGAATGGTGCTGACCTGGATCGCCAACCGATGGGATCTGGGGACCAAATGCGACCAGCTCTACACCGCCATCGGGAACGGGCTGGAGGCGATCGCACAGGGTGCCGTCGAGGTGACGGGAGATTTCGCCGACTATCTGATGCTCAAGTATGACGCCGCCCGGCAATGGGCCGGCGACACGGCGGCTGAAGCAGGCCGACAGATGGAGCGCGCGGCGGACTGGACTGCGAAAAAGGCCGGAGAAGCCGCCGACTGGGCATCCGAAGCCGCGCAGGATACTGCCGACTGGGCCTCCGAGAGCGCGCATGATGTGGCCGACTGGGCGGTGGAAACTGCCGAAGGGGTAGAGGATTGGGCGAATGAAACGGCGGACGATATACGGGAAGGCTGGAATGTCCTGCAAAACAGGGCAGCGAAAGCGGTTCCCGAAGGATGGTTCTGATGTCGGTGCTGCGTAATCTCTGGTCGGTGCGCCTGGTACTGGGATCTGCACCGGAATGCTGGGACGGAAAACTGCGCAGCGCGGCTCTTCTGGGCGCGGTCCTGTTCGGGGTTTTCTACTTTGCCGCGCTGCTTCAACTCAACGACCCGCTCGCCCTGTTCCGGCCCGAGGCCGTTTCCTGGCGCGCCTGGGTCAGTTGGGCCGCGATCTGTCTGCCCGCTACGATTTTCCTTTCCAGCTGGCTGCTTGTCGTCTTGCGTCGCGCTGTCGGCTACATCGTCTTTTCCGTCTCGATGATCTATCTCGGCCCCATGGTAACCGCAGTCGCGATTTCGCTGGTGGCCTTCGAGACGATGCGGATGGCACTGGGAACGGCGGCCTTGATCTGCATCTCGCTGGCCTCCCTTTCGCTTGCGGTCTGGAATGCCAGACATGATCGCATGGTGGTCCTGGCGCAGGAACGAATAGGAACCGCGGAAGGTGTGCCGTATTTGCGGCCGGTCTCTTTGGCCGCCGAACCGGTCGACCTGCTGCCGCCGCCCAATCTTGCCGTCACCTTTCTGGAATACGGCATGGTCGTCCTGATTCTGGTCTTCGGCCCCGGCTTCTGGATCGCCGCGATCACCGACGACCTGTCCGAGCAAGGGCTGGCCTCGTCGCTGATCTGGTTCGTGATGGTCGCGCTCTTCCTTGCCTCGCGGCGATCAGTTGCGCGAACCCTGCTGTTGGCCAGGGCAATGGCGCTTAACACGCCTGCGGTCGGCTGTCCTGCTGCCGGTTCTCTGGACACGGGGATAAGATCGAGGCCGTGACGCAGGTGCGGGAATGCCGCGTCACTGTGGTTCAACCCAGCAGGGCTCTCGAGGTCGCAGAAAGTGTCTGCGACGATTGATCAGGGAAATCAACGCAGCTCTTGCTTCAGCCTTACCGGGCAATCGGCTGCAATGCGCGGAGCTGGTCTGGTCTGCCCCTATCGGGTGGTCCGGTTTCAGCCTTAGTGCATGACGGGTCTCGGTGCCAAGGTAGATGCATGCGGCGGGGCTGATCCCGGAGCTCGAAACGGTGCCCAGTGAACGGCCTCCGGCGCTGGTGGCCGATAGCCCAGGGACGAGTGAGGCCGCGCGGTGTTGTAATGGACCCGCCACGCCTCGATCACCACGCGTGCCTCGGCCAGCGAGTAGAAGATCTCGCCGTTCAGCAACTCGTCCCTGAGCTTCGAGTTGAAGCTCTCGCAGTAGCCGTTCTCCCAAGGACTACCCGGTTCGATGAACGCGGTGTTAGCGCCCACCGCGTCGATCCAGTGCCGCACGGCCTTGGCGATGAACTCGGGGCCGTTATCGGATCGGACGTGGCAGGGCACACCTCGCAGGATAAACAGGTCGGTCATGTGCGATGTCGATGTGGAAACTGCGGAGTATCATGAGCTACGTGTGCAGCTGCTTCGCGAATTCGTTCGTTTACGGGCTGGACAGAACCTGCTCGAACGCCTGCGACCGATCCAAGATCAGGTTGACCGCATGGGAGCGCGAGACCCTGATTTTGATCTCAAGAGCTTCTTGGATGACGGTTGGGAGTAGCAAGCGAAGGCGGTTCGTCGCGTCGTCCCTGGACGGCACGAAATCGCAGAAACCTGTCTTTGCGACGTCGAGCGCGCGCTGATCCGCCTGAACCGCAGCACATACTGGCAGCGGAAGCCCGGATCCGGCGGCAACCAGTCGAGCGGCCCGCGCGCGCCCTTGGAGCGGTTCGCCGACGCGCTGACCGGCAGCAGGTTGCCTGCAGCGCAGAGCGACTGACCAGCTCGGCCCGCTTGAAAGCGCGAGGCCCGCGGTGAGCTACACCATCTCTCGGGACATCATCGTTTCCGGCTTGGATGTCCAGATGGGGTCAAGGACCGCTTCTATGTCGTCTTGGTGTATCTCGGAAACGGCCAGGTTGCCCAGCGTTGGGAAGGAGTATGTTTCGAGCGTCCGAATCCGCTGCGCGATATGCTTGCCGTTGTTGGCGTTGTCCTTGTACTTCCTTTCGTGAACTTTCCGGGCAAGCTCCTCGAATGTCGTTGCCTTATCTCAACCCTCATTCTGTCACACATTTTCTGCGGGAGGATTGGGGCCAGATGTTGATGAGAACCTGTCAAAAACCAGTAAATGTGGGCTGTTTTGGTGCCCACCCCGGAAGAAACCGGGAAATCTGGCGGAGGGGACGGGACCGGGATCCAACGTTCTCCAGGTCTGTCGGGCTGGCTGCGATTCAGATTTTATCCAGAAATTCCATTTTTGGACAAAGGCTTAACCGAAATCCTCCTTGAAGCGGTCCATCTGATGCATCCGCTCGTGAAGGATTGTGACGATGCCGATGTCGCCATTTGACAGCCGTCGCCAGTACACGAAATGCCGCTCGTAGCGGAAGAAGTACCCTTTCACGCCGAACTCGGCCGGTACGGGTCTCGACATGACACCGCGTGTGTCGATCTGCTCGAAGGCGGCGAACAGACCGGTGATGTAGGTTTCGGCCTGTGCCTCGCCCCACCGGTCGCGGGTGTATCGGTAGATCTCGTCGAGGCGGATCGAAGCCGCCTCCTGGATCCGGATTGCCATGCGGTCAGGTCCGGTTCCGAGCGATCACATCGGCGGCGGTCAGCGGCTTGTAGGTGTCCTCGGGCGCAGCGAAGGCTCGGTTCAGTTCGGCCCTCAATCGGTCGAAAGCCTCGTGCTCCGCGCGCTCCTTGTCGCGACGGATCAGGTCCCGGATGTATTCGCTGACGTTCTCGTAGGCGCCGTCTTCGCCGACATTGGTTGCGACGAACTCGCTCAGGGCGCCGCTGACGCGGACGGTCATGGTGGTGGTGCGAGGCATGACGCTCTCCCTTCTCGGTACGTATTCAAGATAACCAAAAACGAACACGAGACAAGGGTGCGCTTTCCACGCCCCGCCTTCACCTGTCAGCGCTCCCGGTTCTCGGCATCATCCAGGATCAACCGGTCCGACAGCGCAAGCAGCGCGGTCAGAACGGCATCCGAATGACGCGCGAGCGACACGAGGTGCTCGCCGCTCGGTCCCCGCTCGCCTGCGAACCAGTATTTCACGGTCCGCTCGCTGGCGCCGGTCCACCGCATGGCGGACTTGATCGCCCGGTGGGTCGATCCGAGCTCCGCTTGCAATGCCATGGCCATGGCGGCGCGATAGTTAGCCGGAACGTCCTCGGGGTGCACAACTGTGCCCATCTTCACGCGCATCTTCATGTTTCTCTCCGTTAAATCTTTGGAGAGCCATGAAAACGGCAGAATCCATTTGTTCCCGCGGTGGTCTTGTTCGGCCGCCTGTGGGAACCGACCATTCACTTGAAGGTGGCCGATATGAACTGCGAAACGGGACCGCAGATTATCAAGCGCGTGGACGGCCGCGCGCCGCAGGCGATCCGCCAATGCGCCGGGCATGGAAAGGGATTGCCCTTTTTCGGAAACGACTTTCAGGCGCTCGCATGCTCGAATGATCGCGGCAGCATGCGCAACGGTCCGGACCGTCCCGACCGGATTGCTGCGACGTGAACCGGAGCCGGGCAGATGCAAGGGCGTGAGGCAAGCAGGGAGACTGGCGCCAGCCCATCAGAGCCCGACGTGCCCGCTGTCGCCTACGTCCGGATGTCGACAGACCACCAGAAGTATTCCACCGAGAACCAGCTGGACGTCATTCGGAACTACGCCGCTGCGCGGGGCTTGCAGATCCTGCGCGTGTTCGAGGATTCCGGGCGATCCGGGCTGCGGCTCGACGGCCGCGAGGCGTTGCAGAACCTCATGGCCGAGGTTCAATCCGGCAACGCCGACTTCAAGGCCATCCTCGTCTACGACGTCAGCCGTTGGGGCCGGTTTCAGGATGCCGACGAAGGCGCCTATCATGAGCACGTCTGCTCACGCGCCGGCATCCGGGTCCACTACTGCGGCGAGCAGTTCGAGAACGACGGCAGCATCGGCTCGAACCTCCTGAAGACCGTGAAACGCGTGATGGCCGGCGAGTACAGCCGCGAGTTGTCGGTGAAGGTCTTCGCCGGGCAATGCCGCCTCGTGGAGCTGGGCTATCGCCAGGGCGGCGCGGCAGGATACGGGTTGCGGCGGGTGCTGATCGACGAGCATGGCAATCCGAAGGGCGAGCTGTCGCGCGGCGAGCAGAAGAGCCTCCAGACCGACCGCGTGATCCTGGTCCCCGGACCGGAGGAGGAACAGCGGGTCGTCCAGCGCATGTACAAGATGTTCGTTAACGAGGGGCGCACGGAGCGCGAGATTGCGGATGTCTTGAACGCCGAAGGACACTGGACCGATCTCGACCGGCCGTGGACCCGGGCAACGGTGCATCAGGTGCTGACCAACGAAAAATACATCGGGAACAATGTCTTCGCGAAGGTGTCGTTCAAGCTGAAGCAGCGCCGCGTGGTGAACCCGCGCGAAATGTGGATCCGCGCGGAGGGCGCCTATCCCGCCATCGTCGATCAGGCGCTCTTCATGCGTGCGCGAGAGATCGTGGATGCCCGCAGCCGCCATTTCTCGGACGAGGAACTGCTCGACGCGCTGCGCGCGATCCTCCAGCGACAGGGCATGCTGTCGGGCCTGATTATCGACGAGGAGGACGACCTGCCATCCTCCAGCGCCTATCGCAGCCGCTTCGGCAGTCTCCTGCGCGCCTACCGGCTGATCGGCTACGAGCCGGATCGCGACTACAGTTACATCGAGGTGAACCGGGCGCTGCGGCAGGCGCATCTGCAGGTCGTGGCCGAAATCATCGCCGGCATCACCCGGCACGGCGGGTCGGCCGTACAGGACCCAGACACCGACCTGGTGCGCGTCAACGACGAGTTCACTGTGTCCATCGTTCTGGCCCGCTGCACCGCGACGGGGGCAGGGTCGCTGCGCTGGCGCATCCGCCTCGACACTGGCTTGGTGCCGGACATCACCATCGCCGTGCGCATGGACGAGGTGAACGAGGCGCCGCGCGACTATTACGTGCTTCCCAGCATCGACATGACCTTCAGTAAACTGAAACTCGCCGAGCAGAACGGGCTCGCGCTCGATGCTTACCGGTTCGATACGCTCGATTTCTTCTACGCGCTCGCTTCGCGGGCCAGGAACCCGGAGGTGGCGTGATGCCCGAAGACATGGAGCCGACCAGCCAGAAGCAGGTGATGCTGATCCCGACCGACAGGATCCGGGTCCTCAATCCCCGCGTCCGCAACCGTCGCACTTTCGAGGCGATGGTCGACAACATCGCCCGCATCGGCCTGAAGCGGCCGATCACCGTGGCGCCGCGTGCGGGGACCGCCCCGCAGGACTACGACCTGGTCTGCGGTCAGGGCCGCCTCGAGGCCTTCATCGAGCTCAAGCAGGGCCTCATCCCCGCCATCGTGATCGAGGCCGACGAAAGCGATTGCCTCGTGATGAGCCTCGTGGAGAACTGCGCGCGCCGGCAGCACAACCCCATCGACCTGATGCGCGAGATCGGTGCGCTCCGCCAGCGCGGCTATAACGACCGCCAGATCGGAGAGAAAATCGGGGTCTCGACCGAATATGTGAACATGATCGCCGGCCTGTTGGAGAAGGGCGAAGAGCGCCTGGTCTCGGCCGTGGAGACCGGGGTTCTTCCGCTGAACCTGGCTATCCAGATATCCAAGACGGACGCGAAGGGCGCGCAGAAGGCGCTGATGGACGCCTACACGCAGAACAAGCTGCGGGGACGGAAGCTGGCTCTCGTTCGCCGCCTGATCCAGCAACGCGAACTGCGCGGTCCGCAACTCCACAGCAATCCGCTCGGGCGCAAGCCTCCAAAACGTGCCCTAACAAGCGAGGGGCTTGTCCGGGCGTATCAGCAGGAAGCCACGCGCCAGAAGCTTCTGATCAAGAAGGCCGAGCTCACCCAGAGCCGGCTGATGTTCGTGCGCGAGGCCTTCCGAAAGCTCTGCGCGGATGCGCATTTCATGACCCTGCTCAGCGCGGAGGGTCTCGAGACGATGCCCGCTGATCTCGCGCGGTCCGTGGCTGACGGAGCACCGGCATGAAGCGCGACGCACGCGACACCCCGAAGAGCGTCACGCTCGGGTTCGAGGACGACTGCGTGACTCTCCCCTTAGACGCGATCCTGCCGCTCCGCGCCCTCGGCAAGTCCGCGAAATCGGGCCGTAAGTACCGGCAGATCGTGGCCTCTATCGCCCAGATCGGGATCGTCGAGCCGCCCGTTGTCGTCCGAAACCCCGACAAGTCCGCGACCTGGTTGCTGCTGGACGGCCACCTGCGGATCGAGGCGTTGAAGGACGCGGGCGAGAGCGAAGTGGAATGTCTCGTTTCCACGGACGACGAGGCTTTCACCTACAATCGGCAGGTCAGCCGCCTCGCGCCGATCCAGGAACACAAGATGATCCGCAAGGCGATCGAGCGCGGCGTGCCTGAAGAGAAGATCGCGCTCGCCCTCGACCTCAACATGAGCAGCATCCGGCGCAAGGCGCGCCTTCTGGACGGCATCTGCGAAGAAGCCGTCGCGATCCTGAAAGACAAGCCGTGCACGAACGCCGTGTTCGATGCGCTGCGCAAGATGAAGACCATGCGCCAGATCGAGGCGGCCGAGCTTCTGCTCAACGTGAACAACTATTCCGTCGCCTACGTGAATGCGATCCTGGCAGGAACGCCGCAGGCCCAACTGGTCGAGTCCTCCAAGCCGAAGAAGGTCAAGGGCATCACGCCCGAGGCGATGGCGCGCATGGAACAGGAACTGGCCCGGCTGCAGGAGGGGATCGACTCGATCCAGGACACCTACGGGCAGGATCACCTGCACCTGACCGTGATCAAGGGCTATGTCGGCAAGTTGCTCGGGAACGCCCGGGTCGTGCGCTACCTGGCGCAGAACCATCCCGAGTTCCTCGGCGAGTTCCAGACCATCACCGAGATCGCGCCGGCCGAGGCCGCCGACGCCGGGTAGCCGTTCGCGGCGAATGAAGGGGACCCGGACCCGATAAGCGCGGGGACCGCAGGAGACGCCGGACTGTGGGCCGGATCGAGCGCGGCGGTGGGGATGGCGGCGAACCCGCTCGGAGCCCACCAGGCTGGCTTGAGTTTTCGCCGGCCGCGCGGTCGCGCAGGCGGCCGCGTTCCATTCGGGGCGTGTCGGAGACGGGGCCACTTCGGCACGCCCACTTGGCCCATTGCAAAACATGGTGAATCCGCGTCGACTTACCACGAAACTTCGTCAGGGATTGATCTCCTCAAACCGACGGCACTCGGTCAGGAGACTGACCGCCGTTTCAAGCCGATCAGGTGTGGGCTGGGGCGGATTTCCCATCGTTGTCGTGCCGGGGGTCAATGTCCAACCGCCTTCATCCATAATGATGCGCAGACGCATGATCTGCTTCCCACGGGTTCTTGCATCGGCAAGGCCCCTCCTGACCGACCAATAGGCATGTTGAGCCATGATCCAGTTCTCGATCACCCGAATAAGAAATTCCCCTGGAGCCAGATGTTTCCAGGAATCGGCGTCTTTTCGAGCGCGCGCCAACGGGAGCCTGTCTGAGCTTTCAAACTGATGCGCCTCTCTCGGTGCCTCGGCTAAGCTGAATGCCAAGCCGTGAATAAGAGCCGCAACAAGTTGCGTAGGATCACGTGGTCGTCTTTGCAGTTTAGTCTGGATGTCTCGCAGGAGTGTTACCGGATTTCCGGCAAGCCCGGTCCCGGGCACCCAACTTACTGCTGATTTTGGGAGGTCAGAACCTGCGCTGAGCTCATCGAGGAACGAACGCGCAATCTGTCGCGTTGTCATCGGCCCTTTCACCAACGTGCCGACCTTCCAGAAAAACAAACCTTCGAGAGTGAGGCGAAACAGCTGTCTGACCTGGAGTTCTCGCCATTGCGTCGATATCTCCGGACGAAGCGCCGCCTCGCGCCAAGACGCCGGCAGGTCCGCCATCCGAGTGCGCAATGCGTCAGCAGTCGGCGCGGCCTCCGCCAGGTCCTTATGCGCGGCTATAATCAGGGCAATTCCCTTGCGGCGGACGCTCGACGCGCGAGCGCCACCCAAACGAGCAAACGCGACCTCTTCGTGTCCACTTAACCTTCTTTCCATGCTATTTTGGGAAAGGAGGAGCCCGCCATGGATGGAACACCAAAAGCGACGAAACCCAAGGCTCGTGACGCGAAGACCAAGATCGCGCAAACCCGCATGAGCGTTCTGGAACTGGCGAAAGAACTCGGCAACGTGGCCGAGGCCTGTCGCCAGCGCGGCATGGACCGCACCAGCTTCTACGAGTGGAAACGTCGGTTTTGGGTTTGAGGGACCGTGGCGCCGGTGGCGCCGCGTAAGCCCGAGAACGGGCTTCGAGGGGCTGAAGGACCTGCCGCCGATCCACAAGACCCACCCGCAAACGACCCCGCCGGAGACGGTCGAGCGGATCAAGGCGCTGGCGCTCGAACATCCGGCCTATGGCTGCAACCGCTTCGAGGCGATGCTGGCGCTCGAGGGCGTGCGGGTCTCCTCGATCACCATCCAGAAGATCCTGAACGGTCGCCAGCGTGGCGCCACCGGTTCGAGCCCGCTGGCGACGGCCTGGGCACGCGCTACGACCGCTGGCTGGCGCTCGAGGACGCCCATGCGGGCCAGACCATCGAGATCACTGCCGAACAGGCCGCCTTCCTCGAGAAGCAGAACCCGTGCTTCCGGGAACGACACGTGGAATCAGGCACTCCCGGCGAGCTGCTCTCGGCCGACACGTTCTTCGTCGGCACGCTGAAGGGGATCGGCAAGGTCTATCTGCACGCGGTCGTCGATACCTTCGGCAGCTACGCCTTCGGCTTCCTGCACGTTTCCAAGCAGCCCGAGGCGGCGGTCGCAGTCCTGCACAACGACGTGCTGCCCTTCTACCGCGCCCTGGACCTGCCGGTGAAGGCGGTGCTGACCGAGCGAGCCATTGAAGGCGCCATTGGTTCGAGCCCAATGGCGAGCGGCCGCGAATTCTGCGGCACCGAGCGTCACCCCTACGAGCTCTATCTCGACCTCAACGCCATCGAGCATCGCCGCACCAAGGTCCGCACGCCGAAGGCCAACGGCTTCGTCGAGCGGTTCAATGGCACGGTGCTGGAGGAGTTCTTCCGCGTGAAGATGCGCGAGACCTTCTACGAGACCGTCGAGGCGCTCCAGGCCGATCTCGACGCTTGGCTCGTCCACTACAACACCGAGCGCCCGCATCTGGGTTGCCGAAACATGGGGCGACGTCCCATCGAAACCGTAATGTCATTCGTTAGCCAAGAAGGTTAAGTGGACAGGTGTAGGGCGAAGACCGCGTACATAGAGCCGGGGTCACCTTGGGAGAACGGCTATTGCGAGAGCTTCAACAGCAGGTTCAGGGACGAGCTCCTGAATGGCGAGGTCTTCTACTCGTTGAGGGAGGCGCAAATTCTCATCGAAAGATGGCGAAAACACTACAACATGGACCGGCCGCATAGTGCCCTCGGATATCGGCCACCAGCGCCCAAGGTCTTCATTCCAGTAGATCGAAGGCCGACCATGCTTTAGCAGTTAACCCGGACCACTCGCTGGGGTCAGCTCAGAAACTTATTCGGCCTCCATTCCGAGAATTCCGATCGACACCGCTGCCCGAGCGGTTCACGAGCGTCGAACCGAGTTTCCGCCAGCGATGATCGTGTTGATCAATTCGGCGACGGCCCGGTGGTTTTCCATTTCGAGTTCGGTGCCAACGGCATTCTCGTGGGCCGCCGCGGCATCGCGAAGAACCTCCACGATCTCGTGCTCCGGCAGCAACCCGCGATCGTTCATGGCAAGCAGGAGCGCCTCGCAGATTGACAGGGCGGCCTGGCCTGCATGTTCGCTCGCGGTCGACATCTGGCGTCCCTTCCTTGGCATCGTGATCCCCGTGGAACACGAGTTTCAGATACATCCGTACTTCTCGCAGGAAATTGCCTATGCTGGGCTGATCCAGAGCAGTGTCCGGGCCGATTTCCGCTATTCGGTCACGACACGACGCGAGGCCCCGTGACATCAGTTGAACACAGCCCCCTGACCCGCAAGCTTTCGGCCTTTGTCGCCTTGTCTGATGTCGAGCTGGCCATACTTGAAAGTCTGCATCAGCGTCGCCGCTTCTTTGTTCCGGGACGCGACATGGTGCATCAGGGGCAAGTCGATCAAGCCGCGTATATCCTCTCAGACGGTTGGGTCTGTTCCTACAAGCTTCAACCTGACGGAACGCGCCAGATCGTCGATTTCCAGGTGCCGGGGGATTTTCTGGGATTGCGCAGCGTCCTGCTGCGCACGTCGGACCACAGCTTCGAACCCATCGTCAACATCGAGGCCGCCGAAGTGCTGGCGAGCGACCTTCTCGATGCCTTCGCGCGGACGCCGCGCCTTGCGACCGCCATCCTCTGGGCGGCGTCAAGGGACGAGGCGATGGTGGTGGAACATCTCGTCGGGATCGGCCGGCGCGATGCGGAGGCCCGCATGGCGCATTTCCTGCTGGAGCTGGGATCGAGGCTTGCGCTGGTCGGCATCGGCAGCAGGGAAGGTTTCGACTGCCCGCTGACGCAGTTCCACCTCGCCGATACGCTGGGGCTGAGCGCGGTTCATGTGAACCGCGTCCTGCGGCAGCTCCGCGAGAGCGGACTGGTCACCTTTCGGGACGGCCGCGTGACGTTTCACGACCATGGCGGGCTGGTGGACCTTGCCGAGTTCGATCCGGCATATCTGGACCAGACCGGGCCGCTCCTGAAGTGAGAGGGGCCGCCCTCCTTTGCTCGGCAGGCGGCCCCGTGTTCACGTCAGATGCCGGAGGTTACGCAAGGGCGTTGGTCGCCGCATCGAGTTCCTGGTCGGTCTCGGCTTCGTTCTTTGCCGTATGTGCCTTCTCGGCTGCATGGTAATGCCTCATCGCCGTATCCTTCTTGGATCCGGCAGGGGCGTTCACGCAGGCGGCCTTCACGGATTTCATCTTGTCGGCGGTCTTGATCTGTTCGGGTGTCATTGGAATTATCCTTTCTGGACTATCCGAGAATAAGAAGCGTGCCGACATGCCGATCTTTTGGGGAACGGTACGCCCACACGCTTCTCGGGTACTCGGAAAAATGCACCACCAAGTATTCGGCGGGCAGGTCTAACCTAACAGGCATCTGCGCGACACCGCACTTACGCAGATTAGTCCCGGCGCCTGCGGCAGGTCGTATGCCTCTGCGCTTCTCAAGTCACAACAGTTTGCTGGTGGGAAATCCTCAGCCATCTTTCGTCATCGTTGAGGTAGGTAGAGGCACAGAGGGCCTTGTAGATCGGCACATCGGCCTTCTCCGACGAGACGCGATAGGTGAGAATGGCGATGTCATGACACCGCATTACGCGCCGTTCGGCCATGACGACGGAGCGCCAGCCAGTCCTTTCACGAAGGTGGGTCCAGATCTGGTCACCCTGGAGGATGCCGGGCGGATAGGGGAAGACCATGACGGCGTTGGTCGCAGTCGTTGCCCGCGCGTTGTCGGCGCCACTGGTCCAGAAGTGCTCCTCCATGTCCCACAGAACGCTCTGTTCGCGCGGCGATAGCGTGCCGGACTTGTGTGCGGCATGGGGCGGTGTCCTTGCGGTCGCGGTTGAGACGGTCATTCGCCTGCCCCCGACCCGCCAATCATGAACATCTGAAACAGAGCAAAGACGATCGCCAGCACCACCCAGATCGCTCCGCTTGTTCCCGGGCGGCCGCCGGCCACTGTGGAGGCAGCGCGCTGCAGGGCACCTGACGTCGGTCCTTCGGGGAGCAGCTGGCTCAGGTCTCGTGCGATCCTGCCGTGATCGCTGGCGAGCGCAGGAACGTCCCGAAAACGAGCAAGCAGTGTCCCCAATCGCGCCCGCGCGGCGTCGCGCCCCAGCGTGACCAGTTCAGCTGTTTCCTTCCATGGATCGAGGCCAAGCCGCGCAAGCGCGGAGAGCACGGTCACGGCAAAGCCGTTCCGGTCCTCGCCGACGGATGCATGGAGAAACCGATCGAACTCGGGCGGGTGCGGGTCGAGAACATTGGGGGCGGCCATCGCCAATCCTTTCAAGAGTTGCAGGAACGCAGATCATCCCTGTTTCCCAAAGGATACGCGCAGGCCGGTCTCGCCGCCCTTGCACAGGTCAGTGCTGGCGACTGCCCCCCCCAAGGGAAGGCCGCAACGGGTTCTGCGCCCAAGGCTAACATGCGTCAGCGCCGGTCGGACGATCCCGAGGTACAAGGCACGCTATCGTTCGACTGGTCCGTCCCGCACTCCAAGGGGCCGTCACCCGTGGTGAGCGACGGATCTGCCAACATCGCGGAGACCAGAGATGAACATGCGGTCGACCAGATCGACGGTGACATTTTCGAACCCGTTCACGTTGCCGGGACACCCGGGAGATTTGCCCGCGGGCGACTACGAGGTTCTTGTCGAAGAAGAGCTTCTCCAGGGGCTCAGCTTCGAGGCGTATCGCCGGACGGCGACCTACCTGAAGGTGCGCGGAAGGGGCGGTCATGCGGGACGTACAGAGTTACGGGCGATTTCCGACAGCGACCTGAAAGAGGCGCTGAGCCGGGATCAGACCGCGACCGAGGCCAAGAAGGGCTACAGCGATGCGGCGCTTTCCCCGCAGGAGGACAGAACATGAACACTCCCGAATGGCTCAAACCCGGCATTTATGGCGCACTGATCGGCGCGGTCTGCGTCGGTGTCGTCGGATTCACGTGGGGCGGCTGGGTGACCGGCGGAACCGCAAACGAGAGGGCGATGGCGATGTCCCAAGACGATGTCGTCGCCTCCATGGTGCCGGTTTGCCTCGACATGGCGCGGTCGGATCCGGCGCGGGCGGAAAAGATGGCAACGATCAAGGTCGCCTCGACCTATCAGCGGCGCGACGCGCTCATGACGGCCGGCTGGGCGACAATGCCGGGAACCGATGCCCCCAACCGAGACATTGCGGAAGCCTGCCTGAAGGAACTGGATCTGTGAGGGCAGGGCGCAGGACGTTCCCCGCGCATGTCGATTTGGGCCGATAGCTTCGTGACCAAGGGCCGCAATCATGAATAGAGCGCATCAAGCGGGAGCGGCAGCGGTCGACAGGGCGGTGCCCCTGAAGGAAGACGACGGGGCAGGGCGTGGCGAAAGGCTGTTTGCCCTGGGTCTGTTCCACTTCATCGAGCGTCTGTTGCTGGTTGTGATCGTGGCCATGACCCTCCTCGCCGTCGCCTTCGAAATCGTGGCCATCTATCGCCTTGGCACAATCCT
The DNA here is from genome assembly GCF_002073975.1 of Rhodovulum sp. MB263. NCBI lineage: Bacteria > Pseudomonadati > Pseudomonadota > Alphaproteobacteria > Rhodobacterales > Paracoccaceae > Rhodovulum > Rhodovulum sp. MB263. The sequence goes on along the minus strand of NZ_CP020384.1, from coordinate 2,772,717 downwards.
GCTGGCCGATATTCTGCTGATGTTTCTCTATCTTGAAGTGATCGGAATGGTTGCGGTGTATTACGCCAAACGCAATTCCGTTTTCGTGTATCCAATTTTTATTGCGATCACTGCGGTCGGACGGCTGGTCGTCCTGCAGGGCAAGGAAATGGCCCCGGAAAACATACTGATCGAGGCGGCCGCCATTCTCCTCCTGTCATTGTCCGCGCTCGTAATCATCTGGGCGATCGGCAAGCAGGCAGCATGATTACGCCCAGGCAAGGTCCTGCGCAGTTCCTTTGGGTGGGCTCTGGTTTTGGTAATGAACACCTATTCTCCAATGAAGGCTGACGGCCATAGTCATGGCCGGGGCACCTTAATGACACTTGGACTGCCAAGGCCGGCTTCTTTCCGCTTCCGAGCAAGACACGCCCACTTTATTTCCGTTCCCTTAACCTGCGTCAGCACCCGATGTCCGCCTGACTGGTAGGTGGATGGCAAGACCTGGATCGCGATGAGGCGAGAGCTGGCCCGCCGACGCCCGAGCACTCGACATCCAGCGTCGCATCACGCAGCGTGAAGGACGATACGCCATGACATCAGTGGAATATCTTACCAAGACGGCAGCAGAGACGACCGATCTCGAACGGCGCGTGCTGGCCCATGAACGGATTCTGCAGGCTCTGATCGCCTACATGGCCCGTACCGAGCCGCGTTTCGCCGACCACCTGCGAGAACGGTTCGTAGAGCCGATGAAATTGACGCAGCGCGAACACGACCACCGTGGGACCGACGAGTACGCGGAAGAATTCATTCGCGCCGTGATGCTTCTCGGAGAAGCGCGCGCGCCCGACGCGAAGGAGCCGGAAATGACCAACGTGAAAACCGTGCCGCCGAAAAGCAGAGGTGCAAAGGATTCTTCCATGAACCGGCCGGCGCAGCGCGGTGGGGTTCAGGTACGCGAAAGAAACGGCATCTGGGAGGTGCAAGTCGATGGCAAGTTTCGCGGCGACTACCATCAGAAGGAAAATGCCCTTGCGGCTGCGGCCTTGCTCAAGCTGTCCCTCCGATGACCAGCAGCACCCGCCCGACAGTCCCGACGGACTTCTCGATCCATGTGACCGAGAACGAAGGCATGCCAACGAGATCGAATTCCAGGGTCTCCCCGCTACCGGCCGCGCCCACTCGACGGCTGACAGGAACGCTCACGCTTGGCCTATCGAGGACTCATGAGGCAACCGGCGGACACTGGTCCGCCAGGGAGCAAGTTGCGATGAGAAATCCCTTGGCGAGGCTGATCGCGAGGACGGCCGTCATAGCCGGTGTGATCGCCTCCTTCGCCTTCCCCGTGCTTGCGCAGGATGGCACCGGCCCAATGCCGGAGAACGCCCATCCGCGCAGCTATGGCGGCGGATGGGTGTGCGACCTAGGTTACCGGGTAGAGGCCGCTGAATGCCTGGCTCTCAACATCCCCGAGCATGCCTATCCAACCGGGCGCTCCTACGGGACGGGGTGGGAGTGCGACCGTGGGTATGAAGAGGTAAACGGGATATCCTGCAATCGCATCCCGGTGCCCGCCAATGCCTTCCTCCGGTCTTCCGGTTACGATTGGCAATGCGAACGCGGGTTCCGGCAGGAGGACGAGACATGCGTGCCCATCGTTCTTCCCGAGCATGCCTACCTGACGGACGATCACTCGGGGGCCGGATGGACCTGTGATCGTGGCTATGAGGCTGTTGCAGGGACATGTTCGCCGATTGCCGTGCCAGAGAACGCTTATCTGACCAACGCAGACTACGGCGCCGCCTGGGCTTGTGAGAGAGGCTTCGTCAAGATCGACAACCGATGCGACGCCGTTGTCGTGCCATCGAATGCCTATCTGGACGAGGCATCCTATGGACTGGGATGGAGTTGCGAGCGCGGATACGAGCTGCTGAATGGCGCCTGCGTCGCCATCGATCTGCCAGAGAACGCCTATCTCGACCGATCCGGCAACCGGTGGAGCTGCAATCGAGGCTTCCGGCTCTCTGACGGGATGTGCATCCTTGGACGGTAATGCGGATGTTTCTCGTCGTGGCGCGTCTGGCATGCGCGTCAGTATCGGGTGCCGGCTGCGATACAGCTTCCCGCAACCGACGCCGCTGATTGCGATGCTGAACGTCCACTACTCGCGCTTCGGCGATCTGGAGCGTGCCGACTATCTCGTGACCTCGCCGAGCGTGCCGCTTGAAAGCTACCGTGACGGTTTCGGCAACTGGTGCACGCGTCTCGTGGCTCCGGCGGGCGACTTCTGCCTGTCGACGGATGGCATCTTCCGCGACACGGGCCAGCCTGATCCCTCCATTGCCGGCGCGCGGCAGCACGCGGTCCAGGATCTTCCTTTCGAGACGCTCGTGTTTCTTCAGGGCAGCCGGTATTGCGACACCGACCTTCTGTCGGAGGAGGCGTGGCGCCTTTTCGAGGCCGCGGATCCCGGATGGTCACGCGTCCAGGCGATCTGCGATTTCGTGCATGGACATGTCCGCTTCGACTATATGCAGGCGAAGGCGACGCGTACCGCATCGCAGACCCTCGCCGAGCGACAGGGCGTATGCCGCGACTTTGCCCATCTCGCCATCGCGCTGTGTCGTTGCATGAACATTCCGACCCGCTACTGCACCGGATATCTGAGCGACATCGGTGAACCTCTGCCTCATCCGCCAGGGGATTTTGCCGCGTGGATGGAGGTATTCCTTGACGGAGAATGGCACATGTTCGACCCGCGGAACAACAAGCCGAGGTTTGCGAGAATCCTGATCGCGCGCGGTCGCGATGCCGCGGATGTCCCTTTGACCCAGACATTCGGCCAGAACACTTTGGTGGAATTCAACGTCTGGACGGATGAATTGACCTGACTGACCTTGGCTTTCTTTTAGATGCGCCATCGTAAATCGGGTCGGCAATCCCCATATGGTTTGTACTGGTGCCAGGCATCCCGGTCCGACATGGACGAGGAGTTGGCGTCGGCAATCAAAGGATCGATGACATGTCCTTCAAGGATCTGACCGCAAGGGCTGCGGCCGCGTTAAAGCCGAAGCCGGCGAAGACAGCGACGCCCCCCGCCAAGGAGACCGAGCCCAAGGTCGCTGGCAAGGAAGCAGCCGCGAAGTCCAAGACATCTTGAGACCGACACAGGTTACGCGCCTCATTCCAGTGAGGGGCGCGAACCATCCACAGCAACAAGGGAAGGGAACGCGCCGATGGAAGATCTGACGTGCAAGACCATTGCGGTTTTTTCCCGACCCTTCACCGTTCCGGGCTTTGACGAGACTCTCCCGGCGGGAGAGTATGAGATCGAAACCGAGATGGCTTCGCCCCCTGATCAACGGGATCCCGCAACCTGGAAGGCCTCTGTCCTGGTGAAACTTCATCCCAGGATATCTCATCCGGGACTTGCGCGGATTCTGACCGTTTCCCTTGCCGACCTCGATCAAGCACGCGCCAGGGACAAGCTGACGAGAAGGGAGTTGGCCGACTTCTTCCTTGAAGAAATGCTGGCTGATCCGATGGTACAGCTATTGATGAAGGCCGACGGGGTTTCCGAGGCACACCTGCGACATCGCTATTCCGGGTCTGGGACGTCTGATCCGAACCTGGGCGCGCCGTCTTCGAAGATGACCGCCAGAAGAGCGCGGGACGAAGAGTCGATCCGGGCCGCCGAAAACGAAGGCATGCCTGCGCGACCGGACACGCCGCCGCCCTTGCGCACCGGTCTGGCCGCGGAGCAAACGTGATGGCGGACAAGGCCATTGCCGAAGCTGCTGTTCCGGACATCAAGACCGCGAAGGCTTTGGGCGATGTTGCGCAAGAACGCCGATGCCTGCGATGCGAAACGTCGTTCTGGAGCGAAGGCTTCGGAGAACGGATTTGCCGGCGCTGCAAGGGGTTGAATGCCTGGCGGAACGCCGTGGCCGCTGGCCCGGGCGCATCTCGCCGCCGTTGATCCCCACAGACGCGCGCCGTCTTCCTCGAACCGTACTGGAACACAATTCTGGCCTGTCTGGACATCGTTCACACCACAACCTACCGATACCGTAACGCGGTCTCTCTCGGACCGCACAGGTTGATGGTGCGTCCCCGAGAAACGCGGGACCTGCGACTACTTGCGCATGTCCTCTCCATTTCTCCGACGGCAACGGTAACCTGGGCGCATGATGTGGCCGGTAACGCCGTCGCCACCGCCGTCTTTGACGGCCTGACAGATCATCTGGTGATCGAGAGCCGCGCCACCGTGGAACTCACCGCGCCAGCGTGGCCGGTCTTTGCCATTGCTGCCTTGGCCGCCCAGTATCCCTTTGTCTACGCCGCAGATGAGTGGACGGATCTGGGGGCATTGACAGTACCACAATACTGCGACCCAGACGGGCGGCTTTCCCGATGGGTCGAGGACTTTGTCATGGCGCGTCCGACCGACACCCTGTCTCTGCTGAAGGACATCAGCAATGGTGTGTTCACCCAGATTTCCTACCAGAGCCGCGACACTGAAGGCACCCAGGCACCGATCGAGACGCTCGACCGGCGATGGGGCTCGTGCCGTGATCTTGCGGTCCTGCTCGCCGAAGCCGCGCGCACACTTGGACTCGGTTCCCGCATCGTATCCGGCTATCTGTCAGATGCGGAAGAATGCCTTTTGGGGTCTGCGGGTTCCGGGTCCACCCATGCCTGGGTCGAGATATTTGTACCCGGTGCCGGATGGATTGCCTTCGATCCCACGAACCGAAGCTTCGGGTCTCGGAACCTGATACCACTCGCTGTGGCCCGAAACATCGCACAGGTGACCCCGGTGGCAGGCAACTTTATCGGAACGAACGTCGATTTGCTCTCGATGGAGGTATTCGTAAGAGTGGAGAGTGATCCCGCTCAAGACAACTCGCTCCTGGCCCCGAGAGGCGGGGCGGACATCGCGCTTGTCTGATGGCGCTTCGGTGGGGCAGGCTTGCGGCTTCTGGTTTAAGCATTTTAATAACAATGTCTTAACGGCTGGATAAGGTTCGGCATCGGACCCATCTCCTCCGCCACTTTCCTCACCGAAGGCGCTCTCCCGATCCGGCCGCGGCCGGATTTTTCCGTTGTTTTCGAGGGTTGTAGGGGAGGAGGCGGAGCGCCGCCCCCAGGGCCAGGTGACGCGATGATCCTCCCCAAGGTTAAGGGGATGCGCAGGTAGAATTTTCTCGGCAAGATGAACGAGGAGATTCTGATGAAGAAGAGCCGTTTCTCCGCGATGTGTCCGGCTTTTCCCTTGCCTTCTCCTGCTCGAGAGCGTTGACGAGTTCGATGGCCGAGAAGAAGCGCACCTTCCGGCGACGATGCTCGATGGCATGGATGCCGGGCGCGGTTGCAACGTGGGTCTTCCCGGTAGCGATTGCGCTCGAAGCTTATCAGTCAGGTCGGTGACATGCGCTTGCTCTGCTCGACAAAGCCGTCGAAGGCGGGTGACAACTGCATGAGCGCCGCTTGCTCCGAGCCCCAGGCATCCGCGAGGGTGGCATGGGGGATTTCGCGCCAGAACTCCATGCAGCGCCGTTCCAGTCATGCGTTCAGCGCACCAAGGTCGGCGACGTTCGGCATCGACTGCCACAAGCGCGGTTGGTCGTCCTGGACGTTCTTTTCGATCTGACCCTTTTCCCAGCCGGCCGCTGGAGTGCAGAACTCCGGCTCGAACACGTAGTGGTTTATACCATAGCCGGGAAGCGCATGTTCACCTGGCGCTCTTTTCCGCGGCCAACCCGGTCAGACCAGCTTCACAGATCATGTCGAAACGCATCTGCCGAAAACTGGCGGATCTATGGTGTCCGCAAGGTCCGGAGGCAGAACATGCAGTCTTGAGCGCCTCAGGAAGCTTGATGCGGTCCGGTCCGGACACGTCCTGCGACGACTGGATATTGGCGGCTTCCTGAAAACAATGGGCCCTGAACCGCACTCGCCGCGCCGTCTGGGGCGATGCCATTGAAGGCCTCTCTTCGCCGGATCGCGCCAGGTCGCCAGACTCTCCGGCCGGGTCGTTCTCCGATGTCGCGCGATGCAGTCCCGGCCGGACATGTCGGTCCTCCCAGGCGCCCAACAGCATCTTCGGGGGCTATCGCGCGCGGGCCGGTCGACGTCGCCATGCCATCTCTCGGCCGGGACCGCCCGGCAGCACGGCCGGTGCCGGGATGCAGCGCAAGGGGGCCGTGCGGACCGGCTGGCTCGGTACAGGGCAGGGCAGGGCGGGGCAGGGCGCGCCGTGGCGGTTGCCGCGTTCGTCACGGATCTGCGGCATCGGCGCGGCATGCGCTTCGGCTGTTGGATGCCGATGGGAGGGGCGCTTTGCGCCTTGTTCCGCTCATCCGGCGCGCGGGTCGGCTCGTGGCTTTGTCGCGAGGCGATTCCTGTGCTTATCTGCCAGAGGTTCGTCCGGCGCTGGCCTCCCCTCGCCCGCAGGACAGGCCGGGGCGTAACCTGGGTGCGCCTCGTTTGTTGGACGAGTGGCCGTGACGTTTCTTCCCCTAGCTACCCTGGATCGCAAGCCATGACACACCGTTCCCCGAACGGCGGCGCCGTGGTGCCCCCATGCCATGAAGCGGTGCTCGAAGCGGTTGCCGCGATCCGCGCCGCCGGGGTGCTGGGGCGCAGTCCCCGCCGTGCCAGACTGCTGGAATACCTCGTCGACCGCGAGCTTTCCGGTCATGGCGACGAAATTAAGCCGCATGCCATCGCGGTCGAGGTCTTCGATCGCGACCCGGGGGGCGAGCCCGGCCGCGCAGGTCTCGTGCGGAGCGAGATCGGCCGGCTGCGCGAGGCGCTGGCCCGGTTCTACGCCCTGGCCGATCCCGAACTGCCGGTGATCGAAATTCCCAAAGGCAGCTGCCGTCCGACCCTGCGTCCCGGACCCGGCGAGGCGGGGCCGCCGCCATCGCCCGGGCTGTGGCGGGGGGTGCTTCTTGCGGGGCTCGTGCTGCTGCTGATCCTGCCCGTTCTCTGGCGGGCGCATCTCCGACACGACCGGGACGAGATCATCGCGGCCGCCGCGCGGCCCATCGAAGAGGCGCCCTATCGCGTGTTGCGGGTGGCGGTGTTGCCGATGCGGGCCGAGGGACAACTGAGCGGGCTGGAGGATCTTGCCTTCGGCCTCGGGGCCGAGATCGCAACCGATCTCGCCGCCCGTTCCTGGATCGCGGTCAGTGCCCCGTCCGATGCGGAGCGGGCGGCGGAAACCGCCGATTATCTGCTCAGGGGGCGCCTGATGTGGCGCAGCGACGCCCTGCTGGCCCAGTTCGAGCTGATTTCCTTTCCCCAGCGGCGCACGGTCTGGACCATGTTCCAGCGTGTCGGCGACAGCGCCGAGGCGGTGCAGGCGGCCCGGCGTGACGCTGTCGGCCAGATCCTCCGGCGGCTCGGCGCGGCGCATCACAGGGCGCCCGAACAGGCCTCGCCGCCCGCGTCCGGCTATGGCGGTGTCGGTTTGCCGGAACTCTCCTGCCTGATGGGGATTCACCGCTATCTGGTCAGGCCCGGGGGCCCTGCCCATGCCGAACTGGGAGCATGCCTCGGCCGGCTCGTCGACCGCCATCCGGGGCTTGGCGAGGCCTGGGCGGCGCTGGCGCTCGTGCATCTCGACGAGGCGCGGTTCGGGCGCAATCTGAGGCCCGGCCCCGACGCGGTTGCCGCAGCCTGGTCCGATGCGGCGGGGGCCAGCGCTCAGGCGATGCGGCTTGCGCCGCGCGGTCTGATGACGCTGCAGGCGGCGGCGATGCTCGCGATCGAGGGGCCGGCGCACGATCCGGAAAGCTTCCGCAGCCATGCGGCGCGGCTGCTCGAGCTGTATCCGCACCACCCGCCGAGCCTTGCGCTGATCGGCTCGCGCATCGCCGCCTTCGAGGGGCGCTGGACAGAGGGGCTGGCGCTGGTGGCGCAGGCGCTGCGGCTCGAGCCGGATCCGCCGGGCTGGTTTCATGTCGCGCCGGCCTTCCATGCGCTGATGGGGGCGGATGCGGTCGCGGCCCGGGAGGCGGTGCGTCCGCTCGATCCGTCGGGCTCGCCGGTCGAGCGGCTGCTGGTCGGTCTTGCGGCGGCCCGCGATCCGGTCGCGCCGCCCGAGCCGGTGACGGGGCTTGTCGCATGGACCGAGCCGGGGCGGCTCGCAAGGGTGGCCGAGCTTGGTGCCGGGGCGGCGGCCTTCGTCCGGAGCCGCGGCTACGCGCCCGCCCTCGAGGCCGAGATCCTGCGCCAGATCGCGGTTGCGGGTCCGATCGCGCCCGCGCCCTGAGCCGTAAGCCCCGGGCTTTACGCCCTGAGGCCTGTGGGCCGGAGCGCGACCGATGCGCCGACACATGTCGGCGTCGTCCGTGAGCCCCGTCCCTGGTGAGGCAAGGAGGCTGCATGCCGCGTTCCAGCGGCGCTGCGGCGCATTGAACTCGGCAATTGTTTGCCTATTAATCTCCCGCTATGGCAGAGTCCTGCGTATCCGGTGTATGGCAAGCACCGGAAACCTGCCTGTGGTTCGGTCGGAGGAATTGCCGCCATTGGCAGATGCTCCAGTTTCTGCGCAAGCATCGGGTTCTTCCGGCATGTTTCTGCCATGCTGCACGTGCAGGGTGCATCGGGTCGGGACAAATGGAGGGCCAGGTGGCAATCAAGAATGACGAGCCTTGCTTAAGGGGTCCATCAATGTTTCCAGACAGTTCGAGTTCTTCGGTGGGTATCGGAGAGACCGGTCCCTCCCGTCGTCGCCTGCTGGCGGCTCTGGCTGGCTCTGCCGCGGTGGCGGCGCTGGGCCTGCCTCGCCATGCTGCGGCGCAGGATACGGCGGCCGAAGCCGAGCCGTCTGCACCGGCACCCGAGGTCGTGGCTGAACCGGCGCCCGAACCGGTTCCGTTCTCCTTCGACGTGCTGAGCGACCGGATGCAGGCGCTCTCGAAAGAGGCTTACAAGCCCGTGGCCCTGCCGGGCGGGCCGCTGTCCGGGCTCGATTACGATGCCTATCGCGCGATCCGCTTCCGGCCCGATCATTCGCGCTGGGCCGATGAGGGCGGGTTCTTCCGTCTGCAGGCCTTCCATCCGGGCTGGCTCTACAAGGAGCCGGTCGAGATCTACGAGCTGGTCGAGGGCATCGCCGAGCCGATGCATTTCTCGGCCGCCGATTTCGAGTATGACGGCAAGGCCGCCGAGCTGATCCCGCCCGATTTCGAGATGCCGGGTGTTGCGGGCTTCCGGCTGCATGCGCCCTTCAACCGCGCCGATACCTTCGACGAGGTCGTCGTCTTCCAGGGCGCAAGCTATTTCCGGGCGCTCGGGCAGGGCAATGTCTACGGGCTCAGCGCCCGTGGTCTTGCGGTCAACACCGCCTCGGGCAAGACCGAGGAATTCCCGCGCTTCAGTGCCTTCTGGCTGGAACGTCCGGCGCCCGGCGCGACGTCGATGACGATCTATGCCGCGCTGGACAGCAAGTCGCTGACCGGCGCCTACCGCTTCATCGTCACGCCGGGAGCGACCACGGTGATGGACGTGACCGCGCGACTGTTCCTGCGCGAGGATGTCGATCAGCTGGGTATCGCGCCGCTGACCTCGATGTTCCTGCTGGGCGATAACGACCGCGGCGATTTCGACGATTTCCGCCATCGGGTGCATGACAGCGAGATGCTGATCATGAATACACGCGAAGGCGAGACCTTCGTGCGGCCCTTGAAAAACCCGCCGCGGCTTGCCAGCTCCTATCTCGGGGCGCAGGATCCGGTCAGCTTCGGTCTGATCCAGCGCAACCGGAGCTTCGACGACTATCTCGATGCGGGGGCGCATTACGAACGCCGTCCCTCGCTGATCGTCGAGCCGGTCGGCAATTGGGGACGCGGCACGGTGCGGCTGGTGGAGATCCCGTCCGATCTGGAGGCCAACGACAATATCGTCGCCTTCTGGGTGCCCGAGCAACGGGCGCGCAAGGGCGACGCGATGGAATACGATTACCGTCTGCACTGGGGCACCAATCCCCCCGGTGCCGTCGGGACGCGCGCCCATGTGGTGCGCACGCTGGTCGGGCGGGGCGGTGTCGCCGGCGCCGCCGGTAGCCCTGGACTGCGAAAATTCGTGGTCGATTTCGAAGGCGGCACTCTCGGGGAACTTCCGGCCGACGCGGACGTTACTGCCGAGGTGTACGCAAGCACGGGCCGAATGGAGAAACCCGTGTTCAGCCGTATCCCGGATACGAAGACATGGCGCCTTGTCGTCGACATAACCGCCGATACCGGCGCTCTGGTCGAACTCAAGGCTGAAATAACGGGGTACGGGCAAAACCTGACCGAAACCTGGCTCTACCAATGGATCAACGAATGAGTGCAGATACCACCTTCGATGCGCAGAACGCGATTGCGGTAGAAGGCCCTCACTGGGCTCCTCCGGTCGCTCCGATGGACATGCCCCAGCAGGTGCTGGAGGCGCGGCGGGAGCTGCGTCTGCCGATCTGGCTGGCCCGCCTGCTGCGACCGCTGCAACTGGGCTGACGGCAAGCCAGATGTCCCGCATCCTTGCGTCCGGTTTCCGGACCCGCCTGCTGCGCGGGCTGGCGATCGGCTTTTCCCTCGCCGCGGCCTCCGTGGCAGCGTCCCTTCTGGCCGAGGCCTCTGCACAGGATGGCGTCGATCCCTGGGACTTGGCCCGGACCACACTGATCTTCATCACCACGGCCTGGCTGGCCTGGGGCGCGGCCGGGGCCTTTATTGGTCTTCTCGGCCATCTGCGCCGGACCCCCGAGCCGCAGCTGAAGCTGCCGCATCAGCCGACCGTGGTGCTGGTGCCGATCTGCAACGAGGATCCGCTGACAACCTTTGCCCGGATCGCGGCCATGGACGGCTCGATCCAGGCGGTCGGCCTGCGCTGCGACATCGCGGTGCTGTCCGATACCCGCGACCCGGAAAATGCGGTGCGCGAGCGCGACGCCTTCGCGCGGCTTCTGGCCGAGACAGGCGGGGCAGGGCGCATCTTCTACCGTCGCCGCACCGACAATCGCGGCCGCAAGGCGGGCAATATCGAGGATTTCATCCAGAGCTCGGGCGGCGCCTACGAATTCGCCCTGATCCTCGATGCCGACAGCCTGATGGAGGGCGTGACCATCCGCCGGATGATCGCGCGGATGCAGGCCGACCCGAGGCTCGGGCTGTTGCAGACCCTGCCCAAGATCATCGGCGCGGGCTCGCTGTTCGGCCGCGCGATGCAGTTCTCGGCAAGCTTCCATTCGCCGGTCTTCGCGCGGGGCCTGGCGCGGCTGCAGGGCAATACCGGCCCGTTCTGGGGCCATAACGCCATGGTGCGGGTGCGCGCTTTCGCCGAAAGCTGCGGCCTGCCCGCGCTGCAGGGCAAGCCGCCCTTCGGCGGTCATATCCTCAGCCATGACTATGTCGAGGCGGCGCTTCTGGCGCGGGCCGGCTGGCGCGTGAAACTCGACGAGACCATCGAGGGCTCGTTCGAGGAGGGCCCCGACAACATCCTTGCCTATGCCAAGCGCGACCGCCGCTGGTGCCAGGGCAACCTTCAACACATGCGCCTTTTGCTGGCGCCGGGGCTTGCCGGCTGGAGCCGCTTCGTCTTCCTGCAGGGCATCTTCGCCTATCTGGTGTCGCTGCTCTGGGGCGCCTTCCTGATCGCCTCGCTGCTGGCCACCGTCTTCGCGCCCGCGCCCGATTATTTCCCCGAACCCTATCAGCTTTTCCCGGTCTTCCCGTCGGACCGCACGAAAGAGATCATCACTCTTCTGATCGGCATCTGCGGGCTGCTTCTGCTGCCCAAGCTGTCGATCCTCATCGGTGCGGTGCTGTCGCGGCGGGCGAAGGGCTTCGGCGGCGGCAGGCGGGCCGCAGCTTCGGTCCTGACCGAGATCCTGCTGACCTCGCTGCTGGCGCCGCTGATGCTGATGTATCAGTCGCGCGCGGTTCTGCAGGTGCTGTCGGGGCGCGATGGCGGCTGGCCCGCGAACCAGCGCGGCGAGGGCAAGCTGAGCTTGTTGCAGGGGCTGCGCGCCGGGCTCTGGATCACCCTGACCGGGGCGGCGGCGCTGGCGATTGTCACCCGGATCGCACCCGATCTGACGATCTGGCTGCTGCCCGTATGCCTGCCGATGCTGATCGCACCGCTGCTGATCGCCTGGACCTCGCGGCCGCTGACCCACAGCCTGTTCGCCGTTCCGCAGGAAGCCGATGCCGCCCCCGTCATCCGGGCCTATCGCGATCTGGTCCGGCGCTGGATGGCGGAAGATGCCAGCAAGGAGGCGGTCGATGTCGCGGCCTGAGCCCGTATCCGTTCCCGTCAAGCGTCCGCGCGATCCCCGGATCGACGCGTTCCGCGGCCTCGCACTGGTGATGATCTTCATCGACCATGTGCCCGGCAATCCCTATGAACACTGGACGATCCGCAATTTCGGCTTTTCCGATGCGGCCGAGGCCTTCTTCGTGATGTCGGGTATCGCCGCCGGGCTGGCCTATTCCGGTCGCTTCGCCGCGCCGCAGATCCGGCTGAACGGGCTCTGGGCCGCGATCCGTCCGATCTGGGGGCGGTCCTGGACGCTTTACATCGTCCATGTGCTGCTGAGCGCCTGGGCCATCGCGATCTTCGCCTGGGGGGCGATGGCGCTGGGCGTGCCCGAGCTGCTGACCAAGATCAACCTCCGGCAGGTGTTCGAGAATACCGCCGAGGCGCTGATCGGCATTCCGCTCCTGACCCACCAGTTCGGCTATGTGAACATCCTGCCTGCCTATTCGGTGCTGCTGCTCTTCGCCCCGCTGGCGATCTTCATCGGGATGCGGGCGCCGCGGCTGATGGTCTCGGTCGCGATCGCGATCTGGTTCGTCGCCGGGATGTGGCGGCTCGATCTGCCGAACTATCCCAATCCGGGCGGCTGGTTCTTCAACCCGCTCTCTTGGCAGATCATCTTCGTGCTGGGGCTTCTGACCGGCATCCATATGCGCCGGGGCGAGCGCTTCGTTGCGCGGCGGCGCTGGCTGTTCTGGTTGGCCGTGGCCTTTCTCGGGGGCGTCTTCCTCTGGGCGCAGATCCCCGCGCTGGGCCAGCAGATGAACGCACTGATGCGGCAGGCAGGCCAGGCGGGGCTGCCATTCCACCTGGTAGGCTTCGACAAGACCTATGTCTCGCTGCCGCGGATGCTGCATGTGCTGGCGCTGTTTTATGTTCTGTCCTGCCTGCCTGCGGTCGTCCGGCTCGCGGGCAGCCGGGTGGCGGCGCCGCTGCGGCTGATGGGCCGGCACGGGCTTCTGGTCTTCTCCTTCGGCACTGCGGTCTCGCTGCTGTTCCAGGTGCTGATGGCGGGCTATCCCGATCTGGCGCTGCTGCCCTGGCTGCTGCCGCCGCTGGGCGTGGCCGCGATGCTGGTCGCGGCGATGCTGGCCCAGGCCGCCCGACGCGAGCCTCGCCGCGTGCCGCTGCCCGTGGCCCAGCCCGTGACCGATCCGGTGCCCGAGCCGCTGACCGACCCGGTGACGGCGCCTGCCGGTCCGCTACCCGAGGCGGCGGCGGTCGCGGCGGCCGTTCCCTGTCCGGACTGCTCTGCCGATCCGCTTCCGGCGACGGTGCTGCCCTCCGGGGGGCGGGCGCCGGGGCTGCAACCGGCCGAATAGAAGACCGCCCCCGGGCCGCCCTGAGAGGGCAGAGCGTCTGACCCCGCCCGGGGGGCTGTTCTTCCCGGTACGGCGATTTGCCCGTCGACCCCGGCGCTCCGGTTCCGGGCGTGGCCCGGGACCCGAGGCAGGCATACGTATTGCCGGCGGCATCGGCCCGGGGTCCGGCAGAGGCCGGAGTGAACCGCTCAGCCGCCCAGAGCGCCTGGCAGCCAAAGCACCAGCGCCGGAAAGGCCAGCAGGAGGCCGACGCGGAAAAGCTCGGCCAGGAAGAAGGGCAACACGCCCCGGAAGGTCTCGGCCATCGGCACGTCGCGGGCGAGCGACGAGATCACGAAGACATTCATGCCGACGGGCGGGGTGATCAGACCCAGCTCGACCACGATCAGCGCGAGGATGCCGAACCAGATCTTCAGATCCTCGGTGCCCATGCCGAAGCCCGCGCCCTCGGCCATCTGGTAAAGCCCGCCATTGACCTCGACCAGCACCGGCCAGAAGAACGGGATCACCAGCAGGATCATCGACAGGCTGTCCATCAGGCAACCCAGCACGATCAGCGCGGCCAGCACCAGCACCAGCACCGCGAGCGGCGCAAGCCCCGCGCCCGCGATCCATTCGGCGCCCGCCTGCGGCAGGCCCGCGCGGGACATGAAGATCTTCATCAGTTCGGCGCCCAGCAGGATCAGGTAGATCATGCCCGAGGTCGCGGCGGTCTCGAGCACCGAGGCGCGGAGCGCGCCAAGGCCGAGCCGTCCGCGGAGCGTGCCATAGGCCCAGACCAGCGCGACACCCACGCCCCCCCCCGGCGTGGGGTTGTAAAGCCCCAGATAGATGCCGCCCAGCACCAGCGCGAAGATGCCCAGCACCGGCAGCACGCCAAGGGTCGCGGCGCGGAACTCGGCCCGCCCGGCCGGGGCATGGGCGGGACCTGCGCCGGGGCGGAGCGCGACATAGCCCGCGATGGTCAGAAGGAACAGCAGGACCGCCAGTGCGCCCGGCACGAGGGCTGCCATGAACATGGTGACGACATTGGCCTCGACCAGGACCGCATAGAGGATCAGCACCACCGAGGGCGGGATCAGGATGCCGAGCGTACCGCCCGCAGCCAGCGTGCCGGTCGCCAGCGCGCCCGAATAGTTCTGGCGGCGCAGCTCGGGCAGGGCGACCTTGCCCATGGTCGAGGCGGTGGCCAGCGACGAGCCGCAGACCGCGCCGAAGCCCGCGCAGGCGGCAATGGCGGCCATCGCGGTGCCGCCCCGCATCCAGCCGAGCCAGGCCGCCCCGGCCCGGAACAGCGCGGCCGACAGTCCAGCCCGCCCGGCAAGCGCCCCCATCAGCACGAAGAGCGGCACGACCGTCAGATCGTAGATCGAGAACTGGCCCCAGGCCAGCGTCTTGAGCTGGTTCAGCAAAAGCGCCGGGCCGTTCAGCGCGGCGATGCCCGCGCCGCCTACGAGGATCATCGCATAGGCGATGGGCATCCGCCCCGCGATCAAGAGGACCAGCGCGCCAAGCCCGGTCAGGCCCAGCATCATCGGGTCAGGCATGCCCCCTCCCGCGCGCGGCGGCGGCATCTTCGGTCAGCGTCGCCACCGCCGCCAGCGCCAGCAGCGCGAGCGAGGCCAGCACCGGCAGGAAACAGGGCCAGAGCGGGATCTGCAGGATCGCGGTGGTGTAGCCATAGGCCTGCTGATCGCCGAGCCCGAGGCTCATGCGCCAGAGCAGGACCCCGGCCACGGCAAGGGCGGCCAGCGATCCGGCAAGGCTCATCCGCGCGGCCCAGATCCGCGAGGCGCCCATGGTGAAGACATCGGCGGTGACATTGGCGCGGGTCAGCTGGCACCAGGGCAGGAAGGCGAAGACGGCGATGGCGGTGCCGATCTCGGTCAGCTCGAAATCGCCCGGGACCGGATGGCCGAGCAGCCCGCCGAGGATCGAGATCACGTTGAGCGCGACCACGCCCGCAAGCACCAGTCCGCCGAGGATCGCCCAGAACGCGACCGCAGCGGCCAGCGCGCGCCGCAGCCTCATCGGCTGGCATGGGCCGCGATCGCGGCGCGGGCGCGGGCGACCAGACCCGCGCCGTCGATGCCACGACGGTCGGCATCCTCGATCCAGCGCGCGACCACGGGCTCGAGCGCGGTCCGGAAGGTTTCGGTTTCCTCGGGGCTCAGAACCTGATGGGCCTTGCCCGCGGCGGTGGTGATCGCGACCCCGGTCTCTTCGGTGCCGCGCCAGATCCGGCCGAGCTCGGCCAGCCAGTCGGGGCCCGAGGCCTCGCGGAACGCGGTCCGGATCTCGGGCGGCAGACTGTCCCAGCGCGCCTTGTTCATCGAAAGCTGGAAGGTGGTGGTGCCGAAGCGGGTATTGCGGTCGCCCTCGATCAGCCGGTCGGTCTGGTCCTGCAGCTTCAGCGCGGGCACGATCTCGAAGGGCACCAGCGCACCGTCGACCACGCCCTTCTGCAGCGCCTGCGGCAGCTCGGGCACCGGCATCGCCACCGGCACCGCGCCCAGCGCCTCGAGCACCCAGGCCCCCGTGCGCGACGGGATCCGCATCTTGCGGCCGGCCAGATCGGCCGGGGCGTGCACCTCGGGGCCGCGCAGCGCGATGCCGTTGCCGGCATGGACATGCAGGAACATCACCTCGAGGCCCTTGTAATCGGGTTTGAGGTCGGTCTCGAACAGATCGGCCAGCGCCAGATTGGCCGCCCCCGGATCGTTCACATAGACATTCGGCAGCTCCATCACCTCGGTCCGCGGAAACAGGCCCGGCGTGTAGCCGTTCACGACCCAGATAAGGTCGACCACCCCGTCGCGGGCCTGGGTCACCAGTTCGGGCGGGCGTCCGCCCAGCGTCATCGAGGGGTAGATCTCGATCCTGACCCTGCCGCCCGAGCGTGCCTCGACCGCGCGGGCCCAGGGCTCGAGCGTCTCGGTCTGGGTGGGCGAGGTCGCAGGCAGGAAATGGTGCAGCTTGAAGGTATAGTCCTGCGCCAGTGCCGCGCCCGCGGTCCAGATCGCGGCCGTTGCCGCGGTAACTGCGCCGAGCAGCCTTGCGATCGGTGTTCCGGCCAGCCGTCCTGCTCTGCGTTCCGCTGCCATTCCGTTCTCCCCCCGTCTGCGGCCGCGCGCCGCCGATTGTCCCGGGCCTACACCGGGAAGGGGAAACCGGTCAACGTTGTGGGCAGGGAGAGGACGGGGCAGCCCTTGCCGGTGTAGGCCCGCCGCGCGGATACGGAGCGTTGACAGCTCTTTGACGCAAGGCTGCGAAGATCGAACGGTCGGGGCGACATGACGGTATCGTGAGGCCATGTGATCCCGCCTGTGAAACAGGACCGCTCGGCGATGCGTTGTCCCCATGCCGAGCAGAAAGGCAGAAAAGGAGATCCGGATGAGCCGCAAGAGCGACAACGAGCAGAGCGCGCGCCGCGCGCCGAAGCCCGCGAATGACCGGGGCATGCCAAGCGCGCCGACCACCTGGCGCTTTACCGACTGGGCCATGATCTGAACCGAAAAACCCCGCGGCAGGTGCCGCGGGGTCGGATATTTCAAAGCTGTGACGCGGTCGGGCCGGGCGCTATCGGAGCGCCGCCAGCCCGTCTGGCCTCAGATCTCGGCCAGTTTGGTCGCCGATTCACGGCCGTCGCGGCCGGCTTCGATTTCGAACGACACTTTTTGACCGTCTTGCAGGCCGGCCAGGCCAGAACGTTCGACGGCAGAGATGTGCACGAACACGTCTTTCTTGCCGCCGTCGGGAGCGATGAAGCCGAAGCCTTTGGTGCTGTTGAACCATTTCACGGTGCCGGTAGCCATCCCGTGTGTCTCCTCAAGTAGTGCCGCTCGCGGAAGTGCAGCGGCTTGGCTCGTCAGGTATCGATCGATGAACTGACAGCCGCGTAAGGGAAGACAGTGGTCGATAGAGATAACGTCGCGAACCGCTCTATGCGGCTTTTCCCGAGTCGCTGCAAGAAAAATTCGCGGCCTGGCGGGGGGCGGGACGGCCTGTCGCAGTGGCGGCCCGCAGCAAGGGCCGCCACTGCGGTTGCCCGACATTGCCCGCGAACCGGACGGGACCGGCAGGCGCCGGGACGGAACGCGGAGAAAACCGCGCCGGTGCCGCCTGTTATTCTGGCCATCGCTTCCTAATTAAAGGACATTGCGGCCGGATGAACCGGCAAGACGCGCGAACGGGAAGGTGCATGGCACGGCAAATAGGTCTCTCCGTCCTGCTTCTGGCTGGCACGCTTGCGCTTTGGGTTGTCTTCGTTCCGGGGGCACGACCCTGGCTCGACCGGATCGGTATCGGTGCCCTGCTGGGGCTGGCGCCTTCCGCACCCGAGGCGGGGACGGGCCCCTCGGGGCCGCGTGCCGGGCCTGTGGCCGTCACCGTCGAGGAGGTCGCGGAAGGTCGTATCCGGGACCGGGTGGCCGCCATCGGCGACGGCCGCGCGCTGCGCTCGGTCATGCTGCGTTCGAAGGTCACGGGCGAGGTGGTCGCGATCGGTATCCGCGACGGCGATCGGGTGGCGGCGGGCGATCTGATCGTGCAGCTCGACGACGAGGCCGAGCGGATCGCGGTCGACCGCGCGCAACTGGTTCTGGAGGATGCCCGCGACGAGGCCCAGAGGGTGAGGCGCCTGGAAACCACCGGGGCCGTCACCGAGGTCCGGCGCCGCGAGGCCGATCTGGCGCTTAGAACGGCCGAGCTGGAGCTGCGCCAGGCCGAATTCGATCTGTCCGAACGCACCGTTCGCGCGCCCTTTGCGGGCTGGGCGGGGGTGCTCGACATCGCTGTCGGCGACCGGGTTTCGAGTCAGGACGCGCTGGCCAGCATCGTCGACCGCAGCCGCATCCTGATCGACTTTCACGTCCCCGAGCGGGTGGTCGGAGAGGTCAGGGAGGGGCTGGCCCTGAGCGCGCGGCCGCTGGGCATGCCGGGCCGGGTGCTGGAGGGGCGCGTCCATGCCGTCGACAATGCCGTCGACCCGGCCAGCCGCACGCTGCGGGTGCAGGGCGAGCTGGACAATGCCGACGATCTTCTGCGCGGCGGCATGTCCTTCGAGGTGGTGCTGAATTTCGAGGGCGAACCGCTGCCCATGGTCGATCCGCTGGCGGTGCAATGGTCGAGTTCGGGCGCCTATGTCTGGGCGCTGCGCGAGGGCCGCGCGGCGCGGGTGCCGGTGGCGATCCGTCAGCGCAATGCCGACAGCGTGCTGGTCGAGGCCGATCTGGCGGTCGGCGAGCCGGTAGTGGTCGAGGGGCTGCAGACGCTGCGCGAGGGCGCCGAACTGCGCGTCGTCGGGCCGCAGGCGGGGCGGGCCCTGCCGCGTACGGCGCGCGACGCGGGCTAGGGAGGGGGCCATGCTGCAGGAAGCGCTCCGCGAGGCCGAATCCGGCGGTACGTCGCTTTTCGTAAGGCGTCCGGTCCTGGCCCTCGTGCTCAGCGCGCTGATCGTGCTGGCCGGGCTGGCGGCCCTGTTCGGGGTCGAGATCCGCGAGCTTCCCAATGTCGACCGCCCGGTCGTCACCGTCACCACCGAGTTCACCGGGGCCGCGCCCGAGACCATCGATCAGGAGATCACCAGCCGGATCGAGGGCGCGGTCGGCCGGGTCTCGGGCATCCGCTCGATCGAGTCGAATTCGCGCTTCGGCCGCAGCCGGGTGACGCTGGAATTCGCCGAGGATGTCGATATCGACGTCGCCGCGACCGATACCCGCGATGCGGTTGCCCGGATCCAGCGCGAGCTGCCCGACGAGGCCGAGGATCCGCGCGTGGTCAAGGCCGATGCCGATGCCCAGCCGGTGATGCGGGTCGCGGTGACCTCGTCCCGGCGCTCGGCCGAGGCGCTGACCGAGATCGTCGAGGACCGGATCGAGGATCGGCTGGTCTCGTTGCCGGGCGTGGCCGATGTGCAGGTCTATGGCGACCGGGCGCCGATCTTCCGGGTCGATGTCGATCAGGCGCGGCTTGCCAGCCGCGGGCTGACGCTGGCCGACTTGGCAGAGGCGCTGTCCGATGCGGGCTTCAACGCCGCGGCGGGTGATCTCGAGGGCGGGCGGCAGAGCCTCAGCGTGCGCACCACCGCCATGGTCGTCTCGGCCGAGGCCTTCGAGGATCTGCGCATTGCCCCCAACGTCTTCCTGCGCGACGTGGCGCGGGTCGATCTGGGCCCCGAGCCCAACACTTCGGTCCTGCGCGCCAATGGCCGGACCGGGATCGGCATGGGCGTGATCCGGCAGGCGGGCAGCAACACGCTCGACATCTCGCGCGAGGTGCGCCGGACCGTGGCCGAGCTCGACCAGAGCCTGCCCGACGACATCTCGATCTTCGTCACCTCGGATGACGCGGTCTTCATCAAGGGCGCCATCGCCGAGGTGTTGAAGACGCTGGGGCTTGCCGTTGCCATCGTGGTTCTGGTGATCTTCTTGTTCCTGCGCGATCTGCGCGCGACGCTGATCCCGGCGCTGACCATGCCGGTCTCGCTGATCGGCACACTGGCCGCGATCTATCTGGCGGGCTTCTCGGTCAATATCCTGACGCTTTTGGCGCTGGTGCTGGCCACCGGCATGGTGGTCGACGATGCCATCGTGGTGCTGGAGAACATCGTCCGCCGCCGGGCCGAGGGCATGGGGCCGCGCGCGGCCGCCGTGCTTGGCGCCAAGCAGGTCTTCTTTGCGGTCGTCACCACCACCGCGACGCTGGCCGCGGTCTTCGTGCCGCTCTCGTTCCTGCCGGGGCAGGCGGGGGGCTTGTTCCGCGAATTCGGCTTTACCCTCGCGATTGCGGTCGGGATCTCTTCGGTCGTGGCGCTGACGCTTTGTCCGGTGCTGGCCAGCCGCATGCTGGCGCGCACGCCCGGCACCGGGACCGGCGCCATGGCCCGGCTCGGCGCGGCGCTGGCCGGGTTCTACCGCCGGAGTCTTGCCGGCGCGCTGGCGCTGCCCGTTGTGGTGGTGACGGCGGCGCTCCTGTTCGCCGCGACCGCCCTGCTTGTGGCGGGGGGCGTGCGGCAGGAACTGACGCCGCAGGAGGACCGCTCGGTCGCGCTTCTGAGCATCCGGGCGCCGCAGGGCGTGTCGCTCGACTATACCCAGTCCAAGATGGCCGAGATCGAGGACGCCATCGCGCCGCTGCGCGAGGCGGGCGAGATCGTCAACCTCTTCTCGATCGCGGGCTCGGGCGGTTCGGACAGTCGCGGCTTCATGGTCTTCACCCTCGCCCCCTGGGAGGCGCGAGACCGCAGCCAGAACGAGATCGTGACCGATATCAACACCCGGTTGCAAGACGTGATCGGGGTGCGCGCCTTCGCGATCCAGCCCAATTCGCTGGGCATTCGCGGCGCGGGCAGCGGCATCAGCGTCGCATTGACCGGCGAAAGCTATGACCGGCTGGCCGAGACCGCCCAGGCGCTGGTCGAACGGATGCGGGATGACGGCGCCTTCGGCGAGGTGCGGCTCGATTTCGAGCGTACCCAGCCCGAGCTGTTCGTCGAGGTCGACCGCACCCGCGCCGCCGATCTGGGGATCGACATCTCGGGTCTGGGCGATGCATTGAGGGCCTTCCTGAACGGGCGCAGCGTCGTGTCGGTCTTCGTCGGCGACCAGAATTACGACGTGCAGCTTGTCTCGTCGGCCGAGACGGTCGATGACCCGGGCGATCTCGAGAACATCTTCGTGAAAAGCGCGGGCGGGCGGATGGTGCCGATCTCGACCTTCGTGCGGCTCGAGGAACGCCCCGTCGCGCCCGATCTCGACCGGCTGGATCAAAGCCGCGCGGTCTCGATCTCGGCCGATCTGGGGCCGGGGCAGTCGCTGGGCGGCGCCTATGAGCGGATCGTCCAGCTGTCGGACGGGCTTCTGTCCGAGGATAACCGCATCCTGCCCAAGGGCGCCGCGGCCACCATGGGCGAGACCAATTCCGGGCTGTTGCTGATCTTCGGCTTCGCCATCGCGGTGGTGTTTCTGGTGCTGGCTGCGCAGTTCGAAAGTTTCATCTCGGCCATCGTGGTGATGGCGACGGTGCCGCTGGGGCTGGCCTGCGCGATCTTCGCGCTGCTCGTGACCGGGCAAAGCCTCAATGTCTACAGCCAGATCGGGCTGGTGATGCTGGTCGGCATCATGGCCAAGAACGGCATCCTGATCGTCGAATTCGCCAATCAGTTGCGCGACGGGGGCGCGACGGTGCGCGACGCCATCTTCGACGCGGCGACGATCCGGTTGCGCCCGGTGATGATGACCATGGTCTCGACCGTGCTGGGCGGCGTGCCGCTGATCCTGTCCTCGGGGGCGGGGGCAGAGGCCCGCGAGGCGCTGGGCTGGGTCATCGTCGGCGGGCTGGGACTGGCCACGCTCTCGACGCTTTACCTGACGCCGGTCGCCTATCTGCTGCTGGCGCGGTTCTCGCCGCCCCGGGCTGAGGAAAAGCAGCGTCTCGTGCGCGAACTGGAGGAGGCACTGGCAGGATGAGAGTGCGGGCAGGGTCTTGGTCCCGAAAACATGAGGCCCGGGCGGGGGTAGACGCCCGGGCCGTGTCAGCGGCGGGAGGCGCCGGTGAGGGAGCCGGCCAGAGGGGGGGCTTCGAACCTCGCCGATCCGCTGTCATCCATGGTGGAACGCGTCAGAACGCCGCGGGTTCCGGTGGCTGTGCGACATTGTCTCCGGGTCCGGCCCGGATCCGGCGGAGCTGCGGGGCCCGTTGGGGCCGGGCATCGGGCGCATCGGGCCGACGCTTCCCGTCGTCCCCTGGCCATGGTCTTTCCGGCGGTGCCCGTGCTGGCCGCCGGAGCCGCCGATGATGGGCGGCTGGGGCGAATTCGCGGCCGCCTATGCGGCGTTCCTGCTGTCGCATGCGCTGCCGGTCCGGCCCGGGGTGCAGGCCCGGCTGAGGCGCTGGCTGGGGCGGCGGGGTTATCTGGCGGCCTATGTCGCGGTGTCGCTGGCGGCCTTGGGCTGGCTGATCGTGGCCTCGGGCCGGGCGCCCTTCATTCCGCTCTGGGCGCCTCTGCCCTGGCAGCTCGGGCTGCCGGTTCTGGTCATGCCCTTCGTCTGCCTGCTGATCGCGGCGACGCTTGGCGCCCCCAATCCGCTGAGCTTCGGCGGCGCGGGGAATGCGCGCTTCGACCCCGAGCGGCCGGGCATCGTCGGGCTGACGCGGCATCCGCTGCCGGTGGCGCTGACGCTCTGGGCGCTGGCCCATGCCCTGGCCAATCCCGATCTGGCGCATCTGCTGATGTTCGGCGGCTTTGCGGTCTTCGCGATGACGGGCAGCCGGGCCATCGACCGGCGCAACCGCCGCCTGATGGGGGCAGAGTGGGACCGGCGTGCCGCCCGCACCGCGACCCTGCCTTTCGCGGCACTTCTGAGCGGGCGCTGGCGCCCCTCGGGGCCGCCGCCGCTTTGGCGGATTGCCCTGGGCCTTGCGCTCTGGGCAGGGCTTCTTGCCGCCCATCGCCCGGTGATCGGGGTCTCGCCATTTCCGTTCTGACCTGCGTCGTCCGGTCTCTGCCGGACGATGCGTCGATCACGGCCGAGGGCGCGGGAACCGATGGCGTCATCACTGTCCTGATAGGAAGTCCCCTGGAGCGGGCGATGAGATTCGAACTCACGACCCTTACCTTGGCAAGGTAATGCTCTACCCCTGAGCTACGCCCGCATCCATTGGGTAGGCGGGATGTATAAACTCTGGCCGGGGGCTGCAAGTGGAAAAATAACCTCTCGCCTGCGGCGAGATTGCCGACAGGAGGGATCGCGCGCCAGGACGCGCCTCCGGCCAGAGGCCGGTTCCAGTCATCGGTGCTGTTCGAGAAAAATTGGAGCGGGCGATGAGATTCGAACTCACGACCCTTACCTTGGCAAGGTAATGCTCTACCCCTGAGCTACGCCCGCATCCATTGGGTAGGCGCGATGTATAAATTCCGGCCGGGGGCTGCAAGTGGAAAAAGCGGCCCGGGACGGAAAAATTGCTTTCGGGGATTTGGAAGGCCTGTGGGCAGATCCCGGGCACGGATAAGGTCGTGCGGGATATGCGCAGGCAGGGGCTGTCCGCGCGCTCCGAGATGGCCGGTCGCGCGGGGCTAGAGCCGGAAGGTCTCCGACCTGAGGCGGCGCAGGCGATCCATGATCTTGAGCTTGCCCATCGCGTTCGCCTGTTCCGGCTTCTTCCAGGACTTGCGTTTGGGTTTTACGTGCGCCTTGCGGATCACTCCGGTCGGGTCGATCGTGCTTTCTAGGTCGGGCGCCTGCAGGAAGAGGCCGGGTTCGGAGAACAGGAGATGCTCCTGGCTTCGGTTCCTGAAATGATCGGCCAGCGTCCTGATCGGGGTCTCGGCCGCAACGGTGCGCCGCGCGGCTTCGCGCGAGATGACATAGGCATGAGCACGCCAGATATTGTGATCCTTCCCGGCATCGCGCACGATCCAGCGGTGCCGGAAGCCGACGCCGCATCCGGCCAGAACGCGGTTGACGTTCCTGGGGCGCCGTCGCCGCTTGACGCCGAGATGCAGGATGAAGGATGCGCCCTGTCGGCCATGTTCGACAACGGGCTTGAGGAGGTCCGGCAGCACGTCAAATGCCCGCGGGTCGGCGGGGCGGGCATCATCCTCGAAGATCAGGGCGAGAGGATGGTCCGAATTCGCGAGCCATTCCAGGACGCGCCTGTGGGACAGCGCGCATCCGATTTCGCTGGGAAGGGGCCTGCGCCCGATCGACCTGGCAAAGTAGTCCATATCCGCGATCCGGCCAGCTCGGCCTCATCGGCCTTGCGCAGATCCGATGCCGGCCAATAGCCCCCGACCAGGTCCGGGGGAAAGCCCGCCTGTCTGAGATGGTCGCGACGCCCGGTTGCATCGTCGAGCGAGATCAGCGCGACAGGGATGATATCGGTCTGGGGGCTGTCGCGCGCGGCTTCCGCGTCCCGCCAGCTGGCGAGACGCGGCCGGTTCTTGCTCTTTGTCATTCGAACTCTATCAAGAGGTCCTTGGCATCGATCTGCTGGCCCGGCGCGACATGGACGGCCTTGATCCTGCCGTCGCGTTCCGCGTGCAGGCCGGTTTCCATCTTCATCGCCTCGATGGTCAGCAGCAGATCGCCCTCCTTGACCTCCTGCCCGGCGGCCACGGCGACGGTCGCCACCGCCCCCGGCATCGGCGCGCCGACATGGGCCGGGTTGCCGAGCTCGGCCTTGGGACGGCGGGCGACGCTGGCCTTGGCCCTGCGGTTCGGCACCCGGATCACCCTGGGCTGGCCGTTCAGCTCGAAGAAGACCCGCGCCTCGCCATCCTCGGCGGTCTCGCCCACCGCCTGCAGCCGGATCACCAGGGTCTTGCCTGGGTCGATCTCGGCCTCGATCTCCTCGCCCGGCTCCATCCCGTAGAAGAAGGTGCGGGTGGGCAGGGTGCGCACCGGCCCGTATTGCAGGTGCCGCGTGGCATAATCGGTGAAGACCTTGGGATACATCAGATAGCCGTTCAGGTCCTCGTTGTCGAAGGTCAGGTCCTCGAACTGGGCCTCGATCTCGGCGCGGATCTTGCCGATATCGGCCGCGGGCACATGCTTGCCGGGCCGGTCGGTGAAGGGTTCCTCGCCCTTGAGCACCTTCCGGCGGATCGCCTCGGGGAAGCCGCCCGGGGGCTGGCCGAGATTGCCGCGCATCATGTCGATCACGGAATCGGGGAAGGCCACGTCATGCGACGGGTCCTCGACCTCGGCCCGGGTCAGGCCCTGACTGACCATCATCAGCGCCATGTCGCCCACCACCTTCGAGGAGGGCGTCACCTTCACGATATCGCCGAACATCTGGTTCACCTCGGCATAGGTCTCGGCGACCTCGTGCCAGCGCTCCTCGAGCCCGAGGCTGCGGGCCTGGGCCTTGAGATTGGTGAACTGCCCGCCGGGCATCTCGTGCAGGTAGACCTCGGAGGCGGGCGCGGACAGGCCCGATTCGAAGGCCGCATATTGCTGGCGCACGGCCTCCCAATAGGCCGAGATCTCGCGCACCGCGCCCATGTCGATGCCGGTCTCGCGCGGGGTGTTGCGCAGCGCCTCGACGATCGAGCCGAGGCAGGGCTGCGAGGTGCCGCCCGAGAAGGCGTCCATGGCGGCATCGACCGCATCGACGCCGGCCTCGGCCGCGGCAAGGATCGTGGCGGCCGAGATGCCCGAGGTGTCATGGGTGTGGAAATGGATCGGCAGCCCGACCTCGTCCTTCAGCGCCTTGATCAGCACCGTCGCCGAGGCGGGTTTCAGGAGCCCGGCCATGTCCTTGAGCCCCAGGATATGGGCGCCCGCGGCCTTCAGCTCACGGCCCATGGCGACGTAATATTGCAGGTCGTATTTGGCCCGGGCCGGGTCGAGGATGTCGCCGGTATAGCAGATCGTGCCTTCGCAGAGCTTGCCGGTCTCGAGCACCGCATCCATCGCGACGCGCATGTTCTCGACCCAGTTCAGGCTGTCGAAGACGCGGAAGACGTCGACCCCGGTCTCGGCGGCCTGCTTGACGAAGCCCTGCACGACATTGTCGGGATAGATGGTGTAGCCGACGCCATTGGCGCCCCTCAGCAGCATCTGCGTCATCACGTTCGGCATCGCCGCGCGCAGGTCGCGCAGCCGCTGCCATGGGCATTCCTGCAAAAACCGGTAGGCCACGTCGAAGGTCGCGCCGCCCCAGCATTCGACACTGAAGAGCTGCGGCAGGTTGTGGGCATAGGCGGGCGCCACGCGGATCATGTCGATCGAGCGCATCCGGGTGGCCAGCAGCGACTGGTGGCCGTCGCGCATCGTGGTGTCGGTCAGCAGCAGCTGTTTCTGCGCCGCCATCCATTCGGCCAGCCCCTCGGGGCCCGACTGTTCCAGGATCTGCCGCGTGCCGGGCGCGTAGCTTTCGCGCCGGGCAAGCGGCGGGCGCGGGTCGCGCGCCTCGGCCGGGGGCTTGGCCCGGCCCGTCGTCTCGGGATGCCCGTTGACGGTGATGTCGGCGATATAGGTCAGGATGCGGGTCGCCCGGTCGCGCCGTTTCTCGAAGCTGAACAGCTCGGGCGTCTCGTCGATGAAGCGGGTCGAATACTCGTTGTTCAGGAAGGTCGGGTGCTTCAGCAGGTTCTCGACGAAGGCGATGTTGGTCGAGACGCCCCGGATGCGGAATTCGCGCAGCGCCCGGTCCATCCGGGCGATGGCGGCCTCGGGCGTCGGTGCCCAGGCGGTGACCTTCTCCAGCAGCGAGTCGTAATAGCGGGTGATGACCGCGCCCGAATAGGCGGTGCCGCCATCCAGCCGGATGCCCATGCCGGTCGCGCCGCGATAGGCGGTGATGCGGCCATAGTCGGGGATGAAGTTGTTCAGCGGGTCTTCGGTCGTGATCCGGCATTGCAGGGCATGGCCGCTCAGATCGACATCATACTGGCTGGCCACGCCAGTCGCCTCGACCAGGCTTTTCCCTTCGGCGATCAGGATCTGGGCGCGGACGATGTCGATGCCGGTCACCTCTTCGGTGACGGTATGCTCGACCTGGACGCGGGGATTGACCTCAATGAAGTAGAAATTGCCCGTCTCCATGTCCATCAGGAACTCGACGGTACCGGCGCATTCGTAATTCACCGCCTCGGCGATCTTCTTGCCGAGATTGCACAGATGCTCGCGCTGGGCGGCCGACAGATAGGGGGCGGGGGCGCGCTCGACGACCTTCTGGTTGCGGCGCTGGACCGAGCAGTCGCGCTCCCACAGATGGTAGATCGTGCCATGCTTGTCGCCGAGGATCTGCACCTCGACATGGCGGGCGCGGGTGATCATCTTTTCAAGATAGCCCTCGCCATTGCCGAAGGCGGCCTCGGCCTCGCGCCGGCCCTCGCGGACCTTCTCGGCCAGTTCCTCGGGGCCGTGGATCGGTCGCATGCCGCGCCCGCCGCCGCCCCAGGAGGCCTTGAGCATCAGCGGATAGCCGATCTCCTCGGCCTGGCTGGCGATGGCCTCCATGTCGTCGCCCAGCACCTCGGTCGCGGGAATGACCGGTACGCCGGCCGCGATCGCGACCTTGCGGGCGCTGGCCTTGTCGCCGAGCGCGCGCATGGTCTCGGCCTTCGGACCGATGAAGGCGATGCCCTCGGCGGCGCAGGCCTCGACGAAGGCGGGGTTTTCCGACAGAAGCCCGTAGCCCGGATGGATCGCGTCGGCGCCCGACATCTTGGCGACGCGGATGATTTCCTCGATCGAGAGATAGGCCTGGACCGGGCCCAGCCCCTCGCCGATCTTGTAGGCCTCGTCGGCCTTGAACCGGTGCAACCCCAGCTTGTCTTCTTCGGCATAGACCGCGACGGTGCGCTTGCCCAGCTCGTTGGCGGCGCGCATCACGCGGATGGCGATCTCGCCTCGGTTGGCGACGAGAACCTTGTTGAAGTCGGTCAAGTTGGGGCCTCCCTGGGGTCGTTTCGGGCCGTGACATCGGATCGCGGCTGATTTCTGTCGGTATAAAGCTGCGTTGCGGCGAAGCAAGTGTGAACGGGGCTGTAGACCATGATGGGACCGGTCGCTTGACCTCCGGGGCGGGCAGGGTATCGGTTCCGCATGCCCAGCGAAGTCGAACTTGCCGCGATCCTCTGTGCGCTCGTCCTCGGGGGCGAGACCGAGACCCGCCACGGCTATGTCGTCGCGGGCGAGGCGCGCCATGTCCGGGTCGATTGCGAGACCCCGACCCATGTGATCGAGGTTGGGCTCGACGGGCGCCGCTCCGCCTACGATTCGCTGCATCAGTCGCTGTTCGCGGCGCATCTGACCGGCAAGCTGCCGATGATCGTGATGATCGACACCGATGGCCGCGAGGAACCGGCCGAATTCCAGGTTCGCACGGTGGCAGGGATGGCGGGGGTCAGCTACCTGGCGCTCGATGCCGGTTTCCTGCTGCGCTGGCAGCGAGAGCGGCCTGGGCGCAAGGGCCCGGACCTGCCGGTCCTTCGCGACGGCGCCACTTCAGGACATTGACAGCGGGGTGACGGTGAGGACGCGGCCGTCGCGGGTGGTCTGACAGCGCCAGGTGCCGTCGCGTCCGGCCATCTTCATGTCGATCCAGAACCCGGCGGCGGTGCGGCCGCTGCCGATCCGGAAGATGCCCGCTTCGGGCTGATGGAAACGGGCGGCCATCTCGGCGGTGCAGGCGGGGGCCGAAGCCTCGGGCGGCTGCGGCAGCATTTCGGGGGTGATGACCTTCGGAACGCCGTTTTCCGGCCGTTCCGGCGTGCCGCAGGCGGCCAGAGCGGCCAGTGCCAAGCCTGACAGAAGGATGCGGTATCGACTCATTCTCTTTTTCGCCCCTGTTTGTTCCGACTATTCGCCTTATGCGCGAAATTGCAACGACGGCGGCAAAAAATGCCCGAAAACAGGAACGGAATGGGAACACTTCTTTAACTCATCGCCGGGCCGCGCTAGATTGGTCGCCATGTGCCCGATCGACGACTCCGACGCTTTCGAAACCGCCGCTGAGGCGCCCCTTTCCGTTCGTGCCTCCGTTCGCGGCATGGCCGCGCGCGCGGCGCCCTATCTCGACGGGCTGAACCCGGCGCAGCGCCAGGCGGTCGAGACTCTGGACGGCCCGGTCCTGATGCTGGCGGGCGCGGGCACCGGCAAGACCCGGGCGCTGACCGCGCGGATCGCGCATCTGCTCTGCACCGGCGCGGCCCGGCCGAACGAGATCCTGGCGGTGACCTTCACCAACAAGGCCGCGCGCGAGATGAAGGAGCGGGTCGGGCGGCTGATGGGCGAGACCGTCGAGGGCATGCCCTGGCTCGGCACCTTCCATGCGATCTGCGTCCGGCTTCTGCGCCGCCATGCCGAGCTGGTGGGGCTCAAGTCGAATTTCACCATCCTCGATACCGACGACCAGATCCGGCTGCTGAAACAGGTGATCGCGGCCGCGAATATCGACGAGAAACGCTGGCCCGCGCGGCAGCTGGCCGGGCTGATCGACCACTGGAAGAACCGCGCCTGGACCCCCGAGACCGTGCCGGCCTCGGAAAGCTCGGGCTTCGATGGCCGGGGCGTCAGGCTCTATGCCGCCTATCAGGACCGTCTGAAGACCCTGAACGCGGCCGATTTCGGCGATCTGCTGCTGCATGTGGTGACCATATTCCAGGCCCATCCCGACCTTCTGGAGCAGTACCGGCGCTGGTTCCGCTATATCATGGTCGACGAATACCAGGACACCAACGTGGCGCAGTATCTGTGGCTGCGGCTTCTGGCGGGCGGGCACAGGAACATCTGCTGCGTCGGCGACGACGATCAGTCGATCTATGGCTGGCGCGGCGCCGAGGTCGGCAACATCCTGCGCTTCGAGAAGGATTTTCCCGGCGCCGCGGTGATCCGGCTGGAACAGAATTACCGCTCGACCCCGCATATCCTCGCCGCCGCCTCGGGGCTGATCGCGGCCAACAAGGGGCGGCTTGGCAAGACGCTCTGGACCGAGGCCGAGGCGGGCGAGAAGGTCCGGCTGATCGGTCACTGGGATGGCGAGGAAGAGGCCCGCTGGATCGGCGAGGAGGCTGAGACGCTGCAGGGCGGCAGCCGCGGGATGCGGCCCTTCTCGCTGGATGACATGGCGATTCTCGTGCGCGCCAGCCACCAGATGCGTGCCTTCGAGGATCGTTTCCTGACCATCGGTCTGCCGTACCGGGTGATCGGCGGGCCGCGTTTCTACGAGCGGATGGAGATCCGCGATGCGATGGCCTATTTCCGCCTCGCCGTCAGCCCCGCCGACGATCTGGCCTTCGAGCGGATCGTGAACACCCCCAAGCGCGGCCTCGGCGACAAGGCCCGGCAGAAGATCCAGGCCATGGCCCGGGCCGAAGGCGTGCCGCTGGTCGAGGGTGCCCGGATGCTGCTGGAAAGCGGCGGGCTAGGCGGCAAGGGCGGGGCCGAGCTGCGCAGGCTGATCGAGGCGATCTGGCGCTGGCATGGCGAGGTGCTGGACACGGCGCCGACGGTGGTGGCGGGCGACGACGCCATGCTGATCGACGACGAGGCCGTGCCGCTGGAGGCGGGGCAGGGGGCTCTGAGCCATGTCGGGCTGGCCGAGCGCATTCTGGATGAGGCGGGCTACACGGCGATGTGGCAGGCCGACAAGACGCCCGAGGCGCCGGGGCGGCTGGAGAACCTCAAGGAACTGGTCAAGGCGCTGGAGGAATTCGACAATCTTCAGGGCTTTCTCGAACATGTCGCGCTGATCATGGACAATGACAGCGAGGCGACCGGGGCCAAGATCTCGGTGATGACGCTGCATGCCGCCAAGGGGCTGGAATTTCCGGTGGTGTTCCTGCCGGGCTGGGAGGACGGGCTTTTCCCCAGTCAGCGCGCAATGGACGAGACCGGGCTGAAGGGGCTCGAGGAGGAACGGCGGCTTGGCTATGTCGGGCTGACCCGGGCCGAAGAGCTTTGCACCGTGTCCTTCGCCGCCAATCGCCGGGTCTACGGGAAATGGCAGTCGCAACTGCCCTCGCGCTTCATCGACGAGCTTCCCGCTGCCCATGTCGAGGTGCTGACGCCTCCCGGACTGTATGGCGGGGGCTATGGCGCGGCGGCGCCGCAGGTGGCGGTCTCGGATATCGAGGCGCGGGCCTCGCGCGCCGATGTCTATAATTCGCCGGGCTGGCAGCGGCTGCAAAGCCGCACCGCCGGTCGGTCAGGCTCCACGCCGTCGCACGGCGCCCGTGGCATCACGATCGATGCCGAGGCGCTGCCGGCCTTCGAGCTCGGTGCGCGGGTGTTCCACCAGAAATTCGGCTATGGCACGGTGACCGGGATCGAGGGCGACAAGCTCGACATCGCCTTCGACAAGGCCGGGGCCAAGAAGGTCGTGGCCCGGTTCGTGGTGGCGGCCGCCAGTGCCGGCGATGTTCCCTTCTAGAGGCCGGGCCGTTCAGGCGCGGCCTTTCCCCGATAAAGCCCCTTCCGGAATCTGACGACAGGCGCTCGGCGTCGGTCGTGGCATTGCGCCGCCCGGCTGGCGTCTGCCTGCGGATCTGTCTTCGGGGCTGTTCGGGAAAAGAGAAACGGCGACGCCAGGGAGGAGGGGGCGCCGCCGTTCTGCACAACGGCAGTGTCAGGGAGGAGGAGACATACTGCCGTATCCGGTGGGGCCGAAGCCCCGTATGAAAAGTGCGGCGGCACCTGGGAGGAGGTAGGTGCCGCCGCGAGATGAGGAAACCCAGGGAGGAGGAGGGGTTTCCTTTCTCTGGGCGGTGGGTTGCCGGTCGATGCCGTTGCGTCCCGTCCGCGCCGTTGGTCCTATAAATACCCTTTTGCTGCAGTTGCACAATGGCTCGCGGCCGAATTGCTGCCATGCGGAAACTGCATAAGTCATTCTGACATAGTTTTGGGCGGGTTCTGCCCGGATGGCGCGGGAATGGGCGGGGAAGAAACGACTCTTGCCCTTTTGGGGCATACGGCCAAGTAAGAGGACAGGTCTCGCGCGAAACGGAGTCTCTGATGCCTCTTTCCAATGATGTGATTTTAGCCGAACTGTCCCGAATCGCAGTGCCGGGCGGCGGCGATCTGGTCTCGCGCGATCTGGTCCGCGCGCTCTCTGTCGAGGGTGATACGGTGCGCTTCGTGATCGAGGCCGAAACCGCCGAGGCGGCCCGGGCGATGGAGCCGGTGCGGGCGGCTGCCCAGGCCGCGGTCGAGGCGATTGCGGGCGTTGCGCGGGCCTCGATCGTACTGACGGCGCATGGCGGGGCGGGGGCGGCGCAGAAATCGGCGCCGCAACCGGGGCCGCAGGCGGGGGCGCAGCCGGGCCCCCGGATCGGCCGCCACCCCACCCCCGATGACGGGCCACGCAATCCGTCGGGGGTCGACCGCATCCTGGCTGTGGCCTCGGGCAAGGGCGGCGTCGGCAAGTCGACGGTGGCCAGCAATCTCGCGGTGGCGCTGGCCCGTCAGGGGCGCCGGGTCGGGCTGCTCGATGCCGATATCTACGGTCCGTCTCTGCCCAGGATGATGGGCGCGACCCGTCGCCCCGCCTCGCCCGACGGCAAGATCATCGAGCCGGTCTCGGCGCATGGCGTGACGATGATGTCGATCGGCCTGCTGCTGAAGGAAGACGAGGCGGTGGTCTGGCGCGGTCCGATGCTGATGGGCGCGCTTCAGCAATTGTTGGGCCAGGTCAACTGGGGGCGGCTCGACGTGCTGGTGGTCGATCTGCCGCCGGGCACGGGCGACATCCAGCTGACGCTGTGCCAGCGGACGAAACTGACCGGGGCCCTGGTGGTCTCGACACCTCAGGATGTGGCACTGCTGGATGCGCGCAAGGCGCTCGACATGTTCGCCAAGCTCCAGACTCCGGTACTCGGGCTGATCGAGAACATGTCCACCTATATCTGCCCCAATTGCGGGCATGAGGCGCATATCTTCGGCCATGGCGGGGTCGAGGCCGAGGCGCAGAAGCTGGGGGTGCCCTTCCTCGGCGCGCTGCCCCTGGCGCTCGAGGTACGCGAGGCGGGAGATGCCGGGCGTCCGGTGGCGCTGGGCGAGGGGGCCATCGCCGAGGCCTATGCGCAGATCGCTGTCCGGCTGATCGGCGGCGGCATGGCCTGAGCCGCGAGGCGGAACGGGCAGGGGTGGTCCCGCCCCCGCGCTCACGGGAATTCATGGTCAAATTTGGGTCGGAGGCTCCGGATCGGTGATTCGGGGCCTTTTTCTTGCCGGTTCCGACGGCACCTGTTCACGCGCATTCGGCGAGATCATCCTTTCCGAGAAAATTTTTATCAGATGCACTCAAGGGGTGCATTCTGTCTGGTGTCTACGATATGTGGGGTTTTTATAAAATTTCAGCACAAATTGAGGTGCCTGCATCCCAATCCGGTGTCGATTTCCGGGTGGATTCCCGCCTCGACGGCGTGATCTCTTCAACACATTCCCGCCAAATTCAGTTGATCTCCATGAATTCCCATGTCATAAGGGTCCTACAAGGGCGATGGCGGACGATACGGATTAAGGGGCGCATAAAGAGACCCCGGAAAAACCAAAACGGTTTCATACAGGCACCCGCCACAGCCCCCATACGAGATCCGGCGCGCGAGCGAGCAAACATCCCCCAGGTGGTGCGCGCAGCCGGGCAACCCGGAACGGGACGAGGGCGGCGGATTGGGCGGTGGCAGCAGCTCAGTCCGCCGTTTTCGTCGGAGCGGTCTCAGAACCGGTCGTTGGCGAAGACGGTGAGGGTAAAGGAGCGTCGGGCAGGTGGCGCGCAGGTTCAGAGGCGAAAGCCAGCACAAGGTGGATGCCAAGGGTAGGGTCTCGATCCCGGCCCTGTTTCGCCGTGTGCTCGAGGCTTGCGACCCGGACTGGACCGAGGGGCTCCGCCCGCAACTGGTCATCGTCTATGGCGATCACCGCCGCAAATATCTGGAATGCTATACCATCGAGGCCATCGACGAGGTCGATGAGAAGATCGCGGCGCTGCCGCGCGGCTCGATGCAGCGGCGGATGCTGGAACGGATGTTCCACGGCCAGTCGCATCCGACCGAGGTCGACAATGACGGCCGGCTGACCCTGCCGCAGAAGCTGCGCGACAAGATCGGGCTCGAGGGCGAGGCCTTCTTCATCGCCTCGGGCGATACCTTCCAGATCTGGAAACCCGAGACCTACGAGACCGAGGAACTGGCCAAGACCGAGGCCTGGCTCGACGAACTTCCCGACGATGTCGATCCGCTGAGCTTCCTCGACGGGGCCGTGGCGGGCGTCGGTCTCGCCGGGGACGGCTAGGCCATGGCTGCTGCGGACCGTTCCGCCCCTGCCGACCCGCCGCATATCCCGGTCCTGCTGCGCCCCCTGCTTGGGGCGGTGGCGCCGGTCTCGGGGCTGTGGCTCGACGGCACCTTCGGCGCGGGCGGCTACAGTCGCGGGCTGCTGGAAGCCGGGGCCGACCGGGTGATCGGGGTCGACCGCGACCCCAGCGTCGCCGATCTGGCCGCCTCCTGGGCTGCGGACTGGGGCGAGCGGCTGCGGCTGGTCGAGGGGGTTTTCTCCGAGCTCGACCTCCATGCCGATGCCCCGCTCGACGGGGTGGTGCTGGATCTCGGCGTCTCCTCGATGCAGCTCGATCAGGCCGAGCGCGGGTTTTCCTTTGCCAAGGACGGTCCGCTCGACATGCGTATGGGCGCCGGGGGCCTGTCGGCCGCCGATCTGGTCGCCACCGCCTCCGAGACCGCCCTGGCCGACATCCTGTTTCACTATGGCGAGGAACGCGCCTCGCGCCGGATCGCGCGGGCCATCGTCAAGGCCCGGGCGGTTGCGCCCATCGTGACCACGGCGCAACTGGCCGAGGTGGTGGCGCGCTGCCTGCCGCCCCACCGGCCGGGCCAGACACATCCGGCGACCCGGAGCTTCCAGGCGATCCGGATCGCGGTGAACGATGAGCTTGGCGAGCTGGTCCGTGGGCTGGAAGCCGCCGAGCGGGCGCTGAAACCCGGCGGAAAACTGGCGGTCGTCACCTTCCATTCCCTTGAAGACCGCATCGTCAAGCGGTATCTGCAGGCGCGCTCGGGGCAGGGCGCGGGCGGCAGCCGCTATGCGCCCGAGACCAGGCCCGAGCCCGCGCGTTTCGATCTTGTCACCCGCCGCGCGGTGGCGCCCGATCCGGTCGAGCTCGAGGCCAATCCGCGCGCGCGCTCGGCCAAGCTGAGGGTGGCGATCCGTACCGACAGGCCGGCGGGGGCGGCCGATCGCAGCCAGCTCGGTCTGCCGAAGATCATGGAGGAGTAGATGCGCAGCCTCGTCTATGTTCTGACGGCGATGGCGGTTATGGCGCTGGCCTTCTGGGCCTATCGCGAGAATTACCGGACCCAGGCGGCGCTCGACAATGTCGAGCGTCTGAACCGTGCCATCGGGTCGCTGCGCGAGCAACTGGCCATGCAGAATGCCGAATGGGCCTATCTGAACCGGCCCGAGCGGCTGCGCGAGCTGGCGGCGCTGAATTACGACCGGCTCGGGCTCGGGCCGCTCGCGCCCGAGCAGTTCGGCCAGATCGATCAGGTCTCCTATCCCGAGATGGTTTTGCCCGATATCGTGCTGCCCGACGAGCTGTTCCAGGAGATCATGGCCGAGGCCGACCGCCCGGCCCAGACCGCCGCACCCACCCTGCCCGTCGAGGAGGCCGCCGCGGCCTCGGCCGTGCCCGAGGCGCTCGATGCCGGCGATGCCGGGGATGCGGAGGAGGGGCGATGATCCGGACACCGCTGCGCCCGCTGGCGCGCATTCTGGAAGCCCGCGCCAGGGGCGAGAATCCCGATGCCATCGAGCGCGAGAACAAGCGCCTGCGCCACGAGAAGATGCGCGACCAGGCCCGGGTCCGGGCCGAGGGGCGCCTGCTGGTGCTGGGGGTGGTGTTCTGCGCGGCCTTCGCGGTGGTCGGCGTGCGGATGGGGATTCTGGCGGGATCGGTTCCCTCCGAGCCGCGCGCCACCGCCCCGGGCGCCTCGATCGTGGCCCAGCGCGCCGATATCGTCGA
The DNA here is from genome assembly GCF_002073975.1 of Rhodovulum sp. MB263. Taxonomy (NCBI): domain Bacteria; kingdom Pseudomonadati; phylum Pseudomonadota; class Alphaproteobacteria; order Rhodobacterales; family Paracoccaceae; genus Rhodovulum; species Rhodovulum sp. MB263. The sequence continues at coordinate 2,736,619 of NZ_CP020384.1, read as the reverse complement.
TCGCAACGGCAATATCCTTGCCACCAATCTCGCCACCCATTCGCTTTATGCCCAGCCGCCGCTGATGATCGATCCGAAGGCGGTGGCGCGCGAACTGGCCGCGATCTTCCCCGATCTCGACGAGGCGCGGATGGTGAAGGATTTCACCGGCAACCGCAAATTCGTCTGGATCAAGAAGAAGCTCAGCCCCGAGCAGATGCAGCTCGTGCATGACATCGGCGATCCGGGCCTGTCCTTCGGCCCGCGCGAGATGCGGCTCTATCCCAACGGGGCGCTGGCTGCGCATATCCTCGGAGGCGCCGGCTTCGGCCGCGAGGGCGTGCAGTCGGCCGAGGTGATCGGCGTGGCCGGGGTCGAGCGCTATTTCGACGAATATCTGCGCGATCCGGCCAATGGCGGCCAGCCGCTCCGGCTGTCGATCGACCTGACGGTGCAGGCCGCGGTCGAGCGGGTTCTGGCGGGCGGCATGAAGCTGATGAGCGCCAAGGGCGCGGCCGCGATCCTGATGGATGTGCATAGCGGCGAGATCCTGTCGATGGTCTCGCTGCCCGATTTCGATCCGAACGAGCGTCCGCGCCAGCTGGTCAAGGGCGATCCCTCCGACAGCCCGCTTTTCAACCGCGCGGTGCAGGGGGTCTACGAGCTTGGCTCGACCTTCAAGCCTCTTACCGTGTCGCAGGCGCTGGACGAGGGCATCGTCAACCCGAATACCATGATCGACACCAAGGGGCCGCTGGTCTGGGGGCGGTTCCGGATCAACGACTTCCACAATTACGGTTCGAGCCTGTCGGTGACCACGGTGCTGGTGAAAAGCTCGAATATCGGCACCGCCCGGATCGCACAGCGGATCGGCGGCGAGCGTCAGCGGGCGTTCCTCACCCGTCTCGGGCTGCTGGACCCCTCGCCGGTCGAACTGGTCGAGGCGGCCGGGACCAGGCCGCTCTTGCCCGCGAACTGGAGCGAGCTGTCGACGATGACGATTTCCTACGGGCACGGGGTGTCGACCAGCCCGCTCAATCTGGCGGCGGCCTATTCGACCATCGCAAATGGCGGTCTTCTGGTCCGGCCGACGCTTCTGGCGGGCGGCGACAAGCCGGGCGAGCGGGTGATTTCCGAGGAAACCTCGCGCCAGATCCGCAAGATGCTGCGCGAGGTGGTGGTGCATGGCACGGCCTCCTTCGGCGAGGTGCCGGGCTATCGGGTGGGGGGCAAGACCGGTACTGCCGACAAGCCCAAGCCCACCGGCGGCTATTACGACAAGAAGGTGATCGCGACCTTTGCCAGCATGTTCCCGGCCGAGGCGCCGCAATATGTGCTGATCGTCACCCTCGACGAGCCGCAGGACACCACCGGTCCCAAACCGCGCCGCACCGCGGGCTGGACCGCGGTGCCGGTCGCCGCCGAAGTCATCCGGCGCGCCGCGCCGCTTCTGGGGCTCCGGCCCGAGATTGAACAGGCGCCGGGCTTCGGCGTAACACTGACCGCGAACTGAGGGGCGCGGAGATCATGACAATCCGGACCGAAACGACGCTCGGCGATCTGGGGCTTACCGCCCAGGGCGGGCGAAACGTGCATATCACGGGGCTGTCGGTCGACAGCCGCGACACGAAACCGGGCCATCTCTTTGCGGCGATGCCGGGCACGCGGGCGCATGGCGCCGAATTCGTGCCCTTCGCGCTGCGGATGGGGGCGGCCGCCGTGCTGACCGACCGCGCCGGCGCGCGGATCGCCGCCGAGGCGCTGGCGGGCAGCGATGCCGCGCTGGTGGTGGCCGAGGATCCGCGTCAGGCTCTGGCCTGCGCGGCGGCACTGTTCTACGGCGCCCAGCCCGCGACCATGGTCGCGGTCACCGGCACCGCGGGCAAGACCTCGGTTGCAAGCTTCACCCGGCAGATCTGGGCCGGGCTCGGACGTGCCTCCTGCAATCTCGGCACGATGGGAGTGCAGGGGGCCTATCAGGCGCCGCTCTCGCATACCACGCCCGAGCCGATCATGCTGCACCGGCTGCTGGCCGAGATGGCAGGCGTGGGCGTCACCCATGCCGCGATGGAAGCCTCGAGCCACGGGCTTGAACAGCGGCGGCTGGACGGGGTCGCGTTGAAGGCTGCGGCCTTCACCAATTTCAGCCAGGACCATCTCGATTATCACGCGGGTTTCGAGGAATATTTCGCGGCCAAGGCGGGGCTGTTCGACCGGGTGCTGCCCGAGGACGGGACCGCGGTGATCAATATCGACGATCCGCGCGGTGCGCAGATGCTGGGCCATGCCCGGGCGCGAGGCCAGACCATCCTGACAGTCGGCCGCGCCGAAGAGGCGGATCTGCGCATTCTGGCGCAGCGCTATGACGCCACCGGCCAGGATCTGCGCTTTGCCTGGGAGGGCGTGGCGCAGCAGGTCCGGCTCGATCTGATCGGGGGCTTCCAGGCCGAGAACGTGCTGGCCGCCGCCGGGCTGGCCATCGCCGCGGGCGAGGCGCCGCGGCAGGTCTTCGCGGCCCTGCCCGAGCTTGCCACCGTGCGCGGCCGGATGGAGCTGGCTGCGACCCGCGCCAATGGCGCCACCGTCTTCGTCGATTATTCGCACAAGCCGGGCGCGTTGGCGGCGGCCATTGCCTCGCTCAGGCCTCATGTGATGGGCCGGATCGTGGTCGTCTTCGGCGCGGGCGGGGATCGCGACCGGGGCAAGCGGCCGCTGATGGGGCAGGTGGCCTGCAAACAGGCCGATGTCGTGATCGTGACGGATGACAACCCCAGATCCGAAGAGCCGGCGACGATCCGGGCGGAGATCCTGCAAGGCTGCGCCGAGGCGATCGAGGTCGGCGACCGTGCCGAGGCGATCCTGCGCGGGGTCGATACGCTCGAGCCGGGCGATGCGCTCCTGATCGCAGGGAAGGGCCACGAGACCGGCCAGATCGTCGGCGACGCGGTTTATCCCTTTGACGATGCCGAACAGGCCAGCGTCGCGGTCGCGGCGCTTGACGGGCGGCTGGCATGAGCGCGCTCTGGACGGCGGCAGAGGCGCTCGGGGCAACTGGCGGGCGCGTCACCCGGGACTGGTCGGTCACGGGCGTCAGTATCGATACCCGCAGCCTGAACCCCGGCGATCTCTTCGTGGCGCTGAAGGATCAGCGCGACGGCCATGATTTCGTCGCCGATGCGCTGGCGCGCGGCGCGGGGGCTGCGCTGGTGTCGCGCCTGCCCGAGGGGGTGGACGAGACCGCGCCCCTGCTGATCGTGCCCGATGTGCTGGAGGCGCTTTGCGCGCTGGGCCGGGCCGGACGCGCGCGCAGCAGGGCCCGGGTGGTCGCGGTCACGGGATCTGTCGGCAAGACCTCGACCAAGGAGATGCTGCGCGCGGTTCTGGCCGGACAGGGGCGGGTCCATGCCGCCGAGGCCAGTTTCAACAACCATTGGGGCGTGCCGCTGACGCTGGCGCGGATGCCGCGCGAGACCGATTTCGCCGTGCTCGAGATCGGCATGAGCCATCCCGGCGAGATCGCGCCGCTGGCCCGGCTGGCGCTGCCGCATGTGGCGCTGATCACCACCATCGCGCCCGCGCATCTGCAGGCCTTCGACGGGCTGGCGGGCATCGCGTCCGAGAAGGCCGCGGTCTTCGGGGGGCTGGAGCCCGGCGGGATCGCGGTCTATCCTGGCGATCTGGACACAAGCCCGGTGCTGGCCGCGGGCGCGGCCGGGCGGGCTGCGGCCGAGACCCGGTTCGGGACGACGGAGGGCTGTGATTTCCGTCTGTTGCAGGTGGATCTGCATGACGACTCGACGGTGGTGCGGGCCGAGGCGCGCGGGCGCGCTCTGCTGTTCAAGATCCATGCCCCGGGGCGCCATTTCGCGACCAATGCGCTGGGCGTGCTGGCGGTCGCCGAGGCGCTGGGCATCGATCTCGTGGTCGCGGCCTGCGATCTTGGCCAGTGGCGCCCGCCCGGCGGGCGCGGCGCGCGGCTCAGGATCCCGCTCGACACGGTCGAGGAAAGCCTCTCGGTCGAGGTGATCGACGACGCCTTCAATGCCAATCCGGCCTCGATGGCTGCTGCGCTCGAGGTGCTGGCGGCGGCCAGTCCCACCGACGGGCTCGGACGGGTGGCGCATGGCCGGCGGATCGCCATTCTGGGCGACATGCTGGAACTCGGCCCCGACGAGCAGGCGATGCATGCGGGGCTGGCCGATCTCGAGGCGATGGCGCATGTCGATCTGGTGCATTGTGTCGGGCCGCGGATGCGCGCGCTCTATTTCGCGCTGCCGCTTTCGCGCCGGGGGCAGTGGTTCGACGAAGCCGACCCTCTGGCCGCGAGGGTGCACTCGCTGGTCGATGCCGGCGATGTGGTGCTGGTCAAGGGATCGAAGGGCAGCCGCGTCTCGGTCGTGGTCGAGGCCCTGAAAAGGCTGGGGCAAGGCGACCCCGGCAGCGACGAGGAAATGTCCTGATGCTTTACTGGCTTGCCGACCTGTCCGATGGCGGTGGCGTCTTCAACCTGTTCCGCTACATCACCTTCCGGGCGGGCGGCGCGTTCTTCACCGCGCTGATCTTCGGCTTCCTGTTCGGGCGGCCGCTGATCAACCTCTTGCGCAAGCGGCAGAGGAACGGCCAGCCGATCCGCGCGGACGGCCCCGAGGGCCATATCGTCTCGAAGGCGGGCACCCCCACCATGGGCGGGGTGCTGATCCTGGGCGGGCTGATCGTCTCGACCCTGCTCTGGGGCCGGCTCGACAACCCCTATATCTGGATGCTGCTGTTCGTGACCCTGTCCTTCGGCGCCATCGGCTTTGCCGACGACTATGCCAAGGTCTCGAAGAACAACACCAAGGGCGTGCCCGGTTTCGTCCGCTTCGGGCTGGGCCTGCTGATCGCGGCCATTGCCGGATACTGGGCGTCCTGGGCGCATCCCGATGATCTGAGCCACAATCTGGCGCTGCCGGTCTTCAAGGACACGCTGCTCCATCTGGGGATGTTCTTCATCCCCTTCGCGATGCTGGTGATCGTGGGCTCGGCCAATGCCGTCAACCTGACCGACGGGCTCGACGGGCTGGCGATCATGCCGGTGATGATCGCGGCGGGCACGCTGGGCGTCATCGCCTATGCGGTCGGCCGAGTCGACTTCACCGATTATCTAGAGGTCCATTACGTCCCCGGAACCGCCGAGATCCTGATTTTCTGCGCAGGGTTGATCGGCGCGGGGCTTGGCTTCCTGTGGTATAACGCCCCACCCGCCGCCGTCTTCATGGGCGATACCGGGTCTCTGGCGCTGGGCGGCGCGCTGGGCGCGATCGCCGTCGCGACCAAGCACGAGATCGTTTTGGCCATAGTAGGTGGGCTTTTCGTGGTCGAGGCGCTGTCGGTGATCATCCAGGTCGCCTATTTCAAGGCCACCCGCAAGCGGGTCTTCCTGATGGCCCCGATCCATCACCACTTCGAGAAGAAGGGCTGGGCCGAGCCCCAGATCGTGATACGATTCTGGATCATCAGCCTGATCCTTGCGCTGATCGGTCTGGCAACCCTCAAGGTCCGCTGAGTGGTCGGGCCGGGGTGGCCGAGGAGATAGAGAGATGCAGATGAACCCGGTCGAAGACACCTACAGCTATCTTTCGCCAGCCGCCCGGCTCGGCACCCCGTCCCTGCACGCGGTCACGCCCGACGTGAAGCTCAAATCCTGGAACGGCGTCCCGCCCTATGCGGTCTGGGCGGGCCTTGGCTATCTTCTGATTCTGGCGGTGATCTTCTCCGATCAGATCGTGCCCTATTGCGAGGCGAATTTCGCCCAGCCGCAGAACTGCGCGCCGATCTTCGGCAAGATCATCCCGATCTTCGTGGCGGGCATCATCCTGGCCCCGGCGCTTGCGGGCGCGGTGCAGCGCATGGGCGGCAACAAGGCCACCGGTCTGGTCTTCTCCTTTGCCGTGGCGGTGGTCCCGCCGGTGATGCTGGGCTGGTCCTACCTGCTGGGCTGAGCCGCAGAGACCCTGCGCGCGCCCTGAAAGGCGTCCGCCTGTCCCCGACGATGGCAAGGGGGCGGGCCGCCCGTCCTTGAAGCGACCGGTCCGGACCGTCTGCTGTGTCTTGCACCCGGCCCGTGCCGGGGGCATCGTCTCGCCGCTGAAAGCGAAAGGACAGGGCATGATTCCGGTGCGTGGTGTAGAGGGTCAGAAGCTGGCCGTTCTGGGGCTGGGCCGGTCGGGGCTGTCGGCGGCGCGGGCACTGCGCGCGGGCGGGGCCGAGGTTCTGGTCTGGGACGACAACGAGGCCGCGCGCGCCGCGGCCGGGGCCGAGGGCTTTGCCGTGGCCGATCCGACCCGCGCGGGCGGTTTCGAGGGCGTGAGCGCGCTGATCGTGAGCCCCGGCATCCCGCATCTCTACCCCGGCCCGAACCGCGTGATCGCCGCCGCCTGGGCTGCGGGCGTGCCGGTCGACAACGATATCGGGCTGTTCTTCCGCTCGCTTGCGACCCCGGACTGGGACAGTTTCGACGCCCCCCCCAAGGTGATCGCGGTGACCGGCTCGAACGGCAAGTCGACGACCTCGGCGCTGATCCATCACCTGCTGGAAAGCTGCGGCCGCCCCAGCCAGCTGGCCGGCAATATCGGCCGCGGCGTACTGGATATCGATCCGCCGGGCGAGGGGGCGGTGGTGGTGCTGGAGCTGTCCTCCTACCAGACCGATCTGGCGCGGGCGCTGACCCCCGATATCGCGGTCTTCACCAATCTCTCGCCCGACCATCTTGACCGGCATGGCGGCCTTGGCGGCTATTTCGCGGCCAAGCGCCGGCTTTTCGCCGAGGGCGGGCCGGATCGCGCGATCATCGGCGTCGACGAGTCCGAGGGGATGTTCCTCGCCAACCAGCTGGCCGAGGGCGCGGCCGACGACCGGGTGATCCGGATCTCGTCGGGCCAGAAGCTGGCCGGAACGGGCTGGATGGTCTTCGCCCGCAAGGGGTTCCTGACCGAATGGCGCAAGGGACGGCAGGTGGCCAGCATCGATCTGCGTGCCATCGCCGGACTGCCGGGGGCGCATAACCACCAGAATGCCTGTGCCGCCTATGCCGCGGCGCGTTGTCTGGGGATCGGACCGAAACAGATCGAGGAGGCCCTGGGCTCCTTCGCGGGGCTGCCCCATCGCAGCCAGCTGGTGGCCGAGGCGGGCGGCGTGCGCTTCGTCAATGACAGCAAGGCCACCAATGCGGCCAGTGCGGCGATGGCGCTGGCGGCCTTCCCGAAGATCCGCTGGATCTGCGGCGGGCTCGAGAAGGAGGGCGGTCTGGCGCCGCTTCTGCCCCATCTCGGCCATGTCGCGAAGGCCTATGTGATCGGGCGCGAGGCGGCGGGTTTCGCGCTGCATCTCAAGGATATCCCGCATGAGGTCTGCACCACGATGGAGGCCGCGGTCGCCCGCGCCGCCGACGAGGCGCAGCCGGGCGAGGTGGTGCTCCTGGCGCCCGCCGCGGCCAGCTTCGATCAGTATGACAGCTTCGAGCGCCGCGGCGAGGATTTCATGGCCCGGGTGCAGGCGCGGCTCGGCGCCTGAGCCAATCTATAGTCCGAGTGCGTCCGAGGTCTCGCGCAGCATCCGCGCACTGGCCGTCAGCGCCGCGACCTCTTCGGTATCGAGCGTCGGCATCAGGGTCGAACGGATGCCCTGCGCGCCGACCACGCGCGGCAGCGACAGCGCCACATTGCGCACCCCCGTCACCTCGGGGGTGACCAGCGACAGCGACATCACCGCGCCCTCGTCGCGGCCGATGGCCTCGACGATCCGGGCAAGCCCCGCGCCGATGCCGTAATTGGTGGCGCCCTTGCCCTCGATGATCCGGTAGGCCGCGCGCCTGACGCCGTCATCGATCCGGGCGCGGACATCGGCGGTGATCGCCGAGCCAAGCTGGGCCGCGACCGAGTTCAGCGGTTCCGAGCCGACCCGCGCGCCCGACCAGCCCAGCACCTCGCTGTCGCCATGCTCGCCCAGCACATAGCCATGGATCGATTGCGGCGCGATGCCCAGGTGATGCGCGACGAGGCTGCGGAACCGGGCGGTGTCGAGGATCGTGCCCGAGCCGAAGACCCGCCCCGGGGCGAGCCCGGCGAGCTTCGCCGTCACATGCGTCATCACATCGACCGGATTGGTCGCGACCAGGAGGATCGGGTCGGGGACGGCGCGCAGCACCGCCCTGATCACGTCCTCGAAGACCGCCGCATTGCGTTCGAGCAGCGCCAGACGGCTTTCGCCGGGCTTCTGGCCCACACCCGCCGCCAGGATCACCACATCGGCCCCCGCAAGCGCCTCATAGCCGCCCGCCTCGACCGCAACCGCCGCGGTGAAGGGCGCCGCATGGGCGATGTCCTGGGCCTGGGCAAGTGCCAGCGCCTCGCTGCGGTCGACCAGTACGATCCGGCTGGCGGCCCCGGTCAGTGCCAGCGCATAGCCCGCTGCCGAGCCCACCATGCCCGCGCCCACGATTCCAACCTTCATCAGTCGCTCCTGTCTGACAGAGATACAACCCTGACGGTTCTGGACGGCCGCGTCGCCCGGTGCAACGCTTTCTTAACAACCCTTTGTTCTTCGTGATGAAAATACCCGATTCCGTGGGGCCGTGCCGACCCTTTGGTTCACGGTTTCGTGTGGCGCGTAGAAAAAAACGACTCGCTCCGGATTTTCTATTGAACCGACTCAGCACCGGCCCTATGTGGCCGCCTTACAGACGCCAACGCACGCGCCTCTGGCCCTCATGGTCACGTAGCGACGGTAACGTCTCCCTTGGAACTGAGCGGTCATATATGGCCGGGTCTATTGGAGATGACCATGTACGCTACGCAAGCCGATTTCGTCGGCGGCACCGATATGCTGTCGCCTTCCCGCGTCGAAACCTTCATCCGCGCCAACAGCTTCGAGCGTCCGACGCTGGTGCTTGACACCGACCGTGTCGCCGACCGCTTCCACGCCCTGCGCGCGGGCCTCGGTCAGGCCGCCATCCATTACGCGGTCAAGGCCAACCCCGCCCGCGAGATCGTCGAACGTCTGGTCGGCCTCGGCTGCCATTTCGACGCCGCCTCGCGTGGCGAGATCGAGCTGTGCCTCGGGCTCGGCGCCGCGCCGCATCAGATCTCCTTCGGCAACACCGTCAAGCGCGTCGCCGATATCGCCTTCGCGCATCGCGCGGGCATCACGCTTTTCGCCGCCGATGCCGAGGAAGAGCTGGACAAGATCGCCGAGCACGCCCCGGGCGCCGAGGTCTATATCCGCGTCCTTGTCACTGCCACCGAGGCCGACTGGCCGCTCAGCCGCAAGTTCGGCTGCGCCCCCTCGAAGGTCGCGCCGCTGATGGCGCGGGCGGTCGCGCTGGGCCTTCGTCCGGCCGGGCTGTCCTTCCATGTCGGCAGCCAGACCCGTCGCGCCGAGATGTGGGTGCCGGTGCTGAACGAGGTGGCCGAGATCTGGCATGCCGCGCGTGCCGAGGGCTACGATCTGGACCTTCTGAACATCGGCGGTGGCTTCCCGGCCTACTACGGCGAAGAGGTGCAGCCGCCCGCGCTTTACGCGGCCGAGGTGATGCGGCTGGTGAGCGAGCGTTTCGGCGCGGTGCCGCGGGTGATGGCCGAGCCGGGCCGTGGCATGGTGGCCGAGGCGGGCGCCATCGCGGCCGAGGTGATGCTGGTCTCGCAGAAATCCGACGACGATACCTATCGCTGGGTCTATCTGGATATCGGCAAGTTCTCGGGGCTCGCCGAAACCATGGACGAGGCGATCCGCTACCAGTTCGCGACCGATCGCGATCACGAGCCCACCGCGCCCTGCATCCTTGCCGGTCCGTCCTGCGACAGCGCCGATGTGCTTTACGAAAAGCGCCCGGTGCAGCTGCCGGTGGGGCTTCGCTCCGGCGACAAGGTCATCATCCGCAATTGCGGGGCCTATACCTCGACCTATTCCTCTGTCGGCTTCAACGGCTTCCCGCCTCTGGACGTCGTCGTCATCTGATCCGACAGCGCGATGACCGGGCCGCCTGCCGCCTCGGCATCGGCCCGGTCATGGGTGACCAGCAGGACCGGCAGGCCACGCTCCCGCGCGCGGGCAAAGACCAGCGCGCGGATCTGGTCCCTGAGTGCCGCGTCGAGCCGTGAGAAGGGCTCGTCCAGCAACAGGGCCCGCGGCTCGGCGAGTAGCATCCGCATCAACGCGACCCGTGCCTTCTGCCCGCCCGAGAGCGTGGCCGGATCGCGGCTGGCAAATCCGGCCATGCCGATCTCGTCCAGGGCGGCCTCGATCCGCGCGCCGCGGGCCTTGCGGCCGCGAAGCGCCCGGGGCAGGGCGAAGGCGAGATTGCCGCCGACGCTGAGATGGGGAAACAGCAACTCGTCCTGATAGAGGATGCCGATCCGCCGGTCTTCGGGCGGCAGCCCCGTCACCTCGCGCCCGTTCAGCACCACGCGGCCGGTCATGGTGAAGGCCGGGGGCAACGTGCCGATCACCGCCGCCAGCAGCGTCGACTTGCCCGAGCCCGAGGGGCCCATCACGCTGAGAACCTCGCCGGGGGCGACATCGGCCTCGACCGCGATCAGCGGCACGGGCCCCCGGGCGATGGTGATATTCTCAAGCCGCAGCCCCGTCATCCGGCCCCTCGCATCCCGCGGCGGTGGCGGTAGATCAGCCGGGGGGCTGCCAGCGCAAGCGCGAAGGGGGCTGCGACAAGGACGGTCTGGACCAGCACGGTCACGCCGATGATCCGCCGGTCGCCGCCTGCGGCCAGTGCCACCGCCTCGGTCGTGAGGGTCCTGATCCGCCCGCCGCCGGGCAGCAGCGTCGGCAGATATTGCCCGACCGAGACCGCGAAACCCACCGCTGTGGCGGTCAGGACCGGCGCCAGCAGCATCGGCAGCCGCACGTTCCGGAAGATGCGGCCGGGACCGGCGCCAAGGGCAGCGGCTACGGTGGCATGGCGCGGGTCCCAGGCCCGCCAGGGCGCAGAGAGCGCGAGAAAGACATAGGGCAGCACGAAGACCAGATGGGCCAGCACCACCGTGCCGCGCCCGGTTCCCGCGCCGAGGCTCAGCGCAAGGGTCTGAAGCCCCGGCAGGAAAGCCACCTGCGGCACCAGCAGCGGCAGGTACAGAAGCCAGAGGCTGCGACTGCCGGGGGCAAGCCCGAAGCGATGCTCTGCCTCGAGGCAGGCCAGCGTCAGGGCCAGCGCCAGGGCGGTGGCCAGACCGGCCAGCAGCAGCGTCTCGCGCGCGGGTACGATCAGGGCCGGGCCGTGGCGCGCCCAGCTTCGCAGCCCGATGCCGTCGGGCAGGGCGTCGGGAAAGCCCCAGAAGCCCGCGACCGACCAGAGCGCGAGCCCGGCGAGCCCGAGGATCACTGCTGCCGCGGCCAGCGCCGCAAGTCCCAGACCGGCGGCGCGCAGCACCGGCTCGGCCAGCCGGCGCGCGCCGCCCTCGGCCCAGCGGCGCCCGAGCCGGGCCGCCGCCAGCTCGCCCAGCCGCCAGAGCCCCAGCGCCGCGAGGACCAGCCCCAGTTGCAGCACCGCGCCGGCGGCGGCCTGGAACCTGAGGCTCAGGTCGGGATCGGACATCCAGCGCACCACCTGCACCGACAGCGGCGGCGGCGTCGAGGGGCCAAGCACGATCGCCACATCGACCGCCGACATCGAATAGGCCAGCACCGCATAGACCGGCAGCCGGATCTGGGCATAGACCGCCGGGAAGACCGCCTTGAGCCAGCCGGTCGTCCGCCCGTATCCCAGCGCCCGGGCGATGGTCAGCCGGCGGGCGGGCGCGGCCTGCGGCAGGGCGGCCAGCGTCATCAGGACCAGGAACGGGATCTCCTTGGCGGCGAGCCCGGCGATCATCGCGAGCCCCATCGGGTCCTGCAGGATCAGGAGATCGGGCGGGCGCTGCCAGCCGGTGGCCCAGGGCGACAGTGCGCGCAGGATCCAGCCCGAGGGCGCGATCAGGAAGGCCAGCCCCAGCGCGGCGGCCACATGCGGCACCGCCAGAAGCGGCGCAAGCAGCCGCTCGAGCAGGGCCATCGCCCGCGTGCCGGACCATCCGGCGGCAAACAGCGTGACCGTGCCAAGCGCGATCAGCGTCGCGGCCAGGCCGGTGCCGACCGACAGCCCGATTGCGCGCGGCAGGCCCGGCCAGGCGGCCAGGGCGCGGGCAGGTTCGAGGCTGAGCGCGTGGCCTCCCAGCGCCGGCAAGACCCCCAGCGCCGGGCCCAGCGTCCCGGCGAGCCCGGCCAGGACCGGCCCCAGCATCAGGACAAGCGTCAGCGCGGGCGCGGCGCGCAGCGGGCGCATGGGGCTCAGGGTGCCACGCCGTAGCGCGCGATCCAGTCGGCCTCGAGCCGGGTCGCCCAGGAGGGATGCGGCTCGGGCAAAGCGGGGCCAAGCTCGGCGGGCGAGAGTGTGGCGATGCCAAGATCGAGCGCCTCGAACCGGGCGCGGTCCCCGGGGGCAAGCTTGTCCATCGCCAGCACCGTGCCATAGCCCAGAATGTCGGGGTCCTGGGCCTGGGCCTGCGCCTCGGGCGACAGAAGGAAATTCGCCAGCACCATCGCGCCCGCCCTGGCCGAAGCGTTGTAGGGGATGGCGACGAAGCTGGCATTGCCGATGGTGCCGCCCTCCAGAACGAAGGTCCGGACCGTGTCGGGCAGTTGCCCATTGGAAATGGCGGTCGAGGCCTCGCCCGGGCTGAACGAGATCGCGAGGTCGATCTCGCCATCGGCCATCAGTTGCAGCTGTTGCGGGCCGGATTGCGGATAGGCCCGGCCCTGCCGCCACAGATGCGGGGTCAGTTCGTCGAGAAAGGCCCAGAGCGGCGCGGTGACGGCGGCGTAATCGGCCTCGTCGGTGGGCTTTTGCAGAACCGACGGGGCGGGGGCCAGTTCGTACAGCGCCTGCTTGAGGAAGGTCGTGCCGAGAAAATCGGGCGGCTGCGGATAGGTGAAGCGGCCCGGATGGGCGCGGGCCCAGTCCAGAAGCGCGGGCATGGTCTTCGGCGGTTCGGCCAGCCGGGCGGTGTCGTGATAGAACACCACCTGCGCCATCGCCCAGGGCGCCTCGAAGCCCTCGGTCGGGACGGTGAAATCGGCGGTCACGGCGGGCTTGCCCTCGGTATCGACATAGCGCCAGTTGGGCAGATCCCAGGCCCAGGGGCCGTAAAGGAGCCCGGCCTCTTTCATCGCCGCGAAATTGGGGCCGTTGATCCAGATCAGGTCGATGGCGCCGCCGGTGTCCTTGCCGGCGGTCTTTTCTGCCAGCACCCGGCTGACCGCGTCGGCGGTATCGGCCAGCTTCACATGTTCGACCGTCACGCCGTAGCGGTCCCCAACCTCGTTTGCGGCCCAGCGGATGAAGTCGTTCGTCGCTGCGGCGCCGCCCCAAGCGTTCCAGTAGACGGTCTGCCCCTCGGCCTCAGCCAGCAGGGCGGGCCAGTCGGCCGGATCGGAGGCGAGGTCGGAGGAGGGGGCAGGGGAAGCCAGCAGGCCCAGCGTGACGGCAAGGGGGGCGAAGCGGCGCATGCGGGGTCTCCTGAAGAAGGGCCGGGGCGTTGCGGATGTCCCGGCCGGTTATGGCTGACGGGGCGGACGCCGCCAAGACGCGCATTTCCGGGGCGCCCGTATCGACCGGCCCTCCGGATGATCGGGGCGACCGTCATCTGACAGGGTAAGCGGACAGCGATGCATGACAAGGGCAGAGAGCGAGAGAGGCGGGCGGAGCAGCGCGCGGCCGTGCACGTTTTACCGAAGGGCCAATCAGGGGGTTTTCCCCAACTTGCGCCAAAGGCCGAATTGCGCGAGAATAATTCAAGAAAAGGAACTGTCGGCCGGGGTGCAGTCGTTCTTTCTGGGTTATTTGGTCGAGTTTCGTGCGTTGTTTTGCACAGCTTCGACCGACGGTTCCTTTTCTATATGTCCCCTTTTTACGATGCGCCCGGAGATCCCTTTTCGCAGGGGGCCGTTTCGTGGTGGCATCCGTCTTTTCGGCGGGGGCGCCCGGCCCGTGCTTCGAACGCAAGCGGTGCCATGTCTGATCCCTGCCGATTGCGCGACGCGCAGGGGGCGCGACCGGCCCCTCGTTTCCCGGGACCGCAGGGCGGGCCACAGGCGAAGGCGCGGCGCTTTGGGTTTACATCTCAGATGCATAACGCGTTTTTCGGGCAAGGCGGTTGCCAGCCGAAGCACATGGGGGCCGCCGGAGCGGGGGCCTCAAACGGGCCCGGGAGGCGTAATCGCAAAGGAACAGGCGCCGGCGTCCGAAGCCGAAAATGAAATAACTTCAGGACAGGCGAGATCGCAAAAGCGGGGCGGCAGATGCCGCAACCGCATCGGGTTCCGCTTTTGCAGGCTGATGAAATCAAAGCGGGTCGCGGCCCGATATGACCGCGACCCGAAGCTCTTTTCGCGGCGCTGACGCTTGCCGCAACCTTTCCCAACTGGCCAAAAGGCCCGACCGGCGGACGAAGGCGGCCGTCACGGGCCCCCCGCCGGGTCAGGCGGCAATTGCCTCCTGCTGGCAATCTTCTTCGACCAGGGCTGCATGCAATGCCCGGATCGCGGGTTCCATGTCCTCGCGCGGGACCACGAACTGGGCATCGACATCGCGCGTGGTCTGCTGCACGGCAACCGGCTCGATCCCGGCCGCATCGAGCGCCGAGAGACCGCGGGCCAGCACCTTCAGCCCCTTCAGGTCGCGCCCGATCGCCGCCACCACCGCGAGATTGCGCGCGGTCAGCGTGGCGCCCGGGAACCTGGCCTCGAGATCGCGCTCGACCCGGCGCACCAGCTTCAGCGGCGCGTCGAGATAATGGGTGATGGTGTTGGCATTGGAGGTCTTGGCGACGATCCGCACCTTGTGCCGGGTCAGCACGTCGAGGATGGCGCTGTCGTAGCCTTTCACGCCGACCATGTCCTGTTCGAACAGTTCGAGCGCATAGACCCCGAGCCCGGTCACCATCTCGACCCGCGGCGCCTCGCCCTCGGCATCGTCGATCAGCGTGCCCGGATCCTCGGGCTCGAAGGCGTTGGTCACGCGCAACGGAATGCCCGCCTGCCGGAGCATCTTGGCGGCCTTCGGATGAACTGCCTCCATGCCCATGTTCGACAGCTGGTCGGCCACGTCGTAATTGGTATGGCCCATCTTCACCACCGCCTCGGCGCCGACCAGTTTCGGATCGGCCGAGGAGAGGTGGAACTCCTTGTGGATGATCGCCTCGCCGGCGCCGGTGAGGGCAGCGATCCGGGCGAAGGTCACCTCGGAATAGCCGCGGTCGAATTCGGCCATCAGCCCCTCGGAGCATTGCGCATAGCCGGTCACGATCGGCATCTCGTGGAAGATGTCGACATCGCGCAGGCCCTCGATGATGCGTTCCTCGAGGGTGCATTCGGTCTCGTCGCGCCAGCCCGACAGATCGACGAAGCGCGCATCGATCCCCCGGCGGCGCAAAAGCGCTGCGGTCACGAAAGCCGACTGCGCCTCGCCCAGCCCCGACAGCAGCTCGCGGATCAGCCCCATGTGATGGGCCAGCCGGAAATGGCCGTAGGAACAGAGCCGCTGCAGGTCGATCAGGCAGGACCGCGCGCCCTCGATCCGCTCGCGCACGAAATCGTCGGCGGCGGCGATGTCGGCGGGATGGTCGAGGACCCGGCCATGGGCCTCGCGCATCGCGCCCGCGACGCGGTTCAGCGCGTCCGACCAGGCATGATCATTGTCGGCATTGGAAAACAGCCCGTAGACCCCGGGCTCTCCGGTCTTCTTCTGTTCGAGCAGCAGGTCGGTGATGCCGCCGAAGGCCGAGACCACGAAGATGCGGCCGTATTCCGGGGCCTCGCGGCCGCGGGTGAAAAGCGTGTCCACAAGCTCGTGGACGCGCGCCATGGATGTGCCGCCGATCTTCTCGACGGTATGCTGTCGCTTGGTCACTGTTGTTGCGCCCGCCGGGTTGCCCCGGGGCGTCCTGTCATTGGGGCCGGTCTCGGGCCGACCCGCGGGCTGGCCCGGGGCCAGCCAGGGGCCGGTCTCCTGCGGGTTCAGTCGGTAAGCTCTTCCACGGGGGCATAGGAGCCATCCTCGCGGTGAACCTCGGTGCCGGTGACCGGCGGGTTGAAGCAGCAGGCCATCACCAGCTCCTCTTCGGCACGGAGGGTGTGGTGGTCGTGCTGGTCGAGCGCGTACATCACGCCCGGGCGGATCTGATAGGTCTCGCCCGAGGCCAGATCGGTGATCGAGCCCTTGCCCGAGATGCAGTAGACGCTTTCGAAATGGTGCTTGTAGTGGAACGTGTGTTCCGAACCGGCCTGCAGCACCGTGATGTGGAAGGAAAAGCCCATCCCATCATCGGCCAGCAGCATCCTTACCGAGGTCCAGCGCGCATCCGAGACCGCGCGGTCAGTATCCTTGAGTTTGTGAAAATCTCGAATAATCATTGTCTTACTCCGCTGCCATGGCGAAAGGGACGCAGGCCTCCACGGCCGCGTCGAGAATATCGAGCCCCTTGCGGAACTGCTCCATCGGGATGGTCAGCGGCGCCAGCACCTTGACCACCTCGTCATGCGCGCCCGAGGTCTCGATGATCAGGCCGCGCCGGAAGCATTCGGCGCAGATCCGTCCGGCGAGCGCGCCGTCGCCCAGGTCGATGCCGCGCATCATGCCGCGGCCCTTGAGCGTCGCGCCCCCGACCCGGTTACCGATCTGGCTCAGCCGCTCTTCGAGCACCTGCGATTTCAGCGCGACCTCGTTGCGCAGGTCGTCATCGGCCCAGAATTTCTCCAGCGCGACGCGGGCGGTCACGAAGGCATGGGTATTGCCGCGGAAGGTGCCGTTATGTTCGGCCGGCTTCCAGATGTCGTGTTCGGGCCGGATCAGCGTGCAGGCGAAGGGCAGCCCGAAGCCAGACAGCGACTTGGCCAGCGTCACCATGTCGGGGTCGATGCCCATATGGTCGAAGCTGAAGAAGCTGCCGGTGCGGCCGATCCCGGCCTGGATGTCGTCGACGATGAAGAGCGCGCCGTGTTTCTTCGCCAGCCGCTCCAGCCCCTGGGCCCATTCGCAGGAGGCGGCATTCAGCCCGCCTTCGCCCTGCACCAGCTCGACGATGAAGGCGGCGGGGGCGTCGATGCCCGAGGAGGGGTTTGACAACATCGCGTCGAGATGCTCGAGCGTGTCGAGATCGCCCATCGAATTCTCGAACGGCATATGGGTCACGTCGGGCAGCGGAACGCCCGCGCCGCCGCGCTTGCCGGAATTCCCGGTCAGCGCCAGCGCGCCCAGCGTCATGCCGTGAAAGCCGTTGGTGAAGGCGATCACATTGCGCCGTCCGGTGACCTTGCGCGCGAGTTTCAGCGCCGCCTCGACCGCATTGGTCCCGGTCGGGCCGGTCATCATCACCCGATGCTCCATGCCGCGGGGATGCAGGATGTGGTGCTCGAAGGCGGTCAGGAAGGCGGCCTTCTCCTCGGTGTGAAGATCGAGCGCATGGGCGAGGCCGTTCTGCTCGAGATGCGCGATCAGCGCGGCCTTCATGTCGGGATCGTTATGGCCGTAATTCAGCGACGAACAGCCCGCCAGGAAGTCGATATAGGTATTGCCATCGGCATCGGTCAGCGTCGCGCCCTCTGCGCGGGCAAAGCTGACGGGGAAGTTGCGGCAATAGGACCGGACCTCCGATTCGCGTCGGTCGTAAATGGTGGGTTCGGCAATGGTGGTTTCGGCTGTCTCGACAGTCGACATGGGAACGTCCTCGGATTTCTGAAAAAGGAAAAGGTGAAAGACGGAACGCGTTGGCTTACGCGGCCCGGGACAGCGCCTCGGCCAGACGGATCGTCACCATGTGCTCGGTGGCGTGGCGACCGTCGAAATGCTCGCTCCTGGTGAAATGGGGCGTATCCTCGATCCGGGCGCCGAGCCTGCGGGCAAAGCCGCGGAACAGCCCCCAGGACGCGTCGTTGTCGCGGGTGATGGTGGTCTGCAGCCGCATCACGCCGTCGCAGGCCTCGCGTTCCAGCAGCTCGGACAGCATCCGCCGCCCGAGGCCGCGACCGCGCGCCTTGTCCGACACGGCGACCTGCCAGACGAACAGGGTCTCGGGGGCGTCCGGAAGCCTGTAGGCCGAGATCCAGCCCACCGCTTCGCCGTCCATTTCCGCCAGGATGCAGGTGTCGGCGAAGTGGTCGCACTGGATCAGATTGCAGTACATCGAATTCTCGTCGAGCGGCTTGCAGGCGCGGACCAGAGCCCAGACCGCGGCCCCATCCTCGCCGGTTGGCGGTCGGAATGTGATGGGCGCCTCGGCGCGCCGGGGGCTGGACTGGATCGTGAGTGCCATGGTTCTGCTGTCCTCCTTGTGGCTCGGGTATTTCAATATAGTTAGTCTTGCGAAATTTCAATATGCCGATGCAAAAGGCACAAAATTTGGTATAAAGCCGCCTAAATGAGCTAAGAAGTACGGATCATCTAGGCAGGAAACAACCCCGGATTGCGCGATCTTCTTCGGGTCAGTTTGTCTTGCGAAGCTCATTGCCCTTGCGCCCGTCCGCGATTGATGAAAATCGTTCTCCGTCAGTGTGCTGCCGGAAGATGGAGGTGGTATGAAACGGTCCGAACTGAGCCTTGTCGCGTTGCGGCGGATCCTGAGGGCAACCGAGCTTTACGGCCGGGAATTGGCGCGTGCCGCGGGGCTGACCGCGGTACAGATTCGCGTGTTGCAGATCGTGGCCGAGACCGGGCAGAGCACGCCGAAGACCATCGCCACCCGGATGGGGGTGTCGCAGGCGACGATGACCACGCTGATCGACCGGCTGGTCGCCAAGGGGCTTGTCGACCGGCGGCGCTCGGAAACCGACCGGCGGCAGATGATCATCGCCATCACCGGGCTTGGCCGCGAGTCGATCGACCGCGCCCCCGATCCGCTGCATGATCGCTACGTGATCGCCTTCGAGAGGCTGCCGGACTGGGAACAGGCGATGCTGGTGGCCGCGCTCGAGCGGGTCGCGTCGCTGCTCGATGCGGGCAATCTCGATGCGGCGCCGGTTCTCGATCTGGGCGATATCCGGAAGACACTGCCCGAATAACAGGCACAGCGAACACGGCGCGCGGGCCGGCTTGGTCCTGCGTCGCGATGTTGCGGTGCCGCCCGATCTTCCGCCGAACCCCGTCCTTGCCGCGTTGGTGCCGCGTGCCCTGCGCTTAGCATCGCGGTCGGGGCGGGCGTCGCGGCCCGGGGGGCGGAGAAAGGAAAAGCGGCTATGGCCCTTGCAGGGAGTCTGGTGCGAAACTAAGACTCTTCCGACACGCGGGCTGACAGGCCGGACCCGTCAGCATCCAACGGCCGAATGTACCCAGAGGCAGGCGACTATGACCGACATGATCGAGCATTACATGAACAACCTGGTGCCCATGGTGGTCGAGCAGACCTCGCGCGGCGAACGGGCCTATGACATCTTCTCGCGCCTGCTGAAGGAGCGGATCATCTTCATCACCGGCCCGATCCATGACGGCATGTCGAGCCTGATCGTGGCCCAGCTCCTGCATCTCGAGGCCGAGAACCCGTCCAAAGAGATCTCCATGTATATCAACAGTCCAGGCGGCGTTGTGACCTCGGGGCTCTCGATCTACGACACCATGCAGTACATCAAGCCCAAGGTCTCGACCCTGGTGGTGGGGCAGGCGGCCTCGATGGGCTCGCTGCTTCTGACCGCGGGCGCGCCGGGAATGCGCTTCTCGCTGCCCAACAGCCGGATCATGGTGCACCAGCCCTCGGGCGGCTTCCAGGGCCAGGCGACGGACATCATGATCCATGCCCAGGAGACCCAGAAGCTGAAGGACCGGCTGAACCAGATCTACGTGAAGCATACCGGTCAGGATCTTCAGAGCGTGATCGACGCGCTCGAGCGCGACAACTTCATGGATGCCGAGACGGCGAAGGACTGGGGCCTGATCGACGAGATCGTCGAAAGCCGCAGCGCCCTCGAAGAGAAGAAGTAACCGCCGCCACCCCGGGGCGGGGCCGGACCGGCCCTGCGCCAGGGTGAGGAATTTGACATTGTGCCCCGCTCCGCCTTGCCCTACCCTGATCGGAAGGCCGAGGTGACCGGGGAAGGCGAGGCGTTCCTGCCCGGTGCAGGACCGCACAGACCACGACCGCAGAGGACCGACATGGCGACGAATTCCGGCAGCGACTCGAAGAACACGCTTTACTGCTCGTTCTGCGGCAAGAGCCAGCATGAAGTGCGCAAGCTTATCGCCGGGCCGACCGTTTTCATCTGCGACGAATGCGTCGAGCTGTGCATGGACATCATCCGCGAGGAGACCAAGTCCTCGGGGCTGAAGTCGACCGATGGCGTGCCCACCCCCCGCGACATCTGCGAGGTGCTGGACGATTACGTGATCGGCCAGATGCATGCCAAGCGGGTGCTGTCCGTCGCGGTGCACAATCATTACAAGCGGCTCAATCATGGCGCCAAATCCGCCGATATCGAGCTGGCGAAATCGAACATCCTGCTGATCGGCCCGACCGGCTGCGGCAAGACCCTTCTGGCGCAGACACTTGCGCGCATCCTCGACGTGCCCTTCACCATGGCCGATGCGACCACGCTGACCGAGGCGGGCTATGTCGGCGAGGATGTCGAGAACATCATTCTCAAGCTGCTGCAGGCGTCCGAATACAATGTCGAGCGCGCACAGCGCGGCATCGTCTATATCGACGAGGTCGACAAGATCACCCGCAAGTCCGACAATCCCTCGATCACCCGCGACGTGTCGGGCGAGGGCGTGCAGCAGGCGCTCCTGAAGATCATGGAGGGCACTGTCGCCTCGGTGCCGCCGCAGGGCGGGCGCAAGCATCCGCAACAGGAATTCCTGCAGGTCGACACCACCAATATCCTCTTCATCTGCGGCGGTGCCTTCGCTGGCCTCGAGAAGATCATCTCGCAGCGCGGCAAGGGCTCGGCCATCGGCTTCGGCGCCGATGTGAAGGATAACGATTCGCGCGGAATCGGCGAAGTGTTCACCGAACTCGAACCCGAGGATCTGCTGAAATTCGGCCTGATCCCCGAATTCGTCGGCCGTCTGCCGGTGATCGCCACCTTGACCGATCTGGACGAGTCCGCGCTGGTGCAGATCCTGACCGCGCCGAAGAACGCGCTGGTCAAGCAGTATCAGCGGCTGTTCGAGCTGGAAGATACCCAGCTGACCTTCACCGAGGATGCGCTGTCCGCCATCGCCAAGCGCGCCATCGCGCGCAAGACCGGTGCGCGCGGTCTGCGGTCGATCATGGAGGATATCCTGCTCGACACCATGTTCGATCTGCCGGGCATGGATGCGGTGCAGGAGGTCGTGGTCAACGAGGAAGCGGTCAATGCCGATGCCGCGCCCCTGATGATCTATGCTGACAGCAAGAAGGAAGGAAAGACCGCGGGCTGAGGTATGGCGCGCCGTCTGATCTCGACCGGATCGCCCTTCGAGGCGAAGATCGGCTATTCCCGCGCCGTCATCGCCGATGGCTGGGTCTTCGTGGCCGGCACGACCGGCTATGACTATGCCACCATGACCATGCCCGACGCGGTCGAGACCCAATGCGCCAATGCGCTGGCCACGATCGCGTCTGCGCTGGCCGCGGCAGGGGCCTCGCTCGACGATGTCGTCCGGGTCCGCTACATCCTGCCCGACCGGGCCGACTGGCCCGCCTGCTGGCCTGTCGTCTCCGAGGCCTTTGCCCGGGCCCGGCCCGCGGCCACGATGATCACGGCCGGGCTGATGGAGCCCGAGATGAAGATCGAGATCGAGGTCACCGCCCGACTTCCCGCCTGAGCCCTGACGGTTTCCCATTCCCCGCCTTTCACCGCTTCGTGATGCGTCGTGCCCCGGGCGACGGCATCCGGATCTGCGGTCGCTGCGTATTTCCCTTGCGTTAACCATGACAAGGGAGGGAAATCATGGACCGTCTGAGCCTGCTCCTGACCCCGATGAGCGGGGCCGTGATCACCGGGGCGATCGTGATCGTCATGTTCTCGCTGGGCTTCTACAGCTGGACCGCCATCGCCATCGGCGCCGGGATCGGCTGCATTCTGGCCTGGCCCGCAGCCTATGTCGTCTCGCGCCGGATCAAGGAGGCCGATCCGCGCTGGTCGGTCCGCTCAAGGGAGGAACGCCTGCGGGGCGGCCTGCCGGAGGTCTGAGCCTGTTTCCGCCCCCCGGCGGTGCTTACAAGAGGCATCTCGGGGGCGGCCTTCGGGTCGCGGTGCTCGGGCTAGGACGTGCCTTGCGCGGCTTCGGGATGGCTTGCCAGGAAAGAGTGTAGCACCGCGTAAAGCTCGGCTGCGCGGCGGGTATCGTCGCGATGGAGGGCGGCGCGGATATCCTCGCAGATCATCGCCTGGACCCGTTGCGGGCCGTGATGCAGATGCATCAGGTAATCGCCCAGAAGCGATGCATCGGCCTCGGGCAGGTTCTCATGTTCGGCAATGGCCGAGATCTCGTCGCGCGAGAGATCGGTCATGTCTTCGATATCGTCGAGTGAGATCATCTGCTTCGCGCTCCCCCGCCCGGCAATCACCGCCGCTGCCGCGTCGCCGATGGGCCAGCCTAACATGGGCCCCGGCAGGCCGGTTTGATCCGCATCAAGGCGGGCTTCCCCAACGTCAGGCGCGGAGGCGCGCGCGCCATGCCCGGTTCTGTGCCTTTGTCACCGCCGGGGCACGCACCCATGCCCTATCACCTGTCCGAAGATCACCAAAGACAGGGAGATGGGCCATGACCCTCGCAAAGACTTTCCTCAGAGCCCCGAGAATGGCGGCGCTCGGGCTGACGCTGACGCTGGCACTGGCGGCCGCTCCGGCGGCGGCGAAGGATGTGCGCCGGCTCGTCACGGTGCTGACCGATGCCGCGCCGCAAACCCAGCTGATGGCGATGGTACTGACGCTGCAGGCGCTTGAGCGCGGGGTCGAGACCGAGATCCTGCTCTGCGGTCCGGCGGGTGATATCGCGCTTGCCGCGCCACCCGAGACGGCGCTGGCGCCCCAGCCTCCGGCCGGTCTGAGCCCGCAGGCCGCGCTGCGGACCGCGATCGGCAAGGGCGCGCGGGTCGGGGTCTGCGCGATCTACCTGCCCGGGCGCGGCGCCGGGCCCGAGGCGCTGATCGAGGGGGTGGGCGTCGCCCGTCCCGGTGCCATGGCCCGCGATCTTCTCGACCGCCGCGCCCGGGTCTGGTCGTTCTGAGCCGCGGTGCCGGGACCCCGGGATGCTTCGCCAGGCCGCACTCCCGGGCGCATGGAAATCCTCTAGCCTGACGGGCATGAGCCTTGCCGCGGTGACGCAGACGAGCGCCGGCATGCCGATGCCCGTCGCTGTCGCCCCGGCCAGAGGCCGTCTACCGGCCGCCGGTCCCCGGGCGGTCGCTTCAGGAAACGGATCATCGGAGGTCGTCGATGTCGGTTACGGGTTATTCACGGATGCAGATCCGTCTGCATTGGGCGGTGTTCGGTCTTGTCGTGCTGCAATTCCTGTTCGCAGAGGGCATCGGGCAGGCCTTCGGGCGCTACATGGAGACGGGCGAGAAGGGCGTCACCGTTCTGGTTGCGCTGCATATTCTGATCGGGCTGGCGATTCTGGTGCTGGCCTTCTGGCGGCTGGGACTGCGCTTTCTGCATGGCGTGCCCGCTCCCGATCCAGGCCATACGCCCGCCCAGGTGATGCTGGCCCGGGTGATCCATGGCGCGCTTTACGTGCTGATGGTGGCGCTGCCAGCGACCGGCATGCTGGCCTGGTGGCTGGGCTCCGAGCTGGCGGCGGGGCTGCATGCCGGGTTCCGGGTGATCCTGGTGCTGCTTCTGCTGCTGCATGTGGCGGCCGCGCTGATGGGGCAATACATCAAGAAGGACGGCACGCTGACGCGGATCCTCAGGCCCGAGGGCTAGGCGGCATCTCGAGGAAGGCCCGCACCGCCGCTTCGAATTCCCGCGGCTTGTCGGCATGCAGCCAGTGGCCGGCACCGGGGATCCTGGCGAAGCGGGCCGCGGGGAACAGCGCCTTGATCCGGTCCCGGTCCCCGGGGCCGACATAATCGGACAAGGCCCCCGTCAGCATCAGCGTCGGGCCGTCGAACCGGCCTTCGACAGTGTCGGGCCAGCCGGTGATATGGGGCATCTCGGCTTCGAGCGTGTCGAGATTGAGCCGCCAGCGCGGCGGCTCGGCGCGCAGATCCAGCGATTGCAGCAGGAAGGCCCGGGTCGACGGGTCCCCGATAGCGGCCGCCAGCGCCCGGTCGGCCTCGCTGCGCCGCGAGATGGCCGAGAGGTCGAGCCCGCGCATGGCCTGGATCAGCCCGGTCTGGCTGTGGCCATAGGCGACCGGCGCGATATCGGCCACGATCAGCCGTCCGACCGTCTCGGGCCGGGTCAGCGCCAGCATCATCGCGGCCTTGCCCCCCATCGAATGGCCGATGACATCGGCCCGCCCGCCTTCGGCCGCGATCACCTCGGCCAGGTCGGCGGCAAGTTCGGGATAGCGATGGGTGGCGGTCCAGGGGCTGTCGGCATGGTTGCGCATGTCGACCGCGACGACCCGGCGGCTGTCGGACAGGCGGCGTGCGACGGCCCCCCAGTTGCGGGCCGAGCCGAACAGGCCATGAACGATCAGGATGGGCGGGACGGCGCTGCGGTCGCCGTGGATCTGTGTCGCGAGCATGGGGCAGAGATACCCCCGGGCGGCGGCCGGTGCCAGAGTGCGCGGGCCTTTTCCAGAAAGGAAAAGGGGCAGCCGGGGCTGCCCCTTCCGGTCCGGGTCCTGTTATGCGCTCAGAGCGCGGGATAGATCGGGAAGCGGGCGCAGAGCGCCTCGACCTCGGCCTTGACCCGGGTCTCGACCTCCGAGTTGCCCTCTTCGCCATTGGCGGCCAGACCGTCCACGACCTCGGTGATCCAGCGGCCGATCTGGGCGAATTCCTCTTCGCCGAAGCCGCGGGTCGTCCCGGCGGGGCTGCCCAGACGGATGCCGCTGGTGATCGTGGGCTTCTCGCTGTCGAAGGGGATGCCGTTCTTGTTGCAGGTGATATGGGCCCGTCCCAGCGCCTTTTCGGTGGCGTTGCCCTTCACGCCTTTGGGTCGCAGATCGACCAGCAGCACATGGCTGTCGGTGCCGCCGGTGACGAGGTTCAGCCCGCCCTCGACCAGTGCCGCGCCCAGCGCCTTGGCATTCTTGATGACCTGTTCCTGATAGGTCCTGAAGTCGGGGCGCAGCGCCTCGCCGAAGGCCACGGCCTTGCCTGCGATCACATGCATCAGCGGACCGCCCTGGATGCCCGGGAAGATGGCCGAGTTGAACTTCTTGGCCAGCGCCTCGTCATTGGTCAGGATCATGCCGCCGCGCGGACCGCGCAGGGTCTTGTGGGTGGTCGTCGTTGCGACATGCGCATGCGGGAAGGGCGAGGGGTAGAGCCCGGCCGCCACCAGCCCCGCGAAATGGGCCATGTCGACCATCAGCCAGGCGCCGACCATGTCGGCGATCTCGCGGAAGCGCTTGAAGTCGAGGATGCGCGGAATGGCCGAACCGCCCGCGACGATCAGCTTGGGCTGATGCTCTTTCGCCAGCGCCTCGATCTGGTCGTAATCGACCTCGAGATCGCTTTCGCGCACGCCGTACTGGACCGCGTTGAACCATTTGCCCGACTGGTTCGGGGCGGCGCCATGGGTCAGGTGGCCGCCCGCGTCGAGGCTCATGCCGAGGATGGTGTCGCCGGGTTTCAAAAGCGCGGTGAAGACGCCCTGGTTGGCCTGGCTGCCCGAATTGGGCTGCACATTGGCAAAGGCCACGTCGAACAGCTTGCAGGCCCGCTCGATCGCCAGGTTCTCGGCGATGTCGACGAACTGGCAGCCGCCGTAATAGCGCCGGCCCGGATAGCCTTCGGCATATTTGTTGGTCATCACCGAACCCTGTGCCTCCATCACGGCGCGGCTGACGATGTTCTCGGAGGCAATCAGCTCGATCTCGTCGCGCTGGCGGCCAAGCTCCAGACCGATGGCA
Organism: Rhodovulum sp. MB263; assembly: GCF_002073975.1. Lineage (NCBI taxonomy): Bacteria > Pseudomonadati > Pseudomonadota > Alphaproteobacteria > Rhodobacterales > Paracoccaceae > Rhodovulum > Rhodovulum sp. MB263. The sequence goes on along the minus strand of NZ_CP020384.1, from coordinate 2,710,614 downwards.
CGGGCGATCTCGGGATCACGGGTGGCAAGGTCATCGGCGAAAAAGCCGCTGTCTTGGTGATGGGCGTTCATGTTGGGTCTCCTCGGGACAGCCAGAGCCGGATGCCGTGGGTTCTATCGGAAGGCCGGGCATTGAAAAAGCCCGATCTGGCCCGGTTCGGCCGCTCCCGCGGGTCGGATGCGGGCCTTGTGTTTCCGATCGGCGCGCGCGAAGACTTGGCCGGAAACGCGAGGGAACAGGACATGGCCGGACCGACGAGGATTGCCTTTCTGGCAAGCGAGACCGCAAGCGCCGAAGGGGCGCTCGGCCGGCTGACGGTGCGCTACGGACAATGCAGGCCGGAACAGGCCGAGGTGATCGTGGCGCTGGGCGGCGACGGGTTCATGCTGCAGACGCTGCATGCCACCCAGGGGTTCGATCTGCCGGTCTACGGCATGAATTGCGGCACCATCGGTTTTCTGATGAACGAGTATCACGAGGACGGGCTGGCCGACCGGCTGGCGGCGGCGGAGGAAGAGATCATCAACCCGCTGCGGCTGAAGGCGACGCGGCCGGACGGGACCGTGGTCGAGGCGCTGGCGATCAACGAGGTCAGCCTTCTGCGCGCCGGGCCGCAGGCGGCCAAGCTCCGGATCTCGGTCGATGGCAAGGTCCGGCTCGAAGAGCTTGTCTGCGACGGGGCGCTGGTGGCGACGCCGGCGGGCTCGACCGCCTATAATTATTCCGCCCATGGTCCGATCCTGCCGATCGGGTCGGATGTTCTGGCGCTGACCGCGGTCGCGCCCTTCCGGCCGCGGCGCTGGCGGGGGGCGCTGCTGCCCAAGCGGGCGACGGTGACGATCGAGGCGCTCGAGCCGCGCAAGCGGCCGGTGATGACAGAGGGCGACAGTCGCGGGGCAGGGGTGGTCAGCAAGGTCGAGATCCGCTCGGAAGCGACGATACGGCACCGCATCCTGTTCGATCCGGGCCACGGGCTCGAGGAACGGCTGTTGCGCGAGCAGTTCCTCTGAAGCCTTTCGCCTGAAACCCGCAAGCTGGTGGATGCCCGTGAAGGGCCCGATAGGCTTCACCCTTTTCAGCAGGATGGATCCTGTCGGCACCATTGCATCCCCGCGTCCGACAGGGGCCCGGAGGTGCATCCTGGAAGGTTCGAGCGGGCGGGCCTCGGCCGCCTGGCCGGGATGTCGCCCGGGACCGGAGCAAGCCGGGCGCGTCGGATCGGACTGACAGGCCATGCCCGAGCGGCAGTCCGGCAGTCCGGGGGCGAGCGCCCGGACCCGGCAGGCAGGCTGCTCGTCCGGCCGTCATCGAGGAACCGGTCGCTCAGGCCCCTGACATCCCGCGTTTCGAACCGGGCGATGCGCTTGCTGAAGCGGAAGGGGTAAGGTTCAGTCCGCGTCAATAGCCGGGGTGCCGAGCGGCGGTCCCGGCTTCAGCGGCAAGACAAGTCGCTGCGCGTCACCGAACGCTTCCGCGCCCGCGTGCGGCATCAGCCTGCGGACCGGATAACGTGGCGCCTCTCCGCCATGGTCGCCCGGCCCGAAGGCGTCGTGTCCCTGGATGGCAAGGACAACAAGGAAACGATCCGGGGATCGTTTTCCGGTCACGCTCACCGCCGAGCTTCCGGCTCAGCGCCGCACTCGGGCTTGCAATCGGCTCATGTTGCCACTCTGACACGGCGCGCGGTCGTGGCACCGCCATGACGAAGCTCGGCCATGGGGTTCCATTTCGACGAATGGACCGCATCCTCAAACCATGGGATCAAACATCCGGGCGCGGTCTGCATTCAGAGGCTGTTCGTTCCGGTCCCCGCCTCGGGGCCGATCGGAGACGGGCCCCCCGGTGGCGGTGCAGGCGGAGCGTCAATGCGTGGTGTGAAGATCCGCTTCGGTGCCATCGGTATGGGTGTCCTGCTGCTTGCGCGCCCAGGCTTCGCGCTTGCGATAGAGGGTCGAGGGGGACACGTCGAGCACGCGTGCCGCGCGCGGCAACGAGCCGCCTTCGCGGGCGATGGTGCCCTCGATCACCACTTGCTCGATTTCGGCCAGCGTCCGTCCGATCAGATCCTCGATCTGGATCGGTTCGGCATCGCCGTCCATGGCCCGGGACATGCCCCGTCCCGAGGCGGTGATCCGGTCATGTTCCTGCTGCAGCGCGATCGGCAGCATCTCCAGCGTGATTTCCGGCCCCTGGTTCAGCACCACCGCATGGCGCAGCACGTTCAGCAACTGGCGCACATTTCCCGGCCAGGGCAGGCGTCGGAACAGCTGCGCGACCTCGGGCGCCAGCCGGTCGAAGCTGCGCTCTTCCTCGGCCGAGAGCTTCTCGAGCGCCGATTGCGCGATCTCGACCACATCCTCGCCGCGCTCGCGCAGCGGCGGCAGATGGATCGGCACCACATGCAGCCGGTAATACAGATCCTCGCGGAACCGGCCCAGCCGGACCTCTTCCAGCGGATCGCGATTGGTGGCGCAGACGATCCGGACATTGACCTTGCGCGGATGCGAGGCACCGATGGGCTGCACCGTCGAGGTCTGCAGGAAGCGCAGGAGCTTGGTCTGAAGCCCCATGTCCATTTCGCAGATCTCGTCGAGGAAGAGCGTGCCGCCATCGGCCACCGCCGCCGCCCCCGGCTTGTCGGCCAGCGCCCCTGTGAAGGCGCCCTTGAGATGACCGAAGACCTCGGATTCCAGAAGATCGCGCGGGATCGCGGCGCAGTTCAGCGGCACGAAGGGCCCGTCGGCACGGGCCGATGCGGCATGCACCGCCTGCGCGCAGATCTCCTTGCCGGTGCCGCTTTCGCCGGTGATGAAGACGGTGGCTTTCGAGCGGCCGACCGAGGCGATCCGGTCATAGACCGCGACCATCTGGGGCGAGCTGCCGACGAAGCCCGAGGGCGGCTCGAACGTGGTCCGGGTCGGCGCCGGGGCAGGCGGTGGGTCGGCCGCCCTGCGCTCGGCCAGCGCGGTCTCGACCGCATGCAGGAAGCGCTGTTCGTTGAAGGGCTTGAGCAGGAATTCATAGGCCCCCGCGCGCATCGCCTCGACCGCGCGGTTGATCGAGCCATTGGCGGTGACCACGATCACCCGGGTCTCGGGGACGAGCGCCAGGAATTCCTGCAACAGTTCCTGCCCGGGACGGTCGGGCAGCATCAGGTCGAGCAGAACGACCTGCGGTCGCAGCTCGCGGAAGGCGGCCAGTCCCTCTGCGGCGGTCGAGGCCGAGACCACCTTGTAGCCGGCATTGCGCAGCACCGTCTCGTAGATCATCTGAAGCGAGGGCGTGTCCTCGATCAAAAGAAGCGGGGGGACGGTCATGCGCCTGCCTTGCTGTAACGGGTGGCGAATTCGGCCTCGAGCGCGGTGCAGAGCTCTTCGATATGCGCGACGATCTGCGGACCGAGCTGTCCGACCTCGGTGTTGTCCTGCCTGCGGGCGGCGGAGTTCAGATGTTCCGCAAGCGCCTGCAACGTGCCATTGCCCACCGCGCCGGCCAGCGAGATCAGCACATGGGCCTGCGACAGCAGCATCGTCCGGTTGCCACGTTCGAGTGCCTCGACCAGGCCGGCGCGCACGGCCTCGAGATCGTCATGCATCCGGGTCAGAAGCTCGCGCCCGTCTTCCGGTCCGGCCAGCGCCAGCAGCCGGTCGAGATGCAGCGCGTCGAAGGGTACGGGGCGCTCGGAGACGTGGGCGCAGTTGCAGGGCCGCCGGTTCAGCACCCCCATGATCGCCTCGCCGAAGGCGTCGAGGCTCATGATCGGCTTGGCCAGAATGCCGTCGGCGCCGGCGGCATAGATCTGGTCCCGATTGGCGGCAAGCACGAAGGCCGTCACCGCCAGCACGGCCGTTCCCGGACTGTCGCCCTCGGACGTCCGCAGCCGCCGGATCACGTCGATGCCCGACAGGCGCGGCATCTCGATGTCGATCAGGGCCAGGTCGAAACGACGCGCCGCCAGGATCTCGGCTGCGGCCTGACCGTCCTTGACCATGGTGCAGCGTGCCCCCAGCGTTTCGAGCATCTGCCGCATCAGCAACTGGTTGGTCGGGTTGTCCTCGGCCAGAAGCACGTCGCAGCAGGACAGGTCGGGCAGGTCGCGCAGATCGCCCCGCGTCTGCACGCCCGGCGCCCAGGCCGAGCGCGGCAGGATCACCGAGACCTCGGCGCCGCCCTCGGCAAGATTGACCAGCTGGAGCTGGCCGCGCACCCGCCGGGCCAGGTCGCGCACGATATGCAGGCCCAGACCGCTGCCCGGCTGGCTGCTTTCGGCCGGGCGCCCGGCGAATTCGAACAGCCGGGCCATGGCCTCCTCGGAAAAACCCGGTCCGGTGTCGCGCACCCTGAAGCAGAGCGATTCCCGCGGGCCCATATGGGTTTTCAGCCGCACCGTACCGGCGGCGGAGTATTTCATCGCATTGCTGATGAGATTCGAGAGAATCCGTTCGAGCGCTGCCGGATCGGTGCCGATGATGCCGGGCAGGTCGGTATGGATATCGAGCGCGAAAGCCAGGCCGTGTTCCTCGGCATGGGCCTGCCAGCGCCCGGCGATGCGCTCGAGGAAGGGCAGCAGCGCGGTATGGATCGGCGCCTCAAGCTGGTCGATCTCGTCGCCGGTGATCAACGCCAGGGTCTCGTCGGTCAGGCGCGCCAGCTGTTCGGCGGCGCTTTGGACCCGTTTGAGCTGCAGCCTGGAATCAGGGTCGAGGGGCCCCAGCTCGGCCAGTGACAACCCGCCGAGAATATCTGCGATCGCCGAGCGCATGTCATGACCCAGCATCGCCGCGCGCTTTTGCGCGCCACGCCCGGTCTCGGACAGATCCGCGCGAAAGCCGCGGTCCGCCAAGCCTAGACCCCTGTCGCCAGGGGGGGTGCGTTCCGGCATCGGCAACATTGCTGCACTCGCATGAGTTGCATTTCTATCTTATTATCCCGCATGAGGCCGCATACCAACCTGTCTATTGGTTGGTTTACGCGGTATCGCGGAAAAAACCTGCAGTAATGGTAAAAAATACGAGAGCCGACGCAAGGTTGTCCATGCGCCGGCCCCGGTTTTCGGTTTTTTTTCCGCTCAGGGGCCCGATGCGGGGCCCCTGAGGCAGGGGGATGCGGGGGCTCAGGCCGCCTGCGGATAGCCCAGCCGCTTTACCGCATCGGCGATCTCGTCGAGGATCGCGGGGTCGTCGATGGTCGCGGGCATCTTGAAATCCATCCCGTCGGCGATCTTGGACATGGTGCCGCGCAGGATCTTGCCCGACCGGGTCTTGGGCAGGCGGTCGACGATGCAGGCCAGCTTGAAGGCAGCGACCGGGCCGATCTGGTTGCGCACCAGCGTGACGCATTCGCGGAGGATCTCGCCGTGATCGCGGCTGCAGCCCGCATTGAGGCAGAGAAAGCCCATCGGCAACTGCCCCTTCAGCTCGTCGGCCACGCCGATCACCGCGCATTCGGCGACGTCGGGATGGCTGGCCAGCACCTCTTCCATCGCGCCGGTCGAGAGCCGGTGCCCGGCGACGTTGATGACGTCATCGGTCCGCGCCATGATGTAGAGATAGCCGTCCTCGTCCTTGTAGCCCGCATCGCCCGTCTCGTAATAGCCGGGGAAATGGGTCAGGTAGGATTTCTCGAACCGCTCATGCGCGTTCCACAGCGTGGGCAGCGTGCCCGGAGGCAGCGGCAGCTTGACCGCGATGGCGCCCAAGGTGCCCGGGCCGACCTCATGACTGCCCTCGTCGAGGATGTGGATGTCATAGCCCGGCATCGGCACCGAGGGCGAGCCGACCTTCACCGGCAGCTTCTCGATCCCCAGCGGGTTGCCCGCGATGGCCCAGCCGGTTTCGGTCTGCCACCAATGGTCGATCACCGGCACGCCCAGCATCCGCTGTGCCCATTTGATGGTGTCCGGATCGGCGCGCTCGCCCGCGAGATACAGCGCCTTCAGCCCGGTCAGGTCGTATTTGTTGAGGAATTCGCCGTTCGGATCCTCGCGCTTGATGGCGCGGAAGGCGGTTGGCGCGGTGAAGAAGCTTTTCACCTTGTGTTCCGAGATCACCCGCCAGAACACGCCGGCATCGGGGGTGCCCACGGGCTTGCCCTCGAAGACGATGGTGGTGTTGCCGTGGATCAGCGGGGCATAGCAGATATAGCTGTGGCCCACGACCCAGCCCACATCCGAGGCGGCCCAGAACACGTCGCCGGGATCGAGGTTGTAGATGTTCTTCATCGTCCAGTTCAGCGCCACCAGATGGCCGCCGGTCGGACGGACCACGCCCTTGGGCTGGCCGGTGGTGCCCGAGGTGTACAGGATATAGGCGGGGTGGTTGCCCTCGACCGGCACGCATTCGGCTGGCCGCACGCCGTACTGGAAACCGTGCCAGTTCACGTCCCGGCCCTCGGTCAGCTGCGCCACTTCCTGTTCGCGCTGGTAGATCACGCAGAATTCGGGCTTGTGCTTGGCCTGCTCGATGGCGCCGTCCAGCAGGGGCTTGTAATGGACCAGGCGACCCGGCTCGATCCCGCAGGAGGCGGCCATGATGCATTTCGGCTTGGCATCGTCGATCCGCACCGCCAGCTCATGCGCGGCAAAGCCGCCGAACACCACCGAATGCACCGCACCCAGCCGCGCGCAGGCCAGCATCGCCTCCAGCGCCTCGACGATCATCGGCATGTAGATGATGACCCGGTCGCCCTTGGTCACGCCCTTGTCGCGCAGAGCCCCCGCCAGCGTCGCCACGCGGTTGCGCAGTTCCACATAGGTGATCTCGCGCTTGGTATGGGTGATCGGGCTGTCATAGATGATCGCGACCTGCTCGCCGCGGCCCTGCTCGACATGGCGGTCGACCGCGTTCCAGCAGGTGTTCACCATGCCGTCGCTGAACCATTCGTAATTCGGGGCATTCTCGTCGAACAGCGCCTTGGAGGGCTTTTCCACCCAGTCGATCGCCTCCGCGGCTTCCATCCAGAAGCCGTTGGGGTCCGTTTTCCAGTGCTCGTAGACCTCGGCATATGACATGACTTTCCTTCCCTCCGCGTAGCTGGCGCAATTCTGTTACGCACCGACTTTGAGTTGCGCAAGATAGAAACTCTTCCATCTGCGAATGTTAGCGCAATCGCCCGCCAGGCGCGCTGAATCGTCGCAATTCCGGGCGGGCTTGCATCGGTCGCGGCGGCACCGCAGATTGTCCTGGAAACGGAGGATCCGATGCCGCTACTGACCGCTGCCCGCGCGGTGCGCGAAAACGCCTATGCCCCCTATTCGCGCTTCAGGGTCGGGGCGGCACTGCTGGGGGCGGACGGGCGGATCCATGTCGGCTGCAATGTCGAGAATGTGGCCTATCCCCAGGGCACCTGCGCCGAGGCTGGCGCGATTGCCGCCATGGTGGCCGCGGGCTGTCGCGAGATCCGCGAGGTCGTGGTCATCGCCGACAGTCCCGATCCGGTGCCACCCTGCGGCGGCTGCCGCCAGAAACTGGCCGAATTCGCCGCGCCCGGGGTTCCGGTGACGCTGGCCACCACCGGCGGCGCCACCCGGCATGTCACCATGGCCGAGCTCTTGCCCGGCGCCTTCACGCCCGCGCATATGGGCCGCTGAGATGGATGCCCGCAGCATCATCGCGCGGGTCCGCGATGACGAAACCCTGACCGAAGAGCAGCTGCGCTGGTTCGCCGACGGCCTCGCTTCCGGCGCGGTCACCGATGCCCAGGCCGGGGCCTTCGCCATGGCGGTGCTCCTGAACGGGCTGACCGATCCCGAGCGGGTCGGGCTGACGCGGGCGATGCGCGACAGCGGCAAGGTGCTCGACTGGGACCTGCCGGGCCCGGTGCTCGACAAGCATTCCACCGGCGGTATCGGCGATTGCGTCTCGCTGGTGTTGGCGCCCGCGCTGGCGGCTTGCGGGGCGTTCGTGCCGATGATCTCGGGGCGGGGGCTCGGTCATACCGGCGGCACGCTCGACAAGCTCGAATCGATTCCCGGCTATCGCGGCGAGGTCCCGGTCGCCGCGCTGAAATCGGTGACCGCCCAGGTCGGTTGCGCCATCGTCGGCGCCTCGGAGGATATCGCCCCCGCCGACCGCAGGCTTTACGCGGTCCGCGATGTCTCGGGCACGGTCGAGAGCATCGACCTGATCACCGCCTCGATCCTGTCGAAGAAGCTGGCCGCCGGGCTCGAGGCGCTGGTGCTCGACGTCAAGGTCGGCTCGGGCGCCTTCATGAAGGACATGGAAGAGGCCGAGGATCTTGCCCGCGCGCTGGTCGCGACCGCCCAGGGGGCAGGCTGCATGACGGCCGCGCTGATCACCGACATGTCCCAGCCGCTGGTGGGCGCGGCGGGCAATGCGCTCGAGGTGATCGAGGTGATGGAGACCCTGACCGGGACCGGCGTCACGCCCGCGCTCTGGGATCTGACCTGCGCGCTTGGCGGCGAGGTGCTGGCGCTGGGTGGGTTGGCCGCGGATGCCGCCGATGGCGCGCAGCGTATCGGCCGGGCGATCGAGACGGGCGATGCGGTGCTCAAATTCGGCGAGATGGTCGCCGAGCTCGGCGGCCCGGCCGATTTCATCGAGCGCTGGCCCGACCGGCTGCCGGCCGCGCCCGTCCTCTACGAGGTCACGGCCGCCGATGCCGGCATCGTTCAGGAAATCGACGGCGCGGCGCTGGGGCGTGCGGTGGTGGCGCTTGGCGGCGGGCGGCGGCGCGAGGGCGACCGGATCAATCCGGCGGTGGGGCTGGCCGAGATGGCGGCGCTGGGCGACCGGATCGCGCCGGGCGAGCCGCTGGCCATCGTCCATGCCGCCAGCGAGGCCGATGCCGAGGCGGTTCAGGCCGGGGTGCGCGCGGCGTTCCGGATGGGCGACGAGATGCCCGATATCCCGCCTCTGGTGCATCAGAGGGTCCTGCGATGACGCGGGCCTTCCTGGTGGTGATGGATTCGGTCGGCTGCGGCGGCGCACCCGATGCGGCGGAGTTCTTCAATGACGGTCTGCCCGATACCGGCGCCAATACGCTTGTTCATATCGCATGGGCCTGTGCCGAAGGCCGCGCCGAGACCGGCCGGTCCGGCCCGCTGAAATTGCACAATCTCGACACGTTGGGCCTTGGCGCCGCGATCCGTCTGGCCTCGGGCGAGGCTGCGCCGGGGCTTGGCGCCCGGCCGCAGGGGCTCTGGGGCGCGGCGACCGAGCTGTCGCGCGGCAAGGACACGCCCTCGGGCCACTGGGAACTGGCCGGGGTGCCGCTGCCCTGGGACTGGAGCTATTTCCCGCGCGAGATCCCTGCCTTTCCCGAGGATCTTCTGGCCGAGATCCGCCGGCTTGCGGGCACCGGGGGTACGCTCGGCAATTGCCACGCCTCGGGCACCGAGATCCTCGAGCGGCTCGGCGCCGAGCATATGCGGACGGGCTGGCCGATTCTCTATACCTCCTCCGACAGCGTCTTGCAGATCGCGGCCCATGAGGAACGCTTCGGGCGCGACCGGCTGCTGGCGCTCTGCGCGGCGATCGCCCCCCGGCTCCATGCGATGCGGATCGGCCGGGTCATCGCGCGCCCCTTCATCGGCAGCGCCGCAGCGGGCTTCACCCGGACCGCCCACCGCCACGATTATGCGATGGCGCCGCCGGCCCCCACGCTGTGCGACTGGGTGCAGGCCGAAGGGCGGCGGGTGCAGGCCATCGGCAAGATCGGAGACATCTTCTCGATGCGGGGCATCGACGAGGTCCGGACCGGTCCCGATGCCGAGTTGATGGAGCATTGGGCCGATCTGATGGAAGCGGCCCCCGAGGGCAGCCTGACCTTCGCCAATTTCGTCGAATTCGACAGCCTCTACGGCCACCGCCGCGATGTTGCGGGCTATGCCCGGGCGCTGGAGTGGTTCGATGCCGCCCTGCCGCGCATCCTCGGGCGGATGCGGCCCGGCGATCTCGTGCTGATCACCGCCGATCACGGCAACGACCCGACCTGGCGCGGCACCGACCATACCCGCGAGCGGGTGCCGGTGATCGGCGCTGGGCGCGGCACGCGCGCGCTGGGCCTGCGCGCCTTCGCCGATACCGCCGCCAGCATCGCCGCCCATCTGGGCGTTTCCCCCCAAGGCCCCGGACGGAGTTTCCTGTGACCGAGTTGCCCAAGATCGAATTGCACCACCACCTGGAGGGCGCGGCGCCGCCGGCCCTGATCCGCGATATGGCCCGGGCGCGAAACCTGGACATTTCCCGCATTTTCGATGCCGGGGGCGGCTATGTCACCGGCGATTTCCTGCAGTTTCTCGACATCTACGAGGCCGCGTCCTCGGCGCTGAGGACACCCGAGGATTATGCCCGGCTGACAGCGGCCGTGCTCGAGGAGACGGCGGCCGAGGGGGTGATCTATCTCGAGACCTTCCTCGCGCCCGATTTCTGCGGCGGCTGCGATCTTTCGGCCTGGGTCGAGCATCTCGAGGCGATCCGCGAGGCGGCCGGACGGGCCGAGGGCCAGGGTATCCTGCTGCGCGCCAATGTGACCTGCATCCGCCATTTCGGCCCCGAGCGGGCGCGCGAGGCCGCGCTTTGCGCTGCCGAGACCGCGGGCGATTTCGTCGTCGGCTTCGGCATGGCGGGCGACGAGCGCCGCGGGCGGGCGCGCGATTTTGCCTATGCCTTCGACATGGCCCGCGAGGCTGGGCTGGGGCTGACTGTGCATGCCGGCGAATGGTGCGGTCCGGCCTCGGTGCGCGAGGCGCTGGCCGGTCTCAGGGTCGACCGCATCGGCCATGGCGTGCGCGCCATCGAGGATCCGGGTCTCGTCGATCATCTGGTCGAGGCGGGCACGGTGCTGGAAATCTGTCCCGGGTCCAACGTGGCGCTGGGGCTATACCCCTCGCTGGCCGCGCATCCGGTCGAGCGGCTCAGGCGCGCGGGCGTCAAGCTGACCGTCTCGACCGACGATCCGCCCTTCTTCCACACCTCGATGCGGCGCGAATATGCCCGGCTGGCCGAGGTCTTCGGCTGGGAAGACAGCGATTTTGCCGCGATGAACCGGGTGGCGCTCGACGCCGCCTTCTGCGATGCGGAGACCCGCGCAAAGCTAAAGACACGCCTGGAGGCCGCCGATGTATGACCATCTGACCGTCGTTACCCACCCGCTGGTGCAACACAAGCTGACGCTGATGCGGGACAAGGCCACATCGACCGCCGGGTTCCGGCAGCTTCTGCGCGAGATCAGCCAGCTTCTGGCCTATGAAATCACCCGCGAGCTGGAAATGACCACGCGGCGGATCGAGACCCCGCTTCGCGAGATGGACGCGCCGGTTCTGGCGGGCAAGAAGATGGCGTTGATCTCGATCCTGCGGGCGGGCAACGGGTTACTGGACGGGGTGCTGGAACTGGTGCCCTCGGCGCGGGTGGGCTTCGTGGGTCTCTACCGCGACGAAGAGACCCTGCAGCCGGTGCAGTATTACTTCAAGGTGCCGCAGGATCTGAAGGACCGGCTGGTGATCGTGGTCGACCCGATGCTGGCCACCGGCAATTCCTCGGCCGCTGCGGTCGATCTGCTGAAGCAGGCCGGGGCCAATGACATCCGTTTCATGTGCCTTCTGGCCGCGCCCGAAGGGGTTGCCCGGATGAAGGAGGCCCATCCCGATGTGCCGATCGTGACCGCCTCGCTCGACGAGCGGCTGGACGAGCAGGGCTATATCATGCCCGGGCTCGGCGATGCCGGCGACAGGATGTTCGGAACGCGGTAGCGGAGTTCCGGCTTTACTCCTTCCGGAGGCGGTGGCAGCATTCCCTGCAAACGGGTGAGATCGACATGGGCTTTCCGAGATATTGTCAGGCCGCGACCGTCGCGCTTGCGCTTTGCGCGGGCGGCACCGGTGCGCTTCGTGCGGAACCGGTCACTGCCGGGGTGGCGCCGTTGCAGGTGCCCCCCGGCTATCGCGAGGTCTGGGAAGACGATCGCCTCAATCCGCTGCGCGGGCCGCGCACCGAATGGGGCGATGCCCAGATGCGGAGCGTCTGGACAGAGCAGGTTCCGCAGCGCCTTGTCGATCCGGGCCGGAGGAAGGCGGTATCGGCCGTGGCGCCGGTGGCTGGCGCTTCCGCTTCGGGCCGTCGCTATATCCAGGTCGGAGCCTTTCCCGAATCCGATGCGGCCGCCGAGGCCGTCGCCGATCTGCGCCGCCTGGGCCTGCCCGCGCGGCAGGGGCGGGTGATGGCCGATGGCGCGCTGGTGACCATCATCTTCGCCGGGCCCTTCGGCGATCGCGACAGCATGGGCCGGGCCCGCGGTGCGCTGATCGGGGCGGGCTACGCGCCGGTCGCGACCGGTCGCTGAGGCCCTGTCGGCCCGAGGGGCGCCAACCGGCCGGCCCGCGGTCGAGATCCGGCCCCCGCGCCACCGGGGTCTGCGGCGCGATGCGCTGTCAGAGCGGGCGGAAGCGGCGAGGCATTACCCGTACGGGATGGGCGCCGGGCGCGCGGCGTACGTGAGAGCTTTCCCTTGAGCCATTCGTTGCGGAGCCGGGCGTCGCGGCTTTCCCGGCATCCGGTCTTCCCGGATCGCCCGGCCCGAAACAGGCGGGGTTCTTGCTTCTGGCCGTCCTCCGCGCGCGGGTTTTCGGCGCGACGGGGGCGTGCCAATCCCGGGCTTTGTGACCGCGGGTGGCCGCCGCCGCTGCAAGCGATCCGGCCGGGCATCGAGCGGATCGTATGGCGGTGCGTTCTGCGGATCCGGACCTTTCGCGCCTCCCCGCCGGGCGATGGCGGGAAAGGCCTGCGGTCAGGTCTCTGCCCCATAATGCTGCTGCACGGCCTCCGGACGCGAGGGGCGGGGGGCAGGCCGCCTCTCGGCGCGGACTGTCTTCTCTCGCCTGCGCTATCGCGGGATCATGCGGCCTGCGTTGGTCCTCGAAGGCCCTGTCGCGCGATGCCAGACCGTAATGCCGGATCCGGCGCAGCCTTCGGACGATGTCTTCCGCCGTCTGGCCATCGGCCGATCTGCCGCTGGCGGGAACAGTCCATCCCGGCGGGCATTCCGGATCATTCCGGCCCATTCCGGCGCGGCGCGGGCGGGGCTCACCCGCCGCAGATCGCCTGCAGCCGCAGCCAGTCGCCATCCGAAATCGGCGGATCGGTCTCGCGTCCGCGCAGCGGGTCGCCCTCGATCAGGCCGCGCTGGCTTTCGCCGGTGACATCGAGGGCCAGCGCATAGGGGGTCGAGGGCAGGCCCGCCTCGCGGAACCGGGCCAGCAACTCTGCCTCGGGCAGGGGGGCCTCGGGGGCGATCAGCACCTCGCGGGCATAGGCCGACAGCGCCGCCTCGGGCAGGGTGCCGGTCGTCAGCAGCCGGAAGGTCGCCAGCGGCCCGGCCGCGCGCAGGAGGTCTCCCAGCGGGTCGGAGCGGGTGGCGCGCAGATCCTCGGCCAGGATGAAGCCCGCCACGGCGGCGACGTCCTCGTGATCCTCGACCAGCGCCCGGTTCAGGAGGATCAGCCCGCCGGGCAGATGCAGCGCCCTGGGCAACCCGCCCGGCAGGACCCGCACCCGCTTGCCGCTGCCGGGCAGGAGCCGCTCGCTCAGCCGGTCGAGCGCGCGCTGCCCGCCCGCCCGCTCGCAGGGCGTTCCGGCGGCGCGGGCCATGTGGCCCAGCACCGCGCGGCCGATCTCGGCGCGGATCTCGGGCGGTGCGACCGCCACGGTCTGGCGCACCAGCGCACCCGGCAGCCAGAACAGCGCCAGCGCGGCGATGCCCGCGACCGTGGCCGCGACGATCCAGATCCGCAGCCGCCCCGGGCGCGGCCGGGTGCGGCCGATGGCCTTACGCACGGTCTCGAGCGCATCGACCATCAGCTCATCCTCGATCTCGAGCGTTTCGTCGCTGTCGGCGCCGGGGGAATACAGCGCGGGGCTCTGGCCCGGGTTCAGCCGTTCGAGCGCGGCCAGCGACCAGTGGGTCAGCACCCGTTCGGCACTGTCCGAGACCACCAGCGAGGCGTTGCCGAAGGACAGGATCACATCGCGCCGCTGGGCTTCGGGGCTTTCGCGCCAGAGGCCCGGGCTTTCGAGGCGTTGGAATTTCTTGAGCGCCGTCATGGGCGACCGGTCTGGCCTTCTGCTTGCGCGGGGTTTGCGGCCGGACGATAGCCCACCCGGCCGCGGCCCACAATGTCACAACGGCAAGCTGCGGCGCAGAGGCGCCTGCGGGCCTAAAGCGCCCTGGCGACCTTTCTCAGCTCGAATTTCTGGATCTTGCCGGTCGAGGTCTTGGGCAGATCCTGGAACACCACGCGCTTGGGCGTCTTGAAGCCCGCGAGCCGCTCGCGGGCAAAGGCGATCAGCGTGTCGGCATCGACCTTGTGGCCGTCCTTGAGTTCGACGAAGGCGCAGGGCACTTCGCCCCATTTCTCGTCGGGCTTGGCCACCACCGCGCATAGCAGCACGTCGGGATGGTGCATCAACACGCCCTCGATCTCGACCGAGCTGACATTCTCTCCGCCCGAGATGATGATATCCTTGGCCCGGTCGGCGATCTCGAAATAGCCGTCCTCGTGCTGATGGGCCAGATCGCCCGAATGGAACCAGCCGCCCTTGAAGCTTTCGCGGGTGGCGCGGGGGTTCTTGAGATAGCCCTTCATCACCCCATTGCCGCGGAACATGATCTCGCCCTGATGCTGTCCGTCCATCGGCACCTGTTCGAGGCTCTTGGGATCGAGCACGGTCACCTCTTCCATGAAGGGCATGGCCACGCCCTGACGGGCCTTCAGCCGGGCCCGTTCCTCGGTCGGAAGCGCGTCCCACTCCTCGGCCCGCCAGGTGCATTCGGTCGCCGGGCCATAGGTTTCGGTCAGCCCGTAGACATGGGTGATGTTGAAGCCCAGGGGCTCGATCGCGGCGAGCGTCGCGGCGGCGGGCGGGGCGCCCGCGGTGAAGACCTCGACCGAATGGTCGAACGCGCGCCGCTCCTCGTCCTTCGCGTTGACGATCATGTTCATCACGATCGGGGCGCCGCCGAAATGGGTCACGCCCTCGTCGGCGATGGCATCGTAGATGGCGCGGGCGGTGATGTCGCGGCAACAGACGACAGTGCCGCCAAGCGCCGCGATCATCCAGGTGTGGCACCAGCCGTTGCAGTGAAACAGCGGCACGATGGTCAGGTAGGTCGGGTGCATCACCAGACGCCAGCTCACGATCTGGCCCATCGCGTTCAGATAGGCGCCGCGATGGTGATAGACCACGCCCTTGGGCCGCCCGGTGGTGCCCGAGGTGTAGTTCAGCGCAAGGCTTTCCCATTCGTCCTCGGGCATGATCCAGTCGAAATCCGGATCGGCCCCGGCCAGGACGTCCTCGTATTCCGGGAAATCGCCGAAATCATGCACGCCCTCGGGGTCGTCGCCGACCTCGATGATCACCGGCCGCTCGCCCTCGAGATCCTCCAGCGCATCGGCCGCGAGCGGCAGGAATTGCGGGTCGACCAGCAGCACTTTCGCCCCGCCATGGTCGAGGATGTAGCTGACGGTATTGGCGTCGAGCCGGATGTTGATGGTGTTGAGCACCCCTCCGCAGGCAGGCACGGCCCAGGTCGCCTCGGCCTGGGCGGGGACGTTCGGCAACAGCGTCGCCACCACGTCGCCGGGTTTCACCCCCATCGCGGCCAGCGCCGAGGCCAGACGCGTCACCCGGTCATGATATTGCCGGTAGCTGTAGCGCCGCTTGCCATAGACCAGCGCGGTCCGGTCGGGAAATACCCGCACCGCCCGCTTGAGAAAAGACAATGGAGTCAGCGGCACATAATTCGCCGCACATTTCTCCAGACCGGTTTCATCAGACAGCCATCCCATGGCCCACCTCCCTCGCTCGATACGCGCTCCCGGTCCGATCTTGGCCAGAGCATCCGCCGGAGGGAAGGGGGCTCGTCCCCTCGGCGGACCGCGACCGCGCTTTTTTGCCGGCTGTCGCGCAGCGGGAGGGACGCGCCCTTGCCGCAATGCCGACCTTGTCGCGTCCAAATGGGGTCTGGTTTCTGGCCTAGAACAGGTCGCGCCGCGTCTTCGGCCTGACGCGGCCTTGAACGCGCCGCGCCGCCGGGCAGGGTCCTGATCCGGCGACCGCCCGGAACTGGGAGGCAATCGCGATGGTCTTCAGTATCAGCTTTCTCGGTGCACGCCCCGTCGGTGAGATGGCGGAGGCTGCCGGGAACGGCGTCGGAACGCCGCTGCCGGTCGGTCTCGTCCGCGGCTTCACTCTGGGAACGCGGGTCGCGACCGGGGCGGGGTGCCGTGCGGTCGAGCTTCTGGAGCCGGGCGATTGCGTGTTGACCGTCGAGCGGGGGGCGCAACCGGTCCGCCGGATCGAGCGGGGCTATCTCTGGCAGGGGCCGTCGGCCTGTCCGCCGCCGCTCTGGCCGCTCGAGGTGCCCGCCGGCGCGCTTGGCAACAGGCGCAGGCTGATATTGCTGCCCGAACAGAGGGTGTTGATCGGATCCGCCCTCGCTGCCGAGATCCATGGCACCCCCTTCGCGCTGCTGCCCGCGCGCCTGCTCGATGGCGTGATGGGCATCCGGCGGGTGGCGCCTCCTGCGGGGGAGGCGGTCGGGGTCGTCTCGATTGCCTTCGAGGCGCCCGGAACCGTTTATGCCAATGGGGCGGCACTGGTGCAGTGTTCCTCGTGGCAGGCGGAGGGCGCCGGGGCGGCAGACCGCCCCGAGGATCCTCGTCCGGGGGCACCCCGTTGCGGCATCACGCCCGGGCTGGAGAAGGCCCGGCGGATCGTGGCAGCGCTCGAAGGCGCGCATGCCGGGGCGGCGATCCCGCCCCGGCTGCCCATGGTTCGGACCGTTCCGCTGCTCGACGCGCTGCTCCGTCACGCGGCCTGAGCGTCGGGGGCGAAGCGGGCGTAGAAGGTCTCGCCCTTGTCAGCCATCTCTTCCAGCAGGGCGGGCGGCGCGAAGCGCTTGCCATGCCGCGCGGCCAGATCCTCGCACAGCGAGGCGGCCCGGCCTGGCCCGATCATGTCGAGCCAGGACAGAGGCCCGCCCGACCAGGGCGCAAAGCCCCAGCCGAGGATCGCGCCGACATCGCCTTCGCGGATGTCCATCAACACGCCCTCCTCCAGCGCCCGCACCGCTTCCAGCACCTGTGCGAAGAGCAACCGGTGCTGCACCTCGTGCACATCCGGCTGATCCGCCGCGGGCGGGAATTTCGCCGACAGCCCGTCCCAGAGCCCGGTCCGCTTGCCCGCATCGTCATAGGCATAGAAACCTGCCCTGGCCTTCCGACCCAGGCGTCCCTCATCGGCCAGCCAGAAGATCACCTCGTCCACCGCGTCGTCGGGATAATCCTCGCCCATCGCGGCCTTCGTGGCCTTGGCGATCTTCACGCCCAGATCGATCGAGGTCTCGTCCACGAGTTGCAGCGGCCCCAGCGGCATGCCCACCAGTTTCGCCGCATTCTCGATCAGCGCGGGCGCGACGCCCTCGGCCACCATCCGGATGCCCTCGTTGATATAGGGAAT
Source organism: Rhodovulum sp. MB263 (assembly GCF_002073975.1). Classification (NCBI taxonomy): domain Bacteria; kingdom Pseudomonadati; phylum Pseudomonadota; class Alphaproteobacteria; order Rhodobacterales; family Paracoccaceae; genus Rhodovulum; species Rhodovulum sp. MB263. The sequence continues at coordinate 2,693,137 of NZ_CP020384.1, read as the reverse complement.
GATGCAGCGATTGGCGTAGAAGAAGCGTGCATCATTGACCACGATGGGGGTCTTGCGGATCTGGCGCACGAAATCGAGCGCCTTGGCCACGGCCCGGTCGCCCGTGGCCTTGCCCTTGATGATCTCGACCAGCAGCATCTTCTCGACCGGGCTGAAGAAGTGAATGCCGATGAAGTCTTCGGGCCGGTCCGCAGCCCTGGCCAGATCGGTGATCGGCAGGGTCGAGGTGTTGGTCGCAATAATGCAATTCTCGTCCACCACGGCCTGCACCTTCTTCGTCACCTCGGCCTTGATGCCCGGGTCCTCGAACACCGCCTCGACGATCAGATCGGCGCCTTTCAGCGCGTCATAATCGGTGGTTGCGGTGATGCGGTTCAGGATCTCGGCCTTCTTCCCGGGGCTGGCCTTGCCGCGCTTGATGCCCTTGTCCATGTAGGATTCGGTATAGGCGCGGCCACGGTCGGCGGCCTCCTGGCTCTGGTCGACCAGCACCACCTCGATCCCGGCCTGGGCCGAGACCAGCGCGATGCCCGCGCCCATCATGCCCGCGCCGAGGATGCCGAGCTTTTTCACCGACTGGTCGGGTACGCCCCCGGGCCGCACCGCGCCCTTTTCCAGCGCCTCCTTGTTGATGAAGAGCGAGCGGATCATCGCCGAGGAAGACGGGTTCATCAGCACATGGGTGAACCAGCGCGCCTCGATCTTCAGCGCGGTGTCGAAGGGCACCAGCGCGCCCTCGTAGACGGCCGACAGCAGCGCCCTGGCTGCCGGGTAGACCCCCTTGGTCTTGCCATGCACCATGGCCGAGGCGCCGAGGAAGGTCATGAAGCCCGCCGGGTGATAGGGCGCACCGCCCGGCATCTTGTAGCCCCTCTCATCCCAGGGCTTGACGATGTTCGGTTCGGACAAGACCCAGGCGCGGGCGGCTGCCACCGGGTCCTCGGCCACCTCGTCGATCAGCCCCGCGGCTTTCGCCTTCTTCGGGTCGGACAGCTTGCCTTCCAGCAGGAAGGACGAGGCCCCCATGGCGCCCAGCTTGCGCACCAGCCGCGTGGTGCCGCCGCCGCCCGGGAAGATGCCGACCATGATCTCGGGCAGGCCGATCTTGGCCTTGGGATTGTCGGCGGCGAAGATCCGGTGACAGGCCAGCGGCAGTTCCAGCCCGATCCCGAGAGCTGTGCCGGGCAGGGCGGCGGCAATCGGCTTGCCGCCCTTGTTCCTGTCATCCATCCCCGCGCGCTCGATCTTCCGCAAGAGACCGTGCAGCCGCATGGTACCGTCGAAAAGCCCGCGCGCCGGATCGTCGCCCGCCTCCTGTTTCATCCGGGCGATGATATTCAGGTCCATCCCGCCCGCGAAATCCTTCTTGCCCGAGGTGATGACCACGCCCGTCACGGCATCGTCCGCAAGCGCGCTGTCGATATGGGCGTTCAGCTCCTCGATGCCGGTCAGGCTGAGCACGTTCATGCTTTTGCCGGGCACGTCCCAGGTGATGGTCGCGATGCCGTCCGTGTCGGTCTTGTAGTGAAATTCGGCCATTCTCGCCTCCCTCAGACCCGTTCGATGATGGTTGCGGCGCCCATGCCGGAGGCCACGCAAAGCGTGGCAAGCCCGGTGCCCTTGCCGCTGCGCTCGAGCTCGTCCAGCAGCGTGCCGAGGATGATCGACCCCGTCGCGCCCAGCGGATGCCCCAGCGCGATGGCCCCGCCGCAGGGATTGACCACGGCCGGGTCGACATCGAAGGCCTGCATGAAGCGCAGCACCACGGCCGCGAAGGCCTCGTTCACCTCGAAGAGATCGATGTCGGAAATCTGCATGCCGGCATCCTTCAGGATCTTCTCGGTCGCGGGCACGGGGCCGGTCAGCATGATGGTCGGATCGGTGCCGATCTTGCAGGTCGCCCTGATGCGGGCCCGGGGCTTCAGCCCATGCGCCTTGCCGAATTCGGCATCGCCGATCAGGATGCCGGCCGCGCCGTCGACGATGCCCGACGAGTTGCCCGCATGGTGGACATGTTCGATCCGTTCAAGATGCGGGTATTTCATCAGCGCCAGCTGATCGAAGCCCGGCATCATCTCGCCCATCTCCCTGAACGAGGGTTTCAGCGAGCCCAGCGTCTGCATGTCGGTGCCCGGGCGCATGTATTCGTCGCGCCCGAGGATGGTCAGTCCGTTGACGTCCTTCACCGGCACGATCGAGCGGGCAAAGCGGTCCTCCTCCCAGGAGGTCGCCGCGCGCTTCTGGCTCTCGACCGCCAGCCCGTCGACATCGTCGCGCGAAAAGCCGTATTCGGTCGCGATGATGTCGGCCGAGATGCCTTGCGGCACGAAATAGGTCTTCATGGCAAGGCTGGGATCGACCGCGATTGCGGCGCCGTCGCTGCCCATGGCGACCCGGCCCATCATCTCGACCCCGCCCGCGATATAGGCCCGGCCCGCGCCGGCCTTCACCTGGTTGGCGGCGAGGTTCACGGCCTCGAGCCCGCTGGCGCAGAAGCGGTTGATCGAAAGCCCCGGGATCGATTCATCTAGCCCCGAGGCCAGCACCGCGCTGCGCGCAAGGCAGCCGCCCTGTTCGCCGACCTGGGTCGCATTGCCCCAGATCACGTCCTCGAGGGCGTGGCCCTCCAGCCCGTTGCGGTCCTTCAGTGCGTCGAGAACCACGGCCGACAGCCGGAGCGAGGTCACCTCGTGCAGGCTGCCATCCTTGCGGCCCTTGCCGCGCGGGGTCCGGACGGCATCGTAGATGAAAGCGTCTGTCATATGTCCTCCTCGTCAAACTTTCAGGCCCGGTCGGCGGGCGAGCCGGGCATCATGTCATAGGGGTGCTTCCAGCCGGGCAGGGCCTCGATCCGGCCAAGCCAGGCGTCGATGGCGGGAAAGACCTTGCGATCGAAGCCGAAGGGTTCGGGGTAGAACAGATAGCCGCAGCAGGCGAAATCGGCGATGGTGGGGCCGTCGCCCACCAGCCAGCCGCGGTCCTCCAAGACCCGCTCGAGCGTCTGCAACGCGGCCTTCACCCGGCCCGACAGCCAGCGGATCGCCTCTTGCGGTCGTTTTTCTTCTGGCAGGAAGTTCATCATGAAGCGCAGGCTGCCGGCCTGGCCCGACATCTTGTGATTGTCCCAGAACATCCAGCGCAGCACCTCGCGCTTCTCGGCGGCATCGCGCCCGCCGAACCGGCCGCTTTGCTCGGCGGCCCAAAGCTGCATGGTGCCCGATTGCGAGAAGGTCTCGCCACCGGCGACCATGACCGGCACCTCGCCCATCGGGTTCAGGGCCAGAAAATCGGGGCGCCGCGCGGCGCCATTGAAGAAATCGACATAGACCGGCTCCCAGTCGAGCCCGCTGAGGGTCAGGGTCAGCGCCGCCTTGTAGGCATTGCCGCTTTCGCCGAAGCAATAGAGCTTGATCGTCATTCCAGGCCTTTCCTGTTTCTGCCGGTTTCGCGTCGTTTCGCCGTGTCGACCGGTCGCTCCGTGCTGCCATGGGTATTTGTGCCAGGAAGAAGGCCCGGACTTCGGTCCCGGAAACCCCGCATTAACGTTACCGCGCGCAGGATCGGAGCGCGGTACAGGCTGGGGAGCCGATGACCGCCCAGGGAGAAGGCCCTCCGTTCCGCGCCTCCACCCCGGGATCGCCCGGGGGCGCCGTCGGGATGGAGGGCTGCCCCCACCTGTCTTCTTCCTGGCGAAAATACCCATGGCGCGACATCCGCCGCCCGGGAGGGTCGTCCGGGGCGGCGCAGGGCGCACCGACAGGGGCGCAAGCAGGGGCGCAGGCGTTTCGGCATGTCTTTCCGGTCCGATGAGGCGGAGGCGGGCGGCCCTGAGGCCGCACCGATCAGAAATTCGCCGCGTCGAGGGCCATGACCGGCTCTGCGCCGCTCCGGATACGCGCGAGGTGCAGGGACGTGGCGGGCAATTGCCGGGCCATGTAATAGCGCCCGGTCACGAGTTTCGCCTCGTGGAAGGCGGCATTGCCTTCCTTTGCCGCCAGCGCAGCCCGCGAGGCCACTGCCATTTTCGACCACATCAGCCCGAGGCAGACATGGCCGAAGAGATGCATGAAGTCGTAGCTTCCGGCGAGCGCGTTCGCCGGGGTCTTCATGCCTTCCGCCATGAAATAGGTCGCGGCCGCCTGCAGATCCTTCGAGGCGGATTTCAGCGGGTCGAGGAAGCCTTCCTTCAGCGCGGCATCGGCATCATGTTCCGCGATGAAGGCCTTGACCATATCGAAGAAGGCCATCACCGCCTTGCCGCCATTCAGCCCGAGCTTGCGGCCGACCAGATCGAGCGACTGCACCCCGTTGGTGCCCTCGTAGATCATGGCGATGCGGGCATCGCGCACGAATTGCTCGGCGCCCGCGGCGCGGGTGAAGCCGGTGCCGCCATAGGTCTGCTGCGCCAGCACCGTGGTCTCGAAGCCCTTGTCGGTCAGGAAGCCCTTGATGACCGGGGTCAGGAGCGAGATCATCGCCTCGGCCTCCGGATCCTGCCTCCGGTGGGCGCGGTCGATCATCTGCGCGCCCCAGAAGGTCAGTGCCCGGGCGCCCTCGACGAAGCTTTTCTGATCCATCAGGTTGCGGCGCACATCCGGGTGGACGAGGATCGGGTCGGCCGGGCCGTCCGGATTGGCGGCATCGCCCAGCGCCCGGCCCTGAAGCCGTTCCTGCGCGAAGGCCAGCGCGTTCTGATAGGCGACCGCCCCTTGCGCATAGCCCTGAAGGCCCACGCCCAGCCGGGCCTCGTTCATCATCGTGAACATGGCGCGCATGCCCTTGTGTTCCTCGCCGACGAGGAAGCCGGTCGCCCCGTCGTAATTCATCACGCAGGTGGCATTGGCATGGATGCCCATCTTCTGTTCCAGCCCGCCGCAGGCCACGCCGTTGCGCCGGCCCGGAGCGCCGTTCTCGTCGGGCAGGAATTTCGGCACGATGAAGAGCGAGATGCCCTTGATCCCTTCGGGACCGCCTGGGATCCGCGCCAGCACCAGATGGACGATGTTCTCGGTCAGATCGTGCTCGCCGGCCGAGATCCAGATCTTGGTGCCGGTGATGGCGTAGGTTCCATCCTCCTGCGGCTCGGCGCGGGTCCGGATCAGGCCGAGATCGGTGCCGCATTGCGGCTCGGTCAGGTTCATCGTGCCCGACCAGGTGCCCGCGACCATCCTGGGCACATAGGTGGCCTTCTGCTCGTCCGAGCCATGGGCGAGGATCGCCGACATCGCGCCGTGGCTCAGCCCCTGATACATGTTCAGCGCCATATTGGCCGAGACGAACATCTCGCCCACCGCCGAATTGATCAGATAGGGCATGTTCTGCCCGCCGACCTCTTCGGGCATGTCGAGCCCGATCCAGCCGCCCGCGCAGATCTGGTCATAGGCGGCCTTGAAGCCCTCGGGCGTGCGCACCACGCCGTTCTCCAGCTGGCAGCCCTCGGCGTCTCCACTCGCATTCAGCGGCGCCAGGACCTCGGCGGAAAGCTTCCCGGCCTCGCCCAGGATCGCCCCGGTGAAGTCGCGGTCGAGCTCGGCATAACCGGGAATGTCGGACGCGCCGATCTTCAGCACGTCATGCAGCAGATACTGCATATCCTCGGTCGGTGGGGTGTAGATCGGCATGCGCTCCTCCCTTGAACGTCATCCCAACCGCATCTGTCACTCGGCGGCGGGTTTCCTTTTTCCCAAATGCTCCAGCCTGGCCTCTCCCCAGGCAAGCTGGCGTCTCAGTTCCGAAATGGCATCGTCCAGTTCGATACGTTGCCGCTCCATCGCCGCCAGCCTTTCGCGGGCCAGCTCGCAGGTGCGGCGGAACTGGGTCTCCTGTCCGTCGTCAAGATCGTAAAGATCCAGCATCTGCCGGATTTCCTCGAGGCTGAAGCCGAAGCGCTTGCCGCGCAGAATCAGTTTGAGCCTCGCGCGGTCGCGCCGGCCGTAAAGCCGCCGCTGGCCCTCACGCAGGGGAGAGATCAACTCTTTGGACTCGTAGAACCGCAGGGTACGCGCGGTTACCTCGAAAGCATCGCACATCTGGCGAATGGTCATCAACTCGTCGGTCATTGGTCGTCCGGATACGTCACACAGACCTCTGTCCTGCGCGCTTTTGCGACAGGTTTCAAGGTTTGTTTACGTTTACGTAAACGTAACGCCACGTCGCGAGTTGTCGAGGGGATGAACGGTCACACCCTGCCGCCTATGCCCGGCCGGCGGCGGCGGCGTCTCTCAGGGTCTGCAGCTCTTCGATCGAGGCTTCGAGCTGGACAAGCTGATCGCGCAGCACCTTGAGCTGGCGGTCGGCCATCTCGACCAGCGCCACCATCTGCGCCTCGCTGCCCTGTTCGTCATAGATCAGCAGCCATTGCCGGATTTCCTCGAGGCTGAAGCCGAAACGGCGGGCCCGGAGGATCAGCGTCATGCGCGCCACTTCGCGCGGGCCGTAAAAACGCGACCGTCCGTTTTTTGTCGGGCTCAGAAGCTCGATATATTCGTAATAACGCAATGTGCGGGGCGTCACATCGAACCTGGCACACATCTCTTTGAAATTCAGACGATCATCCGACATTGCCTCAAATCTACCAGCTATTTCCGTGCTAATAGCTAAGGCATTTCTGGGGCGTGGATCAATTCGGTTATATGCCTCATCCGGCTTGTTTTTTTGCCTTTTGCTCCGGCGGGTATCCTGCCGTAGCGTCAACATGCGTGCGGGGTTCCGAAAATCGGAACTCCCGTTCCGGTCGGTCCGAGACAGACGCCACCCGACCAGCTCTGGCCAGCCCCTGCCTATGCCGGCACAGAGCGCGGGCGCTCCGCATCCGGACAGGAGAGCGCCCGGTTCGCCACCGGGGCGGGCATCGCCGCGGGGCCATTGATTTTCAGCTTGCAGGGACCGGGGGCAGCCCCAATAACCGGGGCAGAGGGAGACCAGCATGAGCGATCTGAAAACCGATGTCGCGCGCCGCTTCATCGAGGCCATTCCGCATTCCCATGCGCTGTCGATGCAGGTCGACGCGCTGGGCGACGGCCGGGCCGAATTGTCGATGCCCTACGATTCGCGCCTGGTCGGAGATCCGCATGGCGGCGTGATTTCCGGCGGCGCGGTTTCGGCTCTGCTCGACACCTGCGGCGGGACCGCCGTGATCAGCCATCCCGAGGGGCCGGGCCAGACCGCGACGATCTCGCTCCGGATCGACTACATGCGCGCCGCGACCCCGGGCCAGCGGCTGGTGGCGCGGGCCGAATGCTATCACGTGACCCGCTCGGTCGCCTTCGTGCGCGCGACCGCGACCGATGACGACCGCGACCATCCGGTGGCGACCGCGACCGGGACCTTCACCGCCGACGGGGGCGCTGCATGAGCCGCCGTCCCCCGGAACCCGTCCAGATCGTCAAGCAACGGCGCGATGCGGCGCTGGCGGCGCTGGTCGAGGGCCTGCCCTATGCGCGCTTCCTCGGGATCTCCTTCGACCGCCGCGGCGACGAGCTGACCGGGGTGATGGTGTTTCACGAGGCGCTGATCGGAAATCCGGCGCTGCCTGCGCTTCATGGCGGCGCGACGGCGGCCTTTCTCGAGCTGACGGCCATTGTCGGTCTGTCCTGGGCGATGATCTGGGACGATCTGGAAAGCGGCAGGCTGGAGGCCGCGACGCTGACCCCCGAGACCCTGCCGCGCCTGCCCAAGACCATCGATTTCACGGTCGATTACCTGCGTCCGGGCCTGCCGCGCGATGCCTATGCCCGGGCCCGTGTCAACCGCTCGGGACGGCGCTATGCCAGCGTCCATGTCGAGGCCTGGCAGGACAACCGCGCCCGGCTTTTCGCCCAGGCGACAGGCCATTTCCTGATGCCCACCTGACATGACCGAGGCCGTTGTCCGCCCTGACATGACGCCGCCGCCGCGGCTCGGTCATCGCCGGGTCCTGGCCATCGCGCTGCCGATCGTGCTGTCGAATGTCACCGTGCCGATCCTGGGCGCGGTCGATACCGGCGTCGTCGGCCAGATCGGCGAGGCCGCCCCCATCGGCGCGGTCGGGATCGGCGCGGTGGTGCTGGCCGCGCTGTACTGGATGTTCGGCTTTCTGCGGATGGGCACGACCGGGCTGACCGCACAGGCGCTGGGCGCGGGCGACCGGGCCGAGGTGGCGGCGATGCTGACCCGGGTCCTGATGATCGCGGCCGCGGCCGGGCTGGGCCTGATCGTGCTGCAGGGGCCGCTTTTCGCCGCGGCGCTGGGCCTTGCGCCCGCCAGTGCCGAGGTCGAGGGCCTGGCCAGCCAGTACATGGCGGTCCGGATCTGGTCGGCGCCTGCGACCATCGCGCTTTACGGGCTGACCGGCTGGCTGATCGGGCAGGAGCGGACCGGCTCGGTGCTGGCGATCCAGCTCTGGATGAACGGGCTCAATGTCGCGCTCGATCTGGGCTTCGTGCTGGCGCTGGGCTGGGGCGTGCCGGGGGTGGCCGCAGCCACGGTGATTGCGGAATGGTCGGGGCTGGCGCTTGGGTTCTGGCTGTGCCGTGCGGCGTTTCGCGATGCCGCTTGGCGCGCCTGGGCGCGGGTCCTCGACCCGGTGCGGCTTCGGCATATCGCCGGGGTCAATACCGACATCCTGATCCGGTCGCTGCTGTTGCAGGGGATCATGCTGTCCTTCCTGTTTCTCGGCGCGGGGTTCGGCGACGTGCCGCTGGCGGCCAATCAGGTGCTGCTGCAATTCCTCGAGATCACCGCCTATGCGCTTGACGGCTTCGCCTTTGCCGCCGAGGCGCTGGTCGGTCAGGCGATGGGCGCGCGCTCGGTCGCGGCGCTCCGGCGCGGGGCGCTGCTGACCAGCGGCTGGGGGCTTCTGGCCGTCATCGGGCTGGCTGGGGCCTTTGCCCTTGGTGGCGGGGCCATCGTCGACCGGATGACGACCGCGCCCGAGGTGCGGGCCGAGGCGCGGGTGTTCCTGCCCTATATGGTGGCCGCCCCGGTCGCGGGGATTGCGGCCTGGATGCTCGACGGTATCTTCATCGGCGCCACCCGCACGGCCGACATGCGCAACATGATGGCCCTCTCGGCCGCGATCTACGCCCTCGCCGTGGCGCTCCTGGTGCCGGTCTTCGGCAATCACGGGCTCTGGCTTGCGCTTTTGGTGGCCTTCGTGGCGCGCGGCGTGACGCTCGGGCTGCGCTATCCCGCGCTCGAGGCGGCGGCGCGAGGCGGGCAGGTCGGCTAGGGGGCGGCCTCCCCCTAGCCATGTCCGGCAGTCTTGGCGGGGGAGGTCCTGCCTGCAGTCACCTGAGCCCGTCTAGGGCGGAGACGGGATGAAGGCAGCCCATGCCCCCTGCGCGGGCTTTCTCGCAGCGCATATTTCCTGCCGGACCTGTGCGGCCCTCTGGAAGAAATTCCCGAGCCCGTGCCGCTTTGCATGAAGGCGGGGATCGCACCTTGGCGTGGCTGCGCGTGGGGGATTGGCCGGTCTCCGGGCCTTGGTGCCGGGATCGCGCGCGATCAGCTTGCGCAGATGTCCGGTGTCATGGGCGGCACCCGCGATCGCGTGGCTGCCCCTTGCAAGCCCATGATCAGCGCCGCAGTCTGCGGATGATCCCACGTAGTCTCCGGTCGCTGAAGCAAGGCGCCCCGGCCTTGCGACGGCATCGGCATTGGCCTGAATTTTCGTCGTCGACCGCCGCGCGGGCGACCGATGCCTAGAGGCTGAGCTGCCCTTCTGGCCGGGTCCATCGCCCTAGACCTTGCAGATCGTGCTGTCGATCAGATCATGTCCGGCGTTGGGATCCTCGGATAAACGGCTGAAAAGACCGTCGCTGACCCCGGAGATCGCCTGTCTTCGGAACCGTGCCTGGTCCGCTCTTCCCTTGCCGAACTCCGCCGGACGACCCCGTCAGAGAGCTGCTCTGCGCGCCAGCCACGATACGGCATCCTCGAACGACCGGTTGTCGATGCGGGGTGGCCGGGAAGGCCTTCCCGCGCCGGAAGCTGGCCCTGGATCTGCGCCCATTGCACCTCCGCCAAGGCGCGTCTGCCCGGGATCGTCTTCGGTCTCGGTTCTGGAACAGAGCTCGGCCTGCTCCGGGGTGACTCTGACGGCGTGCGTGGTCGTGGCGCTGCCATGACGAACTTGTCCCATACGGCTTCCTTCCAAGCTTGAGAAAGGATCACACCATCAAACCGTGGGATCAAACACCTAGAGGATCTCGTCCTCGTCGAAAAGCTGCCCGGCCGCGACCTCGCTGGCCCAGGCGTCGATCCGGTCCTCGGCGCGGTCGGCGGGGGCGATCGCGGCCAGATGAAAGACCGCATTGCCCTCGTTCACCACCGGCAGGATGGCGCGGCCGACGATGATGCCCGGCTCGGTGGCGCGGATCTCGGCCTCGATCTCGCCGAACGGGTCCGAGACCACCGCCAGCAGATCGCCCGCCGCGACCACGTCGCCTTCCGAGCGGTAGGTACGCAAAAGCCCGCCCTGTGGCGCGCGCAGCCAGTGCGACACCCGGCAGTCGAGCGGCGCGCGCCGCGCCTTCGGCACACCCTTGGCGGGGATCATGCCGCGGTCGAACATCACCCGCAGCACGCCCGAAAGCCCGGCCCGGACCGCGACCTCGTCGAAGCGCAGTCCCTCGCCGCCCTCGTATAGCAGCATCTGGACCCCCATCCGCGCTGCGGTCTCGCGCAGCGAGCCCGGCCGTGCCCCGGAGCTCAGCACCACCGGGGCCGCGAAGACCCGGGCCAGCCGGGCCAGCTCGGGCGCGTCCGGAACCACGCGGATCTGGGGCAGGTTGGTGCGATGCACTGCCGCTGAATGCAGGTCGATGCCGATCTGGCAGCGCCCGACCACCTCCTCGACCAGAAGATGCGCCAGCCGCGCGGCCATCGAGCCGCCCGACGAGCCGGGAAAGCAGCGGTTCAGGTCGCGCCGGTCGGGCAGGTAGCGCGACAGGTTGAGAAAGCCGAAGGCGTTGACGATTGGGATCGCGATCAGCGTGCCGCGCAGCGCGCCGAGCGCGGGCAGGCTCAGAAGCCGGCGCACGATCTCGACCCCGATCACCTCGTCGCCATGCACGCCTGCGGTCACGAACATCGCGGGGCCCGGGCGGCGGCCATGAACGACATGTGCCGAGAGCGTGACCGGGGTGTGGTCGGACAGCACCGAGACCGGCAGATCCACGGTGCGGCGGCTGCCGGGCGGAACGGTTTCCGAGCCGAGCGTGAAGCCCGCCCGCGCCGTCATCTGGTTTCTGTCGGAAAGAAGGTCATGGGCGCAAGGTAGCGCCTTGCCGGGGCCGCTCGCAAGAGCCCCGCGGATTGACAGCGGCCGGCCGGGACCCCATTGATGGGGGGCGTTCTGGTGCTCCCGCGAGGGAGTGAAAAGGGAAGCCGGTGCAAATCCGGCGCTGCCCCCGCAACTGTCAGCGGCGAGCCACCGCCCCGAACCGCCACCGGAACCGGCATCGCCCGGGCCGGGAAGGCGGGCGGACCGGCCGAGACCCGCCAGCCAGGAGACCTGCCAGCGCGCCGAACCGCCCCACGGGTGGCGTGTCCGGTCGTCCGGGCCGGGCGCCATTGCCGGGGCAAGCGGCCGCGATCTGCCTTCGCTTCGCGGGCGGGTGCGGCCTTCATCCCGCCGCTGACCGGCCCGGGGCGGGTCCGTCCGCGGCCGCCGACCGGAAGGAGTTGCGCCATGCAACCCAAGGACCTGACCGATAACGAGGCCTTCAAGGGCTTCACCAACAGCGCCTGTCCGTTCCTGCCCTGCCACAAGGGCGTGGCACGCGAGTTCAACTGCCTGTTCTGCTACTGTCCGCTGATCGCCTATGAATGCCCCGGACCCTATCAGACCTATACCGATGCCAACGGGCTGACCCGGAAGGACTGCTCGGCCTGCACGCTGCCGCATGACGGCTATCTGCAATCCTGGAACTTCATCCAGCGCTGGCTGGAATATCCGCAGCCCTGGTCGGGCCGGCCGCAGACCGACCCGCCGGTCCGGCGCCCGCGCCCGCCGCAGCCGACCGGCGCGGACGAGATCCACCGGCTTCGCCGCGAGGATGGCGCGGCAAAGGACGATCTGGCAAAAGACGACGGGGTAAAAGACGGCGGCGACTGAAGGCGCCGACCGCAGGCTGCGACACCGAAGGTGGGGCGCGTCAGGCCGGGGCGGGCGGGACCGCCAGCACGTCGGCCGTGGCGCTGCGCAGCACCTGACGGGCGACGCTGCCCAGAACCATGGTTTCGAACGCGCCGCGGCTCTGGGTGCCGACAACGATCAGATCGGCCTCGGCCTCGGTCGCGGCGGCGAGGATCTCGGAGGCCGCGCTGCCGCTCCGGTGGCGCACCAGTTCGATCATCGGACCCTGCGGCAGCTCGCGCAGGAACTCGGTCAGGGCGCGGGCCGCCTCGGCCCCGGCCTCGCGCAGATGCGCCTCCCGGTCGTCCTCGCGGGTGGCGTGGATCCGCATCATCGCCGCTTCGGTCGCGTCGAAGACATGCAGCACCGAACTGCGCAGCCGATGGCCGAAGCCCAGCCCGTCCAGGCGCCGGAACGCGCCCTGCGAGCCTTCCGACAGGTCGGTCGCCAGCAGCGCATGGCGATAGGGGCCGACCGGCGGCGCATTGGCCATCAGCACCGGGCAGGCGGCGGCGCGGATCGTGCGCTCGGCCGTGGTGCCGACGAAGACATCGCGCAGGATCTGGCGCCGGTGCGGCCCGATCACCAGCAGGTCGGCCCCAAGCTGGCGCACGGCCTCGATCAGCCCGGCAAAGGGATCGGCCAGCACCACATGCGCCGCGCAGTCGAGCCCGTCATGCTCGCGCAGCGTCGCCGCCTGCTGTTGCAGAAGCCCGGCCGCGGCCTCGCGCTCGGCCTCGACGATCCTGACAGGCTGATCGTCATCGACCACATGCACCAGCCGCAGCGCGGCGCCGGTCTGGCGGGCCAGCAGCGTGGCGCGGCGCAGCGCGCGATCGGACCGTTCCGAGAAATCGGTGCCCACCAGTATGGTTTTCATGCCTGCCTCCCTCCCTTCGGGCAGCCCCCCGCCGCCTGCTGCCGATGGCGCTGCGTCAAATCTGATCGGGGGCGTTCATCTTTCCGCAGAAGTACTTATGTGAGCCCAGATCATTTTGAAAGGCGTGCCCCCGACGATGACCCTCTTGCCGCACCGGACCCCGCATCCCGACACGACCATTCCTGTCGCCTTCATCGCCACGGGCCCGGATCGGGCCCTTCCGGAACGGAGGGTATCGTGATGGAGACGTTGCTGCATTCGCAGTTCGGCGAGATCGCGACGCTTCTGGTGCTGGCGGCGGCCATCGGGTTCGCGGGGCTGCTGCTGCGCCAGCCGCTGATCGTGAGCTTCATCGCCGTCGGGCTGGTCGCGGGGCCCTCGGCGCTCGACATCGTGCGTTCGTCGGACCAGATCGACCTTCTGTCGCAGCTCGGGATCGCGGTGCTGCTGTTCCTCGTGGGCATCAAGCTTGACGTCAAGCTGATCCGCTCGCTCGGGGCGGTGTCGCTTCTGACCGGGCTGGGGCAGGTGGCCTTCACCTCGGTCTTCGGCTACCTGATCGGGCTGGGGCTGGGGCTTGGCCATGTCACCAGCCTTTACGTCGCCGTGGCGCTGACCTTCTCCTCGACCATCATCATCGTCAAGCTGCTCTCGGACAAGCGCGAGATCGACGCGCTGCATGGCCAGATCGCGCTTGGCTTCCTGATCGTGCAGGATCTGGTGGTGGTGCTGGCGATGATCGTGCTGTCGGCCATCGGGATCGGGTCGGCCGAGGGCGGCGGGCATGGCGGCGGCAACGTGCTGTCGGTTCTGGGCTTCGGTCTGGCGATGGTGGGCGCCGTGGTTCTCTTCGTGCGCTATGTCGCCGATCCGCTCTCCGAGCGGCTGGCCCGCGCGCCCGAGCTGCTGGTGATCTTTGCCATCGCCCTGGCCGCGATCTTCGCCGCGGTCGCCGATTTCGTCGGGCTCGGCAAGGAGGTCGGCGGGCTGCTGGCGGGGGTGTCGCTGGCCTCGACCCCCTATCGCGAGACCATCGCCGCCCGGCTGGCGCCGCTGCGCGACTTCCTGCTGCTGTTCTTCTTCATCGCGCTGGGGGCCGCGCTCGATCTGTCGCTGCTGGGGGCGCATGTGCCCGGGGCGATCCTGTTCTCGCTGTTCGTGCTGATCGGCAACCCGCTGATCGTGCTCGCGATCATGGGGGCGATGGGCTATCGCAAGCGCACCGGCTTCCTGGCCGGGCTGACCGTGGCCCAGATCAGCGAGTTCTCCCTGATCTTCGTCGCCATGGGGGTCTCGCTCGGCCATGTCGCGCCCGACGCGCTGGGGCTTGTCACCATGGTCGGGCTCGTGACCATCGCGGCCTCGACCTACATGATCACCTATTCGCACCGGCTTTACGATCTCTGCGAACCGGTTCTGGGCCTCTTCGAGCGCCGCGGCACCCCGCGCGAACCGGAGACCGAGGCCACAAGCTGCAGGCGGCGGGCCGGAGTCCTGATCTTCGGGCTTGGCCGGTTCGGCACCGCCATCGGGCTGAGACTGCAGAAGCGCGGCATCGACGTCCTGGGCATCGACTTCAACCCGCAGGCGGTGCGCCGGGCCCGCGAACTTGGCATCGAGGCCTGCTATGGCGATGCCAGCGACCCGGAATTCGTGGCCGAACTGCCGCTGGCCGAGGCCGCCTGGGTGGTGTCGAGCGTGCCGATCCTGCCCAAGGGGCTGACCGAGGAAGACACCCGCCGCACCCTGATCCAGCTTGCGCGCGGCGCGGGCTTCCGGGGCCGCATCGCGGTGGCCTCGCATAGCGCGGCCGATACCCGCGATCTGATGGGGGCGGGCGCCGATCTGGTGCTCGAGCCGTTCCAGGACGCGGCCGACCGCGCCGTCGAGCTGCTGTCGGGTGCGCCCGAGACAGAGCGCACCGCGATCCCGGGGATCGACAGCGAGGCGCCGCAGCCCGCATGACCCGCGGCCGCCCTTCCGGGGGCGGCCGACCGTATCGCGGCCGCAGAAGGCGGCTGCCAGACCGGCTCGACAAGGGAGACCCCCATGCCAGACCGTTCCGACCGTCCCTTCCATGCGCTGAGCGCCGACGAGACCCTGGCCGGGCTGTCGGCCGTGCCGGGCGGACTTGCGCCCGACGAGGCCGCCCGGAGGCTGGCCACCCATGGCCCCAACCGTCTGCCCGACCCGCCCGGGCGCAATGCGCTTCTGCGCTTCCTCGCGCAGTTCCACAACGTGCTGATCTATGTGCTGATCGCCGCCGCCGGGGTGACGGCCGCGCTGCAGCACTGGGTCGATACCGGGGTGATCCTGGCGGTTGTGCTGGTCAATGCGGTGATCGGTTTCGTGCAGGAGGGCCGGGCCGAGCAGGCGATGGCCGCGATCCGCGACATGCTGGCGCCGCGCTCGGCGGTGCTCAGGGGCGGGCGCCGGGTGACGGTCGATGCGGCCGATCTGGTGCCGGGCGATGTGGTGCTGATCGAGGCCGGCGACCGGGTGCCGGCCGATCTGCGGCTGATCGAGGCGCGCGGGCTGCGCGTCGAAGAGGCGATCCTGACCGGCGAATCCGTTCCGGTCGAGAAGGCGGTGGCCGCCGTCGCGCCCGAGGCGGCGCTGGCCGACCGGCTGCCGATGCTGTTCAGCGGCACCCTGGCCGCGGCGGGCACCGGGCGCGGCGTCGTGGTGGCGACCGGTCCCGCCACCCAGATCGGGCGGATCAGCGGCATGCTGGCCTCGGTCGAGACGCTGACGACGCCGCTGGTCCGGCAGATGGATCTGTTCGCGCGCTGGCTCACGGTCTTCATCCTGCTGGTCGCGGGCAGCCTGCTGGCCTACGGCTTCCATGTCGGCCACATGTCCTTCGGCGAGCTGTTCATGGCGGTGGTCGGGCTGTCGGTCGCGGCCATCCCCGAGGGGCTTCCGGCGGTGCTGACGATCACGCTGGCGGTGGGGGTTCAGGCGATGGCGCGGCGCAATGCCATCGTCCGCCGGCTGCCCGCGATCGAGACGCTGGGCTCGGTCTCGGTGATCTGCTCGGACAAGACCGGCACGCTGACGCGCAACGAGATGATGGCTGCGCGGCTGGCGCTGGGCGAGGCCGATCTGGCCGTCGCGGGCGAGGGCTATGCACCCGTGGGAGAGTTGCGTCCTGTCTATGTTGCGGCCGATGTCTGGTCCGGGGCTGAGCCAGGGGCCGAGGCTGGGGCCGGGGGCAGGGAAGGGGGCAGGACAGCCGCCGATCCCGGCCTGCTGGCGGCGCTGGCAAGATGTGCCGCGCTTTGCAATGACGCGGTTCTGCATGAGGGCGGCCATAATAACGGTGGCCTGCAGGAGGCGGGCGGCCTCTGGCGGGTCGAGGGCGACCCGATGGAGGGCGCGCTGCTGGCGCTGGCGGGCAAGATCGGGACGCCCGTCGGCGACCGGGCCCGCCTCGACGCCATTCCCTTCGATGCCGCGCATCGCTACATGGCCGTGCTGGTCGACGATCCCGCGGGCGGGGCGGAACTTCTGGTCAAGGGCGCGCCCGAGGCGGTGCTGGCGCTTTGCTCCGACCGGATGGCGCCGGGTGGCGGCACCGCTCCTTTCGCGCCCGGGGAGTGGCACCGCAAGGTCGAGGAGCTGGCCGCAGACGGGCTGCGGGTGCTGGCGTTGGCGCGCCGCGCGATGCCCGCCGGGCAGGAGGGGCTGTCGCAGGACGATCTCGACGGGCGGCTCAGCCTGATCGGACTGGTGGGGCTGATCGACCCGCCCCGGCCCGAAGCCATCGCGGCCGTGGCCGACTGCCATTCGGCGGGGATCCGGGTCAAGATGATCACCGGCGATCACGGCGCGACCGCGCGCGCCATCGCCGCCGAGATCGGGCTGAAGAACACCGACCGGGTGCTGACCGGGGCCGATGTCGAGGCGATGGACGATGCCGAGCTGGCCGCGGCCGCGACCGGCACCGACATCTTCGCCCGCACCTCTCCGGCGCATAAGCTGCGGCTGGTGAGCGCGCTGCAGGCGCGCGGGCTGACGGTGGCGATGACCGGCGACGGGGTGAATGACGCGCCCGCGCTCAAGCGCGCCGATGCCGGCATCGCCATGGGCCGGAAGGGCAGCGCCGCTGCCCGCGAGGCGGCCGAGCTGGTGCTGGCCGACGACAATTTCGCCTCGATCGCGGCGGCGGTGCGCGAGGGGCGCACGGTCTATGACAACATCAAGAAGGTGATCAGCTGGACCCTGCCCACCAATGCGGGCGAGGCCCTGACCATCATCGTGGCGCTGTTCGCGGGCATGGCGCTGCCGATCACGGCGGTGCAGATCCTCTGGGTCAATCTCATCACCGCGGTCACGCTGGGCCTTGCGCTGGCCTTCGAGCCCTCCGAGCCCGGCACCATGCGCCGTCCGCCCCGCGCCCGGACCGAGCCGCTTCTGACCGGTGGGCTGATCTGGCATATCCTGCTGGTCTCGGGGCTCTTCGTGCTCGCGGTCTTCGGCATCTTCGCCTATGCGCTCGAGCGTGGCCACGATCCGGTGCTGGCCCAGACCATGGCGATGAACACGCTGGTCGTGCTCGAGATCTTCCACCTGTTCTTCATCCGCAACATCCATGGCACCTCGCTGACCTGGGCCGGTGTGCGGGGCACCCGCGTCGTCTGGGCCTGCGTGCTGACGGTGACGGGGGCGCAGCTTGCGGTGACCTATCTGCCGGTCCTGCAGTCGGTCTTCGGCACAAGGCCGGTGCCGCTCGGGGACGGGCTGCTGATCCTCTGCGTCGGCGCGGTCTTCTTCGCGCTGATCGAGACCGAGAAGCAGATGCGGCTGGCCTTCCGCCGGGCTCTGCCCGAGCGCTGAGAGGTGCGGAGGCGCTGCCGGTCCGGATCCATCTGTCGGGCCTGCGGCGCCCGGGCTTTCGGGGGTGGGTCGTTCGGCCACCGCCGCCACGCATCGGGAAAGCCGGTGGCCTGTCCCGGATCGGCTCCCGACCGGGGTGGCCTTCCGGGGCTCCGCTCGCCGAGGCCCCTTCGGGCATAACGAGAACGCAGGCAGGGCCTTGAAGGCCGGAACCGGCGGGGTGGGGCAGAGCCGCCCTCGGGTGCGGCCGGTAAATCCGGTCAACGGCTCAGCCCATCAGCCCGGGGGTCGTCCCGATTCCCACGTCGCGAGCCTCTGTCTGGCGATGCCGCGCGACGGCGGATGTCTGTGCTTGCTTTGATGAGGGCGGCACCTGTCTTCCGCTCCCTCTGCCGGACCTGCCCTGGCCGGGGCGCAGCTTCTGCCCCCTGTCTGTATCCGTGCCCGTGCCCTGTCCGGGGACAGGCCCCGCCGCCGCCTTTCCTGCGCCATCGCCTGCCGGGCTGTCGCGGAGGGCCAGAGCCCCCGTGCATTCCCGTGCATTCCCTCGACCGGGCAGCTAGCT
This sequence comes from Rhodovulum sp. MB263, assembly GCF_002073975.1. Taxonomy (NCBI): domain Bacteria; kingdom Pseudomonadati; phylum Pseudomonadota; class Alphaproteobacteria; order Rhodobacterales; family Paracoccaceae; genus Rhodovulum; species Rhodovulum sp. MB263. The sequence continues at coordinate 2,674,735 of NZ_CP020384.1, read as the reverse complement.
TGGCGCCCGTCCGACGTGCCGGGATCAAGACGCGCCGGGATCAAAAGGAGACATGTCATGCGCCTGTTCGCGCTTCTTTCGCTTTTCTGCCCGGCCGTCGCGCTGGCCGGGCCGGTGCAGATCGAGGGCCCTGCGGGTCCGCTCGAGGCCGAGGCCCTGGCGGTGGCGGGCGCGCGGGCGGCGGTGGTGATCGTGCCGGGCTCGGGGCCGGTCGATCGCGATGGCAACGCCCCGGCGCTGGGACTGCGCTCGGACAGCTACCGGCTTCTGGCCGAGGCGCTGCAGGCGGCGGGCGTCGCCTCGCTCCGGATCGACAAGCGCGGCTTCGGTGGCAGCGCGGGCGCCATCGCCGACCCGAATGACGTGACCATTGCCGCCTATGCCGGGGATCTGCGCCGCTGGGTGGCACGCGCGGCCGGGCTTGCGCCCTGCGTCTGGATCGCGGGCCATTCCGAGGGCGGGCTGGTCGCTCTGGTGGCGGCCGGGGAGCCGCCCGAGGCGCTGTGCGGGCTGATCCTGATGGCGACGCCCGGCCGCCCGGTCGGGCAGTTGATGGTCGAGCAGATGCGGGCGCTTCCGGGCAATGCGCCGCTGATGCCCGAGATCGAGGCCATGGTCGCGACGCTGGAGGCGGGTGGCCGCCGCGATCCCGAGACCTTGCCGCCGCCGCTGCGGCAGCTGTTCGCGGCCGGGCTGCAGGACTACATGGCTGATCTCTTCGTCTATGATCCGGCGGCGCTGGCAGAGGGCTGGCACGGCCCTGCGCTGATCCTTCAGGGCGGGGCCGACATGCAGGTGCGGCCGGAGGATGCAGACCGGCTGGCGGCGGCGATGCCGCAGGCGCGGCGGGTCGACCTGCCGGGCGTCACCCATATGCTGAAGGCCGATCTGCCGGGTCGGCCCTACGTCACCTATACCGAGCCCACGCTGCCGCTGGCCCCGGGCGTCGTTGCGGCGATCCTGGAGGCGGTCGAAGGGACCGCCGAAGGGCGGTAACGGCGCGGTCAGAAGTCGAGCGAGTTGCGTTCGCGATAGCCCTGCAGGAAGCTTGCCAGCCGCTGATCGGTCGGGTGCTGGAAGATCTCGCGCGGGGCGCCGGCGGCAACCAGTTCGCCGCGCTCCATGAACACCACGCGGTCGGCCACATGGGCGGCAAAGCCCATCTCGTGGGTGACGACGACCATGGTCATGCCCTCGGCGGCAAGCTGCTTCATCACCGCCAGAACCTCGCCCACAAGCTCGGGGTCGAGCGCGCTGGTCGGCTCGTCGAACAGCATGATCCGGGGCTCCATGGCGATGGCGCGGGCGATGGCCACGCGCTGCTGCTGGCCGCCCGACAGCCGGCTGGGATGGTTGCCCTCCTTGTCGGCCAGCCCGACCTTGGCCAGCGCCTCGCGCGCGCGTTCGGTCGCCTCGGCATGTTTCAGCCCGCGCACCCGCTCCAGCCCCTCGGCCACGTTCTGCAGCGCGGTCATGTGCGGCCAGAGGTTGAACTGCTGGAACACCATGCCGATGTCGCGCCGCATCTCGCGCAGCCGCCGCCCGGACATCCGCTTGCCGCCGGGGGTCTCGTAGCCGATCAGCCGGTCGTCGATGCGCACCTCGCCGCTGTCATATTCCTCGAGGAAGTTGATGCAGCGCAGCAGCGTCGACTTGCCCGATCCGGACGGCCCGATCAGGCAGGTCACCTTGCCGGGCGGGATGTCGAGCGTGATGTCCTTCAGCGCATGGAAATCGCCATAGAACTTGTTGACCGCGCGCAGATGCGCCGAAGCAGGGGTGGTGGCGGTGGGCTCGGGGGACATCGATCAGCTTTCTTCGAGAAGATAGTGGGTGAAGCGGCGTTCGAGGCGGCGGCCAAAGCGCGAGATGACCTCGACGAAGCCCCAGAAGAACAGGGCGAGGATCAGGATCGGCAGGACGAATTCGAAGGTCTCGCTCATCATGGTCTGGGTCTGGAACATGATCTCGGGCACGGTGATCATCGACAGGATGACGGTTTCCTTGGTCAGGATGATCGCGAAATTCACCAGTGCCGGCAGGGCCGAGACCATCATCACCGGCAGCATGATGCGCCAGACGATGGTGCGTCCGGGCAGGCCGATGGCGCGGGCGGCCTCGATCTGGCCCCTGGGCACGGCATCGAAGCCCGCGCGCAGGATCTCGGTGAAATAGGCCGCACCGTAAAGCGACAGCCCAAGCACGCCCGCGGGCAGCGCGTCGAGCCTCAGCCCGATCAGCGGTCCGCCATAGTAAAGAACGAAAAGCTGAACGAGGAAGGGCGTGCCGCGGATGAATTCGACATAGGCCCGGATCGGCCAGCCGACCCAGATCCGGGGCCCGAAGCGGCGGGCCATTTCCAGCAGGAAGCCCAGCACGAGCCCGCCCGCGGTGCCCAGCACCCAGGTCAGAAGCGTCAGCCCGAAGCCGGTCAGAAGGTCGGGGCCATAGCGGTGGAGCATCTCCAGCATCAGACCGTCAGCCTCCGTTCCAGCAGCCGCCCGGCGGCGGCGATCACCAGGTTGATCGCGAGATAGAGCAAGGCGGCGGCCAGGTAGATCTCGAGATAGCGATAGGTCGAGGAGGCGATCGACTGGCTCATCCGGGTGATCTCGACGATGCCGACGACGGTCACCAGCGAGCTGGCCTTCACCAGCAGGATCAGCTCGTTGACGATGGCGGGCAGGCCGATCTTGAGCGCCTGCGGCAGCAAGACCCGGACCCAGAGATTGCCCGGGCTCATGCCGATGGCGAGCGCGGCCTCGGCCTGGCCCTTCGGAATGGCGTTGATCGAGCCGCGCAGCACCTCGGCCAGATAGGCCGCGGCGCAGAGCCCGACGGTCAGGACGGCGGCGGCCAGCGGCGGCACGTTGATGCCGATGACCGGCAGCAGGTAATAGGCGACCAGCAGCTGGATCAGCAGCGGCACGCCCCGGAAGAAGCTGACGTAAAGCCCGGCCACGCGGCGCAGCGCCCTGCGTTTGGACAATGCCGCCGTGCAGAGGATCGCGCCGAGGATCAGCCCCTGCAGGCAGCCAAGGACCGAGATCAGCAGCGTGTAGCGCGCGGCGCCCAGAAGCACCGGCAGGTTCTCGATGATGGTCTGAAAGGAAAACACGGGCGGACCGCTCCCTGGCTGGTGGGCGGGCCGGCACCTGTCCGGCCCGCATGATGCCTGTGGAAAAGGCGCGAGCGCTCAGAGCTCGGGCATTTCCTGCGGAAGCTCGGTCGCGGTGCCGAACCATTTCTCCTGCAGCGCGGCCATCCGTCCGTCATCCTGGATCTTGATCAGCGCCTCGTTGATCGCGGCGACCAGCGTGTCGCCCTCGCCCTTGCGCGCGACCCAGGCGAAATAGGTGGGCTTGCCGAAGGGCGGCTTGACGACCGCGAACTGCTCGGGCCGGCTCTTGGCGAGATAGTCGAGAAGCGGCGCCGAGCCCGCCACCGCGTCGAGACGGCGGGTCATCAGATCGGCATAGGCCTCGTCGGGCGTGCCGTATTCCTTGATCTTGATGCCGCCGATCTTCTCGGCATAGGCCTCGAGCTGGGCCTGCTGGGCGGTGCCCTTCTGCACGCCCACAGTCTTGCCCTTGGCGTCTTCGGGCGTTTCCATGTCGCCGCCGGTGCGCTGCACGAAGGCCACGGTCGAATCCGAGATCGGCAGGGTGAAGGCATAGCGTTCGGCGCGCTCGGCGGTCATCGTCACCGGGGCCAGAACGAAATCGAACTTGTTGACCTCGAGACCGGGCAGGATCGAGGTCCAGGGCAGGTCCTGATATTCGGGGGTGACGCCCAGCTCCTTGGCGATCTCGTCGAAGAGGTCGCGGTCGAAGCCGACATATTCGCCCTTCTCCAGCATGTCGAACGGCGCGTAATGCATCTCGGTGGCGGCCACGATCTTGCCGGCGGCCCGTATGTCGGACAGCTGGTCGGCCAGCACGCCGGAGGCGCTCAGCGCCAGGGCGCTGAGCCCGAAAAGCGCGGATTTCATCGAAAGACGAAGCGTCATGGTTCTCTCCTGTTGGCGGGGCCGGTCGTGTTGGCCGGCGCCCCGCCCCGGAAGGCGCCGGAAGTCTCGGGCCGGGCGCCGTGTATCCGGCGTCCCGGCAGGGTCATGGCCGGGTCATGGCACAAGTCGCAGGCAGACCGCCAGCACCGGCGCATCCCCGACCGTTCCACCCAGGTCCCGCCCCGGATCGGACATGAGCGCCTCGCCGGGTGCAAGGGCAAAACCGCCGACGGCGACCGGGTTTTGCCGCGCGAGCAGCACCCGCGTGTCGCGCGGGGCCGGTTCGCCTGCCGAAAGGGCATGGACCGCATGAACGGCCCGGCCGCGTCGGGTCATGACGTTGAAGTCGAGGATCGCGCCCGCGTCCAGCCGGGCCGTCACCGGGGCTTCGCCGGGGAAGGAGAGGGGGGCCGAGTCTTCGCCCAGCTTGACCTCTCCCGCGCCGAAATCGAGGCGCATGCCCCGGCCCTCCAGCACCGTCAGGGTGCGGTCGATGCCGGGAAAGGCCGAGAACGGTCCGTCAGAGGCGACCTCGGCCAGGCTCATCCGCCACAGCATGTCCTGAAAGCCCGCGCCTTCGGGGAAGGCCGCCAGTTCCCAGGTCAGCCCGCCCCCGTTCTTCCAGGGCGTCGGCGTCAGATCGCTGCGGCGGATCTGCCTCATTTCAGGATGCCCGGAAGGGTCAGCCCGTGCTCGCGCGCGCAGTCGAGCGCGATCTCGTAGCCCGCATCGGCATGGCGCATGACGCCGGTCGCCGGGTCGTTCCAGAGCACGCGTTCAAGCCTGCGGTCGGCCTCTTCCGTGCCATCGCAGCAGATCACCATGCCGGCATGCTGGCTGAACCCCATGCCGACGCCGCCGCCATGATGCAGCGACACCCAGGTCGCGCCCGAGGCGGTATTGAGCAGCGCGTTCAGGAGCGGCCAGTCGCTGACCGCGTCCGAGCCGTCCTTCATCGCCTCGGTTTCGCGGTTGGGCGAGGCGACCGAGCCGCTGTCCAGATGGTCGCGGCCGATCACGACCGGCGCCTTCAGCTCGCCATTGCGCACCATCTCGTTGATCGCAAGCCCCGCCCGGTGGCGTTCGCCAAGCCCGATCCACATGATCCGCGCGGGCAGGCCCTGGAAGGCGATCCGCTCGCGCGCCATGTCGAGCCAGCGATGCAGCCCGGCATTTTCCGGGAACAGCTCCTTCATCTTGGCGTCGGTCTTGTAGATGTCCTCGGGATCGCCCGACAGCGCCGCCCAGCGGAACGGCCCCACGCCGCGACAGAAGAGCGGGCGGATATAGGCCGGCACGAAGCCCGGGAAGGCGAAGGCATCCTCGAGCCCCTCTTCCAGCGCCATCTGGCGGATGTTGTTGCCGTAATCGAGGGTCGGGATGCCCGCGTTCCAGAATCCCACCATCGCGGCGACATGCTCCTTCATGCTGGCCCGCGCGGCCTTGGCGACGCCCTTCGGGTCGCTCTCCTGCCTGGCGCGCCACTCGGCCACGGTCCAGCCCTTGGGCAGATAGCCGTGGAACGGGTCATGGGCCGAGGTCTGGTCGGTGACGATGTCGGGGCGTCCGTTCGGCAGCGTCTCGCCCGCCTGCATCCGGCGCAGGATCTCGGGGAAGACATCGGCGGCATTGCCGATCAGCGCGACCGACTTGGCCTCGCCCGCTTCGGTCCAGCGCCCGATCATCGCCAGCGCCTCGTCAAGGCTGTGGGTCTTCTCGTCGCAATAGCGGGTGCGGATGCGGAAATCGGCATGATCTTCGTCGCATTCGACCGCCAGACAACAGGCGCCCGCCATCACCGCGGCCAGAGGCTGCGCGCCGCCCATGCCGCCAAGACCGCCGGTCAGGATCCATTTGCCCTTGAGATCGCCGTCATAATGCTGGCGCCCGGCCTCGGCGAAGGTCTCGTAGGTGCCCTGCACGATGCCCTGCGCGCCGATATAGATCCAGGACCCGGCCGTCATCTGGCCGTACATCGCCAGCCCCTTGCGGTCGAGCTCGTTGAAATGCTCCCAGGTGGCCCAGTGCGGCACGAGGTTCGAGTTGGCGATCAGCACGCGCGGGGCGTCGCGATGGGTGCGGAAGACGCCCACGGGCTTGCCCGACTGCACCAGCATGGTCTGATCGTCCTCGAGCGATTTCAGGGTCTCGACCATCAGGTCGAAATCCTGCCAGGTGCGCGCGGCGCGGCCGATGCCGCCATAGACCACCAGCTCATGCGGGTTCTCGGCCACGTCGGGATGCAGGTTGTTCATCAGCATCCGCATCGGGGCCTCGGTCTGCCAGCTCTTCGCGGTGATCTCGGGCCCCGTCGGCGGGAAGATGTCGCGGGTATTGTGGCGCGGATTGGTCATGGATCGGGTCCTTTCGGAAGCTCAGGCCAGAAGACGGCCGGCAATGATGTTGCGCTGAATTTCGGACGAGCCCTCGTAGATGCGCATGATGCGCAGGTCGCGGGCATGACGTTCGAGCGGGAAATCGTGGGTGAAGCCATAGCCGCCATGGATCTGGAGCGCGGTATCGGCGATCCGGCCGGCGGCCTCGGAGGCGTAGAGCTTGGCCTTCGAGGCGGCGGTGGTGAAGCGCAGCCCCGCCTGCCGCTGCCGGGCGGCCTCGTGGCCCAGAAGCTCGGCCGCCGACAGCTCGGTCGCCATGTCGGCCAGCATCCACTGGATGCCCTGCCGGCTGGCGAGCGGCTCGCCGCCGATGATGCGGGTTTTCGCCCAGTCGCGGGCCTCGGACAGGGCCGCGCGGGCGATGCCGACGGCCATGGCCGCGACCTCGGTCCGGCCGTTGTCGAGCACCTTCATCGCGGTCTTGAAGCCCGAGCCCTCGGGGCCGACGCGGTTTGCATCGGGCACGGTCACGTCGAGATCGAGTTCCCAGACATGGCCACCCTTCAGCCCCATGGTCTGCTCGACCCGGCCGGGCACCAGTCCGGGCGTGCCCTTCTCGACCACGAAGGCCGAGATCCCGCGATGGCCCGCCTCGGGGTCGGTCACGCAGAAGACGACGACGAAATCGGCAACGCCGCCATTCGAGATGAAGCATTTCCGGCCCTTGATATGCCAGCTCTCGCCGTCCCGCGTGGCGCGGGTGCGCATGTCGGCCGGGTCCGAGCCGGCATTGGGTTCGGTCAGCCCGAAGGCGCCCAGCATCCGGCCCTCGGCCGCCGCCGGAAGGAAGCGCGCGCGGATCGCGTCATCGCCGCCCAGCAGCAGGCTGTCGGTCGCGAGGTAATGCGCGGTCAGCGCCGAGACCGTCGAGCCGCAGCCGCCCGCGACCGCCGCGACTGCCTCGAACAGGGCATGGGCCGAGATGTCGGCACCGCCCCAGCGCTCGGGCATGTTCGCGCCCATCATTCCGGTCTCGGCCAGCGCCGCCAGCTGGGCATGGACGAAGGCGCCCGTGCGGTCGGTCTCACCCGCCTGCGGGGTAAGCACCTCGGCGGCAAACCTCTCCAGCATGTCGAGGAACTGGCATTCCTCGGCGCTCAGCAGATGGTCGAACTCACGCATCCTCATACTCCCTGACAATTCCGGCGGCCACGAGCCCCGCGATCTGGTCCCGATCGAGCCCGAGCCCTTCCAGCACCGCGCGGGTGCCGCTGCCCAGTGCGGGCGCGCCGGTCCCGGCCAGCGGCGCCTGCCCGTCGAAGCGGACCGGCTGGCCCACCACCGGGGCCTTGCCCAGCCGGGGATGGGGCAGCTCGCTCACCAGCCCGCGCGCCGCGGCATGATCCGAGGCAAGCTGATCGGCCAGCGTCAGGATCGGCGCGGCAGGCACCTTGGCGGCCGACAGCGCTGCGACCGCTTCGGCGGCAGGGATGGGGCCGGTCCAGGCCTCGATCATGGCGCGGATCTCGGGCTCATGCGCGGTGCGCAGTTCGTCGGTGGCAAAGCGCGGATCCTCGGCCGCTTCGGGCCGGCCGATCGCAGCACAGAGCCCCGCGAACTGGCGCGGGCTCAGCACGGCGATGACGACATGGCCGTCGGCGGTACGGAAGGCGCCGAAGGGGGTCGAGAACGGATGGCGGTTGCCGACGCGGGGCACCGGGGCATTCGCGTAAAGATGAAGCGCGTGGCTCGTCGGCAGCATCGCCACCAGACAATCGAGCATCGCGACATCAAGCGTCGCGCCCTTGCCGCTGCGGGCCCGGCCGACCAGCGCCGCGAGGATCGCGATGACGGCGTAAAGCCCGGCCGCGACATCGCCCAGCGCCTCGCCCACCTTCAGGGGCGCGCCGCCTTCCTCGCCGGTCGCGGCCATCCAGCCCGACATCGCCTGCACGACGATGTCATAGGCGGGCAGGTCCGCCGCGGGGCCGTCCTGTCCGAAACCCGAAATTGCGCAATGGACGAGGCCGGGATTGTCGCGGCGCAGATCCTCGGCGCCGAGGCCCAGCCTTGCGGCGACGCCGGGGCGGAAATTCTCGACCACCACGTCGCAACCGGCGGCAAGCCGGCGCGCCAGGGCCTGCCCCTCGGGCGCCTTGAGGTCCAGAACGACCGAGTGCTTGCCGCGATTGCTCAGCGAGAACAGCGCGGATTCGCCGTCGCGGAACGGGCCGATATGGCGGTATTCGTCTCCCCGGGGCGGCTCGATCTTGATCACCTCGGCGCCCAGATCGGCAAGGATCGCGGTCGCGAAGGGGCCTGCAAGGACCCGGGTCAGATCGAGGATGCGGAGGCCTTCCAGCGGCTTCACAGGGCCAGCTCCGGCGCCAGCGCCTCGATCCGGGCAAGGATCCCGGCCAGATGCGGGCGCAGCCGCGCTGCCTTGTCGGGGTCGAGCGCGAAGGGCGCGGCCTCGGCGGTCAGATGGGTCGATTGCGCCAGTTCCATCTGGATCGCGTGAACCCCGGTCTCGGGCCGCCCGTAATGGCGCGTGGTCCAGCCGCCCTTGAAACGGCCGTTCTGCACATGGGTATAGCCCTCGGCCCTGGCGCAGACATCTGCAACGGCCTCGGCGATCCCGGGCGCGCAGGTCGTGCCATTGGCGGTGCCGATGTTGAAATCGGGCAGGGTGCCCTCGAACAGATAGGGAATGACCGAGCGGATCGAGTGGCAGTCATAGAGGACCGCGACGCCATGGCGGGCACGGACCCGCGCGATCTCGGCCGCCAGCGCCGCGTGATAGGGGGCGTGGAATTCGGCCAGCCTACGGGCGGTCTCGGCCGCGTCGGGGGGCGTGTCCCAGATCTGCTCGCCGTCGAAATCGGTCAGCGGCACCAGACCGGTGGTGTTCTGCCCGGGATAGAGGCTTTCATCCTCGGGTGGGCGGTTGGCGTCGATCACGTAGCGGTGGAAGGTGGCGCGCACGGTGGTCGCCCCGGGCAGGAGCCCGTCGTAAAGCTCATGCACATGCCAGTCGGTATCGGTCAGCTCACGCCCCCGGTCATTCAGCCGGTCAAGGATGTCCTCGGGCACATGGGTGCCGGTATGGGGCAGTCCGAGGATGACGGGGCTGTCGCCCCGGGTGATCTCGACGGGGGTCATGCGGGCATCTCCAGTCCTGCGGCGGCGACGAGGCTGCCGGTTTCGATCAGCGCCTGCGCCCGGGCAAGGTCGGGGGCGAGGTAGCGGTCCGCCCCCATCGTCGCGACCTCGGTGCGGATCGCGGCCAGCGCGCGTTTCAGCGGCTCGGAGGTCGTCAGTGGCGCGCGGAACTCGATGCCCTGGCCCGCGCAGAGCGCCTCGACGCCAAGGATCACGGCAAGGTTGCGGGTCATGCCGCCCAGACGGCGCGCGGCATGGGCGGCCATGCTGACATGGTCTTCCTGATTGGCGCTGGTGGGCGTGCTGTCGACCGAGCAGGGCGCGGCCAGATGCTTGTTCTCGCTCATCAGCGCGGCGGTGGTGACCTCGGCGATCATCAGCCCGCTGTTCAGCCCCGGTTCGGGCGTCAGGAAGGGCGGCAGGCCGAAGCTGAGCGCGGGGTCGACCATCAGCGCGACGCGGCGCTGGGCAATGGCGCCGATCTCGGCCACGGCAAGCGCGATCTGGTCGGCGGCGAAGGCCACGGGTTCGGCGTGAAAATTGCCGCCCGAGACAATCGAGCCGTCCGACAGCACCAGCGGGTTGTCGGTCACCGCATTGGCCTCGGTCTCAAGCGTCTGCCCGGCAAAACGCAGCAGATCGAGCGCCGCGCCCGTCACCTGCGGCTGGCAGCGGATGCAGTAGGGGTCCTGCACCCGGGCATCGTCCTCGCGGTGGCTTTCGCGGATCTCGCTGCCCTTCAGGAGCCCCCGCATCGCGGCGGCGACGTCGATCTGGCCGCGATGGCCGCGCAGGGTGTGGATCTCGGCGCGGGTCGGCGCGGTCGAGCCCATGATGGCATCGGTCGACATCGCGCCGGTGACGATGGCGGCGCGCAGGCACGCCATGGCGCGGAACCAGCCGGTCAGGGCCAGCGCGGTCGAGACCTGGGTGCCATTGATGAGCGCGAGCCCCTCCTTGGCGCCGAGCGTGACGGGGCTCAGCCCCGCGCGGGCCAGGGCCTCGGCCCCGGGCAGGGTCTCGCCCTGATAGATGGCCTCGCCCGCGCCGATCATGACGGCGGCCATATGCGCCAGCGGCGCCAGGTCGCCCGAGGCGCCGACCGAGCCCTGTTCCGGGATCGCGGGGGTCACGCCCGCCTCGAGCATCGCCTCGATCAGCGCGACGATCTCGGGCCGGACGCCCGATGCGCCGCGCCCGAGGCTCAGGAGTTTCAGCGCCATCACCAGCCGCGCGGTCGCGATGTCGAGAGGCGCGCCGACGCCGCAGCAATGCGACAGGATCAGGTTGCGCTGCAGCGTGGCGGTGTCCTCTGGGGGAATGCGGACCGAGGCGAGCTTGCCGAAGCCGGTATTGACCCCGTAGACCGCCTGCCCGCCACCCGCTGCGGCGGCGATGCGCGCGGCCGAGGCGGCGATGGCGGGGCGGGTGTCCTCGGCAAGCCGGGCGGGGCGTGCGTCGCGCCAGAGCGTTTCCAGTTGGGCGAGCGTGGTCTCGCCCGGTATCAGCGTCAGCATTTGCATCCCTCGAAATAACGGGCGTGAAGCGGGTTGAAGCCGATCCGGTAGGTCAGTTCGGCCGGTTCGGCGATGTCCCAGACGGCAAGATCGGCGCGCAGGCCCGGCGCCAGCTGGCCGCAATCGGTCAGCCCCAGCGCCCGGGCGCCGTTCGCCGTGACGCCGCGCAGGCATTCGTCCGGGGTCAGCCGGAACAGCGTCGCGGCCATGTTCATGCTCAGCAGAAGCGAGGTCAGCGGCGAGGTGCCCGGGTTGCAATCGGTCGCCAGCGCCATCGCGGTGCCCGCCTCGCGGAAGGCGGCGACGGGCGGCATCTGCGTCTCGCGGAGCGTATAGAAGGCGCCCGGCAGCAGCACCGCGACCGCGCCCGCCCGGGCCAGCGCCGCGGCATCGGTGGCATCGGCATGTTCGACATGATCTGCCGAGAGCCCGCCGCGTTCGGCCACCAGCAGGCTGCCACCCAGATGCGAGAGCTGCTCGGCATGAAGCTTGACCGGCAGGCCCAGCTCGGCCGCGACGTCGAAGATCCGGGCCATCTGGGCAGGAGAGAAGGCGATGCCCTCGCAGAAGCCGTCGACCGCATCGACCAGCCCCTCGTCATGGGCGACCCGCAGCCCCCCGATCACGATCTCGTCGATATAGGCCTCGGCACGGTCCTTGTATTCGGGCGGCAGGGCGTGGGCGGCGAGCCAGCTGGTCACGATCCGGACCGGGCGTTCGCGGCCCAGCCGCCGCGCCGCGCGCAGCATCTTCAGCTCGTCCTCGACGGTCAGCCCGTAGCCCGACTTGACCTCGACCGTACCCGCGCCCTCGGCCAGCAGGCAATCCAGCCGGGGCAGGGCGGAGGCCACAAGTTCATCCTCGGAGGCCGCGCGGGTCGCGGTGACGGTGGAAAGGATGCCTCCGCCTGCCCGCGCGATCTCTTCATAGCCGGCGCCTTCCAGCCGCATCTCGAATTCGCGGGCGCGGCTGCCGCCATAGACGAGATGGGTATGGCAATCGACCAGCGCGGGCGTGAGCAGACGGCCGCCCAGATCCTCGACCGGGCCGCCCTCGGGGGCCGGGCCCTCGCCAAGCGCCGCGATGCGGCCGCCCTCGATCCTGAGCCAGCCCCGCTCGATCCGCCTCGGCGCGTTCTGGCCGAGTGGCAGGATGGTCGCATTGGCAAGGGTGAGATCTGTCATGTTATCGGCTCCTCCTTGATTCGAGATTATATGTCTGCACATAATAATCAAGTCAAACTCGGAGGGTCAGGCGATGCAGAGGGTCTGGGCGCGGCATGCGCTTGTGATGAATTTCTGGGCGGAGAACGTGGAAATCGCCGTGGAAAGCGGCGGCAAGATCGCGGAATTGCGGGAAAACGTGCCTTGTCCGCTCGGAGCGACGGTCGTCGGGACGCTTTTGCCGGCGCCTGCGAACCTGCACAGCCATGCCTTTCAGCGGGCGATGGCGGGGCTGACCGAATCCCGCGGTCCCGATCCGCGCGACAGTTTCTGGACCTGGCGGCGGCTCATGTACCGCTTTCTCGACCGGCTCGGTCCCGAGGATGTCGAGGCCATCGCCGCCTTCGTGCAGATGGAGATGCTGGAGGCGGGCTATGCCACCAATGTCGAGTTCCACTACCTGCATCATGGCCCGGGCGGCGCGCCCTATGCCGATCCGGCCGAGATGTCGGGCCGGATCGCGGCGGCGGCGACGGTCTCGGGCATCGGCCTGACGCTGCTGCCGGTGCTTTACACCTATGGCGGGCTCGACCGCCGACCGTTGGTTGCGGGGCAGGACCGCTTCGGCAACGATCCCGACCGGTTCGCGCAGCTTTTCGAGGGCGCGGCGGCCCATGTCGCGGCCCTGGCCCCCGATTGCCGGATGGGCGTCGCGCCGCATTCCCTGCGCGCGGTCGATGCCGCGGGGCTGGCGGCGGCCGAGGCCCTGGCGCCCGACGGGCCGATCCATATCCATATCGCCGAGCAGCAGGCCGAGGTCGACGAGGTGCTGGCCGCGACCGGCCGGCGTCCGGTCGAATGGCTGCTGGAAAATGCGCCTGTCGATGCCCGCTGGTGCCCGATCCACGCGACCCAGATGGAGCCTGCCGAGACTCTGGCGCTGGCCGCGACCGGTGCGGTCGCGGGGCTTTGCCCGATCACCGAATCGAGCCTCGGCGATGGCATCTTCGACGGCGTGCGCTGGGTCGCGGCGGGCGGGCGCTTCGGCGTGGGCTCGGACAGCAATATCCGGATCTCGCTGAGCGAGGAGCTGCGCACGCTCGACTATTCGCAGCGGCTGCGCGACCGCACCCGCGCGGCGCTGGCGTCCGAAGACCGCTCGACCGGGCGGGTGCTGTTCCAGGGCGCGGCCGAGGGCGGGGCGCAGGCGGCCGGGCGCGCCAGCGGCGGGCTTGCGGTGGGCAACTGGGCCGATCTGCTGGCGCTGGGCGACATGGGGGCCGACGGCATCGGGCGGCAGGGCGATCTGCTGCTCGACACCTGGATCTTCGCGGGCGACGACCGCGCCGTCAGCGATGTCTGGGCCGCCGGGCGCCATGTGGTGCAGGGCGGGCGGCATGTCCGGCGCGACGAGATCGTGGCGAGCTACGGCGCCGCGATGCGACGTCTTCGCGACGGTCTGTAGCCATGGCCGGGGACCGGGCGATGACATGGCAGTCGATCCGCGACACGATCATGTTGCGGATCCGCGACCGGACCTATCCGCCGGGGGGCTTCATCCCGAACGAGGCCGATATCGCGGCCGAATTCGGCTGTGCCCGGGCGACGGTGAACCGGGCGCTGCGCGATCTGGCCGAGGCGGGGTTCCTCGACCGGCGCCGCAAGGCCGGGACCCGGGTGCTCGAGGCGCCGCAGCGCAAGGCGACGCTGGATATTCCGCAGATCCGGCGCGAGGTCGAGGCGCGCGGGCATGTCTATGGCTACCGGCTGCTGACACGTGCAACCGGGCCCGCGCCCGAGACGGTGCGCGCCCGGCTGAAGCTGCCTGAGGCGGAAGAGACGCTTTACATAGAAAGCCTGCATCTCGCGGATGGCGCCCCCCATATGTTCGAACGCCGCTGGGTCGTGCTGCGGACCGTTCCCGGTATCGCCGGGGCCGATCTGGCGGCGGTCAGCGCCAATGAATGGCTGGTGCGCGAGGCGCCCTATACCCATGGCGGGATGGCGTGCCATGCCGAACCGGCCGGGCAGGCTGCGGCCGCCGCGCTGGGCTGTGAGCCCGCCGACCCGGTGCTGGTGATGGAGCGGCAGACCTGGCTTTATGAGGCGCCGATCACCTATACGCGCGAGCATTTCGCGCAAAGCTACCGGCTCTGTCTCGGGCTTTAGGGCGGGCCCGGGCAAGGGGGCTCAGACCACCAGGACCGGGCAATCGGCCAGCCCCGTCACCTTGTGCGAGACGCTGCCCAGCAGATAGTTCTCGACCGAGCCGAGCCCGCGGCTGCCGATCACGATCAGGTCGTTCTCGTGCTCGCGGGCGAAGCGGATGATGGTGCGGGCGGGCGGCCCGGCCTTGATGAAGGCGCGCGCGCTCTCGGCGCCGGCTTCGCGTGCCAGCCTCTTGGCATATTCCGCCACCTCGCGGGCATAGCCGCGCATCGCGTCGTCAAGTGGCCCCGGCTCGTCCTTGCGGACCATCGAGAGCGAGGCCTCGAGCATCGAATGGTGCCGGAACACGGTCAGCACCGAAAGCTGGGCGTCGCAGAGCCTTGCCAGCTCGACCGCCTGGCGCAGCGCGCGCTCGGCGCCGGCCGAGCCATCATAGGGAACGAGGATCGACTTGAACAAACAGGTCTCCTTTCCGCCGTCACCCGGCCTCGCCGGCGAAGGCGAGGTCGCGGAGGAAAAGCGCAATCTGAGGGAAGAAGATCAGCGCCACCGAGACGCCGAGCAGGATGAGGATGAAGGGCGGCGTGCCCCGGATCACCTCCATGTAGGGACGTTTGAAGACGGCGATGGCGGTGAAGATATCGCAGCCGAAGGGCGGCGTGGCCGAGCCGATGGCGACCTGCAGCGTGATCAGCGTGCCGACCAGCACCGGGTCGAGCCCGACATCCGACACGACCGGCGCGAAGATCGGCACCAGGATCAGGATCACCACGATCGGGTCGACGAACATGCACCCGATGAAGAAGGCCACCGAGATCGCGAACAGCACCCCGATCTGGCCCATCTGGTCGATACCGACCGCCGAGAGGATGGCCTGCGGGATCTGGGCGAAGGAAATCACCCAGGAGAAGGCCGCGCCCGCCGCCACCAGGATGAAGACGACCCCGGTGATGAGCCCGGTCGACTTGGCGGTGCGGTAGATGTCGCGAAGGCCCATCTCGCGGAAGACGATGGTCTCGAGGATCAGCGCGTAGAGCACGCAGGCCGCGGCCGCCTCGGTCGGGCTGAAGATGCCGCCATAGATGCCGCCGATGATGATCACCGGAAACCCGAGCGGCCAGAGCGCGGCGCGGACCGCGCGCAGACGCTCGCCCCAGCTGACGCGGGGCTCGGTCGGAACCCCGTTCCTGACAGCATAGGCCCAGGAATAGATCGCGAACAGCACGAGGATCAGCAGCCCCGGCCCGATGCCCGCGATGAAGAGCTCGGCAATCGAGGTATTCGAGACCACGCCATAGATGATCATCCCGATCGAGGGCGGGATCAGGAAGGCGATGTCCGAGGCATTGACGATGAGGGCCAGGATGAAGCTGTCGCCATAGCCCGCCTTCTGCATCCGGGGGCGCAGCGGGCCGCCGATGGCCACCACGGTGGCCTGGGTCGAGCCCGAGACCGCGCCGAACATGGTGCAGGCGGCGGCGGTCGAGATCGCGAGCCCGCCCTTGAGGTGGCCGACAAAGGCCATCACCATGTCGATCAGCCGTCCCGCGCTTTGGCCCCGCGTCATGATATCGGCGGCGAAGATGAACATCGGCACCGCGATCAGCGAGGCGGGACGGATACCCGCCATCATCTGCTGGATCATGGTCTCAAGCTGGCCGAGACCGCCGAAGAGCGTCACGAAGCCCACCAGCGCCCCCGCGATCAGCGGGATCATCATCGGAAAGCCCAGCAGAAGCAGCACGATCATGATCGAGAAGATTGCAGCTGCCATGGTTCAGACCTCCGTCTCGTCGTCGTCATAGCCTTCCAGAACCGCCGTCGACAGGTAGACGTCGCGCGAGATGGCGTTCTTCACCGCCGTCAGAAGGTATTGCATGCCGGTCATGAAGAGGCCGATGGGCACGATCACCAGCGTCGTCCAGACCGGGATTTGCAGGGCGGGCAGGACCCGGCCGCGCCCGGCCTGGGTCAGAAGATAGGCGACCGCGAACCAGCACAGTCCGAACATCAGGACGGCCGTGGTCAGCGCGATCACGATCATCAGGATTTTGCGCGCGCGGACCGGAAGGGCGTCGTAGATGGCCGACATCCGGATATGGCGGCCCTGGCGCGCGGCATAGCTGATGCCCGCGAAGGTGATCACCACGATCAGGATGCGGTTGAGTTCCTCGGTAAAGAAAAGGCTCGACTGGAACAGATAACGCCCGACCACATTGGCGACCGTGTTCAGTGCCATAAGCAGCACGCCGGTGGCCAGCAGCACGGACTCGACCATGGCGATGGCGGTGTCGATCGTCCCGAGTGCCCCGGGAAGCGTCGAGACATAGGCGACCTCGTCGGGATCGTCGGCGGCGGTCGTGTCGGTCTGGGACTGGGTCTGTGACTGGTCGTGTGACTGGTCGTCTGACCGGGGCTGGGGCCGGGATTGGGAACCGGCCCGGGACGGGTCGTGCGGGCGGGGTCGGAGAGATTGGTCCGAGTTCAAAGGCAGTTTCCTTACGTTCCTCCCGCCGGGCGGGGGTCGGTGCGGGTCGGGAAAGGGGCGGGTCGCGAAATGGACGGGTCGGGAAAGACGTGGTGCGGGAAGCAGGCGGGGACGAGAGGCGGGCCGGACCGGGCCGCATGCAGCTTCGTGCAGCGCCCCCCGGTCCGGCCCTGTCGGATCAGCTCGGGCTGGCGTCCTGGGCTGCCTTGAGATCCTCTTTCATCTGATCGAGGATCCGCTTGCCGCTCTCGCCCGTCATCTCGAGGAACCTCGCCTCGACCTCGCCGGCCGCGTCCTTGAAGGGCTGGCGTTCCTCTTCCGAGAGGGTGGTGAAGGTCATCGAGGGCTTGGCTTCCTTGATCTTCTCGACCGAGGCCTCGGTCAGACCCTTCTGATAGTCGATGATATGGGCGAAGGCCGCCTGGGCCGCCGCGCGGATCGCCGTCTTGTCCTCGTCGGGCAGCCCGTCGAAGAAGTCCTTGTTGGCCATCACCGCGGTGGTGAAGTTGTTATGCCCGATCCGGGTCACGTAATCGGTGACCTCGTACATCTTCGTCGACTCGACGTAGAACATCGGGTTTTCCTGGCCCTGGATGATGTTGGTCTGCAGCGCGCCATAGACCTCGCCCCAGGGCAGCGGCGTCGGCGTCGCGCCGAAGGCCTTGTAGCTTTCCACCAGAAGCGGGTTGGTCATGGTGCGGATCTTGACCTCGTCCAGATCGGCAGGCGTCCTGAACGGCTCCTTGGTGGTGATCGCCACCTCACCCTCGGGGAACATGGTCAGAAGCTCCAGCCCCTGATCGGCGTAAAGCGCGGGGAACATCTCGTTGATGGCCTTCGAATTCTCGAAGAAGCTGGCCAGCGTCCCGGTCTCCTGCGGCAACAGGTAGGGCACGAAGAAGACCTGCGCCTCGGGGATCAGCGAGCCGGTGAAGCCCGGCGACTGGTCGACGAATTGCAGGATGCCGTCCTGAGCCTGTTCCATGATGTCGGCGGATTCGCCGAGCGTGCCATAGGGAAAGAGCTGGATCTCGTGGTCGGTATTGGCCTCGATCTCTTCCTTGAATTTCTGTGCGTAGATCCCCTGGACCTCGTCCATCGCCTCCTCGAAGGCATAGCGCCATGTGTCGGCATGGGCCATGCCCGCGCCAAGCGCGAAGGCGGCGGCCGACAAGGCCAGGATGCGGGTGCTGAATGTCATAAACTGTCTCCTCTGGTTGCTTGCGCACGAGCCGGACGGCCCGAACCTTCGGGGCGGTCGGTGAACCGGAAGAGCAGTGCCGCGCGAGACGCGACCGGAACCGGCGCTGTGGCCGTCACCCCCCCGAAACGCGCCCGGCCCGGGACCGGGGGTAATCCCCCGCTCCGGGCCTCCGGAAAAATGCGTTTCCCTGCGAGGCGCCCCCGAATGGGGGGCTGTCCGCAGGGCGTTTTCCGCAATTCGGCGCGCCACCTGTCCAGTCTCAACGCGGGGTGCGGAGGACCGGTTCCGAAAAAAATCGAGAAAATGTGAGACGCTGCCTGCGGGCAGATCAGGGCGGCGCGCCGGTCCGGGTCTCCGGCAGGGGGCCGCGCCGCGGGGCGGGCAGGGTGGCGGCCAGTATCGCCTCGGCGCCTGCGCGGGCATCGGCGACGGGGTCGTCGGCATGGCCCAGATGCGCGGCGAGGGCGGCACCGTCCTTCAGCATCAGGAGCGCCCGGCTCAGCCGGCCCGGATCGGGCGTGCCGGCCTCGGCCGCCACGCCTTCGACCTGCCGGGCGAGGCGGCGCTTGTGCCCGGAGGCCATGCGATGGATCGGATGCGCCGGATCGGGATATTCGGCCGCCGCACGCAGAAAGAGGCAGGACCGGAACCCCGGCTCGGCCACCCACTCGCCGAGGGCGTCGTAAAGCGCCATCAGCCGGGCCCAGGGCGGCCCGGCGGCCTCCATCCGGCTGTGCAGCCAGGCCCGGACGCGCTCGTCGCGCCGCTGCATCGTGGCCAGGATCAGGTCGTCCTTGCTGCGGAAATGCCGGAACATCGTGGTTTTCGAGATCCCGGTCTCGTCCGAGAGACGGTCCAGCCCGGTGGCGTGGAAGCCGTCGCGATAGAAGATGTCGAGTGCCTTTCGCACCAGTTCGTCGCGCTTGTCAGAACGCATGTCGGCTCCTTTCGGCGGCCGCTTGTGGCGGCGGTCCCCGAACCGAACGGGCAGAGCGCACCGTCGATCCCGCGTGACGTGGCATCGCACGCAGATGTGAAAATGACGCCGGGTTCTGCGGATCGTCCCGGCCCGGGATGGCGGCCGCGCGCCCGGCCTGCCCGGCGGGCTCCTGCGGGCATGGCCGCTTCCGAGAGCCTGTGAAGAGGCGCTTCGGTCTGCCGGTCTTCACGTTCGGCCTGGCCCTGACGATCAGGACGGGGGAGCCAGGCCGGAGTGGCGCATCGAAAGCGTGACGGACGAGGCGAGCGGTGCGCTTCGGGTGCTGCCGTTTGGGGCGTTCGACCCTGTTCCGCCAGCGGCAGGTCCGGTCTGGTGGCCGAAGGGGTCCCGAGGCGGACCCTCGTTGCCCTCGCCATCTTCACCCCTTCGGGCAGGGGGCGTCCATCCCCGGATCCGGTCTCTCTTCCGGCCCGGCGCGCTGCGTCATGGGCGGCAGGCGGTGGCCGAGGCAAGGGCCTTCAGGCGCCGTTCGCGCAATGTGCAAGGGCGCTCTAGGTGTTCAGTCCCGGCATTTGGTGGATCGGGTTCAGGATGAATCTGTCCGGCTCTGAAGTCCAGACCTTGCAGGCGTATTCGTAAGGTGTGAGACGCGCTGAGCGTCTTGAGCCGGCGCGCGAAGTTATATGCTGCTATGAAGTCCAAGAGGTGCGTTCGCAGCTGATCATGGCTGTCGTAGTGGAAGCGTTTGACGTTCAGCGGGGAGACGCGCCACTGGCGCCTCTCCTGATCCGCTTCACCCTCCTTGATCGTGCGGTTCATCCGCTCGACCTGTCCGTTTGTCGGGAAAACAGTCCCCCGGACTGTTTTCTGATCCTCCAAACTCCAGGGATGGTTGGGTTTGGTCAGCCGGTGCTCGATCCCGTTTGCCTCGCAGATCATGTCAAAGCGCATCGGCCGTGGATACGCGGTCTTCCGGTTCCGAGGCTGCTCTGCGAATTGGATGCCCCTCGCCATTGTCACTCGGACCGATGGCGTTCCGATGGCTCGATCGGTTAGGACGGTGTGGACCTGATAGGGCACCGCTTCGAGCATGTGCTGCAAGAACTCCCAAGCAGTCTTCCTGTCTGCCTTCTCGACCAATGGGGTACGGCAAACTTGCTTGTGCGGTCGATGCCTGCGAACAGGTAGAGCTTTCCTTCAGCTGTCTGCTCCTCGGCGATGTCGATGTGGATCGAGCCTGCGTGGTCGCCATCGGTTCGAGACCCGCTGGCGAGGGCCGATAGGGGCGCGCTTGAACTTCGACCGCTTCGGCTTGTCGCCCTCAACCTCAGGCAGGCGCGAGATGCATTCGCCATCGTGCTTGAACCGGTGGCGCACAATGGCTCATCGCTGAAGGCACCGATGCAGCGCCGAGCGTGTCAGATGCGGGATGGACGGCTGCAGGGCATGGAGGCAGTCGTCCAGCGGCAGCAGCGTATGGCGTCGGAACGCGATGAAGGCCGCCTCCTCCGCCTCCGTCAGGCTCGTCGAACGTGGCTCCTTCGGCCCCGTCTCAAGATCCTCGAGCGTCGCTCGCTTGCGCCACTTCGCAACCGTTTTGGGGTTCGTCGGGAAAACGATTCACTGGATCGTTTTTCGATCCTCCTCACTCCCGAGATCCCGGCTCAACGTCGCGAGCGAAGCTTGCGATCGCTGTATTGCGGCTCTGACAGCGTGCGTGGTCGTGGCGCTGCCATTATGAACCTGGCCCATAATGCTTCCTTCCATTCCTGAGAAAGGATCACACCATCAAACCGTGGGATCAAACACCTAGTGCGGGCTTCTCGCGCCCGCAGGAAGTGATGAAATCGGCACAGCCGAAGGCGGCCGAGAACCGCTTCGACGACATCGGGGACAAGACGGGCCGGGGTCCGCTGCGGCATCCGGCGGGGCATCCGGGGCCCGGCATCCGTCAAAAGACCCGGACCGGTGCGTGGCTTGGAACAGCGCGGCGAAGGGCGTCTTGTCCGCATTCAGTTTCCCTGCGCCTCTGACGGGGACAGCCTCGGTGCTGTTGCGCGGGGACGGGCGCGGGGGAGCGCCCCCCATGCGGCGGTCGGTCTCCGATCTCGGTGACCGGCCCATCTCGGTGAGCGGCCCGAA
The DNA here is from genome assembly GCF_002073975.1 of Rhodovulum sp. MB263. Classification (NCBI taxonomy): domain Bacteria; kingdom Pseudomonadati; phylum Pseudomonadota; class Alphaproteobacteria; order Rhodobacterales; family Paracoccaceae; genus Rhodovulum; species Rhodovulum sp. MB263. The sequence continues at coordinate 2,653,605 of NZ_CP020384.1, read as the reverse complement.
GGAGCTCGGGCTCGCCGAAAGCCGGGGGACACCCAGGCCTTTCCGGGACAAGCTCAACAGGGTCTCCGTCATCGAGGTGGAGACGGCGACCGATCCCATCCCTGGCCGCCGCTTGCCCCCGGCGACAACCGCCTGGCCTCCGCCAGGCCGCCGTCAGGCCGGACCGGCGGTGCGCGCAGCGCCGGGCGCGGCCCGCTCCAGAACGCCCTCGGCCCAGCGATGGGCGGAGGCGCCAAAACAGTCATGGATCGAGTCGACCGCGATCACGCTGCCGAGCGCGGCCCGGCCAAGCAGGCACAGCCCGGCCTGTACCTGCCCGCTTGCGTCGATGACCTGTGCGTCGGGCCGGGTGCTGACGCCCAGGCCCTCGCTCATGGCCGCGACCCGTCCGGCATCGCGCAGGCCGGCCAGGACGGGCTCTTCCAGCCGCTCGAGCGCGGGCGAGGGCAGCACCGCGTCAACCATGACCGGGACCCGGGCGCTGTCATCCTCCTCGAGCAGTTGCCAGCCCTCGGGCGTCAGCAGGATGTCGGGGTCGTCGACCGTTCTCAGATCGACGATCCCGGCCTCGATCAGGATCAGGAGCTCCTCGGCCGTTTCGGCGGGCGGGCCGTAGGAATAGCGCTTGAGCCCCTCGTCGAAACCGATCAGCGCCGCGACCGTCCCGGGGCTGGTGGCGCCGGGATTGACGCCCCGCCGCAGCGCGTTCTGCCAGTGCCGCCAGATCTGCCCGATGGCATAGCCCGCCGATGGCGGCAGGCTGCCCCGCGCCATGGCAAGCCCGTCGCGCAGCAGCCCGGTCGCGTTGCGGGTCTCTTGCGAGGCGGCGGAGGCGCGTTCTGCCGCAAGCCATGCCGCGACCCCGCCCGTGTCGCCGCCCGTTGCAGCCAGCACCCGGCGGGCAGCGGGTTCGAGTGCGGCCGAGATGGCCTCGAGCGCGGCCTCGGGCGCGGCGCCCAGCGCGCGGTCCAGTGCGGCTTCGAAGGCGCGGCTCTCCGGGGGCAGGGGCGCGAAACGGGCGTCGATCCCGGCGCTGGCAGGCTTGGGCCAGGGCGGCAGGCCGTTCAGCGAGAAGGGCAGAAGCCGCGCGGGCTCGCGCCCCGAGGGCCGATAGCGTCCGTCCTCGAACCGGCCGCCGAGCCCCAGCGTCAGCAGCCGCACCGCATCGAGGGTCGAGAGCCCCAGCCCCCGGATCGCGACCGAGGCGCCGGCCCAGTCTTCGGCCACCTTCAGCAGCCGGTCGGCCGGATAGGCGGGCAACAGCGTCGCCGCCGTCCGCCGGGCATGGCCCTGCCAGCGTGCAAGCTGCGGGTCGGGCGCGCTGCGGGGCTGGCCGGGCGCCAGCAGCACCTCGTCATAAGGGCCGAAGCGCCCGGCCTCGCTTTCGAGATACCAGCCGGATCCGCTCCGCTCCAGCCCGAGGATCGCGGTCTCGTGCCGGCTGAGCGCGACCTGCCCGGGCAGGGTCGCCGCCAGCGTCCGGAACCTTGCCGCCAGATAGGCGCCAAGTTCGGCCCGCGCGGGAAAGCGTTCGTTGTCGGGCGGCGATGACAGCCAGCTCTCGAAAGAGGAAACCCGCGCCGGTGCCGGGCCGGGCGGGGCGATCCGGACTGCCCGGATCGGGATGTTCAGAAGCATCAGCGGGCTTTGGCACGGGTCGAAATTGGGCCCGGCGCCGGGCCAGGGGCCGGGCTCGAAGATGTCGAGCGTGACGGCATGGCGCTCCTGCGGCAGCCGGGCCGCCAGTGCCGCGATCAGGGCCTCGAGCGCGCCAAGACCGCGCGGACCCATTCCCGCGATGGCAAGCCTGAGCGGGCGTGGCTGGAGCGGGCGTGGCTGGGCCGAACTGGGGAAAGCGATGGCGGGGCGGTTTCCGGCGCGGTCGGTTGGCTGGGGCATGGGGGCTCAATGCCTGAAGAGGGGTGTTCGGTTCCCTCATGGCCGGAAGGGCGGGTTCGGCCATCACGTTCCCGTGATCCGCGCAACATCCGAGCGCTCCGCGCGTTTGATCCCCGCAAAGCCTGCGCTTTGCATGGCCCGACAAAAGACAGGACAGGAGGCCCGGCAGGAACGCGCGGTGGCCATCCAGACGCCTGCGGGCAGACTAAGAGGACGGGCGCTGAGGACAAGTTCAGACCGGGCCAGTCCGCCAAACGATACAGAACCGATACCGATCCAGAACCGACGATCCAGAACTGACAGGGACATACGTGAACCGATTTTTCCCCCGCCTGCCTCCGCTTCGCCTGCTTCCGCTTCTTCTTGCCGCCTTGTTCCTGTCACCGCTGCCAGCCCTGGCACAGGGCGCGCCCGCCACGCCGGAGGCGCCCGGCGCAGAGGCCCGGGCGCTGATCGACATCCTGCGGGATGACAGCGCCCGCGAAGCGCTGATTGCCGAACTGGAACAGGCCGCCGGGCGCGGGTCGCCGGATCAGGAGGAAGCTGCGGCACCGCCATCCGGGGCGGCCGCGCCGGGCATCGGGCGCCAGGTCGCCGAGGCCACATCGGCCGCCGTCGAGGATATCGCGGCGCGGCTCGCGGCCGGATGGGCCGCGCTCGGCCGGGCCGGGCAGGCCTTCGACGGGCTGGATGGCGGGACCCTCGAGGCCTTCGTGGCCGCGATGCGCAACCTGCTGGCGATTGTCGTGGCGACGGTTCTGGTGCAATTCGCATTGCGCCTTGCCGTCAGGCCGCTGCACCGGAGGCTGGGGCGGAAGGCGGACGGACAGGGGCCGCTGCGCAGGCTGGTCTCGGCGGGCCTCGCGGCGCTGCTCGATCTCGGCGCGCTGCTTCTGGCCTGGGCGTCGGGCTATGCGCTTACGGCGGCCGCTATCGGCAGCGCGGGCACGGTCGGGTTGACCCAGTCGCTCTATCTCAATGCCTTCCTCGTCGTCGGGGTGGTGCGTCTGGCCTTCGCCATCCTGTTCGCGCCGGGGGCGCCGCCCTTGCGGCTCCTGCCGGTCTCGGATGCGGGCGCGAAACGGACCGTGGCGCTGGGCATGACGATCGCGGGGCTTCTGGCCTATGGCCATCTGCTGGCGGTGCCGGTGGTGGCGCGCGACGTCTCGACGCTGGCCGCGGCAAGCCTGGGCGTGCTGATCACCGTGCTGGCGCTGCTGTCGCTCGGGGCCTTCGCGATCCTCTATCGCAGGCCGGTCGCGCATTGGATGCTGACCCGGCTGGCCCCGCCGCTTCCCTCTGTCACCGAAACGGAAGAGAGCCCGGAGGTCTGGTCCGCGCCGCCGCCCGAAGCCCAGACCGATACCCAGACAATCGCCCAGACCAATGCCCAGACCAACGCCCAGACCAATGCCCAGTCCGAGCCCGGTACGGCCCCGGGCGCCGGGGCTGGCAGTGTGCCGCGCCGTCATGGGCGGCTGGCGCTCGCCCTTGCGCAGAACTGGCACTGGGCGGCGCTGGCCTATCTGGCGGTCCTCGCCGCGATCGTCCTGACCGGCCCCGCCGGCGTGGTGCTGGCGGCGCTGGCGGGCTCGGCCAGGCTTCTGGCGGCGCTGCTCCTGGCGGGGGTCGTCTCGGCCGCGCTGGCCCGGGCCGCGGCGCGTGGCGTGCAGCTTCCGGAGCGGCTCAGCGACCGGCTGCCGTTGCTCGAGCCGCGTCTGAACCGCGTGATCCCGCTGGCCATGGTGGCGCTGCGTTACCTGATCGTGCTGGCGGTGGCCCTTTTCGCGCTGGATACGCTCGGGGTTCTGGCGGTCGGGTCCTGGATGGAAAGCCAGTTCGGGCTGCGGATGACGGCGGCGCTGAGCGCGGTCCTGCTCATCCTCGCGGTGGCCTACGGGCTCTGGCTCGCGATGACCTCCTGGGTCGATTACCGGCTGGCCCCGGCGTCCGGCCGGAGCGCGACGCCGCGCGAGGCGACGCTGCTGTCGCTGTTGCGCAATGCGCTGACGATCGTGATCGCGGTGCTGGCGGCGATGTTCTGCCTGTCCGAGATCGGGCTCGATATCGGCCCGCTTCTGGCCTCGGCCGGGGTGCTGGGGCTGGCCATCGGCTTCGGCGCGCAGAAGCTCGTGCAGGATGTCATCACCGGCGTCTTCATCCAGCTCGAGAACGCCATGAATGTCGGCGATGTGGTCAGCCTCGGCGGCACCACCGGCACGGTCGAGAAGCTCACGATCCGCTCGGTAAGCCTGCGCGACGTGAGCGGAACCTATCACATCATCCCGTTCTCCTCGGTCGACATGGTCTCGAACCTGACCCGCGATTTCTCGTATTACGTCTGCGACATGGGCGTGGCCTATCGCGAGGATGTCGACGAGGTGAAGACAGCGATGGAAGATGCCTTCGCCGAGCTCGGACGCGATCCCGAGGCGCGGGCCGCGATCCGGGGCGAGCTGGAATGGTTCGGGCTGAACAGCTTCGGCGACAGTGCCGTGGTCGTCCGGGCGCGGATCCGGACCCTGCCGGGCAAGCAATGGGGCATCGGGCGGGCCTATAACGGCATTCTCAAGCGGCTCTTCGACGAGCGCAATATCGAGATCCCCTTCCCGCATCAGACCATCACCTTCGCCGAGGCCAAGGATGGCCGCACCCAGCCGGTGCGGGTCATCAACGGCGCGGCGCAGGAGGCAGAGTAGGCCCGGGGGCTCCTCCAGCGGGCATCGGCGACAGGAGAGACGATGCGGCGGTATCATTGCCCGTCCTGCGGGGCGGAGATCTGGTTTCACAACACCGCCTGTCTGAGCTGCGGGACCGGGCTGGCATTTCTGACCGGGCGGGGCTTCGGTCCGCTCGGCACCGGCGGGACATCCGCCTGCGCCAATCGTGCGGTCATCGGCTGCAACTGGGCGGCGACAGGGCCCGGCGGATTGTGCCTGTCCTGCGCGCAGAGCACGGTGATCCCGGATCTGTCGGTGCCGGGCAATGGCCGGCGCTGGGCCCGGATCGAGCGCGACAAGCGGGCGCTGATCCGCATGCTCGATGCGCTGGGGCTGCCGCTTCGCGACGCGGCCGGGGCACCCGCCCCGGTCTTCGAGCTGCGCGGCGATCCGATCGGCCCGGCGCCGGGGCCGAAGGTGATCACCGGCCATGCCCATGGCACGATCACGCTCAACATCGCCGAGGCCGACGATGCCGAGCGCGAGCGCATCCGCGCCGAGATGGGCGAGCCCTATCGCACGCTCGCGGGCCATCTTCGCCACGAGGTGGCGCATCACTACTGGGACGTCCTGGTGGCCTCCGATCCGGGCGCGCTCGACCGGCTCCGCCCGATCTTCGGCGACGAGCGGGCCGATTACGGGGCGGCGCTGGAGCGGCATTACCGCGAGGGCCCGCCGCCGGGCTGGGAGGCGACCCATGTCACCGCCTATGCCACCTCTCATCCCTGGGAGGATTTCGCCGATACCTGGGCGCATCTTTTCAACATCCTCGACAGCATGGAGACGGCGCTGGCCTATGAGCTTCTGCATGATGACGGCCTGCAGGGGCTGGAGATCGCGGCCCTGGCCGCGCTGCCGGTCGGGCGGCTGGCCGAGCGCTGGATTGCGCTTTCGGTCGCGCTGAACGCGGTCAACGAGGCGATGGGGCATGGCAGTTTCAACCCCTTCGTCCTGAGACCGGCGGTCCTGGAAAAGCTCGAGGCGGTCCGGCGGCTTCTGCCGGTCGCGAACTGAGCCCGAGACCCGAGCCGGAGAACCGAAGCCGGAAACCGAGGCGCGGAACTGAGGCGGGTTTCGGGCGTTTCCGAGGAGACCAGTCCCCGGCTCGGGTCATCCGCCATTGCGGGCGACAGGGTCGCAGCGAGGAGAGAGTTCCGTGCGCAGCCCCTTCACGACAGGCCCTGTCTCGACCGGCCCCCGCCTTCTGATCGGTTTCGGCGCGGTATTGCTGGTGCTGGGGATGGGCGCGGCGGCGACGGTGATGTATTTCGGGCTGGTCCCGGTCTCGGCCCGTCCGCCGCATACCGCCGTGACGGCGGCGGTGCTGCATGACACGTTCCGCGCCTCGGTTGCGCGCCGCGCGCGCGAGCTCGGCACCGCGCCGGGCACGGTCCCGGACCTGGAAGATCCGGGGCTGATCGCGCTCGGGGCCCGGCATTACGGGCAGGTCTGTTCGTCCTGTCATGGCGGTCCCGGCCTCGGGCAGAGCCCGGTGGCTCTGTCGATGCGGCCGCGTCCGCAAAGCCTGCCCGCCGTCGTCGACAGCTTCTCGGCCCCGGAACTCTATGTGATCCTGCGCGACGGGGTCCGGTTCACGGCGATGCCGAGCTGGCCCTCGGACGGCAATTTCAACGAGATCTGGGCGGTCGTCGCCTTCCTGCGGCAGTTGCCGGAGATGACGCCCGAGGCGTATCGCGCGGCGACGGTGACGGATGTCGCGGGAACGGATGCGCCGGCCATGGCCTGGACCCGTCGGGGGCCGCAGAGGCCGCTGAAGCTGCATGACGCGGCGGATTCGGCAGATGCGGCGGGACCGATCGAGGAATATCTCTATTCCGTGCCCTCCACCGGCTGGCGCCCGATCGGGCTTCAAGACGTGCCGGTGGCCTATTGCGCGGCCTGTCACGGCACCGACGGCACCGGTGCGCCGACCGGGGGGCAGGCGCCCAACCTCTCTCTGCTCGATGCCGACACCATTGCCGCGCGGTTGCGGGCCTATGCCGACGGCACGCGGGAAAGCGGGATGATGGCGACGGTGGCCAGCAGCCTTTCCGGGCCGCAGATCGAGGCGGTGGCCGCCTATTACGCCGATCTGCCCGACCGCACAGCCGGCGCGCCGGCGGATCGGGGCGATCCCGAGCTGGGCGCGGTTCTGGTGCGGCAGGGCGATTTCGCCCGGGCTCTGCCGGCCTGCGGCGCCTGCCATGGCGCCGATGCGGGGGCGTCGGGGCTCGATGTGCCGCGCCTGGCCGGGCAGGGTGCGGGGTTCCTGAAACGCCGTCTCGACGGTTTCGCCGCCGGAGACGGCCCCGACCCGGAGGGATGGAACCCGATGCCCGCCATCGCCCGGGCGCTGAGCCAGCAGGAACGCGCGGCCGTTGCGGCCTATCTGGACGGCCTTCCGGTCGACGATCCGCTGATCCCGGCCCGGCCGCCGGCCCCGCCTGCCGAGGGTCCGGACAAGGAGATCGTGGACCTGCTGCTAAATTGCTCGGCCTGCCACGATCCGGGGCCCGCGCTTGGCGCCGACCGCGATCTCTCGCCCAACCTGACGCTGCAATCCGCGGCCTATCTCGACCATCAGATGGCGCTGTTCGATGCCGGGCGGCGGCCGGTCGGAACGATGCAGCAGGCGGCCCACGAGATGACCTCGGATCAGATCGGGCGGCTGTCGGCGGTGCTTGGCGCCGCGCCGGTGGCGCAATCGGGGCTGGATCCCGAGCGCGCGCAGCGCCCCGATTTCGAACTGGCCGAGGCCGGGACGCTGGCCGAGGAGGGCGATCCGGCGCGGGGGCTGCCATCCTGTCTCTCCTGTCACGGCGCCCGGCCCACCGCCGCGGTCGGGCTGATCCCGCGCCTCGACGGCCAGCGCGCGCGCTATATCGAGGGACGTCTGGACTATTTCGCCGAGACGGCCGCGCCCGAGGTTCTGGCTCCGATGACCGAGATCGCCGCGCGGCTGACCGGGGATGAGCGCGCGGCCCTGGCCGACTGGTTCGCGGCCCGCCCGCCCTTGACCAAATGAGACCGGTCCAGCCCCGATCGCCCAGCCCTGATCACTTGCCCTTGATGGACCGCCCTTGATGGACCGCCCTTGATGGACCGCGCCTGACCCCCGGCGCGGGCCGGAATGAGGCGGGCGGGGGCCGAAACGGCCGGGAGATGCCTTGAGGGGGGCTGAAAAACGCCGTCTGCCCTTGCCGGGATAGCAGCTGCGCCCTACCCATCAGGAACCCCCCGGTTCCGAACGCCCCGCCCGTGAAAGCCCCGCCCGTGACAGCCCCATCCGTGCCCGACCGCCCCTCCGCTCTCGCCCCGTTCCGCAAGGCCACCTACCGCAACCTCTGGCTTGCCTCGAACATCTCGAATTTCGGCGGGCTGGTGCAGACCGTGGGCGCGGGCTGGATGATGACCGAGCTGACCCATTCGCCGGTCATGGTGGCGCTGGTCCAGGCCTCGAACACGCTGCCGATCATGCTGTTTTCGCTGATCGCGGGGGCGCTGGCCGACAGTTTCGACCGGCGCCGCATCATGCTGACGGCACAGATCTTCATGCTGGCGGTCTCGGCGGTGCTGGCGGCGGCGGCCTTCCAGGGTGCGCTGACGCCCTGGCTGCTGCTGGCCTTCACCTTCCTGATCGGCCTCGGCAGGGCGCTTTACAACCCGTCCTGGCAGGCTTCGGTCGGCGATATCGTGCCGCGCTCGGACCTGCCGGCCGCGGTCGCGCTGAACAGCATGGGCTTCAACCTGATGCGCAGCGTCGGTCCGGCGGTGGGCGGGCTGATCGTGGCGGCGGGAGGGGCGGCGGCGGCCTTCGCGGTCAATGCGCTGAGCTACCTGCCGCTCTGGCTGTCGCTGTTCCTGTGGCGCCCGGCGCTGCCCGAGCGCCGCTTGCCGCGCGAGGCGCTGGGCCCGGCGATCTCGGCCGGGCTGCGCTATGTCTCGATGTCGCCGGTGCTGCTGCGGGTGCTGTTCCGCGGCTTCCTGTTCGGGCTTGCCGCGGTCGCCTTGCTGGCATTGCTGCCCATCGTCGCGCATGAGCTGCTGGGGGAGGGGGCCTTCGGCTACGGCGTCCTTCTGGGCTGTTTCGGGACCGGCGCCATCGGCGGCGCGATTGCCAGCGCGCGCCTGCGCGAGCGCTTCGCGAACGAGGCCATCGTGCGCGGCGGCTTCCTGGGCTTTGCGGCGGCGCTGACCGGGCTGGCCTTCTCGCAGGAACTCTGGATCTCGGGGCTGCTGCTTCTGCCCGCGGGGGCGTCCTGGGTGCTGTCCCTGTCGCTGTTCAATGTCTCGGTGCAGCTCTCGACCCCGCGCTGGGTGGTGGGCCGGGCGCTGGCGCTTTACCAGACCTGCACCTTCGGCGGCATGGCGGCGGGCAGCTTTCTCTGGGGGCAGGTCGCGGCGGGGGCGGGACTGGCCGAGGCGCTCTGGGCGGCCGCTGCGGTGCTGGTCTTCGGGGCGGTGGTCGGGCTGAGGCTGCCGCTGCCAAATTTCGGCAATGACGATCTGGCGCCGCTGAACCGCTTCGTCGAGCCCCGGCTCGGTGTCGATCTCCGGGCGCGGTCGGGGCCGATCGCGGTCACGGTCGAATATGACATCGCGCCGGGCGACGTCGACGCCTTCCTTGCCGCGATGACCGAACGGCGCCGGATCCGGATCCGCGACGGCGCGCGGCAATGGGTGCTCCTGCGCGATCTCGAGCGTCCGACGGTCTGGGCCGAGAGCTACCATGTCGCGACCTGGGCCGAATATCTGCGCCATCAGGAACGCCGCACCATGGCGGATGCCGAGGTCAGCGACAGGCTGCTGGCCCTGCATCGCGGGGCGGGCAGGCCAAGGGTGCGCCGCATGATCGAGCGCCAGACGGTGCCGCGCCGCGACGAACTGCCGCTGAAGCCGGTCGATATCTCCTGAGATCCGCATCGCGGCCGGGCTGTGCTGGGCTGTGGCGGGCGGTGCTGGCGCGCCCGGGGCCGGCCGATCCCCTAAGGTGACGTGGCGCCGAGCTTGCCCCTGTCTGTCCCGCATGCGACACAACCCCGATGAGCGAGAGACGGCCGCTGCCGCTCGTGCTCCCCGTGTGCTGGTCAATGCCGACGGGGCAGACGGGCCGAGGCCGCGCGAAGGTGATCCCGATGAGCGACAGACAGATCTTTCCCGACCTTTCCGACAGCCTTTCCCCGCGCGGGCCGCGCCGCGCCCTGTTCGAGTCCGCGCTTCTTGCGCTGAGCCTGGCCGTCGTCGCGGCCCCGGTCCCGGCCCATGCCGATGGCGGGTTCGCGGGGCTGTGGCACAGGCTTGTGGGCCCGGCCGAGCCCCGCGGCATTGCCAGTTCGAACGGGCGGCTGGAGGCCCAGAGCGTCGATGTCGCCACCAAATATGCCGGCCGCGTCGCGGCGGTCGAGGTCGCGGAGGGCGCGACGGTCGAGGCGGGGGCGGTGATCGCCCGGATCGACGATCGCGATACCCGGGCGCAGCTTCTGGGCGCGCGGGCGGCGGTTCTGCGCGCCAAGGCCGCCCGCGAGCTGGCCGAGGCCAGCGTGATGCAGGCGCAAAGCGCGCTGGACGTGGCGCGGACCAATCGTGCGCGGGTCGAGCGGCTGCATGCCGATGGCCATGCCAGCGACAGCGCCTATGACGATGCCAGAAATGCCTTCACCTCGGCCGAGGCCTCGCTGGCGATGGCCCGGGCCCAGGTCAGCGATGCCGAGGCGCTGATGGCCTCGAGTTCGGCCGAGGTCGATCGGCTGGAAATCGCGCTTGACGATCTGACGATCCGGGCGCCGATCCGCGGACGGGTGCTGTACCGGCTGCACGAGCCCGGCGAGGTGTTGGCGGCGGGCACGCCGGTCGTCACCCTGCTCGACCTGACCGATGTCTACATGAACATCTATCTGCCCGCGACGACGGTGGGGCTGATCTCGGCCAATGACGAGGCCCGGCTGATCCTCGATCCGATCCCGCAATATGTGGTGCCGGCGCGGGTGACCTTCATCTCGCCCGAAAGCCAGTTCACCCCGAAGAGCGTCGAGACCATGGCCGAGCGCGAGGATCTGGTCTTCCGCGTCAAGCTGACGATCCCGCGCAACCTGCTCGAGCGCTTCGAGGATCAGGTCAAGACCGGCGTCCGTGGCCGTGGCTTCGTGCGCACCGCGCCCGCGACGCCCTGGCCGGCCGATCTTCAGGTCCAGCTTCCGGACTAGGTCATGGCACCGGTTCCGGAGCATTCTCCCGAGGCGGGTGGCATCGCCGCCGAGATCGTCGGGCTGACCCACCGCTATGGCGGCAAGGCGGCGCTTTCGGACATCGGTCTTGCCGTGCCGGCCGGCTGCATGACCGGGCTGATCGGCCCTGACGGTGTCGGCAAGTCGACGCTGCTGGGGCTGGTCGCGGGCGTCCGGCGGCTGCAGGAGGGCCAGCTGCGCGTGCTTGGCCGCGACATGTCGGACCCGGCCGCCCGGCGCGCGCTTGCGCCCCGCATCGCCTATATGCCGCAAGGGCTGGGGCGAAACCTCTATCCGACGCTTTCGGTACGCGAGAACCTTGAATTCTTCGGGCGGCTCTTCGGGCAGGGCGCGGCCGAACGCGGGCGACGGATCGGGATGCTGCTGGAGGCGACCGGGCTTGCGCCCTTTCCGGACCGGCCCGCGGGCAAGCTGTCGGGGGGGATGAAGCAGAAACTCGGCCTGTGTTCGGCGCTGATCCACGACCCCGACCTGCTGCTTCTCGACGAGCCGACGACCGGGGTCGACCCGCTTTCGCGGCGCCAGTTCTGGGAGCTGATCGATCATATCCGGGCCGAGATGCCGGGCATGAGCGTGCTGGTCGCCACCGCCTATATGGAAGAGGCGGACCGTTTCGACTGGCTTGCGGCGATGAATGCGGGCCGGGTGCTGGCCTCGGGAAGCCCGGCCGAGCTGAAGGCGCGGGCGGGGGCTGCCACGCTGGAAGAGGCCTTCGTGCAACTGCTGCCGGACCGGTCCGGGGCGCCGCCGCTGGTGGCGCGCCCGCTTGGGCAGGGCAGCGGACGTGTCGCCATCGCGGCCCGCCACCTGACCCGGCGCTTCGGCGATTTCACGGCCGTCGACGATGTCAGTTTCACCATTCCCGAGGGCGAGATCTTCGGCTTTCTCGGCTCGAATGGCTGCGGCAAGTCGACCACGATGAAGATGCTGACCGGGCTGCTCGATCCGAGCGAGGGCGAGGCCGAGCTGTTCGGCCGGAAACTGCGCGCCTCCGATATCGAAAGCCGGATGCGGATCGGCTACATGTCGCAGGGGTTCTCGCTGTATTCCGAGCTGACGGTGCGCCAGAACCTCGAGCTGCATGCCGATCTCTACCATCTGCCGAAAGAACGGCGCGGTCCCCGTGTCGACGAGGTTCTGGCCGAGTTCGAGCTCGGCGCGCTGGCCGACCGCCTGCCCTGGGATCTGCCGCTGGGCCAGCGCCAGCGCCTGCAGCTGGCGGTGGCCACGCTGCATGCGCCGCAGGTGCTGATCCTCGACGAGCCGACCTCGGGCGTCGATCCGGTGGCGCGCGACGCCTTCTGGCGCACGCTTCTGTCCTTGTCGCGCGACAAGGGCGTCACGATCTTCATCTCGACCCATTTCATGAACGAGGCCGAGCGCTGCGACCGGATCTCGCTGATGCATGCGGGCCGGGTGCTCGATGTCGGCACCCCCGCCGAGATCGTCGCCCGGCGCGGCGCAGCCTCGCTGGAAGAGGCCTTCATTTCCTGCCTCGAGGCCGAACTGGCGCCCGGTCAGGCCGCCCCGGCCGCCACGGCGGTCCCGGTTGCGGCGTCGCAGGCGCAAACCGTGCCGCGCTTTGGCGGCATGACCCGGCTCTGGGCCTATTGCTGGCGCGAGACGCTCGAGCTGATGCGCGACCCGATCCGGGTCTTCTTCGCCCTGGCGGGTCCCGCGATCCTGCTGCTGACGATGGGCTACGGCATTTCCTTCGATGTCGACCGGCTGAGCTTTGCCGTCCGCGATCAGGATCACAGCCCGGAAAGCCGCGAGCTGGTCGAGCAGTTCACCTCGATCCGGCAATTCGCCGAAACCGCGCCGCTGGGCGGTACGTCCGATCTGGGCGACCGGATGGTGCGTGGCGACCTGACGGTCGCGCTGGAAATCCCAGACGGCTATGGCCGCGATCTCAGGCGCGGCGATGTGCCCGAGGTCTCGCTCTGGATCGACGGGGCGATGCCGTTCCGGGCCGAGACCGCGCGCAGCTATGCGCTGGGGCTGATGTCGGATTATGCCACCCGCCGCGCGGAGGGCCAGGCAGCCAAGGTCGGCATCGAGAGCCGCTTCCTGTTCAACCAGTCCTTCAAGAGCGCGCATGCCATGGTGCCCTCGATGATGATGGTGATCCTGATGCTGATCCCGGCGATCATGTCGGCGATCAGCGTGGTGCGCGAGAAGGAGACCGGCACCATCGCCAATTTCCGCTCCACCCCGGTCACCCGGTTCGAATTCCTGCTGGGCAAGCAGCTTCCCTATCTGGCGATCGCCTGGGCGAGCTTCTGGATGCTCTATGCGATCGGACGCACGGTTTTCGGCGTGCCCTTCACCGGCAGCCTGGCGGCGCTGGCCGGGCTGTCCTTCCTCTATGTCTTCGCGACAACGGGGTTCGGCCAGCTGGTCTCGTCCTTCACCCGCAGCCAGGTCGCGGCGGTCTTCGCGACGGCGGTGCTGTCGATCATCCCGGCGGTGAACTTCTCGGGGCTGATCCTGCCGGTCGCCTCGCTCGATATGCCCGGGCGGCTTGTCGGGCAGGGCTTTCCCAGCGCCTGGTATCAGGCGGTGACCAGCGGCACCTTCCTCAAGGGCTTCGGCTGGGCCGATGTGGCGCCGAATGCCGCCGTGCTGGCGGGGTTCTGCCTGATCTATCTGACCCTCGCGATCCTCGGGCTGCGGAAACAGGAGGCCTGAGCCGATGCGAAGCCTGCTCAACACGCTGCGCCTGACGCTGAAGGAGCTGAGCGCGATCCGCCGCGACCGGGTGATGGTGGTGCTGATCCTCTATGTCTTCACCGTCGCGACCTGGATGGTCGCCAATGCGGCCTCGACCGAGATCCGCGATCTGGCGGTCGCGGTGGTCGACGAGGACCGCAGCCCGCTGTCGCACCGGCTGACCGACGCGATCCGGCCGCCGCTGTTCAGCGAGGCGCCGGTGCTGTCGCCCGAGGCGGCGGCCCGGGCCCAGCTGAAGGGGCGCTATGTCCTGGTGCTCTCGATCCCGCCCGATTTCGAGCGCGACCTGCTGTCGGGCCATGCCCCGAAGCTGATGCTGCTGGTCGATGCCACCGCCATGGCCCAGGCCGGCAACGGCGCGGCCTTCCTGCAGCAGTTGCTGGCGGCCGAGCTGCAGGACTATGCCGATCCGGGCGGGGACGGGACGGCCCCGGTCGATGTGGTGTTCCGCAACCGCTTCAATCCGAACCTGACCGCGACCTGGTTCACCTCGGTGATGCAGCTGATGAACAACGTCACCATCCTGACCCTGATCCTGTCGGGGGCGGCGATGATCCGCGAGCGCGAGCAGGGCACCATCGAACATGTGCTGGTGATGCCGGTCCGCCCGCACGAGATCGTGCTGTCGAAGATCCTGGCCTCGGGGCTCGTCATCCTGCTGGCCTCGGTCGCGAGCCTGGTGACGGTGATCCACTGGGGGCTTGGCGTGCCGCTGACCAATTCGCTCGGGCTCTATGCGCTGGGGGCGGCGGTCTATGTGGTCGCCGTCGGCAGCATCGGGCTGTTGCTGGCCACCTTCACCCGCAACATGGGCCAGTTCGGGCTGCTGGTGATCCCGGTCATCGTGGTGATGCTGCTGCTGTCGGGCGGGGTGACGCCGCTTGAATCCATGCCGGTCTGGATGCAGGCGGTGGTCCGGGCGGTCAGCCCCGCGCCGCATTTCGTCGCCTTCGCGCAATCGGTCCTCTATCGCGATGCGGGGGTCGCGCAGGTGGCGGGCGAGCTCTTGTGGATGGCGGCGATGGCGGCGCTGGCGCTGAGCGTGGTGCTGGTGCGGTTCCGCAAGGTGCTGTCGGGCTGAGCCGGAACCGCGCCGCCTTGCCCGGCGCCTCGTGCCCATGCCGCGATGAGGTTGGCCTGTCGGCGGAATGGGCATGGGCGCTTCCCTGCCGGATCAGCCTCCCTGGGGGCAATCGGGCTCGCGACGGCGCCGCCTTCGAGAGCGCCGCGCCGGGGTGGGCCCGCCCCGCCGCGATGCCGGGCTGCGGGTGGGATCTCCCGCGCCCCGCGCCGCCGGCGATGGTCCGCGTTCCGCACCGGATGCCTGTCCGCGCGCCCCGGAACGGGCGCGGCCGTCGCTTCACCGGGACGCTCGCCCGAGGCCCTGACAGAGGGCTTTCCGGGGCCGTCCGGGTCGTCTCGCAAGGCGCATCCGGACAGGGAATGGCCGACAAGGGCGCGGGCCTTGCCAGCCAATCCCGAAGGCCGGGTGCCGGGGCCGGGGCAGGGGCAGCGGCGGCTATTCGACGGTCACCGATTTCGCGAGATTGCGCGGCTGGTCGACATCGGTGCCCTTGGCGACGGCGGTGTGATAGGCCAGAAGCTGCACCGGCAGCGCATAGAGCATCGGCGCGAAGAGATCGGGCGCCTCGGGCAGGACCAGCGTTTCCCAGACGCCGCTCCCGGCTTCGGCCGCGCCGCGGGCATCGGTGATCAGCAGAACCGGGCCGCCACGCGCCATCACCTCCTGCATGTTCGAGACGGTCTTGTCGAACAGCCGGTCATAGGGCGCCATCACGATCACCGGCACGGTCTTCTCGACAAGCGCGATCGGGCCGTGCTTGAGTTCGCCACTGGCATAGCCCTCGGCATGGATATAGCTGATTTCCTTCAGCTTCAGCGCGCCTTCCAGCGCCAGCGGGTACATCGCGCCACGGCCGAGGAACAGCACGTCGGTGGCTTCGGCCAGGCGCGCGGCCAGACGCCGGATCGGCTCGTGCAGCGCAAGTGCCGCGTTGAACCTCCCCGGCATCGCCCTCAGCGCGGCGAGATGCAGGGCCAGATCCGCCGGGGCGAGCCGCCCGCGCTGCCGCGCGGCCTCGAGCGCCAGCAGCGCCAGCACGGCCAGCTGGCAGGTGAAGGCCTTGGTCGAGGCGACGCCGATTTCGGCGCCCGCAAGGATCGGCAGCGCCAGGTCGCTTTCGCGCGCGATCGAGCTTTCGGCGACATTCACCACCGAAACGATCCGGTCGGCCCGGTTCTTGCAGTAGCGCAGCGCGGCCAGCGTGTCGGCGGTTTCGCCCGACTGGCTGACGAAGATCGCCAGCGTGCCCTCGGGAATGGGCGGCTCGCGGTAGCGGAATTCCGAGGCCACATCTACATCGACCGGCAGCCCGGCCAGCCGCTCGACCCAGTACTTGGCGGTGAGGCAGGCCAGATAGGCGGTGCCGCAGGCGACCATGGTGATCCGGGTGATCCCCGAGAAGTCGATGCCGCCGCCGGGCAGGGCGATCTCGGTGCCCTCCTCGCCCAGATAATGGCGCAGCGCATCGCCCAGCACCGCGGGCTGCTCGGCGATCTCCTTGGCCATGAAATGCTTGTAGCCGCCCTTCTCGACCCGGGTGGCGTCGATCTCGATGGTGCGGATCTCGCGCGGGACCAGATCGCCCGTGGCGTCGAAGATCTCGACGCCCGCGCGGGTGACGACGGCGCGGTCGCCCTCTTCGAGATAGGTGATCCGGTTGGTCAGCGGGGCCAGCGCGATGGCATCCGAGCCCACGAACATCTCACCTTCGCCATGACCCACCGCCAGCGGCGAGCCCTTGCGGGCGGCGATCATCAGATCGTCCTCGCCCTCGAACAGGAACAAGAGCGCGAAGGCGCCTTCCAGCCGGTCGATGGCGCGGGCCGCGGCCTCGCGCGGCGTGAGCCCCTCGTCGAGATAGGTCTGGGCCAGATGCGCCACCGTCTCGGTATCGGTATCGCTTTCGAAGCCGATGCCGCGGGCGCCGAGCTCGTCACGGAGCGCGCGGAAATTCTCGATGATGCCGTTATGGACCACCGCGACCCGGCCCGCGCGCTGGGGATGGGCATTGGCGAGGGTGGGCGCGCCATGGGTGGCCCAGCGGGTATGGCCGATCCCGGCCTTGCCGGGCAGGGGCTCGTGGACCAGAAGGTCCGAGAGGTTGACAAGCTTCCCCACCGCCCGGCGGCGGTCGAGCCGCCCGGCATTGACGGTGGCGATCCCGGCGCTGTCATAGCCCCGGTATTCGAGCCGCCCCAGTGCCGCCACCAGCAGCGGCGCGGCCTCGTGATCTCCCAGAACGCCGACGATTCCGCACATGCGATTTGCTCCGTATGAGGCGGGATATCCCGCCTTCTGTCCCTATCGTTTTGCTTTTTCGGCCCGAAGGCGGTCCATCAGCCGCCGCGCGAGCCCCGGCTTGACTTGCTGGCGCGCGCGGCCGAGTGCCAGCGCGTTCTCGGGCACGTCCGAGGTGATGACAGAGCCCGAGGCGGTCATGGCATGGGCGCCGATCCGCACCGGCGCCACCAGCATCGTGTCCGAGCCGATGAAGGCATGGGCGCCGATCTCGGTGCGGTGCTTGAAGACGCCGTCGTAATTGCAGGTGACGGTGCCCGCGCCGATATTGGCCTGCTCGCCGATGGTGGCGTCGCCGATATAGGTCAGGTGGTTGACCTTGGCGCCCTCGGCCACCTGCGCATTCTTGATCTCGACGAAATTGCCGACCCTCACATCCTCGGCAAGTTCCGCGCCGGGGCGCAGGCGGGCGAAGGGCCCGACCACGGCGCCGCGGCTGACATGACAGCCTTCGAGATGCGAGAAGGCCCGGATCCGGGCACCGGATTCGACGGTGACATCGGGGCCGAAGATGACATCGGGCTCGATCACCGCGTCGCGGCCGATCACGGTGTCGAAGGCGAAGAAGACGGTTTCGGGCGCTGTCAGCGTCACGCCGTTCTCCAGCGCCTCGGCGCGGGCGCGGGCCTGGAAGGCCGCCTCGGCCGCGGCCAGGTCGGCGCGCGAATTGACGCCCAGCGTCTCGGCCTCGTCGCAGATCACGACACCGGCCGACAGCCCGCGCGCGCGGGCCAGCCCGACCACGTCGGTCAGGTAGTATTCGCCCGCCGCATTGTCGTTCGACAGCGCGCCGATCAGCTCGAACAGGGTCGCGCAATCGGCCGCGATCACGCCCGAATTGCACAGGGTCAGGGCGCGTTCGGCCTCGGTCGCGTCCTTGTATTCGACGATCCGGTCGAGCGTCTCGCCGGCCATCACCAGCCGCCCGTAGCGCTTGGGGTCGGCGGCATGAAAGCCCAGCACCACCACCGCATGATCGGCGCGCGCCGCCATCATCGCCTCGAGCGTCTCTGGCCGGATGAAGGGGGTGTCGCCGTAAAGCACGATCGCGTCGCCCGAAAACCCGTCCAGCGCGGGGCGGGCCTGGGCCACGGCATGGCCGGTGCCAAGCTGCTCGGTCTGCTCGACGACGGCGACCTCGGGGTCGATGTCGAGTGCCGCGACGCGCACCGCCTCGGCCTGATGTCCGGTCACGACGACGGTCAGGGCCGGGTCGAGCGCGCGGCCGGCCGCCATCGCATGGGCCAGAAGCGGCGCTCCGGCGACCTCGTGCAGCACCTTGGCACGGTCGGACATCATCCGGCTGCCCTGGCCGGCGGCCAGGAGGATCAGGGCGGTGGGCATGGGGGTATCTGCTCTTTCCTTTTTCTCGTCCCCCTTTTATCGCGGTTCCTGCGGTTCGCAACCGGCGGCCGGTTCACTTGGCATTTCGCTCTGTTACAGAGGCACGGACGGG
Source organism: Rhodovulum sp. MB263 (assembly GCF_002073975.1). Classification (NCBI taxonomy): domain Bacteria; kingdom Pseudomonadati; phylum Pseudomonadota; class Alphaproteobacteria; order Rhodobacterales; family Paracoccaceae; genus Rhodovulum; species Rhodovulum sp. MB263. The sequence continues at coordinate 2,635,170 of NZ_CP020384.1, read as the reverse complement.
AAAGAGAGGCACGCATGAGGACGGTGATCTTCGATCTGGACGGAACGCTGGCCGATACCAGCCGCGATCTGATCGACGCGGCCAATGCCTGCTTCGAGGCGCTGGGGCAGGGCGCTTTGCTCGATGCCGAGGCCGATGCGACGACCGCCTTCCTGGGCGGCCGGGCGATGCTTCAGCTCGGCTTCGAACGGCTGGGGCTGATCGGCGAAGACGCGCCGGTGGCCGAACAGTATCCGTTGTTCTTCGATCATTACGCGGCCGGGCTCGACCGCCATACCCGGCTTTATCCCGGTGCCGTCGAGGCGGTCGAGCGACTGCGCGAGGCGGGCATCGGGGTCGGGATCTGCACCAACAAGCCCACGGCGCTGGCTGAAGAGCTGATGACCCGGCTTGGCGTGCGCGGGCTGTTTGCCTCGCTGGTAGGTGCCGATACGCTGCCGGTGCGCAAGCCCGACCCGGCGCCTTATGCGCTGGCGGTCGAGCAGGCGGGCGGGCAGGTCGGCTGCTCGCTTCTGGTCGGCGATACCTTCACCGACCGCGCAACCGCGCGCGCCGCGGGCGTGCCCTGCGTGCTGGTCAGCTTCGGTCCGGCGGCGGACGAGATGCCCGGGCTGGAACCCGATGCCCTGATGGCCGATTATGCCGAGCTCGACGGCCTCGTCGCGAAGCTTCTGCCCGCGGCCTGAGCCATGGCGCCGCGCTTTTCCCGCAGCTTCACCCAGCAGGAGCCGCTCTCCGAGGCGGCGATCGAGGCGGCGGTCGCGGTGCTCCGGCACGGGCGGCTGCATCGCTACAATCTTGCCGGGGACGAGGCGGGCGAGGTGGCGCTGCTCGAAGAGGAGTTCGCGGCCTTCACCGGGGCGCGCTTCGCGCTGGCTGTGGCCTCGGGCGGCTATGCTCTGGCCACCGCGCTTCGCGCCCTGCAGGTCGGCCCCGGCGAGCCGGTCCTGACCAATGCCTTTACGCTGGCGCCGGTGCCGGGCGCGATTGCCAGCCTCGGCGCGCGGCCGGTGCTGGTCGAGGTCACGCCCGATCTGGTGATCGATCTGGGCCATCTCGAGGCCCGGATCGCCGAGACCGGGGCGCGGGTGCTGCTGCTGTCGCATATGCGCGGCCATATCTGCGACATGGACCGGCTGATGGCGATCTGCGACGGCGCGGGGGTCGCGGTGATCGAGGATTGCGCCCATACGATGGGGGCCGCCTGGAACGGGGTGCCGTCGGGGCGGCATGGCGCGATGGCCTGCTATTCGACCCAGACCTACAAGCATCTCAATTCGGGCGAGGGGGGCTTGCTGATCTCGGACGATCCCGGATTGATGGCCCGGGCGGTGCTGCTCTCGGGGTCCTACATGATGTATCCGCGCCACCGCGCAGCCCCGGCGCCCGAGCATTTCGAGGGGCTCCTGGCCGAAGTGCCGAATGTCTCGGGGCGGATGGATGCGCTGCGTGCCGCGATCCTGCGGCCGCAACTGGCCGGGCTGCCGGACCGTGTCGCGCGCTGGGAGGCGCTTTACCGCGCGCTCGAGGCGGGGCTTCGCGCCACGCCGGGGATCGCGCTGATCGCGCGGCCCGCCTGCGAGCGTTTCGTCGGCTCGTCCTTCCAGTTCCGGCTGCCCGGCTGGCCGCCCGGGCGCATCGCGGCCTTCCTGACCCGCGCCGCCGCGCGCGGGATCGAACTGAAATGGTTCGGCGCCGAGCAGCCGCAGGGCTTCACCTCGCGCTATGTCCATTGGGGCTATGCCGCGCCCGAGCCTTTGCCCCGGACCGACCGGGTGCTGGCCGGGCTGATCGATCTGCGGCTGCCGCTGACCTTTTCGTCCGCCGATTGCCGCGAGATCGCGGCGATCCTCGTTGAGGAACTCGCCGCGGATCGGGCCTAGGCGTCCCTGCTGCCGGCCCCGGCGACAGGCGGTCGGGCCTCGGCCCGTCCGGTCCGGGCGCGCCTGCGTTGTCCGCCTCTCGGGCAGGGGCTTCGCATCCTTCTTCCAAAAGCCCGGGCGCGCAGCGCAGGCCCGGGGCGTTCGCTGCAAGGGTGATGTCGAAAAGGGCATCATCCGGGCCGTGCAATGGCGTTGACGGGCGCTTTTTGCAGGAATATGATTTCCATATGGAAACCAATAATATCGATCCTCTCGAAAGCGCGCTGTCCTTGTTGCAGTGCGAGCTGGTTGCCCGACGCAATCGGTTCACACCCGAGACGGTGACCTGGGCCCAGTATGACGTTCTGGATGTCCTGCGCATCGAGGGGGCCCTGCGCCCGTCGGTCCTCAGCGACCGGCTTGGTGTCGCGCGTCCGCAGCTTTCGAAGGCATTGCGGGTGCTCAAGGATCTGGGGCTCGTGGATCAGGTCCCGGATGATGAGGACCGGCGTGTCCAGGCGACCATGCTCAGCGCAGAGGGCAGGGCCTTCATGGACCGCGCGGCCCTGCAGCGGCATGACGCCGCGCAGCGGGTGGCCTCGGTGATGACGCAGGGGGAACAGGCGATCTTCGCCGAGCTCTGCCGCAAGGCGGTCAGCGGGTTGCAGGCAGAGGTCTGCGCGGATGACTGACAGGCCGATGCGCATCCTGCGCGCACGCACGAACAATCTCCGGAATGTCTCGGTCGACATCCCCAAGGGCCGGATCGTGGTCTTCACCGGCGTTTCCGGTTCGGGGAAATCCTCGCTTCTGTTCGACACCATCGCCGCTGAATCCCAGCGCCAGCTGGCCGAGACCTATCCGAGCTTCGTGCGCAACCGGCTTCCGCATCATGTCCAGCCGGATGCGGATCGGCTAGAGAACCTGCCCGCCTCGATCATTGTCGATCAGCATCGTCTGGGCGGGAACCGTCGATCCACGGTCGGGACCGCAACCGAGATATATGCCCTGCTGCGGCTGCTCTTTTCCCGCATCGGCACGCCGCATGTGGGGGAATCCAGCCTGTTTTCCTTCAATAACCCCGACGGGATGTGCCCGCGATGTCAGGGGCTGGGAACGGTGCGCAGGATCGATCAGGCCGCCTTGTTCGACCGCGATCGCACGCTGGACGAGGGCGCGATCCTGTTCCCGGGGTTCGAACCGGGGGCGTGGCGCTGGAAACGCTATGCCCTGTCCGGCTTCTTCGATACCTCGAAGCCGCTTTCCGCCTATGGCGAGGCGGAATGGAGGCGCCTGACCGTCGAGGAGGGCACGCCGGTCACCGATCCGAAGCCGGGCTGGCCGAAAAGCACGGTTTACGAGGGCGTTCTGCCGCGCCTCCGGCGTTCGTTCCTCGACCGCGACGAGGCGGATCTGTCAGAGGCCGAGCGCGACGCCCTGAGCCGCATCACCCTCAGCGGGCCCTGCGAGGCCTGCGGCGGCGGCCGTCTCAATCCGGACGTGCTGTCCTGCCGGATCGCGGGGCGCAATATCGCGGATTGCGCGGCGATGGAGGCCAGCGATCTGCTGGAGTTCATTCGCGGGATCGATGTGCCGGAAATGCGTCCGGTTTTGTCCGCGCTGACCGAGAAGCTCGAGAGCATGATCGAGATCGGTCTCGACTATCTCAGTCTGGATCGCGGCACGTCCGGGCTCTCGGGCGGAGAGTCGCAGCGGATCAGGATGATCCGCCATCTCGGCAGCAGCCTTTCGGATATCGCCTATATCCTTGACGAGCCGAGCGTCGGGCTTCACGCCCGGGACGTGCATCATCTCGGCCAGTTGCTGCTTCGCCTTCGGGAAAAGGGCAACAGCGTCCTGCTGGTCGAGCATGACCCCGATCTGATCGCCATCGCCGATCACGTGGTCGATATGGGCCCCGGCGCCGGGACATCCGGCGGAACCATCGTCTATCAGGGGACGGTGGCCGGCCTGCGGCAGGCGGAGACCCCGACCGGCTGCGGCTTGCGCAAGTCTCATGACCTCAATCCGACGCCCCGCAGGCCAACCGGCTGGATCGGCCTGCGCAACCGGTCGATGTTCAACCTGCAGGATCTTTCCGTCGATATTCCCCTGGGCGTGATGACGGTGATCGCGGGGGTTGCGGGGTCCGGGAAATCCACGCTTGCCAGTCGCATATTGCCGGGATGCCGTGCCGATGTCGTCGTCATCGACCAGGCCGAGCTTCGCGGCTCGTCCCGCTCCACGCCTGCCAGCTATCTCGGCATCATGGACGATATCCGTCGGGAATTCGCCCGGTCGAGCGGAAAGCCCGTCGGGCTGTTCAGCACCAACGCGGCCGGTGGCTGTCCCGTCTGCAAGGGGCGCGGGACGGTCAGGACCGATCTGGCCTTTCTCGATGCGGTCGAGGCGCCATGCGAGGCCTGCGTCGGCTCGGGCTATGGCGTTGAAGCCCGGTCCATTCGGGTCGCGGGACATTCCATCGACCGGGTCATGGGGCTGCGCGCCCCGCAAGCCCGGGCCCTGTTTCGCAGTCACCGGGCGATCACGGAGGCGCTCGCGCGGCTGGAGCAGGTGGGGCTGGCCTATATGCAGATCGGGCAGCGCCTGTCGACCTTGTCGGGCGGCGAGCGGCAGAGGCTGAAACTGGCCGCCGAACTTGGGCGCGCTGGCCGTATCTACGTCATCGACGAGCCGACCTCGGGTCTTCACATGGCCGATGTCGAGCGTCTGATAAAGCTGTTCAGGACCCTCACCGAGCGGGGAATGACGCTGATCGTCGTCGAGCATAATCTCGACATGATCGCGGCTGCGGACCATGTCATCGAGATGGGCCCCGGTGCGGGGCGGCGCGGAGGTCGCATCATCTATCAGGGCGCCCCCGCCGGGCTGATCTCGGACAGCCTGTCGGTGACCGGGCCCTATCTGGCCAGGGCCTTCGGATGCCGTCCAGCGGCGGCGGCTTCCTCGTTGACATAGCGGCCGATCGCGGCGACGCGCCCGTCGGCCCGTGACATGGCGGATCGCCCCTGTGACCTGATCCTCGCCGAAGGAGGCTTTCGAACCCGATGGCGGGCGAAGGCATGGAGCAAGAGAGGCCGTTCGGTTTCGGAAGCCGTGGGGCCTGATCGACGCTGGATCTGTCCGGCTTGACGGCCCGGACTTTGCAGAACGCGTCGCGTGGCCCCGGAGGCATGGCGTGGGCGTCAAGGCCAGAGGATCGGCCATGTCCCATTGGTCCCGGCAGAATGGGCGAGGAGGCTCTGGCGCCGGACTGCGAAGCTGCAGGCCGTGTGCTGCCCCACGGACGGCATCCGCGATCTGAAGCAAGCCTTGCCTTCCGGCGGGCAGGCCGGTGGCGCGGGCGGGCAGGGCCAGCAACAGGCGTCGGCCGCGTGGGCATGTCAGCGGTCGAGGTGGTCGAGCGGGCGTCGGTCGCGGCCTCTTCGGCGCAGCACCGGAGCAGGGGGCATCTGCCCTTGTTGCCCCTATCGCGGCCGGCGGGGGCCGTCGTCCCGGGGGCGGTCGACATCCCCGGGCGGTCGGGTGCCGGGAGCGTCCTTCGGGCCGGATGGGCTCTGCCCGTAGCCGTCTCGGCGGCGCGCTCGATCCGGGCAGGATGGGCCATCCGCGACGACCCTTTCGGTCATCATTGGAACGCCGGATCTCCCGGCACTCCGACACCCCGTGGATGCCGGGGGCCGGCCGCATCCGGGTTCCCGCGCATCTGCAGGACCGCCGTTCGGGCGATCGCCTCCGGGGTCCGTTGCGGTTTCACTGTCAGCGCCGATCAGCCGGGGAAATCTGTTTCGTTGCGCCGGGCCTTCCCCTGGCGTCCTGCGCGCCAAGGCAATGAAAACTCCAGGGAGAGGGCCTTTGGAAAGAGGCGGCATTCCGGTCTCTACCTTTCGCAGAAATGATCGGCATCCGAATGACGGCGTCGATCCGGGTGTCTGCTTGCCTGATGCGGTATCTTCCAGCTGGACGGCGCCACGAACGCGCGCGTCCCGCCCGGAGGATCGGGGCGGCTGGACGCGCCAGACTGCAGCAAATCACGGGTTTCAGAATGCCTGCGGAGGGCAAGGCTCAGGGCCTGCCGTCCTCCGCCTCCCCGGTGGGCGTCGGGTCGTTGTAGTCATCGGGGTTGAACTCTTCCGGATCGAAAGCCTCGTCTTCCTGGCCGATTCCGGTCACGTAGGATGTCCCCGTCTCTTCATCGAACACCAGGCCATAGGTGGCACGGCCGTCCGATTTGAACCGGAGGTATTCGTGGAAGCCGGCATAGAGGAAAGCCAGCACGAACGGGGTCAGGATCAGGGCGGTGAGCATATGAGCGTCGATGGATGGCTCCTTTCAGGGCTGATCCGCAGGATGGGCTTTGTGACGGCGATATAGCACCAATCCGGGGAAGATTCGAATCGTCCTCGCTGAAGACGATCCGGGGCTCCCGTCGGTTCGGGCGCAGCAGGCGTTGCACCGGCCTGCCGAGCCCTCTTCCGAAGGTCCGGCATGGCGCAAGGTTGCCCGTGGGATCGGGGGATATCGGCTGGCCTTCGGCCCGGGGGCTTCGCAACATCCCTCGAATGGCGATCAGCCCCTCCCGCTCCGATTTCGGCCCTGCATCAATCGGCCCCGGTCGCCTCGGCCCTCCGCAGAAAAGATATGTCCGACTGTCCCGCAAGCATGCGGCCCTCTGTGCGACCCGTGGGACGGCCCTCGGTGCCGGACCGGGCCGCGATCCGGGCCCCCGCGCGAGGGGGCGATTGCGCGCCTTCCGTCCGGAGGGCATCTGTCCTGCAGCACTGCCGTGAGATCCGAATTCTCCGGCGAGAGTCCGGTGCCGTCGCGGGCATGGATCGGCGCCTTGCAGCCCTGTCCTGCCCGCTCTTCCAAACCGGATGCGCTCGGATCGGAAGCCTGGCCCCCTGACGCGAGCGCGGCTGCGATGCCCCCCACCGCGCGATCCTTGCGCCTCGCAGCCCTGTCGACCAGCGAAGGGGGCTTTCCGGCGGGAGGGCAGCGCCGCCGAGACGGTGCGCTGCGAGAGCCTGCGCGCCACCCGGCTCGCTGGCGCCTGCTTGCCCGGAGATCATCTGTCCGCCCCGGAAGGCCGCCGGATGGCAAGCGCCGCAAGCATGGCGCAGGCGAGGAGGAGAAGATCCAGCCTCTGCCCCCAGCCGGCGATTGCGAGGCCCAGCCCGAGGAGCGTGTAGTAGAGCAGGCTCAGGATCGCGCCCGCGGTGCCGAGCCTGTCGGCGTAGTTCCGCAAGGCCTCTGCAAGGATGTTCGGGATTGCAATGGCATAGGCCAGGGCGACGATGGCCGTCCCGATCAGGAAGGCCGGGCCGGATGCCAGCAGGGTCACCAGAAGCGCACCGAGTGTCAGCAGAAGGACACCATATCCGACGATCTGTCCGGGGCTTTTGCCGCGCCGCAGCAGACGTGAATTCGCATATGCGCCCAGCAGCGAGGCCGCCGCCAGCACAAGGCCGCTTTGCCCGAATTCCAGCCAGCGGTTTTCCAGGCGCTCGAACAGGAAGGGGCCGAGCTGATAATATCCGAAGATGGCGAGGTTGAAGGCCGCGATCAACACCGCATTGCGCCAGATTTGGCCGTCCCGCGACATGTCCCGCACTGTCGGCAGAAACCGCTGCGGCGGAATTTCGGCAGGCCGCGTTTCGGGCCAGAAGGCAAGGCTCAGGGCGAACAGGGCAATCGCAAGCAGGCCAAGCCCGGCGAACAGGCCCCGGTGACCGGCATGGGAGGAGATCGCCTGCCCGAGGAGCATGCCGATGGCCGGGCTGACCGCGAGGGCGAGGCCCAGCAGGGCGAAGACGCGGGAGAGCTCGGTGCCGCGGTAGCTGTCGCGCAGCGAGGTCTGCGTGACGATCGAGCCGACCGCCGCGCCGAAGGCCGAGAGGAGCCGTGCGATCAGGAGGTGCGGAAACGCCGTCGCGATCAGGGCCCAACCCGCGCCGAGGGCATAAAGCGCAAGGCCTGCAAGCAATGCGGGACGGCGGCCGATGAGGTCGCAGAGCCGTCCCCAGCCGACCACGCCGAGGGCGAAGGCGACGAACCACAAGGACAGGGTCTGCGCGGCCTCTTCGGGCGTGGCGCGATAGGCCGAAGCGATCAGCGGCAGGGCGGGGCTGTAGATGGTCTCGACGATCTGAGGGAAGCTCAAAAGGAGCATTACAAGCGCGAGGGGCGGATGGCGGAACATGGCGGAACCCGGATTCTGTTGCGTTCCGCGTGCTCTATCGCGTTGCCATTTCGCCGGTTACAAACATAATGTCAAAATACATCTGAAATCGGACATGGGGGGAAGCGCCGTGGCATGGCTGGCACCGTCGGACCCGTTCGATGTCGACCGACTGGCCCGGCCGGTCGTCGGCATCGCCTCGCGCATGGTTCAGCACGATTCCGGTTGGCACAGCCATGCGCGTGGCCAGCTGCTTTTCGCCCATGCAGGATCGATCCGGATCAGGCTGCCTGACGCGACCTCGATCCTGCCGCCGATCCGGATGGCATGGATCCCGCCCGGAACGCCGCATCGCGTCACCATCCGCAGCGAGGTTGAATACCGTTCCATCTATCTCGACGGGACCCGTGTCGCCGTACCCTTTGCCGGGACGGCGATCGTCGCGATGACCCCGCTGTTGCGCGAGGTGTTCGAACGCATGAGCCTGCAGACCTTCGACACGGACTGGTCTGCGGGAGTGGCGCGGAATTTGCTGGCGGTCTGTCTGGATGAGCTTGCCACGGCGCGGCATGAACCCATGCTGCTGCCGGTGCCCTCCGATCCGCGTCTGGCCCGGCTCGATCTCGACGAGCTTCCGCCGGGGCTGGAGGTCCTGTCGGGCCGCATCGCCGTCACCGCGCGGACGATCTCGCGCATCTTCCGCCGCGAGACGGGCATGAGCTATCAGGCATGGCGGCAAAGCTGGCGGCTCCTGCGGGCGGTGGACCTGCTTGCCTCGGGGCTTGGCGTGACGCGGGTGGCATCGGAACTGGGCTTCTCGAGCGACAGCGCCTTCATCGCATTCTTCCGGCAGATGACGGGCGAGACGCCCAGGCGCTATATCGACAAGGAGGGATGATGGGGATTGCACGAGGGGCGACGACCGAGGGGAAGGTGCGAAATCGCGGCCGCGCGGCAAAACGGGACAGGCGTCGTGGCGAAGGGCCTGTCTGGTGTCGCGGTTGGCGCCGGTCTCCCGTTGGTGGCGCTTTCCCCTGACCGGTGGAAGACCCGGCCCGCGCCGAGGGTCTCACCGGATCGCGGGTTTGATGCGGGGTGGCCTTTCGTCCCGGTTAAATCAATGTCTTATGGATCTTGGCGGATGAGGTGGGATTCGAACCCACGGAACCTTTCGGTTCGCTGGTTTTCAAGACCAGTGCCTTCGACCGCTCGGCCACTCATCCTTATGTCGCTGTCGCATTTTGGGCCTGACCCAAGGAGAGGTGGCCGCCGGTCCGGACAGTGCAGATCAGACTTACCCGCTCGGCCCCGGGGCGACAACTGCCTTCTCTCTCCCCAAGGGGCGTTGGGGGAATCGCGGCGCGGGGACGGGGATGGGGACGGGAAAAGCGATGGGGAGGCGGCTTTTCTTGCAGGCGCTCCGGGGCTATGCTTTCAGACATCGTCCCGAGGCGCGGGCCGGTCGGCCCGGCACCCCGGGCGCGAAGACGACGCAGCATGGTGAACCTGCGCGAAAGAGGGGCAAGGCATGCAAGCATATCGGATGGCGCCTGTGGCGGTCCTTCCGGGCGCTGCGGGCGGTTTGGCCGCCTGCCAGATGGGCGCCGGTACCGGGTTTTTCAGGACAGGCGGCCCCCGTGCTGCGCCTGCCCATCCTGCGCCTGTCCGGGTCGAGCCTGCCATTGCCGCGGCGGCGGAAGACGAGAAGGTCGAGGCGCCGGAGATCTTCCATGTCGAGAAGGCCGGGTTCCGGGACGGACGGTCCGCGCCGGCCGGGCTCCGCGGTGCGCCTCCCGATGCGGCCGTTCCCGGAGGCGTTCCGATCCTCAATTCCGGAACCGGCCGGTCGGCTGCGGGGACGCTGCTCCGACGCGAAGGCGCCCCCCGAGGGCGGCGGCTGCGGGTGTCCTTGAAAGCCGCGGCGCAGATCGGGCTGCCGGAAGGGACGCCGTCCGGGATCGCCGTCTCCGCGCTCCGGCGCGCGCCTGTGCGGCAGGCTGCGGTCCGGAGAGCAGAGGCCCCGGGCGCGGAAGCGGGCAAGGGCGGTTTCGTGCTGCTGGCCACGTCCGAGAGCGCCGACGGGGCAGCGGCGAGGGGCGTGCGGTTCGGCAAGGCCGGGCTCTCGGCCGAAATCCGCGCGCCGGATCCGGGAGGGCGGCGGCTCTGGCGCGTCGTCGCCGGTCCCGCTAAGACCGAAGCCGACCGGACGGCGCTGATCGGGGCGGTGCGCGGGCCGGGCCGGGCCGTGACGATGCCTGTGCCGTCAACCGCTGAGCCGTCCCTGCGACGCCGGACCCAATGCGAGAGGTGACCATGCGACCGACCTTCCTGTCCGCCCTTGCCGGGGCCCTTTCCCTGCTGGCGCTTGCCGCTCCGGCCCAGGCCAGTTTCGAGACCCGGGCGGGCGCTGCCTATGTCGTCGACCAGTCGACCGGCACCGTGCTCTTGTCGAAGAATGCCGATCAGCCGGTGCCGCCGGCCTCGATGTCCAAGCTGATGACGCTGAACATGCTGTTCGAGGCGCTGCGCGACGGCCGGGTGACGCTCGAGACCCAGTTCTCGGTCTCGTCCAGGGCGATGGCGATGGGCGGCTCGACGATGTTTCTCAACGAGCGCGACCGGCCGACCGTCGAGGACCTGATCCAGGGCATCATCGTGCAGTCGGGCAACGATGCCTGCGTGGTGGTGGCCGAGGGGCTGGCGGGCACCGAAGAGGCCTTCGCCCGGCTGATGACCGAGCGCGCCCATGTGCTGGGCATGACCAATTCGACCTTCGCCAATGCCAGCGGCTGGCCGCATCCCAACCAGCGCATGAGCATGCATGATCTGGGCGTTCTGGCGATGCGGCTGATCGACGAGTTTCCCGAATATTACGGTTTCTTCGGCGAGCAGGAATACGATTATGACGGCCGCGCGCCGCAGAACCGCTTCAACCGCAACCCGCTTCTGAAGCTCGGGATCGGCGCCGACGGGCTGAAGACCGGCCATACCGAGGAGGCGGGCTATGGGCTCGTCGGTTCGGCGCTGCAGAACGGGCGGCGGGTCACCTTCGTGGTCTCGGGGCTGGACAGTTCCGAGCAGCGCGCCGAGGAAGGCGAGCGGATCATCAACTGGGCGTTCCGCCAGTTCGTCCAGCGCGACGTTCTGCGCCGGGGCGAACGGCTGGCCGAGACCGATGTCTGGATGGGCGAGATCGAGAAGGTCGGCCTTGTCGCCCGCGACGATCTGGAAGTGCTGCTGCCCGCCGTCGTGCGCGACACGGTCGAGGCCGAGGTGCATTACCACGATCCGGTGCTGGCGCCGATCGCGGCCGGCCAGGAGCTGGGCGAGCTGGTGATCCAGCGTCCCGACATGGAGCCCCTGAGGGTGCCGCTGGTGGCCGAGCGCGACGTGGCGCGGGGAGGCTTCGTGCCGCGGCTGCGGACCGCGACCGAGGTGATCCTGCGCTGGGCCGAAGAGAAGGCCGCCGATCTCTGAGATGGGCAGGGGCGCGCGGTTCATCAGTTTCGAGGGTATCGACGGTTCGGGCAAATCGACCCAGGCGCGCCGGCTTGCCGAGCGGTTGCGCGGCCAGGGCCGCGAGGTCGTGCTGACGCGCGAGCCCGGCGGCAGTCCGGGGGCCGAGCAGATCCGGCGGCTGGTGCTCGAGGGCGACCCCGACCGCTGGTCGCCCGAGACCGAGCTTCTTCTGTTCACGGCGGCCCGGCGCGACCATCTGGAAAGGACGGTCCGTCCCGCGCTCGATCGCGGTGCGGTGGTGATCTGCGACCGCTTCGCCGATTCCACCCGGATCTATCAGGGCATCACCCGGGGAGACCTGCGGGCCATGGTGGACCGGCTGCACGATCTGATGATCGGCTGCGAGCCCGACCTGACCTTCCTTCTCGACATGCCCCCCGAGACCGGGCTTGCGCGGGCCAGGGGGCGCAACGGGCATGAGGAGCGGTTCGAGGATTTCGGCGAGGCGTTGCAGGCCCGCAGCCGCCAGGGCTTTCTGGACCTTGCCGCCGAGTTTCCCGGCCGCTGCCGCGTGATCGCGGCCGACCGCGCGCCCGAAGAGGTTGCCCGCGACATCGCCCGGCTGACGGACGAGGCGCTGGCATGAGCGAGGCCGAGCTTCCCGAACCCGACCGGATCGAGGGCGCGCCGCATCCGCGCGACACGCTCCGCCTGATCGGCCAGGAGGCCGCCGAGGCCGCGTTCCTCGAGGCCTTCGCGGGCGGGCGGATGCATCACGGCTGGCTGATCACCGGGCCGCGCGGGGTGGGCAAGGCGACGCTGGCCTGGTCGGTCGCGCGCTTTCTGCTGACCCGGCCCGCAGCGGCAGAGGGCGCGGGGCTTTTCGGGGCCGCGCCCGCGCCCGACAGTCTTGCGGTTCCGGCAGATCACCCGGTCGCGCGGCGGATGGCGGCGCAATCCGAGCCCGGGCTTTTCGTGCTCCGGCGGGGGTCCAACGACAAGGGCAACGCGCTGTCGGCCGAGATCCGGGTCGACGATGTGCGGCGGCTGAAATCCTTCTTCGCGCTGTCCTCGGCCGAGGGCGGACGGCGGGTGGTGATCGTCGATTCCGCCGACGAGATGAATGTGAGCGCGGCCAATGCGCTGCTGAAACTCCTGGAGGAGCCGCCCGCGAATGCGACGCTGCTGCTGGTCAGCCATTCGCCCGCGCGGCTTCTGCCGACGATCCGCTCGCGCTGCCGCGAGCTCCGGCTGGGGCCGCTCGGGCCTGCCGAGATGGCAGAGGCGCTGGCGCAGGCGGGGCAGGATGACAGCCATGGCGCCGCGCTGGCCGAACTGTCGGGCGGCTCGGTCGGCGAGGCGATCCGGCTGGCCCGGCAGGACGGTCTTGCGCTTTATGCCGATCTGGTGGCGCTTCTGGCCGGGCATCCCCGGCTCGACCGGATGCGGCTTCTGAAAATTGCCGAAAGCACGGCGGGGAGGGGCGCGGAAGGGCGTTTCGATCTGGTGCTGAGGCTGATCGAACTGGCGCTGACCCGGCTGGCCCGGACCGGCGCCACCGGCACCCCCCCGCCCGAGGCCGCGGCAGGCGAGGCCGCGCTTCTGACCCGGCTGGCCCCCGATGCCCATGCGGCGCGGGTCTGGGCCGAAGCCGCGCAGGAACTGACTGCGCGCGCCCGCCAGGGCCGGGCGGTGAACCTTGACCCGGCTTCCCTCATCCTCGATACGGTTCTCAGACTGGACGAGACCGCCGGCCGACTGGCCGCCTGAGGCGAGATGAGCGACACCGAGACCCCCCAGATTACCGACAGCCACTGTCACCTCGACTTCCCCGACTTCGCGAATGAACTGGACCAGGTGGTGGCCCGGGCCGAGGCCGCTGGCGTCACCCGCATGGTGACGATCTGCACCCGCCTGCGGCAGGAGCCGCAGGTGCGCGAGATCGCCGAGCGCTATGCGCCCGTCTTCTACGCCGCCGGCACCCATCCGATGAGCGCGGCCGAAGAGCCGATGGCCACGCTCGACGAGCTGCTGGCGCTGACGACGCATCCGAAATTCGTGGGCATCGGCGAGACCGGGCTCGACTATCACTACAGCGCCGACTCGGCCGAGGTGCAGAAGCAGAGCCTGCGTATCCATATCGCCGCCGCGCGCGACAGCGGGCTGCCCCTGATCATCCATTCCCGCGCAGCCGATGACGACATGGCGGAGATTCTGGCCGGGGAATATCGCAACGGCGCCTATGGCTGCGTGATGCATTGTTTCAGCTCGTCGCCCGAACTGGCCCGTGCCGCGCTCGATCTCGGATTCTACCTATCGATGTCGGGTATCGCCACCTTCCCGAAATCGAAGGAGATCCGCGAGATCTTTGCCGCAGCCCCCCTCGAGCGGATCCTGGTCGAGACCGACGCTCCCTATCTGGCGCCGCCGCCCCATCGGGGCAAGCGCAACGAGCCCGCCTTCGCCGCCCATACCGCGCGGGTCGGGGCCGAGGTCTTCGGTCTCGAGCCTGCCGAATTCGCGGCCCGGACCCAGGAGAATTTCGACCGGCTCTTCGCGAAGGCCGCCGGCTGGCGGGCCGCGGCGTGAGCGCCGAGCTGCGCTTCACCATCCTTGGCTGCGGCTCGTCGGGCGGTGTGCCGCGGCTGGGCGGGCATTGGGGCGCCTGCGACCCCGACAATCCTAAGAACCGCCGCCAGCGCTGCTCGATGCTGGTCGAGCGCGAGACCGCGGCGGGCGTGACCCGGGTGCTGATCGACACCTCGCCCGATCTGCGCGCGCAGCTGCTGCAGGCGCGCGTGGGAGAGATCGACGCGGTGGTCTATACCCATGCCCATGCCGATCATGTCCATGGCATCGACGATCTGCGCCAGATTGTCTTCAACATGCGCCGGCGGCTGCCGGTCTGGGCCGACGGGCCGACCCAGGAGGCGCTGATCTCGCGCTTTGGCTATGCCTTCATTCAGCCCGAGGGCTCGCCCTATCCGCCGATCCTCGATCTGCACCCGATCGACGGGCCGGTGACCGTGATGGGGGCAGGGGGGGCGCTCACGCTGATGCCGTTCCGCGCCCGTCACGGTGCCATCGACGCGCTGGGCTTCCGGATCGGGGGGCTGGCCTATCTGCCCGACGTGGCCGAGCTTTACGAGGAAAGCTGGCCGCTGCTCGAGGGGCTCGAAATCCTGGTGCTGGATGCGCTGCGCTATGCGCCCCATCCGACCCATCTGAACCTCGAGGCCGCGCTTGGCTATATCGAGCGCGCCGCGCCGCGCCGCGCGGTGCTGACCAACATGCATATCGATCTCGACTATGACCGGCTCGAGGCAGAGACCCCCGACAGCGTGACCCCGGCCTATGACGGCATGGTTCTGCGCCTGGCCGATTGATGGAAGCGCTGATCGAGGTCATCCTTCCGGTCTTCCTAGTGCTCGGTTTCGGCTATGTCGCTGTCTGGCGCGGGCTGTTTTCCGATTCCGGCGTCGACGGACTGATGAAGTTCACCCAGCATTTCGCCATTCCCTGCCTGTTGTTCCGCGCGGTCTCGACGCTGGATCTGGGGCAGAATTTCGACTGGCGGTTGCTTCTGAGTTTTTATACCGGGGCGCTGTCGGGCTTTGCCGCGGGGCTTCTGGGCGCGCGGTTCATGTTCCGGCGGACCTGGGAGGACAGCGTCGCGATCGGCTTCATCGGGCTGTTCTCGAATTCGGTCCTGCTGGGCATCCCGATCACCGAGCGCGCCTTCGGTGCCGAGGCTCTGACCCCCAACTATGCCATCATCGCGGTGCATTCGCCGATCTGCTACGGTGTCGGGCTGACCGCGATGGAGATCGTGCGCAATCGCGGCGCGGGGCTGGTGCGGACCTCGGGCGCGATCTTTCGGGCGATGTTCCGCAACGCGCTGGTGATCGGCATCGCGCTGGGGCTGGCGGTCAACCTGGGCGGCATCCCGGTGCCGCTGGTGGTTCAGAATGCGGTCGATCTGATGGTGAAGGCGGCGCTGCCCGCCGCGCTGTTCGGGCTGGGCGGGGTGCTGGCGCGCTACCGCCCCGAGGGCGATCTGCGCACGGTTCTGTTCGCCTGCGCCGTGTCTCTGGTGCTGCATCCGGCGGTGGTCTGGGGCATGGGCACGATGCTGGGCCTGTCCACCGGACAGTTCCGCTCGGCGGTGCTGACGGCGGCGATGGCGCCGGGGGTCAATGCCTATATCTTTGCCAACATGTATGGCGCGGCGCGGCGGGTCGCGGCCTCGGCGGTGCTGTTCGCGACGCTGGGCTCGATCCTGACGGTCTGGGTCTGGCTGGCCCTGATGCCCTGAGCGGACGGGCGCGCGCCCGGAACGCTGCTGCGGCCCGCGGTCACGACGGGTGCGGCCAGGCCCGGATGGTGCGTATCGCGCGCTCGACTTCGCCCCGGTAAAGGCCGCCCGGCCCGCCGCAGGCGAGGGGCTGACCGAGCCGGCCTTCGAGATAGGGCAGGACACCCTCGCCCCGGGCATCGAGCGCATGGGGCCGGGCGCCGTACCGGAGCAGGCAGTCGACCATGGCATGATCGGCCGCCGCGATCTGCAACGGCAGACGGCCGGGCGTGAACCAGGGTTCGGAGCGGTCGTCGAAGGGGCGGTCGGGATCGGCCCCGAGCGCCAGCAATGCCTCCAGCACCGGCGGCGTGCCTTCCAGCACGGCGCGATGCAGCGGGGTCCAGCGATAGGCCTCGGTCTCGGCCTCGAGCGCGGCCCCGGCCTCGACCAGCAGCCGGGCGAGCCTGGCCGTGATCTCGGGCGGTTCCCAGGGGCGGGGATAGATGCCAAGCGCATGGAGCGGGGCATGGCCGCCCGCAGCGCCCTCATTCGGGTCGGCTCCGGCGGCGATCAGCTGCCGCAGGACCGCGGGCGAGCGGCGCTCGACCGACAGCGCCCGGCCAAGCGCGGTCTCGCCGCGACTGCCGTAGCGGGCATTGGGATCGGCATCGCGCAAGGCCGCGCCGAGCCCTGGGAGATCGCCGGTGGCGATGGCGTCGAACAGCGCCCGGGCGGGGCCGGGCAGGAGTTCATGCCGTGCCTCGGGGGCGCGCAGCGCGGCCAGCAGGACCGCGTTCTGACGCCGCAGCGCCGCCGAGAGGGTCTGCAGGCGCCCGCTGTCGCCGCAGCGTTCGGCTGCCGCATGGGCGTCCCGGAGCCGGGCATTCAGATCCCGGAAGGCCGGAGTTGCAGTGAGCCGGCATCTTTCCGCGGCAATCTCGCGAAGGAGCCCGGGCCGCAGTCGGTCCTCGGCCACGGCCCTGTTCCGCAAGGCGTCGGAAATCGCCTCGAAGCTGTCGATATCCGCCTTCGTTGCCGCCTCGGCGAGCCTGTCGAGGGAAGGTCGAGTGCCCGAAACCATTTCCACACACCGGATACAAAGGGGCACTCAGCCCGACCGCGCCCGCGATGATCGTGGAATGGGGCGCTTCCCTGAACGGACAACACGAGGTCCGGGCGTTTCCTGCCCGCTCATGTCGGGCCATGTCAGCCCAGGTCAGACCGTGTCACACCCGTGTCACACTTGGGCAAGCAGACCTTTCTGGCTGGCGAGATCCTTCATCCGCTTCTGCAGCTTCTCGAAGGCGCGAACCTCGATCTGCCGGATCCGCTCGCGGCTGACATTGTAGACTGCGGACAGATCTTCCAGCGTCACCGGCTGTTCCTTCAGCCGGCGCTGCATCAGGATGTCCTTCTCGCGGTCGTTCAGCACATCCATCGCCTCGGTCAGAAGCGCACGGCGGCTGTCAAGCTCGTCCTTCTCGGCATAGGCATCGGCCTGGTTGGCATCCTCGTCCTCGAGCCAGTCCTGCCATTCGGTCGTGGTGTCGCCATCGCTGCCGACCATCGCATTCAGCGAGGCGTCGCCCCCCGAAAGGCGCCGGTTCATGGAGATGACCTCGTCCTCGGTGACGTTCAGGTCATGGGCGATGCGCTGCACGTTCTCGGGCCTCAGGTCGCCGTCTTCCAGCGCGCCGATCCGGGCCTTGGCCTTGCGGAGGTTGAAGAACAGCTTCTTCTGGGCCGAGGTGGTGCCAAGCTTCACAAGGCTCCAGGACCGCAGGATGTATTCCTGGATCGCGGCGCGGATCCACCACATCGCATAGGTCGCGAGCCGGAAGCCCTTTTCCGGATCGAACCGCTTGACCGCCTGCATCAGCCCGACATTGGCCTCCGAGATCACCTCGGCCTGGGGCAGGCCGTAGCCGCGATAGCCCATCGCGATCTTGGCCGCGAGCCGCAGATGCGAGGTCACCAGCCGGTGCGCGGCCTCGGTGTCGTGATGGTCGACCCAGCTCTTGGCCAGCATGTATTCTTCTTCCGGCTCCAGCAGGGGGAATTTGCGGATCTCCTGCAGGTACCGGTTCAGCCCCTGTTCCGGGGACGGGGCGGGAAGGTTGGCATAGTTGCTCATTCTGGTCCCTGTTGCTCCTGCATCTTTCCTAGGCAGGTAATGATCGAACCCACCGGTTCAACTCCCGCCTCTCTGCATAATGACACGGACAATGTGCGGAATTCCGTCGAAAAAGGGTCAATGCTACATCCGCTCACGCATCTGTGCAGAAAACGGATCGTCGCCGTCTCAACGTTCGAGGCTCCGGACCAGTTCCTGCATGTCGGCGGGCAGCGGGGCGGCAAAGCGCAGGGTCTCGCCGGTCTCGGGATGCACGAAGCCCAGCGTCGCGGCATGGAGCGCCTGCCGCGGGAAAGCGGCGGCAGCGGCCGCCGCCTCGCGTCCCAGGGCCTTTTCCGAAAGCCGCCGCCGCCCGCCATAGACCGGATCGCCGATCAGCCCGTGCCCGGCATGGGCCATATGGACCCGGATCTGGTGGGTGCGTCCGGTTTCCAGCCAGCAGGAGACCAGCGCCGCCGCCGGGGGCGTGCCGAAGGGGCTGATCACCCGGACCCGGGTCACCGCATGACGCCCGCCCGCGGCCAGCACCGCCTGGCGCTGCCGGTCGGTGCGGTGGCGCCCGATCCGGGTGGCGATCCGCAGCACCCCGCCGGGCTCGAAGCTGGTCCCGGCGATGCCCCTCAGGCGCGGGTCCGAGGCGTCGGGCAGGCCATGGACGAGGGCGCTGTATTGCCGCTCGACGGTATGGGCCGCGAATTGCGCGGCGAGGGCGGCATGGGCCTTGTCGGTCTTGGCCGCGACCAGAAGGCCGCTGGTCTCCTTGTCGATCCGGTGCACGATGCCCGGCCGCCGCTCGCCGCCGATGCCCGCGAGGCTTGCGCCGCAATGGGCCAGCAGCGCGTTGACCAGCGTGCCCGAGGGGCTGCCCGGCGCCGGATGGACCACAAGCCCCGCAGGCTTGTCGATCACGATCAGCGCGTCGTCCTCGTAGACCACGCTCAGCGGGATGTCCTCGGCAAGGGTCTCGGTCTCGACGGGCTCGGCCAGCTCGATCTCGAGCTGCTCGCCCTCGGCCACCTTCGCCCGGGCATCGGTCAGCGCCATGCCGTTTCGCCGGACCGCGCCCGCGGCGATCAGCTTGGCCAGGCGCGAGCGGGTCAGCCCGGCCTGCTCTGGCACATCGCGGGCAAGCGCCTTATCAAGGCGGCCGGGCGGGGCCGGGCCGATGATGACGGCGAGGCGACGAGGCGAGGAGAGCGGCGTGGACATGGATGACAAACCCGAACCGGAGGCGCTGCCCCCCGATCTCAAATTGCTGCGGATGCTCGTCACCCTGTTGATGGTGACGATGATTGGCGGCTTTCTAGTGATCGTCGCGCTCTTTGTCATCCGGATGCCGGGGCAGGAGGAGACATTGCCGCTGCCTTCGGCGCTGACGCTGCCCGAGGGGGCCGAGGCCGAGGCGGTGACGCGCGGTCGCGACTGGGTGGCGATCGTCACTCGCGATGACCGCATCCTGATCTACGATGCCACGAGCGGTGCGCTGCGCCAGACCGTCGAGATCCGTCGCTGAGCCGGTCCGGGCGCGGCGGCAGTGGCTATTTCACCCGCTTCCAGCGTCCGCCATCGCGGCAGATGCCGATGACGCAGCCCGAGACCGAAAGGACATCGCCCTCGAGCGCCATCTTGCCATTGTAGGTCTTGTCGCGGTCGGGGGCCCAGACCTTGCCCTTGCCGTAGCGCCCCCCGCCCTGGGGTTTCATGTCCCAGAGGATCTGCCGCCCGATCTTGCCGCTTTCGACCTGGCGGCCCTCGCGGTCATAGGCGCGGACCAGCGTGCCGCAAATGGCGTCTCCGCAGGGGGCGATCCGGATATGGCCGAAATGGCCGCTATCGTCGAGCGGCGTCTGCCAGACCCCTTCGACCGGGTCGGCAAGGGCGGCGGTGGCGGCCAGTGTCAGGGCCGCGAGCGGAATTGCGATACGCATCGTGCTCCTCCCAAAGCATATGAGGGGAATCTGGCAGGTCGGCAGCGATCCGGCAAGGGGCATGGCCTGCGCGTCCCGCGTCGCGTCCCGTTGCAATCTGCGGGCGTTCCTGCCACAGAGCCTTGGCTCTGAACCGGAAAAGGACGCTGCCGATGATCCTCTATCCCGCCATCGATCTGAAGGACGGTCGCTGTGTGCGGCTGCTCAGGGGCGACATGGACAAGGCCACGGTATTCGGCGAGGATCCGGCCGCGCAGGCGCTGGCCTTCCAGAAGGCGGGCTGCGACTGGCTGCATCTGGTCGATCTGAACGGCGCCTTCGCTGGCGCGCCCGTCAATGCCGATGCCGTCGAGGCGATCCTTGCCGCGGTCGAGGTTCCGGCCCAGCTCGGCGGCGGTATCCGCGACATGGCGACGATCGAGATGTGGCTGGGCAAGGGGCTTGCCCGGGTGATCCTCGGGACGGTGGCAGTCGAGAACCCGGACCTGGTGCGCGAGGCCGCGCGGGCGTTTCCGGGCCGGATCGCGGTCGGCATCGACGCCCGCAAGGGCCGGGTCGCGACCAAGGGCTGGGCCGAGGAAACCGACGTGATGGCGACGGATCTGGCGAAATCCTTCGAGGATGCCGGGGTCTCGGCCATCATCTATACCGATATAGACCGCGACGGCGCCATGGCGGGCCCGAACCTGGCCGCGACCGAGGCGCTGGCGCGCGCGGTCTCGATCCCGGTGATCGCCTCGGGCGGCGTCTCGTCACTGGCCGATCTCAGGGCGCTTCAGGCGACGGGGGTCATCTCGGGGGCGATCTCGGGACGCGCGCTTTACGACGGCGCCATCGACCTTGCCGAAGCGCTGGCCGCGCTGAAGGGCTGAGGCAAGGGGGGCGCTGCCCCCCGTCCTTCGGACTCCCCCCCCCGGGGTATTTCGGCCAGGAAGAAGACGGCGCTGTTTCTTCTTGGCGAAAATACCCCCGGGGTGCGGGGCAGAGCCCCGCCGGGGACGCTTTCCACCGGAGCGGCGGCAGGGTATGAGGGCGCGAAAGGAGCCGCCATGCTGAAGATCCGTATCATCCCCTGTCTCGACGTGGCCGAGGGGCGCGTGGTCAAGGGGGTCAATTTCGTCAATCTCGTCGATGCGGGCGATCCCGTCGAGGCCGCCAAGGCCTATGACGCGGCCGGGGCGGACGAGTTGTGCTTTCTCGACATTCACGCGACTCATGAAAATCGCGGCACCATGTTCGACGTGGTGCGCCGGACGGCCGAGCAGTGCTTCATGCCTCTGACCGTGGGCGGCGGGGTGCGGACGGCCCAGGATGTGCGCGCACTGTTGCTGGCGGGCGCCGACAAGGTCAGCTTCAACTCGGCGGCGGTCGCCAACCCCGATGTGGTGCATGAGGCGGCCGACCAGTTCGGCAGCCAGTGCATCGTGGTCGCCATCGACGCCAAGACCGTGGGCCCCGGCAAGTGGGAGATCTTTACCCATGGCGGGCGTAAGTCCACCGGCATCGACGCGGTCGATTTCGCAAGGACGGTGGTCGCCAAGGGCGCGGGCGAGATCCTTCTGACCAGCATGGACCGGGACGGCACGCGCGCCGGCTTCAATCTGCCGCTGACCCGCGCGATTTCCGATGCGGTCGATGTGCCGGTGATCGCCTCGGGCGGGGTCGGCACGCTCGATCACCTGGTCGAGGGCGTCACCGAAGGCGGGGCCAGTGCGGTTCTGGCCGCCTCGATCTTCCATTTCGGCGAATTCACCATCGGCGAGGCCAAGGCCCATATGGCCGCCGCCGGCATCCCCGTGAGGCTGACATGAGCGCATCCGATCTCGAGGCGCTGGCGCGTCTTGCCGCCACTGTCGAGGCGCGCAAGGGCGCCGATCCGGATACCTCCTGGACCGCGAAGCTGTTCTCGAAAGGCCCCGAGAAATGTGCCGAGAAATTCGGCGAGGAGGCGGTCGAGGCGATCATCGAGGCGGTCAAAGGCGACCGTGTCCGGCTGACCGCCGAGGCGGCCGATGTGGTCTATCACCTGCTGGTGATGCTCGCTGCCCGCGATGTGAGCCTGGCCGATGTCGCGGCCGAGCTTGCCCGGCGCGAGGGGGTCAGCGGGATCGCCGAGAAGGCGGCACGCTGAGGGGGCGCGAAGGGCTGGCCGCGACCGCACGCCGCTCTTGTCTGTGGCAGCCGACGGTGCCACTTTCCGGCGCATGGACAAGGACAGCAAACAGCCTTCGACAGGGCGGATCGCCTGGGGCGTGGGCATCGCGGTGACGCTGGTCACCCTTCTCATGACCGACTGGGGCTATCTGACCGCAGGGCCGGTCCATACCGTGACCTCGATCGCGGCGGCGGTCTTCTTCGGGTTTCTGGCCGCGCAGACCGCGATCTTCGCGGTCGAGTTCCGCGAGAAGCGGCGGCGCCAGAAGGACTGAGCCAAGCAGCCTGAGGACGGGACCGGGCTGCGCGGGGCTCAGACCCCGCTCTTCTTCCGCTCGGCCTTCGAATAATTGCTGAAATGTCCTTCCTTCCGGGCGAGGCTTCGCGCGCCTTTGAGAAGTTTCGCGCTGCCGCCCGGGGTCGCCACGCGCGACAGCAGGCGCCTGAGATCGGGACTGCCGCAATCGGGGCAGGCCGGGGCGCTGTCGTCGCTGAGGCTGCGCAGAAGCTCGAACTCGGCCTCGCAGGCGGTGCAGCTGTAATTGTAGATCGGCATCGTCAGGTCCTTTTGCGCGGGCATCGGGTCCATCTTGGCGGCTTCGCGGCCCGGGGCAATCCGTCCCGATGCCGCGCGCCCCGCCTCCCCGGATCTTCCCTCGGCCCCGTTTTCAACCCTGCGCGGCGCAGAGATCGGAGGCCTGCGCCTCGGCGGCCGCCAGCGCGTCGGCAGGGGGCAGCGCCACCATCAGCCCGCGGCGGCCGCCATTCAGCACGATCTCGGGCACGTTCAGCGCGCTGACCTCGAAGGCCACCGGCGCGCGGCGTTTCTGGCCGAAGGGGCTGATGCCGCCGGTATGAAAGCCGGTCAGGCGTTCGGCCTTGTCGGGTGGCATCATCTGCGCCGATTTGGCGCCGAAGGCCGCCGCCACCTTCTTCATCGACAGCGTGCGGTCCGAAGGGATCACCGCACAGGCGGGCTTGCCGTCGATCTCGACCATCAGGGTCTTGAGCACCCGGCCGGGATCGGTTCCGATGGCTTCGGCCGCGTGCAGCCCGATCCGGTCCTGACCGGCGACATAGTCGTATTCGAGCGTGCGAAAGCCGACGCCCGCGCGTTTCAGCGCCTGGGTCGCGGGGGTGGCGGTGCTCACGCTTGCGCCCCGATACCGGCAAAGACCTCGCCCAGCGCGGCCTCCAGCTTCGTGAACATCTCGTCCATCTGGCCCTCGGTCAGGATGAAGGGCGGGCACAGCACGATGGACTGGCCCAGCGGCCGGCAGATCAGCCCATGATCGGTGCAGGTATTGGCGATCCGCTCGCTGACCGAAAGGGTCGAGGGGAAGGGCGTCCGGGTCGGCTTGTCGGCGACGGCTTCGAGCGCGCCCATCAGGCCCTTGCCGCGGAACTCGCCGATATTGGGGTTCTCGGCCAGGCGTTTCATGCCGTCTTCGAACAGCGGCGTCAGGCGGCGGACATTCTCCAGCAGGCCCTCGTTCAGGATCACGTCGATGGCCTTCAGCGCGATGGCGCAGCCGACCGGATGGCCCGAGGCGGTGAAGCCATGGGGGAATTCCTCGACGGCCTCGGATGCCCTGTGCAGCCGGTCGGCCAGATCGGGGCCGAGGATCACCGCGCCCATCGGGAAATAGCCCGCCGTCAGCGCCTTCGACGAGATGATGGCATCGGGGACGAAGTCGTAGGTCTCGCAGCCCCAGACATGGCCGGTGCGCCCGAAGCCGCAGATCACCTCGTCCGAGATAAGCGGGATGCCGTGTTTCTTCAGGATCGGCTGGATCGCCTGGAAATAGCCCGCGGAGGGCGGGATCACGCCGCCCGCACCCATGACCGGTTCGGCGAAGAACCCTGCGATGGTCTCGGCGCCCTCGCGCGCGATGACCTCTTCCAGCTCGGTCGCCATGCGGGCGGTGAACTGGGCCTCGGTCTCGCCGGGCTGGCCCTCGCGCCAGTAATGCGGGCAGGTCAGGTGGATGAAATCGGGCAGCGGCAAGCCGAAGAGCTCGTTATAGGGCTTGCCGGTCATCGAGGCCGAGACCGCTGTGACCCCGTGATAGGCGTTCTTGCGGGTCAGGATCTTGCGGCGCCGGGGCTGGTCCTCGGCCCGGGCGAGGAACCACAGCATCTTGACCAGCGTGTCATTCGCCTCGGAGCCCGAATTGGTGTAGAAGACCCGGCCGCGATCATAGGGCGAGACCTCGATCAGCTTCTCGCTCAGCATCACGGTCTGGTCCGACATCCGTCCGAAAAAGGCGTGATAGCCCGGGAAGCGGTCATATTGCGCCTTGGCGGCCTCGGCGAGCCCGGGATGATCGAAGCCCGCGACCATGTTCCAGAGCCCGGAATTGCCATCCAGATAGCGGCGGCCATGGGTGTCGATGACATAGGGCCCTTCGCCATGGGTGATGACCACCGTGCCGCGTGCCTTGATCGAGGGCAGGTCGGTGAAGCCGTAGAAGCTGGACGATTCGGCGCGGGATTCCCAGCTGGCAGGGGCGGTATCGGGCATGTCGGGCTCCTTCGGAGATATGGCCGGGGCAGGCTAGCGCCGCCCTGAGGCGGGTGCAATCGGGCAGGTGGCACAGGTCCCGGGCACGGACCCCGGGGGCAGGCACTGGGCATGCGCACCGGGCGCAGGACCCGGCCGGGGGCCGCCGGGAACCTGGCGCTGGCGACGGGGTCAGCGCAGGCCGGTGCGGGCGATCCGGGTGGCCAGCTCGCCGAGGGCGGCGCCCCGGGCGGCGGCGATCTCGGCGGGACCGGCAGGGGCCGCGATCGGGGTCGAGATCGCGAAGGGTGCCGCGCGGTTCCGCCCGCCGACATCGGGCGCCACGAAGAATTGCCCGGTCAGGCGGTAGGTGCCATCGGGCTCTGCCAGCATGTCTGCCACCCGGACCTCGAGCGTCGCCTGGGCGCGGTCGAAGAAGGGCCAGGGCTCGGCCGCGACCTGGGCGCCGGTCATCTGCGCCAGCAGGCGGGCCAGATCCTGGGTGATGGCGCGTGTGGGATCGTCGGCCCAGAGCACATCCGAGGACGAGCTCAGCGCGCCGCTGGCGCTGCGGCTGTAGATCTCCTCCGAGGCGGCATAGGTCGGCAGCGACACGTCGCGGATCGCGATGCTGCGCCAGGCGACGGGCAGGCGCGGCCCGGCGACGGCGGTCTCGGGCACGGTATAGCGCTCGGGGCTGCCATTGCAGGCAGACAGCGCGAGGGCAAGCGGGACGAGGGCGGCAGGAAGCAGGAATTGTTTCATGTCAGCGTCCGAACAGGATCGAGTTGGGGTTGCGTTCCAGGGCCCGCGACAGCGCGGCCACGGCCTGGGCGGCGCGCTGGATCTCGCGCAGCGCGCTGTCGATCTCGCGGCCCATCCCGCGCGAGGCGTCATAGCCCTCGATGGTGCTCGAGGCCTGGCCCAGCACGCGCTGCGCCCGCTCCAGCAACTCGGGCAGGTCGCGCGCGGCGGCCGAGATGTCATCGGCGGCCGAGCGCGCCGAGGCGAGGGTGGCATTGGCATTGCCGACGATCCCGCCCTCGCGCAGCTCGGCCAGCATCGCGGCCAGCTCGCGCAGCGCGGCCGAGAGGTCGGTGGGCAGGTTGCGGGCCTGATCGGTGTCGATCAGCCGGTCGGTGCTGTCGAGCAGCGCCGAGATCCGCTGCGCAAGCTCGTCCAGCGGCAATGTCGTGGCCTGATCGGCCACCGCATTCAGCCGCGCGACCAGGTCGGGCAGCCCGGCCGCGGCGGTATCGATGGT
The DNA here is from genome assembly GCF_002073975.1 of Rhodovulum sp. MB263. Lineage (NCBI taxonomy): Bacteria > Pseudomonadati > Pseudomonadota > Alphaproteobacteria > Rhodobacterales > Paracoccaceae > Rhodovulum > Rhodovulum sp. MB263. Next base: position 2,609,367 of record NZ_CP020384.1, on the reverse strand, counting down.
CTCCGCGGCGCTGGCAGCGGCGTCGAGCGCGGTGGTGAGGCGGTTGGCGGCATCGGCCTCGGCCAGCTGGCGCGCCAGCGTCTCGATGGCCGCGACCGTGCCGTCGATCCGGCCGGGCAGGGCCTGCATCTCCTCCGAGCCGACAATGCCGCGGGCCTCTTCCAGCAGCGCGCGCACCTCGCCCGGCACGGCGCGGATCTCGTCGCTGCCGGCCAGCGTGCTGACGCTGTTCAGCGCGTCGATGGCGCTTTGCATCAGGTCCTCGATGGGCAGGTCGTTGATACGGTTGTAAAGTCCTTCAGCGGTGGCCGAGACGTTGGAAATGTCGCTTGCCGTGGTCGGGATCACCGGGTTCGGATCTGCGTCGCGCTCTATCTCGGCCGGTGCTCTCGCGGCGGTTTCGATCAGTTCGACCTTGAGCCTGGCGGTCAGGATCGAGGCGCTCGCGAGCCGCGCCCGCAGCCCCTCGCGCACCCGTCCGGCGAGATAGTCGAGCGCGTCCTCGGCGCTTGCAGGCGCCTTGAGCCCGAGCCGGGCGGGCTGGATGGCCAGCGTCGCCGCCAGCCGCACCCGGTCGTCGCCGAAGCGCTTCGCATCGACAATGCCGTTCAGGGCGGTGACGCGGCCGATCCGCAGACCGCCCAGCGTGACCGGCGCATCCACCGCCAGCCCTTCGACATTCTCCGCGAAATAGGCGGTCAGAGTCAGCGCGGCGCCCTCGTCGAGGGCGAAGACGCTGGCGCGCGCGGTCGATTCGTCGGGATAGACCTCGAAGCGGGTGTCAGGTTCGACCCGCTGGCCGCCCGAGACCACGCTCTGGAAGGTGACCCCGCCCGAGACCAGCGCCGCCACCGACGAGAAATCGACCCGCGCGCCGCCGGGGCCGAGCGAGAAGGAAAAGCCCGAACTGTCCCAGAACCGGGTCGAGCTCGAGATCAGCCGGTCATGCGGGGCGAAGACGATGGCATCGGCCTCGACGGTCGAGCCGTCCTGGCTGACCTCGGCCTTGCCGATCCGGCCGACCTCGATGCCGCGGTAGAGGATCGGGGCCTCCTCGGTCAGCCCGGCATCGCTGGCGGCCCGCAGCCGGAGCCGCAGGCCGGGGCGGCCCTCGCGGTTGAGCGGGGCCGCGTTCTTGCCGCGATGGCGTTCCACGAAGCCGTCGGGCGTGTCATCCCAGATGCCCTGGATGAACACGCCCGACAGAACGGTCGACAGCCCGGTCACGCCGCGGGCGCTGACCTCGGGCTGGACCACCCAGAAGGCGGCGCCGTCATCGACATAGGGCGCGACCGCCTTGTCGAGCCGCACCGAGACCAGTACCTCGTCGAGATTGTCGGTGAAGCCCACCTTCTCGACGAGGCCCACGGTCACGTCGCGGTAATGCAGCGCGGTCTCGCCCGCCTTGATGCCAGAGGCATTCTCGAAGGTCAGTTCCAGCAGCGGCCCGCGGTCGACATAGCTGTGCCAGGCCACGCCCAGCGCGATGGCCAGCGCCGCGGCCGGGATCACCCAGACGATGGAGATGCGCTCGAGCAGGCCGCGGCCTGCCGGTTGCACCGGGGTTTCGGGGGGCAGATCGGTCATGCCATATGGCTCCGGGGGGCAGGAGGAGGATCGGTCTTGTCCCAGAGCAGGCGGCTGTCGAAGCTTTGTGCCGACAGCATGGTCGCGATGACCGAGACGGCGAAGAAGAGGCTTGCGGGGCCGGGGCTGATCGAGACCACGGCGCCGAGCTGGACCAGCGAGGACAGGATGGCGACGACGAAGACGTCGATCATCGACCAGCGGCCGATATACTCGACCACCTCGTAAAGCTGCTGGCGCCGGACCCGGCTGAGTCGGCTGCCGCGGGTGATGCCGAGCGCGAGCCCGGCCACAGCGAGGAACTTGCCGATCGGGATCAGGACCGAGGCGGTGAGGATCACGGCCGCGATGCCCCAGCTGCCGTGACGGGCAATCTCGACCGCGCCGCCGATGATGGTGTTGTCCTGGGTGTCGCCCAGGGTCCGGGTCTCGAGCATCGGGTAGATGTTGGCTGGCACATAGGCGATCAGCCCGAAGCACCACCAGGCCCAGACCCGCTGCAGCGAAAGCGGTGCGCGCGGGCTCAGCTTCTGGCCGCAGCGCGCGCAATGCGGGGTCTCCGCCGGCCAGATCCGGGTGCAGCGGGTGCAGGCCACCAGGCCCATGTCGCGCGCGGTTCTCACCTGTCCAGAGACCTCCATACCGAATATCTGCACATGAAGGTGTCCTGTACCACGATCAGGATGACAAGGGCCGAGAACATCCAGAAGGCGGGGCCGAAGGCGACCTGGGCGAGATCCGAGATCTTGACCAGCGCGACCGCGCAGCCGATGGCGAATACCTCGGCCATCGACCAGGGGCGCAGGCTCTCGGACAGCCGGAAGGCCACGCGGGCATGCCGGGCGGGCGGGCGGTCGAGCACGATGGGCGTGAGCACGTAGAGGATCAGAAGCGCCCGCAGCACCGGCACGAAGACGATAAGTGCGGCCACGGCCAGCGTCAGCACCAGCAGCATCGGGCGCCCGGCGAAGGCCAGCGCCGCGTCGAGGACCGAGGTCGCGTTGCTCATGCCGCCCGCCTCGACCTTGAGAAAGGGTGTCAGGGTCGCGGCGCAGATCAGCACCACCACCGTCAGGGCGACCGCGATCAGCCGCTGCCCGGCCTGGCGCTGCGGCGCGATCAGCACGGTATGGCAGCGCGCGCAGACCGCGCGGGCCCGGGGCGCGGGCTGAACCGCCCGGTAGACCGCGTCGCATTTCGGGCAGGCGATCAGCCCGGAAAGGTCAGTCTCGGTGGGGAAGGGCTCGGTGGGTGAGGGGACGGTCATCTGGATCTATCGGGCCTTGGCAGCGCAGCCCTCAGCATAGACCTCTGTCGGCCCTATTCCAGAGCCAACCGGCCCGCGGCGGGCCACCGCGATCCCGACCTCTGCATTGCGGTGGCCGAATTGTGGCGGGCCCACCGGCAAGCTGCGCGGCCTTCCGGCCCTGGCGACGGTCATTTATGGCGCATTTCGAAGACGGTTCCTGCCTGTCTGCCATCACCGTTTCGCAATGCAGAACGGAATGTCCTTCGAATTCCTGAATGAAGCACCCCTTTCGCCGCATTTTCTACACGCGCCGGGGCTAGCCTTGTCGGCAAAGCGAGGGGGCGCTTCCGTCGAAGGGATGCGAAAGGACCGGCAATGCCAGGAAAAACCTTTTTTTCCTTGCCGTCTCGCTTTTGTCCCTGACAGGTCCGGCACTGGCCCGGAAAGCCGGCATCGGGGCCTGGGAGAACAGCCAGTACACCACGATCCGCTGGATCGAGGAGCAGCCCGCCCTGGAGTGGTATTACACATGGCGGACCGATCAGCTCTGGACCGCGATGCCGGTCCCCCGCAGCGTCGAATTCGTGCCGATGATCCATTCCGAACGCGACCTCGCGGCGGAGATCCGCCCGGATCTGCCGGTGGGCGCGCTCCTGACCTTCAACGTACCCAACGGCCATGGCGCCCATCAAGGCGGGTTGAGCGTCGCGCGCGCGCTCGCGCTGTGGCCGCAGGTCGAGGCCAGGGGGCGGGGCTCCGGATCGGCAGCCCCGCCACCACCCAGGCTGGAACGCTCGGCCCCGGCTCCTGGCAGCGCCGGTTCATGACCGAGGCCGGGCGGCGCGGCTTCCGGATCGACTTCATGGCGGTGCATTACTATTCGACCGACGGCGATGTGGTGGCCTTCCGGCGCTGGCTGCAGGCGGTCCATCGCGCCTATCGCCGCCCGATCTGGGTGACCGAATTCGCGCCGGTTGACTGGGATCGCCCGGGCGAGGGCAGCTATGCCGCCAGCGCGGCCTTTCTCGAAGGCGCGGTCCGGATGATGGAAGGGCTGCCTTTCGTCGAGCGGCATGCCTGGTTCGCGACCAATCCCTATCCGTGGCAGGGTGTGGTGCCGAAGATCACTCTTGTCGACGATCGCCTGCGCCCCACGCCGGCGGGGCAGACCTTCCGCCGCCTGCTCTCCGAGCTGGGCGGGCGCGAGATCGGCTGCACCGACTGATCCGCCTTGCCCCGATCCGGGGTCCGGCCCGGGGGGGCATTGTCTCCGATGCGGCTCTGCGCGGGCCTCTGTCCGGCCATGTTCCGATTTCCGGGGCCTGACCGCAGGCTTCCGGCAAGAGCGCGGGGCAGGCGGCGGAGTTTTGCCGGGGCGCCGAGTAAAAATGCGGCATCGGCTGAAACCTTTTGCGACCGGGCCCCGTTATGCTGCAGGTGCATTCAGTATTTCAGGAGTTTCACATGATCCCTTCGCCCGTGCGGACCGCCATCTTTCCCGTCGCAGGGCTCGGAACCCGCTTTCTGCCCGCGACCAAGGCGACGCCGAAGGAACTGCTTCCTGTCATCGATACCCCGCTGATCCAGTTCGCCATCGACGAGGCACGCGCGGCCGGGGTTGAACGCATGGTCTTCGTCAGCCATCCGTCGAAAACCGCCATCGAACGTCATGTGCGCGCCGATGCCGATCTGATCGAGACGCTGCGCGCCCGCGGCAAGGCGCGGATTGCCGCCGAGCTCGAGGCGGCGGCGCTGGACGAGGACGAGCACGAGGTCGAATTCGTCATGCAGCACGAGCAGCGCGGGCTGGGTCATGCCGTGCTTTGCGCCCGGGCGCATGTGCTGCCGGGGCCGGTGGCGGTGCTGCTGCCCGACGACCTGATCCTGTCCGAGCCGGGATGCCTTGCGCAGATGGTCGAGGCCTATGGCCGCGCCGGGGCCGGGCATATGGTCGCTGCGATGGATGTGACGCCCGAGACGGTTTCGCGCTATGGCGTGCTCGATCCGACCGCGCAGGAGGGCCGGATCACCCGGGCGCGCGGCATGGTCGAGAAGCCCGCCGCCGCCGAGGCGCCGTCGCTGAAGGCGGTGGTCGGGCGTTACATTCTCGATGCCGCGATCTTCGATGCCCTCGCCAGCCAGGGACCGGGCGCCAATGACGAGATCCAGCTGACCGATGCGATTGCCCGGGATGCGGCGCGGCTGGGGCTTGCGGGCTTCGGTTTCGACGGGGTGCGCTATGATTGCGGGTCCAAGGCGGGGATGCTGGACGCGACCCTGGCGCTGGCCAGCCGCGATCCCGATTGCGCCGAGGTGCTGGCGCGCTGGAGCGATGACAGCCCGGCCGCGATCGCGGCGGAATAAGCCGTCCATAAACCGCCTGCGACCGACGAAAAAAGGTCCCCCGGGCAGGGAGGGGTGGCCTGATGATGCGATGACCGCTCACCCCGGCACAGATGCCATTGGGGCGGGTGCAGCAGCAGGGCCGCAGACGGATCTGGAGTGAACCGGGCAGGAAGACGCTTCGATGGATCCGTTCCCGGCGAATGCGCCCGGCCTTTTCGCTTGTCTTCGCGGTGCTGGTCCGGGGAGTGTTCAGGTCCGGTGGATCTGGCCGAAGCGGCCGCGCGCCCCCGGGCATTGTTGTCGACCGGCCAATTCGTCGGCCGAAGCACCCGGGTTCGCGGCTGCTCATGCCATCCGTCCGAGCGCAGGACTGCGTGATGTGGCTCCGACGGATGAGCTCGGCAACAACGCCATTGCGATGGGGCGGCCATTCGGGGCCTCGGCCGGAGCTTGGCGGCTGCGGCCGAAACCCGATCCGGGGGAAGATTTTCAGGGCTTTTGCAGCCGGGCCCGTTCTGGTCAGGCGCTGACGCCCAGCGCGGCCAACATCTCGGTCGAGGCATGGGCGACGGTCAGCTCGCCTTCGGCCACCTTCGCGCCGAGATCGGCCATCCGCGCCCGCATCGCCGGGTCGCGGTCGAGCCGGGCGAGCAGACCGCGGCGGACTTCTTCCGCGAACCAGTAGCGGGCCTGGGCGGCGCGGCGGGCCGTGAAATGGCCGTTCTCGCGGCGCCAGTCGGCAAGGGTCTGCATGTCCTCCCAGGCCTCGCGAAGCCCGCGTTCCTCGACCGCCGAGACGGCGACGGCCTTGGGGAACCCCTCGGGATCCTGGGGGCGGCGGCGCAACAGGTGCAGCGCGCCCGCGTAATCGGCCCGGGTGCGTTCGGCGGCGGGCTTCAGATCGCCATCGGCCTTGTTGACGAGGATCAGGTCGGCCATCTCCATGATGCCGCGCTTGACCCCCTGCAGCTCGTCGCCGCCCGCAGGCGCCATCAGCAGCACGAACAGATCGGTCATCTCGGCCACCATGGTTTCGGACTGGCCGACTCCCACGGTCTCGATCAGCACGATGCCGAAGCCCGCCGCCTCGCAAAGCGCCACCGCCTCGCGGGTGCGGCGCGCGACGCCGCCCAGAGCCGACTGGCTGGGCGAGGGGCGGATGAAGGCATTCGGGTCGCGCGACAGCCGCTCCATCCGGGTCTTGTCGCCGAGGATCGAGCCGCCCGAGCGGGCCGAGGACGGGTCGACCGCCAGCACCGCGACCTTGTGGCCCTCGGCTGTCAGCATCCTGCCGAAGCTTTCGATCAGGGTCGACTTGCCCACGCCCGGCGTGCCCGACAACCCGATCCGGAGCGCCTGTCCGGGGGCGTCGGTCAAAAGGCCCAGCAGCTCCTGGGCCTGGGCGCGGTGATCCTCGCGACCGCTTTCGATCAGGGTGATCGCCCGGGCGAGGGCACGGCGTTCGCCGGATTTGAGGCGGTGGGCAAGCTCGGCTGGGGTCATCGGCGGCTCCGGATCTTCGGGGGCGGCTCCTGTCTTGCCCTGCCGGGGCCGGGCTGTCCAGCCCTCCGTCCGGGGCGTCGTCCGGGCCGTCGTCCCGCCAGGCGGCGCGCTCTGGCCGTGCGGGCCTGGATGACGCATAAGACGGCCATGACCAAGCTGCCCATCGACGCCGTCCTGCCCGAGCTGACCGCCGCCCTTTCCCGCGCGGGCCGGGCCGTGCTGCAGGCGCCGCCCGGGGCGGGCAAGACCACGCGGGTGCCGCTGGCGATGCTGGAGGCCGGGCTGACGGCGGAGCGGATCGTGATGCTCGAGCCGCGGCGCCTTGCCGCGCGGGCCGCGGCCGAGCGGATGGCCGAGGCCCTGGGCGAGCCGGTCGGCCAGACCGTCGGCTACCGTATCCGGGGCGAGGCGAAGGTGGGTCGCGCCACCCGCATCGAGGTCGTGACCGAGGGCATCCTGACGCGGATGATCCAGTCCGACCCGGGGCTCGAGGGCATCGGCGCGGTGATCTTCGATGAATTCCACGAACGCTCGCTGAATGCCGATCTGGGGCTGGCGCTGGCCTGGGAGGTCCGGGGGGTGCTGCGCGAGGACCTGATCCTCGTGGTGATGTCGGCGACGCTGGATGCCGCGCCGGTGGCGGCGCTGATGGCGGATGCGCCCGTCGTGAGCTCCGGGGGGCGCAGCTTTCCGGTCGAGACGCGCTGGTTGCCGCGCCCGCTGCCAAAGGGCAGGCGCCTGCCCGAGGCCACCGCCGATCTGGTGCTCGAGGCCGTGGCCGGAACCGAAGGGGGCGTGCTGGTCTTCCTGCCGGGCGAGGGAGAGATCCGGCGCTGTGCCGCGGCACTCGAGGGGCGGCTGCCCGAGGGCTGTCACATCCGGCCGCTTTACGGCGCGCTGCCCTTCGCCGAGCAGCGTGCCGCGATCCTGCCCGCGCGCGAGGGCCGCAAGGTGGTGCTGGCCACCTCGATTGCCGAGACCTCGCTGACCATCGAGGATGTGCGGGTGGTGGTCGATGCGGGCCGCGCCCGCCGGTCGCGCTTCGATCCGAATTCCGGCATGGCGCGGCTGGTGACCGAGCGCGTCACCCGCGCCGAGGCCGAGCAGCGCCGCGGCCGGGCCGGGCGGGTGGCCGAGGGCGTCTGCTACCGGCTCTGGACCAGGGGCGAGGAGGGCGCCCTTGCTGCCTATCCCCCGCCCGAGATCGAGGCGGGCGACCTTGCGGGGCTGGCTTTGGACCTCGCGGCCTGGGGGGCGTCGGGACCTGGCGATCTGGCCTTCCTGACCCCGCCCAATCCGGGGGGCTTCGCCGAGGCGCGGGCGCTTCTGGCCGGGCTCGGGGCGCTTGACGCCCTGGGCCGGATCACCGGCCATGGCCGCGCGCTGGCGGCGCTGCCCCTGCATCCGCGGCTCGGGCATATGCTGCTTTCGGCAGGGCGGCAGGCCGCGCCTCTGGCCGCGCTTCTGTCCGAACGCGACCCCTTGCGCGGGGCGGGCGCCGATCTGGCGCTGCGGCTGCGCTGCCTGACCGGGCCGAACGCCCCGAGCCCGGTGCCGCCCGACCGGGGCGCGCTTGCCCGGATCCGGGCCGAGGCGAAGCGGCTGGCCGCGCGCGCTCCCGAGGCCCCGCGTCCGATGAGCCCGGGCGAGATGGCGGCGCTCGCCTATCCCGACCGGATCGGCCTGCGCCGCAAGGGGGACGAGCCGCGCTATGTGCTGTCCGGCGGCAAGGGCGCGGTTCTCGAGGCCTCGGATCCGCTGGCCGGACAACGGCTGATCGTGGCGCTCGATCTCGATGGCGATGCCCGCGAGGCGAAGGTGCGGCTTGCCGCGCCGCTCTCCGAAGCGGACCTGCGCGCGGTCCATGGCGCGGCCATCGGCTGGCAGGATGTCTGCGAATGGTCGCGGCGCGAGGCCCGCGTGGCGATGCGGCGGCAGGAACGCTTCGGCGCGCTGGTGCTCGATGACCGCAACTGGCCCGATCCCCCGCCCGAGACGGTGGCGCGTGCCATGCTCGAGGGCGTCCGCGCGCTGGGCCTGCCCTGGAGCGATGCGGCACGCCGCTTCCGGGCGCGGGTCGAGCTTCTGCGCGCCGAGGGCGCGGAGTTGCCCGATTTCTCCGATGCGGGACTGATGGCCGGGCTCGAGGACTGGCTGCTGCCGCATCTGGGCGGGGTTCGGACAGCAGAGGATCTCAAGCGCTTCGACCTGCTGCCGGCGCTGAGCGCCCGGCTCGACTGGGAGACCCGGCAGAGCGTCGACCGCCTCGCGCCGTCCAGCTTCGAGACCCCTCTCGGCCGGAAGATCCCCATCGACTATGACGGCGAGGCGCCGGCGATCGCGCTGCGCCTGCAGGAGCTCTTCGGCGTGATCGAACACCCGAGGGTGGGGCCGAACCGGCTGCCGCTCCGGATCACGCTGCTCTCACCGGCCGGACGTCCGGTCCAGGTGACCATGGACCTGCCGGGCTTCTGGGCGACGAGCTATGCCGACGTACGCAAGGATATGCGGGGACGCTACCCGCGCCATCCCTGGCCCGAGGATCCGACCGCCGCCGACCCGACGCTCCGCGCCAAGCGCCGGAGCTGACCGCGCGCGGCCCTGGCGGCTGCCGCGACACAGGCCCTTTCTCCCGGCTCCGGCCCGACGGCTATCGTCCCGGCCATCGCTCCGGATTCCGCGCCTGCCCTTCTTCCTGGTGCCAATACCCCCGCCGGAGGCGCCGCGCGCATCTTGCGCGCGGCCCGGCCCAACCCCGGCCCAACCCCGGCCAAGCCGGGCAAAGCCCGGTGCGGGTCCGGGGGCGGGAGCGCCCCCAGTGCCTTCGCTGCGGCCCCGGAGGCCTGAGATCCGGATGCAGAAACCTCAGACGCCGAGGCAATGGCGCATGATCGCCTTTTGCGCATGGAGCCGGTTCTCGGCCTCGTCGAAGACCACCGAATTCGGCCCGTCCATCACCGCGTTGGTCGCCTCCTCGTCGCGATGCGCGGGCAGGCAATGCATGAACAGCGCGTCGGGCTTCGCCGCCGCCATCAGCCGCTCGTTCACCTGATAGGGGCGCAGCTGGTTGTGGCGCCGCTCGCGCGCCGATTGCGGATCGTGCATCGACACCCAGGTATCGGTCACCACCAGATCGGCCCCCTCGACGGCCTTGAGCGGATCGCGCTCGATGACGATCTTCGCGCCCTTCGCCCGCGCCGCCTCGACGAAGACCGGTTCGGGGTCCAGCGTCTGCGGGCCGGTGAAGGTCAGATCGAAGCCGAACTGCCCGGCGGCCTGGATGAAGGAGGCGCAGACATTGTTTCCATCGCCCGACCAGACCACCTTGCGCCCGGCAATCGGGCCGCGATGCTCCTCGAAGGTCAGCAGATCGGCCATGATCTGGCAGGGATGGGTGCGGTTGGTCAGCCCGTTGATCACCGGCACCGTGGCATGATCCGCCATCTCCTGCAGCGTCGCCTCCTCGAAGGTCCGGATCATGATCAGATCGACATAGCGCGACAGCACCCGGGCGGTGTCGGCGATGGTCTCGCCATGGCCCAGCTGCATGTCCTTGCCCGACAGCACCATGCTCTGCCCGCCCATCTGCCGCACGCCGACATCGAAGCTGATCCGGGTCCGGGTCGAGGGCTTCTCGAAGATCAGCGCCACCATCCGCCCGTCAAGCGGGCGCCCGTCATCGGGCGTGGCCTTCGTGCGCCCCTGCCGGGCCTGCTTCATCTCATGCGCGCAATCGAGGATCGCCCGCAGATCGGTCGGGGCGGTGCTGTCGATGTCGAGAAAATGGGTCATGTCCGGGCCTCCTTCGCGGCAACGGCCGTCGCGGCCGCATCGAGCCGGGCCACGGCCTCGGCAATCTCTTCGTCGGAAATCGTCAGCGGCGGCAGGATGCGGACCACATTATCCCCTGCCGGAACCGTCAGCAGATGCTGGTCATAGCCCGCCTGCACCACGTCGGTATTGGCCGCGCGGCATTTCAGCCCCAGCATCAGCCCGGAGCCGCGCACCGCCTCGAACACCTCGGGATGGCTCGCCACCAGCCCTTCCAGCCGTTGCCGCAACAGCCCGGCCTTGCGGTTCACCTCGTCGAGGAAGCCGGGATCGGAAATGATGTCGATCACCGTCTTGCCGACGGCGCAGGCCAGCGGGTTGCCGCCATAGGTCGAGCCATGGCTGCCCGCGGTCATGCCCGAGGCCGCGGCCTCGGTTGCCAGCACCGCGCCCAGCGGGAAGCCGCCGCCGATGCCCTTGGCGATCATCATGATGTCGGGCGCGGCGCCCGCCCATTCATGGGCGAAGAGCTTGCCGGTCCGGCCCATGCCGCATTGCACCTCGTCATAGATCAGAAGCGCGCCGGTCTCGTCGCAGAGATCGCGCAGCCCCTTCAGGCAGGGATCGGGCAGCGGCCTGAGGCCGCCCTCGCCCTGCACGGGTTCGACCATGATCGCGGCCACGGTGTCGTCGATGGCGTTCTGCAGAACCGAGCCATGGGCGCCGAAGGGCAGGTGGATGAAGCCCGGCAGAAGCGGTCCGAATCCCTTGGTCATCTTCTCGGTGCCCACCGCCGCGATCGCGGCCGAGGAGCGGCCGTGGAACGCGCCCGAGAAGGTGACGATGTTCACCCGGTCGGGCTGGCCCTTCTCGTACCAGTATTTCCGGGCCATCTTGACCGCGAGTTCGCAGGCCTCGGTGCCGGAATTGGTGAAGAAGACGGTATCGGCGAAGGTCTTCTCGACCAGCGCGTCGGCCAGCGCCTCCTGTTCGGGGATGTGATAGAGGTTCGACAGGTGCCAGATCCGGTTCGCCTGGGCGGTCAGTGCCGCCACCAGCGCCGGATGGGCATGGCCGAGCGCGTTGACCGCGATCCCGGCGCCGAGATCCAGGTATCGGGTGCCGTCGGTCGCGACAAGCCAGGAGCCTTCGCCGGTCTCGAAGCTGAGCGGCGCGCGGTTATAGATCGGCAGGACGGACGGAACCATCTGGGAAATCCTTCGGAAAAGAGGCCTTATGGGTGCCTCGGGCGACAGAACGTGTCAATTGTCTTCGGAAAGGTGCCAGGGCACGGAGGGGAAGGGTCGGGATGTCGCGTGGGCGCAAGCGGAGGCGGCCGGCTCAGAGACGGCGGCGGCGTCGGCGCAGGGAGATATGAACGCAACGGGTCATGACCTGCGCCTTTAGCGGGAAACGCCGGGCCTGTCCAGACGCTCTGTCGCCGCATCTGTCCGGGCGCCCCGGCCGGGCTTCACGGTCTCTGTATCGGGATCGGCGAGAGGCCTCCGGAGGCGGGCATCCGGGCGGCGGGGCCGTGCTGCCTGCGGCGGGCGCGGCGCCATGCCCGATTGCGGGGGCGGGCGCCGCCTGCCGGGGGCCGCACGCGCCTGTCCTGTCCGCTCGCAAAGGATCGACATGCGCACAGACCGATGGTCCGGGGCGCAGCCCAGGCGCTATGGCCACCGGCCTCGGGAAGGCGCCGGTCTGACAGATTTCGCTGACGGGATGTCCCGGCAGGAGGGGAGGACTGCCAGTTTGCCGCATGATGCGGGCGCGCAGGGGACGGGCAAGGGGGCCAGAGCGCAGCGATCCTCAGGATTGCAGAGAATGACCCGGCGGAGGGGCGTGCGACCGCCATGCCCGTCGCTTCGATGCGGCCCTCGCGAAGGAAAGCCGGGGCATGAGAGCGCAGCCGAAGGCGTGGAGCCAGGTGCCGGACAAGGGCATGAAACGGTCCCCCGGCGGACTGCGGCGCGCCTTTACTGGGCCGGATTTCACGCTCCCCACTTCTCGCCTCCGACTTCTCGCCCCCAACTTCTCGCCACCGTGGCAGCTTTCCGGCCGGGTGCTGTTCACAGCGGGCGGCGGAGGCATGTCACCTGCCGGATATGGTCTCGGGCGGGCCGGTCGGGCCTGCCCGGCGCTTTGCTGCGTTTGGGGCAAGGGCAGATGCGCACCGGTCTCGACCGTCGGACCGGTTTTTCTGTGCTGCAGGCGGCAGGCCGGGGCAGATGGGCGATGGACAAATGCGGCCGGCGCCTGCCTTAATCGAACGGGACCATGACCGGACCATGATCGGGCCATGGATCGGTCCAGAACGGAAAAGGAGCCCGCAATGCCCCCGGATCTGCCCCCGGATTTGCCCCTCGGCGCGCCGCTTCCCGGCTGGAGGCCACCGCCCCGCCCCGGCCGCGACAGCCTTGCCGGGCGCTATTGCCGGCTCGAGCCTCTGAGACGCGACCATGCGGCCGAGCTCCGTGCCGCCCATCTGCTCGATGCCTCGATCTGGACCTATCTGCCCTATGGCCCGTTCCCGGACGAAGCGGCGCTGGCCGACTGGATCGCGTGGGACGCCTCGGGCCCGGATCCGCTGTTCTTCGCGGTGCGCGAGGCGGTCTCGGGCCGGGCGCTGGGCGTGCTCAGCTATCTCAGGATCGCGCCCGGGGCCGGCTCGATCGAGATCGGCCATGTGAATTTCTCGGCGCCGCTGCAACGGTGCCCGGCCGCGACCGAGGCGGTGACGCTGCTGATCGGGCAGGCCTTCGCGCTGGGCTACCGGCGGCTCGAATGGAAATGCGACGCGCTGAACCGGGCCTCGCGCCGGGCGGCCGAACGCTACGGGCTGAGCCATGAGGGCGTCTTCCGTCAGGCCGCGGTGGTGAAGGGGCGCAACCGCGATACCGCCTGGTTCGCCGCCATCGATGCCGAATGGCCGGCGCTGAAGGCGGCCTACGAGACCTGGCTCGACCCGGCGAATTTCGATGCCGGGGGGCGACAGATCGTCCCGCTGTCAGAGCTGACCCGCCCGATCCTCGCGGCCCGCGACCCCGCGCTTGCATCCGGTCCCGAGGCGGGTCTTGCGTCGCGGGACGGCAGACCGGATAACCCGGGCGAACATCATCAGGAGGATCAGGGATGATCGGCCGTCTCAACCATGTCGCCATCGCCGTGCCGGATCTGCAAGCCGCCGCGGCGCAATATGCCGAAACGCTGGGAGCAAAGGTCGGCGCGCCGCAGGACGAACCCGATCACGGCGTGACCGTGGTCTTCATCGAGCTGCCCAATACTAAGATCGAGCTGCTTTCCCCGCTGGGCGAGGCGAGCCCGATCAAGGGGTTTCTCGACAAGAACCCCTCGGGTGGCATTCACCATATCTGCTACGAGGTCGAGGATATCCTCGCCGCCCGCGACCGGCTGAAGGCGCAGGGCGCGCGGGTGCTTGGCTCGGGCGAGCCGAAGATCGGAGCCCATGGCAAGCCGGTGCTGTTCCTGCATCCCAAGGATTTCAACGGCACGCTTATCGAGCTGGAACAGGTCTGAGCCTAGGGGAAGAGGCCCGGCGCTTAGGCGGGGCCTCAGCCGGTCTTGCGGCCGATCTTCGGCTCGGTTCCGGTCAGCAGGCGGCGGATGTTGGCGTGGTGGCGGATGAAGATCAGCACCGCCAGCACCGCCCCCAGCAGCACGGTTTCGCTCCGGCCCAGCAGGATCGCCCAGACCGGCGCCAGCGCCGCGGCGGCCAGCGCCGAAAGCGAGGAATAGCGGAAGGCGGCCGCAAAGGCCGCCCAGGTGGCACAGGCGGCAAGCCCGACCGGCCAGGCCAGCGCCAGGAGCGTGCCGAGGAAGGTCGCGACCCCCTTGCCGCCTCGAAAGCCCAGATAGACCGGGAAGAGATGGCCCAGGAAGGCCGCGCCGCCCGCGATCTGGGCCGCATCCTCGCCCGCCAGCGCCCGCGCGATCAGCACCGCGATGCCGCCCTTGCCTGCATCGAGCACCAGCGTCAGGAAGGCCGCCAGCCTGTTGCCGGTGCGCAGCACATTGGTCGCGCCGATATTGCCCGAGCCGATTTTTCTCAGATCGCCCAGCCCGAAGAGCCGCGCCATGACGATGCCGAAGGGAACCGCCCCCAGCAGGTAGCCGCAGAGCCCGAAAAGCGCCAGCAGCAGGAGGGGGGTGTCGATCATCGGCATCGGGTCAGTCTCCGCCGTGGACGCAGGTTCCGGCGACCCAGGTGCCGAGCACGCGGCCTTCCATCCGGGCGCCGTCGAACGGCGTGTTCTTCGATTTCGATTTCAGCGCGAAGCGGTCCAGCACAAAGGGCGCATCGGGATCGAACAGCACCAGATCGGCCGGGGCTCCCGCCGTCAGCCGCCCGGTCGGCAGGCCGAGCCGCGCCGAGGGGTTCAGCGCCAGCGCGCGCCAGAGCTGGGGCAGGGTGATCGCCCCGGCATGATAAAGCCGCATCGCCGCCGGCAGGATGGTTTCCAGCCCGACCGCGCCCGAGGCGGCCTCTTCATAGGGAAGACGCTTGGATTCCTCGTCCTGCGGCGTGTGCATGGACGAGATCACGTCGATCAGCCCCGAGGCCACGGCCTCGACCAGCGCGACCCGGTCGGTCTCGGCCCTAAGCGGCGGCTTGACCTTGAAGAAGGTGCGGTAATCGCCGACGTCGAATTCGTTCAGCGTCAGGTGATGGATCGAGACGCCCGCCGTCACGTCGCGGCCATTGGCCTTGGCGCGGTCCAGCGCGGGCAGGGCGCGGGCGGTGGTGATCTGGTCGGCATGGTAGCGCACGCCGGTCAGCTCGACGAGGCCCATGTCGCGGTCGAAGCCCATACGCTCGGCCAGGGCGGGCACCGAGGGCAGCCCGCGCAGCGAGGCGAACTTGCCCGAGGTCGCGGCGGCGCCCGCCGACAGGCCCGGATCCTGCGGATGCGCCATCACCAGTGCGCCCAGCGAGCGGGCATAGCTCATCGCCCGGCTCAGCACCTTGCTGTCGGTGACGACATGGTCGCCATCGGTGAAGGCCACGGCGCCGGCATCGAGCAGGAAGCCGATCTCGACCATCTCGCGGCCCTCGCGGCCCTTGGTCAGCGCTGCCATCGGCTTGATCCGGACCGGCGAGACCTCGCGCGCACGGCGGCTGACGAATTCCAGCACCTCGGGGGTGTCGATGGCGGGCAGGGTATCGGGGCGGATGACCATGGTGGTCACGCCGCCCGCCGCCGCCGCCAGCCCGGCCGAGCGGAAGCTTTCCTTGTGGCGTTCGCCCGGCTCGCAGACCTTGACGCCGATATCGACGATGCCCGGGGCGAGACAGGCGCCCTTGCAGTCGATGACCCGGTCGCAATCGGGGGCCGCGTCATGGCCCTTGTCGAGGATCGTGCCGCCGCCCGAAAGCAGCCAGCCCACGCGGTCTGTCCCCGCCTCGGGGTCGATCAGGCGGGCATTGGAAAAGACGGTTCTCATGCCTCCGGCCCTCCCGTGGCCAGCCTCGCCGTGTCGATCCGGGCCTTCACGCCCGCCGGATCTGCGAGAAACTTGATCAGATGCTTGTCGCCGCCCAGCGTGACGACCTGCGTCGCCGCGCCGATGATGCGGACCCTGTCGATGCTCGAGAGCCGCACCCGCCGCCCGCCGGGCCCCAGCAGGGCGCGGTCGGTCAGCACCCAGCGCGCGCCGAGCTCTTCGCTCATCAGGAAGGCGCCCCGGATCGCGATCGCCAGCACCGCCGCGACGATCCCGGCCCAGGGGTAGGGGTTGCCGGTCGCGGCCAGCAGGACGGTCGCGCCGATCCCGGCCAGCACGGCGATGATCGCATGGGCCTTGATATAGGCCCCCCGGTCGGCCCGGAACGTCACCCTGACGGCTTCGCCCTCTTCCAGCGGAGCCTCGGTCCTGGGATCAAACATGGGTGGGCTCCCCGGCCGCCCGGGCCGCGCGCTGGTTCCGTGCCAGCAGGTCCATGCAGGCCATCCGGACCGCGACCCCCATCTCGACCTGATCCTGGATCACCGAGCGGTTGATGTCGTCGGCCAGCGTGCCGTCGATCTCGACGCCGCGGTTCATCGGCCCCGGATGCATGACGATGGCATCTTCCTTCGCATAGGCCAGCTTCTCGGCATCGAGCCCGAAGCGGTGGTAATACTCGCGTTCCGAGGGGATGAAGCCGCCATCCATGCGCTCTTTCTGCAGCCTGAGCATCATCACCACATCGGCGCCCTCGAGGCCCTCTTTCATGTCGTCATAGATCTCGACACCCATATCGGCCGCGCCCGAGGGAATGAGCGTAGGCGGCCCGATCAGCCGCACCCGGTTCTCCATCTTGCCCAGGAGCAGCATGTTCGACCGCGCGACCCGGCTATGGGCGATGTCGCCGCAGATCGCGACCGTCAGGCGCTGGATCCGGCCCTTGGCGCGGCGGATCGTCAGCGCGTCGAGCAGCGCCTGGGTCGGATGCTCGTGCCGGCCGTCGCCGGCATTGATCACCGCGCAATTGACCTTCTGGGCCAGCAGATCGACCGCGCCCGAATGCGGATGGCGCACTACCAGCAGATCGGGATGCATCGCGTTCAGGGTCAGCGCCGTGTCGATCAGCGTCTCGCCCTTTTTGATCGAACTGGCCTGCATCGCCATGTTCATCACATCGGCGCCGAGGCGCTTTCCGGCGATCTCGAAGCTCGACTGGGTTCGGGTCGAGGCCTCGAAGAACATGTTGATCTGGGTGAGCCCCGCCAGCACATCGGCATGTTTGGTGGCGCCGCGGCTGAGATCGACATAGCTTTCCGCCAGGTCGAGGATGATGCGGATGTCCCAGGGGCTGAGATGCTCGATGCCAAGCAGGTGACGCGCGCGAAATTCCATGGAGCCTCCGACCTGATTGGCCCGCTTATAGAAACGGGGGGCGGCAGGGGCAAGGGAGGCATTGCCGAGGCCTCTGCGGCAGCATAGCCTAGGCGCCATGGACCCCGCACTGACCCCGCATGAGGCGCTGGCGCTTCTGGCCTGGCAGGTCGATCTCGGCGCGACCGAGGCGATCTGCGACGCCCCCGTGAACCGTTACGAGGCGCCGCGCCCTGCTCCGGCGGCGACTCCGGCGGCGGCGCGTCCTGTCGCGTCCGCGCCCCGGCCGCCCGCCCGGCCCGCGCCGGTCGATCCGGTGGCGGTGGCGCGCGCGGCGGCGGACGCGGCCACCGATCGCGAGGGGCTGGCGGCGGCGATGGCGGCCTATGAGCTCTGCGAGCTGAAGAAGGGCGCGCGGAATCTCGTCTTTTCCGATGGCAACCCGAAGGCGCGGGTGATGGTGATTGGCGAGGCGCCGGGCCGCGAGGAAGACCTGCAGGGCAAGCCCTTCGTCGGCCGCGCCGGGCATCTGCTCGATCAGATGTTCGGGTATATCGGGCTGGGGCGGAACGATCCGGCGGCCGATCGCGCGCTCTACATCACCAATGTCCTGCCATGGCGGCCGCCGCAGAACCGCGACCCCGAAGCCGGCGAGGTCGCGATGATGCTGCCCTTCCTCGAGCGCCATGTGGCGCTTGCCGATCCCGACATCCTGGTCCTGATGGGCAACCATTCCTGCGGTGCGCTTCTGGGCCGGAAGGGCATCACCCGGCTGCGCGGCCACTGGGTCGAGGCGCTGGGCCGGCCTGCGTTGCCGATGTTCCACCCGGCCTATCTGCTGCGCACCCAGCTGGCCAAGCGCGATGCCTGGCACGATCTGCTGATGCTGCAGACGCGGTTGAGGGGGGGCTGATGGGGCCGGTCGATCTTCTGACGCTCGCGGCCTTCGTGCCGGCGGCACTGGCGCTGAACCTGACGCCCGGGGCCGACATGATGTTCTGTCTGGGGCAGGGGCTGCGGGGCGGCCCGCGCGCGGCGCTGGCGGCCGATCTCGGCATCGCGCTGGGCGGTTTCGTCCATGTCACGCTGGCCGGGCTTGGTCTTGGCGCGGTGGTTGCGGCGGTGCCGGGCGCTTTCGAGGCGATCCGCTGGGCGGGCGTCGCCTATCTGCTCTGGCTGGCCTGGCGGGCGGTCCGTCATGGCGCGCTGGCCCCGGATCTGCCCGCCGTCTCTCCGCGTCGGGCCTTCCGCGAGGGGCTGACGGTCAATCTGACCAATCCCAAGGTGATCCTCTTCGTGCTGGCCTTCCTGCCGCAATTCGTGGTGGTCGAGCGCGGCGCGGTGCTGGCGCAATTCCTGATCCTCGGGGCCGTGCTGTCGCTTGGCGGGCTGCTGGTCAATGGCGCGGTCGGGCTTTTCGCCGGGCAGGCGCGGCGGCTTCTGGGGGGCTCGCGCGCGATGCAGCGCGGGCTCGGCCTCGTTTCGGCGACAATCTTCACGGCGCTGGCGGTGCGGCTGGCGCTTCTGCAAAAGGGATGACCATGGCAGGCATCGACGAGAGCAAGGCCTTTGTGCCGGTCCGGATCGCGGTTCTCACCGTCTCGGATACCCGCAGCCTTGACGAGGACCGCTCGGGCCGGACGCTGGCCGACCGGATCGCGGCGGCAGGCCATATCCTCGCCGACCGCAGGATCCTGAAGGACGAGCGTGCCGAGATCGCGGCCCAGCTTCGCGCCTGGTGCGCCGATCCCGAAATCGACGTGGTGATCTCGACCGGGGGCACCGGGCTGACCGGGCGCGATGTCACCGTCGAGGCCCATCGCGATGTCTACGAGAAGGAGATCGAGGCCTTCGGGACGCTGTTCACGCTGGTCTCCTTCGGCAAGATCGGCACCTCGGCGGTCCAGAGCCGCGCCACGGGCGGCGTCGCCCAGGGCACCTATCTGTTCGCGCTGCCCGGCAGTACCGGCGCCTGCAAGGACGCCTGGGACGAGATCCTGGTGCATCAGCTCGACTATCGCCACCCGCCCTGCAATTTCGTCGAGATCTTTCCGCGACTCGACGAACACCGGCGACGGAAATAGGTGTACCCGACGTAGGGAATGCGCACCCCGTCGCGAATGTCCCGGCGGAACTGACGCCGGGCGCCGCGACCTCGGGTGCCGCGACCTGTGGCCTTGCGACCCGATGCGACGGGAAAGGACGGTTCGATGCGTTTCCTCCGCCGCAGCCTCACGGGGCTGTTCCTGCTGGCCGTGACGCTTGGGCTTCTGGCCTATGCGGCGGGGACGCTGCGTTCGGCCATCGAGACGCGTCTGGCCGACCGGCCCAAGGCGCCGCCCACGGCCGAGCGGGTCTTCTCGGTCAATGTCGTCCCGCTGCGCCCCCGGACCATGACGCCCGAGCTGACCGCCTTCGGCGAGATCCGCTCGCGCCGCAGCCTCGAGCTGCGGGCCGAGGCCAGCGGCCGGGTGGTCTATCTGCATCCCGCTTTCGAGGAGGGCGGGCGGGTCGCGGCGGGCGATCTGCTGCTTCGGGTCGATCCGGCCGATGCGACCTCGGCCCGGGATCTGGCGCGGGCCGATCTGAGCCAGGCCGAGGCCGATCTGGGCGACGCGAAGCGGCGGCTGGAGCTGGCCCATGACGAGCTGGCCGCGACCGAGCTGCAGGCCGGGTTGCGGCAGAAGGCGCTGGGGCGCCAGAAGGATCTGCGCGGGCGCGGGGTCGGCACCGATGCCGCGGTCGAAGAGGCCGAGCTGACCGCCGCCGCCGCCGATCAGGCGGTGGTGTCCCGGCGCCAGGCGCTGGCCCAGGCCGAGATCGGGCTCGAGACCGCTACGACCGGGCTGGCCCGTGCCCGGATCGCGCTGGCCGATGCCGAGCGCGCGCTGGCCGATACCGAGCTTTCCGCGGCCTTTTCCGGCACGCTGATCGATGTGAGCCTGGTCGAGGGCGGGCTGGTCGCGGCCAATGAACGGGTGGCCGATCTGATCGATGTCTCTGCGCTCGAGGCCGGAGTGCGGGTCTCGACCGCCGAGTTCAGCCGCCTGCTCGACGACAGGGGCGCGTTGCGGCCGCTGCCGGTGACGGTGACGCTCGATGTCTACGGGGCCAACCTGACCGCATGGGGGGTGCTGTCGCGCGAAAGCGGGGCGGTGCCAGATGGCCAGGTCGGGCGGCTGGTCTATGCCCGGCTGGACGACGCCCCGGGCTTTCGGCCGGGCGATTTCGTGACCCTCCGGGTCGAGGAGCCCGCGCTCGGGGATGTCATGGTCCTGCCTGCGGGCGCGCTTGACGCGGCGGGCGAGATCCTGGTGCTGGATGCCGGGGACCGGCTGGAGGCGGTGCCGGTGACGCTGTTGCGCCGCGAGGGCGACCGGGTGATCATCCGCGCGCCGGAGCTTGAGGGGCGCGAGGCTGTGGCCGAGCGCTCGCCGCTTCTGGGCGCGGGGATCAGGGTGCGCCCGCTGCGCCCCGGCGCCGCCGCCGAACCTGAGGACAGGACAGAGGCGACGGTCGCGCTCAGCCCCGAACGCCGCGCCGCGCTGATCGCCTTCGTCGAGACCAGCCCGGCCCTGCCGCAAGAGGCCCGCGCCCGGATCCGCGCCCAGCTCGACCAGCCGCTTGTGCCCGCGCAACTGGTCGAACGGCTCGAAACCCGGATGGGGGGCTAGGCCGGTGCCGGGGCGGGTCGCGAGCGCCGCGGGCGGGCTTCTGTCCTATTTCACCCGCCACCGGACGGCGGCGAACCTGCTATTGCTGCTGCTGATCGTGGCCGGCCTCTTTGCCGCGCCGCGGATGCGTGCTCAGTTCTTTCCCGACGTGATCGTCGAGACGGTCTCGGTCTCGGTGGTCTGGGAGGGCGCGGGGCCCGAAGAGGTCGATGCCGGGATCGTGCAACTCCTGGAACCGGAACTCCGCGCGGTCGAAGGGGTGGAAGAGACCACCTCGCAATCGCTCGAGGGGCGTGCGACCATCACCCTCGATTTCGAACCCGGCTGGGACATGGCCCGCGCCACCAATGACGTGCAGGCCGCGGTCGATGCCGAGACCGACCTGCCTGCCGAGACAGAGGAACCCGAGGTGACGCGCGGCGCCTGGCGCGACCGGGTGACCGATGTGGTGATCACCGGGCCGGTCGCGGTGGACCAGCTCGGGCGGCTCGCCGACGAGCTGGTCGACCGGCTGTTTGCGGCGGGCATCACCCGCAGCACGATCCGCGGCCTCGCCGCTCCCGAGACGCTGGTCGAGGTGCCCTCGATCGAGCTCATGCGCCATGACATCACCATGGCCGAGATCGCGGCCGCTTTGGCCGCCGAGGCCGAGACCGCGCCTGCGGGCGATGTCTCGGGCGGCAATACGAGGGTCCGGACCGGAATCGAGAAGCGCAGTGCGGCCAGCATCGCCGGCATCGTCCTGCGCTCCTATCCGGACGGCTCCAAGCTGACCGTGGGCGATCTGGCCGAGATCCGGGTCGAGGGCGCCGACCGCGAACGGGCCTATTTCGTCGGCCCCCACCCGGCGATCGCGCTTCGGATCGACCGCTCGGACCGGGGCGATGCCATCGAGATGGAGGCCGGGGTGCGGGCCGTTGTGGCCGGGATGACGCCGTCGCTGCCCGCGGGCGTGCATATCGATCTGATCCAGACCCAGGCCGATTACATCGCCGGGCGGCTCGACATCCTGCTTGGCAACGGGCTGATGGGGCTCGGGCTGGTGCTGGGGCTTCTGTTCCTCTTTCTCAATGCGCGCACCGCCTTCTGGGTGGCGGCGGGCATTCCGGTCGCGATGCTGGCCACCGCCGCGCTGATGTTCGCGGCCGGGATCACCATCAACATGATCTCGCTCTTCGCGCTGATCATCACCCTCGGGATCGTGGTTGACGATGCCATCGTGGTGGGCGAGCATGCCGATTTCCGCGCCCGCCATCTGGGCGAGCCGCCGGTCCTGGCCGCCGAGAATGCCGCCCGCCGGATGGCCGCGCCGGTCTTCTCGGCGACGCTGACCACCATCATCGCCTTCTATGCGCTGGTGGTGATCGGCGGGCGCATGGGGCATCTGATCGCCGATATTCCCTTCACCGTGATCGCGGTGCTGACCGCCTCGCTGCTGGAATGCTTCCTGATCCTGCCCAATCACATGGTCCATGCGCTGACGCATTCGGCGAAGGAGCATTGGTACGACTGGCCGTCGCGCCAGTTCAACCGGGGTTTCCTGTGGTTCCGCGAGGGCCCGTTCCGGCGGCTGATGCGGCTGGTGATCCGGGGCCGCTATCCGGTGATGGCGGGCTGCCTGCTGCTGCTGGCGCTGCAGGTGGCGGCGGTGATCCGGGGCGACGTGCCCTGGCGCTTCTTCAACGCCCCCGAAGAGCGCTCGGTCAGCGGCAATTTCATGATGCTCTCGGGTGCCGGGCGCGCCGATACCGCCGCGATGATGGCCGAGCTGCAGCGCGCGGCCGGGGCGGTCGGCGCGCGCTATGCGGCCCGATACGGCACCGATCCGGTGACCTATGCGCTGGCCGAGATCGGCGGCAATGCCGGGCGCGGGCTGGCCGGGGCCGAGATCAAGGACCCGGATCTCTTGGGCGCGATCTCGCTCGAGCTGATCGATGCCGATGCCCGGCCCTATTCCTCCTTCGACTTCGTGCGCGCGCTTCAGGACGAGGTGCGGCCCCATCCCAAGGTGGAAAGCCTCAGTTTTCGCAGCTGGAGGGCCGGGCCGGGGGGCGATGCGCTCGATGTCCAGTTCTTCGGCGCCGAGGCGCGGGTGCTTAAGGCCGCGGCCGAGAGGCTGAAGACCGAACTCGCACGTTTTGGCGAGGTCTCGGCGCTGGAGGACAGCCTGGCCTATGACAAGGAAGAGGCGGTGCTGGAGCTGACCGCCCAGGGCGCGGCGCTGGGGGTCACCATCGAGGATCTGGGCCGGGTGCTGCGGCACCGCATCAACGGGATCGAGGCCGCGACCTATCCCGAGGGCCCGCGCTCGGCCACGATCCGGGTCGAGCTGCCCGAGGCCGAACTGACCGCCGATTTCCTCGACCGGATGCAGGTGCGCAGCCCCGATGGCATCTACCTGCCGCTGGCCGATCTGGTGACGGTCGAGCGCCGCACCGGCTTTTCCTCGGTCCGGCGCGAAAACGGGCTGCGGGTGGTCACGGTCACCGGCGATCTGTCCGAGGACGACCCGGCGCGTGCCGCCGCGATCTCGGCCGAGCTGAAAGAGGCGATCCTGCCCGGGATCGAGCGCGATCTGGGCGTGTCCTGGCGGCTGGGCGGGCTGTCGGAACAGGAACGCGACTTTCTTGCCGATGCGCGGCTGGGCTTCGGGCTGTGCCTCGTCGGGATCTATCTGGTGCTGGCCTGGATCTTCTCGAGCTGGAGCCGGCCGCTGGCGGTGATGGCGATCGTTCCCTTCGGGCTGGTCGGGGCGATCTGGGGGCATGCGCATTGGGATGTGCCGCTGTCGATGTTCTCGGTGGTCGGGCTGATCGGGATGACCGGCATCATCATCAACGATTCCATCGTGTTGGTCGGGACGGTCGATGAATATGCCGAGAGGCGGGCGCTGGTGCCGGCCATCGTCGATGCCGCGGCCGACCGGCTGCGGCCGGTGCTGCTGACGACCCTGACCACCGTTCTGGGGCTCGCGCCGCTGCTGTTCGAGACCTCGCAGCAGGCGCAGTTCCTCAAGCCGACGGTGATCACGCTGGTCTATGGGCTCGGTTTCGGGGTCGGGCTGGTGCTTCTGGTGGTGCCGTCGCTGCTGGCGATCGGGCAGGATGTCGGGCTGTCGCTGCGGGCGTTGCGCCGCGCGCTGGGGCCTCGCGGGCGTCGGGCGCTGCCGGTGCTTGCCGCCATGGCGCTGGCGCTGGCCCTGGTCTTCGCCGCGACGCTTCTGCCGGTTCTGGCGACCGGAAGGCTGCCCGGGGGACTGCTGGCCATATTGCCGCCGCTCGGGAGGGTGTCGCCCGCGGCGGCTGCCCTGATCCTGTTTCTTGCCGGGAGCGGGCTGGCAGCACTGGCGGTCGCGGTGCTGGCCCGGTCCTTGCGGCGGCCCGGCGCGACGGATCTCTAGCTGTCTGATCCCGGGGCTTGATCCCGCGATCCTGTCGGGGGAGGGAGGCCCCCATGGGACAAGCTCGTCGCGGCTTCGCGCCGCGTCGTACCTGCCCCCTGATCGCTCTCTGAACCTGCCCGGATCTCGTCAGCCGGCCTGCACCCGAACGGCTGATGAGATGCGGGCATGGCGGAACATGACATATTGCCCATGAACGACGGCCACGAGATGGCCCATGATCGACGGGCGCCTCTGCCAGACAGGTCGGGCGAGAGGGGGAGGGATGAGGAAACTGCCCGGGGGAGGCTTCGCCTGACAAGGGAACAGGGCGCTTTCGGCCGTGACCGGGGCGACGGGGCGCCCGATGACGCTCTGCATGTTGGGCGGACGGGCGCGCGATGGCGGGGGCATCTGCGCCTCCAAGCCATCTGCCAGGCGCCGATCGGGGCCTGGCAGGCCGGAACCATCCCGCGGGCTGGCTGAGGGAAAGCTTGAAGGACGGGAAGAGACGGGCCTGCATTCCCTGCAGGAGGGGCACGGGGCGGCGGTGAGGCAGGACAAGCGGCGGTAGAGATGGCGCGACCGCATCGCGCCTCATGTCTGGCCGGTTGAAGGGTTGGCGCTGCGTTGGCGCCCGGTCTGAGCGCTGCCCGGAGCCCTTTCTCGGCCATTCGGCGCCCGGGAGGGGCCGACCGCACCCGCCAGCGGGGGAAACGGCCGGGCAGGGGGGCTTCCGGGCGGCGCGCGGCGATCAGTGCGCGGCGTCGCAGCCCCGGATGTCGATGGCACGGTCCCGGCCCAGCAGTGTGATCCGGATGGCCGAGCGGTCCAGCGCGAAGGGGGTGCCATCGGCCGGAACCATGTCCGAACGCGCGACCAGCGTTCCGCCCTCGCGCGCGATCTCGCTCTGGGCCACCCAGATCGTCGGGTCGGGCAGCTCGAACACGGCCGCTTCGCTGCCGCCGAGCGGGGGGACCTCGATCCGTGCGGTCAGCCGCAGCCCGTCGGAAATCGGTGCGATCTCGCAGGTGACCCGTCCGACCCGGGCGGTGCGGGCGTCGAGCGGCCGGCTGGCCAGAGCGGCGCGGATCGGCTCGGCCCGGCTTGCATCGGGCAGCCGCCGGTCGAGCTGAAGCTCCATCGGCATGCAGATATCCTGGCAGACCCCCAGATCGATCCGGGCGCGCAGCTCCATCGGCCGTCCCGGATCGGCGGGGGTCAGCTCGATCGGCAGCACCACGTCCTCGACATAACCGATGCTGCGTATCCCGTTCGACGAGAAGATCCGCGGCCGGGGCCAGTGCAGTTTCACCGCCGCCAGATTGGACGAGCCGCGCCAGTCGAAGCTGGGCGGGATGCCGGCATCGCCGGGCGCGCGCCAATAGGTCTTCCAGCCCGGGGCCAGGCGCAGATGCAGCCCGGCCATGTAGGTGCCGCGCTCGGTCTGCCAGCCCGGCAGGATCTCTGCCTGCAGAACGCCGTCCTGCCGCGAGGCGGTTTCGGCGGCGACCGGGGCCGGGGCGGCGGTCGCGCAAAGGGCCGCGAGCATCAGCGCGACGGCCCGGGAAGCGAAAAGGTATCTTGCCATGGCGCAGAAGATAGGCGCTTCGCGCCCGGCGCGGAATCACAAAGCGGCGAGAGCCCGCCGGAATTCGTTTCCGTTGCCCTTGCGTCCGCGCGGATGGGGGCACATGCTGGGCAAGACAGGCGAATGGAAAGGACCCGATGCAGCTTGGAGGAAAGCTCCTGATCGCGATGCCCGGCATGGGCGACCCGCGCTTCGAGCGAAGCGTGGTCTATCTCTGCGCCCATTCCGACGAGGGCGCGATGGGGCTCATCGTCAACAAGCCGCTCAGCGAAATATCGTTTTCCGACCTGCTCGATCAGCTCGAGATCGACCGCAGCCCCGGGGCGCAGGATATCCGCGTGCATTTCGGCGGACCGGTCGAGCATGCACGGGGGTTCGTGCTGCATTCGGGCGATTACCGGACGAAGCGCGATACCACGCTGCGGGTCGATTCCGATTTCGGCATGACCGCCACGCTCGATATTCTCGAGGCCATCGCCCAGGGCGACGGGCCCTCCGAATCCCTGCTGGCGCTGGGCTATGCCGGCTGGGGGCCGGGGCAGCTCGAGGGCGAGATCCTCCAGAATGGCTGGCTGACCTGCGATGCCAGGCCCGGGCTGGTCTTCGGCGGCGCAGATGCCCAGAAATGGGAACGCGCGCTGCGGGCCATGGGCGTCGACCCGCTGGTGCTGTCTTCCGCCGCCGGGCGGGCCTGAACCGCCGGGCGCGCGGGCTTTCACTTTCGGCTTTCACGCGCGCTGCGGGTCAGGCCGCGCCCGGTCGCGGTGCGGCGGCGCGGCGCAGCCGGTCATTGATCGCACGGCCAAGCCCGCGCTCGGGGATGGGAGCGACGGCGATGACCCCGGACGGGGCGACCCGGGCGTCGAGCAGGCGCAGCGCGTGGAACAGCGCGGCCGCGGCCTCGACCAGATCGCCCGAGGGCGACAGGTTCAGCGCCGCGCCCGCGCAATCGGGGCCGAAGCCCAGCCAGAGGCCCTGTTCGGGCGCGGTCGTGGCGTTCAGAACGACGCGTGCGCCCGGCGCGTAATGCGAGCCGAGCTGGCCCGGCGCGCTGATCCCGGCGCTCTCCTCCCGGGCTGCAGGCGGCCGGCCGAGGCAGGCCTCTATCGCCTCGATGGGCAGACCGCCCGGTCTGAGCAGAACAGGGACCGCATCATCATCGGCAGGTAGGCCTAGGATCGTCGATTCCACGCCGACCGGACAGGCGCCGCCCTCGACCACTGCCGCGATCCGCTGTCCGAGACCCTCGATCACGTGATCGGACCGGGTCGGGCTGACTGCCCCCGAGACATTGGCCGAGGGCGCGGCGACCGGTCCGCCGAAAGCTGACAGAACGCCCTGCGCGACCGGATGGTCGGGCACCCGCAGCGCCACCGTGGGCAGCCCCGCGCTGACCAGGGGCGACAGCCCCGCTTCGGGCCGGAGCGGCAGCACCAGCGTCAGCGCACCGGGCCAGAACGCCTCGGCCAGCCGCAGCGCGCTGTCGGAAAAGACCGCAAGCCGGCGGGCTGCCGCGAGGTCGGGCAGATGCACGATCAGCGGATTGAAGCGGGGCCGTCCCTTGGCCTCGAAGATCTGCGCCACCGCGCGGTCGTTGCGGGCATCGGCGCCGAGCCCGTAGACGGTTTCCGTGGGCAGCGCGACCAGTTGCCCGTCGGCCAGCAGGGTCGCGGCCCGGGCCAGCCCCTGCGAATCGGGTCTCAGCAATTCGGCGCTCATCTGCGGTTCCCTTACGTTGCGTTTGCGCTTGATGGGACGAGGCGTTCGGTTACCTTCTGCCCAGGAAACAGGCGGTCAGATACAGCCGCGAAGCGATCCCGGCAAGCGGCGACAAAGGAGACAGCCATGGCATACCGAGCCCCGGTGGAGGAAATCCGGTTCATTCTCGAGCATGTGGCGGGCCTTCCCGATGTCGTGGCGACCGAGCGTTTCGCCGAAGCCACGGACGATGTCACCGCCGCGATCCTCGACGGCGCGGGGCGGCTCTGCGACGAGGTGCTGGCGCCGCTGCAACGGCCCGGGGACCTGCACCCGGCGCGGCTTGAAAACGGCGTGGTCCGGACCTCGCCCGGTTATGCCGAGGGGTATCGCGCCATCGCCGAGGGCGGCTGGGTGGCGCTGTCGGCACCGGCCGAGCATGGCGGGATGGGGCTGCCGACGGCCCTGTCGACGGCGGTCAACGACATGATGAGCGGCGCCTGCCTGTCCTTGCAGCTGAACCCGCTGCTGACCCAGGGCCAGATCGAGGCGCTGTGCCACCATGCCAGCGACGAGATCCAGGCGCTGTATTTGCCGAAGCTGATCGCGGGGGAGTGGTCGGGCACGATGAACCTGACCGAGGCGCAGGCCGGCTCGGATGTCGGCGCGCTGAAGACCCGGGCGGTGCCCAATGGCGACGGCACCTATGCGGTCACCGGCCAGAAGGTCTACATCACCTGGGGCGATGCGGATTTCATGGAGAACGTGATCCATCTGGTGCTGGCGCGGCTGCCCGACGCGCCCGAGGGCACCAGAGGGATCAGCCTGTTTCTGGTGCCGCGCAATCTGC
The DNA here is from genome assembly GCF_002073975.1 of Rhodovulum sp. MB263. Taxonomy (NCBI): domain Bacteria; kingdom Pseudomonadati; phylum Pseudomonadota; class Alphaproteobacteria; order Rhodobacterales; family Paracoccaceae; genus Rhodovulum; species Rhodovulum sp. MB263. The sequence goes on along the minus strand of NZ_CP020384.1, from coordinate 2,580,879 downwards.
CCGATGCCGAGGGACGTCCTGGACCTGCCAATGGCGTGAAGGTCATCAGCCTCGAGCACAAGCTGGGCCTGCATGGCAGCCCGACCGCGCTGATGGATTTCGACGGCGCCACCGGCTGGATGGTGGGCGCGCCCAACAAGGGCATGGCGGGGATGTTCACGATGATGAACAATGCCCGGCTCGGGGTCGGCGCCCAGGGCGTGGGTGTGGCCGAGGCCGCGTTCCAGCAGGCGCTGGCCTATGCGGGCGAGCGCCGGCAGGGGCCGACGCCCTTGGGGGACGGGCCGATCATCGGTCATGCCGATGTGCGCCGGATGCTCGCCGGGATGAAGGCCGAGATCTTCGCGGCCCGGGCCATCGCGCTGTCCTGCGCGGTGGCGGCCGACATGGCTGCGGCCACCGGCGAGCCCGACTGGACCGCGCGCGCGGCCTTCCTGACCCCGATCGCCAAGACCTGGGGCACCGAGGTCGGCATGGAGGTCGCCCAGCAGGGCGTGCAGGTCCATGGCGGCATGGGCTTCATCGAGGAAACCGGCGCCGCGCAATATCTGCGCGATGTGCGGGTGACGGCGATCTACGAGGGCACCAACGGCATCCAGGCGATGGATCTGGTCGGGCGCAAGCTCGGCGATGGCGGCGAGGCCGCCTGGCGCCTGCTGGAAGAGGTCGAGCAGACCGCCGAAGCCGCGCGCGAGGCCTTCCCCGATCTCGCGCGCGAGCTCTGGACCGCGGCCGAGGCGCTGCGCGATGCGACCGAATGGATGCTGAGCCAGGAGATGACCGACCGCTTTGCCGGGGCGGTGCCCTTCCTGCGCGGCTGGGCCCGGGTTCTGGGCGCGCATCTGCACCTGTCGGCGGCGCTGGCCGAGGGCGGCGAGGGGCCGCGCAGCGTGCTGGCGCGGGTCTTCATCCGCCGGATGCTGCCCGAACATGGCTCGGCGCTGGCGGCGGCCCGCGCGGGCGCAGGCGATCTTTACGCCTTGTCCGACGCGGCGCTCTCGGCGTGAGGGACGGCCGCTTCGCGCCGGTCCGGACCCCGTTCGAGACCCCGCCCGGCGAGGGCGAGGCGGTCGAGATCGCCGAGGGCGTGCTCTGGATGCGGCTGCCGCTGCCCTCGCCGCTGAAGCATGTCAATGTCTTCGCGCTGGATGACGGGGAGGGCTGGACGCTGGTCGATACCGGGCTGTCGACCGGCCGCAGCCGCGCGATCTGGGCCGCGCTCCTGGCCGGGCCGCTTGGCGGGCGCCCGGTCGGGCGGGTGATCCTGACCCATCACCACCCCGACCATGTCGGGCTTGCGGGCTGGTTCCAGTCCGAGGCCGGGGCCGAGCTCTGGACCAGCCGCACCGCCTGGCTGTTCGCGCGGATGCTGACGCTTGACGAACAGGCACGGCCGCGGCCCGAGACGCTTGAATTCTACCGTGGCGCCGGGATGGATCCCGCACTACTGGCCGAGCGCGCGGCCGAACGGCCGTTCAACTTCGCCGATGTGGTGGCGCCGATGCCGCTTGGCTTCCGGGCGCTGGCCGAGGGCGACCGGATCAGCGCGGGCGGGCGCGACTGGGATGTGCGGCTGGGCGAGGGGCATGCGCCCGACCATGTCACGCTCTGGAGCCGCTACGACAGCCTGGTGATCGGCGGCGATCAGCTTCTGCCCTCGATCTCGCCCAATCTCGGGGTCTATGCCACCGAACCCCTGAACGATCCGGTCGCGGGCTGGCTGGAAAGCTGTACCCGGCTTGCCGCCCATGCCCGCGAGGATCATCTGGTCCTGCCGGGCCACAAGCTGCCCTTCACCGGCCTGCCGACCCGGCTGGTGCAACTGATCGAGAACCATCACGGCGTGCTGGCGCGGCTGCTCGAGGCGCTGGCCGGGGAGCGCACCGCCTGCGACTGTTTCGGCGTGCTCTACCGGCGCGAGATCGGCGCGGCCGAATACGGGCTCGCGCTGGCCGAGGCGGTCGGGCATCTCAATCACCTCTACCTGACCGGCCGCGCGACCCGGCGGCGGCGGTCGGACGGGGCCTGGCTTTACCGCCGGAGCGGGGCGGCCTGAGCCCCTCTGGTGCAGGCGGGCGTGGGCGGAATGCCACGCCGGGATGCCGGAATGCCCTGTTGCCCCGGCTTCGAGGTGACAGCCGCGCGCCGCTCGACTAGGGTGCCGCGCAGCAGACAGGCAGGGGACTTCGTGGGCATGGCAGCTTCTTCTACCGGTGCATTGCACCTGTCGGGAAGACGAGCCGCGCGCCATTCCCGTCCTGTCCTTCCCTCATCTGCCGCGCGCCCGGGCCCGCCCCGGGACGAGCCGCTCATCCCCGGTTTTTGCCAATGTTCCGTTTTCTGATTGCCTGCCTGCTTCCGCTGTTCCTGCTCGGCTGCGGCGCCCAGTCCGTCTGGGCCCCCGACGCGGATGTCGCCCGCGCCGCCTATCGCGACAAGGCCCCGCCCTCGATCACGCTTTACACCATGGTCAACAACCGCTCGGGCGCGGGGGCTCATTCCGCGCTGATGATCAATGCCAGCCAGCGGGTCATGTTCGATCCGGCCGGAAGCTGGTGGCACCGCATGGCGCCCGAGCGCAATGACGTGATCTATGGCATGACGCCGACGATGCTGGACTTCTACATCGATTACCATGCCCGCGAGACCTATCATGTCGTCGAGCAGACCGTGCAGGTCACGCCCGAACTGGCCGAGCAGGCGCTGCGTATCGTGCAGGGCTATGGCGCGGTGCCCAAGGCGATGTGCGCCCGCTCGACGAGCAACGTGCTGAACCAGCTGCCGGGCTTCGAGAGCATCCCGCATACGCTGCGGCCGAATGCGGTGATGACGGCCTTCGGCAAGCTGCCCGGGGTCACCACCCGCAAGATCTACGATGACGATCCGGACGAACATGAAGAACTTTTGCGCGAACAGCAGCGCGCCCGGTTCGACAAGCTGGTCGAGGGGATCGTCGAGGGCCGCTGAGGCCCGGAGCCCGGGACTGGCGCGGGGCTGTTTGCCCGCGCCGCCCGGTCCGGCCCGGAAATCTCAGCCCAGCAGGAACAGCAGCCCGTAAAGCGTGGCGGCGCCCGCGCCGATCGCGGCGATCACCGATTTCCGCCACCAGCCGACCGCGACGGTGACGATGGCCGCCGTCAGCCGGGCCGGATCCGGGTCGCCGCCGGTCGCCTGTGGCCAGGCCACGGCAGGGGCGACCAGCGCGGGCAGCACTGCCACCGGCGTGTAGCGCAGATGCCGCAGCAGCCAGTCCGGCAACTGCCGCCCGCCCATCGCGCCGAGGAAGGAGAACCGCAACAGGAAGGTGCCGACCCCGAGTATGACGATGATCGCCCAGGTCTCTGCCATGCTCCAGTCCATCTAGCGCGCTCCCATCCGGCGTTCGGTCTCGGCCCCGACCGCCATGCCCGCGCCTGCCGCGATGATGAGCCCCAGATTGTAGGGCTGCCCGGCGAAGACCAGCGACAGCAGGACCGAGCTGCCTGCGGCCGCGACATGGGCGGGCGTGCGCAGCGCCGGGGCGACCATCGCGAGGAAGGTGATCGGCAGCGCGAAATCCAGCGCGAATTCCGGCGGGATGCTGCGCCCGACCAGGGCTCCGACCAGGGTCATGCCGTACCAGGTGGGCAGCAGCGGGGTGACCGCACCGGCATAGAAGGCCATCCGCTCGGCCACGCCCATTTCGGGGCGGGCCTCGAAGCGGGCATGCGCGACGGCATAGGTCTGATCGAACAGCGCATAGGCCACAAGGGCGCGCTGCCAGAGCGGCGCGGGCCCGAGATAGGGCGTCAGCGAGGCCGAATACATCGCCATTCGCATGTTCACCGCCAGCGCGGTCAGGATGACGACGGCTGCAGGGGCGTTCTCGGCCATGAGCTGTACCGCCGAGAACTGTGCCGCGCCCGCGACCACCACCACCGAAAAGCCCATCACCTCGGGCAGGGCAAATCCGGCCTCGGTCGCCACCACGCCGAACAGCAGTGCGAAGGGCACGATCACCAGAAGGAAGGGCGCGCTTTGGGTCAGGCCGGTCAGATAGGCGGATTTCCGGGTGGAGACGGGCATGGCGGGGGACTAGTCTTGGGGCTGGTCCGTCAGGCGTAAGGGGCTGATGGAAAGGATGCAATCGCAAAACCGGAGGTGGAATGCGGATCTTCGGAACGATATTGGCGGGCGGGCAGGGGCGTCGGCTGGGCGGCGTCGACAAGGCGCTTCTCCGGCTTGGCGACGAGACCCTGCTGGCCCGCGCGGTCGCCCGGCTCGGGCCGCAGGTCGAGATGCTGGCGCTGAGCGCGAACGGTCCCGAGGCGGCCTATCGCGCCGCCGGGCTGGGGCGGGAGGATGCCGTTCTGCCCGACCCGCCGCCCGGCGATCAGGGGCCGCTGGCGGGCGTTCTGGCCGGGCTTGACTGGGCCCGGGCGGGCGGGGCCGACTGGCTGGTGACGGCGGCCGTCGACACGCCCTTTCTGCCCTGCGATCTGGTGCCCCGGCTGCTTCTGGCGGCCGAAACCGCCGGAACCGGGATGGCAATTGCGGCCAGCGGCGGGCGGCGGCATCCGACGGCGGCGCTCTGGCCGGTGGGGTTTCGGGAGGCGCTGGCCGCCGAGCTCGCGGGCGGGCTTCGCAGGCTTGGCGCCTTCGGTGTGGCGCGTGGCGCAGCCCTGGCCGAGTTTCCGGTCGGTCCCGGCCCCGATCCGTTCTTCAACATCAACACGGCCGGGGATCTTGCTTCGGCCGGGGCGGCGCTGGGATGAGCGCGCCCGATACCGTCATCATGGCAGACTGGTCGGCCCGCTCGGGTCATTCTCCGGCCCGGCCCACGGCCGATGCGATCTGGATCGCGGTCGCGCGCCGGGACGAGACGACCGTGACGGCCTATTTTCGCAGCCGTACCGGCGCCGAGGCGGCGCTGGCCGATCTTCTGGACGAGGAATGCCGCGCCGGCCGGCGGGTCTTGCTGGGGGTCGATTTCGCCTTCGGCTATCCGGCGGGCTTTGCCGGGGCGCTGACCGGCACGGCTTCGGCGCGGGCGGTCTGGGCCTGGCTTGCGGCCCGGCTGGAAGACGGCCCGGACAATCGCAACAGCCGGTTCGAACTGGCCGATGCGATCAACGCGGCCCTGCCCGGAGGCGGGCCGTTCTGGGGTTGCCCGGCGGCCCGGGCGGCAAGGCTTGGCTCTCTGAGCGCCACGCGCCCGGAAGGGACCGTCTTCGCGCCGCATCGGCGGGTCGAGCGGATGCTGCGTGAGCGCGGCGGCCCCGGACAGGCGGTCAAGAGCGTCTGGCAGCTTTATGGCGCGGGGGCTGTCGGCTCGCAGGTTCTGGTCGGGCTGCCGATGCTGCACCGGCTGGCCGGGCGGTTCGGGGCCGCTCTGTCGGTCTGGCCCTTCGAGCCGGTGGAGGCGCCGGTCACCCTGGCCGAGATCTATCCGGCGATGATCGGCCCGGAGGTGGCCGGGGCGCTGGCGGCGCGGCCCGGACAGATCCTTGACGAGGTCCAGATGCGGCTGATGGCCGAAGCGGTGCTGGCGGCTGAGGAAGAGGGCGAGCTTGATGCGCTGCTGGCCGCGCCCTGCGTGCCGGAGCTGGCCGAGGAGGCCTGGATCCTCGGGGCGGTCGCGCCCGGGCGGCTGCGCACCCTGGCCGGGCTCAGCCGAACATGCCGGTGACGCGGCCGAGCAGCATGAAGGCGCGGGCGGTGCGGGTTTCGGCCAGATCGGTCAGGTCCTGATCGCTGGCGACGGCCTCGAACTCGACCAGCACCCGGTCGAACTGGCGCAGGAAGTGATGCGCCACGTCGCGGAAGATCGGGTCCTGCTTCATCCGCGCGGCGGTCAGCGCAAGACATGAGCGGTCGCGCACGCCTCCCAGCGCCGAGACCGGCAACCCGCGTTCGCCCTGGGCGAAGCGACGCCAGATCTCGGGACGGGCACGGTCGGGCTGCAGGTCGTCCATGTAGATCCCCTCCTCGCTGAGGAGGGTCAGGATGTCCTGGGCCGAACGCACCAGCTTGGCCGCGATTCGGTCGTCGAGCGCGCGGCGCAGCGCCCGGAACCCGGCCCGGTCCGAGGCGTTCTCGGGGAAGTTCAGCGCCCGCACGAATTCCTCGGTGGTCAGCGGCGGAACCTCTTCGGGAATGCCGTCGAGCGCGAGTTTCGGTTGCTGGTCGGAGGCGACCCTGGCCGGACGGGGAGGGGCAGGGGGAGGAGCGGGCGGCTGGCCCCCGGCCCGGACCGGGACCGGCGCCTCGGCGGTTTCGGCGGCGCGGTCGCGCCGGGTCGCGAATGTGGCGATCGCGTCCTGGGTTTCGCGCTGGGCGCGGGCCAGATCCTCGATTCGCTTCTCCATCGAGGGGCGGTTGTCCAGGCCCGGGCCCTGCTGTTGCTGCAGATAGGCCAGCCGCAGCGCATCTGCCGCGGCCTGCAGCCGGACGGCTTCCTCGCGCAGCATCCGCGCGGTGCGCGCGCCCTGGGCCAGGACCCAGATCAGCCCGACCGGCAGCGTCACCGCCAGGACCGCGACGACGGTGCCGAACGCGCCGCCCTCAGCGGCGCTGTCGGACCCGGCCAGGATCGCGAGCGACAGGCCGAGCCAGGTCAGGCTCAGCAGCCCGGCGACGAGCTCGATCCGGGACAGCCCGCCGCGGCGGCCTGCCGCGAGGAGCCCGGTATCGAACGGCTTCTTGGTATCGCTTTCCGCCATGCCAGCGGTCCCGTCGGAGTTGATGTCAGATATAGCGGATGCTGAGCACCTCGTAGCTGCGCTCGCCTCCGGGCGTGCGCACCTCGACGCTGTCGCCTTCTTCCTTGCCGATCAGCGCGCGGGCCAGCGGCGACTTGATGTTGAGCAGGCCCTTCTCGATATCGGCCTCGGCCTCACCGACGATCTGATAGGTCTTCTCTTCGTCGGTATCCTCGTCGACAAGCGTCACCGTGGCGCCGAACTTGATCGGACCCGAGAGCTTGGCCGGGTCGATCACCTCGGCGCGCGACAGAAGCGCCTCGATTTCCTTGATGCGGCCCTCGATGAAGCTCTGCTTTTCGCGGGCGGCATGGTATTCGGCGTTTTCCGACAGGTCGCCATGTTCGCGTGCTTCGGCGATCGCCCGGATCACGGCGGGACGCTCGACGCTTTTCAGCGTCTTGAGTTCTTCGTCGAGCGCGGTGCAGCCCGCGCGGGTCATGGGTATCTTTTCCATAGGACTCTTCGGACAGTTTACATGATTACATGACAGACGGCGGGCCGCAGGGGGCCCGCCGTCTTGTGGGGGTCGCTTTACCCTGACCGGAGAGGGGAGGCAATTGCAAGAGGCGAAAGCTTTGTCCCCGCACCGGGCCCCGGGTCAGGCCCGCGCCGTCGCCGAGCTGTCCCTGCGCCGTTCCCGGGACGGGATCCGGGCGAAACGGGACCCGACCCGCGACAGGCTGTTCGCACAGACTATTCGTTTTCATATGCCGCGCTGCCGCGAAATGATCTTGCCGAACAATTGATTTGACCGTGCTGCTGAGTTAACGGTTTGCCGACAGACTCCAGCCAGGGCGGCCGGGCGCCGGCCGAGAAGGGTATTCGCATGGCCGAGATCGAACGGGAATCGATGGAATACGATGTGGTGATCGTGGGAGCCGGGCCCTCGGGGCTTTCGGCGGCGATCCGCCTGAAGGAACTCGATCCCGATCTGTCGGTCGTCGTGCTCGAGAAGGGCTCGGAGGTCGGCGCGCATATCCTTTCGGGGGCCGTGCTCGACCCGATCGGGCTGAAGGCGCTGTTTCCCGACTGGGAAGACCGCGGCGCGCCGGTTTCGGTGCCGGTCAAGGAGGACAATTTCGTCTTTCTCGGCAAGAGCGGCAACCTGCGTTTCCCCAACTGGCTGATGCCGCCTCTGATGTCGAACCACGGCAAGTACATCGTCTCGATGGGCAATGTCTGCCGCTGGCTGGCCGAGCAGGCCGAGGCGCTGGGGGTCGAGATCTTCCCCGGCATGGCCTGCTCGGAACTGGTCTGGGGCGAGGACGGTGCCGTCAAGGGTGTGGTCGCGGGCGAATTCGGGCGTCAGGCCGATGGCACGCCGGGTCCCAATTACGAGCCGGGGATGGAGCTGCACGGCAAGTATGTCTTCATTGCCGAGGGCGTGCGCGGCTCGCTCGCCAAGCAGATCATCGCGAAATACGACCTGTCCAGGGACCGCGACCCGCAGAAATACGGGCTCGGCATGAAGGAGGTCTGGGAGATCGATCCCAAGAAGCACCGGCTCGGGACGGTCACCCATACCATGGGCTGGCCGCTCAACGGCAATGGCGGCGGCGGGTCGTTCATCTATCATGCCGAGAACAACCAGATCTATATCGGCTTCGTGGTGCACCTGAACTACAGGAACCCGCACCTGTCTCCCTATATGGAGTTCCAGCGCTTCAAGCATCACCCGATGGTGGCCGGGCTTCTGGAAGGCGGCAAGCGGGTGGCCTATGGCGCGCGGGCGATCTCGGAGGGCGGCTATCAGTCGATCCCGCGGGCGGCCTTCCCGGGCGGCGTGCTGCTGGGCTGTTCGGCCGGGCTCGTGAACGTGCCGCGGATCAAGGGCAACCACAATGCGATGATGTCGGGGATCGAGGCTGCCAAGGCCGCGGTCGCGGCGATCAAGGCGGGGCGCGCGGGCGACGTGCTTGGCGATTATGACGAGGCGCTCCATGCGGGCGACATCGCCAGGGACCTGAAAAAGGTGCGCAACGTCAAGCCGCTCTGGTCGAGATATGGCGGCTTCCTTGCCACCATTCTGGGCGGTTTCGACATGTGGGTCGCGCATCTGACCGGCTGGAACCCGCTCGGGACCATCCATCACGAGAAGACCGATGCCGCCGCCACCGGCAAGGCGGCCGACTTCCCGAAGATCGACTATCCCAAGCCCGACGGCAAGATCAGCTTCGACCGGCTGACCAACGTGGCGTTCTCCTTCACCAATCACGAGGAAAGCCAGCCCTGCCATCTGCGGCTGACCGATCCCGAGATCCCGGTCCGGGTCAACCTGCCCGAATTCGCAGAGCCCGCGCAGCGCTATTGCCCGGCCGGGGTCTATGAGGTGGTCGACGAGGGCGGGGATCCGCGTTTCGTCATCAATTTCCAGAACTGCGTGCATTGCAAGACCTGCGATATCAAGGACCCGAGCCAGAACATCACCTGGGTCACGCCGCAGGGGGGCGACGGGCCGAACTATCCCAATATGTGAGCCCGTCATGTGAAGGCCGTCGCGGCCCCGGCAAGCGGGGAGGGGCCTGCGACGGGGCGGTTTCGGGCGGCATGGACAAGGCCGCATTGTCACATCCGCGCGACGGCAGGTCCTATTGCGTGCCGCGCGTCCGCCGGTCCATTGCCTTGGACCCTTCGCGGCTCTACCCTGCCCGGAAAACGAACAGGAGAGCATTCTTGGCCAATTCGCTGCCGCGCCTCGCCGCCCTGGCTGCATTGGGGCTTGCCGCTTTGATACCGGCTGCACCCGTCCGTGCCGAACAGGGCGTCTCGGGGGCCTATCTGGCTGCGCGCCAGGCAAGCTTTCTCAGCGACTACCGCGCTGCGGCAGTCTATTTCACCGAGGCTCTCGCCGCCGATCCCGCCAATCCGCGGCTTCTGGAAAACGCGATGACCGCCTTTGTCGGGGTCGGCGAGGTCGGGAAGGCGGTGCCGATCGCCCGCCGGATCGCGACGCAGGGCAATCCCGATCAGCTTGCCAGTCTGGTCCTGATGGCCGAGCAGATACGGCAGGGGCAATATGACCAGGTGCTGGCCGATTACGAGGCCGGGCGCCGCACCGCGCCGCTTGTCGACGGGCTGATCCGGGCCTGGGCGCTGTTCGGTGCGGGAAAGATGAGCGATGCGCTCGATGCCTTCGATGCCGCCTCGGCGCAGACCGGGCTCAGGCCCTTCGGGCTGTATCACAAGGCGCTGGCGCTGGCGGCTGTCGGCGATTTCGAGGGCGCCGACCGGATCTTCTCGGGAGATGCCGAGGGGCCGCTGCGCGCCACGCGGCGCGGTGTGCTGGCCCATGTCGAGGTGCTGAGCCAGCTCGAACGCAACGATGACGCCATCGAACTGATCGACGCGGTCTTCGGCAGCGAGGTCGATCCGGGCGTGGCCGGGATCCGCGCCCGGCTGGCCGCGGGCGAGGCGCTGCCCTTCGATGCCATCGACGGGGCGGCGGGCGGCGCGGCCGAGGTGTTCTTCACCGTCGCCAGAGCGCTGAACGGCGATGCGCTGGACGCCTATACCCTGCTTTACGCCCGTCTGGCCCAGTTCCTGGCGCCGCGAAATGCCGATGCGATCCTGCTGGCTGCGGGGCTGCTCGAGGCCCAGGACCGCTACGAGCTGGCGACCGAGGCCTACGCGGCCGTACCGGCCGACGATCCGGCCTTCTATGCCGCCGAGCTTGGCCGGGCCGAGGCGATGCGCCATGCCGGCGATCCCGAGGGCGCCATCGAGACCCTGCGAGGCCTGGCCGGGACCTATCCCGACATCGCCATCGTCCAGGTGACGCTGGGCGATGCACTGCGCGGTCAGGAGCGCTTTGCCGAGGCGCTCAAGGCCTATGACGCGGCCATCGCGCTGTTCGACGAGACGTCGCGCGGCCAGTGGATCGTCTATTACGCCCGCGGCATCTCCTATGAGCGGCTCGGCCGCTGGCCCGAGGCCGAGGCCGATTTGCGCAAGACGCTGGAGCTCGAGCCCGACCAGCCGCAGGTGCTGAATTATCTGGGCTATTCCTATCTCGAGATGAACACCAATCTCGACGAGGCGATGTCGATGATCGAGCGCGCCGTCGCGGCCCGGCCCCATGACGGCTATATCACCGACAGTCTGGGCTGGGGGCTCTACCGGCTCGGCCGCTATGACGAGGCGGTGCCGCATATGGAGCGCGCGGCCGCGCTGATGCCGGTCGATCCCGTCATCAACGACCATCTGGGCGATGTCTACTGGGCGGTGGGCCGCAAGGTCGAGGCGCGGTTCCAGTGGCACCGGGCGCTGTCCTTCGGACCCGAAGAGGCCGATGCCGAGCGTATCCGCAAGAAGCTGGAGGTCGGGCTCGACAAGGTGCTGCAGGAAGAAGGAGCGCCGCCGCTCCGGGCTGCCAATGACGGTTGAGGCCTTCGCGCCGGCCAAGATCAACCTGACCCTGCATGTCACCGGACAGCGGGAGGACGGCTATCATCTGCTCGACAGTCTGGTGGTCTTCGCGGATATCGGCGACCGGCTGGTGCTGGAGACGGCCGAGGATCTCAGCCTGTCGGTCACCGGCCCGCGCGCCGGGGGCGTGCCGGTCGACGGGCGCAATCTGGTGCTGAAGGCTGCGGCGCTGTTCGGGCCGGGGCAGGGGGCCAGGATCCGGCTCGACAAGCGGCTGCCGGCCGCGGCGGGCATCGGCGGCGGCTCCTCGGACGCGGCGGCGGCCCTTCGCGGGCTGGCCGCGCTTTGGGGCCGCGAGCTGCCAGGACCCGGGGCGGTGCTGTCGCTGGGCGCCGATGTGCCGGTCTGCCTCGCGCCGGGGCCTGTGCGGATGCGCGGTGTCGGCGAAGAGATCCTGCCCGCGCCCGCCTTGCCCGAATTGGGTATCCTGCTGGTCAATCCCGGCATCGAGGTGCCGACGCCCGTCGTCTTCAAGGGGCTCGTCCGCAAGGACAATGCGCCGATGCCCGCGCTTCCGGGCTGGGCCTCGGCCGCCGATCTGGCGGACTGGCTCGCGGGCCAGCGCAACGATCTCGAACCGCCCGCGCGGGCTGCGGCGCCGGTGATCGGCGAGGTTCTCTCTGCCATTGCCGTGAGCCCCGGCTGCCTTCTGGCGCGGATGTCGGGGTCAGGGGCGACCTGTTTCGGGATCTATGCCGACCGCGCCGCCGCCGGGTGCGCCGCCGCCCTGCTGCACGAGACCCGGCCCGACTGGTGGGCCGAGGCCGGGGCGTCCTATACGCTTTAGCGGCGGCTCTTCCACGCGCCTTTCGGCGCGGGCGGGCGCTGTGCTCCGCCACGGAACGGAGCGGGGCCGGATAGGAGCCGCGGTCGCTGCATGGCCAGTCGGCCGGCCATGCGGGCCCCGGCCGCCATGTGCTGCGGTCGGCCGATGGACGAGAGCGCAGGCGTGAACATTCGCGACTTCAGACCCGACGACTGTGCCCGGCTTGCGTCGGTCTTTCACGAGGCGGTTCATGCCGTGGGCAGCCGGGACTATGGCCCGGGCCAGGTGAAGGTCTGGAGCCCCGCGCCGGTCCCTGCGGAACAGTTCCTGGCCCGCATCTCTGACGGGCGGTCGGTTTTCGTTGCCGTGACAGCCAATGACGACCCGGTCGACTTCATGGAGCTGGAGGCAGATGGCCATATCGATTGCTTCTATTGCTGTCCCGACCATGTCGGCCGTGGTGTCGGGAAGGCGCTTTATCAGAGACTTGAAACAGCTGCGCGGGCGATGGGCCTGTCCCGTCTCCATGTCGAGGCCAGCGAAGCCGCCCGCCGCTTTTTCCTGGGACAGGGCTTCGCTCTCGTGACGCGGCGCGAGTTCGAGCGCCACAATGTCATGATCCACAATTACCTCATGGAAAAGAGCTTGCGCTCAGGGCGCGTGGCAGCCCCATTGGGCCGACAGGTCTGACAGGCACGGACAGGTTTTGCCGGGCGCATCCCGTTCCGCCAAAAGGCTGCATGAGGGGGGGGCGCATGCGCCCCGCCGGCCGAAGGCTATGCGGAGATCACAGCCGCGCGTCGCGCCGTCCATTTCCGGCCTCTTCAGGCTGTGCACTCCTTGCACCTCTACTCCTCGGGCGTCACGTCCGCCCAACGGTTCGCCCAGGTCTCCAGGTTGATGAACTGCTGGGCGAGCTCATGCCCCTTGGGCGTGAGACCATACCCGTCGGCCTCTCGCGTCACAAATCCGAGCGCGCGAAGCTCGCCGATCCGTTTATTGACCATCGTCGGAGAGATATCGTCGCATCGTCTCTGCAATTCGCGAAATGTGGCGGGCCCCTGCGTCAATTCCCAGAGTATCCGAAGCGTCCAGCGTTTTCCCAACACATCGAGCAGCACCATGATCGGGCGACCAGTGGTTGACCCGCGGCTCGGTTTTCCTGGTGTCTTCATGCCGATCTTACCCTTGATGCTACGGTTTCTGTAGTACACGCCATTCGCTACACAATTTATAGCTAAGGCGAGATGGACGTCCAAACTTGCAAGGCATCTGCGCTGCGGAAAGGCCCGATTTGGGACGCTTTAACATCGAGAAGGTCACGGCTGCACGGCCCTCCGTTTTCCTGGAAGACGCGAATTGGGCCGATGCATATGAATTTTGTTACCTTACGGAAAAACCGAACGCTTTGGAGGTAGTCAGGGCGATGTTCGGACAGAGCCCGCCGTTATGGGTCCGCTTGCTGAACGCAACCAGAAACAGGATCGTTGGCCTGTTCGGGCTCAAGCCGGGGCAAATCGCGATCGACGAGACACAGGAAGGCGGGTTCCAGGTCATCTTCCATTCGGAGGACGTTGTCGTCTGCGGGTTTGACGACTGGCATCTGAACTTCCGGATAGTGATCCGAGTCCATGAAAGGGATGCGGGTCGCGCTGTGCGGCTGACCACGCTTGTACGTCGCAACAACGGCTTCGGATATTGCTACATTTTTCTGATCTCTCCCGTACATAAGCTGATCTTGCGACGGCTGTTGCGGAACTTGTCGTCCAGACCGGCGCAACAGAGGTAGGCCTTGTTTCGTGGAGGAGACCTTTCTGTTGGCCTCCCTGATGCAGGACCTGGATCGACCATCCGCTCAGGGCTGGCACCGTCCGAATGTACTCGCAGCGAAGCTGTCGCCCGGCGAGGGGAAGTCAGGGCTTGAAGCGGAGTTCCATGCGCCGCTAGGTTTGCGATGCGCGGACAAGCTCTGCCGGTCGCAGCCGGTCAGCCGGGCTTTCAGCCAGGGAATGGAGCCGATGAGGATGCCCGCGCCCCGAACGCGGAAGGGCTCGATGCGCCAGGCGTGGCGGAAAGCTCCAAATGAAAATGGCGCAGACAGGGGGTATGGGGGCCGCGCGCCGGTCCGATCATGCGTGGCTGAGGCCGCTCAGTTGATCCGGGCGACCACGTAATCGGCCAGATCCGACAGCATGTCGCGGATCTCGTGCTCGGGCAGCAGGCTCAGCGCCTCCTTGGCGCGCGCGGCCCAGGCCAGCGCCTCCTGCCGGGTCGCCTCGATGGCGCCGTGCTTTGCCATCAGCCCCAGCGCATGCTCCAGATCGCCGTCGCGCTGATCGCCCTTCTCGATGGTGCGCACCCAGAAGGTGCGTTCTTCGGCATCGGCCGCGGCGATGGTCTTGATGATCGGCAGGGTCAGCTTCCGCTCGCGGAAATCGTCGCCGATATTCTTGCCGGTCGAGGCCGCGTCGCCCGCCACGTCCAGAAGATCGTCGACGATCTGGAAGCCCACCCCCAGTGCATCGCCATAGGTATGCAGCGCCTTGACCTGTTCCTCGGGCATGCCCGCGATCACGCCGCCGACCTCGGTCGCGGCGGCGAAAAGCGCGGCGGTCTTGCCGCGCACCACCTTCAGGTAGATCTCTTCGGTGGTGCCGAGATCCTGCGCCGCGGTAAGCTGCAGCACCTCGCCCTCGGCGATCACCGCGGCCGCGTTCGACAGGATGTCGAGCACCCGCATGTTGCCGGGCGCCACCATCAGCTGGAAGGAACGGGCAAAGAGGTAGTCGCCGACCAGAACCGAGGACTTGTTGTCCCAGAGCAGGTTCGCCGTCGGCCGGCCGCGGCGCTGGCCGCTTTCATCGACCACGTCGTCATGCAGAAGCGTCGCGGTATGGATGAACTCGACCGTGCCCGCCAGATAGATGTGATAGGGGCCGTCATAGCCGCACATCCGCGCCGAGGCGATGGTCAGCATCGGCCGCAGCCGCTTGCCGCCCGCGCCGACCAGATGCGCCGCGACCTCGTCGATCCGGGGCGCATATTCCGAGGTCATCCGCTCGCGGATCAGCCGGTCGACGGCCGCCATCTCTTCGGTCAGAAGCGCAGCCAGGCGTTCATGCGGTTTGGTTGCGGCGGTGTCCAGGCCCATGGCTGCCTCGTCTCTTGCTCGACAACGGGGCGCCACTGCCCTTAATTCGTTGCCATGAAAGAACTCGTTCGCACCAACGACCCGACAGTGATTGCCTATGCCTCGGCGCTTCTTCAGGGCGAGGAGATAGACTGCTTTCATATGGATGTCCACATGAGCGTGCTGGAGGGCTCGCTAGGCGTTTTGCCGCGTCGGATCATGGTCGCCGACCGCGATCTGTTTCGCGCCCGCGCCGTGTTGCGCGACAATGGCATCCCCTGCGGCGATGAGGGCTGAGCCGATGACGGCGTTGCGCCGGGACGGGTTCCTGGGCGGGCGGCTGGCGCTCTGGCAGCCGGTCGAGGGCTATCGCGCCGGGATCGACGCGGTCCTGCTGGCTGCGGCCACCCGTGCCCGGGCGGGGCAGAGCGTCCTTGAACTGGGCTGCGGCGCCGGCGTGGCGAGCCTGTGCCTGGCCGCGCGGGTGCCGGGGCTGGCGCTGACCGGGGTGGAACTGCAACCGGCCTATGCGGCGCTTGCCGGGCGCAACGCCGCCGAGACGGGGCTGCCGCTGGAGGTCGTCACCGCCGATCTGAGCGCCTTGCCGTCCGGGGTGAAGGCCAGAAGCTACGATCACCTGATCATGAACCCACCCTATTTCCGGCGTGATTGCGGCAGTGCGGCGCCCGATCCGGGCCGCGAGACCGCGATGGGCGAGGCGACGCCGCTGGCCGATTGGGTCGCGGTTGCGGCGCGGCGGCTCCGGCCCGGCGGCCGCCTGACCGCGATCCAGCGTACAGAGCGTCTTCCCGAGCTGCTTTGCGCGGCCGCGAGCGCCCTGGGCGCGATCGAGATCTTGCCGCTGGCGCCAAGGCCCGGCCGCGCGGCCAAGCTGGTTCTGCTTGCGGGCCGGAAAGGACGGCAGGGACCGTTCCGGCTGCATCCGCCGCTCGTCTTGCATGCGGGGGTTGCGCATCTCGAGGATGGCGACAGCTATACGGCGGAAGTGACGGACATTCTGCGCAACGGCAAGGCATTGTCCTGGCCTGGATGACGTCGCCGGTTATGCACGAACTGTTTTTTTTCAAGGAGGTGACACGACTCGGGATTCGTGCTGGACTGAAAATGTTTCATGACAGCTAGAGAGGAGCATCGGCCATGACTCTGAGTTCGCATCTGCAGGAACTCCGCAGGAAACACAAAGCTCTCTCGGATGAGGTCGAACGGGCCCAGCAGACCCCGGCCGCCGACACCATTCAGGTCGCCGAACTCAAGAAGCAGAAACTCAAGCTGAAGGAACAGATCGAACGCCTGTCTCAGGCCTGATCGGCCGCCCGACGGCTGGCGCGCGCGGCCAGGGCCGCGCCGCCGGTGATCAGCAGGGCCGCCGAGAAAAGCGTGGGTGTCGGGGACGCGACCCCGGCGCCGACAAGGACCAGCGTGGACAAGAGCGGAGCGGCATAGCTGGCCACGCCCAGAAGCTGGATATCTCCGCGCTTGACCCCGATATCCCAGACATAGAAGGCAAGCCCGACCGGTCCGAGACCAAGCGCCGCGATGCTGAGCCAGCCTTGCGCCCTGTCGGGCCAGACGGTTTCCTCGAATGCCAGGTGCAGCGGCCATGACAGTGCCGCCGTCGCCAGGCAGAAGATGGCGACGCTGGCGGTCGGGACGGTGCCAAGTCGGCGCGACAGCACCGAATAGCTCGACCAGGTCAGCGCGCACAGCAATGCAAGCCCATAGCCGGGCAGCGCTGCGGCCTCGAATCCGGTCACGGCACCCCGCGCCACGATCAGCGCGGCCCCCGCAAAGGCGGCAAGCGCGCCCAGAACATGGCTCGGACGCAGCCGCTCGCCGGGCAGAAGCCCCGACATCAGCACGATCAGCAAGGGCCAGAGATAGGCGATGAGCCCGGCCTCGGCCGCAGGTGCCAGCCGCAGCGCCGAGAAGTAAAGCGCGTGATAGCCGAAAAGCCCTGCCGTGCCGAAGGCATAGACCTTCCAGGAAATCCGCCGCAAGAGCGCTGCTTCGCCCCGGGCGAGCACCCAGATCAGTCCGAGTGTACCGCCGATGGCAAAGCAGAGCGCATTGAGCTGCAGCGGCGGCACCGGGGCAGACCCGACGGTGAAAAGCGCAAGCAGCGCCCAGAGCAGGACGGCGACGAATCCGGTGGCGGTGGCGCGGCGGCGGGTCATGCAACGAGGCTTATCCGGGCCGGGGTGCGCTGACCAGTCTGCAGAAACCCTTTCGGACGTTGCGTCATGGGTATTTCCGCCAAGAAGAAGGCAGGCCGGGTTTTCTTCTTGCGACAAATACCCGGCGCGCAGCGCGCCCGCGACAGCGGGCCCTGCAACGGCAAGGGGCGGCCCGTCAGGAGCCGCCCCGGATCGTGAAACCAAGTATCGGGCTCAGGCGAAGAATTGCGCGCCGTTGGCCGAGATGGTCGAGCCGTTGATGAAGGTCGCGTCATCGGAGGCGAGGAAGGCCACGCAGCGTGCGATTTCCTCGGGCTCGCCCAGCCGGCCCGTGGGGATCTGCGAGATGATCGCCTCGCGCACCTTTTCGGGCACCGCCATCACCATCTCGGTTGCGATATAGCCCGGGCAGATCGCGTTGGCGGTGATGCCGAACCGCGCGCCTTCCTGGGCCAGCGACTTGACGATGCCGAGATCGCCCG
This sequence comes from Rhodovulum sp. MB263, assembly GCF_002073975.1. Taxonomy (NCBI): domain Bacteria; kingdom Pseudomonadati; phylum Pseudomonadota; class Alphaproteobacteria; order Rhodobacterales; family Paracoccaceae; genus Rhodovulum; species Rhodovulum sp. MB263. The sequence continues at coordinate 2,563,138 of NZ_CP020384.1, read as the reverse complement.
CCTTGGTTGCGGCATAGTTCACCTGACCGAACTGCCCCTTCTGGCCGTTGATCGAGCTGATCACGATGACGCGGCCGAACTTGCGCTCGCGCATGCCGGGCCAGATCGGGTGAACGGTGTTGAAGACGCCGGTCAGGTTGGTGTCGATCACCTCCTGCCATTGCGTGGGCGTCATCTTGTGGAAGGGGGCGTCGCGGGTGATGCCGGCATTGGCGACGACCACGTCGATCGGCCCCAGATCCGCTTCGACCTTCGCCAGGCCCGCTTTCGAGGCCTCGTAATCGGCGACCGACCATTTATAGGTCGAAATGCCGGTCTCGTCGGTGAATTTCTTCGCCGCCTCGTCATTGCCGCCATAGGTGGCTGCCACGGTATAACCCGCTGCTTTCAGGGCCTTGCTGATGGCTTCGCCGATGCCGCGCGTGCCGCCGGTGACCAGTGCAACTCGTGCCATGTTTCCTCCAGATAGAAATGCGTTTCTGACAATCTCGTTACGCAATTGGGATAAGGCGCGCAAGAATATTGCGCGCCCAATGTCGTTTCGCCGCGATCAGGCGCGTTCCAGGCACATGGCAACGCCCATGCCGCCGCCGATGCAAAGGGTGGCAAGGCCCTTCTTGGCGTCCCGGCGCTTCATCTCGAAGAGCAGGGTGTTGAGGATGCGCGCGCCCGAGGCGCCGATCGGGTGGCCGATGGCGATCGCGCCGCCGTTCACGTTGACGATGGCCGGATCCCAACCCATGTCCTTGTTGACGGCGCAGGCCTGGGCGGCGAAGGCCTCGTTGGCTTCGACCAGGTCGAGATCCCCGACCTTCCAGCCGGCCTTTTCCAGCGCCTTGCGCGAGGCCGGGATCGGGCCCGTACCCATGATCGACGGATCGAGCCCGGCGGTGGCGTAGGAGGCGATCCGCGCCAGCGGCTCGAGCCCGCGCCTCTCGGCCTCGTCAGCCGACATCAAGAGCACACCGGCGGCGCCGTCATTGATGCCGCTCGCATTGCCCGCGGTGACCGAGCCGTCCTTGGCGAAGGCCGGGCGCAGCTTCTGCATCGATTCGAGCGTGGCGCCGTGGCGGATATATTCGTCGGCTTCGACGATGGTGTCGCCCTTGCGGCCCTTGACCGTCACCGGCACGATCTCGTCGGCGAACTTGCCGTCTTTCTGCGCCGCTTCGGCCTTGTTCTGGCTCGCCAGGGCGAATTCGTCCTGCATCTCGCGGCTGATCTGCCATTGTTCCGCCACGTTCTCGGCGGTCTGGCCCATGTGATAGCCGTTGAAGGCATCCCAGAGCCCGTCCCGGATCATCGAGTCGATGAACTTGACGTCGCCCATCTTGTGACCCGCGCGCAGATGCGCGACATGGGGGCTGAGCGTCATGTTCTCCTGACCGCCGGCGGCGATGATGGCAGCGTCGCCCAGCTGGATATGCTGCGCGGCCAGCGCGACCGAGCGCAGGCCCGAACCACAGACCTGGTTGATCGACCAGGCGGCGGATTCGACCGGGAAGCCGGCATTGATATGGGCCTGACGGGCCGGGTTCTGACCCTGACCCGCTGTCAGCACCTGGCCGAGAATGGTCTCCGAGATGTCGGCTTTGTCGATGCCCGCGCGCGCGACGAGCGCTTCGAGCATCGTCCGGCCGAGTTCATGAGCCGGAACGGTCGCGAATGCGCCGTTGAAGCTGCCGACCGCGGTCCGGGCGGCGGAAACGATGACGACATTGGTCATGGATAGGTCCTTCTCCCCTGAATGCCTGACGGGGCGACTATAGGGGATGGAGATACGGACTTGCACCCCCGCCGACGCGCGGAATGCCGCGGACAGGCGGGTTTCGGCGTGGCGCCGCGCCGCAGCATCAGCGGCGGGCCGACAGCGTAGATCCACGCCTCAGGCGGTACGCCGTTCGGCCTGCGCGCGCCATGGCGGGATCAGGGTCGGCGCGCCGAAGGCATAGCCCTGCATGCAGTCGATGCCGGCGGCGGCGAGCCAGGCGGCATCGCGCGCGGTTTCGACATTCTCGGCCACGGTGAACATGTCGAAATGCCGGGCGATGGCGATGAGCGCCGAGGTCAGCACCTGGTTGTCGGGATCGTCGGCGATACCGCAGATGAACTGGCCGTCGATCTTGAGGATGTCGAAATAGAAGTCGCGCAGGTAGCGGATCGCGGTATAGCCGGTCCCGAAATCGTCCAGCGCGAAGGCGATGCCCTTGGCCTGCAGCTCGCGCATGAAAAGGATGACGAGATCGGGTGTCGCCATGGCCGAGCTTTCGGTGATTTCCAGGATCAGCCGTTCGGCCAGGGTGGGGTCGGCCTCGATGCCGCGGCTGAGGGTCCGGGTCCAGGGCGGATAACCGATCGAACGGGCCGACATGTTGATCGCCAGTCTGAGATCGGGGCAGTCGCGCAGCGCGGCCAGCCCCATCTCGAGCGCGAGACAGTCGATTCGCCGGCCGAGTTCGGTGGCTTCGACCGTCTCGATGAATTCGGCCGCCGGGATGGTCCGGCCGCTGCGGTCGAGGATGCGGATCAGCCCCTCATAGAACGCAATCTTGCCATTTTCCATGTTCTGGACGACCGGCTGGAAGGCCAGCACCACATCGCGCCTCTCAAGCGCATCCCGGACCATCTCAAGGACGTTCCGGTCGCGGTCGGACTGTGCTGCGGCAGGCGGATCGCCTGCTTCGTCGGTGGTGGCGACGTCCTTGTCGTGACTGTCGTCGGGCATTCCAGTCCTCCGCTTCGCTCCTGGATGTGATGGCGCAAGAGCGGTTAAGGACAGGTGAAGGTTCGCTTTTGGTTCCAATTTGAGCTAAGCTGGAACTCAAGAGCCAAGGTGCGACGAAAAAGGGAAACTTTATGGCCGAGCGGTGTAGTTGGTGCGGCAGCGAGCCGATTTACGTCACGTATCATGACACGGAATGGGGCGTTCCCGAATACGACTCGCGCGCGCTGTTCGAGAAGCTGATTCTCGACGGCTTCCAGGCCGGGCTGTCCTGGCTGACCATCCTGCGCAAGCGCGAGGGGTTCCGCGCCGCTTTCGCGGCCTTCGATCCGGAGGCGATCGCGGGCTGGGGCGAGGCCGATGTGGCGCGGCTGCTGGCCGATCCGGGGATCGTGCGGCATCGCGGCAAGATCGAGGCGACCATCGGCAATGCCCGGGCCTGGTGCGAGATCGAGGCGCGCGAGGGGTTTACGGACTATCTGTGGCGCTTCGTCGATGGCGCGCCCTTGCAGAACAGCTTTGCCAGCATGGCCGAGGTGCCGGTGCAGACGCCGCGCTCGCAGGCGATGTCGAAGGCGCTGAAGGCGGACGGGTTCAAGTTCTGCGGCCCGACCATCGCCTATGCCTTCATGCAGGCGGTGGGCATGGTCAACGACCATATGGTGAGCTGCCCGCGCCATGCCGAGGTGGCCGCACTGGGATGAGCGTTCACGACCCCTCGATCAGGCGTCCCAGCAGCGCCTTCGTCCCGGGGCTGTTCCAGTCGGCCTCGCCCATCAGGCGGCCGATCTCGCGGCCCTCGGGGTCGAGGATCACCGTCACCGGCAGGCCGATGATTCCCATCTGCCGCGCAAGCCCGGACGAGCGGTCGCGCCATTTCGGCAGATGGGCGATCTGCTTGTCCTCGAAAAACCGGTCGATGGCCTGCGGCGGGTTGCGCCCGGTGGCCACGGTGACGACGGCGAACCGTTCGCTGCCCATGCTCGCGGCGAGGCTGTCGAGCGTCGGCATCTCGGCCAGGCAGGGCGGGCACCAGGTGCCCCAGAAATTCAGCACCACCCAGCGGCCGCGATATTCGCCGAGGCTGCGCTCGGCATCGGTCTCGTCCAGCAGCACGGCCTCGGGCAGGGCCTGCGGTTCGCTGTGGAGCACCAGTTTCTTCATGCTGCCCTCGCGCATCGCCTCGAGCGTGGCGAGGTCGGCGGCAGGAGCCGCGTTTGCACAGAGCCCGAGGGCGATGTAGAGGACGAGCGACCTTAAGATCATGTTTCCCTCCGAAGGGGGCCAGCCGATGACAAAAGACCAGACCCAGAACCGTTCTAACGCCATGTGGGGCGGGCGTTTCGCTGCCGGGCCGGACGCGATCATGGAGGCGATAAATGCCTCGATCTCGTTCGACAAGCGCCTTGCGCCTCAGGATATCGCGGGCTCGCGCGCTCATGCCGCCATGCTGGCGGAAACCGGTATCCTCACCGTTACGGATGCCGAGACGATCCGGGAAGGCCTGCTCACGGTCTTGTCAGAGATCGAGGGCGGCAGCTTCGCCTTTTCGACGGCGCTTGAAGACATCCACATGAATGTCGAGGCGCGGCTGAAGGAGATCGTCGGCGAACCTGCCGGGCGGCTGCATACCGCGCGCTCGCGCAACGACCAGGTCGCGACCGATTTCCGGCTTTGGGTGCGCGACCAGGCCGACGCGGCGATCGACGGGATCGGGCGGCTGATCCGGGCGCTTCTGGCCCAGGCCGAGGCGGGGGCGGACTGGGTGATGCCGGGCTTCACCCATCTGCAGACCGCCCAGCCGGTGACCTGGGGCCATCACATGATGGCCTATGTCGAGATGTTCTCCCGCGATATGTCGCGCTTCACCGATGCGCGCGAGCGGATGAATGAAAGCCCGCTGGGGGCCGCGGCGCTGGCCGGCACCTCCTTCCCCATCGACCGGCACATGACCGCAAAGGCGCTGGGCTTTGCCCGGCCGATGGCCAATTCGCTCGATGCGGTCTCGGACCGTGACTTCGCGCTGGAATTCCTCGGCCACGCCTCGATCTGCGCGATGCATCTGTCGCGCTTCGCCGAAGAGCTGGTGATCTGGTCCTCGGCGCAGTTCCGTTTCGTTGCATTGTCGGACCGGTTCTCGACCGGTTCCTCGATCATGCCGCAGAAGAAAAACCCCGATGCGGCCGAGCTGATCCGGGCCAAGATCGGCCGGATCTTCGGCGCCAATGTCGCGCTGATGACGGTGATGAAGGGGCTGCCCTTGGCCTATTCCAAGGACATGCAGGAGGACAAGGAACAGGTCTTCGATGCGGCCGACAACCTGATGCTGGCGCTCGCTGCGATGGAGGGCATGGTGCGCGACATGACCGCGAACCGGCCCGCGCTGGAGGCGGCTGCCGCCAGCGGCTTCTCGACCGCGACCGATCTTGCGGACTGGCTGGTGCGCGAGCTGGGCCTGCCCTTCCGCGAGGCCCATCACGTCACCGGCACGCTGGTCGCCATGGCCGAGAAGAAGGGCTGCGATCTGCCCGATCTCTCGCTCGCCGACATGCAGTCGGTGCATGAGGGCATCCGCGAGGACGTGTTCGGTGTGCTGGGCGTGCATAATTCGGTGGCGAGCCGGATGAGCTATGGCGGCACCGCGCCTGATCAGGTCCGGGCCCAGATCGCCCGCTGGAAGGAGCGGCTGGGATGAGACGCGGCGCGACATTCGCCGCGGGCCTTGCGCTTCTGGCGCTGTCGGCCTGCGCCCGGCCGCATGGCGGGGTCGCGGTGTCGAACCGGGGCGATGTCAGCGGCGCGGTCTCGGCCGGCCCTGTCGCGGTCGGGGCCGGGCCGAATGGGGCCCGGGCCTCGGCCCGGGTCGTGGACACCGGCACCACGGCTGTTAGGGTGGGCACCGATGGCGCCTCGGTCGGGCTTCGCCCGCGCGGCGCCCCGGTGCGGGTGATCCTTGGTAGGGGAGGACTGGGACTTGGCTTCTGATCGGATCTTGCGGCGGGGCGGCCTTGCGGCCTTTGCCCTGACGCTTTTGGTTGCGCTGGGCGGTTGCGGTATCGAGGGCAAGCCCGAACGGCCCCAGCCAGCGCCTTCGGAACCGGGCCTGTCGGTCAGCGGCACCGCCGAAATGGGCGTCGTCAGGGGCAACCGGCCATGAAATACCTGCGCTATCTCTTCCTTGCCCTGGCGATCTGGGGGGCGATCCACCCGATGTTCTATTTCATGCGCTGGATCATCGCCAATGACTGGGACTGGGGCGGGATGATCGACGCCTGGTATGTCAATGACAGCGCGACGGGCCTGACCTGGGATCTGACCATCAGCGCCATCGCGCTGACGCTCTGGATCCTGATCGACAGCGCCCGGCGCCGCGACGCGCTGGGGCTGGTCTGCATCCCCCTGACCTTCGGCATCGGCCTGTCCTGCGCCCTGCCGCTTTACATCTTCCTGCGCTCGCGGCCCTCGCAGGCCGTCTGAGCCCCTCCGGAGACCCGAATGGACCATTTCCTGTACCGGGACGGCGCGCTTCATGCCGAGGACGTGCCGCTGAGCGAGATCGCGGCCGCTGTCGGCACGCCCTTCTACTGCTATTCCGTGGCCACGCTGACCCGGCATTTCCGTCTCTTCGACGAGGCTCTGGCAGGCACCGACCATCTGGTCTGCTATGCGATGAAGGCCAATTCGAACCTCGCGGTGCTCAAGCTGATGGGCGATCTCGGTGCGGGCATCGACGTCGTGTCGGGGGGCGAGTACCGCAAGGCGCGCGCGGCGGGCGTGCCGGGCGAGAGAATCGTCTTTTCCGGCGTCGGCAAGACCCGCGAGGAGATGCGCCTGGCGCTCGAGGGCGGCATCCGCCAATTCAACGTCGAATCCGAGCCCGAGATGGCGGCGCTCGACGAGGTCGCGCGCGCGATGGGGCTGGTCGCGCCCATCGCCGTCCGGGTGAACCCCGATGTCGACGCGAAGACCCATGAGAAGATCGCGACCGGCAAGTCCGAGAACAAGTTCGGCATTCCCATCGCCCGCGCCCGCGAGGTCTATGCCCGTGCCGCCGCGATGCCGGGGCTCGATGTGCTGGGCATCGACGTCCATATCGGCAGCCAGCTGACCGAGCTTGACCCCTTCGAGCTGGCCTATGGCAAGGTCGCAGAGCTGACGAAGCTGCTGCGCGCCGACGGCCACGACATCCGCCGGCTCGATCTGGGCGGGGGGCTCGGCATTCCCTATGAGCGCTCGAATGCCGCGCCGCCGCTGCCGGTCGAATACGGCGCCATGGTCAGGCGCGTGCTGGGCGATCTCGATGTCGAGATCGAGATCGAGCCCGGGCGGCTCATCGCCGGGAATGCGGGCGTTCTGGTCAGCCGGGTGATCTATGTGAAAGAGGGCGAGGGGCGGACCTTCCTGATCCTCGATGCGGCGATGAACGATCTGGTCCGGCCCTCGATGTATGGCGCCTGGCACGACATCGTGCCGCTGAACGAACCCGCCGCCGGGATCGGTTATGCCCCCCATGATGTCGTCGGCCCGGTCTGCGAGACCGGCGACACCTTCGCCAAGGCGCGCGATCTGCCGCCGATGGCCGAGGGCGATCTGGTCGCCTTCCGCTCGGCCGGGGCCTACGGCGCGGTGATGGCGTCGGAATACAACACCCGGCCCCTGGTGCCCGAGGTGCTGGTCAGCGGAGATCACTTCGCCGTCATTCGCCAGCGGCCCTCCTTTGACGAGATCATAAACCGCGATACCATCCCGGAATGGTTGTGACCCGGCACCCCGCCCGGGTCCGCCGCCGGATGGGAGCATGACCGACAGCACGCCGCGCCCCGACGACACGCTCGCCGAGCTTCGCTGGCCGCTGCGCCTGACCTGGGCGGGCCTTCTGGCCGAGCGTCTGTGCAGGGCCTTCTGGCCGCTGGCGAGCCTCGTGCTGCTGGTGGTCGCGGCGCTGGCCTTCGGCGCCCATGACCTGCTGTCCCAGGCCGCAGCTGTCGCGATTGGCGGGGCGCTGATGGCGGCTCTACTGGGCGCTCTGGCCTACGGGCTGCGCGGCTTCCGCCGCCCCGGACGGGCCGAGGCGCTCGACCGGCTCGACCGAAGCCTGCCCGGCCGGCCGATCTCGGCACTTTCCGACATCCAGGCCATCGGCGCGGGCGATCCGGCCTCCGAGGCGGTCTGGCGCGCCCATGTCACCCGCATGGCGGCGCGAGCGCGGGCCGCGCGCGCGGTGGCCCCCGATCTGCGCCTGTCCTCGCGCGATCCCTATGGGCTGCGACATGTCGCGCTGATCGCCTTCACCGTCGCGCTGATCTTCGGGTCCTTCCTGCGGGTGGCGAGCGTGGCCGATCTGGGCAGGGGTGGCCCGGCGCTGGCCTCGGGCCCGAGCTGGGAGGGCTGGATCGAGCCTCCGGCCTATACCGCAAGGCCCGCGATCTATCTCAACGACATTGCCGAGACCCGGCTGGCGGTGCCGCAGGGCAGCCGCGTCACGCTGCGGCTCTACGGGAAGGTCGGGGCGCTGGGTGTGACAGAGACGGTCTCGGGCAGGGAACCCGGCGCCGAGGGCGAGGCCGCGGTGCCCGCCGGGACCGATGCCATGGCCCAGAGCTTCGAGGTGATCCGCGATGGGCGGGTCGGGATCGACGGCGATGGCGGGCGGTCCTGGCAGATCGTTCTTAGCCCCGATATCCGGCCCGAGGTGCGGCTGACCGGCGAGATGGAGGTGACGGCCGATGGTGAGATGCGGCAGCCCTTCTCGGCCAGCGACGATTACGGCGTGACGGCGGGCGAGGCCAGGATCACGCTCGATCCGGACCGGGTCTCCCGTCGCTATGGCCTTGCCGCCGAGCCCGATCCGCGCGAGCCGCTGGTGCTTGACCTGCCGATGCCGATTTCGGGCGACCGGCGGCAATTCACGGAAACCCTTGTCGAGAACCTGTCGCAACATCCCTGGGCCGGGCTGCCGGTGCGGGTGGAGTTGGCCGTCGAGGATGCGCTGGGCCAGCGTGGGGTCTCGGCGCCTGCCGAGATGGTTCTGCCGGGCCGGCGCTTTTTCGACCCGCTCGCCCGTGCCATCGTCGAACAGCGCCAGGCGCTGCTCTGGGCGCGCTCGAACGCGCCCGAGGTGGCGCAGATCCTGCGCGCCATCAGTTACCGGCCCGAGGAAATCTTCCGCAGCGAACGCGCCTATCTGCAATTGCGGGTCGCGATCCGCAGGCTCGAGAGAGCGGCCGCCGCGCTGCCGCCCGAAGCCCAGACCGAGCTGGCCGGGGCGCTGTGGGATATCGCGGTCCTGATCGAGGATGGCGATCTTTCGGATGCTGCCGAGCGGCTGCGCCGGGCGCAGGAGCGGCTGGCCGAGGCGATGCGGAACGGGGCCAGCGATGCCGAGATCGCCCTGCTCATGGAGGAGCTGCGCGAGGCGACGCGGGATTACATGCGCCAGCTTGCCGAACAGCAGCAGGATAACGGTCAGCAGCAGGCGCAGAATGGCGAGACGCAGGAGATCACCGGCGATCAGCTTCAGCAGATGCTCGACCGGTTGCAGCAGCTGATGGAAGAGGGCCGGATGGCGGAGGCCCAGCAGCTTCTGCAGATGCTCCAGCAGATGATGGAGAACATGCAGGTCACCCAGGGCCCGGGCGGGGACAATCCGGGCCAGCAGGCGATGGAGGGGCTGGCCGAGACCCTGCGCGATCAGCAGGGCCTGTCCGACGATGCCTTCCGCGACCTGCAGGAACAGTTCAACCCCGGCCAGCAGGGGCAGGGCGAGGGCGGACAGGGCCAGCGCGGAGAGGGCCAGCGCGAACAGGACGGGGCCGGTCCGGGCCAGGGCGATCGGGGCGGGCAGCAGGGCCTGGCCGAGCGTCAGGAGGCGCTGCGCCGCGAGCTGGAGCGTCAGCGGCAGAACCTGCCCGGGCTTGGCGCCTCGCCCCAGAGCGAGGGAACGCGCGAGGCGCTGGATCGGGCAGGCCGCGCGATGGACAAGGCCGAGCGGTCGCTGCGCGACGATGACCTGGCCGGGGCGCTCAACGATCAGGCCGAGGCGATGGAGGCGCTGCGCGAGGGCATGCGCAATCTGGGCGAGGCGCTGGCGCAGAACCGCCAGCGCGACGGAACGGACGGACAGGGCATGGGCCGGGCCGATGCGGGCGGCGAGCGCCGCGATCCGCTGGGACGGGCGCCGGGCTCGACCGGGCAGCTCGGAACAGAGGACAGCCTGCTGCAGGGCGAGGATGTCTACCGTCGTGCCCGCGATCTGCTGGACGAGATCCGCCGCCGCTCGGGCGAGCAGAACCGCCCCGATCTCGAGCTCGACTATCTAAGGCGCCTGCTCGAGCGGTTCTGATCGCATCACCCGCGCGTCGCGCAGCTGTGCTAGACTTCCCCCGGGTCATCGGCCGCAGGGGGAGGCGGGCATGAAGATCGTCGACTGGAATCTCGAATGGATGAACAGGTGGTTTTCCGGCAATGCCCGGCCGCGCTGGGGCTCGGGCGAGCTTTCGCCCGACGAGGCGCGGACTTGTGCCCGGAAGGCTGCCGCCGTGATCGACGCGCTGGCGCCCGACCTGCTCTGTCTGCAGGAAGGCCCCAGCGCCGAGGCCGAGATGGCGCTGTTTCTCGAAGAGTTTCTGTCCGACGCTGACGGGCCGCGCTATGAGGCGCTGATCGGGTCGGACGGGGGCGCGCAGAAGCTTTACGTGCTGCGCCGCCGCGACGGGCTGGTGCGCGCCATCGAGCGCGCGACCGATGCCGCGACGCGGGCGCTGAGCGAGCCCTGGGCGGCCGATGTCAATGGCGACATGCTGCTGGAGGGCTACGAGTTCACCCGGCTGCCGCTGGTGGTCGATATCGACCCGGTGGGCGGCGCGCCGGTCCGGGTCGTGGTGCTGCATACCAAGTCGAAATATGTCCATGGCGGCGCGGCGCTCTGGCGCGATCCGGCGCGGCGGCAGGAATTCGTGGTGGCGGCATTGCTGGCCCGGCGGCGCATTTCGGCCGAGGGCTTCCGACTGCGCGCCTATCTCGACGCCCTGGTCGCCGAGGATCCGGAGGTGCGGATCCTCGTCACCGGCGACTGGAATGACGGGCCCGGGACGGATTTCTTCGAGCGCAGCTATCTCACGCATAACGTGGCCGATATCGTGCTGGGCTCGACCTTCATGCCGGGGCTGATCTTTCACCACCCGCTGCTGGCCCATGTGCCGCCCGCGGCACTCTTCACCGCGCGGTTCGACGACTTCGTCGACGAGGTGCCCGACCGGCCCTTGCTGCTGGACCATTTCGCGATCTCGCCCGGGCTTGTGCCCCGGGTGCGCGCGGCCGGGATCGCGCATGACGCCTATGAGGCAGAACTGGACGGGACGGGCACGGCCCGGACCCAGCGGCCGAGCGATCACCGGCCGATCTGGGTCGAGCTGGGCAAGCCGCTCTCGGGCTAGGGTCCCCCTGTCAGGGATCCCGGCAAGGCCCCCGGCAAGGAAAAGGCCCGGGCGGAGGGCCCGGGCCGGCATGATGGATCGTCCGGGCGTCGCCTCAGATCGCGGTCTTCATCGCCTCTTCGAGATAGATCTCGCGCAGCCGGCGCGAGACCGGGCCCGGCAGGCCGTCGCCGAGGCTGACCCCGTCGACCGACACCACAGGCATCACGAAGGCCGAGGCCGAGGTGAAGAAGGCTTCGTCGGCCTGCTTGGCTTCCTCGATGGTGAAGGCGCGTTCCTCGATTACCATCTGTGCCTCGGCTGCGAATTTCAGCACCGCGGCGCGGGTGATGCCGGGAAGGATCTCGGTGCCGAGCTGGCGGGTGATGATCTTGCCGTTCTTCACGATATAGGCGTTGTTCGAGCTGCCCTCGGTGACGAAGCCGTCCTCGACCATCCAGGCATCGTCGGCCCCGGCCTTCTCGGCGGCCATCTTCGCCATCGACGCGTACAGAAGCTGCACCGTCTTGATGTCGCGCCGCGCCCAGCGCAGGTCGTCGATCGAAATCACCTTGATGCCGGTCTCGGCGGTCTTGCTTTCGACGATCTGTTTCGACTGGGTGAACATCACGAGGCTCGGCGCGACCTTTTCCGGATCGGGGAAGTGGAAGTCGCGGTCGTCGGGCGCGCCCCGGGTGATCTGCATGTAGACCATGCCCTGATCGACGCCATTCCGCGCGATCAGCTCGCGGTGGATCTTCAGCAACTCGTCCATGTCGACGGGCGACCGCAGCTCGAGCTCGGCCAGCGAGCGCTGCAGCCGCGCGGCATGGGCATGGAAGTCGAGAAGCTTGCCGTCGACCACGCTCGCGACCTCATAGACGCCATCGGCGAACAGAAAGCCGCGGTCGAAGATCGAGACGCGGGCTTCGGTCTCGGGCAGGTAGTCGCCGTTCACATAGACGGTTCGGGTCATCGCGGGGTCCTTTTTCCAGGGGGGCGGGTGCGGCGCAGGGCGCCGCGACCCGGCAATCGGGGCCTATCCCCAGAGCGCGGCGGCGGGGGCATGCACGCCCGCCTCGTCGAAGCAGAGGGGCTCGGGGCGGTCTTCGGCCAGAAGCAGCGGCCCGTCAAGATCCGTCACCGCCGCGCCCTGCGCCAGCAGCACCGCGGGCGCCATGGCGAGGCTCGAGCCGACCATGCAGCCGACCATGAGGCCATAGCCCTCGGCCAGGGCCTGCTGCTTCAGCGCCAGTGCCTCGGTCAGCCCGCCGGTCTTGTCGAGCTTGATGTTCACCAGATCGTATTTGCCTTTCAGTCCGGGCAGGCTGGCGCGGTCATGGCAGCTTTCATCGGCGCAGACCGGCAGCGGCCGCGCGATCTCGGCCAGCATGTCGTCCTGACCGGCGGGCAGGGGCTGTTCGACCAGCGCCACGCCCAGCCGCACCAAATGCGGTGCGAGATCGGCATAGACCTCGGCGGTCCAGCCCTCGTTCGCATCGACGATGATCCTGGCCTTCGGCGCGCCCGCGCGCACCGCTTCCAGCCGGGGCATGTCGGCATCGGTGCCGAGCTTGATCTTCAGAAGCGGCCGGTGGGCATTCCGGGCCGCCGCCGCGCGCATGTTCCCGGGGGTATCGAGCGACAGCGTGAAGGCGGTGATCTCGGGGCCCGGCGCGGGCAGGCCCGCCAGATCCCAGACCCGGGCGCGGGCCTGCTTGGCCTCGAGATCCCAGAGTGCGCAATCGACGGCATTGCGCGCGGCCCCGGGCGGCAGCAGCTCCTGCAGCGTGCCGCGGGTCAGCGAGGGCGGCAGGGCCTCGATCTGGGCGGTGACGCTGTCGAGCGTCTCGCAATAGCGGGCATAGGGCACGCATTCGCCCCAGCCGGTGGCGCCGCCCGAGGTGACGCGCACGGTCAGCACGCGCGCCTCGGTGCGCGAGCCGCGCGAGATGGTGAAGGCCTCCTTCAGGCGGAAGCTCTCGGGGGTGACGGAAATCTGCATGCCTCCGCCTCAGATCGCGTCGAGCGCGTCGACGAGACGGCCCGCACCCTGCCGGAACGGGTCGACCGTCGGCAGCCCCATGCGTTTCTCGATGCCTTCGAGGCAGCTCAGCGCCTCGTCCTCGCCCATGGCGGCAGTGTTCACAGAGACGCCGACCACCTCGGCCCCGGGATTGGCGACGCGGGCAAGACCCAGCGCGGTGTCGCGCAGTGCTTCGAGGCTCGGCAGCTGGTAATCCGGCAGGCCGCGCATATGGGTCCGGGTCGGTTCGTGGCTGAGGATCAGCGCATCGGGCTGGCCGCCATGGATCAGCGCCATGGTCACGCCGGAATAGGAGACGTGGAACAGGCTGCCCTGACCCTCGATCATGTCCCAGTGATCGTCATCATTGTCGGGCGTCAGCCATTCGATGGCCCCGGCCATGAAATCGGCGATCACGGCGTCGAGCGGCACGCCCTCGCCGGTGATCAGGATGCCGGTCTGGCCGGTGGCGCGGAAGGAGGATTTCAGCCCGCGCGCCTTCATCTCGCGGTCCATCGCCAGCGCGGTGTACATCTTGCCGACCGAGCAGTCGGTGCCGACCGCGAGGCAGCGCTTGCCCGAGCGTTTCTTGCCGTTGGCGATCGGGTAGGCGACGGTCGGGATGCGCACATCATGCAGGATGCGGCCGGTGGCCTCGGCGACGCCGGCAAGGTCGGGCTCGTTGCGGAGCAGGTTATGCAGCCCCGACGCGAGATCGAAGCCCTCTTCGAGAGCCGCGACCAGGACCTTCTTCCAGGCGGGCGAGATCACGCCGCCACGGTTGGCGACGCCGACGACCAGCGTCTTGGCCCCCCTGGCCTTCGCTTCGGCGAGGTCGAGATCGGGGAGTTTCAGGTCGGCCTTGCAGCCTTCCATCCGGTACTGGCCGACGGCATTTTCCGGGCGCCAGTCACGGATGCCCTGGGCCACCTTGGCCGCCAGAGAGTCGGGGGCGTCGCCGAGAAAGAGAAGATAGGGGGTTTCGATCATCGTGGCGTTTCCTTGATTTCTTGCGCGAAAATATCACCGGGGCGCAGCAAAAATTGCCGATATATCGCGCGTTATGGGCAATCTTGCGAAGATTATCCGGTGAATTGCCGAAGGTGTCGACGAATGTTGTGCTGCGGTGCCATCGGGGACGCCGGGCGTGCTGCGGCGCAGCGAAATGGCTTGCGCAATATAACGCAACATTCTATCAGTTTTTCAGAATGATACGACATATCCTTGCCGAAGGGGTACGACCATGAGCTTTCGCATCCAGCCCACGCCCGTCTCGCGTCCGAATCGCTGCCAGTTGTTCGGCCCGGGCTCGCGCCCGGCGATCTTCGAGAAGATGGCGGCCAGTGCGGCGGACGTGATCAATCTCGATCTCGAGGATTCGGTCGCGCCCGACGACAAGTCTAGCGCGCGGGCCAATGTGATCCAGGCCATCGGCGATATCGACTGGGGCAACAAGACGCTGAGCGTGCGGATCAACGGGCTCGACACGCCCTACTGGTATCGCGACGTGGTGGAGCTGCTGGAACAGGCCTCCGACCGGCTCGACCTGATCATGATCCCGAAAGTGGGTTGCGGTGCCGATCTCTATGCGGTCGATGCGCTGGTGACGGCGGTCGAGCGCGCGACGGGGCGGAGCAAGCCGCTGGGCTTAGAGGTGATCATCGAATCGGCTGCCGGCATTGCCCATGTCGAGGAGATCGCGGCAGCCAGCCCGCGGCTGCAGGCGATGAGCCTCGGCGCGGCCGATTTCGCGGCCTCGATGGGGATGCAGACCACCGGGATCGGCGGCACCCAGGAGAATTACTACATGATCCGCGAGGGCGCGAAATACTGGTCGGATCCGTGGCACTGGGCCCAGACCGCGATCGTCGCGGCCTGCCGGACCCATGGCGTGCTGCCGGTCGACGGCCCGTTCGGCGATTTCTCGGACGAGGAAGGGTTCCGTGCCCAGGCGCTGCGTTCGGCGACGCTGGGCATGGTCGGCAAATGGGCGATCCATCCCAGGCAGGTGGCGCTGGCCAACGAGGTCTTCACGCCCTCCGAGGCGGCGGTGGGCGAGGCGCGCGAGATCCTCGCGGCCATGGAGAAGGCCAAGGCCGAAGGGGCGGGCGCGACCGTCTACAAGGGTCGGCTGGTCGATATCGCCTCGATCAAGCAGGCCGAGGTGATCGTGCGCCAGGCCGAGATGATCGCAGCGGGCTGAGACCGCGGGCAGGGGAGGCCGGTTTCGGACCGCCGGAGAATGCGCGGCGGATGTCTCCTGAAGGCCCGGCCGCGCCCGTCGCGGGACCTGCCGCGCGCCGATCCGGTTTCGCGGCGCTGAGACGCCACGAGCCGCCGGGGGCTCTACCCCCGGCCCCCTCAGCCCCCCATCCCCCGGGACGCCCGGCCGTCGGACTCCCGTCGGCTCCCCGTCTGCCGGAGCCCGCGACCCGCGGTGCTGGCAATCCGGGCAGAGCGTGCGATAGTGCGGGTCATGGACAATCTCGATCTTCTGCTGGCGCTTGGAGCCTTCGCGCTTGTGGCCTCGATCACACCGGGGCCGAACAACCTGATGCTGATGGCTTCGGGCGCCAATTTCGGGCTGCGCCGGACCCTTCCGCATATCCTGGGCGTGGCGCTGGGCTTCGTCGCCATGGTCGTGCTGGTCGGGTTGGGCGCGATGCGCGCCTTCGAGGCCTGGCCGATGCTGCGCGTGCTGCTGACCTGGCTGGGCGCCGCCTATCTGGTCTGGCTGGCCTGGAAGATCGCCCGGGCCGCGCCGCCAGAACCCGGCGCGGCGCCGGGGCGGCCGATGACCTTCCTGCAGGCGGCGGCCTTCCAATGGGTCAATCCCAAGGGCTGGACCATGGCGCTGGCGGCGCTGACGCTTTACGCGCCGGGGCAAAAGCCGTCGGCGGTGCTGCTGGTCGCGGGGGCCTTCGCAGCGGCAAGCGTGCCCGCGACGGGGCTCTGGACCATTCTCGGCACCCGCATCCGGCGGCTGCTGAGCCGACCCGCCCGGCTGCGCCTGTTCAACCGGGCGATGGCGCTCCTGCTGCTGGCCTCGCTGGTGCCGGTTTTCCTGCCTTGACGCTGCAAGACAGAGGGCGGTGGGAGCGTGTTCCGGATTTGCCGCCGGATTTGGAATAACGTCCGGATCTGGCCGGGGCCTTGAGTGCTCTGTTCCGCCCGGCCGAGATGTGCTCGGTCTTCCTCCCTAACCGCCTCGTCCGGCCCCGGCCCCCCGTGCCCTTTCCGGCGGGCGTGCTATGGTTCGCCCCGAGATCAGAGCGGCCGCCCGCGCGGCGGCCCGGTACCGAAGAAAGGGGTATGGTCATGGCAGATGACGGCATTCGCAAAACCAGCGGACGGGGGCGGCGTTTCGACAGCGTGCTCGACACCATCGGCGACACGCCCGCGATCCGCATCAACAATCTCGGCCCGAACCATGTCACGCTTTACGTCAAGGCCGAGTTCTTCAACCCCGGCGCCTCGGTCAAGGACCGGCTGGCGCTGAACATCATCGAGGCGGCCGAGCGCTCGGGCGCGCTGAAACCCGGGCAGACCGTGGTCGAGGCGACCTCGGGCAATACCGGCATCGGGCTGGCGCTGGTCTGCGCGCAGAAGGGCTATCCGCTGGTCATCACCATGGCCGAGAGCTTCTCGGTCGAGCGCCGCCGCCTGATGCGGATGCTGGGCGCCAAGGTGGTGCTGACGCCGAAGGCCGACAAGGCGATGGGGATGTATCGCAAGGCCCAGGAGCTGGCCGAGAAGAACGGCTGGTTCCTCGCCCATCAGTTCGAGACCGGGGCCAATGCCGATATTCACGAGGCCACCACCGCCCGCGAGATCCTTGCCGATTTCGAGGACGAGCGGCTTGACTATGTCGTGTCGGGCTACGGCACCGGCGGGACGGTGACCGGCATCGCGCGGGCGCTGCGCCGCGAACGCCCCGAGACCAGGATCATCCTCAGCGAACCGGCCGATGCCGCGCTGATCGCCTCGGGCCGGGCGCAGAAGCGCAATGCCGAAGGCGAGGCGGATGAAAGCCACCCGGCCTTCCATCCGCATCCGATCCAGGGCTGGACCCCGGATTTCATTCCGCTGGTCCTGCAGGAGGCGATCGACAAGGGCTTCTATGACGAGCTCATTCCGGTCGAGGGACCCGAGGCGCTGAAACAGGCGCGGGCGCTGGCCGCGAAGGAGGGCATCCTGACCGGGGTTTCGGGCGGGGCGACCGTCGCGGTGGCGCTTCAGGTGGCCGAGACCGCCGAGCCGGGCTCGGTCATCCTCGCGATGCTGCCCGATACCGGCGAGCGCTATCTTTCGACCCCGCTTTTCGAGGCGGTGGAGGCCGAGATGAATGACGAGGAAAAGGCGATCTCGGCCTCGACGCCGGGATTCCAGATCGGCTGATCGCCGGGGCCGGTCCCGCCCTGTTCCCGGGGCGGGACCGGCCGAGGCGGGGGCGTCGCCGTGAAGACCATGCGTCTTCGCGTCTGCGCGCCCCGCGAACCGGTCCTCGCATCGGGCATCGCGCGGGCGAGCCCTGCCCGGGCATCACGGACCAGCGCAAAACGGGGACAGACCCGTGCCCCCTTGTCGGGGCCGGCGGTCATCAGGGCGGCCCGAGGCGAAGTGCAGGGGCAAAGGCGCGGCCACTTTGTCATGGCGATGCGGTTCCGCGCCCGGGCGGCCTGTGTTCCGGGCGCGGTTTTCCGGTCTGGTGGCGGAGGTCCGACACTGCCCGTCGCTGATGCCACCGCGAACGGTTGCATATCGCGATCCGGCCCGTGTGCCGGCCCGTGCCCCGGCCTGCGCTCAGGACCGCCTGCCGGGATGCCGCCGGGGCAGCCGCGTCATCGTCGTCGCGCGGCGGCGTTGCAAATCGGCGCGGCGGGCGTCATATACCCCGCCAGCATCAAGGAGCCGCGTCGATGAACTATCTCGAATTCGAAAAGCCCCTGGCAGAGATCGAAGGCAAGGCCGAGGAGCTTCGGGCGATGGCCCGCGCCAATTCCGAGATGGACGTGGCGCAGGAGGCCTCGGCGCTCGATCGCAAGGCCGCCGACATGCTGAAGGAGCTTTACAAGAACCTGACCCCCTGGCGGAAATGCCAAGTCGCGCGCCATCCCGACCGGCCGCATTGCAAGGACTACATCGAGGCGCTGTTCCGCGAATACACGCCGCTGGCGGGCGACCGCAACTTCGCCGAGGACAATGCGGTGATGGGCGGGCTTGCGCGGTTCAACGACCAGCCGGTGGTGGTGATCGGCCATGAGAAGGGGTTCGATACCAAGACCCGGCTCGAGCGCAATTTCGGCATGGCCCGGCCCGAGGGCTATCGCAAGGCGGTGCGGCTGATGGACATGGCCGACCGGTTCGGGCTGCCGGTCATCACCCTTGTCGACACCCCCGGCGCCTATCCGGGCAAGGGCGCCGAGCAGCGCGGCCAGTCCGAGGCCATTGCGCGTTCGACCGAGAAATGCCTGCAGATCGGCGTGCCGCTGATCTCGATCGTGATCGGCGAGGGCGGCTCTGGCGGGGCGGTGGCCTTCGCAACGGCCAACAAGGTCGCGATGTTGGAGCATTCGGTCTATTCGGTGATCTCGCCCGAGGGCTGCGCCTCGATCCTGTGGAAGGATGCCGAGAAGATGCGCGAGGCGGCCGAGGCGCTGCGTCTGACGGCGCAGGATCTGCTCAAGCTCGGGGTGATCGACCGGATCATCCCCGAACCCATCGGCGGTGCCCAGCGCGCCCGCGAGGAGACCATCGACCGGGTCGGGCGCAACCTTGCCACCATGCTGGGCGAGCTGCTCGGCAAGGAGCCCGCTGCGCTTGTCGCCGAGCGGCGCCGGAAATTCCTCGAGATCGGCTCGAAGGGGCTGGCTGCCTGAGCAGCTTGCCTCTTCGCGCCTGACCGGGGGGCTGGCCCGGGAGGGATCCCCGGCGACGGTATCGCCGGCGTTGTCCTTTGCGGGTCTCAGCCCCTGGTCGTGAAGCCCGCCTCGGCCATCAGCCTATCCGAGGCGGTCTCGACCCTCTCTTCAAGCTCTGCCATGAAGACGTCGATCGGCTGTGCGGGCGCGATCGGCGGCAGGTATTCCAGCACCGCGAGCCCGGGTTTGCGATAGATCCCGGTGCGGGGCCAGAACACGCCCACATTGGTGGCGGCGGGGATGCAGCGCTGGCCGATCTGCTGGTAAAGCACGCCCGCGCCGATCTTGTAGGGGCGCGACACGCCCGGCGCAACGCGGGTGCCCTGCGGGTAGATGATCAGCTGCCCCGGCGCCTGCCGGCCCTCGGCCACCTGTTTTCTCATCGCAGCGATGGCCTGGCCGCGCTTGCCGCGGTCGACCGGCACGCAGCCGATCCGCAGCGCGTACCAGCCCAGGACCGGCGCCCAGGTCAGGGATTTCTTCATGATGAAGCGGGGCCGGGGCAGCGAGCCCACCAGAAGGATGATGTCGAAGAAGGACTGGTGCTTGGCGGCGATCAGCACCTCGTCCTCGGGCGGGGTGCCGCGCACCTCGGATTTCAGGCCGACCATCCAGCGCGCGGTCCAGCGCACCCAGTGGCAATAATGCCGAGCCGCCAATGTGGCGCCGCGCGGCGAGGCCAGCGCCAGCGGCAGGTAGAGCAGCCCGATGACCGGCATCGCCAGATACATCTGGCCGACGAAGACCAGCGAGCGCAGATATTGCAGGGGAGAGCGCATCGGTCAGGTGATCCTTCTGAGCATTCGCATCGCGGTCCAGCGGGTGGCGGCAAAGCCGATGGCTCCGGCCGGCACCGGCAAGAGCAGCGGTACGATCCATTGGGGGCCGGAAAATCCAAGCCCGGTCAGAAATCCGTCGGGTCCGTCGCCGGGCAGAAGGGCGACGGCGCCCATCCCGGCAAGGGTTCCGAGCGCGGCGCCTTCCAGCGTCCGCCGGGTAAAGCGGCGCACGAAGGCCCGGGCGATGAAGATGTCGCGGGCGCCGACCAGGCGCAGCACGCCGATCAGCTGGGCATTGGCGGCCAGCGCCGCATTGGCGGCCAGCGCGATCATCGCCGCCATGCTGGCCCCGATCAAAAGGGCCGCGGTCCAGCCCAGCAGCCGGAGCCGTCCGGCCGCGCGCACCAGCGGCTGGCGCCAGCGGGTGTGATCGTCGAGGGCCGCCCCCGGCGCCTCGGCCGCAAGCCTGAGGCGCAGCGCCTCGGCATCGATGCCCGCGCGGGTCTCGGTCACCTCGATCAGCCGGGGCAGGGGCAGCGTCTCGACCGGCAGGTCGGGGCCGAACCAGGGCTCCAGCAAGTGCCGCTGTTCGATGTCGCTCATGGCCCGGGCCGAGGCGATGCCGGGGGTCGTGCGCAGGATCTCGAGCACCGCGTCGGTCTGGGTGCCCATCTGCCCGGGCGGGGCCGAGATCCGCACCGTCGCGGTCCGCGCCAGCGCGTCCGCCCAGCGGTCGGCCAGCCGCCCAGAGGCCATGCTCAGCGCCAGCGCGAAGACCGCGAGAAAGGTCATGGTGGCGGCAGTGAACAGCGTGAGCCGGGCGGTGAAGCCGGTTGGCGGCACGACCCGGCTGGCTTCGGGCTCCGAGCTCAGAGCCGAGGCCAGCAGCACGACGCGCCGCCTCAGGGCCGCCAGCAGCGGCCTCACAGATCCGCCCCCGCGAGCTGCAGCCGCCGGTCCTTGATGCGCAGCACGCGCGCCGCGACCTGGGTCTTGGCGGCCCGGATCAGGTTCAGGTCATGGGTCGCGATCAGGATCGTCTTGCCCATCCGGTTCAGCTCGATCAACAGTTGCAGGATACGCAGCGACATCTCCCAGTCGACATTGCCGGTGGGTTCGTCGGCCAGGATCACGTCGGGCGACAGGATCACCGCCCGGGCCAGCGCCGCGCGCTGGCGCTCGCCGCCCGAAAGCTGCGGCGGCAGCGCCCCGGCCTGCGCCTTCAGCCCGACCCAGTTCATGAGTTCCGCGAGGTTGCGCTCTTCGGCCGCGATATCGCGGCCCGAGGCCAGCAGCGGCAGGGTGATATTCTCGGCGAGCGGCAGGTGGTCTAGGAAGCGGCAATCCTGATGCACCACGCCGATCCGGCGCCGCATCCGCGCGACCCCGTCGCGGTCGAGCCCCGCGAGATCGGCGCCGAACAGGCGCATCGTGCCATGGCTGGGATGCAGTTCGGCATAGCAGATCTTGAGGAACGTGGTCTTGCCCGCCCCCGAGGGGCCGGTCAGGAAATGAAACGAGGCCGGCGCCAGCCTCAGCGACATGTCGCACAGAAGCTCGCTGCCGCCATAGCTGTGCGAGACGTTTTCGAGCTCAATCAAGGTCCGCTCCGTCGGCCGGGGTCCGGGTCCGTTCGCCCATGGTATTGCCCACGTCCGCGCGGGTTGCAATCGCACCGACCGCAAAGGCTTTGAATTTC
Organism: Rhodovulum sp. MB263; assembly: GCF_002073975.1. NCBI lineage: Bacteria > Pseudomonadati > Pseudomonadota > Alphaproteobacteria > Rhodobacterales > Paracoccaceae > Rhodovulum > Rhodovulum sp. MB263. The sequence continues at coordinate 2,541,577 of NZ_CP020384.1, read as the reverse complement.
CGCAGCCGGTGATACAACATGGCGCGGATATGGCAGGCAGGTCCGGCGGGCCGATACGCCCCGGGGGGTAGAGCGGAATGCGATTGACGTGCCCGAAATGCGGCGCCCAATACGAGGTGGACGAGGCGGTGATCCCGGACGAGGGGCGTGACGTCCAGTGTTCGAACTGTAACCACATATGGTTCCAGGACCCGGCCGGTGCCGCGCCGCAGGACCCGCTGGCGGGCTTCGCGGTGCCGCGCGCGCCGGTGCCGCCGGAGACCGCGTCGGATGGCGCCGGTGCGGTGCCCCCGACCGGGCAGGGCACAGATGCGCCGCCGCGCCGCGGGCTCGACGAGGACGTGCTGAACATCCTGCGCGAGGAGGCCGAGCGCGAGCAGCGCGCCCGCGAGGAAGAGGCGACCGCCGAGACCTTTTCGGAACAGGCCGATCTGGGGCTTGTCAGCCCGCCGCGTTCGGGTCGGGGCAGTGCCCCCGAGGCAGCGCCGTCGCCGCGGTCCGAACCGGAGGCCGACCCGGAGGCCGCCCCGGCCGAGCCGTTGCCGGCCCGGCGGCGCGACCTGCTGCCCGATATCGAGAAGATCACCTCGACGCTTTCGGCCAGCACCGATCGCGGCGCCGAAAGCATCCCGCCCGCGGCCGCATCCCGCAGCGGTTGGGGCGGTGCCTTCGTGGCGGGCTTCCTTGTCGCGGTTCTGGTCGCGGCGGCAGCACTTTCTGCCTATCTCAAGGCGCCGGCCATTGCCGGGCTGAGCCCCGCGCTCGAGGGCCAGGTCGAGGCCTATGTCGAGACGGTCGATGCGGCCCGGGCCTGGCTGGCCGGGCTGGTCCCGGACGATCTGCTCGACCGGGGGCCGGACCGCTAGCCCGCTTGTCCTTCAGCCGCGGTGATTGGCCCGGCCCTGGCGGGGCTGACATGCCTGCGCGCGACCGCAGCGATGATGAGCTCATGCGGTTTCCCCGCGTCCTGGGGCCGCTTCGCGAAGACGTTCATTCCGGGGGGGGGGCGAGTCCGGGCCAAGAGCGCGGCCTGGAACGGGACCGGCTTCGGATGACGCCTGCCTTCAGCAATGGTGGGCTTTCCGCGCCGCGCTTCGCGGTCCCGGGCGATGGGGCGGGGCTGGTCAAAGGTGCCTCAGACGGCTTCGGGGCGGGGCTGTTCCGCGAGCGGCTAGTAGTACCGGCCCGACGTCGGGGTGAGCCGCTCAGGTGAATGCCTTGGCCGGCTGCGCGTGGCAGGGGCGTGATGAGGGCGTCGGGTGTCGTCGCCAGTGATCCGCTCACCGATGAGGCGCATCGCAGGCCGGATGCTTCAGGCGCGGTGTCGATGCAGGCTCTGTGCCGCCAGCGTCCGGGTGAAGCGCCGACACCGTAGGCTGCACTTTCTTTGGTCCGTTCCGCGGTCCCTATGGCCGCTTGCCGGCCTGCGGGAGGGGGAAGAGAGACGGTTCGAGCGCGCTGGCAGGGATGGGCGGGCCCGAAGTTCCAGAGGGCATGACCGGTCCCGTCACCGCGCCCGGGCAGGGCTGATGACTGGACAGGGGGAAGGGCCGAGATGCGCAAGGATCAGGCCGCATCGGCCATGGCCCGGGCCCCGGCGACATCCGGTGTGATATGGGTGGCGTCTGGCAGCCCGGCGGCCCTGAGCATCTGCAGATGCCGGGGGCGTGCCCCTGCCAGAGAGACCGCCATGCCCTGCTCGAGCGCCTTTCGGGCGAAGCCGGTCAGGCTGTGTGCGCCGGTCATGTCCAGAAGCGGGACATCCGCCATGTCGAGGATCAGATGGCGCGGCCGGGCCGCGATCCGGTCGAGCACATTCTCGATCACCGGAGCCGAGCCGAAGAAATAGGCGCCCGTCAGCCTCAGCACCACGGTCTGCCGGTTGGGGCCGCGATCCTCGGGCCGGCTTTCGGTATCGCTCTCGTCCAGCATCGCGTCGACCCCGCTCATCTGCGCGAGCCGGTGCAGGAAGACCAGCGCGCCGAGCGCAAGCCCGGTCACGATGGCCTCGGTCAGATCGCGCAGTACAGTCATCGCGAGCGTTGCCAGCAGTACCACGACCTCGGCCCGGGCGGTGCGTGCGAGCGTCCGGATCGCGCGGATGTCGATCATGTGCAGCGAGACCGAGACCAGCACGCCGGCCAGTGCTGCCAGCGGAATTGCCGAGGCGAGTGGTGCCAGCAGCAGCACCATGCCCAGAAGCGCCAGCGAATGGATCATGCCCGCGACCGGGCCATGGGCGCCAGCCCGCACATTGGTGGCGGTCCGGGCGATGGTGCCGGTGACGCAGAAGCCGCCGAAACAGGCCGAGGCCATGTTGGCCGCCCCCTGTCCGATCAACTCGGCATTCGAGCGGTGGCGCCGCCCGGTCATCGAATCCGCCACCACCGCCGAAAGCAGCGACTCGATGGCGCCCAGAAGGGTGAAGGCCAGCGCGTCGGGAAGGACGGCGCGGATCTTCTCGAGCCCCAGCGGCGGCAGATGTGGCGCGGGCAGGCTGGAGGCGATGCCGCCATAGGCGCTGCCGATGGTGGGCACCGGCAGCCTGAACAGCCAGACCGTCAGCCCGGCCAGCGCGATTGCCATCAGCATGCCCGGAAAGCGCGGCGCATGGCGGCGCTGCACCAGGATGAAGCCGAAGGTGCCGATGCCCATCGCCAGATCGATCGGGCCGAGCGTCGGCAGCGCGGCCCAGAGCGCAGGGATCTTCTCGAGGAAGGGGCCGGGTTCGGGGCCGTCGAGGGTCAGCCCCAGAAACGGCCGCATCTGGCTGGCGAGGATGATGACGCCGATCCCGGCGGTGAAGCCCACCGTGACGGGGTAGGGGATGAACTTGACGAAGCTGCCCAGGCGAAGCGCCCCGGCCGCGGCCAGGAAGAGGCCCGAGAGGAAGGTCGCGAGCGCCAGTCCGTCCAGCCCGTGGCGCTGGACGGTGGCCATGACCAGCACGATGAAGGCGCCGGCCGGGCCGCCGATCTGGTACCGGCTGCCGCCGAGCGCCGAGACCAGAAAGCCGCCGATGATGGCGGTGATCAGCCCGCGATCCGGCGGCACGCCCGAGGCGATGGCAATGGCCAGCGACAATGGCAGCGCCACCACCGCCACGGTCAGCCCGGCCACCAGATCGGCGCGGAAGGCGCGCAGCCCGTAACCCTCGGCCATGACCGTCAGAAGTTTGGGAGTGAATTGCAGTATCGGTCCGCTGGCCGGGATCATCGGGGGCTCCGTTCGTCCGGGGCGCGCGGCGACAGACATGCTCCCGCGCCCGGAGGCGCGCGGGCGGTGCCGCGCTGTCATGAGTCGCGGCGCAGTCTACTCCAGAACCCGGGGGCGGATGCGACCGCTTTCTTGCGGCCCGTCCGCAGACCTTCCCGGTACCACTGCTCAGGTCAGCTCAGGCACGGGCGGCGCCGAAAGGGCTCAGTCCTTGCGCGGGCCGACATTGGCGGCGAAGGCGCTGTCGAAGGCCGCCTTCTGTTCGGGGCTCGCCCCGGTCTGATGCAGGGCCTTCCAGTCCGCATAGGGCATGCCGTAGAAGGTCTCGCGCGCCTCGGCCTCGGTCATCGCGACCCCGCGTTCGGCGGCGGCCTCGGCCATCCAGCGCGACAGACAGTTGCGGCAGAACCCGGCCAGGGTCATCAGGTCGATGTTCTGGACCTCGGGCCGGTCCTCCATCAGGTGGCGCCTGAGCCGCCGGAAGGCGGCGGCCTCGATCTCGGTGCGGGTGGTGTCGTCCATGTCGGGTCTCCTTCCGGGAGGGGCGGGCCGCGCTCAGGCGCCGGTCTCGGCCAGCGCGGCCTCGAGGATCGGGGCAAGCCGCGCGCCCCAGGCGACCTGGTCGGCGGGCGCGGCGATCACGTCATTGCGGAGTTCGATCAGCACGTTCGGCCGGCCGAAGGCCTCGGCATGGCGGTCGACGGAATCGCCCGGCAGATGCCCGCCATAGGGCTCGTTCTCGCCGACGCAGAGACCGCCCAGATCGTCCTCGGCGCGCAGCCGCGCGATCAGCGGCCGCGCCAGCCGGTCGTCGGCGCCATGCAGGATGCCGATCTGCCAGGGCCGGGGCGGGCGGCCCTTCAACTGCGGCGTGAAGCTGTGAATCGCGAGCAGGACGGTGTCGGAGCGCCGCGCTGCCAGCCGCGCGACCTCGCCGTGATAGGGGCGCCAGAAGGTCCGGATGCGGCGGTCGAGCTCGGCCTCGCCGATGGCGCGGTTGGTGGGGATTACGGTGCCGTCATAGAGCCGCATCACCAGCGTCGGATCGTCCTCGCCCCGGTTCGGGTCGATCACCAGCCGCGAGAAGCGGCTGAGCACCAGGGTCGCGTCGAGCCGCTCGGCCAGCGCGCGGGCCACGCCCGCGGCCCCCGGATCCCAGGCGATGTGGCGGGCCATGTCGGCCGGAGACAGGCCGAGGCTGCCGCCATTCACGCAGGACGGCACGATGTTGGTGGCGTGATCGCAGGTCACCAGCCAGCGCCCGCCGCGCGTCTCGCCGACCGTCTCGAAGGGCTGCTCGGTCATCATCCTGTCACCTTTTCAAGCCACATCCCTGTCTGCGGCCGTTCCCGCAGGCGCCGGTTGTCTTGACGCTGAGTTCGGCCTAGAAGGTGGGATTGTACACCGGCGCATACTGCGCATGGATCACCTGAAGACAGATAGGTCAGTATGAGACGTCTACGCAACCTCAAGATCGTGGCCACGCTGGGCCCGTCCTCGACCGACTACGCGACCATCCGGGCGCTTTTCGAGGCCGGAGCGGATGTGTTCCGGCTGAACATGAGCCATGGCTCCCATGAGGAGATCGCGCAGCGTCACGCGACCATTCGCCAGATCGAGGCCGATACCGGCCGCCCGATCGCGATCCTGGCCGACCTGCAGGGGCCCAAGCTGCGCTGCGGCCAGTTCGCCAATGGCGCGGCCGAGCTCGAGGACGGGCAGACCTTCCGCTTCGATCTCGACCCGACCCCGGGCGAGGCGCATCGGGTGCAACTGCCGCACAAGGAGATCTTCGACGCGCTCGAACCCGGCGCCACGCTGCTTGTCAATGACGGTAAGCTGCGGCTGCGGGTGAAGGAGCACGGTCCCGATTTCGCCGAATGCGAGGTGATCGTGGGCGGCACCATCTCGAACCGCAAGGGCGTGAACGTGCCCGATGTGGTGCTGCCGCTGGCGGCGCTGTCCGAGAAGGACCGCGAGGATCTGAATTTCGCGCTCGATCTCGGTGTCGACTGGGTCGCGCTGAGCTTCGTGCAGCGCCCCGAGGACGTGATCGAGGCGCGCGAGATCGTGGGCACGCGGGCCGCGATCCTGTCGAAGATCGAGAAGCCCGCCGCGGTGAAGGCCTTCGACGAGATCCTCGAGGTCTCGGACGGGATCATGGTCGCGCGCGGCGATCTGGGGGTCGAATTGCCGGTCCAGAGCGTGCCGCCGATCCAGAAGCGGCTGGTGCGGTCCTGCCGGGCCGCCGCCAAGCCGGTGATCGTGGCGACGCAGATGCTCGAATCGATGATCGAAAGCCCGATGCCGACCCGGGCCGAGGTCTCGGACGTGGCCTCGGCGATCTACGAGGGGGCCGATGCGGTGATGCTGTCGGCCGAATCCGCTGCCGGGCGCTATCCGGTCGAGGCGGTGAAGATGATGGACAATGTCGCGGTCGAGGTCGAAAGCGACCCGACCTACCGCTCGGTGATCGAGGCCAGCCGCCAGGCCGAGCGCTCGAGCGTAGCGGACGGCATCGTCTCGGCCGCGCGCGAGATCGCCGAGACCACCGACATCAAGGCGATCTGCTGTTTCACCGAATCGGGCACGACCGCGCTCAAGACCTCGCGCGAGCGGCCGCGGGTGCCGATCCTGGCGCTGACGCCGTTTCCGGCGACGGGTCGGCGGCTGTGCCTGAGCTGGGGCATCAACTGCTATTACAACGAGAAGGTCGAGCGCTTCAAAATGGCCGTGGTCAGCGCTGCCCGTGCGGCGCGGGAGGGCGGCTATGGCGGGGGCGATGACAAGATCATCGTGGTCGCGGGGCTGCCCTTCAATCTGCCCGGCTCGACCAATATCCTGCGCGTCGCGCCCTGCGAAGAGCGGCTGATCTTCAATCTCGAGCCCGAATAAGGCTCTGCCCGGGCCCGCCTGACGCGTCGGAGAACGATTTCTCCTTGCATGCGGGGCCCGGGCTTTCTATATGCTCGTCACTCACCTGGGGCGACCGGCCGTTGTGGCATGCCGAGTCGCACCTTCACCGCCCGAAAGGAGACGGAAATGCCCAAGATGAAAACCAAGTCGAGCGCCAAGAAGCGCTTCAAGGTCACGGCCACCGGCCGGGTCAAGGCGGGTCAGGCCGGCAAGCGCCACGGCATGATCAAGCGGACCACCAAGTTCATCCGCGACGCGCGCGGGACGACGATGCTCTCGGCTCCGGACGAGAAGCTCGCCAAGTCCTACATGCCCTATTCGCGCTAACGGAGGCCTGATCCATGTCCCGAGTCAAAGGCGGCACCACCACCCATGCCCGTCACAAGAAGGTCATCAAGGCTGCGAAAGGCTATTACGGCCGCCGCGGCAATGCCTTCCGCACCGCGACCCAGGCCGTCGACAAGGCCAACCAGTACGCGACCCGCGACCGCAAGCAGCGCAAGCGGAATTTCCGCGCGCTCTGGATCCAGCGGATCAACGCGGCCGTGCGTGCCCATGACGAAACGCTGACCTATTCGCGCTTCATCAACGCTCTGGCCGTTGCCGGGATCGAGGTCGACCGCAAGGTCCTGGCCGATCTCGCCGTGAACGAGCCCGAAGCTTTCGGTGCGATCGTCGAGAAGGCCAAGGCCGCGCTGGCCTGAGCCTGACGCGACCTGTCGGTTCCGCCCCCGTCCGGCTTAGCCGGGCGGGGGTTTTCATGTCAGCCGGGCCGACCGCGCCGGGATGGATCGCGGGGCGCGGCTGCGATAGGACATCGGCATGAGCATCACCCTGCGGCAGCTTTCCTATTTTATCGCCCTCGCCGAGCATCGCCATTTCGGCCGTGCCGCCGAGACGGTGCATGTCAGCCAGCCTGCGCTCTCGGTGCAGATCCGCGAGCTCGAGGCCGGGCTTGGCGTGCAACTGGTCGAGCGCCAGCCGCGCGGGGTGGTGCTGACGCCTGCCGGGCACAATCTTCTGCGCCATGCCCGCCGGGTGATGCAGGAGGTGAGCGCGCTGAAGGATGCCGCGCGCTGGCAGCGCGGGCTGGCCGGACGGCTGAGCCTCGGGCTCATTCCGACGGTGGCGCCCTATCTGCTGCCGGTCGCGCTGCCGCTGATCCGGGCCGACAACCTGTCGTTGGAGATCGGGGTGCGCGAGGCGCGGACCGACCTGTTGCTGGCAGATCTCGACGAGGGGCGTCTCGATGCGGTGCTGCTGGCGCTGCCGACCGGGCGGGACGACCTGGTCGAGGCGCCGCTGTTCGATGACCGCTTCCTGCTGGCGGGTTCGGCGCGGCAGATCGCGGCGCTGGGGGCGGATCTCGGCGGGCTGCGGCCCGATGCGCTTGACCCGGACCGGCTGCTCTTGCTGGATGAGGGGCATTGCCTGGCCGATCAGGCGCTCGAGGTCTGCGGCATGAAGCGCGAGGAGACCCGGGTCGATCTGGGGGCCTCGTCGCTGGCGACGCTGTGCGGACTGGCGGCCGAGGGGTTCGGGCTGACCTTCCTGCCCGAGATCGCGCTGCGCACTGAACGGGCGGCAAGTCCTTCGCTCGCGGTCCACCGCTTCGCCTCGCCCGAACCGGCGCGGCAGCTGGGGCTGGTCCGGCGCCGGATCTCGCGCGAGGATGGCTGGTTCGCGGCCCTGGCCGCGATCCTGGCCGAGGCCGGGGAACGTCTGACCCGGACCGCCCAAGACGGCTGAGCGGCGCCTCGGCGGCCGCGGTTGCCTTCGGACGGGGAAGCGCATAAGAAAGGGCGATCCGTCCCGCCAGGGAGACCTCCGTTGCGCGACCTCAAAAACCCCGCCGAACGCCACCCCGAAAAGGCCCGCCGTCCCGATACGGCCCAGCCCAAGAAACCGACCTGGATCCGCGTGCGCGCGCCCGGCGGCGAGGGCTATCGCGACACCCACCGCGTGATCCGCGAGCATGGGCTGGCGACGGTCTGCGAAGAGGCCGGATGCCCCAATGTGGGCGAGTGCTGGTCGCAGGGCCATGCGACAATGATGATCATGGGCGAGATCTGCACCCGCGGCTGCAGCTTCTGCAACGTGGCAACCGGACGCCCCGATGCGCTTGACATCTTCGAGCCGGGCCGGGTCGCCGATGCGGTCCAGAAACTCGGGCTGAAGCATGTCGTCATCACCTCGGTCGATCGCGACGATCTGGAGGATGGCGGGGCCGAGCATTTCGCCCAGACCATCCGCGCGGTGCGCCATCGTGCGCCCGAAACCACCATCGAGGTGCTGACGCCCGATTTCCTGAAATGCGGGCCCGGCGCGCTCGAGACCGTGGTCGCGGCGCGGCCGGACGTGTTCAACCACAATCTCGAGACGGTGCCGGGGCTTTATCCGGAAGTCCGTCCGGGCGCGCGCTATTTCCATTCGCTCCGGCTGCTGCAGCGGGTGAAGGAGATCGACCCGTCGATGTTCACCAAGTCGGGGATCATGGTCGGGCTTGGCGAGGAGCGTCAGGCCGTGCTTCAGGTGATGGACGATCTGCGCGCAGCCGATGTCGATTTCCTGACCATCGGGCAGTATCTGCAGCCGACGCCCAAGCATCACGCGGTGGCGCGTTTCGTGACGCCCGAGGAATTCGCAGCCTATGAGAAGGCGGCCTATGGCAAGGGCTTCCTGATGGTGTCGGCCACGCCGCTGACTCGTTCCAGTTATCACGCAGGCGAGGATTTCGCCCGCCTGCGCGTCGCCCGCGAGGCACGGCTCGCGCAGGCCTAGGTTTTTGATCCCACGGTTTGATGGTGTGATCCTTTCGAAGGAATGGAAGGATGCCCTATGGGCCAGGTTCGTCACGGAAGGGCCACGACCACGTAAGCGGTCAGAGCAGCAATACAGCGATCGCAAGCTTCGCTCGCGACGTTGAGCCGGGAGCTGGGGAGTGAGGAGGATCGGAAAACGATCCAGTGAATCGTTTTCCCGACGAACCCCAAGACCGTTGCGAAGTGGCGCAAACGCCAGACGGTCGATGATCTCAAGACAGGTCAAAAGGAACCACGTTCGACGGTCCTGACGGAGGCCGAGGAGGCGGCCATCGTCGCGTTTCGGCGCCACACGCTGCTGCCGCTTGATGACTGCCACCATGCACTGCGGCCTTCCATCCCGCACTTGACAAGCTCAACACTGCATCGATGCTTGCAACGCCATGGCCTCTCGCGCCTGCCAGAGGTCGAGGACGACAAGCCGAAGCGGTCGAAGTTCAAGCGCGACCCTATCGGCCCTCGCCAGCGGGTCTCGAACCGATGGCGACCACGCAGGCTCGATCCACATCGACATTGCCGAGGTGCAGACTGCTGAAGGAAAGCTCTTCCTGTTCGTCGGAATCGACCGCACGAGCAAGTTTGCCGTGACCCAGCTCGTCGAGAAGGCGGACAGGAAGACGGCCCGGGAGTTCCTGAAACACATGCTCGAAGCGGTGCCCTATCAGGTCCACACCGTCCTCACCGATCGAGCCATCGGTCCGAGTGACAATGGCGAGGGGCATTCGGTTCGCCGAGCAGCCCCGCAACCGGAAGACCGCGTATTCACGGCCGATGCGCTTTGACATGATCTGCGAGGCAAACGGGATCGAGTACCGGCTGACCAAACCCAACCATCCCTGGAGTTTGGAGGATCAGAAAACAGTCCGGGGGCTGTTTTCCCGACAAACGGCCAGGTCGAACGGATGAACTGCACGATCAAGGAGGGTGAAGCGGATCAGGAGAGGCGCCAGTGGCGCGTCCCCCCGCTGAACGTCAAACGCTTCCACTACGACAGCCATGATCAGCTGCGAACGCACCTCTTGGACTTCATAGCAGCATACAATTTCGCGCGCCGGCTCAAGACCCTCAACGGGCTCAGCCCCTACGAATACATCTGCAAGATCTGGACATCAGAGCCAGACAGATTCATCCTCAACCCGATCCACCAGATGCTGGGACTGAACACATAGGGCGCGAAAATTCGGCGAATTTTCGTGTGACTCGCGTCGGCCGTCGTCTGCGTTCCACATCGGGGCGAGCCGGGTCACGCGACAGAGCTGTCTCGGAACGGAGGCGATGTCGATCCGTCGGTGGGCCGCTGTCGGCTCAATCTGGCATGAGTGCGAAGATCTTGGGTGTCGTCGCCCGCCGGGCTATTGCGGTCCGGGCGACGACCTTTCAGGCCTGAGACAGAGAGAAGGGGCCCGGCTCCGGATCCTGGGATCGACCGGCCAGGTCCGGTTCATCCGCGGGCGCGTCCTTCCCTCTGCATCCGGGACCCGTTCAGAACGGAATTTCGTCGTCGAAATCGCCCGCGGACGGTTGCTGCCCGCCGTAATCGCCGCCCCGGCCGCCGCCCTGGTCGTAACCGCCGCCACCGCTGCCGCCGCCATAATCGCCGCCCCGGCCGCCGCCGCCGCCGCCGTCACGGCCATCGAGCATGGTCAGCTCGCTCCGGTAAGGGCGCAGGGCGACCTCGGTGCTGTAGCGGTCCTGGCCCGACTGGTCCTGCCATTTGCGGGTTTCGAGCTGGCCCTCGACATAGATCTTCGAGCCCTTGCGCAGATATTGCTCGGCGACCCGCACCAGCGGCTCGGAATAGATCGCGACCGTGTGCCATTCGGTCCGTTCCCGCCGCTCGCCGGTGTTGCGGTCCTTCCAGGTCTCGGATGTGGCGATCCGCAGATTGCAGACCTTGCCGCCCGAGGGAAAGCTGCGCACCTCGGGGTCCCGTCCGAGATTGCCGATCAGAATGACCTTGTTCACCGAACCTGCCATGCGTGCCCTCTTTCGAATCTTCCAGTTCCATAGAGCCCCCGTTTATACCACGCCGTCCGGGGGGGCGACGGCGAATTCCGCCCCTTGCGGACGTGGTTTTCCGGGGCAGGCCCGGTCCGGTTCCTTGAGGAAGCGACGGGCTGGCCAGACTGCGCCGCCTTGCCTATACTCCCGCGGCGAAAAGACCACCCGGCACGGGGGAGGGACAAGACGGTGAAGCGACAGCTTGCAGCGATCGCGCTGGCCGCGCTGGCGGTGTCGGGTGCGCATCCGGAACCGGTGCTGGCGGATGCATCGGTATCCTCGAAATCCCGCCTCGCGCTGTTCCGGTCGCAGACCCGGGTGCTCGACGGCCGCGCAGCCCAGCAATATTCGAATTCGGTGCGGCTGCAGCCCGACAGGGTGCACACGCCTGCGCAGGGCATGCTGCTCTATTCCGGGCGTTACCGGGGCGAATTCGTCGATGTGGCCCGCGAGGCCGCGCGCAAGCACGGTGTGCCGGAGGATCTGTTCCTGCGGCTGGTGCAGCAGGAGTCGGGCTGGAATACGCGCGCGGTGTCTCACAAGGGGGCGATCGGCCTGGCGCAGCTGATGCCGGAGACCGCACGCAGGCTTGGTGTCGACCCGACCGACCCGCGGCAGAATCTCGAGGGCGGCGCGCGCTATCTGCGGCGGCAATTCGACCGTTTCCGGTCCTGGCGTCTTGCGCTTGCCGCCTATAATGCCGGGCCCGAAGCGGTGCAACGCCATGGCGGCGTCCCGCCTTATGACGAGACCCGGACCTATGTCCGGCGGATCTGGGGCAGCTGAGCGGATCGGGCGGGCCGCTAGTCGCGGTCGAAGGCGATCCGGTAGACCCCTTCGGGCAAATCGAGTGCCGCGCCGATTTCATGCAGCTGTGCCAGTGACAGCGTGATCTTCTGCACCCTCTCTGTCCGCGGGTCGAGCTGTTCGACCGTGACGCAATCCTCGAAGGCCGTGATCGTCACATCCTCCTGAAGAGGCCCCGGCCCCTCATCGACCAGGGTGATGACGGTGGCGTCGAATTCGTGCTCGATACTGAACATCCTGGCAGGCTAGCCGCCCCGGGCGGGCTTGTGAAGCACTCTCAGTCGGGCGGACGGATTTGACACGCATCAAGGCGCGCAGGCCGGTGCCGCAGTCTAGTGCGCTCAATTCGAACACGACAGGAGACATCCGATGTCGGGCCAAACCAAATACGACGAACACGCGCATCTGCTCGAGAAGATGGCAGAGGTGCTGGGCGTGGATCTCGACGAAGAGACCATGGCTGGCCGCTGGACCCCCGAAGACATGCAGGACAGCGTGTCCCGCTGCCTGGGCTGTACCGATCCCGGGCAATGCAGGGGCTGGCTCGGGACCCATGACGCCGGGGCCGACGCGACGCCGGACTATTGCCGCAACAAGGATCTGCTGGAGGCGATGCGGGCGCGGCTCGTGTCCGCCTGAGCGCGATGGAAGATCAGGGCAGGCTCTCGAAGCATTTCTGGCTGACCCAGGGCATGGCACGCACCCTCGGGGTCAACCTCAATGACGCCCTCCGCTCCGGGCAGCTGGGTCGGGGAGAATATTCCGAACTCGTCGCCGCCTGCTGTCATTGCGGGCGGGCCGAGGCCTGCATGGGCTGGATGGGCCATCAGGCCGCCGGGGCCAGATGCCCGCCCGAATGGTGTGCGGTCGGCGGGCCGCTGAAGGCGCTGCAGGAACCGGCCTGAGGACGTATCGGGTCTCAGCCTGTCTCGGTATCGAGCCAGGCCGTGGCACCGGGCGTGGTGGCGAGCTCTTCCCAGTGGATCACCGGCAGATCGTACGGATGCAGCTCCTCGATCAGCGCGACGAGTGCCGGCCCCTGGGCCGCACGGGTCTTGAAGCTCAGCTGCACTTCGGCCTCTTCCTCGATCCGGCCCTGCCAGTGGAACAGGCTGATCACGCCCGGCAGGATATTGGCACAGGCCGCAAGCCGCTGCCCGAGCGCCGCGCGCGCGATGGCCCGGGCGGTGTCGGTATCGGGGCATGTGGTGGTGACATGGATCATGCGGGCCTCCTCTGGAAAACGAATATGTGTTAATCAGTTGTTTTAGTTCATGTTATATATGGATCAGATATCCTTCGATACTCAGAACGTCGTATCTGCTCCGTCAGGGGCCTCATCCGGGAGATGTGTACGTGACTAGGCTGGGATTGCGAACGCTGACTTTTATCGCACTGATCTACGTCGGAACGTCGCTTTATCTGCTAGAATTCCTCTGAACACTGCTTTGCATTGATTCGGGGGGAAGTCGAAATATGGCGGCCTTCAGTCTTGCCGGCGGCGATTATGTAGCGATTGCCGGTCTTCTTGTAGCAATGACCGGCTCTCAATATCTCATTTCCCAAGCGCAGACGTCAGCAGCGGAAGCCAAGCTTGGTGCGCGCATCGACCTACTCCAAGCTGAGACGACATCGGGGCTTGAGGTGCTTAAGGTTGCTTTTGACACGCGTGTCGGGCGCGCCGAACTTGGTTTGAAGGCCGATATCCAGAAGCTTAGGGATGATTTCGAAGGGCTTTCCAGCGGAGTGCGGGGCATTGTCGATGACGGCCTACGAGAGCGAACTGACGAGGTCGTCTTTGCCATGACGCAGCTTGGCGAGGTTTCGGAAAAACTGACGGTTCGATTTGCGAATGTCGACATCAACTCAGTGTTTTATTCGGCTCTGTTGCACAAAGCTCGTGGGCGATTCACCTCGTGAATCCAGCGTGATAGCTGGAGGGGATGAGCAGCCCATCCACCCCGACCTACAAGATCAAGAACTGGCGGTCCTATAACGAAGCGCTCAAGCGCCGGGGCTCGCTGACGATCTGGTTCGATCCCGAGATGACGTGGGAGGCCGGGCCGACCGGCAAGCGCGGCCGGCAGCCCACCTACAGTGACGCGGCCATCCAGACCTGCCAGACGATGAAAGTCCTGTTTGGCATGGTCGACATTGGAGCGCCATTGGTCCGAGCCAAAATGTCGACCCGGCAGACGACAGGCTTCGTCGAGAGCCTTCTGCAGTTGAGCGGGCTGGACTGGTCGGTGCCGGATTTCAGCACGCTGTCACGCCGCCAGAAGACCCTGAACGTGAACATTCCGTATCGGGGATCGAAGGGACCGCTGCACCTGCTGATCGACAGCACCGGCATCAAGGTCGAAGGCGAAGGGGAGTGGAATGCGCGCAAGCATGGCGGCGCCAAACGCCGCATCTGGCGCAAGGTTCACCTCGGGATCAACGAGAAAACACTGGAAATCCTGGTCGTCGAGTTCACCAGTAGCGATATTGGCGATGCCCCCATGCTGCCGGAACTGCTCGACCAGATCCCGCTCGATCAGGAGATCGGCAGCGTCACCGCAGATGGTGCCTACGACACGCGCAAGTGTCACGACACCATTGCCGACCGGGGCGCCCACGCCGTCATTCCTCCGCGAAAAAATGCCAAACCCTCGAAGCCTGGCAGCGCAGGCGCGATTGCCCGCAACGAGGCGTTTCGCGCGCATCGAAACGCCTGGGCCGGAATATCTGGCGGAAGTGGAGTGGCTACCATCGCAGAAGTCGGGCCGAAACCAAGATCCACTGCATGAAGCTGTTGGGCCAACGCCTGATGGCGCGGGAGCCTGACCGGCAGGTTGCCGAGCTTCAGGTTCGTGTCGCCGTCATGAACGGCTTCACCGCGCTCGGCATACCCGTGACCGAGGCCGTGGCATAAGTGTGTCCGGGAAAGGGGGAGCTCCGTCGTCAGCGGCTTTGTGCAACAGAGCCGTTTTATTCGGGAATTCGCGATCTGGCCTCCTCGCCGGGGAACCAGGGGTCATTTTACGAAGTGGGAGAGGTCGCTTTTGCCACGCTTGAGTTGAACGACATAACGGGGGCGACGGCAATCCGGGTTCAGGAACTTGCAAGTACTGCCATGTCCGAAAGCGATACCCCCGTGCAGGTGCAGTTTATCCTTCGGCCGGATTACGTTGCACGCGACGTCAACTACAAGAGGTCCCTGCTTTCGCAGAGAATACGCGCTCTGCAGGACCAACTCGACAATTTGAAATAATCTGCTCCGGTTAGCCCGACCCCGCCGCCACCATCGGCTCAGCCTTCGAGCCGCCCCCAGAGATCGTACTCGCCCGCCTCGTCGACCTCGACGGTCACGATATCGCCCGGGGCGAGGCCTTCGGCACCCGCGTCGATGAAAAGACAGCCATCGATCTCGGGCGCGTCGGCCTTGGTGCGGCAGCTGGCGATGCCCTCGGCGTCGGTTTCGTCGACGATGACCTCGATTCGCTGACCGACCTTCGCGGCCAGCTTGGCCTCGGAAATCGACTGGGCCTTTGCCATGAAGCGGTCCCAGCGGTCCTGCTTGACCTCGGCGGGCACATGATCGGGCAGGTCGTTCGCGGTCGCGCCCGCCACATTCTCGTATTGGAAGCAGCCGACACGGTCGAGCTGCGCCTCGTCGAGCCAGTCGAGCAGGGTCTGGAACTCGGCCTCGGTTTCGCCGGGATAGCCGACGATGAAGGTCGAGCGCAGCGCCAGATCGGGACAGACCGCCCGCCAGGCAGCGATCTCGTCCAGCGTCTTCGCGGCCGCCGCGGGTCGGGCCATGCGTTTCAGCGTGTCGGGATGGGCGTGCTGGAACGGGATGTCGAGATAGGGCAGGATCAGCCCCTCGGCCATCAGCGGGATCAGTTCGCGCACGTGCGGGTAGGGATAGACGTAGTGCAGCCGGACCCAGATCCCGAGCGTTCCCAGATCGCGGGCGAGGTCGGTGATATGGGCCCGGTGGCCCTTCTGGGTCGCGTGCCTGAGATCCACCCCGTAGGCCGAGGTGTCCTGGCTGATGACCAGAAGCTCCTTCACCCCGGCCTCGGCCAGCTTCTCGGCCTCGCGCAGGACCGCATGGGCCGGGCGCGAGGCAAGCCTGCCGCGCATGTCGGGAATGATGCAGAAGCGGCAATGGTGATTGCAGCCCTCGGAAATCTTCAGATAGCTGTAATGGCGCGGCGTCAGGCTGACGCCCGAGGCGGGCAAAAGGTCGATGAACGGGTCGGGCGCGGGCGGCACCGCGCCATGGACGGCGTCCAGCACCTGTTCGTATTGATGCGGGCCCGTGACCGCCAGCACCGTCGGATGGGCACCGGTGATATAGCCCGGTTCGGCGCCGAGGCAGCCGGTGACGATCACCCGGCCGTTTTCCTTCAGGGCCTCGCCGATGGCCTCGAGGCTTTCGGCCTTGGCGCTGTCGAGAAAGCCGCAAGTATTCACGATCACCGCGTCGGCGCCTGCGTAATCGGGCGAGATCGCGTAGCCCTCGGCCCGGAGCCGTGTGAGAATCCGTTCGCTGTCGACCAGTGCCTTGGGGCAGCCCAGGCTGACCATGCCGATGGTCGGCTGGCCCGGGCGGGCAGGGTCGGCGATCCGGGCGCGGGGGGCCAGGTCGGGGCGGAGGTCGGGGGGGTTCGGCGATCTGGGATCGGACATGATTGCGTGCCTATACGCCAGCGCGCGCGGTCTGGAAAGATCTTGCCGATGTCCCTGCGCCTCGTGTCTGCGCCTTTTGACGGCGCCTTGTTGCGGGCGGGCGGGGGGCCTAGGTTTGCCGAAACGAAATCATATTCGAGCGAGGGTCCGATGCGCTGGATGATCCGGGGACTTCTGGGAGTGGTGGTTCTGGTCGGGCTTGGGGGCGCCCTGGTGCTGCTGATGCCGACCGACAGGGTGGCGCGGCTGGCGGCCGATCAGGTCGAGAAGGCGACCGGCCGCGTGCTGACCATCTCGGGCGGGGTGCGGCCGTCGCTCTGGCCCGAGATCGGCGTCGAGACCGGGGCGGTGAGCCTTGCCAATGCCGACTGGTCCGAGCAGGGTCCGATGCTGACGGCCGAGGGGCTGGCGGTGGGCATCGACTTCGCCCGGCTGCTCCGCGGCCAGATTGCGGTGCGCGAGGTTGCGGTGATCGCGCCGCATATCCTGCTGGAACGCCGGGCCGACGGGCGCGGCAACTGGGAGTTCGACCGGCCCGAAAGCGCGGCCGCGCCCGGGGCGGCAGCGGAGCCTGGGGCCGAGACACAGGGGCAGGGGGCACTTGCGGGGATCACGCTCGACCGTGGAGAGATCGCCGATGGTGCGCTTGTCTATCTCGACCATGCCAGCGGTGCCCGGACCGAGCTTTCGGATGTCGCGGCCGAACTGACGGCGCCCGACCGCGACGGCCCGGCCGATCTCAAGTTCAAGGCCCTGCTGAACGGGCAGGAGGTCAGCCTGTCGGCCCGGATCGCCCGGGCTGCGGCGCTGATCGACGGAGAGCAGGCGCGGGTGACACTCGATGCGGCGCTGGGGCGGGCGAGCCTTGCCTTTGACGGGCCGGTGGGGCTGGCGCCGCTCTCGGCCGATGGCAAGCTCTTTGCCGATGTCTCGGATCTGCGCGCGATCTTCGCGGCCGCCGGGGCCACGCCGCCCCAGCTGCCCTCGGGCGTCGGTCAGCGACTGGTGCTGGAGGGGCATGCCGCGCTGACGCCCGACGGTGCGATCCGGCTCGAGCGGGCGAGCTTCGGGCAGGATGGCAACACGATCTCGGGCGATGCCGAATTCGTGCCCGGGGCACGGCCCCATCTCGAGGCCAGGCTCTCGGCCGGAACGCTTGATCTGTCGCCCTTCGTTGCGAACGGCAGCGGTGGCGGTGCGGATAAGAAGGGGGGCGCCGGCTCGGCCTCGAATGCGCCTCCGGCGGGCTGGTCGACAGCCCCGATCGATACTGACTGGATGAGGACGCTCGATGCCGAGATCGGCCTCGATGCCGAGGGGCTGGACCTCGGCAAGGTGCGACTGGGGCGCCTGCGCCTCGATGCGCGGCTGGAAGATGCGCGGCTTTCAGGCGATCTGCACGAATTGCAGGCCTATGCGGGCAATGTGACCGGCAGTTTTGACGTGGATGGCCGCAAGGGGCTGTCGCTGGGCGCCGATCTCGACATCGCGGGCGTGGCGGCCGAGGCGCTGCTGCGCGACATGGCCGGTTTCGACCGGCTGCAGACCTCGGCCGATCTGCAGCTTTCCCTGCAGGCCTCGGGCCGGTCGGTCGCGGCCCTGATGGGCTCGCTGTCGGGCGGCGGCACGTTCGGCTTCGGCCGCGGCGAGTTCCGCGGGCTCGATCTCGCGGGCATGCTGATCAATCTCGACCCGTCCTATATAGGGGCTGGGGCCAAGACGATCTTCGACTCGATTTCGGCAAGCTTCACGCTCGACCGGGGCGTGCTTTCGAATTCGGACCTCCGGCTCGTGGCGCCCCTTCTCTCTGCCGGGGGGCGTGGCCGCGTCGATCTTGCGGCGCGCGATCTCGACTACACGCTGGTTCCGACCGCTTTGCCGGGCTCGGGCAATGGCGGGATCAGCGTGCCGCTTCGGATCACCGGCCCCTGGGCGGCGCCGCGCGTGAGGCTAGATGCCGGGGCCATGGCCGAGGAGCGGCTGAAGCAGGAGCGCGAGATGATGGAGCAGAAAGCGCGCGATCGGGCGGCCGAAGAACTTGGGGTGAAGGCCGATGAGGGCGAAAGCCTCGAGGGCGCAGCCAAGCGGCGGCTTGAGGAAGAGGCCGCGAAAGGGCTGAGAAAGCTGTTCGGAGATTGACAGGGGCCCCGGGCCGCGGCGCCCCCGGGGGGACCGGGGGCGTCTAGGGGGGCGGGCGCTCAGCGCTTGCGGTCGCGCCGGGCGCTCATCGGCTGGAAGGCGACGCCGACATGGGCCTCGCAATAGGGTTTGCCCTGTTGAACCGGCAGGCCGCAGAACCAGAAATCGTCGGTTGCGGGGTCGCCGATCGGCCATTTGCAGGTGCGCTCGGTCAGTTCCATCAGCGTCAGCCGCTTGGCGGTCTTCTCGACCTCGCGCACCGAGGCCAGGGCTTCGGGGCTGATCTCGTTGGCGGAGGGCTGCGGCGGCAGCGGCTGGCCTGCGGGCACGATGGCCTTGCGGGTCGCGGCCGGCGGCGGGGCCGCGTCCTGCGGTTCCTGCGCGGCGGCCGGCCGGCTTTCGGGCGTGGCCGGGCTCGGGCTGGCCGGGGCCGCCGGCGCCGCGGCCGGGGCGGCCTCTGGTTTCGGCGCGGGCTTTTCCTTGGCGGCCGGTGCGGTTGCGGCTGCGGCGGCGGGGGCCGGGCGTGCCGGAGCGGCGCCCGCGCGGTTCGACAGCCCCAGCCGATGCACCTTGCCGATGACCGCGTTGCGGGTCACACCACCCAGTTCCTTGGCGATCTGGCTCGCCGACTGGCCCTCGGCCCACATGCGTTTCAGCGTTTCGACACGTTCATCCGTCCAGGACATGACATTCCCTTGGCTCGCGGCGGCTTTCCGGCCCGGGGTCGCGCCCCGGGACCTGCCGCCTTGGAGAAATCCGACAAGGCCCTATTCTAATCCGGGCCGGTTCGGGGATACAAGCGGAACGCGGATGAAGGAGACAGGACGTATGAACGCAACCGGGATGGGGGTGCGCCGCTTCGGACACATCAACTGGCTGGGGCTTTACACGCTGAGCGCGCGGGAAATTCAGCGGTTCCTGGCGGTCTGGAGCCAGACTCTGGCCGCGCCGCTGGCGACGGCGGCACTGTTCCTGGGGGTCTTCTCGCTGGCGATCGGGCCGTCGCGGGGCGATGTGATGGGGGTGCCCTTCGTGCATTTCCTGGCGCCCGGCATCCTGATGATGACGGTGATCCAGAACGCCTTCGCCAACACCTCCTCCTCGATCCTGATTTCCAAGGTGCAGGGCAATATCGTCGACACGCTGATGCCGCCGCTGTCGCCGGTCGAGCTGCTGGCGGGCTATACTGCGGGGGGCGTGGCGCGCGGGCTGCTGGTCGCCGTCGCGGTCGGGTTCCTTATGCTGACGGTGCTTGGGATGGGGGTCGCGCATCCGGTCTGGGCGCTGGTCTTCGTGCTGCTGGGCTCGGCCTTCCTCTCGGCGCTGGGGATCATGGCGGCGATCCTCGCCAACAAGTTCGACCAGATGGCGGCGATCACGAATTTCATCATCACCCCGCTGAGCTTCCTGTCGGGGACCTTCTACTCGATCGAGCGGCTGCCGCTGGGAATGCAGATCGCGACCCATGTGAACCCGGTCTTCTACCTGATCGACGGGGTGCGCTACGGCATCATCGGCCGGTCCGACAGCTCGCCTTGGCTCGGGCTCGGGGTCTGCACATTGGCCACGGCGCTGGTCATGGCGCTGTGCTGGCGCTGGTTCAGAACCGGGTACCGGCTGAAGGCCTGAGCCGCCCTAAGGCGACCAGGGCCTTCGGCTGGACGGGCCCGGCTCAGGCGCTGTGCGCGCCTTCGGCAAGGGTCTTCACATAGGCCAGGATCTCGGACACCGGTTTCTTTTCCTCGACCAGCTTGACGATGGCCGACCCGACAACGGCACCATCCGCGACCGCCGCCATCGCGCGGGCGCTTTCGGGGCTGCGGATGCCGAAGCCCACGATCACCGGAAGATCGGTCTGCGCCTTGATCCGGGCGATCTCGGGGCCGACATCCGTGGCCTCGGCCGCCGCCGCCCCGGTGATGCCGGTGATCGAGACGTAATAGACGAAGCCACCGGTATTCTTCAGCACCTTGGGCAGGCGCCTGTCATCGGTCGTGGGCGTGGCGAGCCGGATGAAGTCAAGCCCCGCGGCCCGGGCGGGCAGGCAGAGTTCGCTATCCTCCTCGGGCGGCAGGTCGACCACGATCAGCCCGTCGATGCCTGCCTCCTTCGCCTCGGCGAGAAAGCGCTCGACCCCGCGCGAATGGATCGGGTTGAAATAGCCCATCATCACGATCGGCGTGCTGTCATCCCCGGCGCGGAAGGCACGGGCAAGCTCTAGGGTCTTCTGCAGGGTCTGGCCCCCGTCAAGCGCGCGCTGGCCGGCCAGCTGGATCGTCGGGCCGTCGGCCATCGGGTCGGTGAAGGGCAGGCCCAGCTCGATGATGTCGACGCCCGCAGAGGGCAGGCCCTTCACGATTTCCAGCGATGTGGCGTAATCGGGGTCGCCCGCCATCACGTAGGCCACGAAGGCCTTGCGGTTCTCCGCCTTAAGCGCGGCGAATTTGGCGTCGATGCGGGTCATGGGCGTCCTCCGGCTGGTTCCGAAGCGGTTTGGGCCAGGACAGGACGAAAATCAATGGGCGGTTTGGTCGTTGCCGGGACCCGGGCGCTGCCAGCGGGGGCCGACCGCAGGGCCAGCGGCAATTCTTCGTCGAAGAATTGTGCCCCCCGCAGATCCCCGCGCGGCGTCCATGCCGCTTGACGCGCGGGGGCCCGGCCCCCTACATGCGGCCGGACCAAAGCCAGGAGAGACGCGATCATGGGCTTCAAGACCGGCATCGTCGGCCTGCCGAATGTGGGCAAATCGACGCTTTTCAATGCGCTGACCCGCACGGCTGCGGCGCAGGCGGCGAATTTCCCGTTCTGCACCATCGAGCCGAATGTGGGCGAGGTCGCCGTCCCCGACCCGCGCCTCGACCGGCTTGCCGCAATTGCGGGCTCGAAGCAGATCATTCCGACCCGAATGACCTTCGTCGATATCGCGGGGCTGGTGAAGGGCGCCTCGAAGGGCGAGGGGCTGGGCAACCAGTTCCTGGCGAATATCCGCGAATGCGATGCCATCGCCCATGTGCTGCGTTGCTTCGAGGGTGGCGATGTCACCCATGTCGAGGGCCGGGTCGATCCGGTCGCCGATGCCGAGGTGATCGAGACCGAGCTGATGATCGCCGACATGGAATCGATCGAGAAGCGCCTGCAGGGCCTGGTGCGCAAGGTGCGCGGTGGCGACAAGGAGGCGGTCCAGCAGGAGCGTCTGCTGAAGCTCGCGCTCGAGGCGCTGAACGCGGGGCGTCCCGCCCGCAGTCTCGAGATCGCCGAGGATGATGCGAAGGCCTGGGGCATGCTGCAGCTTCTGACATCGAAACCCGTGCTTTACGTCTGCAACGTCTCCGAGGAGGAGGCCGCGACCGGCAACGCGCTCTCGAAGGCCGTGGCCGAGATGGCCGAGGCCCAGGGCGCGGCGAGCGTCGTGATCTCGGCCAAGATCGAGGAGGAGATCAGCCAGCTCGACCCCGAGGAGGCCGAGGTCTTCCTCGGGGAGCTGGGGCTCGAGGAAGCCGGGCTCGACCGTCTGATCAAGGCGGGCTACGGGCTTCTGGGGCTCGAGACCTATTTCACCGTGGGGCCGAAGGAGGCGCGGGCCTGGACCATTCCGGTGGGCACCTCGGCACCGAAGGCCGCGGGCGTCATCCATGGCGATTTCGAGCGTGGCTTCATCCGCGCCGAGACCATTGCCTTTGACGATTACATCACCTGCGGCGGCGAGCAGGGGGCCAGGGATGCGGGCAGGATGCGCGCCGAGGGCAAGGGCTATGTCGTGCAGGACGGCGACGTGATGCATTTCCTGTTCAACGCCTGAGGCCGCTGACGCCCGAACTTCGTGTCGGCCGGGCTTCCCGCCCGGCCCGGGACCGTCTAGACAGGCGGGGTCGAGGCCCCGGAGCATGCCATGAAGACGATCTACATCCTGAACGGCCCCAACCTGAACCTGCTCGGCCAGCGCGAGCCCGAGATCTACGGCCATGAGACGCTGGCCGATGTCGAGGCGTCCTGCGCCCGGATCGCCGCCGGGGCCGGGCATGCGATCCGCTTCCTGCAGTCGAACCATGAGGGTGCTCTGGTCGACTGGATCCACGAGGCCCGCCAGTCGGCCGCGGCCATCGTCATCAATCCGGCCGCCTTCACACATACATCGGTTGCGCTGCTCGATGCGCTCAATGCCTTCGACGGACCGGTGATCGAGGTCCATATCTCGAATGTCCACCGCCGCGAGCCGTTCCGGCACCGCTCGTATGTCTCGCTCCGCGCCGATGGCGTGATCGCGGGCTGCGGCGTCGAGGGCTACGAGCTTGCGCTGCGCCGGGTCGCCTCGCTGCTGGGCTGATCCGGCCGCAGGATCACCGCGCCGCCGGCGCTGCCGACCCTTCCCTTCCGCCCGGACGCGGCCTGACGACGCGTGCGGTCGGAGAGTGGTTTTCTCCGCCCCAGTTCCCGCTATGTGAGGACCATGGACATCGTACTTCTGACCACGATCGTGGCCTGCCTTTTTCTTGTCATCGGCGCGGCCGAACCACTGGCTGCGCGCCTGCGCATGCCCTATGCGGTGATCCTCGCGACGCTCGGCATCCTGGTCGGCGGCGGCGCCATCTTCCTGCTGCGGACCGACCTCACGGATGCGCTCAATCCGGTCGCCAACGCGATCACGAGCCTGCCGATCCGCTCGAACGTCTTTCTCTATGTCTTCCTGCCGACGCTGCTGTTTCAGGCCACGCTTGGCATGAATCTCCGGCGGATACTCGACGACTGGGTGCCGATCCTCGTTCTGGCCGTGGTCGCGGTGGTGGTTGCCACGCTGTCGGTCGGCTATGCGCTTGCCTTCGCCTCGGCCCTGCCGATCGCGGTCTGTCTTCTCATCGGCTCCATTGTCTCGACCACCGACCCCTCGGCCGTGGTCAGCATTTTCCGCTCGATCTCGGCGCCGCGCCGACTGGCGCGGATCATCGAGGGCGAGAGCCTTCTGAACGACGCCGCCGCCATCGCGCTGTTCGGGCTGTTCATGGGTTTCGTGATGCTCGGTGTGCCCGACCCGACGCTGTCGGATGCGCTGACGCAGATTCCGGTGCTTGTCGCGGGCGGCGTGCTCGTGGGCTGGGTCGCGACGCGGGTCGGGCTCTGGATCATGGCGCTGTTCGCCCGGTTCGAACTGGCGCAGATTTCGGTGTCGGTGGCGCTGCCCTACCTGGCCTATATCTGTGCCGAGCGCATCGTCGGGGCCTCGGGCGTGATCGCGGTGGTGACGCTGGGACTGACGCTGAACCTGACCGGACCGGGCCGGCTGACGCCGGTTGCGATGACCAAGCTCCGCGAGGTCTGGGACTTGCTTGCGCATTGGGCCGGGGCGCTCATCTTCGTTTTGGCGGCGCTGCTGATCCCGCGGCTTCTCGAAGAGCTGCGGCTGGAAGATCTCAAGCTTGTGGCGGTCGTGGTCGGCGCGGCGATCGCGGCACGGGTGGTGATCCTGTTCGGGCTGATGCCGCTGCTGTCGGCTCTGAAGCTTTCGCCCATGGTCGAGCGGCCCTATCGCGTGGCGATCCTCTGGGGCGGGCTGCGCGGGGCGGTGACGCTGGCGCTGGCGCTGGCCG
This sequence comes from Rhodovulum sp. MB263, assembly GCF_002073975.1. NCBI lineage: Bacteria > Pseudomonadati > Pseudomonadota > Alphaproteobacteria > Rhodobacterales > Paracoccaceae > Rhodovulum > Rhodovulum sp. MB263. Next base: position 2,517,414 of record NZ_CP020384.1, on the reverse strand, counting down.
TGACCGAAAGCCTGCGCGTGCCGGGCGAGGCCAAGCGGGTGGTCGGCATCCTTGCCACCGGCTTCACCCTCTTCACCCTGATCGTGCAGGGCACCACGCTGCGCTGGGTCATCGGGCGGCTGGGGCTCGACCGGCTCTCGCCGCTCGATCAGGCGCTTTCGAACCAGGTGGTGGCGGTCTCGTTGCAGACCGTGCGCGAGGATGTGGCGCGCACCACCGAGAACTACAATCTGAGCCATGACATCGTCCGCTCGGAGGCCAAGCGCTTCGGCGAAAGGCTCGACGAGGCGGTGAAGGCGGCCGAGGCCGAGGCGCCGATCCTCGACCGCGACCGGGTCACGCTGGGGCTGATCGCGCTGGCGGGCGCCGAGCGCGACGCCATCCTCGACCGCATCCGCGACCGGACCATATCGACCGGGCTGACCGAACGGCTCCTGTCGAATGCCGACCGGTTGATCGAGGGCGCGCGTTCGGACGGGCGCACCGGCTATGTGCGTGCCTCGAAGGTCGGTACCGGCTATGGCCGCACCTTCCGGCTGGCGGTGGTGTTGAACAACCGGCTGGGGCTTGTTGCGCCGCTGGCCCGGATGACGGCGGACCGGTTCGAGATGCTGCTGTCGCAGCGACTTATCCTGCGCGATCTCGACGGTTTCATCGATGGCCGCATCCGGCGGATTCACGGCCGCCGGGTGGCCGACCTGCTGCACGAGCTTCTGGCCCGTCGCAGCGAGGCAGTCGAGACCGCGCTGGACGGGCTGAGGTTGCAATATCCGGGCTATGCCGAAGAGCTTGAACGCCGCTTCATACGCCGCACCGCGCTGCGGCTTGAAGAACGCGAATATCTCGCGATGCGCGAGGACGGTCTGATCGGGGCGGAACTGCATACCGTGCTGACCCAGGATATCGGCCGTCGCCGGGCCGAGGCCGAAGAGCGGCCGCCGCTCGACCTTGCGGTTGGCAAGGCAGATCTTGTGCGCCGCTTTACGCTTTTTGCCGATCTCGACGAGACCGCGCTTCGACGGTTGGCACGCTCGCTGGTGACCCGGCATGTGAACCCGGGCGAGGTGATCTTCCGCAAGGACATGCCCGCCAAGAGCGTGTTCTTCATCGCCACCGGCGCGGTCGAGATGGAAACGGCGGGCCAGACCGTGCGGCTGGGGCGGGGCGAAATGTTCGGGCAGATGTCGATGCTGCTGCAAAAGCCCCGGCGCGCCGAGGCACGTGCGATCGCGCCCTCGACGCTTCTGCTGCTGGACGAATTGCGATTCCGCAAGCTCTTGTCACGCAGTCCGACGATCCGCGCGGCCGTGCGTGACAGCGCCGAACGGCGGGGCATCTCGCCCGACACGATCCTGCCGGGCGAGGCCCGTACGGGCTGAGGGGCCCTTGTCAGCCGGAGGACCCGAAGCGGCGACGGCGGGTGCGAGCTGGGAGCCGGGCGATGGCCGCGCGCTGTGTGTTCCGCGCGCCGGGGCGGATATGCAAGGATATGCCCCGAGATGCGGCACAGCGGCTTGACCGCAGGGTGACGCAACGCCTGCTGGCGCCACCAACGCGCCATCGTGCCGTGGCGAGCGGGGCGACGACACCGCGTTCTCAAGGACGGTCTCGCCCGTTGCCGGCGGCATGGCCAGGGCCGGGGAAGTCGTCTGCTGTTTACTCCGGGCATCCGGTCTTCGGCTTGTTGGATCCGCTCGCCCCTGTTGCGCCGCGTCTGGAGGGCGATGCGGCTTTCAGGTCTTGCGGCTGGCAAAAGAGCTGTGGCGCGCGATGGCTTTGCCGGTGGGGCAGAGGCCCTGCGGGTACAGCAACGGAAGCCGTCCTGCTGGCCCGATGTTCTCAAGCAAGGAGGCGGACGCTGTCCGGGGTCTCTGCTTTCCGAAGAGAGGCCCCTGCGGAAGGCAGAAGCAGGGAAGCGGCACGGGCCGCATTCTGTTGGCTATAACGCGGTGGGGAAGACGCGCGATCCTTCGGGGGCGGTGTCAGTTCAGGGTTTTGCAGCAGCGGAAGCCGAGGTGATAGTTTTCATGGCTGGCGGGGCTCATGACGCGGGTGCCGTGCCAGAACGGCGCCCGCCAGCGGCACCAGTCGGGATGCGCGCGATATCTGTCCCAGATGAACCAGGATCCCTTCATTTCCGTCACCCCGAGCCCGGTGCTGCCGGCACTGGCCATCTGGTCCGGAGCGAGCGGCAGATTCATGTGCTCGGCCGCATTTCCGTTGATGTCATAGACCTGAAGCGGACTTTTGCAGTTGGCGAAGCTGCCCGTCGGATATGTGTTCGACCCGCAATTGCCGAATCCGCCGCCCGGACAGGACGGGCTTTTCACGCTGTTCTGGGCACAGATCCCGCTGCGAAAGGCGGGGCCGTAGCTCCAGCTGGCGCTGCCCTGATATTTCGCGTTATGGGCCGCGCGCATCCGGCCGACGGCACCCGAGGCGAACTGGCCGCGGGCAAGGTCGAAGCGGTAATCGGGCGGCTCCAGAGCCCCTGCGCAGGCGCCTTCCCATTCGTGCGCATCGCAAAGCCGCTTGCCCTCGGCAGCGCAGATCTCGGCAGCTTCCTTCGCCTTCACCCAGACCACCGGATAGCTGCAGGGGATATCGGGATATTCGAACTGGTCGATACAGGCTTTCGCCTCCTCGGGCCGTTCGCTGCGCGGATCGTATAGCGGGGCCATGTAGCGGGCACCGCAGATCTTCTCGAACCGCTTGTCGGCGTAATGGGCCAGCGCATTGCCGCCGACACGGGCATTGCAGTCCTCCCGGCTCAGGGCGTGACGCGTGATCGCGGGATTGCCCTGTCCGATAACGGCCGAGCGGGCGAAGATCGCTTCGATCCGGGCAATCGCGGCGGTGCTGACGCCACGGGCGGATTGCATCTCGCGAAACATCTGGGCATTGGCCTGGGGCAGGGTCTGCGTCATCGCCGGGGTGGCGATCAAGGCGGCGCAGAGCGCCAGAAGGCCCAGCGAGCGTGTCATCTCAGAGGCTCCTTGCGCATCAGGTAGAAGAAGTCGCGGTTGTCGGGAAAGCCGATGAAACGCGGGATCGGACGGCCATCGCGGCTTTGCTCGTCGATCCGGCTCATGCCGGCGACCAGATGGCGCGTATCGAGACCGCCTGCCTTGTCGGGGGTGTAAAGCGCCATGTAGGTATGCTCGATCGCATTCATGTCGAGCAGCATCGCATAGTCGCATCCATAGGCCTGGAAGGTGCGCGCCATGGCCGATGGCGTGGCGGTCGAGAACCAGCCATAGATCAGGAAGTTGCGTCCCGCGGCTGTCTTCATGCAGGCACCGGCGCGCAGCGTCCTGAGATCGGCATTGGCCGAGCCCGACCAGTTGCCCGCCCCCCATTGCCGGACCAGCGGGCCGACGATGCCCCGGCCGGTCGCGGCATCGCGCTCGATGATCGGCACGCCGTTTTGACGGGCAAAGCGGATCTGCGGCAGCAGCGCGTCGTCGTCCTCGGTCCAGGTCTTCATCCCGATTGTGCCGTCATCGAGCACATAAAGGGTCGACAGGTCGGGTTGCAGGCTGCTGAGGACCGTCCCGTGCACGACGAAGCCGTAATGGTGGCCGTTATTGAACCTGGCCATCGGACCGAAGCGAAAGGCGCCGTGGTCGCGCTTGAACCCGCCGGTGAAAGTGGCGGCGACACGGCGGGCCTCTTCGGGATTGATCATTCCGACCGTCGCCAGAGGCCGCGCGGTGTCGAAGCCGTCCGGGCCGGGCAGCGATCGGTTCCGGCCGGGACCGGAAGGGCGCGACGACCAGTCGAGCCGGGGATGTTCGGTGCCGGTCTCGTAGCCGATATCGAAATCGGTCATGTCGAAGGCGACGAGATAGACATCGGCGCGGCCCTCGATGCCGTCGAGCCAGTTGGCCTCGCCCCGGCGGGCAAGGATATCGGGCGCGATCATGCGCGGCTGAAGCGCGGAGGCATAGATGCCGGGGGCGCCCCGGACGGCATACCATGCCCCCATCTCCATGCGTTCGGGCGTGGCGCCGACGAGTTCGAAGGTCATCGTCGTATACATGACCGGGAAATCGCGCAGCGCGGCCCGACCCAGCAGGCGGTCGACCGCGCCGGGATCGGCGCCTTGGAGCACCCGGCCGCTGGCCAGATAGCGGTCCTTGTAGAGCGTGTCCTTGACGAGACCGACGAGGCTTTCGCCGAACCAGAGATTGTCGCGCAGGAACTCGGCCGTGCGTTCGAGGTTCGTGCGCGATCCCGAGACCGGGTTGCGCAGATAGAGATGCGTGTTGCAAAGCGGTGCGAAGGGCAGACCCGAGGCGCGGGCATCGGAAAGCTCCGGCGTTGCAACGGCCCAGGGGCGGCATTTGATCTGTGCCTGTCCTTCCGTCAGCAGGAGGGCCGGTGCCGGATCGTCGCTGAGCGAAAGATCTTGCGTGAGCGGTGCCGGGTTTTCCAGGTGATAGGCCTCGCGCCGTTGGTCGGGGCGGTCGATTTCCAGCAGGAACCAGGCATTGGCATTGGGATTGAGCGAGGTAAGCGTGAGCCGGGTGCCGTCGCGCGACAATGCGCTTTGCGAGGTCCGGAGCCCCTGCAATTCGATCACCGATTTCGGACGCAGGGCGCGGGCATCGGCATTCTGGAGCGCGAGCCGGACCGCGCCCGGATGCGGGATGGTCTGGCCGGGCAGGGAGGCGGGCGGCACAACCAGACAGGCCGCGCAGGCGAGGGCGCGGAAGCTCTGAGAGGTGATCTGAATAAACGCGGTCATGATATCGTCTTAGGCAACCGCCATAAAGAAATAGTATTCGCAGATCCGGAATGTCGCGGAACCGGAGATCTTTCCCTTCGCAACGTAACCATGGGGTCGCAAGCCCGACAAGGGGCTTTGGCAGCTCTGCCGTCGTTTCGATTTGCTTTTCCGGGGATTGCGATCTTCAGGTCGCGTAATGACTGCGGAACCAGGAGACGAATCCGGCCACGCCCTCGCGCATCGGGGTTTGCGGACGATAGCCGGTCAGGCGCTGCAGCAGCGATGCATCCGCCCAGGTCGCGGGCACGTCGCCGGGTTGCATATCCATATAGTTGCGGATTGCCTTGACCCCGAGTTCGGCTTCAAGGGCATCGATGAAGTCGAGCAGGCGAACCTTTTCGGAATTACCGATATTCACGACCCGAAATGGTGCGACCGGGCTCAGGCTGTCGCCTTCCGGAACCTTGCCGTCGGCAGGGCGCTCGGGGATCGCATCCATCAGCAGGCGAATGCCGTGCACCAGGTCGGTGACATAGGTGAAGTCGCGATACATGTCGCCGTGATTGTAGATGTCGATCGGTTCGCCCTTCACGATCCGGCTGGCGAACTTGATCGGCGCCATGTCGGGGCGTCCCCAGGGGCCGTAGACGGTGAAGAAGCGGAACATCGTGGTCGGCAGATCGTGCAGATGGGCATAGGCATGGCCCATCGCCTCTGTGGCTTTCTTCGTTGCCGCATAGATCGTCAGCGGCAGGTCGGCCTTCTCGGTTTCGATGAAGGGCATGTCCGTATTGGCGCCATAGACCGAGGAGGTGGAGGCCATCATCAGGTGGCGGATTTGGTGCCGCCGCGCCGCCTCCATCAGATTGAACGTGCCGACGATGTTCGAGTCGATATAGGCGCGGGGGTTTTCGAGGCTGTAGCGGACACCGGCCTGGGCCGCGAGATGCACGATGATGTCGGGTTTGAAGGCATCGACCGCTGCCGCGAGGGCGGGCTCGTCCTCGAGCATGGCTTCGGTCATCGTGAAGCCCGCGCGGCCCTCCAGCAGGGCCAGGCGCTGCCGCTTGAGCGAGATGTCGTAATAGTCGGTCATGCCGTCGAAGCCATGCACGGTCATGCCTTCGGAGAGCAGAACATCGGCGAGGTGGAAACCGATGAAGCCGGCAGTGCCGGTGATAAAGACGCGGGTCATGCGATGCCTTCCCGGAACGAGCGCGATGCCGCTTGTCTAAAGCGCGCCGCCCGGAAGGGAAAGACCGGGCAATCAGTTGCGAAAAGGCAATTCGTGGAAAGACAGGGGGGCTTGGGTCGTGAGGCCCCGGGATGCGCGCCCGTCAGAGATGCGCGCCCCCGGGGATAGGGATCATGCGATTGCAAAATCCTCGAGGCTGGCGCCTTTCGACAGAGCTTCTTCGAGCCAGCGCGGACGACGCCCGCGGCCGCTCCAGGTTTCGGTGGGATTCTCGGGGTTGCGGTATTTCGCGACCGGCTTCACACGGCGCGACTTCTTGCCGAGGATATCATCGAGCGAGAAGCCCATTTCTTTCGCGGTCGCCTCGAGAACGGCCCGTGCCTTTGCCTTCTCGCGTTCTTGGAATGACGCGATTGCGGCATCGACATCCTTGCGGAGGTCTTTCAGCTCCTTCAGGGTCAGCGTTTCCAGGTCTTTTGCCATTTTGATTGTCCTTGGGTCGAGTGGAGGTCTTCTGATAGTCATCTACAATGGCGCGACTTTGTACCGTTAGAATGCTTTTGCCAAGGGCGAAAGCGGGCATTTTTACATCTTTTAATCCGGACAGGTCATTCGTCTCGTTTAAAAGGCGTGTTTTCTGGTTCCGTGTTTATTGTTCCGGGGCGAAGGGCGATCTTCGATGGATTAACGGCAGCAAAAGTTCCGCTATCTGGAACGATTTCGCATCGGCGCTCGATCTGGTTGGAGCGCTAGATCCCTTTGAGGTCTTGCCTGATGGCAGAAATTCTCGCCAAAGTTGCGATTAATATTGGCCGGATTTCGCCAATATTAATTGGTGTGCGGTGCATTGCCTGGAAGCTTGGGGTGTTTGGTCAGCCGAACGGCGCTTGCGCCCGTCGGGTGCAGGTGTTTCCGGAGAACGGAACAATCGGGGCGGGGAGAGAGTCAGATGACGCCGCGGCTGCGCGCCATGGAGGTCGCCTGGGATGTGGTCGCGGCGCCGAGCTTGCGCTTGGCATTGGCCAGCCGGGCCTTGACCGCGCTCATAGAGATGTCGAGTTCCGCAGAGATTTCCTTGAGCCGCATCCCGTCGGCCTGAAGCCGAAGCGCTTCGGCTTCGGCATGGGTGAGGCCCGTCCGGTCGGAGCCTGCACGATGCAGACGGGTGACAATCTGAAGCAGTTCGGCCATTTCCGATTCGGCATAGGGTCGATCGGACCGGGCAAAGGTGCCGTAGCTGCGCCGACCGGATTCGCCCGGCCGCATCACCGAAACCACCGCGCCATGGATCAATCCGAAACTTGCGGCCTGTCCGAAGACATCTGCATGGTCGTCGAAGGCGAGGGCCGCCCAGGAGATGACGCCCGTACGCGCGTAGACCCAGCGGAAGACGGGATCCTGCACGATCAACCCGTTACGGGCATAATGGTCGGTCCAGTCGCCCGGCAGCCGGTTGATTTCCTGGGCAGGATAGGTGAAGCCCAGCCGAAGTCCGACATAAAACCCCGCGGGTGCGAGGGCAGCAAGGCGATCGGTCAGTTTCTTTCGAAGATCCATCGGGCGATAACGTCTTGTGATGAAGGTCTTGAACGGGGTGGCGCTTTGGTATCAGCAACAGGCGCAGAATACCATGTATGTTTCCGGGTTGCGGCGGGTGGTTCATGAACAGGGTAAACAAGGTCGCCGAGCTTCTGGATCTGTTGCAGCGAACCTGTGATACGGGATTCGTGGTGGCGCTTCACGTCCGGTTCACCCGTCCGCTCGTGCTTTACCGGACCTATCCGCAATCCTGGTGCGATCACTACGATCTGAACGGACTGGTGATGCTCGACCCCGCGGTGCGCTGGAGCTTTTGCAATACGGGCGCCATCCAGTGGGACGATCCGTCCCTGGAGGATCCGGGCGGGGTGGTCGAGGCCGCGCGCGCACATGGGGTGGCCAATGGCGTATCCGTCTCTGTCGGTACGGAGACCTTGCGCAGCCTGGCCGGGTTCTCGCGCTCGTCCGGACGCTTTGATGCGGCCGAGATGGCCCGGCTGACGGATCTGGTCGAAACCCTGCACCTGGTGCTCGAGGGCGTCTCCGAAGACGAGCAGGCGCCAGAGCTGCGCGCGCTGCGCGCGCTGTCCACATCGGTGCTGTAAGGGGCGCCATTCGGCCGTCCGGTCAAGCGGATGCCACGGCTTTGTCATCGCTGCCGGCTATGCTGCAGGTGCAAAGGGATTCGAGCTGCGTTATGCTGCGGGTGCAAAGTCATGAGCCGCTGTGGTTTGGGGAGTACGCATGTTTTCACTTGAGGGCCAGACGGCGCTTATCGTCGGGATCGCGAATGACAAGTCCATCGCCTGGGGGGCGGCACGCGCGCTCAGGGCGCAGGGGGCCAGACTTGCGATCACCTATCTGAATGAAAAGGCGGAAGCTTTCGTGCGGCCTCTGGCCGAGGAGGTCGGCGCCGAGATCTTCATGCCGCTCGATGTGCGCAACGAGGCCCAGATGGATGAGCTCTTCGCCGAGATCGGGGCGCGCTGGGGGCGGCTCGATACGGTCCTGCATTCGATTGCCTTCTGCCCGCGCGACGATCTGCATGGCCGTGTCGTCGACTGCTCGGCCGAGGGGTTCGGGCTGGCGATGGATGTCTCGGTCCATTCCTTCCTGAGAATGATCCGCAGAGCGGAGCCGCTGATGCCCGATGGCGGGACCTGCATGACCGTGTCCTTCGCGGGTGCGACGCGGGTGGTCGAACATTACAATGTGATGGGACCGGTCAAGGCCGCGCTGGAATCGACGGTGCGCTATGCGGCGGCGGAGCTGGGGCCGAAAGGGATCTCGGTGCATGCGCTCTCGCCCGGGCCGCTGGCGACGCGCGCGGCCTCGGGGATCGCGGAATTCGACGAATTGCTCGATGCCGCGGCCGAACGCGCGCCGATCCATCATCTGGCCACGATCGAGGATGTCGGGGCCTATTGCGCATTTCTCGCCAGCCGTGAAGCCAGGAACGTGACGGGAGGCATTCACGCCATAGATGGCGGTTACTCGATCATCGGCTGAAGGGGACGACCATGGACATGCATCCGGACCGCAGGTCTGCCGATGATCCGACCGAGGTGATGCGGGCCCTGATCGGGGGCTCGGGGGGGCTGGCACAGGACCGGCTTTCGCTGATGACGGCCCTGGCGGGCGCAGCGCTTGAGAACGCAGACCTGCTGCGCGAGGTCGCGGGGCGTCACGGTAACAGGATGCTCGACACCCATTCGACGCGGATAGGCGAGCTGCTGGCCCAGATGCGTCGGCTGATGGGGGCGGCGCGGAGTTCCGGCAAGGAGATGACGCCGGGACGGCTTGCTGCGGAGTATCGCGACTATCTGCGCGATGCGGGCGAGCGCTGGCTGCTGACGATGGATGCGTTGCGCGAAAGGGGGGACATCTTTCGCGAGCATGAAGCCGAAGGCTGTCCGCCGGTGCTGGCCTATCGCTACGAGGTGGTGATCGACGGGACGGATCTGCCGCATCCCTGCAACTACCAGCTTCTGCGCATCGTGCCGCCCGAGGGGGTCGAGCTTCGCGCGGAGAAGCGGCCCTATGTGATCATCGACCCGCGGGCCGGGCATGGTGGCGGGATCGGCGGCTTCAAGCCAGACAGCGAGGTGGGGGTGGCCTTCAAGGGAGGCCATCCGGTCTATTTCGTGGCCTTCGGGCGCGATCCGGTGCCGGGGCAGACGCTGGCCGATGTCTGCCGTGCGGAGGCGGAATTCGTGCGCGAGGTGACACGGCGGCATCCGGCGGCGGCCAAGCCGGTGGTGATGGGCAATTGTCAGGGCGGATGGGCGACGCTGCTGCTGGCCGCGACCAATCCCGACCTGACCGGGCCCATCGTCCTGAACGGGGCGCCGGTCGCGACCTGGTCGGGACAGGTCGGCCGGCATCCGATGCGCTACAATGCCGGGATCCTCGGCGGCGCGGTGCAGCCGATGCTGTGGTCGGATCTGGGCGGCGGCCGCTTCGACGGCGCCAATCTGGTGATGAATTTCGAGCTCCTGAACCCGAGCCGAAACTACTTCCGCAAATATTACGACATGTTCCGCGATATCGACCAGCCCGGCGCACGCCAGCGCTTTCTCGATTTCGAGCGCTGGTGGGGGGGCTTCTTCACGCTGAACGAGGCCGAGATCCGCTGGGTCGTCGAGCAGCTTTTCGTCGGCAACCGGCTGACCAGGAACACCGCCATGCTGGAGCCGGGCTGGCCGGTCGACATCAAGGCGATCCGGGCGCCGATCATCGTCTTCGCCAGCCAGGGCGACAACATCACGCCGCCGCAACAGGCGCTGAACTGGATTCTCGACGCCTATGCCGGGGTCGAGGATATCCGTATCCGCGGCCAGCGGATCGTCTATATGGTGCATGAGGAAGTGGGCCATCTGGGGATCTTCGTCTCGTCGAAAATCGCCCGGAAGGAGCATGCCGAGGTGTCGTCGACGCTGAGGACCATCGAGGCGCTGGCGCCGGGGCTCTACGAGATGCGGATCGATGCCGCCGAAGGCCGCGGGCAGGACCGCAGCTTCCTTGTCAGCTTTGCCGAACGCAGCTTTGCCGATCTCGAGCGGATCGCAGGCGGACGCGAGGAAGAGGCGGCCTTTGCGGCGGTCTCGCGGATGAGCAACATGCAATCCGAATTCTACGATACCGCTGTCCGGCCCCTGGTCCGGGCCTCGGTCAACCCGGAGGCCGCCGAGACGACGCGGCGGCTGCATCCCTTGCGGGTGCAACGGACGGCTATGTCCTCGGTCAATCCCTTTCTCGCGCCGGTCACCGCCGCCGCCGGGCGGCTGCGCGAGGAGCGGCATCCGGCGGCGATCGACAATCCGTTCCTCTGGGCCGAGCGCTTTGCCGCTGACATGACGGAACAGTGGATCGACTTCGGGCGTGACATGCGGGATGCTTGGGTCGAGATGAGCTTCTTCGCGATGTGGAATTCGCCCTGGGCCCGGGCCTTCGGCGCCCCCGAGACAGTGCGGCGGCCCCGGAAATCGACCGCCGAATTGCGCGCGATGCCGATCGTGCAGACGGTACTGTCGCATGTCGAGCAGGGCGGCTTCGTCGAGGCGGTGATCCGGATGCTGATCCTGCTGGCCGAAAGCCGCGGTTCGGTCCGGCGCGACCGGCTGGAACGCTCGGCGCGGGTGCTCAACAAGGACGAGCCTTTCGCCTCGCTGACGGCGGAGTGCCGCGCCCGGATCCTGCATGAGCAGACCCTGATCGCGACCTATGACCCCGAGGGCGCGATCGAGACACTGCCCTGTCTTCTGCGCGATCCGCAGGAACGCGAGCTTGCCGCGCGCGTCGTGCAATATGTGCCGGGGCCGATCGCGGAGATGGCCCCGCATACGCTGGAGTTGCTGCAGCGGTTCCGCGCGCTTCTGGAACTGCCGCCGCTTGCCGAGGATGTCGTCGAGGACCCGCTGGCCGCGCATGGGGCCTTTTCCAACGGGGCCGGAGCCATCGAGCCCGCCGGCGCCCGAGGCCGGCCCGGGGAGCCGCCGAAGACCGTTTCAGAAGGAAAGACTGCCGAATGAAGATCACCGAAAACCGCACCTTCGACGAAATCTCGGTGGGCGACAGTGCCGAAATCGTCCGGGTCTGCTCCGAAGACGATTTCTATATCTTCGCCAGCGCCTCGGGCAATTACAACCCGATGCATCTGGCGCAGTTCGATGGCGACGGCGACGGCGTGGACGAAGCGCTCGCGCCCGCGATATGGGAGGCGTCCCTGATCTCGGCGGTTCTTGGCAACCTGCTGCCCGGTCCCGGAACGCTCTATCGCAGCCAGAGTCTTGTCTTTCACGAGCGTGCCCAGGCCGGGGACGAGCTTCTGACCCGGGTGACAGTCGTCGAGAAGCGTCCGCCGAACCGGATCGTGCTCGAGACCCGGGTCGAGCGCTGTTCGGATGGGGCGCTGGTGCTGGACGGCGAGGCCGAGGTCAAGGCCCCGCCGAAGAAGCTCGTGTTCAACGATCTGGAAATCCCGGGACTGGTGATCCAGCGCCACCGGCATTTCGACGCGCTGATCGAACGGGCCGAACCGCTGGCGCCGCTGCCGACGGCGGTGGTCTGCCCCGAGGAGCCGCGCGCGCTGGGCGGGGCGCTTCTGGGCGCGCGTCACACGATCATCGCGCCGATCCTCGTCGGCGATCCGGCGAAAATCTCGGCGGCGGCGGCCGAAATCGGCGCCTCGCTTGACGGGATCGAGATCGTCGAGGCGGCCGATCCCGTGACGGCTGCCCATCTTGCGGTCGATCTGGTGGCGGGCGGCCGGGCGGCGGCGCTGATGAAGGGGCATCTGCACACCGATGTGCTGCTGAGGGCGGCGCTTCGCAAGGAGAACGGGCTGCGCGCCGGACGGCGCTTCACCCATGTCTTCGTGATGGATGTGCCGGGGGTGCCGCATCCGCTGATGGTGACCGATGCCGCGATCAACATCGCCCCCGATCTGCGCACCAAGGTCGATATCGTGCAGAATGCCATCGACCTTGCGATTTCGATCGGGATCGAGGTGCCGAAAGTGGGCGTGCTGTCGGCGGTCGAGACGGTGAATCCCGATATTCCCTCCTCGCTCGATGCCGCGCTCTTGTCGAAGATGGCCGAGCGCGGCCAGATCCGGGGCGGCATGGTCGACGGGCCGCTGGCGATGGACAACGCGATCGATCTGACGGCGGCGCGCACCAAGGGCATCACCTCGCAGGTGGCGGGCCGGGCGGAGGTTCTGGTTGTGCCGAACCTCGATGCGGGCAACATGCTCGCCAAGCAACTGGCCTATATCAGCCATGCCGAAGGGGCGGGCGTCGTGATGGGGGCGAAGGTGCCGATCATACTCAATTCACGGTCGGATGACGACAAGGCGCGGCTGGCCTCCTGTGCGGTGGCGACGCTGCACAATGCCCGGCTGAACGGTCTGTTCCCGGCCCGGCGGGCGGCGGAGTAGGATCATGTCGCATGTTCTGACCCTCAATGCGGGCTCTTCCTCGCTGAAATTCGGCTTTTTCCGTCTGAACGGCGCGGCCGACGATCCGGACCCGCGCATCGTCGGCTCGATCGAGCGGATCGGTCCCGGCGAGCGTGCCCGCCTCAAGGCCAAGCGCCAGGACGGGGTGGTACTGGTTGACCGCGAATTCGGCCGCAACCATGTGCCCGATCACGAGACGGCCCTGGCCCGGGCCGTCGAATTCCTGAAGGAACAGCGTCCGCAGGCCGAGCTTGACGCCGTCGGGCACCGGGTGGTGCATGGCGGACCCGATTACGACATGCCGGTCGAGCTGACGGGCGAGGTGATGACGCGGCTTGCGCAGTTCGAGCCGCTGGCTCCGCTGCATCAGCCGCATAATCTGGCGGGTGTGCGCGCGGCGCTGAAGCTGTTCCCCGAGGCGATGCAGCTGGCCTGTTTCGACACCGCCTTTCATCGCAACCACCCCTGGGTCAACGACACCTTCGCCATTCCGCGCAAGTATTACGAACAGGGCGTGCGGCGCTACGGGTTCCATGGGCTGAGCTATCAGTACATCTCCGAGACCCTGCGCGAGACCGCGCCGCATCTGCATATGGGCCGTACCGTGGTCGCCCATCTGGGCAACGGCGCCTCGATGTGCGGGCTGATGGGCGGGCAGTCCCGGGCCTCGACCATGGGGTTCTCGGCGCTGGACGGGTTGCCGATGGGCTCGCGCTGCGGTCAGCTCGACCCGGGCGTGCTGCTGTACATGCTGAGAAACGAGGGCATGACGCCGGCCGAGATCGAGGACGAGCTTTATCGCAAGTCGGGGCTTCTGGGCCTGTCGGGGCTGTCGAATGACATGCGCACGCTCGAGGCTGCCGGGACCGAGGAGGCGCGCCAGGCGATCGACTATTTCGTGTTCCGGATCCGCCGCGAGCTTGGCGGGCTGGTCGCGGCCCTGGGCGGGATCAGCACCATGGTGTTCTGCGGTGGCATCGGCGAGAACTCGTCCCTGATCCGCGACAAGGTCTGCGCCGGCATGGGATGGATCGGAATGGAGCTGGACGAGGGGCGGAACATGCGCAACGAACGGATCATCTCGACCGATTTCAGCCGGGTGCGCATTCTGGTCATTCCGACCGACGAGGAGATCGTGATCGCGCGGGCCGCGCGTGACATGCTGGCGCGGCGTGCGGAAGCCGCTGCATGAAACGGGCCCTGAAACCGGCCGAGGCCGCAGAGATGATCCCGGAGGGGGCGGTCCTGCTGATCGGCGGATTCATGGGGGTCGGCGCGCCGCATCGGCTGATCGATGCGCTGGTCGTGCGTGGCGTGGGCGGGTTCACCGTCATTGCCAACGATACCGCGCGGCCGGGTCAGGATATCGGCAAGCTGATCGACGCCCGGCTGGTGGCGAAATGCATCGTCAGCCATATCGGCCTCAATCCCGAGACCCAACGCCAGATGATCGCCAGCGATCTCGAGGTCGAGCTGGTGCCGCAGGGCACGCTGGTCGAGCGCATCCGCGCGGGCGGTGTCGGGCTTGGCGGCGTGCTGACGGAGACCGGGCTTGGCACCGTCGTCGCCGAGGGCAAGCAGACGGTCGAGGTCGATGGCAGGACCTATCTGCTGGAAAAGCCGATCCGGGGCGATTTCGCGCTGATCGGGGCGCGGCAATGCGATTATGTCGGTAATCTCGAATACACGCTGACTGCGCATAACTTCAATCCGGTGATGGCGATGGCCGCCGACACGGTGATTGCCGAGCCGCATCACGTCATGCCCGTGGGGATGATACCGCCCGACGCGGTCAAGACGCCGGGGGTGCTGGTCGACCACATTCTGGAAAGGCTGGTCTGATGGACGCCAAGGAAGTGATCGCCCGCCGCGTGGCGCAGGAGGTGCGCGAGGGGATGCTGGTCAATCTGGGGATCGGCCTGCCCTCGATGGTAGCGAATTTCGTGCCCGACGACATGCATGTCTTCTTTCAGGCCGAGAACGGGGTGATCGGGCTGGGCCAGCGGCCGCCGGACGGGATGGAGGACCGCGACCTGACCGATGCGGGCGGCGGTTTCGTAACCGCGGTGCCCGGGGCCGCCTCGATCGACAGCGCGATGAGCTTCGGGCTGATCCGGGGCGGGCATCTGGACATGACCGTGCTGGGCGGGCTGCAGGTGGACGAAAAGGGCCATCTTGCCAACTGGATGGTGCCGGGCAAGATGGTGCCGGGGATGGGCGGCGCGATGGATCTGGTCACGGGGGCGCGCCGGGTGATCGTGGCGATGGTCCATAGCGCGAAGGGCGTGCCGAAGATCGTGCCGGAATGCACGCTGCCTCTGACCGCGACGCGCCGGGTCAGCCTGGTCGTGACCGAGATGGCGGTGATCGAGCCCGGCGATGCGGGTCTTGTTCTGCGCGAGCGGGGGCCGGGCGTGACGGTCGATGACATCCTTGCGGCGACCTCTGCCGCGTTGATCGTGCCGGAGGATGTCGCGGAAATGGCGCTGGACTGAGCGGTGTTTCCGCGGCGGAGCGCCTGACCGGGACTGTTGAATTAACCCATTGTTAATAATAAACATCTTGACTTTGCGCGCGGTCTGGAATATACCTTCAGGCAAGCTGGAAGACGTGGGATTGGCGGCACGGGGAGACCCCCGGAGGCCGCTTTTTCTTTGTCTTCTCACTGCAATAGGCAGGTCAATCAGGCAGACGCGATGACAGACGATCTCTCACCTGCAGCGGGCGACGCGGCAGCGTGGGCGGTGCTAGAGGAAGCCGAAGAACATTACAGGCGCATGATCCGTGCCCTGAATGACCTGATCGAAGAAATCCAGGCCGGCAATTCCGAGCGCGCCCGCATGCTGCGGGGGGCGCTGAACGATCTCGGAAAAGCGGCCCAGACTGCGTTTGATGAACGACAGCGGGTGGAAAGGCGGCTCAATGCGGAATCCGGTTCCGACGGAGGAATCCAGGCACTCGACCTTGATCAGGCGCGCCTTGAAGTCAGGCGCCGACTGGATCGCCTGCGCTCCGCCCGAGACGCAGACAGCGTTTCTCGAGGGGATGGATGAAGCGGTGCTGCTGGCGCTGCCCTACCTTTTCGAATTCTGGGCCTTGCCGCATCAGCTTGCTCCCGAGGGCGACTGGCGGTCCTGGGTGATCATGGGCGGGCGCGGCTCGGGCAAGACCCGGGCCGGTTCGGAATGGATTCGCGCGCAGGTCGAGGGGGCGCGGCCGCTGGATGAAGGCCGGGCGCGCCGGGTGGCGCTGGTCGGCGAGACGATCGACGAGGCGCGCGAGGTCATGGTGTTCGGCGAAAGCGGCATTCTGGCCTGTTCGCCGCCCGACCGGCGGCCGAACTGGGAGGCGACGCGGCGCCGACTGGTCTGGCCGAATGGCGCGGTGGCGCAGGTCTTCTCGGCGCATGATCCGGACTCGCTTCGTGGGCCGCAATTCGATGCCGCCTGGTCGGACGAGCTGGCAAAATGGAAACGGGCCGAGGAAACCTGGGACATGCTTCAGTTCGGGCTGAGGCTGGGCGAGGCACCGCAGCAATGCGTGACGACGACGCCGCGCAATGTACCGGTGCTTAAATCCATCCTGTCGAACCCGAAGACGGTCGTCACCCATGCGCCGACCGAGGCCAACCGCGCCAATCTTGCGGCCTCGTTTCTGGAGGCGGTGCGGACGCGCTATTCCGGCACCCGGCTCGGTCGGCAGGAGCTGGACGGCATTCTGCTGGAAGAGGCCGAAAGCGCGCTCTGGACGCTTGCCCGGCTGGAGGCGCTGCGGGTCGATGAGGCCCCGGAGCTCGACCGGATCGTGGTGGCGGTCGATCCGCCGGTGTCGAGCCATGCCGGCTCGGATGAATGCGGCATCGTCGTGGCCGGGGTCCGGATGCAGGGGCCGCCCCAGAGCTGGAGCGCTTACGTGCTGGAGGATGCGAGCGTGGCGGGCGCCGCGCCCACAGTCTGGGCAAAGATCGCGCTTGAGGCCATGGAACGCCATTCGGCTGATCGCCTGGTCGCCGAGGTCAATCAGGGTGGCGATCTGGTCGAGACCATGATCCGGCAGCTCGACGCGATGGTGCCGTTCCGCGCGGTTCGGGCGACGCGAAGCAAGATCGTCCGGGCCGAGCCCGTGGCGGCGCTCTACGAACAGGGGCGCGTCAGGCATCTCAGGGGGTTGCAGCTGCTCGAGGAGCAGATGTGTCACATGACGTCGCATGGCTATGAGGGCCGTGGCAGCCCGGACCGGGTCGATGCCCTGGTCTGGGCGATCAACGATCTGATGATCGCGCCTGCCGCGCAGTGGCGCCGGCCGCGCGTGCGGGGCCTTTAGACCGACAGAACAGCCCGCAGGGCGACACGGAACGGCCGGGATCGGCCCGTCCCCGGGGGATGACCCGGGCGGCGGGCCTTTTCTTTCCGTCCGGCCGCCGGCGGAGCCGACCGAAAACGGAGGATGACTGGCGATGAAATTCAACCTGTTCCGCCGAGCGACGGAAACACTGCCCGAGACCAAGGCCTCGGCCACGGGGCCTGTGATCGCCTGGGCAGGAGCGGGCCGCGCGGCCTGGACGCCGCGCGATACGGGCTCGCTCATCAGGGCGGGGTTCAATGCCAATCCCGTCGGCTTTCGCGCGGTCAAGCTGATCGCGGAATCCGCGGCGGCCTTGCCGTTGATCTGCCAGGACGAGGACAGGCGGTACGAAACGCATCCGGTGATGGAGCTGCTCAGGCGGCCCAATCCGGCGCAAGGCCGCGCCGAGCTGATGGAGGCGCTTTACGGCCAGCTCCTGCTTTCGGGGAACGGCTATCTCGAGGCGGTGGGCGGCGAGACCGGGCTGCCTTTCGAACTGCATGTGCTGCGCTCGGACCGGATGCGGCTGGTGCCGGGGACAGACGGATGGCCCGTCGCCTATGACTACATGGTCGGCGCGCGCAAGCATCGTTTCGACATGACCGGGCCGGTGCCGCCGATCTGCCATATCAAGAATTTCCATCCGCAGGACGACCATTACGGCCTGTCGCCGATGCAGGCCGCCGCGACCGCGGTCGATGTGCACAATGCCGCCTCGCGCTGGTCGAAGGCGCTGCTGGACAATGCAGCCCGGCCCTCGGGCGCAATCATCTATAATGGCTCGGACGGCCAGTCGATGCTGAGCGAAGAGCAATATGCGCGGCTGCAGGACGAGATGCTGTCCTATCACCAGGGGGCGGCGAATGCCGGACGGCCGATGCTGCTGGAAGGCGGCCTCGACTGGAAGCCGATGGGCTTCTCGCCCTCGGACATGGAGTTTCAGAAGACCAAGGAGGCTGCGGCTCGCGAGATCGCCACGGCCTTCGGTGTGCCGCCCATGCTTCTGGGAATTCCGGGCGAGGCGACCTATGCCAATTACCAGGAGGCCAACCGCGCTTTCTATCGGCTGACGGTGGTGCCCCTGGTGGCGAAGGTCACCGGAGCCCTGGCCGAGTTTCTTGCCCATTTCGGCTCTTCGGCGGTGTCTCTCAAACCCGATCTCGACCAGGTGCCGGCGCTGGCCGCCGAGCGGGATACGCAATGGAAGAGAATCTCAGAAGCCGAGTTCCTGACAGAAGACGAGAAGCGCGCGCTGCTCGGGTTGCCGAGGCGCCCGGAAGGGGGGCGAGGGTGACCCAGCCAAGATCGGGGTCGCGGTTTCTCTACGCCCCCTTCGATGCGACGCATATCCGGATCGAGGCCAGCGAGCGGGTGATGGAAGAGCGCTGGAGCGCACTCGAATACCGGCTGAAACGCATCGAGGAGATGCTGGACCAGATCGAAAAGCGCGTATGGCTGACAGTTTACGGGATCGTCGCGGTGATCCTTGCCGAAGGCATCGCCTCGATCCTGGCCGCCATCTCCGTCCCATAGCAGCGAAGAGGACAGACCAGATGAAGGAGTACGACGTTGGCAGCGCGCTCGAGCACAAGTTCTGCAAGAACGATGCCCTGCCGCTGGCGCTGAAGGAGGGTGCGGTGATCGAGGGCTATGCCTCGGTCTTCGGGGCCACCGATTTCGGAGGCGACATCGTTCAGAGCGGTGCCTATGGGGCCTCGTTGCAGCAGATGGCGGCCGAGGGACGGCGGGTGAAAATGCTCTGGCAGCATGATCCGTCGGAGCCGATCGGGGTCTGGGACGAGGTTCGCGAGGATGCGCGCGGGCTTTACGTCAAGGGCCGGATCCTGACCGATGTGACCCGCGGCCGCGAGGCGGCGGCGTTGGTCGCGGCCGGGGCGATCGACGGGCTGTCGATCGGCTACCGCACCAGGCGTGCGAGCAAGGATGCAAGCGGGCACAGGTTGCTTGCCGAGCTGGAGCTTTGGGAAGTGTCGCTGGTGACCTTCCCGATGCTTGCCGATGCGCGGGTCGGCACCAAGACGGAAGAAAGTGCCGAGGCGCTCTTGCGCGATCTGGCGGATGCCTTTGCGGGCGCCCGTCATGTGCTGGCCGAGGGGTAACGCCCCGATGCCGGCAAGACCGTTCCCAGACAGGACAAGCGATATGACCGAGACCGAAGTCAAGACCGGGCGGGGGCGTGGCCCAGCTATGGAAATACGTGAGGCACTGGAAGATTTCATAAAAGATTTCAGCAGCTTCCAGTCCGAAATCAAATCAAGACTCAAACAACAGGAAGAGCGACTGACCATGTTCGACCGGAAATCGCAAGTTACCGCGGGGCGCCCCGTTCTATCCCGTTCCGCCGAGATCGAAGTGCCTCACAAGAAAGCCTTCGGCGCCTATCTGAGAACCGGCGACGATGACGCTCTGCGCGGGATCGAAGTCGAGGCCAAGGCGATGTCGACCGCGGTGGCCGGCGATGGCGGCTATCTGATCGATCCCGAAACCGCCAGCAGCATCCAGTCGGTCCTGACCTCCACGGCGTCGATCCGCTCGATCTCGCAGGTGGTCACGGTGGAGGCCAGTTCCTATGACGTGCTGGTCGATCATTCGGATACCGGGTCGGGCTGGTCGAGCGAGACCGGCAGCCAGGTCGAGACCTCGACGCCGCAGATCGAGCGGGTGACGATCCCGCTGCACGAATTGTCGGCGATGCCCAAGATCAGCCAGCGGCTGCTGGATGACAGCGCCTTCGACATCGAGGGCTGGCTGGCGGGACGGATTGCCGACAAGTTCGCCCGGGCCGAGGCCGCCGCCTTCATCTCGGGCGATGGTATCGACAAGCCGCGGGGCTTTCTCGACCATCCCAAGGTTGCCGAGGCCTCCTGGTCCTGGGGCAGTCTCGGCTATGTCGCGACCGGTGCCGATGGCGATTTCGACGTGGCCGCGCCTTCGGATGCGATCCTCGATCTGGTCTACTCGCTGGGCGCGGTCTATCGCGCCAACGCGACATTCGTGATGAATTCGAAGACCGCCGGGGCCGTTCGCAAGATGAAGGATGCCGACGGGCGGTTCCTGTGGTCGGACGGGCTGGCCGCGGCCGAGCCCGCGCGGTTGCTGGGTTATCCGGTGCTGATCGCCGAGGACATGCCCGACATCGCGGCGGATGCGACGGCCATCGCCTTCGGCGATTTCCAGGCCGGTTATGCCGTGGCCGAGCGGCCCGATCTGCGGGTGCTGCGCGATCCGTTCTCGGCCAAGCCGCATGTGCTGTTCTACGCCACCAAGCGCGTCGGCGGTGATGTCAGCGACTTTGCCGCCATCAAGGTGCTGAAGTTCTCGGTGTCGTGATCGCAGGCGATCCGGCACCGCATCCACACCGGTCCCCGGTCTCGGGGCGGTGAGGCGCGCGCAGCCCCGCAAGGCCCTGTCCGGTCGGTCCCTCCGGCAGGGCGGGACGGGGCTGCGCGCGTCGTCCTTGCAGCAAGGCAAAGCGGAGAAACCACAAGATGATGCTGATCGAGCAGACGACGGTGCCCGGAGCGGCGCTTCCGCTTGCGCAGTTCAAGGCGCAGCTGCGTCTGGGGACGGGATTTGCCGGAGAGGAAAACCAGGACGCCTATCTCGAGACGCTGCTCCGGGCCGCCATCGCGGCGGTCGAGGCGCGGACCGGAAAGGCCCTGATCGCCCGCAGTTTCAGCTATGAGCTGCATTGCTGGCGCCAGAGCGACCGGCAGGGCTTGCCGGTTGCCCCGGTGCGGGCCGTGACCGAAATCCGGGTCGTTGACCGAAATGGCAGCGCAGTTGCGGTTCCGCCCGCCCGCTACCGGCTGGTGACCGACACCCATGCGCCGCAGCTGCGGGGGACGGGGGGCACGATGCCCGGCATTCCCTTCGAGGGCCGCGTACGGATCGACTTCGAGGCGGGGTTCGGCCCGGACTGGGAGGCGGTGCCCGAGGATCTGGGCCATGCGGTGCTGTTGCTGGCCGCGCATTACTACGAAAACCGGGTCGAGCAGCCGACTGGCAAAGGCGCGATGCCGTTCGGTGTCGTGGCGCTTACCGATCGCTGGCGGCCGTTGCGTCTGACGGCGGGAGGTCCACGATGAGCCGGATACCGATGCTGAACCGGCAGCTGGTTCTCGAGGTGCCGGTTCCTGTCGCCGATGGCGCGGGCGGCTTTTCCGAAACCTGGGTGCCGCGCGGTATGCTTTGGGCCGAGATGAGCCCGCGCATGGCGGGCGAGCGGGGCGGCGAGGAACTGGCCTTGTCGCGGGTGCTTTACCGGGTCGTGGTCCGGGGCGCTCCGCCCGGTGCGCCTTCCCGGCCCGCGGCCGGGCAGAGGTTCCGCGAAGGCGCGCGGGTCTTTCACATCCATGCGGTGACCGAGCATGACGCGCGCGGCCTCTATCTGGCCTGCTACGCGGAAGAGGAGATCGCAGCATGAGCTATGGCATGGCGGCGGCGCTGCAGGCCGCGATCTTCGAGCGGATTTCGGGGCATGCCGCCATTACTGCCATCGTCGGGGATGCGATCTTCGACGCGATGCCTGCGGGGCGTCTTCCGCCGATCTATGTGAGCCTCGGGCCGGAAGAGGTCCGCGACGCGTCCGACAAGGGCGCGGACGGGGCTCTGCACCGCGTGACGATCTCGGTTGTCAGCGAGGAGAGCGGGTTCGCCCGGGCCAAGGCTGCCGCCGGAGCTATCTCGGACGCCCTGTCCGCGGCGCCGCTCGCGCTCGCCCGGGGGAGGGTGGTCGGGCTCTGGTTCGACCGCGCCCGTGCCCGGCGCGTCGGCGCGAAGGATCAGCGTCGCATCGACCTGCGGTTCTCCGTCCGGGTCGAGGACGATTGAATGACACATGTGGAGTACGCGAAATGACGGCGCAGAACGGCAAGGATCTTCTCATCAAGGTCGACCTCTCCGGCTCGGGAGACTTCTCGACCTTCGCGGGGCTGCGGGCCTCGCGCATCAGCTTCAATGCCGAGCCGGTCGACGTGACCAGCCTGGAAAGCCAGGGGGGCTGGCGTGAATTGCTGGCCGGTGCGGGGGTCAAGACCGCCACGATCAGCGGTTCGGGCGTCTTCAAGGATGCCGAGACCGATGCCCGTGCCCGGCAGGTCTTCTTCGACGGTCTCACGCCGCTTTTCCAGCTGGTGATCCCGGATTTCGGGGTCGTCGAAGGGCGGTTTCAGGTCAGCAGCCTGGAATATGCCGGCAGCCATAATGGCGAGGCCACCTATGAAATGACGCTCGCCTCGGCCGGTGTCCTCAGCTTTACGGCGATGTGACCATGCCAAATCCCCATGCAGGAGAAGTGGCGCTGATGGTCGACGGAGAGCGTCAGGTTCTCAAGCTTACGCTCGGCGCATTGGCCGAACTGGAGGCGGCGCTGGGCGCCGATACGCTGCTTGCGCTGATCGAGCGCTACGAAGAGGGGCATTTCGCGACCCGCGACGTGATCGCACTTTTGCTTGCCGGGTTGCGCGGCGGCGGCTGGCAGGGAACGACCTCCGATCTGGCCGAGGCAGATATCGGGGGCGGCCCGATCGCCGCCGCTCAGGCTGCCGCGCAGCTTCTGGCGCGGGCCTTCACCCTGCCCGAGGCGAAACACGATGGGCTTTGACTGGGGCGCGCTGATGCGCGCGGGCATCCGGGGGCTGGGATTGAGGCCGTCCGAGTTCTGGGGGCTTACGCCTGCCGAACTGATGCTGATGCTGGGGGCCGATGGCGGGCCTGCCCCCATGAGCCGGGTGCGGCTGGAGGAACTGGCTCGCGCCTTTCCGGACAAAACGAGGGGCGAAGGATAGGCCATGGCAGAGGCTGAGGACATCGAGACATTCGAGGCGCAACTGGAGGCGCTGGAGACGACCCTGGGGGGGGCGAGCGGGACCGCGGCGGCCTTCGAGCTGGGACTTCTGCGGATGCGGGACACGCTGACGCTGACCAATCGCGAGGTGGGGTCGCTGTCGAATGCCATCGGGCGCGGCCTGAGGGGGGCTTTCGACGGGTTGGTCTTCGATGGGATGAAACTCTCGGACGCGCTGAAATCGGTCGCCAATTCGGTGGCCAACGCGACCTATGCCGCAGCCGTGAAGCCGGTGCAGGGGCAGCTGAGCGGGTTGATTGCGAGCGGGATCGAGGGGCTGATGGGCGCCGCCTTGCCCTTTGCCAGGGGGGCGAGCTTCTCGCAGGGGCGAGTCGTTCCCTTTGCCTCCGGGGGCATCGTGGCGCAGGCAACGTATTTTCCGATGCGGGGCGCGACCGGGCTGATGGGCGAGGCCGGGCCCGAGGCGATCCTGCCGCTGTCGCGCGGCGCCGATGGCCGCCTTGGCGTGCGGTCGGACAGCGGCGGCCCGGCGCGGCCGATCCAGATCGTCATGAACATCAACACGCCGGACGTGCAGGGGTTTGCGCGCAGTCAGAGCCAGATCGCGGCCGAGATGAGTCGCCTGCTCTCGCGCGCCCAGCGCAACAGGTGAGGGAGGAAACCGCCTATGGCATTTCACGAAGTCCGTTTCCCGGCCAATCTCAGCTTCGGCTCGGTGGGGGGGCCCGAGCGCCGGACCGAGATCGTCACCCTCGCCAACGGCTTCGAGGAGCGCAACACCCCCTGGGAGCATGCCCGACGACGCTATGATGCCGGGGTCGCAATGAGTTCGCTCGACGATGTCGAGCAGCTGATCGCCTTCTTCGAGGCGCGGCGCGGCCAGCTTTACGGGTTCCGCTGGAAGGACTGGTCGGATTACAAGTCCTGCCGCCCCTCGGCCGATGTCGCACCGGGCGATCAGGTGATCGGTTCGGGCGATGGCGCCACGGTCCGGTTCCAGCTTCGGAAAACCTATGCCTCGGGCGGGCAGTCCTATGTGCGGCCGATCGCAAAGCCGGTCGCGGGCACGGTTCGGCTGGCCCAGGACGGGATCGAGCTGTTCGCGCCGGCCGATTACATGATCGACCTCGCCTCCGGTCTGGTGACGCTGGCCGAGGCGCCGCCTGTGGGAGCGGTCGTTACCGCAGGGTTCGAATTCGATGTGCCGGTGCGCTTCGATACCGATCGGATCCAAAGCTCGGTCGAGAGCTTCCGGGCAGGCGAAGTGCCCTCGGTTCCTGTGGTGGAGCTGCGGATCTGATGGCGCTGTCGGGGACATTTCTGGCGCATCTGGAAAGCGGTGCGACAACGCTTGCCCGGGCTTGGGCGCTGGTCCGGCGGGACGGCGTCGTGCTGGGATTCACCGATCACGACCGCGATCTTGTCTTTGGCGGGATCACCTTCCGCGCCGATACCGGCATGACGGCGCGGGCGCTGAGCCAGACCACCGGGCTTTCCGTCGACAATTCGGCTGCGGTTTCGGCGCTGAGTTCGGAGGCGATCACCGAGGAGGATATCTCGGCCGGACGCTATGACGGCGCGGGGTTGAGGATCTGGCTGGTGAACTGGCGCGAGCCCGAACAGCACGCGCTGATCTTCACCGGGACGCTGGGCGAGATGACCCGGACGGCCGGGGCCTTCGAGGCCGAGCTGCGCGGTCTGGCCGAGGGGCTGAACCAGCCGCAGGGGCAGATCTATCAGGTGCCCTGCGGTGCGGTTCTGGGCGATGGGGCCTGTCGTTTCGACACCGGGCAGGAGGGCTTCTCGACCGTCCTGGCTGCGGTGTCGGTGACCGGGCATCGGGCGTTCCGTTTCGAGGGGCTGTCCGGCTTTGCGGCGCATTGGTTCGAGCAGGGCCGGCTTGAGGTGGTGTCGGGCCCCGCGGCCGGGCTTGCGGGTGCGATCAAGGGCGATCGCGAGGAGAATGGGCTTCGGGTGATCGAGCTCTGGTCCGAGATCCGGGGCCCGGTCGGCGCGGGGGACACTCTGCGGCTGATCGCGGGCTGCGACCGGCGGGCCGAGACCTGCCGCAGCAAGTTCGACAATTTCCTGAATTTCAGAGGGTTTCCGGATATCCCGGGCGAGGATTGGCTGATGAGCTATCCGACCCGTGCCGGTGTGAACGACGGGGGAAGTCTGAAGTCATGATCAGTATGGGAGAGCGGGCCGCCGCCGAGGCGCGGCGCTGGATCGGAACGCCGTATCGGCATCAGGGCACGGTGCGGGGCGCCGGGGCCGATTGTCTGGGCCTGTTGCGCGGCGTCTGGCGCGCGCTTTACGGCGGCGAGCCGGAAGAGGTGCCGCCCTATACGCCGGACTGGTCCGAGCCTCAGGGCGAGGAGGTCCTGTGGCGGGCGGCGAGGCGGCATCTTCTCGTCCGACCGCTGGAGGAGGCCGCCGAGGGCGATGTCATCCTGTTCCGGATGCGCGACGACACGGTGGCCAAGCATCTCGGCCTGCAGGGGCGGGTGTTCGAGATGCCCAGCTTCATTCACGCCTATTCCGGCCGCGGCGTCGTCGAAAGCTCGCTCTCCGCGCCCTGGGCGCGGCGGATCGTTGCCCGGTTCGCCTTCCCGGAAAGGATCTGATCCATGGCGACAATCGTATTGTCGGCGGCCGGCGCAGCGGCCGGTTCGGCGCTGGGCGGCTCGGTGCTGGGGCTGTCGAGCGCGGTCCTTGGCCGGGCGGTCGGTGCGACGCTGGGGCGGGTGATCGATCAGCAGTTGCTGGGCAGCGGATCGCAGGCGGTCGAGACCGGCAAGGTCGAGCGGTTTCGCCTGACCGGGGCAAGCGAGGGGGCGGCGCTGGGGCGGCTCTGGGGGCGGGCGCGGGTCGCGGGGCAGGTGATCTGGGCCTCGCGCTTTCGCGAGACGGTCAGCACGCGTGGTGGCGGCAAGGGGGCGCCCAGCAAGCCCAAGGTCAAGGAATACAGCTATTCGGTGAGCCTGGGCATCGCGCTTTGCGAAGGTCGGATCGCCCGGGTCGGCCGGATCTGGGCGGACGGGACCGAGATCGAGCCGCAATCTCTGACGATGCGGGTTTATGACGGGGCGGAGGACCAGCTGCCCGATGCCTTGATCGAGGCGGTCGAAGGAGAGGGGCGTGCTCCGGCCTATCGCGGGACGGCCTATGTCGTGATCGAGGACATGGAGCTGGCCCGGTTCGGCAACCGGGTGCCGCAGCTGACCTTCGAGGTGGTGCGCCGCGCCGCCGGTGCGGTTGACGATCTGCCCGGGCTGGTGCGGGGCATGGCTCTGATCCCGGGCACGGGTGAATACGCATTGGCGACGACGCCGGTTCATTTCTCCTACGGGCCCGGGCAGGCCGCTTCGGTCAATGTCAACACCCCCAGCGGCAAGACCGACATTGCGACATCTCTCGACATGCTGCAGGGCGAATTGCCGAATGTCGGCTCGGTTTCTCTGGTGGTGAGCTGGTTTGCCTCGGATCTGCGGGCGCCGGTGGCGCGGCCCAGGCCCAAGGTCGAGCAGACTGAATTCGACGGCCGGCCGATGCCCTGGCGGGTCGCGGGGCTGAGCCGGAGCATGGCCGAAGTCGTGCCTCATGTCGACGGCAAGCCGGTCTATGGCGGTACGCCGGCCGATGCCAGTGTCGTCGAAGCGATCCGGGCGCTGCGTCAGCGCGGGCAGGAGGCGGTCTTCTACCCGTTCATTCTGATGGACCAGCTTGCGGGCAACTCCCTGATCGATCCCTATACCGGGGCGGCGGGGCAGCCGCCCTTGCCCTGGCGCGGTCGCATCACGCTGAATTTCGCGCCGAGCCACGCCTTCACGACCGATGGCAGCCGGTTTGCCGAGGATGAGGTGGCGCTGTTCTTCGGGGCCGCGCGGCCGGAGGATTTCGCGGTTTCCGGACAGGGCATTCTGTATTCGGGACCGGAGGAGTGGAGCTATCGCCGCTTCATCCTGCATTACGCCCATCTGTGTGCTCTGGCGGGCGGGGTCTCTGCCTTTTGCATCGGCTCGGAGCTGCGCGGGCTGACGACGATCCGGGGCGCGGAGGGGCGGTTTCCGGCGGTGGACGCGCTGCGCGCGCTGGCGGCGGATGTGCGCGAGATCGTCGGCCCGTCCTGCCAGATCGGCTATGCGGCCGACTGGAGCGAATATTTCGGTTTTCATCCCGAAGACGGGACAGGCGATGTGCTGTTCCATCTCGATCCGCTCTGGGCCGATCCTGCGATCGATTTCGTCGGGATCGACAATTACATGCCGCTGTCGGACTGGCGCGATGGCGATGAGCATGCCGATGCCGGTTGGGGAACGATCTACGATCAGGACTATCTGCGCTCGAATATCGAGGGCGGAGAAGGGTTCGACTGGTATTACGCCTCGCAGGCGGCGCGCGATGCACAGATCCGCAGCCCGATCTCCGATGGGGCTTATGGCGAGCCCTGGGTCTGGCGCTACAAGGATCTCCGGAGCTGGTGGCAGAATGCCCATCACGACCGGATCGACGGGGTGCGCAGCGCGGAGCCGACCGCCTGGGTGCCGCAATCGAAGCCGATCTGGTTCACCGAGCTCGGCTGCCCGGCCGTCGACAAGGGCACCAATGCGCCCAACCTCTTCAGCGATCCGAAATCTTCGGAGAACGCGTTGCCGCCCTATTCGACCGGCGCACGCGACGACCTGATCCAGCATCAGTATCTGCGGGCGATGCTGGGCTATTGGGCCGATCCCGCGATCAATCCGGTCTCGGCGCTTTACGGAGCGCCGATGGTCGACATGTCCCGCGCCCATGTCTGGGCATGGGATGCCCGGCCCTATCCGCAGTTTCCGGGCAATCATGCGCTCTGGTCGGATGGCGCCAATTACGGCCGGGGCCACTGGCTGAATGGGCGCGCCTCGGCTCAGTCGCTGGATGCGGTGATCCGCGAGATCTGCACCGGGGCGGGCGTTGCCGATCCGGATGTCTCTGGTGTCTATGGTCTGGTGCGGGGCTATGTCATCGGCGATCTCGCCGGGGCGCGGGCGGCGCTGCAGCCCTTGATGCTGGCCTATGGCATCGAGGCGGCCGAACGCGACGGGCGGATCACCTTCTTCAACCGCGACGGCCGGGAGGGTGTGGTCATCGATGCCGCCGATCTGGCCCGGACCGGCGAGCTGGCGGGCGATATCGAACACAGCCGGACGCCCGATGCGGAAACTGCCGGGCGGGTGCGGTTGTCCTTCATCGAGGCCGATGGCGCCTATGAGACCCGTGCCGCGGAGGCGATCTTTCCAGACGAGCCCAGCCGGACGGTCTCGGCCAGCGAGTTGCCGCTGGTGCTGACCGGTGCCGAGGGGCAGGCCATCGTCGAACGCTGGCTTGCCGAATCGCGTGTCGCACGCGACCGGGTGCAGCTGGCGTTGCCGTTGTCATCGCTGTCGGTGGGGGCGGGCGATGTCATGCATCTGTCCTCCGGCGATTACCGGATCGACCGGGTCGATCTCGGGGAGGCGCGCCGGATCGAGGCGGTGCGGGTCGAGCGCGGGCTGTATCTGCCGCCCCGCATAGAGGATCGGGGCGTGGTCCAGGCCGCTTTCGCAGCACCGGTGCCGGTCCATGCCCTGTTCATGGATCTGCCGCTTCTGACCGGAGACGAGGTGCCGCATGCGCCCTATCTGGCGGCAGCTGCGGTGCCCTGGCCCGGAAGCGTCGATCTTTACGCGGCGGTCGAGGATGCGGGGTATAGCCTGAACACCACGCTGGAGCGCCCGGCCGTGATCGGGGTTGCCGAGACCCCGCTTCATGCGGCGGCGCCGGGACGTTGGGACCGGGGACCCGCCTTGCGGGTGAAAATTGCCTCGGGAACCCTGTCCTCGGTCGGGGAGGCCGAGCTGCTGGCGGGCGCAAATCTGGCGGCCATAGGAACGGGCGATGCCGCGGGTTGGGAGCTGTTCCAGTTTGCCGAAGCAGAGCTCGTCGCGCCCGGGACCTACGAGTTGCGGCGGCGGCTCAGGGGGCAGGCGGGAACCGAGGCCCACATGCCGGAGCTCTGGCCGGTCGGCAGCACGGTCGTCCTGATCGATGCGCGCCTGTCGCAGATCGCCCTGCCTGCCTCGGCCCGGGGGCTTGCGCGGCATTACCGTTTCGGGCCGGGGACGCAGGCCTATGACGATCCGAGCTACAGCCATGCAAAGCTGGCTTTCGACGGGATCGGGCTTCGACCTTATGCGCCTTGCCATCTCGGGGCACGGAGGCAGTCTGGGGGCGATCTGACGCTGAGCTGGATGCGCCGCACGCGGCTCGACGGCGACAGCTGGGCATCGGTCGAGGTGCCGCTTGGCGAGGCGCGCGAGCTTTATGTGCTGCGGGTCATGACCCTTGCCGGGGACGAATTGCGGGCCGAGTCCGTGACCGTGCCCGGCTGGACCTACACGGCGGCCATGCAGGCGGCGGATGGGGCCGTCGTCCCCTTCGCCGTCGAGGTTGCACAACTGTCCGATCAGTTCGGACCCGGACCTTATCGGAGGATCGAGATCGATGGCTAACACCGCGAATCTGTCCCTGCCGCTGCTGCAGGCAGCACAGGCGCAGAAGCATGTCACCGTGAACGAGGCGTTGATCCGCCTCGATGCGCTGGTTCAGCTTCGGTTGCAGAGCCTGACAGTGGTTGCGCCGCCGCCGGGGGCGGCCGACGGGCTGGCCTGGGGCGTCCCGGCCGGAGCGGCGGGCGAGTGGGAAGGGCAGGACGGTCGGATCGCGCTCCGGGACAATGGCGGCTGGGTCTTCCTGGCGCCCCTGACCGGCTGGCGCGCCTTCGTGGTGGATGCGGGCGCCGATATGCGCTGGACCGGCGGGGGCTGGGACGCGGTCGGCGGCGCCCTCGCGCCTTCGGGGGCAGGCATCGCCTTTCGGGTGCTTGAATTCGACCATCCGGTGGTGGCGGGCGGGGCGCAGAATACAGCGGTTGTCATTCCGTCGCATGCAACCGTGTTCGGTGTGACCGGACGGGTGATCGAGGAGATCACCGGCACGCTGAGCAGCTGGCGGCTCGGGGCGGACGGATCTGACAACCGCTTCGGCTCGGGGCTGGGGCTTGGCCTCAATTCCTATGTGCTGGGCGTGCTTGGCAGGCCGCTCACCGGTTATGCGCCGATGCCGCTGAGGCTGAGCCCGGATGGGGGCAGCTTTACCGGTGGTCTGGTGCGTCTTGCGGTCCATTACACCGAGCTTTCCCTTCCGGCCAGTGTCTGAGGTCGCGGATGCGCCCTGTTCTTCATGGCGATGCGGTGGCGGCGGCACGGGCGCTTTACCGCCTGCCCGCAGCCGAACGCGGACGGATGATCGGGGCGCTGCTGATGCAGGCCGAGGCGGCAGATGCCTATCGCAAGCGGTTCGGACGGGGGCATCCCGATTGGGGAAACGGATCGCTGATGGCGTTGGCCGAGAATTGGGAGCTGCCGCCGGAGCCATCCCTGGACGACGCTGAATACTGCCGCTGTCTGGCGCAGGTTTTCGGTGCGCTGGCGGCCTGGCGTGACGGCAAGCGGGGGGCGGTTTCGTCGCGATGCTGATCCGTCGCTGGCGCGCGAGCGGAAGGATGGGGAGGGCTGCGCCATGCCGCCGCGGCACGAGGACACTCACGTCTTTGCGCGCGATGGGCTTGATCTTGGAAGGCGGGGCGGTTCTGCTGTAAGCTGGGGCGGAAACGAAGAGGAACGTTCATGCCCGAGATCAAGCCGCGCCTCGCCGAACTCGACCCGGTCTGGAAGCGGATCTGCGCCGAGGCCGAGGAGGCTGTGAGCGCCGAACCGTTGCTGGGCGGGCTCATGCATTCCAGCCTTTTGCATCATGCGGGCTTCGAGGATGCGCTGGCCTACCGATTCGCGATGAAGCTGTCTTCGGGCGAGATGTCCGAGCAGCTTCTGCGGGAGATCGCCGATCAGGCCTATGCCGACGAGCCGGCGCTGGGCCGGGCCGCG
The DNA here is from genome assembly GCF_002073975.1 of Rhodovulum sp. MB263. Classification (NCBI taxonomy): domain Bacteria; kingdom Pseudomonadati; phylum Pseudomonadota; class Alphaproteobacteria; order Rhodobacterales; family Paracoccaceae; genus Rhodovulum; species Rhodovulum sp. MB263. The sequence continues at coordinate 2,486,352 of NZ_CP020384.1, read as the reverse complement.
CGGATCGATCTGACCGCGGTTCATGACCGCGATCCGGCCTGTCATCGCTACATTCAGCCCATCCTGTTCTTCAAGGGCTATCAGGCGCTGCAGGCCTACCGGGTCGGACACTGGCTCTGGCGGCAGGGCCGTCACGACATGGCCTATCTGGTGCAGATGCGGGTTTCGGAGGCCTTCGGCGTCGATATTCACCCGGCCGCCCGGATGGGGCAGGGTATCATGATCGACCATGCCCATTCCATCGTGATCGGGGAAACCGCCATTGTCGGTGACAATGTCTCGATGCTGCATTCGGTCACGCTGGGCGGGACCGGCAAGGACGATGGCGACCGCCATCCGAAGATCGGCGATGGCGTACTCATCGGGGCGGGGGCCAAGGTCCTTGGCAATATCCATGTCGGTCATTGCTCGCGGATCGCGGCGGGGTCGGTCGTGCTGTCGGATGTGCCGCCCTGTTCGACCGTGGCGGGGGTGCCCGCGAAGATCGTCGGCGAGGCGGGCTGCGATCAGCCCTCGGTCATGATGGATCACCGGCTGGGCGGTTGCGACGGGGATTGAACCCGACCTTCGGACAGGAAAAAGGCCCGGCGGTTCTGCCGGGCCTTTTCTTTCCGGTATCGGCGGGGGCCGCTCAGGCCAGCATGGCCAGCGGGTTTTCGAGATTGTCCCGGATCGCCTGCAGCAGCTCGGCACCGAGCGCGCCGTCGATCACCCGGTGATCGACGCTGAGCGTGACCGACATTACGGTCGCGACCTCGATCTCTCCGGCATCGTTGACGACGGGCTTCTTCACCCCCGCGCCGATGGCAAGGATGGCACCATGCGGCGGGTTGATCACCGCATCGAAATTATCGATGCCGTACATTCCGAGATTGGAGATCGCGAAGCTTCCGCCCTGATATTCCTGCGGCGCGAGCTTGCGGTCGCGTGCGCGGGTGGCCAGATCCTTCATCTCTTTCGACAGCTGGCTGAGCGACTTGGTCTCGGCATCCTTCAGGACGGGGGTGAAGAGCCCGCCCTCGATGGCGACGGCGACCGCCACATCGGAGGGCTTGAGCTGCAGGATGCGGTCGCCGGCCCAGACCGCATTGGCCTTGGGCACCTGCTGGAGCGCCAGCGCGCAGGCCTTGATGATGAAGTCGTTGACCGAAAGCTTGACGCCCCGGGCGCCGAGCTGGGCATTGAGCGTGCTGCGGAACTCGAGCAGCGCGTCGAGCCGGATGTCGCGGCGCAGGTAGAAGTGCGGGATGGTCTGCTTGGCCTCGGTCAGGCGGGCGGCGATGGTCTTGCGCATGCCGTCGAGGGTGACGACCTCGTGCTCGCGGGTCTCGTAGATCTTCGCGACGGCATCGGCCGAGGCGCCTGCGGGCATCGTGGCAGCCGCGCTGGCCTCCGGGGCGGCCGCAGCTTGAGATGCCCTGGGTTGGGCGCCGGCCTTCTCGACATCGGCGCGGACGATCCGGCCGCGCGGGCCCGAGCCTTCGATGGCAGTCAGGTCGAGCCCTTTCTCGGCCGCGATCCGGCGCGCAAGCGGTGAGGCGAAGACGCGTTCGCCATGGTCGTTGCTGGGGGCAGGCGGGGCGGCGGCCGGCGCGGAGCCCCCTTCGGGGGCCGCCTTGCCGCCCGCGTCGGCCCGTGGGGCCTCCGGGGAGGGTGCCGACGCGGGCGCCTTCGCGGCGCTGTCGATGTCGTCGGCGCTTTCGCCTTCCTCGAGCAGGACGGCAATGGGAGTGTTGACCTTGACCCCTTCGGTGCCGGCCTCGATCAGGATCTTTCCGACCGTGCCTTCATCGACGGCTTCGAATTCCATCGTCGCCTTGTCGGTCTCGATCTCGGCCAGAAGGTCGCCCGCCGAGACGGTATCGCCCTCCTTGACCAGCCATTTTGCCAGCGTGCCTTCCTCCATCGTCGGAGAGAGGGCGGGCATCAGGATTTCCGTTGCCATGTCTGTCTCTCCTCAGCGATAGGTTACGGCGCGGGCGGCTTCGACGACCTCTTTCGTGGTCACCAGCGCCAGCTTTTCCAGGTTTGCCGCATAGGGCATGGGCACGTCCTTGCCGGTGCAGTTGATGACCGGCGCGTCGAGCCAGTCGAAGGCCTCCTGCATCAGCACGGCCGAGATGTGGTTGCCGATCGAGCAGACCGGGAAGCCTTCCTCGACGGTGACGCAGCGATTGGTTTTCTTCACGCTTTCGATCACGGTGGCGGTGTCGAGCGGGCGCAATGTGCGCAGGTCGATCACCTCGGCCTCGATCCCCTCCTTGGCCAGTACATCTGCGGCCTCGAGCGTATGGGTCATGCCGATGCCGAAGCTCACCAGCGTCACGTCCTTGCCCTCGCGCCAGATCCGGGCCTTGCCGAAGGGGATGGTGAAATCATCCAGGACCGGGACATCGAAGCTCCGCCCGTAGAGGATCTCGTTCTCGAGGAAGATTACCGGGTTCGGATCGCGGATCGCGGTCTTGAGCAGACCCTTGGCATCGGCGGCCGAATAGGGCTGGACCACCTTGAGGCCGGGGATATGCGCGTACCAGGCGGCATAGTCCTGGCTGTGCTGGGCGGCAACGCGGGCGGCGGCACCGTTGGGGCCGCGGAAGACGATGGGACAGCCCATCTGGCCGCCCGACATGTAAAGCGTCTTGGCGGCCGAGTTGATGATCTGGTCCATCGCCTGCATCGCGAAGTTGAAGGTCATGAACTCGACGATGGGGCGCAGCCCGCCGAAGCCGGCGCCGACGCCGAGACCGGCAAAGCCGTGTTCGGTGATCGGGGTGTCGATCACCCGCTTCGAGCCGAACTCGTCCAGCAGGCCCTGGCTGATCTTGTAGGCGCCCTGATATTCGGCGACTTCCTCGCCCATCAGGAAGACATCCCCGTCCCGGCGCATCTCTTCGGCCATGGCGTCGCGCAGCGCCTCGCGCACGGTGGTCGATTTCATCTTCGTGCCCGAAGGGATCTCGGGCTCTGCCACCGGGGCTTTCGGCGCGGCCGGGGCGGAGGGAGCGGAGCCTCCGTCGGAGGCCGCCTTGCCCGCCGCGTCGGCTGCAGGCGCGGCCTCCTGCGCGGCCTTCGCGGCCGCGTCGGCATCTTCGCCCTCCTCGATCAGCACGGCGATGGGGGTATTGACCTTCACCCCCTCGGTGCCCGCCGCGATCAGGATCTTGCCCATGATCCCTTCATCGACGGCCTCGAATTCCATCGTCGCCTTGTCGGTCTCGATCTCGGCGAGGATGTCCCCCGCCGAGACGGTATCGCCTTCCTTGACCAGCCATTTCGCCAGCGTGCCTTCCTCCATCGTCGGAGAGAGGGCGGGCATCAGGATTTCCGTTGCCATGTCTGTCTCTCCTCCTCAGGCGTTCTGCGGCGCCGTTTCGGCATAGATGTCGGTATAGAGCTCGTCGAGCGGGGGCTCCGGGCTTTCCTTGGCGAATTCGGCGGCCTCGTTGACCACAGCCTTGATTTCCTTGTCGATTTCCTTGAGCTCGTCCTCGGTCGCGTGCTTGCCCTGCAGGATCAGCTCGCGCACATTCTCGATCGCGTCGCGCTCTTCGCGGACCTTCTGGACCTCCTCGCGCGAGCGGTACTTGGCCGGGTCCGACATCGAATGGCCGCGGTAGCGATAGGTCATGACCTCGAGGATATAGGGGCCCTTGCCGGCGCGGCAGTGGGCCACCGCCTTCTCGCCCGCAGCTTTGACAGCGAGCACATCCATGCCGTCGACGGATTCGCCCGCAATGCCGAAGGCTGCGCCGCGTTCCCAGAAATCCGGGCTTTTGGTCGAGCGCTTGACCGAAGTGCCCATCGCATATTGGTTGTTCTCGATCACGAAGATCACCGGCAGGTCCCAGAGCTGCGCCATGTTGTAGGTCTCGGCGACCTGACCCTGGTTCGCGGCGCCGTCGCCGAAATAGGTGAAGGTCACCCGGCCATTGCCCTTGTACTTGTCCGAGAAGGCCAGGCCCGCGCCGATCGGCACCTGGGCGCCGACGATCCCGTGGCCGCCATAGAAATGGCGCTCCTTCGAGAACATGTGCATCGACCCGCCCTTGCCCTTTGAATAGCCGTCCTGACGACCGGTCAGCTCGGCCATCACGCCTTTCGGGTCCATCCCGCAGGCCAGCATATGGCCATGGTCGCGGTACGAGGTCACGCGCTTGTCGCCTTCTTCGGCTGCGGCCTCGAGCCCGACGACGACGGCCTCCTGGCCGATATAGAGGTGGCAGAACCCTCCGATCAGTCCCATGCCGTAAAGCTGCCCCGCCTTTTCCTCGAAACGCCGGATCAGCAGCATTTCGCGGTAATAGGTCAGAAGCTCTTCCTTGGAGATGTTCGGTTTTGCGGGCGGTTTTCGCGGTGCCATCTGGCGGCGCCTCCCATGTATGGAAGATGGTTTAACGTTAAACCAAAATATATCAGAGCGGTTCTAGAAATGCGAGGGCTTTTTCCCGGCCGGTTGGGGGCTGGCGGACACAGAGAGGATCTGGGGGAGGGCTCAGCGGACGACGATTTCGTCGGCACGGATCAGGCCCAGCACGCTGCGGGCGCGCTCGTCGAGCAGGTCGAGGTCGAGATAGCCATCGGACAGCCGATGCGTCTTGTTCGACACGGCCTCGAGCTCGGCTTCGAGCTCGGCCTTGCGCGCCTCGAGCCTGGCGGCGTCCGCTTCGATCTGAATTCGGCGGAACAACCCGTAATCCCCCTGCACGGCGGCGAAGGTGAAATACATCGCCAGCGAGAAGCTTACACCGATATAGACAAGCGCCCCCCAGGCGGGGCGCAGACGCGTCGTGGCCATGACCCTGCCCCTGCTGGCCGCGCCCCATGCGCGGCTCGCGGCAGTCTAGGGCAACCGATTCGTGTTGGAAATCGAAATCTCGAAACGCACCGGTCACAAAAACAGGGCCCGCGGCAACGGGGCTGCGCATGGCGCACGGCAGAGACACGATAATGCATGCGCGGCCCGGACCGATCCGGTGCGCGCATGCAGGTTCAGGCGTTCAGCTCAGTCTTCCAGTGCCGCGACGCCGGGCAGGGTCTTGCCTTCCATCCATTCGAGGAAGGCGCCGCCCGCGGTCGAGATGTAGCTGAACTTTTCCGCCGCGCCCGCGCCGTTCAGCGCCGCGACGGTATCGCCCCCGCCCGCGACAGAGACCAGCTGTCCGGCCTCGGTCAGCTCGGCGGCCTTCCTAGCGGCCGCATTGGTGGCGGCATCGAACGGGTCGATCTCGAAGGCGCCGAGCGGGCCGTTCCAGATCAGCGTCTTGCACTTGGCGAAGACCTCCTCGATCAGCTCGACCGATTGCGGCCCGGCATCGAGGATCATCGCATCCGAAGGGCAGGCATCGGCCGGAACGGTCTCGTTCACCGCGCCGGCGCGGAATTCGCGCGCCACCACGACATCGACCGGCAGCACGATCTGACAGCCCGCCGTGTCGGCCTTGTCCTTGATGTCGCGCGCGGTGCCGGTCATGTCATGCTCGCAGAGCGATTTGCCGACATTGATGTCCTGGGCGGCAAGGAAGGTATTGGCCATGCCGCCGCCGATCACCAGGTAATCGACCTTGCTGACGAGATTGCCCAGCAGATCGAGCTTGGTCGAGACCTTGGCGCCCCCGACCACCGCGACCAGCGGGCGGGCCGGATTGCCGAGCGCGCCTTCGAGCGCGGTCAGTTCGGCCTCCATCAGACGGCCCGCACAGGAGGGCAGCAGCTTGGCGATGCCCTCGGTCGAGGCATGGGCCCGGTGCGCGGCGGAGAAGGCGTCGTTCACGTAGATGTCACCGAGCGCGGCCATGGCGGCGGCCAGCGCCGGGTCGTTCTTCTCTTCGCCCTCGTGGAAACGGGTGTTTTCCAGCAGCAGGATATCGCCTTCGCTGAGCGCGGCGACGGCCTGTTTCGCGGGCAGGCCGATGCAGTCATCTGCAAAGATCACGCCGCGGCCGAACGCCTCTTCCAGCGCGGGCAGGGTGATCTTGAGGCTCATCTCGGGCACGATCTTGCCCTTGGGGCGACCGAAATGCGCCAGCAGCACCGGTTTGCCGCCCGCCTCGAGGATATCCTCCACCGTCGGCTTGATCCGTTCGATCCGGGTCGCGTCGGTCACCCGGCCATCCTCGACCGGTACGTTGATGTCCACACGCACCAGGACCACCTTGCCGGCAAGGTCCATGTCGTCGAGGGTTTTCCAAGCCATGCATTGTACTCCCGAAGGGCTCACGTTGGCGTTAATTCGCCCGAAGTGTCGGAAAGGTCAATGGTCGGTCCCATTCGCGCCCCTTTTCATCGCCTTTCCGCCGCACTAGTGTCTCGGCCCGACAGAGATCCCAGGAGGAACCGGCCATGGCCGAGATCAAGGACCCCGAGAACACCATCATCATGGAGCTGAAGGGGGGCCACGTCACCATCGCGCTTCTGCCCGAGGTCGCCCCCAAGCATGTCGAGCGCATGAAGACGCTCGCCCGGGCCGGAGCCTATGACAATGTGGTGTTTCATCGCGTGATCGAGGGCTTCATGGCCCAGACCGGCGATGTGGAACACGGCAATGCCGAGAAGGACTACAACCCCCGCCGTGCCGGGACCGGCGGCTCCGATCTGCCCGACCTGCCGGCCGAATTCTCCAAGCTGCCGCATGATCGGGGCACCCTCGGCGCGGCGCGCTCCGCGAATCCGAACTCGGCCAATTCGCAGTTCTTCATCAACTTCGCCGACAACCATTTCCTCAACGGCCAGTACACCGTCTATGGCCGCGTGATCGAGGGCATGGAACATGTCGACGCCATTGTCCGGGGCGAGCCGCCGGCCGATCCCGACCGCATGATCCGCGTCAAGGTGGCGGCCGATGCCTAAGCTGCTTGTCGCGTTGCTCTGCACGCTGGCGGGGCCGGCGCTGGCGACCGGGCTCGATATCGAGATCGCGGGCGAGGGCGCGAATGGCACCGTTCATGTCGAGCTGATGGAGGATGTGGCCCCCGGCCATGTCCAGCGCATCACCGAGCTCGCCCGCGAGGGCGCCTATGACGATGTCGTCTTTCACCGGGTGATCGAGGGCTTCATGGCCCAGACCGGCGATGTCGAATTCGGCAAGTTCGGCATGGACATGCGCCGCGCCGGCACCGGTGGATCGGACCGTCCCGATCTCAAGGCCGAATTCTCGGACAAGAGCTTCGATCGCGGCGTGGTCGGCATGGCGCGTTCGGCCAGTCCCGACTCGGCCAATTCGCAGTTCTTCATCATGTTCGCCCCGGCGCCGCATCTGAACGGCCAGTACACGGTCGTCGGTCGCGTGACCGAGGGCATGGACGTGGTCGATGCGATCAAGCGTGGCTCGGGCCGGAACGGCGAGGTGATGGGCCAGCCCGACCGCATGGTCAAGGTCAGCGTCACCGACTGAGGCGCAGTGCCAGGAGATGAAATCGGGCGGGGCCATCTGGCCTCGCCCTTTTTCATGCCCCGAGGGGCGTTCAGGGGGCTGAAGACGAAGGCGCCGCGCGGGTTTCCCGGCGCGGCGCGTCCTTTCGCTTTGCCGCTGGGCTCAGCCGTCCAGCCGCACCAAGGCGTGGCGCTTCTTGCCCGCCGACAGCTTGATCGGCTCGGCCAGCATCTCGGCATCGACCATCAGCCCGGCATCGGTCAACGGCGCATCGTTCAGCCGCGCACCGCCTTCGGAAATCAGCCGCTTGGCCTCCTTGCCCGATTTGGCAAGCCCGGCCCGTGTGATGAGCTGCACCACCGAGATGCCGTCGGCCAATTCGCCGGCGCTCAGGGCGACGGTCGGCAGATCTTCGCCCGTCCCGCCTTTCTCGAACACCTCGCGTGCGGTGGCTTCGGCGGCCTCGGCCGCCGCGCGGCCATGGGCCAGCGCCGTCACCTCGTTGGCGAGCACGATCTTGGCGTCGTTGATTTCCGATCCCGCCAACGCGCCCAGACGGTCGCATTCATCGACGGGCAGCTCGGTATAGAGCTTGAGGAACCGGCCGACATCGGCATCGGTGGTGTTGCGCCAGAACTGCCAGAATTCGTAGGGGCTCAGCATGTCGCCGTTCAGCCAGATCGCGCCCGACTGGCTTTTGCCCATCTTGCGGCCATCCGAGGTGGTCAGAAGCGGCGAGGTCAGCCCGTAGACATCATTCTCGAGAATGCGGCGGGTCAGGTCGATGCCGTTGACGATATTGCCCCACTGATCCGAGCCGCCCATCTGCAGCCGGCAGCCATATCTCCGGTTCAGTTCGAGGAAGTCATAGGCCTGCAGGATCATGTAGTTGAATTCGAGAAAGCTCAGCGACTGTTCGCGGTCGAGCCGCGACTTCACGGATTCGAAGCTCAGCATCCGGTTGACCGAGAAATGCCGCCCGATATCGCGCAGGAAGTCCAGGTAGTTGAGCCCGTCCAGCCATTCGGCATTGTTCAGCATCAGGGCGCCGGTCGGGCCATCGCCATAGTCGAGATATTTGGCGAAGACGTCTTTCAGCCCGGCGATATTGGCGTCGATCTTCTCGGGCGTCAGCAGCGGGCGTTCATCCGAGCGGAACGAGGGATCGCCCACCTTGGTGGTGCCGCCGCCCATCAGCGTGATCGGCCGGTGGCCGGTCTTCTGCAGCCAGCGCAGCATCATGATGTTGAGCAGATGCCCGACATGCAGCGACGCCGCAGTGGCGTCATAGCCGATATAGGTCGTGACCACCCCCGTCGACAGAGCCTCGTCCAGGCCCTGATAATCGGTGCAGTCGGCCAGAAAGCCGCGCTCGATCATCACGCGCAGGAAGTCCGATTTCGGGTGGTAGGTCATTGCCTCTTGTCCCTTGGGTTCACGTTCCGCCGTGATATATCGGCGGCAGGCAGTGAGGGAAAGACCATGATGCAGATCGGTCCGGTGCGGGCGCTGGGAACCATGTCGGGCACCTCGCTCGACGGGGTCGACGCGGCGGTCGTGACGACTGATGGCGATGCGATCCTCGGTTTCGGCGACACCGCCTACCGGCCCTACGCCGAGGCCGAGCGCAGGGTGATCGCGGCGGCGCTGGGGCGCTGGCCCGGCGATGCCGGCGTGGCCGAGGCTGCGGGCGTGGTCGAGGCCGCCCATGTCGAAGCTTTGGCGGGCTTCGGTGGTGTCGATCTGGCGGGCTTTCACGGCCAGACGCTCGCCCACGATCCCGACGGGGTGCAGGGGCAGGGCGCGCGCACCCATCAGGCGGGCGATGGTGCAGCGCTGGCGCAGCGGCTGGGGTTGCCGGTGGTCTGGGATTTCCGCAGCAGGGATGTGGCCGAAGGCGGGCAGGGCGCGCCGCTGGCCCCGGTCTTTCACTTCGCCTGCGCGCGCTGGGCCGGGCTGACAGAGCCGGTCGCCTTCCTGAACCTCGGCGGTGTGGGCAATCTGACCTGGCTCGACCCGCGCAAGCCGGACCCGGGCGCGCCCGGCGCGCTCCTGGCCTTTGATACCGGCCCGGCCAATGCGCCGCTGAACGATCTGCTTGGCGCCCGGCTGGGTCTGCCCTTCGACAGGGACGGCGCGCTGGCCGGCGCGGGGCAGCCCGACGAGGCTGTGCTGCAGGCCTTCCTGGCTCATCCCTATTTCGACCGCCTGCCGCCCAAGTCGCTCGACCGCGACGATTTCGCGGGGCTTCAGGCGCGGGTGGCGGATCTGCCCGATGCGGATGCCGCCGCGACCCTGACGGCGGCGGCGGCCGTTTCCGTGGCGGTGGCGCTGGATCACTGCCCGTCGCGGCCCGCGCGCCTTCTGGTGACGGGGGGCGGGCGGCGGAACCCGGTGCTGATGGCGATGCTGGCCGGGCGCATGGGTATCGCGGCAGTGCCGGTCGAAGAGCTGGGGCTTGATGGCGACATGCTGGAGGCGCAGGCCTTCGCCTACCTGGCGGTCCGGGTGGCGCGCGGGCTGCCGACCTCGTTTCCCGCGACGACCGGCGTTTCCGCGCCGGTCTGGGGCGGGCGGATCTCGCAGCCCTGAGGAGGTTCAGGCCCGCGGGATGTCGAACCCCTGCGGCGCCATCTCGAATCCCTCGAAGCGAAAGCCCGGGCTGACCGTGCAGCTTACCAGCGTCCAGGCGCCGAGCGGCCGCGCGGCCTGCCACCGGCCTGCGGGCACCACCGCCTGCGGCCGCGCGCCGGCCGCGAGATCGGGCCCGAGCACGAGATCCCGGGCAGGGCCTGCGGCGGTCTCGGCAAGGCTCAGCTCAAGCGGATCGCCGGCGTGATACAGCCAGATCTCGTCTGCATCGACCCGGTGCCAGTGGCTGCGCTGGCCCTTTGTCAGCAGGTAATAGATGGCGGTGCCTGAGGGCCGGTCGCCAGGCCCGGCCGGGGCAATCCAGGTTTCGCGGTACCAGCCGCCCTCGGGATGGGGCGTCAGGCCGAGGGGTGCGATGATCCCTTCGGCAGTCATGGGCCGAGCCTACCCCCGCGCCCGGCTTGCGGAAAGCGGTTTTGCGGCCCGGAGCGGTGGCGGCGCCCCGAGATGGGCCCTCTGGGGAAAGGGCCCTGCAGAAAGCGCCCCGAGAAGGCGCAACGCGATGCATCCAGGGGGGTCGGCCATCCCTTGCCGGAGCGGCGGGGTAAGGACGCGAGAGCCGATGAAACCCGACGCGAAAGGTGATATGGAACGTCCCGTCACGACACGGGAAAACGCGCGGAACCGTCTCCGCAAGCTGCATTTTCGGGAACGGCGATCCAGGACCGGATCGGCGGCGTTTTCCTGTTGTCGCCATGCAAGGGGATTCAGAGGACAAGCATGACCAAGAAAGATGACGCGCCCACTCAGCGCGAGACATTGTCGAGCGACGATATTGTGTCGCGAATACTGGGGTTTACCCTGTTCTGCATGGGGTTTTCCCGTGCACCTGCCGACCAGGTCGCGGCTGGCTTGACGACGAAGGGCAACCCACTGCCGACGGCAAGGCCTTGATCGACGCCCTGATGAGCCGCGATTCGGCCTATGGCGTCTACAAGATGGTATACTGATGTAGACAGTGCCCTGCAAGCCCGTTCTGCGACCGCAGGTCGCGGGGCGGCAGGAAAAAGGCGCGTGCCCCGAAGGGCCGCGCCTTTGCCGTTTCTATTGCCGTTTCCGGGGGCCGCGAGGCTCAGCCGCGCAGGATCGAGCTCCCGGCATATTCCGCGGTCTCGCCCAGCATCTCCTCGATGCGGATCAACTGGTTGTATTTTGCCAGCCGGTCCGAGCGCGACAGCGAGCCGGTCTTGATCTGGCCGCAATTGGTGGCGACCGCCAGATCGGCAATGGTCGCGTCCTCGGTCTCGCCCGAGCGGTGCGACATCACGTTGGTGTAGCGGGCGCGATGGGCCATATCGACGGCGTTGAGCGTCTCGGTCAGCGAGCCGATCTGGTTGACCTTGACCAGCATCGAGTTGGCGACCCCGGCCTTGATGCCATCCGCGAGCCGTTTCGGGTTGGTCACGAAGAGATCGTCGCCCACCAGCTGCACCTTGCTGCCCAGCGCGTCGGTCAGCAGCTTCCAGCCGTCCCAGTCATCCTCGGCGCACCCGTCCTCGATCGAGATGATCGGGTAGTCGGCACAAAGCTTGGCCAGGTAGTCCACATTCTCGGCGGCGCTCAGGCTGAGGCCCTCGCCCTTCATCTCGTATTTGCCATTCTCGAAATATTCGGTCGAGGCGCAGTCGAGCGCGAGATGGATGTCGTGGCCCGGCTTGTAGCCCGCCTTCTCGATGCTCTTCAGGATGAAGTCGAGCGCGTCGCGGGTCGAGCTGAGCGCGGGCGCGAAGCCGCCCTCGTCGCCGATGGCGGTGTTGTGCCCGGCGGCGGCCAGTTCCTTCTTGAGGGTGTGGAAGACTTCCGAGCCCATGCGCACGGCGTCGCGGATCGTCTCCGCGCTGACCGGCATGATCATGAATTCCTGGATGTCGATCGGGTTGTCGGCATGCTCGCCGCCATTGATGATGTTCATCATCGGCACCGGCAGCACGCGGGCCGAGGTGCCGCCGACATAGCGGTAAAGCGGCTGGGCGGTGAAATCGGCGGCGGCCTTGGCGACGGCCAGCGACACGCCGAGAATGGCATTGGCGCCGAGGCGGCCCTTGTTCTCGGTGCCGTCGAGCTCGATCATGGTGCCGTCGATGGCGACCTGCTCGGTCGCGTCGAAGCCCACCAGCGCCTCGGCGATCTCGCCGTTCACGGCGGCGACGGCGTCCAGCACCCCCTTGCCCATGTAGCGCGCCTTGTCGCCATCGCGGCGTTCGACGGCCTCATGGGCGCCGGTCGAGGCGCCCGAGGGCACGGCGGCGCGGCCCATGGTGCCGTCCTCGAGGATCACGTCGACCTCGACGGTGGGGTTGCCGCGGCTGTCGAGGATCTCGCGGCCGATGATGTCGATGATGGTGCTCATGGGGGGGCAGTCCCTTTCTAATGCACGATGAAAACTCGGGCCGAGTTCTAGCGTCCGGCGCGGCGGAGGGAAAGGGCGCGTTCGCGCCAGAGGGTATAGAGCCCCGAGGCGATGATCACGGCCGCCCCGATCAGGGTCATGGTGTCGGGGCGCTCGTCGAAGGCCGCCATGGCGATGACTAGGGCGAAGATCAGCCGGGTATAGCGGAACGGCGTCACCACCGCGACATCGCCGACCCGCATGCCCTCGACGATGGCGTAATAGCCCGCGACCCCCATCACCAGGGCGCCGAACAGCGAGATGGCATCGCCGCGGTCGATCGCCACCGGCCCCTGCCCGAGCGCCATCATCACCAGCCCCACGGGCACCAGCATGAAAAAGCCATAGGCCGAAAGCTGGAGCGAGCCCACATTGCGCGGCGTGGCCCGGGTCGCGAGATCGCGCAGCGCCAGCCCGAAGACCGCGATCACGGCGAAGATCGAGGCCGGCTCGAAACCGTCAAGCCCGGGGCGCACGACGATGAGAACGCCGAGAAAACCGACCGAGATCGCGGTCCAGCGCCGCCAGCCGACCTGTGCCCCCATGAACAGCGCGGCCCCCAGCGTGACCGCCAGCGGGGTGGCCTGCAGGATCGCCGAGGCCGAGGCCAGCGGCGTCAGCGCGATGGCGGTGACATAGCAGAGCGTGCCGACGATCTCGCCGGAGTTGCGCAACAGGACCGGGCGGCTCAGGAGCGCCCGCGACCAGAGCCGCTGGCCGCGCCGGAGCGCCATCAGGGTGAAGATGGTTCCGCCGCCCAGGCCCAGAAGCGTGAGGATCTGCCCGATCGGCAGCGTCACGGCCACCTTCTTGACGAACATGTCCTCAAGGGCAAACGCGGCCATCGCCGCGACCATCAGCATGATGCCGCGCATGTTGTCCATTTTCAGGCGTCCTCAGGAAAGGGTGTCGGCTCCGATTATCGGGCCGGGGCGTGAGAGGGAAGTGAAATCGCCGTGTGTGCGCGCCGCCGGGCGCGGGCCGGGCTCACAACCAGCGCAGCAGGCGGAACAGCGCCAGCAGCCCCAGCGCCAGGACGACATTGGCCGCCGAGAGCAGCGCGAAGGCCCAGGGGTTGGCGATGCCCGGCATGCCCGCGACATTCACCCCGAACAGCCCGGTCAGGAAGCCGAGCGGCAGGAAGATCGCCGCCACCACCGACAGCACATATCCGTTGCGCGCCATCAGCATGCCGCGCCGGCCTTCCAGATGGTCATGCAGCGCGATCAGTCGTGCCGTCACCGCGTCGAGTTCCTCGACCGTGCGGGCGGCCCGGTTCGCGCTTTCGCCCAGAAGGATGCGCGCCTCGGCATCGATCAGCCCGTTCGGGTTGTCCGACAGGCGGCCCAGCGCCTCGCGCTGTGGTCCGGCATGGCGGCGCAGCCGGATCGCCCTGCGTCGGAGCGGCGCCAGGCCGATGGCCTCGTCCCCCTCCTCGCGCTCGAGGATCGCCTCTTCCAGCGCGTCGGTCAGGTCCTCGAGCTCGACCGAGACCGCCTCCAGCCGGTCGGTCAGCCCCTCGGCGATCTCGGCGAGAAAGGCGCCGGGGCTTGGCGGCGCGGAGCCGGTCTCGGCCGCGCGGCGCAGATCGTCGAGCGCGAAGACCTTGCTGCGGCGCACGCTGACCACCAGCCCGGCGCCGATCCAGAGCCGAAGCGAGACCATGTCCTCGGGTTCGGCGCCGGGATTGAGGTTGACGCCCCGCAGGTTGACGATGAGCCCGCCTTCGAGCGGGGTGCAGCGCGGCCGGGTCTCGGTCTGGACCATCGCGGCGGCCGCCACCGCGGGCAGATGCGCCTCGGTCCAGTCGGCCAGCGCCGGGTCACTCAGCGCGAAATGCAGCCAGCGCCAGGCCGCGCCCGGGCCGGGCGTGGCGGCGGGCCAGGGCTCGTCGACGGGGCGGGCGGTGCCGTCGGCGCCGATGTCGAAGGCGGCCAGCGGATGTGCGGCGGAGGCGCTCATTGCTGGATCAGTTCGGGTTCGCGGCTGAAGCGGCGGGCCAGCCTGCCCACGGTCAGCCCCTGCACGAGGATCGAGAACACCACGATGACATAGGTCGCGGTCAGGATCAGCGGGGTCCAGTCGCTTTCGGGCAGGCTCAGCGCCAGCGCGACCGAGATGCCGCCCTTGAGGCCGCCCCAGGTCATGATCGGGATGGTGCCCCGGGCAAGGCCCTGACGGCGTCCGATCAGCAGGACCGGCACCGCGACCGAGATCAGCCGGGCCAGCAATGCCAGGGCGATGGCGGCGGCCAGCGTCGCGATGCCGTCAAGCGCGAAGGCGACGGCGAAGACCTCGATGCCGATCAGCAGGAACAGCACCGCGTTGAGGATCTCGTCGATCATCTTCCAGAACGCATCGACATATTTCCGGGTCTCCTCGGACATGCCGTATTTCATGCCGACATGGCCGATCATGAGGCCCGCCACCACCGCCATGATCGGGGCCGAGACCCCGGCCGCGACCGCAAGCTCGTAGCCGCCGAAGGCCAGCGCCAGCGTGATCAGCACCTCGAGCGCGTAATCGTCGATCCGGCGCATGACGCGGAAGGTCAGCCAGCCCAGAACCCCGCCCAGAACCGCGCCGCCCACCGCCTCGCGCAGAAACAGCATCGCGGCGGCGGCGGCCGCGCTGTCACCCGGCGCCGCGCCATGGCCGCCATGGGCCGAGGGGAAGGCCAGCCCCAGAAGGATCAGGAAGACCACATAGGCCACGCCGTCATTGAACAGGCTCTCGCCCGCGATGGTGGTCTCCAGAGAGCGGCTCAGCCGTGCCTGGCGCAGCACGCCCAGCACCGCGACCGGGTCGGTCGGCGAGACGATGGCGCCGAACAGCATGGCCAGCAAAAGCGGCATTCCGGTCAGCCACGAGAAGCCGATCCCCACCACCGCAACCGAAAGCCCCACCCCGATGGTGGCCATGATGAAGACGCCCAGCGCCTGGGCGCGCAGATCCTCGATCTTCACATGCAGCGCCCCGGCAAAGAGCAGAAGCCCCAGCATGCCTTCCAGCAGCGTGTCCGAGAAGTCGATTTCCTGCACCAGGGCAGAGAGCCGCGTGCCGAGCCCCAGCCCGGGCAGCAGCGCATCGAGCGCCATTGCCGAGAGCGAGACGATCAGCGCCACCAGCAGGATGCCGATGGCCTGGGGCAGACGAAGGAGCGTGTAGTTTATGGTGCCGAAAAGCGCGGCCAGAACGATCAGAAGCGAGGCGATCTGCAAGAGCGACATGTCTTTGTCCGGAAATCGGGAAGGGGAGTCGAAAATATCGGATTGTCGACATGGCTAGCCCGAACTCCGGACCGGGCAAAGTAGAATATCCGGCGGCCCGCTGCGGCGGGCGCGCGGATCAGGGCCCGGATCAGGGCCCAGAACAGGGATCGGATCAGGTGCCGCAGAAGGTCTGCAGGACTTCTTGGTGAGGGGCGGGCGGGGCGCGCAGATCCTCTGCCCCGGGCCGGGTCTCGAAGGGGCGTTCCAGGACCTCTTGCAGGCGCCGGAACGGGCCGAGATCGCCCTCGATCGCGGCCGAGATCGCAGCCTCGATCCGGTGGTTGCGCGGAATGTAGGCCGGGTTCGCGGCGCGCATCCTGGCCTCGGCCTCTGGCTGCGTCGCCGCCTCGCGGCCGAGCCGGGCTGTCCAGTCCCGGGCCCAGTCCCCGAAGCCTGCGCGGTCGCGGAAGCCCGCTCCTGCGCGGCCCTCGGCCAGATCGCGGAAGGTGTTGGTGAAATCGGCCCGCTCGGCGGCCATCAGGTCCAGGAGCCCGTGGATCAGTTCGGCATCCCCGGGCTCGGCACCGGCCAGCCCGATCTTCGGGCGGAAGACCTCGAGCCAGGCCGCCTTGAAGAGGTCGGGAAAGCCGTGCATCGCGGCGGTCGCCTGCTCGATCGCGCGGTCGCGGTCCGGGTCGATCAGCGGCAGCAGCGCGCTGGCCAGCTGCGCCAGGTTCCAGGCGGCGATATCGGCCTGGCGGTCATAGGCATAGCGGCCATAGGCGTCGATCGAGCTGAAGACCTGGTCGGGGCGGTAGGCATCCATGAAGGCGCAGGGGCCGTAATCGATGGTCTCGCCCGCGACCGAGGTATTGTCGGTGTTCATCACGCCATGGATGAAGCCCGTGCCCATCCATTGCGCGACCAGCCGTGCCTGCGCGGCCAGCACTGCCTGCAGCATGTCGAGCACGGTTTCCGTCCCGGGGTAGTGGCGGGCCATCACATGGCGGGCCAGCGCCTCCAGTGCGTCGTTGTCCTGGCGCGCGGCGAAATACTGGAAGGTGCCGACGCGGATATGGCTTGCCGCGACGCGCGTCAGCACCGCGCCGGGGCGCACGGTCTCGCGGATCACCCTCTCGCCGGTCTCGACCGCGGCCAGTGCCCGGGTGGTCGGGATGCCCTGCGCATGCATCGCCTCGGAGACCAGATATTCGCGCAGTACCGGGCCGAGCCAGGCCCGGCCGTCCCCCATCCGCGAATAGGGGGTGCGGCCCGCGCCCTTGAGCTGGATGTCATGGCGGGTGCCGTCGGGGGCCAGGACCTCGCCCAGCAGGATCGCCCGGCCATCGCCCAGCCGGGGCACGAAGCCGCCGAACTGATGCCCGGCATAGACCTGCGCCAGCGGATCGGCGCCCTCGGGCAGCCGGTTGCCCGCCAGCATCTGGACGCCGTCCTCCGAGGCCAGCGCCCCGGGGTCGAGGCCGAGCGCCTCTGCCAGTGAACCGTTCAGCGCGATCAGACGCGGCGCGCGCACCGGTTCGGGCGCCTGGCGGCTGTAGAACCGCTCGGGAAGGCGGGCGTAGGAATTGTCGAAGCGGATCGAAAGGGTCATGCCGCCGAGATAGGCCGCATGCCGTGGCTTTCCAGCCGGGCAATGGCTACGAAAAGGCCCCCGGGTGAGTGCCGGGGGCCTTCTGCATGGAAGCGTCGGAACAGGACGGCTCGCGCCGGCTCTCAGCTTTTCTTCTTGCGACGCAGCGCGGCCAGGCCGCCGAGCCCGCCCAGCAGCATCAGGCCCGCCGCCGGCACCGGCACCGGCGCGACGGTGATCGAGGCCAGCTTGTAGGAGTCCGTCCAGCCATCGGCGCCGAAGCTGATCGAGGTGCCGGTCAGCCCGCTCAGCGGGTAGGGGTTCGGCCCCGAGCGCTCTTCGGGAGAGACCAGCACGCCGTCGACGAACAGGTCGAAGCTGTCGGCCATGCTCCAGTACGAGAACAGGACCTGCGAGAAGTCGACGGTCTGGCTGAACGACAGGGTCAGCAGGTCGTTGCCGAGGAAGCCGTCGATCTCGGAGCTGTCGAGGAACCCGCCGACACCGAGCCCGGCACTGCTCTGAGAGACAGAGCGGTCGCAGGACAGCGAGGTCGAGCAATCCGTCACCAGGATCGTGTCCGGGTTCGGAAAGTCGCGGTAGACGCCGGCATAGGCGCTCACCGTGACCCCGTCGACGGTCAGCTGGTTGTTCGCATCGAGCGATGCTGAGGTGAAGTCGAACGTGGCGGCTGATGCCGAGCCGCCAATAAGCATGACCGCGGCTGCCGCGGCACAAGACGTCTTGAACACTGGTATTTTCCCCGTTTCTTCAAAATCTGAAGCGCCTGTGGAATAATGCAGGCGATATGCTCATAGCATTCAGGGGCTCTTCGAGCAACAAATCTGGCTTGTTTTCGAAGGAAACGGGGCGTTACTTTGACGATTCACGTTTTGCGTGCAAATTCTTGGGTTTTGTTGCCTTTTTGCGTGTCGCGTTAAAGTTGATATCCGGAATACCACGGAATTCTTCGCAATGCCGTGGAAATTGTTTCCGATTTTTGCGAAGTCTTTGTTACAGGCTTCAAAAATCATTCCCTGATCGCAATTGACGGCTCCGATCCGGGGCTCATAGCCGGCCAAGCCGCTCTGTCAGCAGCGCGAAGAAGCCATCGGCATCGAGATCGCCCATGAAAGTGGCATTCGGCGCGCGGTCCGATACCCGCCACCAGTCTGCCACGGTCATTCCGCGGGTAAAGCGGCCCTCGGTCTCTATCTCGACATTGACATGGCGGCCGCGGAACAGCCCGGGCCTGATCAGATGGGCGATGACGCAGGGGTCGTGCAGCGGCGCGCCCTCCGAACCGTATTTCTCGCGGTCATAGCGTTCGAAGAAATCGGTCATCGCGGCAACGGCCTGGCCGACCGCCGTGTCGAGCGCGCGGAACGCGTCGTTGCGGGGCTTGGTGACCAGCGCCTTGTGGGTCACATCCAGCGGCATGACGGTCAGCGGCACGCCCGAGGCGAAGACGATGGCCGCGGCTTCGGGATCGACGAAGATGTTGAACTCGGCCGCGGGGGTGATGTTGCCGACCTCGAAATAGGCGCCGCCCATCAGCACGATCTCGCGGATCTTCGGGCCGATCTCGGGGGCCTCGCGCAGCGCCGTCGCGATATTGGTCAGGGGCCCCAGCGGGCAGAGCGTGATCTCGCCCTCGGGTGCGGCGCGCAGGGTCTCGATCAGGAAGGCGACGGCATGCGCGTCTTGCAGCGGCATGGTCGGCTCGGGCAGGGTGGGGCCGTCGAGCCCAGTTCTGCCATGCACATGCTCGGCGGTGACGAGCTGTCCTGCCAGCGGCCGGTCGCAGCCCGCGAAGACCGGGATGTCGCGCCGTCCGGCCAGTTCGCAGACCATGCGCGCATTCTTCTGGGTCAGCGCCAGCGGCACATTGCCGGCGACGGCGGTCAGGCCCAGCACCTCGATCTCGGGGCTGGCCAGTGCCAGCAGGATGGCTACGGCGTCGTCCTGGCCGGGATCTGTGTCGATGATGATCTTGCGGGGCATGCGAGGTCTCCGGGAAAGCTGGCCCTGCAACGTGGCGCGGGCGCGCCGGTATGTCCAGCGCGCCCGCCTTTCGGGGCGGCGGCCCCGTCCCGCGGGGGCCGCCGCCCGAAACCGGTTCAGCCGTCGAAATCGACTTCCTCGACCAGCCTGAGCGCCGCCGCACGGTCGCGCGACAGGGCGATCAGGTTCACGTCATCGGCGGTGAAGCTGCCCCAGCTTTTCACCAGATCCGACGGCTCGGTGCCCGGCACGACCGGGTATTCGTAATTGACCTCGGCATAGATCTCCTGGGCATGCTCGGAGGTGAGGTACTCCATGAATTTCAGCGCCTCCTCGCGGTTCGGCGCGGCCTTGGTCATGGCAATGCCCGAGATGTTCACATGGGTGCCGCCGGTCTCGAAGGTCGGGAACAGCACGTTGACCGACTGCGCCCAGGCCTCCTGTTCGGGGTCCTTCAGCATCTGGCCCATGTAATAGGTGTTGCCGAGCGAGATATCGCATTCGCCGGCCCAGATCGCCTTGACCTGCGCGCGGTCGTTGCCCTGGGGCTTGCGCGCGAGGTTGGCCTTGACGCCTTCGAGCCAGGTCTTTGCGGCCTCTTCGCCATGGTGGTGGATCATCGCCGCAACCAGCGCCAGCGTATAGGCATGGGTGCCCGAGCGGGTGCAGATCCGGCCCTTCCATTTCGGATTGGCCAGGTCCTCATAGGTGGTGATTTCCGAGGGATCGACGCGGTCCTTGGCGGCATAGACGATCCGGGCGCGGGTTGTGACCCCGAACCAGTGATTGTCGGCATCGCGGAAGGCCGCCGGGATCTTCTCGGTCAGAACGGCGCTGTCGACGGCCTGGGTCACGCCCGCATCGACCGCCTCGGCCAGCCGCGCGACATCGACCGTCAGGATGATATCGGCCGGGCTGCGCATGCCCTCGGCCTGAAGCCGCTCGACCATGCCCTTGTTGAGAAAGGCGATATTGGTGGCGATGCCGGTATCCTCGGTAAAGGCGTCGAGGATCGGCTGGATCAGTTCGGGCTGGCGATAGGAATAGATATTCACATCGGCCTGGGCAGTCGGGGCCAGCGTGGCCGCAGCGGCGGTGGCCACAAGGGCAGTGCGCAAGGTCATGGGGTCTCCTGTCCGGTCTGGTGCATTCCGGTCAGGGTTAAACCCGACAATTTTTGTCGGGTCAAGGTGGCGAGGGGGGAGCCCGCTCACATCCGCTTGATCCGGCGTGATCCGCGGTCGTTCCGGCCGTAGGCCCTTCATTTGCGCCACTGGCAAGGTCATTGCGAGGGGCGGCGCTCTGGTCGTTGGAATGCGGGCGCGACCTTCAGCCCGGCCTATGGCGCCGCCCATTTCGCTCTGCCGGTGCAGCTTGTCGGAATCCGGTCCGCTTTCTCTGCGCCAGACCTATTGCCCCAAGTCCGCTCAGCAGAAGCCAGACACCGGCGGGAAGAGGAACCGCGGTAGGAGGCGTAATGACCACGCTCCCCTCAAGCCCCTGCACCATGGCAAGATCGTAGCCCGGCGAACCGCCGCCCGTCCCCAGCCCTTCGATTCTGATCGCGGTCACCGGGTCGGCAAAGCCAATCGATGCAAGATCAAGCGTTTCGGTTCCTCCTGTTCCGACTGTCCCAAGGAAGGTGAACCCGATACCGTCAGAGGATACATGCACATTGGCGTCCTCATCCGAGTTTCGGTCAACCTCGCTCACGAATATATCATCTCCCGTGCCGTCGAAGACGTAGCCACTTGAAAAGCCGACTGTGATGAAGGTTCCGGTCGGCAATGACACGAACGTGCTCAGATCGCCGTCAAGAGCGTTCGAGCTGTCCGAGAGCAGGACCGGATAGCCGCCGCCAGCGGTATCACCGCCGTAGGGGCCGAGGAGAGGGCCCGTCCCGGAGTCAAAGAAATCCAATTCAGTATCGGCTGTAAGTGTCGCCGCGCTTGCGCTCGTCGCCAGAACAGTTGCCAGGACCGTGGTTGAGGCGAGTTTTCCAAATGTCATCATGTCTGTTCTCCGATTTTTTCGGAATGCATGAGTGAGCGTAATTTACAGACCGTGGCGCCAATCCGGTCTTTCTGGCGAAAATGGAACTTGTACAAGCCTAAGTGTGTGGGAAATGGATGCCTGAGTCAACCTGAAGTAGATTTGAGCCTTTTCACGCAAAGATACGGCCCGTGCCGCGCCGGGGCTGTGTGTCGCCCTCCTGAGGCCGGTTTTCCCGGGCCCAGGGGCGGTTCAGCGACCGGCCTTTTCCTCGGCCTTCACCGCGTTCCAAAGCGCGTCCATCTCGGCCAGGTCCGACTCCTGCGGTCGCTTGCCCATGGCCGCCAGCCGCGCCTCGACCCCGGCGAAGCGGCGGGTGAATTTCGCATTGGCGGCGCGCAGGGCCTCTTCGGGCTCGATCTTCAGGTGGCGGGCGAGATTGGCCACGACGAACAAGAGATCGCCGAATTCCTCGAACACCTCGGCCTCGGTCAGGGTCTCGCGGGCCTCGACCAGCTCCTGCGCCTCCTCGACGATCTTGTCGACGACCTGCGCCGTCTCGGGCCAGTCGAAGCCGACCCGGGCCGCGCGTTTCTGCAGCTTGACCGCCCGGGTCAGCGCGGGCAGCGCCAGCGCCACGTCGTCGAGCACGCCTTTCGCCTGTTTGCCCGCCCGCTCGGCCGCCTTGATCGTCTCCCAGTCGCGGGTCTGCTGCTCGGCCGATTTCCCGCGATCCTCGCTGCCGAAGACATGCGGATGCCGCGCCACCATCTTGTCCGAGACCCGGTCCGCCACCGACTGGAAGTCGAACAGCCCCGCCTCGGCCCCCATCTGCGCGTGATAGACCGATTGCAGCAGCAGATCGCCCAGCTCGCCTTCCAGCTCGTCCCAGGCCTCGCGCTCGATGGCATCGGCGACCTCATAGGCCTCTTCGATCGTATAGGGCGCGATCGAGCGGAAATCCTGTTCGATATCCCAGGGGCAACCGGTCGCAGGGTCGCGCAGGCGCCGCATGATTTCCAGAAGGCGCGGCAGGCCGCCCTTGGGGTCATGGATCAAGCGGTCGGAATCCTCGGTCATCTGGGCCTCGCAATCTGGCATCGGCAGGAGTTGGACTAAGACAGGCCGGGGTGTAAAGCCGGGGCTGGAGAAAGGGAACCCGCGCGCTATCCTGCGCGGGGCGCGCAGGAGGGTCCGGCCATGGCACTGGAAGACGCGAAATCCGAGGTCGACGCGGCGATCACCCGCAAGGGGCATCGCGGGCTTGCCTACGAGAACGCCTTCGCGGGGGTGACCTCGTTCCTGCGCCGCAGCCTGACCAAGGATCTTGCGGGCGTCGATCTGGTCATCACCGGCATTCCCTTCGATCAGGCGGTGACGAACCGGCCCGGCACCCGTTTCGGGCCGCGCGCGATCCGCGAGGCCAGCACGCTGCAGGCCTTCGACCGGCCCTTCGGCTGGGGCTACAACCCGTTCGAGGTCTTCGACATCGTCGATTATGGTGACATGGCCTTCGATTATGCCAGCGTGGCCGAGTTCCCGGCCCGGGCCGAGGCCCATGTCGCGGGCATCCTGGATGCGGGGGCCGCCTGTATCGCGCTGGGCGGCGATCACTCGGTGTCCTTGCCGCTGCTGCGCGCCCACGCGGCCAAACACGGGCCGCTCGCGCTGGTGCAGTTCGATGCCCATACCGACACCTGGGCCGATGACGACATGGCCCGGATCGACCATGGCACCATGTTCGGCAAGGCCGTGAAGGCCGGGCTGATCGATCCGGCGCGCTCGGTCCAGATCGGCATCCGCACCGACAATCCCGACACGATGGGGATCACCGTTCTGGATGCACCTTTCGTGCATGACCATGGCCCCGCCGGCATCGCCGCCCGGGTGCGCGAGATCGTGGGCGAGGCCCCGGCCTATCTCAGCTTCGATATCGACGCGCTCGACCCGGCCTTCGCGCCGGGCACCGGCACCCCGGTCTGGGGCGGGCTGAGCAGCGCGCAGGCGGCGGCGATCCTGCGGGGTCTGCGCGGGCTGAGCATGGTAGGGGGCGATGTGGTCGAGGTCTCGCCGCCCTATGATCCGACCGGCGTCACCGCCATTGCCGGGGCGCATGTCGCGGTCGAGCTGATCTGCCTCTGGGGCTGGACCCGCCGCTTCGATACCGGAGAGGAGGCATGAAGATCCTTGCCCTGATCCTGCTGCTGGCCGGGCTTGCCGTTCTGGGCGGCGCGGTCTGGTTCCGCACCGTGCCCGACGATCCGGCGGTCTGGCATGTCGATCCGCTGACCGCGACGAAGCCCGCGACGCCCAATGCCGCGCTTGTCCGGCCCGAGGGCGGCGACCGCGCGGCGCCGGTCTATGTCCTCACGCCCGCGGCGCTGGCCGAGGCCTTTGATGCCATGGCGCTGGCCCAGCCGCGCACCTTGCGCATCGCGGGCACACCCGGCGATCTCTTCATGACCTATGTCCAGCGCTCCGCGCTCTGGGGTTTCCCCGACTATATCTCGGTCCGCATCCTGCCAGAGGAGGGCGGGGCCAGCTGGGCCGCCTTTTCGCGCTCGCGCTACGGCCATTCCGATCTTGGCGTGAACGCCAGACGGCTGACCGCCTGGCAGGCCGCGCTCGAGGCCCGGCTGGCCCGGCCAGCCTCTTGACCGTCCCCCGGCTTTCGCGCGACAGAGCGCCATGGTCCCGCTAGACAAACTTGAACAGATCTCGCGCCGCTTCGGCTATCTCGAAGCCCGGCTTGCCGAAGGCGCAGGGGGCGATTTCGCGCAGCTCGGCCGCGAATATGCCGAGCTGAAACCCGTGGTCGCCGAGATCGAGGCATATCGCGGGCTGCTGTCGGATATCGACACTGCCGAGGCGATGCTGAAAGACCCCGAGATGCGCGCGCTGGCCGAGGAAGAGCTGCCCGACTTGCGCGCGCGCCTGCCGGAACTGGAACAGGCGCTTCGGATCGCGCTTCTCCCCAGGGACGCGGCTGATGCCCGCCCCGCCATCGTCGAGATCCGCCCCGGCACCGGCGGCGAGGAGGCGGCGCTGTTTGCGGGCGATCTGCTGCGGATGTATCAGCGCTATGCCGAGGCGAAGGGCTGGCGCTTCGAGATCCTCGAGGAAAACCAGACCGAGCTTGGCGGGATCAAGGAGGTCACCGCCAATGTGCAGGGCGAGGGCGTCTTCGCGCGCCTCAAATACGAATCCGGCGTGCACCGCGTCCAGCGCGTGCCAGCCACGGAATCGGGTGGCCGCATCCACACCTCGGCCGCGACCGTCGCCGTGCTGCCCGAGGCGCAGGACGTCGATATCGACATTCCGGCCGGGGACATCCGGATCGACACGATGCGCGCCTCGGGCGCGGGCGGGCAGCATGTGAACACCACCGATTCGGCGGTGCGCATCACCCACCTGCCGACGGGCATAGTCGTCACCTCCTCGGAAAAATCGCAGCACCAGAACCGGGCCATCGCCATGGCGGTGCTGCGGGCGCGGCTTTTCGATCTGGAGCGTCAGAAAGCCGCAGATGAACGCGCCGCTACCCGCAAGGCCCAGGTCGGCTCGGGCGACCGCTCGGAACGCATCCGCACCTACAACTTCCCGCAGGGGCGGATGACCGACCACCGCATCAACCTCACGCTTTACCGGCTCGAGCAGATCCTCGCGGGCGATCTCGATGAAGTGATCGACGCGCTGATCGCCGACGATCAGGCGACGATGCTGGCCGAGATGGAGGGATGAGCGCCGCCACCGGCGCCGTCCTGCTGACCGCGGCCATCGCCCGGCTGCGCGCGGCCGCCATCCGCGATCCCCAGCGCGATGCCCGGCGGCTTCTGGCCCATGCGCTGGAGATCGCCCCGGGGCGGCTGACCCTCGTTCTGCCCGAGCCGGTTCCGGCCGCGGCCCGGGCCCGGTTCGAGGCCGCACTGCTCCGCCGCGAGGCGCATGAGCCGGTCTCGCATATCGTCGGGCTCCGCGCCTTCTGGGGCCGCGATTTCCGCGTCACCCGCGATGTGCTCGACCCCCGCCCGGAAACCGAGATTCTGATCGAGGCAGCACTTTCCGTCCCGTTTTCCAATATGTTGGACCTTGGCACCGGCTCGGGCTGCATCCTGCTGACGCTGCTGTCCGAACGCCCCGGGGCCTTTGGGCTCGGCACCGACATCTCGGCCGCGGCGCTGGCCGTGGCGCGCGGGAATGCCGGGCGGCTGGGCGTGGCGGGCGCGCGGTTCCTGCTGTCGGACTGGTATCAGGTGGTCGAGGGCCGCTTCGATCTCATCGTCTCGAACCCGCCCTATATCGCCGAAGCCGAGATGTCGGGCCTTGCTCCCGAGCTTGCTCATGAGCCGCGCGGGGCGCTGACCGATGGCGGCGACGGGCTCTCGGCCTATCGCGCCATTGCTGCCGGCGCGCGCGCGCGGCTTGCGCCGGGCGGGCGGCTTCTGGTCGAGATCGGCCCGACCCAGGCGCAGGCGGTGTCGGGCATCTTTGCGGCGGCCGGTCTTGAAATCCTGGCGGTGCTGCCCGATCTGGATGGCAGACACCGGGTTGTCGAGACCCGCGTTGCGGCATCGGGGACGTGACGTCAAAATGTTGCGTGCCGCGCGCGGCCCTCGTCAAATGGCCGCAATTGGTGTATTTACCTCTTGCCAGCGTCCTCGGCCCGTGTTTACTCAAGAGAGCGTTGGCGGAGCGCCGTGAAGGCGCCGCTCGCGCTAGACAAGCCAAAAAAGGTCGACAGGGGTTCATTTTTGAACCGCGCAAAAAGACGCGTGGCCCTGTCCAGAGATACCACCACTAGGCTGGAAACTAGAACACGCATGAGACCGTCCAAGTCACGTTCGCGCTCCAAGTCGAACCGTTCGCGCTCGATGGGCAATATTGTCAATCGGGTCTTCGACAGTTCGGGCCCCGAGGGGAAAGTGCGCGGTACGCCGCAACAGATCATCGAGAAATACAACCAGCTCGCACGCGATGCCCAGCTGGCCAATGACCGGGTCGCCGCCGAGAATTTCCAGCAGCATGCCGAGCATTACGCACGCCTGCTGGGCGAGGCCCAGCGCGAGCAGGAGGCCCGGCGCGAGCAGCAGGAAGCCCAGCAGCCCCAACAGCCCCGCAACCGCGACCGGGACGAGCAACCTCAGACCAACACGAATACCGATGAGGGCGAGCAGCCGGTGAGCCAGCCAAGCTCCGGTTCCAGTTCCAGTGGTGGTGCCGATGTCATCGACATGGCCGGCGATGACGGACGGGAAAGCACCCTGGTCGAAACCCCCGAGGAAAAACCGACGCCGAAACCGCGTCGTCCCCGCAAGCCGCGCGCGGTCAAGCCGAAAGGCGAGGCGGCCGATGCCGAGCCGGGCAGCGACGGCGAGGGGAAATCGGGCGACGGCAAACCGGACGAAGCCAAATCGCGCGCGCGCAAGCGGGACGGCAATGACGCTTCCGCCGAAGCCCCGGAGCCCTCGGACTCCCAACGCGAGGCCCCTGCGGCAGAGTGACTGCAGCAGGGTGACCGCGCCAGAGTGATGGCGGGACAAGACTGATCGGCGGCGCGCCCTGCGCCGCCTTTTTCATGCCGGTTTCCGGCCTAAGACCGGGCCTTCGCCAGCGCCCTTGCCAGCGCGCAAAAGCCCTCGAGCGGGATCTGCTCGGCACGCTCGGTCGGGGCGATGCCTGCCTGGCGCAACAGATCCTCGATATCCGGCGCAAGACCCTTGAGGCTCGACCGCAGCATCTTGCGCCTTTGCCCGAAGGCGGCGGCGACCACACGTTCCAGCACCGCCGGATCGGCCTCGAAACGCGGGCGGGGCAGGGCGGTCAGATGCACCACGGCCGAGGAAACCTTGGGCGGCGGCGTGAAGGCCTCGGGCGGCAGCCGCAGCGCGATCCGCGCCTCCGCCCGCCATTGCGCCAGGAGGGCAAGCCGTCCATAGGCCTTGCTGCCCGGCTCGGCCACGATCCGTTCCGCCACTTCCTTCTGGAACATGAGCGTCAGGCTCGACCAGAAAGGCGGCCAGACCGCGGGGGTCAGCCAGCGCACCAGAAGCTCGGTCCCGACATTATAGGGCAGGTTCGCGACGATCTTCACCGGCGCCACCAGATGGGCCAGCGGATCGATGGCCAGCGCATCGCCATTCACCACCTCCAGACGTCCCGGATAAGCCGCGGCGATCTCGGCCAGCGCGGCCAGACAGCGCGCATCCTTCTCCACTGCCAGCACGCGCCGCGCGCCCTCGGCCAGCAAGCCCCGGGTCAGCCCGCCGGGGCCGGGGCCCACCTCCAGCACATCGGTTTCGCGCAGATCTCCCGCCACCCGCGCGATCTTCGCGGTCAGGTTCAGATCCAGCAGGAAATTCTGTCCCAGCGCCTTCTTGGCCGACAGCTCATGCGCCGAGATCACCTCGCGCAGCGGCGGCAATCCGTCGATCGTGCTCATGCCCGCGCCCTTTCTTCTTCTTGGCGAAAATACCCGCCGGGGGTCCGGGGGTGGCAAACCCCCGGCATCGGTCGCATGGCCTAGTGCCGTCCCGCCGCGCGTGTCAGCGCCATCTCGCGCGCCAGCTTCAGCGCAGCGATCAGGCTCGACGGATCGGCCCGGCCGGTGCCCGCGATGTCGAAGGCGGTACCGTGATCGGGCGATGTGCGGATGAAGGGCAGGCCCAGCGTCACGTTCACACCTCCCGCGAAATCCAGCGTCTTGATCGGGATCAGCGCCTGATCGTGATACATCGCCACCGCAACGTCATAGCGCGCCCGCGCCTCTGGGTGAAACATCGTGTCGGCCGAGAGCGGTCCCTCGATCCGCATGCCCTCGGCCCGGAGCCGCTCCAGCACCGGAGCGATCAGCGAGATTTCCTCGCCGCCCATCGCGCCGCCCTCTCCGGCATGGGGGTTGAGACCTGCGACCGCCAGGCGCGGGCTCTCGATCCCGAAATCGCGGATCAGCGCGGTCTGCGTGATCCTCAGGCTCTGGTCCAGCAGATCGGCGCTCAGCGCCCGCGGCACCTCGCTCAGGGGGATATGGATGGTCACCGGCACCACCTTCAGCGCGGGCGCCGCCAGCATCATCACCACCCGCCGGACCCCGGCCAGATGGGCCAGATATTCGGTATGGCCAGGATGCGGAAAGCCTGCCCCGTCCTGCAGCGCCTTCTTGTGGATCGGCGCGGTGCAAAGAGCGGCCGCCTTGCCCTCCTGCACCAGCGCCACGCCGCGGGCGATGGCCTCGATCACGCCCGCCGCATTGGCCGTGTCGGGGCGGCCCGGAACGGCCGGGGCGGGGAAGGGCAGGCGCAGCACCGGCAGCGCGGTCGCAGCCACATGCATCGCCTCGGCGGGCGCATGGATCTCGGCATGCGGCGTTCCCTCGGGCAGGTGCCGGGGATCGCCGATCCAGAAGAAGGGCAGCCGCGCGCCGAGGCTCTGCCAGGCGCGGGCCGCGATCTCGGGGCCGATCCCGGCCGGCTCGCCGCAGCTCAGCGCGATGGGCAGGTCGGTCATGGCTCGCGGATGATGGCGTCGGCCTTCAGTTCGGCGAGATAGCTGTCGGCATAGCCGGCCAGACGCTGACCGAACAGTTGCCGCCGCACCGCTTCGCGGTCGATGCCGCCCCGGTCTGCCAGATCCGGGGTCCGGCCGCAGAGCATCAGCACCGACGCCGCCGCAGGCGAGCTGAGCCCGTAGGACACTTCGTTCTCGTCGAGCTTGGCAAGCTCCTGCGCCAGGTCCGGGGGCAGGTCGGCCACCGGCCGGGTCTCGCGCAGCAGCCGTTCGGGCGGCAGGCCGCGGGCCACGCCGTAAAGATCGTCGCAGGTATCGGCCCGCATCCGCACCTTCATCGCCTCGGCCAGCGTGCCGCCGGGGATGGTGAAGATCGCATAATCGACGGCAATGGCCTTCTGGCCCTGGGCCTTGCCCTCGCGCACAGAGCGCAGCTGGAACAGCACGATGGCATTGTCCATCTCGACCGGTTCCGAGACCTTGCCCGGTCCCAGCGCCAGGACCTGACCGGCGATCGAGGGCGGCAGTTTCGACAGCGGCATCCAGCCCATGCGGCCGCCCTGATCGCGCGAGCGCGACACCGAATACTTGCGCGCCGCAGCGGCAAAGGCGTCGGCACTGTTGATCGAGCCGCTCAGCTGGCGCGCCAGCGCCAACGCATCGCGCCGGTAATCCGGGGTATCGGCGCGCAGCACGATCTCGGACAACAGCACCTGGGTGCCGGCCGTGCCGCCACTGCCGCCTGCGGCCGACTGCACCGCGCGGTCGATCTCGGCATCGGTCACCTGCGTGCGGGGCCCGTATTTGCTGCGCACCACCTCGCGCCAGGCCAGACCGGCCTTGACGAAATCGCGGAAGCTTTCTTTCGAGACCCCGGCCTCGCCGATCACCGCCACGAACTGGTCGATATCGAGATCCCCGCGCGCGGCGAATTCCTCCATGCCTTCCTGCAGCGCCTCTTCGCTGACCGAGACGCCCAGCCGCTTGGCCTCGTCCATCCTCAGCCGGTCGTCGATCAGACCGTCAAGCGCGACCTTCTCGATCCGGGGCGGGTTGCCCAGCAGGCGCAGGAACCGGACCCGCTGCTCGAATTCGTAATTGGTGATCGCCGTGTCGTTGACATAGAGCCGCGGGGCGAAGGGGCCGCCCTGCTGTGCCCTGCCGTCATCGGCGCCGGTCAGCACCAGGATCGCCGCGGCCGCAACCGCCAGGCCAACGCGTCGGATCATGCCTGTCCTCCGTTATTCTTCTGCCTCATCAGCGCATGCATCGCCGCGCGCCGCCGCTCTTGCCACGCGACCCGAACCCGGCCAGTGAGACCGTGAGGTCGAAATCGGTGGACGGGTTCACATTAGTGGACGAGGTGAAGCGGCGCGAGAGGGAAACATCCACGCTGATGCATTCATTGCTGTATTCGAGCCCGATCCCGGCCTTGGCGGCCTCGTCGGCGACGAAATCGTAGCGCCAGTTGGCCTTGCCGGTCCAGTTCCGGTGAAAGTCGTAGGCGGCATCGACCAGCCATTCCGAGCGGTCCGAGAGGCGATCTTCCGACGGGTTGGCCTCGATCCAGAGCAGGCTCGAGCCGATATCGAAGGCGTCCTTTTCCCAATCGATCCTGAGATCGTTCTTGGTCAGCTCGAAGGCGTCGTCGAAGACCGCGCGGTTGGTCATGCTGACCTCGCTGCCGAAATCGAGCTTGACCGCCGTCAGCCAGTCCGAGCTGCTGCCGTCGAGCCCCGAGCCGCTGGCGAACTGGTCGCTGTCCTCGGCCCGCCAGATCCGCCCGACGGTCAGCCCGAGCGCCCAGCCGCTGGCGGCATAGCGGGTCCAGCCCAGCCCGGCATTGAGGCGCAGCCCGGTCTCGCGCGCATCCTCCCCGGCAAAGCGCGACATCGAGAACAGGTTGCCTTCGTCGAACTCGACCAGGACGCTGTCCTCGTTCGGGATCTCGCCATCATCCGCGTGGCTCCAGGCCAGCTGGATCACCGGCTCCAGCACCTGGGCGCTGCCATCGGCGGCGGCCTTGACCAGCGGCCAGCGCAGCTCGACCGCGGCGCCGGGGGTCAGCCGGGTCTGGCTGCCGCCATAGACCGCGTCATCGCCGATCTCGTAATGGTCGAGCGTGATCCCGCCAAGCGCGGCCAGCACCATGCCATTGTCGAGGATCCAGTCGCGGCGCCAGTCCGCGTCGATGGTCAGGCGCGCCATGTCCATGCCGTCGCCATAGCTGTCGAAATCGGGCCCGTCATTGGGATCGTCCGAATTCCGGTGCAGCGCGTCGGCCGAGAAGCTGAGCGTGGCCATGCCGCCGAGCAGGGCGGGGGCGACGCGGCGGCGGTATTCGACATCGCCGGCGATCGACGGAATGGTGGAATTGCTTTCGGAGTCGCGCAGCGTCTCGAGATAGCCGATCTCGGCCCGGATCAGCTCGTCGCGCCGGGCGCGGCTGATTTCGACCGAGCTTTCCAGCCGGTCCTGCTCGGAATAGCCGTAATCGAGCAGATAGGCCCGGTCCGACACCGTCTCGATGTCGAACTCGAGCTTGAAGTCGCGCGGCAGCTCGAAGCTGCCTTCGGCGAAGAGGTAATGCCGGGTCTCATCCTTGAGGATGTCGTCGCGCGAGACCGCGCCGTTGATCTCGATCTCGCCATTGGTGAAGGCGCGGCGATAGCGCAGTTCCAGCGTTCTGGTGCGGCTGGAAGAGATATAGGGCGTCAGGGTCAGGTCCTGCGAGGGCCCCAGCTCGATGAAATAGGGGATCTTGATGCCGGTCCCGAGCTGGTCGGTGAATCGGGTCGAGGGCGTCAGGAAGCCCGTGGCGCGCTTGCGCGAGGGGTCGGGGATGCGCAGCCGCGGCAGATAGAAGACCGGCACGCCCGCGACCTCGAGCCGGGCATTGTCGAAATAGATCTGGCCTTCCTGTTCGTCATGGATGATGCGGCTGGCCCGGATCTGCCAGAGCGGCATCTCGCCATTCGCGCAGATCTTGCAGGTCGAGGCGACGGTCTCGCCGAGCCGGTTGTAGCGTCCGGCGATGCGCTGGATGTCGGCGGCTGCGATCTGCAATTGCTGATCGAGAACCAGCCGGGCCGAGCGCAGGATACCCTCTGTCATATCGGCCGACAGTTCGGCGCTGTCGGCCAGGAATAACGTGTCGGCCCCGGTGGTCAGCGTGAGCGGCCCGTCGATGGCCAGGGTCTCGCCGTCGCGGTCATAGACGATGCGCGACGCGGAAAGCCGGGTCTCGCCGTAAAGCACCTCGACATTTCCATCGGCCACCAGCTGGCGCAGATCGCCCACCCCGATCCGGTCGGCGATCAGGGTCGCGGGCGGGCGGGCGGTCTCTTCGGCGCAAAGCCGCCCCGGCAAGGACAGGCTTGCCGTGGTCAGGGCCGTGGTCAGGGCGAGGGCAAGAAGGGCCCGCATCAACCGTCCTCCAGGTGCAGCAGCAATCCGAGCGACAGCAGAATTCCCGCAAGCGGCGGGCTCCAGGCCGCCAGGGCCACGGGAATCTGGCCATTCTCTCCCAATACCTGCGCGAAGTTGCGCAGGAAGAACAGCCCCAGACCGAGGCCAAGGGCCATCATCACCATCGTACCGGTGCGGCCGAAGCGGACATGGCGCATGGTGAAGGCGGCGCCCAGCAGCACCATCGCCACCATCACCGCGGGCATGGCCAGTTCCATCTGCAACCAGACCCGTTGCGGAAGCGCCGAGAAGCCGGCACGCTCAAGCCCCGAGATGAAGGTCGGCAGATCCCAGATCGCGACCGCAGCCGGGCGGGCAAAGCTGTCGCGGATGCGTTCAAGGGTCAGGTCGGAGGGCAGCACGAGTTGCGGCGAGACCACCGCCCGGGCCTCGGGATTGTCGATCCCGGTCCCGAAGCTCCAGCGCTTGGCATTGCGGATGTCCCAGCCCTGGGGGCGGAGCCGGGCTTCCTCGGCCTCGATCCGCCAGGCCGGATTGCCCTCTGCATCGAAGGCCAGGAAGGTGACGTCGTAGAAGCGCGTGGCCTGGGCATCGGCCCGCGCGGCGCGGATCACGGTCTGTCCGGCAAGCGAGCCCTGCCGCAGCCAGAGCCCTTCGGAACTGACCGAGAGCAGGCTGGCCTCGCGGCCCTTGTAGGCCGAAGACACGCTGTCATATTCGCGCGAGGTGGCGGCGATGATCGGGTTGAAGATCGCCACCGCGACCACGCCGTAGACCAGCGCCACCGCGACCGGCGCGCCCAGAATGCGCATCGCCGAGCGGCCCGAGGCGCGGGTCACGACAAGCTCGGAACTGCGGGCCAGTGCCAGAAACAGCGCCACCGTCGCCATCACCGTGACCATGGGCAGGATGGTGTAGAGATCGCCGGGCACCTTCAGCAAGGCCAGATGCAGGGCGCCGCCGACCCCGATCTGGCCGAGGTCGAAATTCCGCAATTCCTCGACCATGCTGATCAGGACCATGATGGTCCCGAAGATGCCCAGGATCCCAAGCAGGTACAGCGTGAATTTGCGCGCGATGTAGAAATGCAGCGTCATGCCGGCCGCTCCCGCCGCCTGCGGTGGCGCATCGCCGACAGCCAGATCAGCCCGAGCCCGATCCCGATGCCGGCCAGCGGCGGCAGGTAGGTCACGGGCCAGTAACTCGCGTCGCGCTGGGCCAAGCCGGCGGCGGTGTTGTTGAGGAAATTGACCGCGATCAGCAGCGTGATTGCAAGCCCGATCTGTCGCCCGAGCCCGAACCGCGAGAAGCCGCCGATCATGAGCGCCCCATAGCCGATCAGGGCGCCCGCCACGGCCAGCAACCCCTGCGCGGTACGGGCATGGCCCTCGTAGAGGAACACCGCCCGGGATTTGCCCGCGGCCTCGATCAGCTCGGGGCTCGGAAACAGCAGATCGCGCGTCGACATGACGTCGAGCGACGGGCGGCGGATCCGGGCAGAGCCGATCAGGCCGCTGATATCATAGGCGAAATCGTCGAATGTCGCGGTCGACAACCGCCGGTCCTCCTTGCGCAGCCATTGGGCCATGCCGTCGACCATCACCAGTTTCGGGCCGTCCTCGCTTTGCACGAGGAAGGCGCGCTTCGCGGTATAGGTGACGCGGGTGCCGGGGGTGGTGGCGTCCGACAGATAGATCTGCTTCAGCTCGCCGCTGCGGGTGATGTCGCGGATGAAGACGGTAATGCCCCCGGCCGGGTGCAGGAACTGCCCGGCCGACAGGAAGCGGGCGGTGAAATCGCGCGAGATCTCGGCTTGCCTCAGATCGAGCTGGGCGCGGCTGGCGGGCACCAGGAAATGGGTCAGAATGCAGATCGGGATCGCGACCAGCAGACCGAAGATCGCGACCGGCCGCGCCAGCCTCCAGGGGCTGCAGCCGAGCGCCTGCATCACCACCAGCTCGCTTTCATTGGTCAGCCGGTTGATCACGTAGACGGTGGCCGCGAAGGCCGCGACCGGCAGCACGAGACGGATCACGTTGGGAAGGGTGAGGGCCGCGAATTCCAGGAAGACCAGCGCCGACTGGCCGTCGCCGATGATGTCGTCGAACAGGGACACGCCCCGGTTGACCCAGTAGACCGAGACCAGAACGAGTGCGAAAAAGCCGAACAGGACGGTCAGCTGCGCCAGAAGGTATCGGTCGAATCTGGGCACGAATATCCTCGGCAGGTGCATGATCGGGCGGCAGATTAGACCAATCGCTCAGGGGGGAAAACTGCTATCTGGTAAAGCGCGGGGTGCGGCACTAGGTATGGGGCCGACAGATATGCCAGAGCAGGAGCCGCAGATGAGCACCCCCGTCGCCATTGCCTTTGCCGAAACCGATCTCGAAGCGGTCGCGGGCTCCGCTGGCCGCATCGCGGTCCTCGTCGGTGCCGAGGGCAAGCTCGATCCGGGGGCGCGGCGGGTCAACCGCCTGAGCCGCGGCGCGCTGGCGCGCTTCGTCGAGAGCGAGGCCTTCGCGCAGATGAAACCGGCCGAGATCGTGACGCTGGCCTGGCCCTCCGGGCTTGCGGCCGAAGCGGTCGACGTGGTGCGGCTCGACCGCAAGGCCAGCCAGGCCGAGGCCCGGCGGGCAGGGGCCGAACTGGCCAGGCGGCAGGGCAAGGCCGATGTGACTCTGCTGGCGGGCAACCATCCGCGCGCCGCCGACATCGCCTTCGGCTTTGCGCTGCGCGCCTACAGCTTCGATGCGCATCGGAGCGAGGACCCGGTCATCCCCGGGGCGGTGAAGGTGATGGTCGCCAGGCCCGAAGAGACCGCAAGCGCGGCCGGGCCGATGGCGGCGCTGGCCGAGGGCGTGTTCTTCACCCGCGATCTGGTGAACGAGCCTGCCAATGTGCTGACCACCGACGATTTTGCCGGGCGGCTGGCGGCGATGCAGGAGCTTGGGCTCGATGTCGAGATCCTCGAGGAGGACGAGCTGAAGGCCCTGGGTATGCGCGCGCTGCTGGCGGTGGGGCAGGGGTCCGAAAGCCCGTCCAAGGTGGTGGTGATGCGCTGGAATGGCGGCGCGCCCGATCAGGCGCCGCTGGCGCTCGTCGGCAAGGGCGTGGTGTTCGACACCGGCGGCATCTCGATCAAGCCCGGTCAGGGCATGGAAGAGATGACCATGGACATGGGCGGCGCGGCGGTGGTCGCGGGCGTCATGCGCACGCTCGCGCTGCGCAAGGCCAGGGCCAATGTCGTCGGCGTGGTCGGGCTGGTCGAGAACATGCCCGACGGGCGCGCCCAGCGTCCGGGCGACATCGTGCGCTCGATGAAGGGCGACACGATCGAGGTGATCAATACCGATGCCGAGGGCCGGCTCGTGCTGGCCGATGTGCTCTGGTACGCCCAGGACCGGTTCAAGCCCGCGGGCGTGATCGATCTGGCCACCCTGACCGGGGCGATCATCGTCGCGCTCGGCAATGCCAATGCGGGCGTCTTTTCCAATGATGACGCCTTCTGCGCCGATTTCCTGAAGGCCGCCGCCACCGAGGGCGAGGGCGCCTGGCGGATGCCTCTGGGTGCGTCCTATGACAAGCTGATCAAGTCGCGCCTTGCCGATATCCGGAATTCGGCCGGCCGGCCCGCGGGCTCGATCACCGCGGCGCAGTTCCTGCAGCGCTTCATCGCCGAGGACACGCCCTGGATCCATCTCGACATCGCGGGCGTGGCCCTGACGCAGGAGGAGACCCCGCTGGCGCCGAAAGGCGCGACGGGCTGGGGCGTTCTGGCGCTCGACCGGCTGGTGGCCGAGCGCTTCGAGAATTGAGGCTTCGGTGCTAGCATCGGATCGCAGAGGCCGAGGGAGACCCCGATGATCATTCCTGCGATCCGTTACCGCGACCCCGAGGCGGCACTGCTGTTTCTGGTGGGGGTGTTGGGGCTCGACGAGCATGTCGTGCGCCGCGATGGCGAAGGCGGCTTTCTCCATGCCGAATTGCGGCTGGGCGAGGGGCTGGTCTCGATCCGCGGCCCGGCCGGGCAGGGGCGGCTTGGTCCGCCTCCGGCCGGTCCCGAAGGCAGGGCCGCGCCGGACAGCCTGACGATCTATGCCGTGGTGCCCGATCCGGCCCGTCTGCATGCGCGTGTGCGCGAGGCCGGGGCCCGGATCGTTGCGCCGCTCTCGGGGGACGGCCCGGGCGGCAGTGCATTCTCGGTCGCCGATCCCGAGGGCCATGTCTGGACCTTCGGCAGCTACAATCCGCTTTCGCAGGACTGACCGGCCCTATGGGACAGGCGCTCTTCTATCATCTGACCCGGCATCCGCTGGAGGACACGCTGCCGATGCTGCTCGGAAAGGCGCTGGAGCGTGACATGCGCGTCGCGGTGCGCGGATCCGACCGCGACCGGCTGGCCCGGCTCGACGAGCGGCTCTGGATGGGCGAGGGCTTCCTGCCGCACGGGCTTGCGGGAACCGGCTTCGATGCCGATCAGCCGGTGCTGCTGACGGACGGGCCCGACATGCCGAACGGGGCGCGCTGCCTGATGGCGGTCGATGGCGCCGAGGTGAGCCCCGAGGAGACCCGCGCGCTCGAGAGGGTCTGCATCCTGTTCGACGGCAACGATCCGACAGCGGTCGAGCGGGCGCGGGAGCAATGGCGCGCGCTGACCGGCGCGGGGCTGGCCGCGCAATACTGGTCCGAGGAAAGCGGCCGCTGGCAGAAGAAGGCCGAAAGCGGCGGCTGAGGCCCGGTCCGCCGGTCCGCTACCGGGCGCGCGGGCGCAGCACCATCTGGGTCTGGATCACATTGGCCGCCAGCGTGCCGTCGCCGCGGGTGATGGTCGTCTGCCAGACCATGGTGCTGCGGCCGCGATGCAGCGGCACGGTCTCGCAGCGCGCGGTATCTCCGAGCGCCACGGTGCGGAAGAAATTGGTCTTGCTCTCGATGGTCGAGGTGCCTTCGCCCGCCTCGAGATCGATGTTCAGGAAGGTTGCGGTGCCGCCCAGATTGTCGGCCACCGCCATGATCGCGCCGCCATGCAGCGTGCCGTTCCTGTTGGTCAGGGCCTCGGTCACCACCAGATCGGCCACCACCCGCCCGGGAGCGGCCGAGACGATCTTCAGTCCCAGCAGCCGGGCGAAGGGCGGCTGGGCCGCGGCGATCTCTGCGATCCGGTCATCGGCCATCATGGCGGTGCTGTCGGTGGAGGTGCTGTCGGGGGCCTTGGGGGCGTCTGTCATCGGCTGTCTCCTCGCTGTGCGGACCAGCCTAGCGGGCCGGGCGGTCCGGTGCGAGATGCTCAGCGCGTCAGAATCATCCGGTCGCGGATGAATTCGATCCGTTCGAAGCGATTCAGATAGGCCATGCCCAGAAGCGAGTCGCGCATCTGGCCGGCATTGACGAAGGCGCGCAGGTTGCGGTCGACGATCGGGCCGATCGCGACGGTATCCAGCCGGACCGGCGCGGTCCGGACGGTGCCATTCGCGGTATGGGCCTCGCCGAAATATTGCAGCCCGTCGGGATCGATCCCCACCCGGGTGGCGTCCTTGCGGGTCAGCACCACATCGGTCGCCCCGGTATCGACGACGAAATGAAGCGGCGTGCCATTGACCTCGACCGTCATGTAGTAATGCCCGTCGGGCGCGCGCGGCACCTCGACACGCCGCTCCTCGCCGAATACGGTCTGGCTCGGCGCGACCTGATGGCGGATGTCCGACCAGAGCCCGAAGCCGGCAATCGCGCCGATGAAGATCAGCCCCCAGATCGCGGCCTGCTGCGCGACCTGACCCAGCCGCTGCCGGTTCGACAGCAGGAAATACCCCGCAATCACCGAGCCCAGCAGAACCAGATAGATCAGCCGTCCGAAATCGTCGCCCGTCATCACGCTCCCTTCGCCTTGATCCCTTGGATATAGGGTGCCCGCGCTTCGGCGCGAGGGGCGTCAGACCGGGGCAAGACCGAAATCCCTCAGCCCGTCGAGGATGAACTGGATCGAAAGCGCGGCCAGCAGCATGCCCAGCAGCCGCGAGACGACGACGATGCCGGTATGGCCCAGCGCGCGTTCCAGCAGGCTGGCCGTCATGAACAGCCCGAGACAGATGCCGATCACGCCGATCATCGCCAGATGCACAAGCAGCATGTCGAGCGGCGCCCGGTCGACCTGCCCGGTCAGGAGCACCATCGTCGCGATCGCACCCGGCCCCGCCATCAGCGGCGTCGCCAGCGGAAAGACCGACGGATCGGGC
The DNA here is from genome assembly GCF_002073975.1 of Rhodovulum sp. MB263. Taxonomy (NCBI): domain Bacteria; kingdom Pseudomonadati; phylum Pseudomonadota; class Alphaproteobacteria; order Rhodobacterales; family Paracoccaceae; genus Rhodovulum; species Rhodovulum sp. MB263. The sequence continues at coordinate 2,447,978 of NZ_CP020384.1, read as the reverse complement.
AGCTCTTCATGGGCGCGATCCTCGCGCTTCTTGCTGCGCCGCTCGAACAGCATTTCAAGCGCGGTCAGGAACAGCAGGATGCCGCCCGCGATCCGGAAGGCGGGCATCGAGATCCCGGCAAAGACCAGGACCTGTTCGCCGAAGATCCCGAACAGTGTCAGCACCGCCACCGAGATGGCGGCCGCGCGCAGGCCGACGACGCGGCGCTGCCGGGCGGACATGCCCTGGGTCAGGGCGACGAAGACCGGCGCCAGCCCGATCGGGTCGATGATCACGAAAAGGGTGACCAGGGCGCTGATGTAAAACCCGAACTCCATCGCTCAAGTCTCTGCTTTCTCAAGGCTTTCAAGCGCATCCATCCAAAGCGCCTCGGCCCGGTCCATCGCCTCTTCGGCCTCGGCGAACTTCCTCTGCCAGAGCAGGCGCTCATCGGCGCGGGCGGGGTCGTACATCTCCGGATCGGCCAGCTTTTCCTGCAGCTTCCGGCGCATCTCGTCGAGTTTCGCAACCCGGGCCTCGCATTTGCGGACCTCGGTGCGAAGCGTCAGGATCTCGTCGCGCGTGGCGCGCCTGGGCGCGGCGGCCCTGGCGGTCTGGGCCCGTTCGGGCGTGTCGGTGCCCAGCAGCATCTTGCGATAGGCGTCGAGATCGTCCTCGAAGGGCGCGACGCGCCCGCCCTCGACCAGCCAGAGCCGGTCGGCCACCATCGACAACAGGTGCATGTCGTGGCTGACCAGGATCACCGCGCCCGAATAGTCGTTCAGCGCCTCGGACAGCGCCTCGCGGCTTTCGATGTCGAGATGGTTGGTGGGTTCGTCGAGGATCAGCAGATGCGGGGCGTCGAGCGTGGCCAGCAGGAGCGACAGCCGCGCCTTCTGCCCGCCCGACAGCCGCGCGACCTCGGTCTCGGCCTGATCGGCGCCAAGCCCGAACCCCGCGAGCCGCGCGCGCAGCCTTGCGGGGGCCTCGTCGGGCCGTTCGCGGCGGATATGCTCGAGCGGGGTCTCGTCCAGATGCAGCTCGTCGACCTGGTGCTGGGCGAAATAGCCGATTTTCAGCTTGTTGGCCGTGGTCACCCGGCCCGACAGCTTGTCGAGCTTGCCCGCCAGCAGTTTCGAGAAGGTCGACTTGCCCTCGCCGTTCCGCCCCAGAAGCGCGATCCGGTCGTCCTGGTCGATCCTCAGCGACAGGCGCTGCAGCACCGCCTTGCCGTCATAGCCCACCGAGACACCCTCCATCGCCACGATCGGCGGCGACAGCTCCTCGGGCTGGGGGAAGCTGAAGGCGACGCGCGCCATCTCCTCGGGCGCGGCGATGGGGGGCATCCTCTCCAGCATCTTGATCCGGGCCTGGGCCTGCTTGGCTTTCGAGGCCTTGTAGCGGAAGCGGTCGACGAAGCTTTGCAGATGCGCCCGGCGCAGGTCCTGCTTCTTGGCCTCGGCGGCCTGCACCGCGCGCTGTTCGGCACGGGCCCGGGCGAAGGCGTCATAGCCGCCCGCGTAAAGCGTGAGCTTGCGATTCTCGAGATGCAGGATATGGCCGACCGCACGGTTCAGAAGCCCGCGGTCATGAGAGATCAGGAGGACCGTATGGGGATAGCGCGCCAGGTAGTTTTCCAGCCAGAGCGCGCCCTCGAGATCGAGATAGTTGGTCGGCTCGTCCAGAAGCAGCAGATCGGGGCGGGCGAAGAGCACGCCCGCCAGCGCCACCCGCATCCGCCAGCCGCCCGAGAAATCCGAACAGGGCATGTGCTGCTGGGCCTCGGAGAAGCCCAGCCCCTTCAGGATCGAGGCCGCCCGCGCCTCGGCCGACCAGGCGTCGATATCGGCCAGCCGGGTCTGGATCTCGGCGATGCGGTGGGGGTCGGTCGCGGTCACGGCCTCGGCCATGAGGCTGGCGCGCTCGGTATCGGCTTCCAGCACCGTGTCCAGTAGCGAGGTCGAGGACGAGGGCACCTCCTGCGCGACGCCGCCGATCCGGGCCTGCTGCGGAAAGGAGATCGCGCCCGAATCGAGCGTGAGCTCGCCCCGGATCAGCCGGAACAGCGTGGTCTTTCCGGCCCCGTTCCGGCCGATGAGACCCACCTTGTGGCCATCGGGAATGACGGCGGAGGCTCCCTCGAACAAAGGGCGCCCCTCGATGGAATAGCGAAGATCGTCAATGCGCAGCATGGCCCGTGCCTTAGCAGGGCACGGGCCGGTGGGGAAGCGCGATCAGGCGCCCCGCTCGGCGGCGATATCCGCGTTCCAGATCGTGCGGTCGATCCCCCTCGGGTCGATCTCGGGATGCTGCGAGAGCCGGAAACAGGGTTCAGCCCGGGTCTTGCGCTGCTCGAAATAGTCCTTCGTAAGCCGGATCACCGTGCCCGACAGCAGAACCAGCGCGACGAGGTTGATGGTGGCCATGGTCGCCATCGAGGCATCGGCGAAGTTGAAGACCTTCGTCACCGGCTGCACCGCGCCCCAGATCACCATGCCGATCTGGGCAGCCTTAAGGATCGTCAGCGGTACGCCGCGGCCGAGCCCCAGAAACTCCATCACATTCTCGGAATAGGCATAATTGCCGATGATCGAGGTGAAGGCGAAGAACAGGATCGCGACCGCGATGAAGGCCGGGCCGAAGGCGCCGATATGGACCGAGAGCGCGTTCTGGGTCAGCTCGGTCCCGGTGACCCCGTCGGGGCCATAGTCGACCGCGCCCGACAGCAGGATCATCAGCGCGGTCGCGGTACAGATCAGAAGCGTGTCGATGAAGACGCCCAGCCCCTGCACCATGCCCTGGCTCGAGGGGTGATGCGGGTCGGGCACGGCGACGGCCGCGATATGGGGGGCCGAGCCCATGCCGGCCTCGTTCGAGAACAGCCCGCGCTTGATCCCGTTCAGCGCAGCGGCCGCAAAGCCCCCGGCAAAGCCGCCCACCGCCTGGTCGATGCCGAAGGCGCTCTTGACGATCAGGGCCAGCAGGCCGGGGATCTCGGCGGCATGGACGACCAGCACATAGGCCGCGACCAGAAGGTAGATCCCGGCCATGAAGGGCACCACGCGTTCGGCGACGCTGGCAATCGAGCGGATGCCGCCGAAGATGACGATGCCGGTCAGCGCACCGATGACGAGGCCGGTCGCGAGTTTCGGGATGCCGAAGGCGCCGTCGGCGGCATCGGCGATGGAATTGGACTGCACCGCGTTGAAGATCAGCCCGAAGGAACAGAGGAAGAAGAAGCAGAACACATAGCCCAGCCATTTCGCGCCCAGCCCGTGCCAGATGTAATAGGCGGGGCCGCCGCGATACTGGCGGTCGGCGTTGCGCACCTTGTAAAGCTGGGCCAGCGTCGATTCGGCATAGGCCGTGGCCATGCCGACAAGGGCCACGATCCACATCCAGAACACCGCGCCCGGCCCGCCGAGATAGATCGCGACCGCGACGCCCGCCAGATTGCCGGTGCCGACCCGGCTGGCAAGGCTCACGGTCAGTGCCTGCAAGGGCGTGATGCCGCTGCGGTCCGACGCGTCCGAGCTGATCAGAACCCGGATGAATTCGGGAAAATGTCGGAACTGGATCCCGCCGAGGCGTATCGTGAGGTAAAGCCCGGCTCCGATCAGTCCCCAGATCAGGACATAGCCCCAGAGCACGGTGTTCAGGAAATCGACAATCACAGACATCAAATGACCCTTTTCACAGGCGCGCGCGAACACTCGACACAACGTGATCCAGCGTTATCGGTTCCGGGCCGGGCAGCGAAAGCCTGTTTTCAAGGGTCGGGGCGCGTGCTAGCAGGGCCGCGATTTTTCACCGCCGCCCCGGGGCGGCGCCCAAGAGGACGCAAGACATGGCGATTCAACGCACCTTCTCGATCATCAAGCCCGACGCGACCAAGCGCAACCTGACCGGCGCGATCAATGCCAAGCTCGAGGCGGCTGGCCTGCGCATCATCGCCCAGAAGCGGATTCACCTGAGCAAGGCCCAGGCCGGCGTGTTCTACGCTGTGCACAAGGAACGCCCGTTCTACGACGAACTCTGCGAATTCATGGCCTCCGAGCCGATCGTGGTGCAGGTGCTGGAAGGCGAGGATGCCATCGCGAAGAACCGCGAAGTGATGGGCGCGACCAACCCGGCCGAAGCCGCCGAAGGCACCATCCGCAAGGAATTCGCGCTGTCGATCGGCGAGAACTCGGTCCATGGCTCGGATGGCGAAGACACCGCCAAGGAAGAAATCTCCTATTTCTTCTCGGGTCTCGAACTGGTCGGCTGAGCCGGTCTGGTGGAATGGTCCGCCGAGGCGCCGTGACGGCGCGCGGCAGCAAGAAGGGGCGGGTCCGTCGGGACCGGCCCCTTTTTCATGCGGGGGGGGGCATTCGGGCCCCTTTTCATACGGGTCCGTCCCCCGGACCCGCCGGGCCGGTCAGATGCTGGCCCAGTCCTTGAAACGGTAGCTGTCGGCCGGAGCCGGCCGGGAGGCCGAGACGTCGCGCGCGGGCTCCTTCGGCGCGGCCGGACGAGAGCTTTGGGTCTGGGAGGTTGCGCTGGCCATGGTGGCCTCCTGTGCTTGATGGCAGGGCTTCCCGTCCGGGGTGCCCGATACCCTCATCAGGCCCGGCAAACCGGGCGCCGGTCCGGCAGGAACGGTACATTTTCTCGAAAAATTGTCGAATATCGGCCGCATCGCGCGGGCCGGACCGTGTCGATCGACATGAGCAGCCGAAGGCCATGCGTTCGAGCGAGCCTGCGCGAGGAGCTGAAGGCTCACCGAATGGCGTCCAGCCCGGGCGCCAAAAGGTGGATGTGACCGCCTGATCGGGCGAACCAAAGCTTGCCGGAACACCGGGCTGCAAGCTGTTGCGGATGCGAAGGGACGGCCCCGTCGGGCTTTTCATGTCGGCAGGCCCTGTCAGCGACCATGTGGGCGCACGGGCGTCATGCGGCTCTGTGCCGGCCGTCGACTGGCGGCTCGGGGATCGCGGCTATCACGCCGACGGGGTCCGGGACAGGTTGAAAGGCAGAGAGATGCGCGCCGGTCCGGGCTGATCTGATCCACCGGACCAGATCTTGCCGGCCCTCACCCCCCCCCGGATGGAAACAGCGCAGGACGCCGGTGACCTATGACAGGCGGCGCCAAAAGCGGCGCAGCCGGATCGGGATCCGGTTCGGTCGCCTGAAGGACTGGCGCCGGATCGCACCCCGCGACGACCGCTACGCGAAGGTGGTCCTGTCAGCCATCGCTCTCGCCGCAATCGTCATCTGCTGGCTCGGTGTCTCAAGCCCAGATCAAAAGAAAAACGCCCGCGCGGGAGGCGCGAGCGTATCTGCATCCGTCAGGGGGCGGATTATTTCGCGGCGACGCCGTAATGGGCGCGTTTGGACAGCAGCGGCCAGCCCATGCGCGACGAGAGCGGGGTCGGGTCGCTGGTCTTCAGCTCGACATGCCCTTCGCCCGTGCCGCCCAGCAGGGGCCAGTTCATCTGGCGCGACAGCGGGGTCGGATTGTCGGTCATCAGCTCGGTCTTCGAGGCGCGATTCTCGGACAGGCATTTGAAGCCGAGCGCGTCCGAGAAGGGCGTGGTGGTGCCTTCGCCCTCGACCGCGACGTCGGTGAGCAGGCGTTGCTTGCTGGACAGCTTCGGCATCCAGTCGTCCCAGATATATTTCATAGGTCCTCCAGGTTGTTGCGTCCGCGATCGTCGACGACATGAGCCAGGCTCGGTCCGGTGCCCGACGAGAACGGCGAATTGCAGTAGGGCGCTTTGATATTACCCCACCTCAAGGTGCGGATTTCAATGGGCCGCACGGTCGCAGGACGGGGCGCCGCAGGGGCTGCGACGCGTTGTCAAGAGGGTTCGATATGTCGCACGATTCTGGGGGCATGTCAGGCTGCGTTGACATTGCCAACGTCAATCGCTTGTGACATCGTCTGTTCGTGACGATGCCGGGTCGGAAGCCCAGCGAGAATATCGCTAAGGAAATCTCCGGTCTGCTTTGTCGACGCCTGCGTGCGGGCTCCGCACGTACCACAGTCGAAAACCATATTGGGGAGACGACAATATGACTGACGATATGGACAAAGTCTGGCCGACCGGCCTGACCCTTGCCGAAGCCGAAGAAGTGCATAAGCAACTGATCGACGGCACCCGCGTGTTTGGTGCGATCGCGCTGTTCGCCCACTTCCTGGCTGCCATCGCCACCCCGTGGCTCGGCTAATCTAGAGAGAGGATATAGATCATGAACAACGCGAAAATGTGGCTCGTCGTTAAGCCCACCGTTGGTATCCCGCTCTTCCTGGTTGCCTGCGCCATCGCTTCCTTCCTGGTGCACCTGATGCTGGTTCTGACCACCGGCTGGATGGGTGACTACTACGCTGGCTCGTTCGAAGCCGCGTCGCTGGTCTCCAACGCCACCACGCTGCTCTCGTAAGCCGGTACGGCTTCCGTGCAGGAACTTGCGAGGGCCGGGGTCATGCCCCGGCCTTCGTGCCTTCGGGACGGTGACGTTCCGAACCAACCGGAAACGCGCCCCTGCGGGCAAGAGGACACGGGCCGCCTGTGTCGGGCCGCGTGTCGGAGTGTGACCGCATGAATCGACTGAGCAAGATGGCGATCAACCGCATCGCCACTGTCGGGCCTCGATTCCTCCCCTTTGCAGAAGCCGCCAGCGAAAACCTGCCCCTCAGCCGCCTGTTGCGGCTGTCGATGTTCCAGGTCTCAGTCGGCATGGCGATGGTGCTGCTTGTCGGCACCCTGAACCGGGTGATGATCGTCGAACTCGACGTGCCGGCCTCCATCGTCGGCATCATGATTTCCCTGCCGCTTCTGTTCGCGCCCTTCCGCGCGCTGATCGGCTTCAAATCCGATACCCACCGCTCGGCGCTGGGCTGGCGACGGGTGCCCTACATCTGGAAGGGCACGCTGCTGCAATGGGGCGGCTTCGCCATCATGCCCTTCGCGCTGATCGTGCTGTCCGGCCAGGGAAGTGCCGCAGGCGCGCCGGAATGGATCGGCATCCTGTCGGCCGCGGTCTCGTTCCTGCTGGTCGGCGCGGGTGTGCATACGGTGCAGACCGTGGGTCTGGCCCTGGCCACCGACCTCGCGCCGCGCGAGGACCAGCCCAACGTGGTGGGGCTGATGTATGTCATGCTGCTGGTCGGCATGATCGTCAGCGCACTCCTGTTCGGGATCTGGCTTGAGAATTTCTACCATGCCAAGCTGATCAAGGTGATCCAGGGCGCCGCGGTTGCGACCATGGTGTTCAACGTCATCGCGCTTTGGAAGATGGAGGCGCGCGACCGCACCCGCGCCATGCCGAAACCCGAGGCCGAACCCGACCCGAGCTTCCGCGAGGCCTGGGGGCTGTTCACGCGCGGGCCCAATGCCCGCAGGCTGCTATGGGTGATCGGGCTCGGCACGCTGGGCTTCGGCCTCTCGGACGTGCTGCTGGAACCCTTCGGCGGCCAGGTGCTCGAGATGTCGGTTGCCGCGACCACCAAGCTGACCGCCTCTGTCGCGGGCGGCACGCTGGTGGGCTTCGCCTGGGCCTCGCGCGTGCTGTCGCGGGGGTACGACCCGATGGCGATGGCAGGCTGGGGCGCGGTGGTGGGGCTTCCGGCCTTCGCCATCATCACCTTCTCGGCGACCCTGCAATCCGAGCCGGTCTTCGTCTTCGGCACGATGCTGGCGGGCTTCGGTGCGGGGCTCTTCAGCCATGGCACGCTGACCGCCACGATGCGCTCGGCGCCCAGATCCCAGGTCGGATTGGCGCTCGGGGCCTGGGGCGCGGTGCAGGCAAGCTCGGCCGGGGCCGGGATCGCGCTTGGGGGCGTGTTCCGCGATGCGGTGCTGCATTCGCCCATCGGCGATCTCTATGGCGCGGCGACGCCCTATTTCTTCGTCTATGCCATCGAACTGGTGCTGCTGGTGGTGACCGTCATCGTCGGCTACCGGCTGATGCGCAGCGGCGCCTTCGGCATCGAGAACGCGCCCGACTGACCTTGCTTCCGGCCCTCTGCCGCCTTGCGGCGGTGGCCGGAGCTTTCCGGTAAAATCCGTTCCCGCGGGGTGTTCTCCGCGACCATCTCGGCTAGATTGCCGGGAAAAGGGGACGGCTGTCTGTGACCGATACGAGATTCTTTCCCGCACTGGCCGTCCTGACGGCGCTTGTCCTCGCGTCCGGCCCGCGTCCGGCCGCAGCCACCGAGGCCGTTCTGAGCGCGCCCGGCGCCTCGGATGACCTGCGCCAGGCCCTGGAAGCCTCGGCGCTGACTCTCGAGGCCGCGCGCGCTTCGGATGCCAGTGCGCAGGACATCTTCGCCGCCGCCCGCGCCGATTACGCCCGTCTGGTCGGCGTGCTTTACGCCCGCGGCTATTACGGCCCCGAAGTGCATGTCACCCTTGACGGGCGCGAGGCGGCCGATCTGTCGCCCCTGTCGGTGCCGGCGCGGATCGGCCGGGTCGAGATCCGGGTCGCGCCGGGACGGCCCTTCGCCTTCTCCGAGGCCCGGATCGAACCGCTGGCCCCCGGCACCGAGCTGCCCGAGGACTTTGCCCCCGGCAAGCCCGCCGAGGCCGCGACCGTGCGCGCCGCCGCGACGGCGGGCGTCGATGGCTGGCGCGCGGCCAGCCATGCCAAGGCGAAGGTCGCGGGGCAGAGCCTGATCGCCGATCATCCCGACGCGACGCTTGCCGCCCGTCTGCGGCTCGATCCCGGTCCGGCTGTCCGCTTCGGCGATCTCGTCATCGCCTCGGGGTCGGGCGTGCGTGAAGAAAGGTTGCGGGCGATTTCGGGGCTGCCGATGGGCGAGCCTTTCGATCCGGAGGCGCTGGACAGAGGCGCCGAGCGGTTGCGCCGGACAGGGGCCTTTCGCTCGGTCCGGCTGAGCGAGGCCGAAACCCTCGGCCCGGGCAACAGCATGGATATCGGGCTCGAGGTGGTCGACCAGAAGAAGCGACGCCTCGGGGCGGGGGTCGAGTTCTCTTCGCTCGAGGGGGCCGCCGTCTCGGGCTTCTGGATGCACCGGAACCTCATGGGCGGGGCCGAGCGCCTGCGCTTCGACTTCGAGGTCGCAGGCATCGGCGGGCAAGATGACGGCGGCGAGGACCTGTCGCTCTCGGCCCGCTTCGACCGGCCCGCGGTGATCGATGCCGATACCGGGCTGTACCTGCTGGGCGGCATCGAGGATCTGGACGAGCCCGACTATACCGAGACCAACGCCCGGATCGGCGGCGGGCTGACCCGGGTGTTCTCTTCCGACCTCAAGGGCGAGGCCGGTATTCTGCTGCGTTATGCCGATGTCAGCGACGATCTCGGCGACCGGCAGATGACCCATCTGACCTTCCCCGTCAGCCTGACCTGGGACCGTCGCGACAATGCGCTCGACGCCCATAGCGGCTTCTATCTCGACGGCAGCGTGACCCCACTTCTGGGCCTCGGGGGCGCGGCCGAAAGCGGGGCGCTGATCAAGGCAGATGGCCGCATCTATCAGCAGCTCGGCAGCCGTCTGGTGCTGGCAGGGCGGGCGCAGATCGGCTCGGTGGTCGGCGCCGCGAGCGATGGCGTGCCGCCCGCGCTTCTGTTCTTCTCGGGCGGCGGCGGCACCGTGCGCGGCCAGCCCTACCAGTCGCTCGCGGTCGATCTGCCGAATGGCGACCGGATCGGCGGGCGGTCCTTCATCGGGCTGTCGGGCGAGGCGCGGGTCGGCGTCACCCGCGCGATCCAGATGGTGGCCTTCTATGATGCGGGGTTTGTCGGGCCCGATTCCTGGGTCTCGGATGGCGACTGGCAGTCGGGCGCCGGGCTGGGGCTGCGCTATAATACCGGGATCGGCCCGATCCGCTTCGATGTCGCGGCGCCGGTCGATGGCGATACCGGCGACGGGGTTCAGATCTATATCGGTATCGGGCAGGCTTTCTGATGCGCGCAGTTTTCGGTTTTCTTCTGCTTCTCCTCACCGCGCTGCCGCTGGCCGCCCAGGAGGACGATCGCGGCGCGCTGGTGCGCTTTCTCGAGGACCGTCTGTCCTCGGCCGGACGCGAGATCCGGATCGAGGGGTTCGAGGGCGCGCTGTCCTCGCGCGCGACGCTGAAGGAGCTGACCATCGCCGATGAGGACGGCGTCTGGCTGACGGTGCGCGGCGCCGTGCTCGACTGGTCGCGCGCCGCCCTTCTGCGCGGCGAGGTCAAGGTCGATGAGCTGTCGGCCGACGAGATCCTGCTGCCGCGCCTGCCCAGGGGCGAGGGCGCCAGCGTCGAGCAATCCGAGGCCACGCCTTTCGCGCTGCCCGATCTGCCGGTCTCGATCGATATCGGCAGGGTGAAGACCGGACGGCTGGTCCTGGGCGAGGCCCTGATCGGCCAGGAAGCCGAGCTGGCGCTGGACGGTTCCCTGAGCCTTGCCGGCGGGGCTGGCCGGGCCGATATCGAGGCCCGCCGCAGCGATGCCGAGGGCGATTTCGCGATCCGGGCCGCCTATGCCAATGACAGCCAGACCCTGTCGCTGGACATCTCGCTGACCGAAGGCGCGGGCGGCATCGTGTCGAGCCTCGCGGGGCTGCCCGGCGCGCCGCCGCTGGCGCTGACGGTCGAGGGCGATGGCCCGCTCAGCGATTTCGCGGCCGATCTGGCGCTTGCGACCGAGGGCGAGCCCCGGGTCAAGGGGCGGCTCACCATCTTCGCCCCGGAGGATGCGCCCGAGGACCGGGCCTTTGCCGCGACGCTCTCGGGCGATCTCGGGCCGCTGGTGGCTGAATCTCTGCGGCCCTTCTTCGGCGACACCTCCGAGCTGGCGGTCGAAGGCACGCGCGGCGCCGACAGCCGCCTGCAGATCTCGCGGCTCGAGGTCGGGACCGGGGCCCTTCAGCTTGGCGGCACGCTGGCACTGGCGCCCAGCGGCCTGCCCGAGAAGGTCGATCTGTCGGGGCGGATCTCGGGGCCGGTGGTGCTGCCGGTCTCCGGCGGCGAGACCCGGCTGGACGGCGCCACGCTCCGTGCCCGCTTCGATGCCGCGACCGGCGAGGCCTGGCAGGCCGAGATCGCGCTGGACGGGCTGACCAGCGGTCCGCTGACACTGGCCCATGCCGATCTGACCGGAACCGGCACGATCCGGCCCGAGGCGCCGGCGCTTGAGGCCGATCTGGTCTTCCGCGCCACGGGGCTCGACCATGCCGATCCGGCCCTCGCGCGGGCTCTGGGGGCGCTGGCCGAGGGACGTGTGCAGCTTGTCTGGCAGGCGGGGACACCTTTGCGCCTGAGCGATCTGCAGGTCGCGGCGGGCGATGCCCGGCTGACGGCCCGGGGCACGCTGGGTGCTGTCGCCGACGGGCTTCCCTTCGATGGCGAGATCGGCGCGGCGCTTGGCGATCTCTCGCGCTTCGGCGCGCTGGCGGGAAGGGCGCTGGGCGGTGCGGCCAAGGCCGATCTGTCCGGCCACTATCGCCTTCTCGACGGGATCTTCGATCTCTCGCTCGCGGCCGAAACCACGGACCTCAAGACCGGAACGCCGCGTCTCGATCCGCTTCTGGCCGGGGCGGGGCTGGTGCAGCTTTCGGCGGCGCGCGGTCCTGAGGGCACGGTGCTGAAGGCGCTGCATGTCGAAACCCCGGGCCTTCGTCTCGACGGCCAGGGCGATCTTTCCTCTGCGGCGGGCGGGCTGATCCTGACCGGGCAGGTGCCCGATCTGGCACTGGTCGATCCGAAACTGACCGGGCCCGGCAAGCTCGACACCGCCTTCGGCTGGGAGGCGGGCGGGCGGCTTCGGCTCGACCGGTTCGAGGCGACGGCGGCGGGCGCCGAGATTGCGGCCGAAGGCGCGCTGACCCCGGGCGACCCGACCCTGCCCGCCGAAGGCAAGGTGACGCTGAGCGCGCCGAAGCTCTCGGTCTTCTCGGGGCTCGCGGGGCGGCGGCTGTCGGGATCGCTTGACGCGACGCTGAGCGGGCAGGGCGCGGTCAAGGGCGATTTCGACGCGACGCTGAGCGCCGAGGGGCAGGGGCTGGCCATCGGTCTGGCCCAGATCGACCGGCTGATCGGTGGCAAGACCACGATCGCGGCCGAAGGCGCGCGCAAGGCGGGCGCCCTGTCGGTCGGGCGGCTCGACATCGCGACGCCCCGGCTCACGGTCAAGGCCGAGGATCGCGCGGGCGATGGCACGCTCGATCTGGCCGCAAGGCTGTCCGATCTGGCACTGCTGGTCGAGGGGTTCCCGGGGCCGGTCGCGCTCAGGGGCAAGGCCCGGCCCGACGGTGCAAACTGGCGCCTGACGCTGGATGCGACCGGGCCGAGCGGCACCACGGCGGCCATCGCGGGGACGCTGGCGCGTGACGCGTCCTCGGCCGATCTGGGCCTCAAGGGGCGCGCGCCGCTGTCGCTGGCCAATCCGTTCATCGAGCCACGCAGCCTCGACGGCGTGGCAAGCTACGATCTGACGCTGAAGGGCCCGCTTGGGCTGTCGTCGCTGTCGGGCCGGGCCACAACCGCGGGCGCACGGCTTTCCGCGCCGACACTGGGCGCGGCGCTGACCGATATCGGCGGCCGGGTGGACCTTGCGGGCGGGCGGGCGCGTCTGGATCTGAGCGGGCGGCTCGGCGGCGGTCAGGTCGCGGTCACGGGGCCGATCACGCTGTCGGGCGCCTTCCCGGCCGAACTGGCGATCCGGCTGAGCCGCGCCCGGCTGCTGGATCCCACGCTTTACGAGAGCATCGTCGACGGCACCGTCACCGTGACCGGCCCGCTGACCGGCGGGGCCCGGATCGCGGGGCGGCTCGATATCGGCCGGACCGAGATCACCGTGCCTTCGACCGGGCTTGGCGGCGGCGGCGAGCTGCCCGAGATCGACCATCGCGGCACGCCCGCGGCGGTGCAGGCGACGCTCCGTCGGGCCGGGCTGGTCGCGACCGAAGGCGGGGGCGGGGGCGGGCGGCCCTATCCGCTGGACCTGACGGTCAACGCGCCCTCGCAGGTCTTCGTGCGCGGCCGCGGCATCGATGCCGAGCTGGGCGGGCGGCTGCGGCTGGGCGGCAGCACCGCCGATGTGGTGGCCTCGGGGCAGTTCGAGCTGATCCGCGGGCGGCTCGATATCCTCGCGCAGCGTTTCACCCTCGACGAGGGGCAGGTCTCGCTGACGGGCTCGTTCGATCCGCGGCTCTATTTCGTGGCGGCGACCCAGTCGGGCGACGTGACGGCGCGGATCGTGGTCGAGGGCCCGGCCAGCGCGCCCGAGATCAAATTCTCCTCCGAGCCGGAACTGCCGCAGGAAGAGGTCGTCTCGCGGATCCTCTTCGGTCGCGGGCTGGACACGCTGTCGCCCCTGCAGGCGGCCGAACTGGCTTCGGCGGTCGCGACGCTGATGGGCAAGGGCGGGCAGGGGATCCTTGGCTCGCTGCGCGGCGCGACCGGGCTCGACGATCTCGACGTGAACTCGACCGAAGAGGGCGGCACCGAGCTGAGCGCCGGCAAGTACCTGTCGGACAAGATCTATTCGCAGGTGACGGTGAACCAGAAGGGCCAGAGCGAGATCAACCTGAACCTCGATGTCTCGCCCTATGTCACGCTGAAGGGCCATGCCGGGGCCGAGGGCGATACCGGTATCGGGATCTTCTACGAGCGCGATTACTGAGATAAGGACAGGGGCCTGCGACGGCCCGCGCCCCGAGGGGCGCGGGAGGGACGCGGAAGGGACCTGGCCTCAGCCGTTGCCGCGGCGCACGAAACGGGTGGCCTCGGCGGCGGCGGCGCGGAGCGCGTTCGACTTGTTGACGGTCTCCTGCCATTCGGCGGCCGGGTCGGAATCGTAGACCACGCCGCCGCCGGCCTGGATGTACAGCGTCTCGTCCTTCACCACGGCGGTGCGCAGCGCGATGCACATGTCCATGTCGCCACCGGCCGCGAAATAGCCGACGCCGCCGCCATAGACGCCGCGCTTTTCGGGTTCGAGCTCGTCGATGATCTCCATCGCGCGGACCTTGGGCGCGCCCGAGACCGTGCCCGCGGGCAGACCGGCCAGCAGGGCCGAAAGCGCATCCTCGCCCTCGGCGATCTCGCCCACCACGTTCGAGACGATATGCATGACGTGGGAATAGCGCTCGATGATGAATTTCTCGGTCGGATGGACGGTGCCGATCTTCGCGACCCGGCCGACATCGTTGCGGCCCAGATCGAGCAGCATCAGATGTTCGGCCAGTTCCTTCTGGTCGCCCATCAGGTCGGCCTCGAGCGCGCGGTCCTCGGCGGGCGTGGCGCCGCGCGGCCGGGTGCCGGCGATGGGTCGGATCGTGACCTCGCCGCCGCGCAGCCGCACCAGGATCTCGGGGCTGGCGCCCACGACCTGGAAACCGCCGAAATTGAAGAAGAACATGAAGGGCGAGGGATTGGTGCGCCGGAGGCTTCGATACAGCGCGAAGGGCGGCAGCGGAAAGTCCTGGCGCCAGCGCTGGGCCGGGACCACCTGGAAGATGTCGCCCGCGCGGATGTAGTCCTTCGCGGTCTCGACCGCGGCCATGTAGCTTTCGCGGGTGAAGTTCGAGACCGGCTCGCCGATCTCGCGGGCCTCGCCGAAATCGCGCGTTTCCGCGGGCACCGCCCGGTCGAGATCGCGCAGCGCATCCATCACCCGCTCGGCGGCCTGGGCATAGGCGGCGCGGGCCGAAAGCCCGGGCTGGGGCCGGGCGGGCGAAACCACCGTCACCTCGCCCTTGACGCCGTCCAGCACCGCCACGACCGAAGGCCGCAGCATCAGCGCATCGGGCAGGCCCAGCGGGTCGGGATTGACGTTCGGCAGCCGCTCGACCAGCCGGATCATGTCATAGCCGAGATAGCCGTAAAGCCCCGCCGCGATCGAGGGCAGTTCCTCGGGCATGTCGATGGCGCTTTCGGCAAGGATCTGGCGGAGGCTCGCCAGCGGATGGCCCTCCATCGGCTCGAAGGCGTCGGGGTCGAAGCGTGCCATCCGGTTGACGCGGCTGCTCTCGCCCCGGCACTCCCAGATCAGGTCTGGCTTGAGGCCGACCACGGAATAGCGGCCGCGCACCTCGCCTCCCGTGACCGATTCCAGCATGAAGCTGTCGGTCCGGGCGCCCGCGAGTTTCAGCATCAGCGAGACCGGCGTATCGAGATCGGCGGCCAAACGGGCATAGACGACCTGGGCGCGGCCGGCCTCGTAACCCGCCTCAAAGGCGGCAAATTCGGGAATGATTCTGGACATGGGCAGTTACCGGAACTGGGCGTGAACCGCGTTGATCGCGGCCTGGTCGAGCGAGAGCCCGGCGGCATTGGTCACGGCCTGGGCGAAATAGGCGTAAAGATCCTGGGACAGCCCCTGACCGGCCTGCGCGGCGATGTTCTGGCGCAGCATGTCGGCGCCGGGATCGTTCTCTTCGGGCGGCAGGATCTCGTCGAGCCGCACGAGCCAGACATCGCCTGCGGCCGGAACCACGGCGGTGTCGCCGATCTCGGCCATCCGGAACAGCGCATCCGACAGCGGCTGCGGCATCAGCCCGCCCCGCGACAGCGCGGTCTCGGCCGTGACGTCGACGCCCAGCGCGGCCATGTCCTCGCCATTCTCGATGCGCGCCTTCAGCGCCTCGGCCCTGGCGGTCAGCTGGCGTGCGGTCTCGGCCTGGCGCCAGTCCTCGGCCACCTGCTCCTGCACCGCCTCGAGCGGGCGCAGGGTCGGCGGGATCTCGCGGTCGAGCCGAAGCGCGAAGATGCCGCCATCGTCGAGCTCCCTGATCTCGGGGAAATCGCCCTCGACCGCGGCATCGGCCGCGTCGCGGAAGGCGGGATAGGCGGCAATGTCCTGATCGCTGTCGGCGGTGTAGTCGATCTGGCCGAGCTGCATCTCGGTCTCGCGCGACAGATCCTCGAGCGTCGCGCCTGCGGCCAGCAGGTCGTCATATTCGTTGATCTTGTCGGCGATCATCCGCACCGCGCGGCTGTGCACGGCCTCGGGGGCCAGCGTCTCGCGGGCCTCCTCGAACGGGATCTCCTGCTTGGCGAGGATCGCGTTCACCCGGAAGATCGCGGGGCCGAGATCTGACATCAGCGGTCCGGCCAGCCCGGGTTCGCTCAGCGCGAAGACCGCGCGGCCTGCCTCGCCGCCGATCTGCACCTCGGAGACATCGCCCATGTCGATATCGTCGATGGCCAGACCGCGCTCGGCGACGGCATCGTCGAAGCTTTCCTCGCCCGCCTCGATCCGGTCCATCACCGCCTGCGCCTCGTCCATGTCGGAAAAGACCAGCCGTTCCACGAGCCGTTTCTCGGGCTGCACGAATTCGTCGATATTATCTTCGTAAAGCTGGCGCAGCAGCGCCTCGTCGGGCTCGATCGTCTCGGCCATGGTCTCGGGCGACAGCCAGACATAGGTGATCTTGCGCGTCATCGGTGCGGTATAGGCCTCGGGCGTCGCCTCGTATTGCGCCTTGACCTCATCCTCGGTCGGATCGGGCACCGGGGCGTCCAGCGCATCCGCCGTCAGGTGGATGAGGCTGACGCTGCGCCGCTCGGCGATGAAGTCGTAAAGCGTGTCGACATAGGTCTCGGGGGCGTCGAGCCCCGCCACCACCGCCGTCTGCAGCAACGAGCGCGCGGTGTCCTTGCGCAGCGAGGCCTCGAACTGGGTCTCGGTCATGCCGTTCTGCGACAGCACATAGCGATAGGCCTCGCGGTCGAAGCTGCCATCGGGCCCCTTGAAGGCGTCGAGCCGCATCACCTCGCGCGCGATCTGGGCGTCGCCGACCGAGACCCCGATCCGGTGCATCTCGTTGTCGAGCGCGGCATTCGAGATCTCCTGGGCGCGCACGGCGTCGACCAGACCGGAGGACTGCGCCTCGGCAAGGCTCATGTTCTGGCCGGTCGCGGCGGCGCGGGCGCGAAGTTCGCGTTGCAGCGCGCGGGCATAGCTGTCGGTCGAGATCTCGGTCTCGCCGACCTGGCCGATCGCCGAGACGCCGCCGCCGAAATTGCTGACCCCGAAGCCGCCGAGGCCGAGGACCACGAATATCAGCATCATCCAGACGAGCGTCTTCGAGAACTGCTTGCCTTTGGATCTGGACATCGTGGTGCCTCCCTGCCGGATCTGGGTTCGCTGCTGTGTAGGTCTTTGCGCGGTCCCCCGCAAGCGTCAGGGGCGGAAGGCCGCAAGCCGTCCGAACAGTGCCTGAAGACCCGGCCGGTCGATATTGGCAAAGGCGATCCGAAGCTGGTCGCGGCAGCCCGGATCGGTCTCGGGCAGGAACATTCCGCCCGGCAGAAGCAGCACGCCCGCTTCGGCGACCAGGCGCCGGGCCAGGGTGTCGGAGCCGATCCCGAACGGATGCCGGAGCCAGCCGAAAAACGCGCCCGCGCCCATCAGCTCCCAGCCGGGCAGGGCGCTCATGCCCCGGCTCAGGGCGTCGCGGCGGGCCAGGATCTCGGCCCGTTCATCTGCCTTCCAGGCGCCGAGATGACGCAGGCCCCAAAGGGCTGCGCGCTGGCCCAGCTGGTTGGGGCAGATCGCGACCGTGTCGAGGAATTTCTCGGCCTCGGCCACCACCGGACCGCCCGCGATCAGCGCGCCGACGCGATGGCCGGTCAGCCGGTAGGCCTTGGAGAAGGAATAGAGATGGATCAGCGTGTCGTCCCAGTCGGGATCGGCGAACAGCCGGTGCGGAGCGCCGTCGCGGCTGTCGAAATCGCGATAGGTCTCGTCGAGGATCAGCGCGATCCCGTGACGCCGGCAAAGGGCGAGGAAATCGGCCACGAGCTCTGCCGGATATTCCAGCCCGGTCGGATTGTTGGGCGTCACCAGCACGATGGCGCGGGTGCGGGGCGTGATCAGCCCGGCCGCGCGCTGGACCTCGGGCAGCAGGTTGGCGCCGGTCGCAAGCGGCACCGTCCTGATCCCGGTCATGTCGAGCCACATCTTGTGGTTGAAATACCAGGGTGTGGGCAGGATCACCTCGTCGCCCGCCGCGGCGATGGCCGTGATCGAGGCGCTGAAGGCCTGGTTGCAGCCCTGGGTGATGGCGACCCTCTCGGCCCGGATGTCGCCGCCATAGGCCCGCGACCACTCGGCGGCGATCTCGGCGCGCAGCTCGGGCAGGCCCAGCACCGGGCCGTAGAGATGCGCGCCCGGATCGTTCAGCGCGGCATCGGCAATAGCCTGGCGCAACGCCTCGGGTGGCGGGTCCATCGGCGCGGCCTGGCTGACATTGAGAAGCGGCCGGTCGGAGGGAAACGAGACCCCGTCGAGCCAGCGCCGGGCCTGCATGACCGGCGGGGCGAAGGTGGCGGCGGTTCCGCCACGCGGTGGCTGACAGACGGCCATCCTGCCCCTCCTGTTGCCTATTCTCCGGCGCGGTAGGGCTTGACGTATTGAAGCGCCATGTCCCAGGGGAAGAAGATCCAGGTGTCCTGGCTCACCTCGGTGATATAGGTGTCGACCTGCGGCTTGCCCTTGGGCTTGGCATAGACGGTGGCGACATGGGCCTTGGGCATGGTCGCCCGCACCACTTCGAGGGTGCGCCCGGTATCCACCAGATCGTCGACGATGACCACGCCGGTGCCGTCGCCGACCAGCTCGCGATCGGGC
This sequence comes from Rhodovulum sp. MB263, assembly GCF_002073975.1. Lineage (NCBI taxonomy): Bacteria > Pseudomonadati > Pseudomonadota > Alphaproteobacteria > Rhodobacterales > Paracoccaceae > Rhodovulum > Rhodovulum sp. MB263. Next base: position 2,429,432 of record NZ_CP020384.1, on the reverse strand, counting down.
ATCTTGATGATGACCGGGGCGCTCTGGGCCTGGTGGTTGTAGGACTTGACAGAGATCGTATCGACCATGCGGATGTCGAGCTCGCGCGAGACGATCATCGCCGGGGCCATGCCGCCGCGGGTGATCGCGACCACTGCGCGCCAGGCACCGTTATCGGGACCCTGTCCGTCGAGCCTCCAGGCCAGCGCCCGCGCGTCGCGGTGCAGCTGGTCCCAGCTGACATGGAAGCCTTTCTCGTGAGGCAGGCGGTCGGGGTCCATCGATGTCTCCTGTGCGTGGGTGCGACAAATGCCGGGGCGCCGCGCAGGTGTCAATCCCGCCGCGGCGCCCCTGTCTGGTGTCGGTCCTGCGTCCGGGCTCAGCTGTCCTTGCGCCCGGTGACCGCGTCGATATCGGGTGCGTCGACGGCTTTCATGCCGACGCTGTGATAGCCGGCATCGACATGGTGCACCTCGCCGGTCACCGCGCTGCCCAGATCGGACAGAAGATACAGTGCCGATTTCCCGACCTCTTCCTGGGTGACATTGCGCCGCAAGGGCGAATTCAATTCATTCCATTTCAGAATGTAGCGGAAATCGCCGATGCCGCTGGCCGCCAAAGTCTTGATCGGTCCGGCGGAAATGGCATTGACCCGAATTCCGTCCTTGCCGAGGTCTTCGGCCATGTAACGGACCGAGGCCTCGAGGGCCGCCTTGGCGACGCCCATCACATTATAGTGAGGCATGACCCGCTCGGCGCCGTAATAGGTCAGCGTCAGCGCCGCGCCGCCCTCGGTCATCATCCGGGCCGCGCGCTGCACGGCGGCGGTGAAGGAATATACGGAAATGTCCATCGACATCAGGAAGTTCGACCGCGAGGTGTCGACATAGCGGCCGCGCAGCTCGTTCTTGTCCGAGAAGCCGATGGCGTGGACGATGAAATCGAGCCGGCCCCAACGGGCCTCGAGCGCCGAGAAGAGGCCGTCGAGCGACTCTTCGCTGGCGACGTCGCATTCCAGCACGATATCGCTGCCCAGGCTCTCGGCCAGGGGCATCACGCGCTTCTTAAGCGCCTCGCCCTGGTAGGAAAAAGCCAACTCCGCCCCGGCTTCGGCGCATTGGCGCGCGATTCCCCAGGCGATGGACTTGTCATTGGCAAGGCCCATGATCAGGCCCCGCTTGCCCTCCATCAGTTTTGTCGACATCCGAGGTCCCCTCGACCACCTGTTCAAAAAATTGCCGCCGGTGTAGGCCAAATGCTCGGACCCATCAAGTGCGACAGGATCAAGCAGGAGACCCCCACCCATGACCGACCGAGAGGGCATATTCGCAGGCGACGATCCGTTCGCGATCGCGCGGAGCTGGCTTGCCGAGGCAGAGAAGACCGAACCGAACGACCCCAATGCCATCGCGCTTGCGACGGTCGACGGGCAGGGCCTGCCGAATGTGAGAATGGTTCTGTTGAAAGAGATCGAGGACGATGCATTCGTGTTCTATACGAATTACGAAAGTGCAAAGGCGGGTGAAATTGTCCTAACGAATAAAGCGGCCTTCGTGTTACACTGGAAATCTCTCAGGCGACAGGTTCGGGTTCGTGGCGTTGCTGAAAAGGAAGATGGTAAAAAGGCCGATGCCTATTATTCTTCCCGGGCCCTTAAAAGCAGACTTGGAGCCTGGGCTTCGCGACAATCCCGCCCTCTGGCGTCGAGGGGCGAATTGATGGCGGAGGTGGCAATGGTGACCGCGCGGCGCGGAACAGCGCCCGCGCGGCCGCCTTTCTGGGGCGGTTTCCGGATACGGCCTCTCGAAATCGAATTCTGGGCAGATGGGGCATTTCGCCTGCATGACCGCTTTCGCTGGTGCAGAGATACACTTGACGGAGAGTGGAGAATCAACAGACTCTACCCTTGATTGCCAGGAATGATTATCAATCCTGATTGTCTGCGGGCGATGATTGCCAGAGGGGCGATCCGGGCCGTCGAAAGACGGAGCAAAAGGCGTCGAATTCTGTAGCGAAGTCTCTGACGGCATTCCTTGCCGCCGAGGCGGTAAGACGACCGGGATCGGATGTATGGACAAGGACAGCGACACGGCGTTGCGCGTCGAAGGGCGTGTTAAATGGTTCGATCCGACAAAAGGCTTTGGTTTTGTCGTGACGGACGAAGGCGGGCCCGACATTCTGCTGCATGCCAATGTATTGCGGAATTTCGGGCAGAACTCGGTCTCGGACGGGGCCGGAATCGAGCTCGTGGTACACAGGACGGCACGGGGCCTGCAGGCGACAGAGGTGCTCAGGATAGAGCCTCCGGTTTCGCCCGGGGCCCCGGCGCTCGAGGATGCCATGCATCTGACCGCCGAAGAGGTGGCGGCATTGCCGTTGGAACCTGCGCGGGTTAAATGGTTCGACAAGGCCAAGGGCTTCGGTTTTGCCAATGTCTTCGGTCGCGACGACGACGTGTTCATACATATCGAGGTGCTGCGGCGGTCGGGGCTGGCCGATCTGCAGCCGGGCGAGGCCATCGCGGTGCGGGTCACCAGGGGCCAGCGCGGACGCCTCGCGATATCGGTGGGTCCATGGGAAAGTGCGCTCGGGCCGGGCGGAGCATCGGCTGGATGACCGGGGCTGCTGCGGCAGCGGGTCTTGTTTTTGCCATTCTGGCGACGGGGGCGGCACAATCTTCTGAACAGGCCTTTGCGCAATCCTCGGCACAAGTCTCGGACTGTGCGGAAAACCGCGTCGATCTGCGCGGCGACTGGGGAACGGCGCGATTCACCGTCGAGCTGGCCGATGACGAGGCCGAACGGGCGCGCGGGCTGATGAACCGCAAGCATCTGGCCGGATCGGCCGGCATGCTCTTTGTCTATCCCCACCCTCAGCGCGTCGCCTTCTGGATGGAAAACACCCTGATCCCCCTCGACATGATCTTTCTCGATGCGGCGGGACGGGTGAAGCGGGTCGCGGCCGATGCGGTGCCGCTCGACCGCACGCCCATCGATGGCGGCCCGGCCATCCTGGCGGTACTCGAGATCAATGGCGGGCTGGCCGCGCGGCTTGGCATCCTGCCCGGAACCGAGCTGCGCCACCCGGCCTTCGGGCCCGATGCGGCCTGGCCGTGCAACTAGAGATCGCGAAGCCTCTTTCCTTGCCCCCGTCCGGGCGCTAAGGAGGCCGTGACGGGGCGTAGCGCAGCCTGGTAGCGCGACGGCTTTGGGTGCCGTAGGTCGTGGGTTCGAATCCCGCCGCCCCGACCAGATCCGGCTTTGCCCCGCATCGGGCGCTTTCCCTTCTTCCGTCATATCCGCTCCTTCGGGCCTGCGCAGAGGCGTTGCGCGACGCCGCCATGCCACGGCCCCGGGTTTGCCGGCTTGCCTTCGGCCCGGGCTGACGGAATGATCGGCGCGGGCAATAACGGAGCAGATCTCATGCGCGGCGTCCTTCTTCCCCTGTCACTGGGGCTGGCGGCGGTGATGGCGCCCTTTGCCCTCGCGCAGGAAACCGACGATGCGGCGCTCATGGCCGAGGCGGCCTGGGACTGGCGCCCCGGCGATCTGATTTTCAGGGACGGGCTCAACGAGAGCGACGGCGTGATCAAACGGGCCTTCGGTCTTCGGTGGGAATCGGTCGGTATCCTGCGGCCCAGCAGCGGCGGTCCCCGGGTGGTCTATGTCGATCCGTCCGAGGGGGTGACCGAAGAGATGCTCTACGTCTATGTCGACGGGCTTTCGGCCCGGGATTACGCGGTCTATCGGGTTCGCGAGGCGGGCCGGGAACAGGCCCGGCCGGGGCAGATGAACGCGGCACAGATGAACACGGCACAGATGGAAACGGGGCAGATGAACACGGGGGCGCTGGCGCAACCGGCCTTGACCGTGTTTTACGGGGCGCCCTCCGATGATGGGCTGATGCTGGGCGACGGCGCGTTCTACAGTGCCGAGCTGGTCTATGAGGCCGCCCTAAACGCCGGTATCGTGCTGGGCGCCCCGATCCGGCTGAGCGATCTTGCCGCCAATCCCGACGATCTCGACCGCGGGCTTCGTGCGCGTCTGGAAGATCACAGATATTGCCGCTACGAGCTGTCCTTCGAGGCCTGCTGGGCCAACAGTCTTGGCCAGCATGCCATCGTCACGACCGGCAGCCTGATCGGATCGGGGATGCTGGAGCGGGTCTTTCCCTGAGCGTCGGAAAACGTCTCTGACGCAAGATGCAGGGGGGGGCGCATGGCGCATCTTGTGGCGTCGGGGCGGCGCGGGGAAGCGCTCCGGTAAGGGGCGGGACAACTCCGGGAGGACCCGGCCGGCTTAGTTAACCCTCCGGGGTGTTTCTGCTTTTCGACGGCGGTCCGGGGGCGGGGCATGCTCCGGGGCCGGAACATTTTCGGACCATTTGCGTAATCCGCTCTGTGCGCGTGATTTTTCAGGCTGTGCCCGGTTTTTCCACAAGCTGTGGATGAATCAACCCGTTGTGGACCGGTGCTCAGTCAACCCCAAAAACTTGGTCTTCGGCGCAAGAATCGCGTTGACCATTCCCTTAAAAATTCGTCAATTTGTATGGGCCTGGCGCAGCGACACCAGATCTAGTGGCGATACCGACGATCGGTGACAGCGCAGAGGCAGGACAGGACATAGGCAGTTCAGGCAGCCGCGCAGGCGGGTGCAACCGGGCCGAGGGAGCGCGGCCGGGAACCTGCTGTCCTTGCCCGACGGCAGGCAAGTCAGCGAACAGGGCCCGCGTCATGCGTGGCGCAGGGAAAAAGGACGGGGCAGATCGATGAAGATCGAACGGAAATTCACCACCGAAGAGACCGGCGCTTACGGAGCGCTCGATTTCACGATGACGACCTCGGAGATTCGCAATCCCGATGGCAAGGTGGTGTTTCGGCTCGAGGAAGTCGAAGTGCCCGCCGGCTGGAGCCAGGTCGCGAGCGACGTGATCGCGCAGAAATATTTCCGCAAGGCGGGCGTGCCGGCCCGGCTGGCGAAGCTCCCCGAAGAGGGCGTGCCGGAATTCCTGTGGCGCTCGGTGCCCGATACCGGGGCGCTCGAGGCCCTGCCCGAGGCCGAGCGCTTCGGCGGTGAGACCTCGGCGCGGCAGGTCTTCGACCGGATGGCCGGGGCCTGGACCTATTGGGGCTGGAAGGGCGGCTATTTCAGCGCCGAAGAGGACGCCCGGGCCTATTACGACGAGATGCGCTTCATGCTGGCCAGCCAGATGGCCGCGCCGAACAGCCCGCAATGGTTCAATACCGGTCTGCACTGGGCCTATGGAATCGACGGGCCGGGGCAGGGGCATTACTATGTCGATTACAGGTCGGGCGAGCTGACCAAATCGACCTCGGCCTATGAACACCCGCAGCCCCATGCCTGTTTCATCCAGTCGATCAGGGACGATCTGGTCAATGAGGGCGGCATCATGGACCTCTGGGTCCGCGAGGCGCGGCTGTTCAAGTATGGCTCGGGCACCGGCACCAACTTCTCGTCGCTCCGCGCCGAGGGCGAGTCGCTGTCGGGCGGCGGCAAGTCCTCGGGGCTGATGGGATTCCTGAGGATCGGCGACCGCGCGGCGGGCGCGATCAAGTCGGGCGGCACCACGCGGCGCGCGGCCAAGATGGTGATCTGCGACATGGATCACCCCGATATCGAATCCTTCATCAACTGGAAGGTCATCGAGGAACAGAAGGTCGCGAGCCTCGTTGCCGGTTCTAAGACCCATGAGCGCCATCTGAACGCGCTGTTCGAGGCGATCCGCGCCTGGGACGGCAAGCCGGAGGATGCCTATGATCCGAAGGTCAATGCCGGGCTGAAGGCCGCGATCCGTGCCGCCAAGAAGGCGCTGATCCCGGAAGGCTATGTCAAGCGCGTGCTCGACTATGCGCGGCAGGGTTATGACGCGATCGAATTCCCAGCCTATGACACCGACTGGGACAGCGAGGCCTATGCCACCGTCTCGGGGCAGAACTCGAACAACTCGGTCCGGGTCACCGACGCCTTCCTGAAGGCGGTGAAGGCCGATGCCGACTGGGAGCTGGTGCGCCGCACCGACGGCAAGGTCGCCAAGACCGTCAAGGCGCGCGAGCTCTGGGCCCAGGTCGGCCATGCCGCCTGGTCCTGCGCCGATCCGGGCATCCAGTTCCACGACACCATCAACGCCTGGCATACCTGCCCGGCCGATGGCGAGATCCGCGCCTCGAATCCCTGCTCGGAATACATGTTCCTCGACGATACGGCCTGCAATCTGGCCTCGATGAACCTGCTGGCCTTCTGGAATGACGGCGCCTTCCTGGCCGAGGATTATGTCCATGCCACCCGGCTCTGGACGCTGACGCTGGAAATCTCGGTGATGATGGCGCAGTTCCCGTCGAAGGAAATCGCGCAGCTCTCCTATGACTTCCGCACGCTGGGTCTTGGCTATGCCAATATCGGCGGGCTCTTGATGAATATGGGGCTCGGCTATGACAGCGACGAGGGCCGTGCGCTCTGCGGCGCGCTGAGCGCGATCCTGACCGGCATCGCCTATGCCACCTCGGCCGAGATCGCGGGCGAGCTGGGCGCCTTCCCGGGGCATGAGCGCAATGCCGAGGCGATGCTGCGGGTAATCCGCAACCACCGCAACGCGGCCTGGGGCAAGGCTGTGGGCTATGACGGGCTCGCGGTGCCGCCGGTGCCGCTCGATCATGCCAACTGCCCCGATGAAGGCCTGGTCGAGATGGCGATCTCGGCCTGGGACGAGGCGCTGGTGCTGGGCGAGAAACACGGCTTCCGCAATGCGCAGGTCTCGGTGATCGCGCCCACCGGCACCATCGGGCTGGTGATGGATTGCGACACCACCGGCATCGAGCCCGATTTCGCGCTGGTCAAGTTCAAGAAGCTTGCGGGCGGCGGTTATTTCAAGATCATCAACCGCTCGGTTCCGGCCGCGCTCGAGGTGCTGGGCTATGGCCCGGCCCAGATCGAGGAGATCATCGGCCATGCGGTGGGCCATGGCACGCTCGGCAACTGCCCCGGCATCAACCACACCTCGCTGATCGGCCATGGCTTCGGCCAGGCCGAGATCGACAAGATCGAGGCGGCGCTGCCCTCGGCCTTCGACATCCGCTTCGTCTTCAACCAGTGGACGCTGGGCGAGGAGTTCTGCACCAGGGTTCTGGGCATTCCGGCCTCGAAGATGGCCGATCCGGGCTTCGAGCTTCTGCGCCATCTGGGCTTCTCGCGCGCCGAGATCGAGGCCGCCAACGACCATGTCTGCGGGACGATGACGCTGGAAGGCGCGCCGCATCTCAAGCCCGAGCATTACCCGGTCTTCGATTGCGCCAATCCCTGCGGCAAGAAGGGCAAGCGCTTCCTCAGCGTCGACAGCCACATCAGGATGATGGCGGCCGCGCAAAGCTTCATCTCGGGCGCGATCTCGAAGACGATCAACATGCCCAATGACGCGACCATCGAGGATTGCCTCTCGGCCTATGAGCTGTCCTGGTCGCTGGGGGTGAAGGCCAATGCGCTTTACCGCGACGGCTCGAAGCTCAGCCAGCCGCTGGCAGCCGCGCTGGTCGAGGATGACGAGGAGGCCGAGGAGATCCTCGAGACCGGCACACCGGCCGAGAAGGCGCAGGTCCTGGCCGAGAAGATCGTCGAGAAGGTGGTGGTCAAGGAAATCGTCCGCAGCAACCGCGAGAAGCTGCCGACCCGGCGCAAGGGCTATACCCAGAAGGCGATCATCGGCGGCCACAAGGTCTATCTGCGCACCGGCGAATATCAGGACGGGACGCTGGGCGAGATCTTCATCGACATGCACAAGGAAGGCGCGGGCTTCCGGGCGATGATGAACAATTTCGCCATCGCGGTGTCCGTGGGGCTGCAATATGGCGTGCCGCTCGAGGAATTCGTCGAGGCCTTCACCTTCACCCGGTTCGAGCCCGCGGGCATCGTGCAGGGCAATGACTCGATCAAGAACGCGACCTCGATCCTCGATTACATCTTCCGCGAACTGGCGGTCAGCTATCTCGACCGGACCGATCTGGCCCATGTCAAGCCGAAGGGCGCGGCCTTCGAGGAGCTCGGCCATGGCCATGAAGAGGGCAAGGCCAATGTCACGCCGGTCTCGGAAAGTGCCGCCTCGAAATCGCTCGAGGTGCTCCGCCAGATCAGCTCGACCGGCTATCTGCGCAAGCGCCTGCCGCAGGAGCTGGTGGTCCTGCAGGGCGGCATGAATGCGGTCGCCCTGGCCGGGGCCGCCGCGCCGGCCGCGGCCGTGCCCGGCAATGCCGCAGCCGCTGTGCCGACGGTGTCCTCTGCCACCGCCATCGTCTCTGGCACGGTACCGATGGATGCCCGGGTCAAGGCCAGGATGCAGGGCTATGAGGGCGATCCCTGCGGCGATTGCGGCAACTACACGCTGGTGCGGAACGGCACCTGCATGAAGTGCAATACCTGTGGCGCGACCAGCGGCTGCAGCTGAGACCGGCAGTCCCGGGCGCCGGGGCGGAACGATATCTAAGGCACCGGCTGAGACCGGGACCATCTGCGAAGGGAAAGACCGTTGCAACTGATCATCGGAAGCCAGATCGTCGCCAATGCCAGGCTGCGTCGCATCCCCGGCGGGATCGAGGCGCAGCTGGCGGGCGATGCGCTCAAGCGGCTGATCGACGCCACCTTCGTCGGTCGCTCGATCGAGGTGCTGGACGGCGCGCACCGGGCGCGCGGGCTCGACGTGACCGATATCCGGATGGCAGGCGCCAGCACCACGGTGACGCTGAAAAGCACCGGAGCGCGCAGCATGCATTGAGACCGGGGGCGGGTGCGCCCGCCCTTATCGCCGGGAAGGACCAGGCAAAGCCAGACGTGTCGAGCGGTAAGGACAGAGCCTGACCGGCGCGCCTCGGCCCCCCTCCATTGCGGAAGGGGGCCTTTTCTTTGTCATCGCCCTTGGCGGGCGGGGTATGCCCTGTTCGGGGTCCGGTTCAGAATGGCGCGAAGCGGGTCGCGGCCCAGAGCAGCGCGATCAGCACCGGCTGATGCAGCAGATAGATGGCGAGACTGTGCCGTCCGGGCCAGGCCAGCAGGGCGCTCAGCCGCCCGGGCGGGCCGGACAGCCGGTGCCAGAGCCCGGCCCGGCCTGCAAACCCGGCCAGCGCCATCCCGGCCAGGAATGCGGCGGCCCAGGGAAAGAGCGGCTCGAAATCGACGCTCGGGCGCGGGGTCGCGGTCAGCCCGGTCCAGTCGAGCCAGCCGCGGTCGGGCAGGGGGCCGGGGCGGGGCATCGAGAGCATGCCGAGCGCGAATGCGGCCGGAACGAGCGGCGGCAGCCTGACCAGCAAGAGCCCCAGCAGGCTTGCGGCGGCAATGGCATGCAGGATGCCGAAATAGACGAAGGAGGCCGGAAAGACCGCCCAGGTGCCGAGGCTCACCAGCGCGGCCGCAGCCAGGATGCGCAGCAGGCGGCGCAGGAAGGCGCGCGGGCGCAGCCCCCGGCCATGGGCCAGATGCAGGCTGACCCCGGCCAGGGCCAGGAAGGCCGAGGCCACGCCGACCGACAGCAGCCGGAAGCCGCCGGTGACGACGGTGCCCGGCGGCAGATGGCCGAACAGCTCGAGATCGTAGCTGAAATGGAAGACGACCATGCCGAGAAGCGCGGCGCTCCGGGCAAGGTCGAGGGCGACGATCCGGCCCGGGCTGCGGCGGGCCTCGCTCAATCGGGCTGGTACCCGGCGATCAACTGGCGCAGCCCGAAGATCGCGCCCGCGGCGATGGCGGCCAGCGTCACCGGCGCCGACCAGGCCAGCGTGGCGAAGGCGGTCAGCCCCTGACCGATGGTGCAGCCAAGCGCGAGAACGCCGCCGATCCCCATCAGCGCGGCCCCGCCGACCTGCCGGCCCAGCTCGCGCGGGTCCTCGCAGGCTTCCCAGCGGAACGACCGGCGCCGCCGCGAGCCGAGCCAGGCGCCGCCCAGCACCCCCAGCACCGAGCCCACCGAGAAGGAGAGCCCGCCCGCCGAGGAGGTCATCATCCACATCAGCGTCCGGCCGAGCGGGGCGGTGAAGGTGTGGCCCTCGACATCGACTGCGCCCAGCGTGGCCTCATGCAGCGCCGATGTCCCCCAGAGCGCGGCACTCACCGCCAGCCCGGCCGCGACCGCCCAGCCGATGCGGTGCGGCTCGGCCCGGAGCGGCCGGTGCCAGAGGCCCCAGCCCAGCGCCAGCGCCGCCAGCCCCAGCGCCAGCGCCAGCGGTGGCAGCCCGGTCAGGGCCGCCCCCGTCAGCGCAAGGCTTTGCGGCCCGTCCGAGGGCTGTTGCGGGAAGGCCAGATCGCGCAGGGGCGCCAGCGGGCCCGACAGGGTGACGAAGCCGAAGATCGAGATCACGACGACGATGACCAGCGAGCGCAGATCGCCGCCGCCGAAACGCGCCAGCGCGCCGAAGCCGCAATTGCCGGCAAGCGCCATGCCATAGCCGAAGGTCAGCCCGCCCAGAATGCTGGCAGCCGGGTTCCAGCGGATCGTGTGATAGATCGTGGCGCCGGTATCGATCTGGCCTGCCGCCGCCAGCAGCGCGGTGGTGGCGATGGCGACCCCGAGGATCACCCCCCACATCCTGAGCCGCCGCTGATCGGCGCCCCAGATCGCGGTCTCGATCGCGCCGAGCGTGCAGAAATCGCCCAGCCGGGCGGCCAGCCCCAGCACGCAGCCGGTCACGAGGCCGATCAGCGCGGCAATGGCCCCTGGCGGTATCGTCTCCATCCGTCTCCCCCTCCGGCGGTGCCGTTCGCGGGCGCCGCCTCCTTTCGGTCGCCTCCTCCCGTCGCCGCTCTAGTCCCCCGGGCGCGCGGCCGAGGCTTGCGCCGGCGCCGTGGCATTGCAGAACATGTCATGCATCAGTTCAAGCAGACGGCGGGCCTTCTCGTCGGCCAGCGAATAATAGATCGCCTTGCCCTCGCGCCGGTAGGAGACCAGCCCCTCGAGCCGCAGCCGGGCCAGCTGCTGGCTGACCGCGGCCTGACGCGAGGACAAAAGCATCTCGAGCTCTGTCACCGATTTCTCGCCGGTCGAGAGATGACACAGGATCATCAGCCGTCCCTCATGCGACAGCGCCTTTAGAAAGCTCGAGGCGCTCTCGGCATGCCGGAGCATGTCCCGGGCCTGCATTTCATCCATCGACGGAGAACCGTCGGTCTGGGTCTGGGCAATATCTGTGGCCATACGTTCCCGGGGCGCGTCAGCAACGCCCCGTCTTCTCCTCGGTTGCGGCGCTGCCTGTCGCGCGTCGCGCCCTGGCCTGCCGGATGCTCATCCCCCTTCTCCCTCGTCCGTCTGCGCCCATTCGGGCTGTCGTTGCAACAGGGCGCCGATCAGGCCCCAGAAGAAATCCTCGCCCGGGTACCCTTCGAGACGGCCGATCTCAACCCCGTCGCGCAGCAGCACGAAGGTCGGAGTGAACCGGGGTCTGGAGACAAGTCGCACGTCTTTTGGCAGATTGGCGTCCAGATCGATCCTGCGCAAGGGGGCGGTGCGGCCTTCGCGGGTCTTCGGCCAGATCGGTGCGATCTCGCGGTCCCACAGCACGCAATAGGCACAGCCGACCCGCTCGAACAGGCCGAGTTCAAGCCCGGCCCGCGCGGGCGCCCCCGCCATCAGCGCCAGCCCGGCCGCGCAGATCCCTGCCCAAAGACGAGTGGTCATTCGACCTGGGGTCATTTTTTGCTATCCCGTCATATATACAAATCGTAATATGTTTCTGCATTGGCGGCAAGGGAGGGCTGGGATGCTGGAGATTTCCTATGGGGGGGCTGCACTGGCGGGGCTTCTGTCCTTCCTCTCGCCCTGCATCCTGCCGATCGTTCCCTTCTATCTGTGTTACATGGCGGGGATCTCGATGACCGAGCTGCGCGGCTCGGACCGGATCCCGCCCGGCGCGGTGCGTCGCCTCATGGTCTCGGCCATCGCCTTCGCGCTTGGGGTGACCTCGATCTTCGTGCTTCTTGGTATGGGGGCGACCGCGCTGGGGCAGGGCTTCCGGCAATGGAAGGACGAGCTCAGCTATGTCGCCGCACTGATGCTGTTCCTGTTCGGGCTGCATTTCCTGGGCATCCTCCGCATCCCGCTCCTTTACCGCGAGGCGCGGATCGAGACCCGGGCCGAGCCCAGCACGCTGATCGGCGCCTATCTGATGGGGCTGGCCTTCGGCTTTGGCTGGACGCCCTGCGTGGGCCCGGCGCTGGCGGCGATCCTGATGGTGGCCAGCGGCATGGGCGACATTGCCCGGGGCGGGCTTTTGCTGCTGGTCTACGGGCTGGCGATGACGCTGCCCTTCGTGCTGGCCGCGGCCTTCGCCCGGCCGTTCCTGGGCTGGATGCAGCGCAACCGGCGACATCTGGGCCATGTCGAGAAGGCGATGGGGGCGATGCTGGTCGTCTTCGCGGTTCTGATCGCCACCAATTCGGTCGGCTACCTCGCGCAGGTGCTGATCGACACCGTGCCGTGGTTCACCACGCTTGGCTGACCGTGTTTCAGGGAGGAAGACCATGAGACTGACGACGCTTCTTGCCGCGGGCTTCGTTGCCCTGGCTGGGCCGGCACTGGCCGTGCCGATGGGCGATGACGGGCTGCACAAGCCCGACTGGCTGCGCGAGACCTTTCGCGACATGCGCGAGGATCTGGCCGAGGCGGCGGCCGGGAACCGGCGGATGCTGGTGATCTGGGAACAGCGCGGCTGCATCTACTGCACCCGCATGCATGAGGAGGTGTTTCCCGATCCCGGGATCGGGGCGCTGATCCGCGAGCATTACTTCGTCGTGCAGATGAACCTCTTCGGCGATGTCGAGGTGACCGATTTCGACGGCACCGTGCTGACCGAGAAGGAGATGGCGCGCCGCTGGGGGGTGATGTTCACGCCGACGATGATGTTCATGCCCGAGACCGCGCCCGAGGGCGGGACGACGGCGGCGCAGGCGGCGGTGGTCACCATGCCCGGGGCCTTCGGCAAGGGCACGACGCGGGCGCTCCTGCAATGGGTGCTCGACCGTGGCTATGAGGGCGACGAGCATTTCCAGAAATACCTGGCCCGTACCATGGCCGATCCGGGCAACTGAACCGGCGGCGGGCCGGTGTCGCATGCAAATAATTATATTTGTTGTTGCGTGCCGCGGGAGGGCTCCGCTACAGTCGGAGCGAGGAGAGACAGGGAGGAGGCTGCGGCAATGCAAGGGATCGGGTTGATGACCGCCTGCCTTGCCCTTTGGGCAAGTGTGGCGCCGGGGGCGGCCGCAGAGGTCGCGCCGCAGGCCGTCGCGGTGGATGCCCAGGGCCATGTGGCCCTGCCGCTCACCGATGCGCCGGGCGATCCGGCACAGGGGCGCCGGCTGATGACCGACCGCTCGGTCGCCAACTGCATCGCCTGTCATCAGGTCACCGAGATGTCCGACGCACAGTTTCCCGGCACGGTCGGCCCGTCGCTCGACGGGGTCGCCGCGCGCTATCCCGAGGCGATGATCCGGGGCATCCTGGTCAATTCCAAGAACGTGTTCCCCGACACGGTGATGCCCGGCTATTACCGGGTCGAGGGCTTCAACCGCCCGGGGATCGCATTCACCTCGAAGCCGATCGAAGGAGAGATCCGGCCGCTGATGACGGCCGGGCAGATCGAGGATGTCGTCGCCTATCTGATGACGCTGACGCAGTGATCGGCCCGGTCTCCGGGCATGTCCGAGCAAGGAGGGAGAAGATGGAGTTCACCAGACGAGGAGCGATGGCGCTGGGCGTCGGGCTTGCCGCGGCGCTGACGCTGCCGGCAGGGGCGGTGCAGGCGGCCGTCGAGGACAAGATCGCCGAGTTCACAGGCGGTGCCGAGGCGGGGGCCGATGGTCTTACCCTCACCACGCCCGAGATCGCCGAGAATGGCAATACCGTGCCGATCGAGGTCGACGCCCCCGGCGCGGTCGAGATCCTGGTGCTGGCCTCGGCCAACCCGACCCCCGATGTCGCGCGGGTCAGCTTCGGCCCGCTGGCCGGTGCGCAGCGCCTGTCGACCCGGATCCGGCTGGGCGGCACCCAGGAGGTGATCGCGCTCGCGAAGATGGGCGATGGCAGTTTCCGGCGCGCGGCCAATACCGTGAAAGTCACCATCGGCGGCTGCGGCGGCTGAGGTTCGGGCCAAGGCTGAAGCTGAAGCTGAAGCTGAGGCGAGAGGAGGAGAACGAGACATGGCAGAAGGCGTCAAGGCCCGCGTCAAGGCCCCCAGGACGGCGGCGGCGGGTGAAACCGTGGTGATCAAGACCCTGATCAGCCACCAGATGGAATCGGGTCAGCGCAAGGACAGCGACGGCTCTCTCATCCCGCGCTCGATCATCAACCGCTTCGCGGTGGCCTTCAACGGCCAGAACGTGATCGACGTCGCGCTGGCTCCGGCGATCTCGACCAATCCCTATTTCGAGTTCGAGGCGCAGATCCCCGAGGCGGGCGACATGGTCTTCACCTGGTATGACGATGACGGCTCGGTCTACGAGGAAGTCAAGTCGATTGCCATCGGCTGAGCCGGGCTGCGAGCGGTCGTTGAGGCGCCTCCGCTGTGGCGGCGGGGGCTCCGAGGGAGGGGAAGGCATGAAGACCATGACAGGACGGCTGGCGGCTGCGGCGCTGGCCTGCTGCGGCACGCTTGGCGGTGCCGCGGTCTCGGCGGGGCCGGACGATCCGCTGGTGATCAACGAGGAGATCGAGATCGTCACCCGGGCGCCGGCGCCTGCCCATCTGGCGGACCGGTTCGACGAGATCCGCTCGGGCTGGACCTTTCGCAGCGACGATACCCAGGCGCTCGAGATGGACGATTTCGAGAATCCGGGCATGGTCTTTGTCGAGGAGGCGCGCGCGGTCTGGGACAGGCCCGAGGGGACCGAGGGCAAATCCTGTGCCGATTGTCACGGCGCTGTCGAGGAGGGCATGTACGGCCAGCGCGCGGTCTATCCGAAATATGTCGAAAGCGCGGGCAAGGTCCGCACCCTGGAACAGATGATCAATGCCTGCCGCAGCGCGCGGATGGGCGCCCCGGAATGGGATTATATCGGGGCCGACATGACGGCCATGGTCGCGCTGATCGCCTCGGTGTCGCGCGGGCTGCCGGTCAGCGTCGCCATCGACGGCCCGGCGCAGTCGACCTGGGAGAAGGGCCGCGAGATCTACTATACCCGCTATGGCCAGCTCGACCTGTCCTGCGCCAATTGCCACGAGCAGTATTTCGACCATTACATCCGCGCCGACCATCTGAGCCAGGGCCAGATCAACGGCTTTCCCAGCTACCGGCTGAAGAACACCAGGCTCAATGCCGCGCATGACCGCTTCATCGGCTGCATCCGTGACACCCGTGGCGTGCCCTTCAAGGCGGGCTCGCCCGAATTCGTGGCGCTGGAGCTTTACGTCGCCTCGCGCGGCAACGGGCTGTCGGTCGAGGGGCCGTCCGTCCGCAACTGAACGAAGGGCCCGCACCGGTTTCGGCGCGGGCCCTTTCCGACCAGAGATATTCATCTTGGCGCATATGATCTGCGCCCACGACCCGGAAGAGGAGGCCGAGACGATGATCGCGCGACGGGATTTCCTACAGGCCGCCCTTGCCGCCTCTGCCATCTGGGGGGCGTCGGGCACGGGCAACTGGGCGCGGCTTGCCGCCCGGCAGGCGCTGAGCCAGGACCGGCTCCTGGAGTTCGACAGCTTCGGCAATGTGACGCTTATCCATGTCACCGACATCCACGGCCAGCTCGTGCCCATCTGGTTCCGCGAGCCCGAGGTCAATATCGGCGTGGGGGCCGCCGAGGGGCAGCCTCCCCATGTGACGGGCGCCGATTTCCTCAGGCTCTACGGCATCCCCGCCGGCTCGCCCGAGGCCTATGCGCTGAGCTATGTCGATTTCGTCTCGCTGGCCCGGGGCTATGGCCGGATGGGCGGGCTCGACCGGGTGGCGACGGTGGTCAAGGCGATCCGCGCCGACCGGCCCGAGGCGCTGCTGCTCGATGGCGGCGACACCTGGCACGGCTCCTATACCTGCCTGCGCTCGGCCGCGCAGGACATGGTCAATGCGATGGCCTTGCTGAAACCGGACGCGATGACCAGCCATTGGGAATTCACCCTCGGCACCGACCGGGTCAACGAGATCGTCGACGGGCTCGACTTCGCCTTTCTCGGTGCCAACATCTTCGATGCCGAATGGGACGAACCGGCCTATGAGCCCTACAGGATCTTCGAGCGCGGCGGCGCGAAGATCGCGGTGATCGGCCAGGCCTTCCCCTATCTGCCCATCGCCAATCCGAAATGGATGTTCCCCGGCCTCAGCTTCGGCGTCCGCGAAGAGCGCATGGCCGAGGTGGTGGACGAGGTCCGCGGCAAGGGTGCCGATCTGGTGGTGGTGCTCAGCCATAACGGCTTCGATGTCGACCGCAAGATGGCCGGCAACGTGCCCGGCATCGACGTGATCCTGACAGGCCACACCCATGACGCGCTGCCTCAGCCGGTGATGGTCGGGCAGACCCTGCTGATCGCCTCGGGCTCGAACGGCAAGTTCGTCACCCGGCTCGACCTCGATGT
The DNA here is from genome assembly GCF_002073975.1 of Rhodovulum sp. MB263. Taxonomy (NCBI): domain Bacteria; kingdom Pseudomonadati; phylum Pseudomonadota; class Alphaproteobacteria; order Rhodobacterales; family Paracoccaceae; genus Rhodovulum; species Rhodovulum sp. MB263. Next base: position 2,412,899 of record NZ_CP020384.1, on the reverse strand, counting down.
GCGCGAGGGGCGGATGATGGGCTTTCGCCACAAGCTGATCCCGATCTTCTCGGACGCGATCGCGCCCGATCCCGAGATGACCGCGCTGATCGAGCGCGAGCGCGCGCCCTACAAGGACGAGATGGCCGAGGTGCTGGGCACGACCGACGGGCTGCTCTACCGTCGGGGCAATTTCAACGGCACCTGGGACGATCTGATCTGCAACGCGCTGATCGACGAGCGCGAGGCCGATATCGCGCTGAGCCCCGGGTTCCGCTGGGGGCCGAGCCTGCTTCCGGGCGATCCGATCACCCGCGAGGATCTCTATAGCGCGACCGCGATGACCTATCCGAACGCCTACCGCTCCGAGATGACGGGCGAGATGCTGCACACGATCCTCGAGGACGTGGCCGACAATCTCTTCAACCCCGATCCCTATTACCAGCAGGGCGGCGACATGGTCCGGGTCGGCGGCATGGGCTACCGGATCGACGTCACCAGGCCCCAGGGCCGGCGGATCACCGACATGACGCTGCTGAAGACCGGCGAACAGATCGATCCGGCCCGCTCCTACGTGGTTTCGGGCTGGGCCAGCGTGAACGAGGGCACCGAGGGGCCGCCGGTCTGGCAGGTGGTCGAGGATTACATCAAGCGCCAGGGCACGGTCCGGGTCGACCCGAACAAGTCTGTCGTGGTCAGTGGCGCATGAGCGGGACGAAGGAGGATGAGGCGATGACCGACCGGCCGGGCGCGCCCACGCGGCGCGGGTTTCTGAAGGCGGGGCTGGCGGGGGGCGGCGCGCTGGTCGCGGGCAAGGCGGCGGCCGAGGGCCCCGATCCGGTGATTCCCGACCCGCTGATCACCGAGACACAGCCCTGGGCGCAGATGTGGGGCGACGGTGTCGACGTGACCCCCTATGGCCTGCCCATAGACTACGAATCCGACGTGATCCGGCGCAATGTCGACTGGCTGACGGCCGACACGATTTCCTCGGTCAATTTCACCCCGATCCATGCGCTCGACGGCACCATCACGCCGCAGGGCTGCGCCTTCGAGCGCCACCATTCGGGCGCCATCGATCTGCCGAAGGAAGATTACCGGCTGATGATCAACGGGCTGGTCGAGACGCCGCTGATCTTCACCTATGCCGATCTCGAACGCTTCCCGCGGGTGAACCACACCTATTTCCTGGAATGCGCGGCCAATTCGGGCATGGAATGGGCGGGCGCGCAGCTCAACGGCGCGCAGTTCACCCATGGCATGATCCACAACATGGAATATTCCGGCGTGCCGCTGCGCACGCTCCTGCAAGAGGCCGGCGTCAGGCCCGAGGGCAAATGGGTCTATGTCGAGGGGGCGGATGCCTCCTCGAACGGCCGCTCGATCCCGCTCGAGAAGGCGCTCGACGATTGCCTCGTGGCCTTCAAGGCCAATGGCGAGGCGCTTCGCAAGGAACATGGCTATCCGGTCCGGCTCTGTGTGCCGGGCTGGGAGGGCAACATGTGGATCAAGTGGCTGCGCCGGGTCGAGGTCACGACCGAGGCCGTCGAAAGCCGCGAGGAGACCTCGAAATACACCGACACGCTGGCCGACGGCACCTCGCGCAAATGGACCTGGGCGATGGATGCGAAATCGGTCATCACCGCGCCCAGCCCGCAGGCGCCCATCACCCACGGGCCCGGGCCGCTGGTCATCACCGGGCTGGCCTGGTCGGGCCGGGGCGCGATCGAGCGGGTCGATGTGTCGCTCGATGGCGGGGCGAACTGGCAGACCGCGCGGCTGGCCCGGCCGGGGCAGAGGATGGCGCTGACCCGCTTCTATCTCGATATCGACTGGGACGGGTCCGAGATGCTGCTGCAATCGCGGGCGATGGACGAGACCGGCTATGTCCAGCCCACCAAGACCGCGCTGCGCGAGATCCGGGGGCTGAATTCGGTCTATCACAACAACGGCATCCAGACCTGGTGGGTCAAGACCAGCGGAGAGGCGGAAAATGTCGAAGTCTCGTAACCTGCCGGCCGCCGCGCTGCTTCTGGCCTTCGCCGGTCCGGTTCAGGCGGGCGATTTCGGTCTCGGCCGCCCGGCGCTGCCCGAGGAAATCGCGGCCTGGGATCTGGATGTGGCCCCCGACGGGCAGGGGCTGCCGGAAGGCTCGGGCTCGGTCGAGGATGGCGAAGAGATCTTTTCGGCCAATTGCGCCATCTGCCATGGCGAATTCGCCGAGGGCGTCGACAATTATCCCAAGCTCGCGGGTGGCGAGGGCACGCTCGACCGCGACGACCCGGTCAAGACCGTGGGATCCTACTGGCCCTATCTCTCGACCGTCTGGGATTATGTCCACCGCTCGATGCCCTTCGGCGCGGCGCAGGTGCTGACGGTCGACGAGGTCTATGCCGTGACCGCCTATATCCTCTATTCGAATTATCTGGTCGACGACGATTTCGTGCTGTCGAACGAGAATTTCCTCGAGGTCGCGCTGCCCAATGCCGAGGGCTTCATCGTGGATGACCGCGAGACGACCGAACTGCCGCGCTTCTCGCAGCCGCCCTGCATGACCGACTGCAAGCCGGAGGTCGAGATCACCATGCGCGCTGCCGTGCTCGACGTCACGCCCGAGGGGGCGGCGGCGAACTAGGCCCGGCCTCTTGAGCGGGCGCGCCGTACGGGCCCATGCGTCGCGGCCCGCAACGGCCCGCGCGCATGGCGGGCCTCTGGCCGCAGGACTGCAGTCCGGCGCGATGTGCCATGGCGCCTGGAGGGCCTTCAGGGGCCGAACGGGCGTGTCCGGGGCAAGGTCGGTTGACCGAGCCTGCGGGACCTGCGTGCCAGCCCTGATCGGGGCCCCTTGATCGCAGTCCGACGCAGCTCAGGCGGGACGCAGCGCCCGGCCGGAGACATGTATATCAGGCAGGGCCGCTGCGCCCGGAGCCTCTTTCCGGGCGTCTCGGGATCCACCGCACCGCGACGAGCCTGCCGGGCGAAAGAGGACGGCGTGGGGGCTGGTCGGTCGTATCAAAGGCGGCATGAAGACCCGGACCCATCCCGTCACGAAGCTAAGTCCGCCGGCTCGTTGCCGTCGGTCAGGAGAGCGCCGATAGCGACGCGCCGGGCGGATCGCCGGCGAGGCAATGATGACGCTCGGGTCCGCGAAACCTATCGGAGCAAGGGATAGGAACCGTCATCCAGGGGCGGACATTGCGCGGCAAGGCCGTTCGCGATGACATGCGGCGCGCGGGGCAGGCGGCGCGACCGCATCGCCTCCCGGCTCGGTCGCCTTTGGGACTGCCGCCTGGCTGCCGCCGGATTGCCGCCCGCCACGAGCGCTGTCCCAAGCTCTGCCTGACCGTCGCCGCTCTGGCTGCAGCCGTCCTCTTCGGGCCATGAGCGCCAACGAACCGGCTCGCGGAACCGGAAAGCAACGCCAAAGCCTTAACGCCGGTCTCAGGCTTTGGCGTCGCTGTCATGGGCCTGTTCTGTTGGCCCCCGGAGATGCGGCGCAGAGACCGCGACAGCCCGGCCGGGATGCGTCATTTCGTCCGCACGATTCGAGGCCCGGTGATGGAGAATCGCTTGCCTGACGCATAGCGGAATTGCATTGATTGCATATGAGGGAGGAACTGTGTCTGATCCTCGCGCTCGCTTTGGGAGGGGCGGGCGCGGGGCGGGCCGAGACACCTGTCGAGGCCATCGGCGACCCTGTCCGTGGCGCCGAGATCTGGGTCTATTGCAGCGGCTGCCATGAAATCGGTCCCGGGGCGCAGCCCGGCATCGGCCCGCCGCTGAACGGTCTGTTCGGACGGCGCGCGGCCTCGGTCCCGGACTTTCCCTATTCGCAATCGATGCGGCGGGCGGGCGATGACGGTCTGACCTGGACGCTGGAGACACTCGATGCCTATCTGGAAAACCCGCTGGTGCTGGTCTCGGGCACAAGGATGAGCTTTCCGGGGCTTGAGGACGCGGGTGAACGCGCGGACCTTCTGGCCTTCCTGCGCCGCTATTCCGACAAGCCCTCGAACATCCCCGAGGCGGCGCCGACCGCGCGCGCGGAGGAACCGCGGCTGCCCGAGGCGACGCTGGCGCTGGTGGGCGACCCGGCCTGGGGCGAATACCTCTCGAGCGAATGCACGACATGCCATCAGCGCGACGGCTCCGACCGGGGCATCCCCTCGATCACGCTCTGGCCCGAACGCAAATTCGTTCTGGCTATGCATGCCTACAAGCAGAAGCTGCGCCCGCATCCGGTGATGCGGATGATGGCCGGGCGCCTCTCGGACGAGGAGATCGCGGCGCTGGCGGCCTATTTCGGCGGGCGGGGCCTCTGACGGCCGGCCCTCACTGACAAGACGACCGGAAACGCGCGAATTCATGTCCATGGGGAGACAGAGACATGAGCCTGAACAGACGAAGCTTTCTGGGCACGGGGCTGGCGCTGGGCGCGGCGCTGTCGGCGCCCGGCGCCATCGGCCAGGCCCGGCCGCGCGTGGTGGTCGTGGGCGGTGGCGCGGGGGGCGCGACGGCCGCGCGCTATGTCGCCAAGGACAGCGGCGGCGCCATCGAGGTGGTGCTGATCGAGCCCGGCAAGAGCTATTACACCTGCTTCTTCTCGAACCTCTATCTGGGCGGGTTCCGCGAGTTCGCCTCGATCGCCCATGATTACGGGCGGCTTGCCAGCCGCTACGGCATCAACGTGATCCACGATCTCGCCGTCGATATCGACCGCGCGGCCCGCTCGGTCACGCTCGCCTCGGGCCATGCGCTGGGCTATGACCGGCTGATCGTCGCGCCGGGGATCGATTTCGTCGACGGCGCGGTGCCGGGCTGGGATCTGACGGTGCAGAACCGGATGCCGCATGCCTGGAAAGCGGGCAGCCAGACGCAATTGCTGAAGGCCCAGGTCGAGGCGATGCGCGCGGGCGGCGTCTTCTGCATGATCGCTCCGCCCGACCCGTTCCGCTGTCCGCCCGGGCCCTATGAACGGGTCTCGATGGTCGCGCATGTCCTGAAACGGCAGAACCCGACCGCCAAGATCCTGATCGTCGATCCCAAGGAGAGCTTCTCGAAACAGGCGCTGTTCGAGGATGGCTGGGCGCGCCACTATCCCGGCATGATCCAGCGCATCGGTCCCGATTTCGGCGGCGCCGATATCGAGCTGCGGCCAGCCGGCATGGAGGTCGTGATCGACGGCATGGTCGAGACGGTCGATGTCTGCAACGTGATCCCGGCGCAGAAGGCGGGCCATATCGCCGCTGTCGCGGGGCTGGCCGATGACAGCGGCTTCTGCCCGATCCTGCCGGGAACGATGCAAAGCCGGTTTGATGAAAATGTCTATGTTCTGGGCGATGCGACAATCGCCGGAGACATGCCGAAATCGGCCTTCTCGGCCAACAGCCAGGCCAAGGTGGCGGCGATGCAGGTGCACGCGGCGCTGACCGGGGCGCGGGCCTTCCCGGCGAAATACTCCAATACCTGCTGGTCGCTGATCGACAGCGAGGACGGGGTCAAGGTGGGCGCCTCCTATCAGGTCGGCGCAGACAGGATCGCCAAGGTTGACGGCTTCGTCAGCCAGATCGGCGAGGATGCCGCACTGAGGAAAGCGACCTATGAGGAAAGCCTTGGCTGGTATGCGGGCATCACGGCCGACATCTTCGGCTAGGCCCGGGGGGCGGCCTCCGGCGGTGTGCCGGGGGCTTTCTGTCCGGGGGAGAACGGGCCGGGCGCGGTGCGGGCCTAGCTCCCCCGATGCTGTGACGCAGCGTAATGCTGCGGTGCAAGGCGGCGGAATTCTGCCGGTGAGTCGCCGAGAGGTTGTCGTCAAGACGCGAATGTTCCTGACAGATGTGATATGGATTAATGCAAGGGACGCCCGTTGCCTCCTGATGCGACGAGGACGGCCCATGCGGCAGGGACGAATTGGGAGGAGTCGGCCGTGAACATGATCCAGGATATCAGACAAACTGCGCCCAGACCGGTGATGCGTCCGCGCCCTCACCCCGTCTTCGGCAAACTCGGCCCGATGCCGGCCGCGTCGCTGCGTGCGATGGTCGGTTATGGCCTGAACGAGGCCGAGATCGGGCGCTATTTCGGCGTCACGCCATCCTCGGTGCGGCGCCTGAAGCGCAGCCTCGGCATCTGCGACAGCGCGGCGGAGTGATCCGCCGCCCTGCCACCGGCCCGGGTCCGTTTCGCCCGGGTCTGGCCGGATTGCGCCTGGGCCGAAAGGCAGATCGCGCGCCGGGCGCATAATCTTCCGCCCTGAGCTTTCCCTGCGCAATCGCTTGGCTGTGTCCGGAGATCCGGCGTGGCCAAGGCGCGGCGTCCTGCTGGCATGGGCGACGTGGGTGACTTGGGGGGCGCGCCGCGGGGTGGGTCTTCAGCCGACCGGGCTGAAATCTCCATAGGCTCCGCCCGCAAAGACCAGCGGCGGGCCCTCGCGCCGGGCGCATTCCTCGACATGGCCGATCACGATGGCATGGTCTCCTGCGTCATGCAGCGCGACCTGGCGGCAGAGAAAGCGGGCGATCCAGCCCTGTTCGAGCAGCGGCGGATCGGCATCGGGCGCATAGTCGAGCCCCTCGAAATCGTCGCCCGAGCGGGCAAAACGCGCGGCGATGTCTTCCTCGCCCGCGCCCAGCACATGGATGGCGAAACGCTCGGCCCCGGTCATCGCCGGATAGCGTGCCGAGGCGCGGGCGGGCGACCACAGCACCAGCGGCGGATCGAGCGAGACCGAGGAAAAGCTGTTCGCGGTCATGCCGAGGGGGCCGTCGGGACCGGCGGCCGTGACCACGGTCACGCCGGTCGCAAAGCAGCCGAGCGCATCGCGATAAAGGCGCTTGGTGTCCGGGCCGGGAATGAATCGTTCCATGGGTCTTGCCGTTCTTCGGGTCGGTTGCGGGCGGCACCATGCGCCAGATGGCCGGCGGCGGCAACCTCGCCCGGTGGCACGCCGTTTCCGGGGCAAGGGCAAAGGCCCGCTCCGGGCTGGGCGCGCAACCTTCGCCGCCGCGCACGGCGTGACCCGCCAAAAAGGGGGCGCGCTTTCGTCGCGGCCCCCTGTCTGGTTCTGAAATGCAGTCTCATTCTGAAGGCGCGTCGTGAAATTTCCGGTCGCCGGATGGCGAAAAGATCGTTCCTGGTTACGATCGTCGCACCGTTTAACGAAACTCAGTCTAGACGCATTTCATGACATCCGTCCGGGGATGGCTTGCCCGGAGCGGGAAAAGGTGGCGCATCGGTTAAAAAGACGCCCTGTCCCGCTCACTCTGCCGCCATATCGAGCGCGTGAATGCGATGGACGAAGCGATGGGCGGCTTCGCCGGCCAGATAGGTCAGCCTCCCGCCGGCAATGGTCATCTCGACCATGCGCGTCCGCTCGTTGATCACGCAGAGATCGGCGCGTCTTCCGATATCGAGCCGACCTCGGTCGGGCAGGCGCAGGATCTCGGCCGGACGCTGCGAGACCATCGCCCAGGCCTGCGGCAGGGTCTTCAGCCCCAGATCGACCAGTCGCCAGACCGCGTGGGACAGCGCCGGATAATAGAAATCCGACACCAGCGCATCGCAGAGCCCCTGCGCGATCAGGTCTGTCGCCGGGACCTGTCCGGGGGGAGATCCGTCCTGCATCACATCGGGCGCGCTCAGCAGCACCGGATCGTTCATGGCCTTGGCGGCGGCGGCGGCGCGCCGGGTGGTGGGAAATTCGGCGATCCGGGCGCCGATCATCGAGAAGCGCTCGCGGGTCTCGCCATCGGGGTCGCCATGCGAGCCGTACAGGACCCCCATCGTGTCGAAGGCCTCGGCCAGCCGGCAGAGATAGCGCGGAACATCAGGCCGGGCCGCCTGCGCCGCCGCGAGCCCGTCGCGATCCGCGCGTCGCGGCGGCGGCCAGGTGCGCTCCTGCAGCCGCTCGGCCGCGGCATCGAGCCGGTTGTGGAACATGACATAGTCGATGCGATGCCGACCGATGGCATCGAGCAGCCGCTCGGCGGTGGCTACGGTATGGATCTCGCAGCGAAGCTGAAGACGCAGATCGGTCAGCATCCGGGGCCGGTAGGCCGCGAGCGCGGCCATCAGCGCCTCGGCCCGCTCAGGGGCACGATGCCCGCCCTCCCAGGACCAGTCCTGCGTCAGCCAGCCGGTGGTCACGCCATGGACGGCGGCCTCGCGGTCGGTCGCGGCCAGCGCCAGATCGGGCACCAGATCCGGCGCGAGCGGTGCGGTGCCGGGACCGGCCGGGCGCCGGGGCAGGTGGCGGCCGAAACTGTCGGCCTGCAGATCGACGATGCCGGGCAGGATCAGATAGCCCGTCAGGTCGACTTCCGGCAGCGGGCCCTTGGTGATGCGGCCCTCGGCGATGGCGATCGAGCGTCGCTGCATTTCGCCGTCGCGCAGGATGCTGGCGCCGGTGAAGCGGAGCGGGTGAAGGAACTGGGGCATGTCGCGGCTCGGGCGGCTGGCGGGGGTGACGTGGCCCGCGAAGGATAGCCGTCCACTGTATCGTCGGTGTGACAAGGAACCGGCGCCTGCCCGGGGTCATTCCGGGTCATTCCGGGGGGCAGGGGCGTGGGATGTCCGTCCTTCCGGGGCCGCTCAGCCGCAAGAGCCGTCACTGGCAAGAGCCGTCAGTCGGGGCATCGCTCCTTGGGGGGATCGTCGGTCACGATCAGGCTCACCCGGTCGCCCGCGAACCAGGTGCGGCCGTATTCCACCGCCCGGCCCTCGGGGTCGACATTGACCGAGACGCTGCGCAGGATCGGGTCGCCCGGACGCAGCTCCAGATGCAGGGCCTGGGTCGGACTGGCGCGCTCGGCCGTGATCCGGGTCGAGGCCCGGGTGTAATCCGTCACCCCGCTTCGGGCCAGCGCCGCGGTCACGCTTGCGGTTTCGGCCAGCGTGTCCAGTAGACCGGGAAATCGTTCGGCCGGGAACACGCTGCGAAACAGCGCAAGCGGGTGGCCATCGGCCAGCGAGATCCCCTCCGAGACATGCACGGGCGCGCCGTCTCTCAGCCCCAGCGCCTCGGCCTCGCGCCGGTCCGCTGCGCGGGTCGTGTGCAACAATGACTTGCGTTCGGCGCTCTGACCGGCCGCAGCCAGGTTCCGGTGCAGCCGCACCCGCCGTCCCAGCGGATAGTCGGTCGGCCGCGCCGTGACATAGACGCCCGCGCCGCGCCGGGCCTGCACCAGCCGCGCCTCGGCCAGATCGGCCAGGGCCCGCCGGACCGTATGCCGGTTGACCCCGAAGCGATGTGCCAGATCGGCCTCGCTGGGCAGCTTGTCGCCCGGGCGGTAGCTGCCGGAGGCGATCTCGTGGCGAAGCGTGGCGGCAATCGAGCTCCAGAGCGCGGCTTGGGTCATTTCCTCGACATCTTTCATCCCCGAGCCTTGCATGACTCGCCAGGTTCCCGTAACAACTTGTCTAGTTGTATAGGGCTGTGGATAAGTCGGCAAGCCATCGCAGGCCCGGATCGCGGGCAGGGCGGGGCGGGACATGGAAAATGGGCCATATGCCGACAGGGCGCCGGAAATGCCTGTGGATAAGTCTGGGAACAGAAGTGGATGCGCAGCAGAAAACACCCCCGGGGCGGAGGTGGGCAGGGCGCGGCCGGGTCGTGGCACCACGGTGCCCATCGGTCTCGGAAGCCCGCCGCATACACACAGTCCGCGGCCTCTGCAAGGGGGCGGACATCCGGTCTCGTCGCGGCAGGCGGCTTGTCCGATCTGGCCCTGCGCGGCCGGGCAGGGGCGAGGACCGGCTTTCCCGGGCGTTCGGACCCGGGACGGCGCATCGGGCGTGACAACGCGGGGTCCGAAGCGCCTTTCGTCGCGGGGGCGGCCGGCGCATTCCCGGGCCCGCGGGGCAGGAGAGTGTCACCCGCTTCATGCCCCGAAGAGACAGGGTGCCGCGTTCGCCTGCTCGCCGGGCGCCGCCGGGTCTCTGCGGCGGGCGACCGGCATCAGGCGGACCGGCGGTGACACGCTGCCCCGCGAGGCGTCAGCAGCTGCGATCCGGGCCTGGCGCGGCGGGTCAGCCCTTGCGTCAGCCCGAAAGGCTGTAGCGGTGCAGGTTGTGGAACCGCCCGTCCTTCGCCTCGCCGAAAAGGCAGAGGCTCCTGATCCGGATCGGCCGGTCGATCAGCGGCTCGAGCACGGGGCCCAGCACCACCCGCGTGGCCTCGGCCTCGGCGGCCTTCAGCGGTCCGGTCAGGGTCATGTGAAAGCGGTATTCCTCCATCACATAGGGATAGCCCCATTTCTCCAGCAGCTTGCGCTGCCGGGTGCTGAGCCGGTCGGGATCGCGCCGGGCCAGTTCCGCGGCCGTGGGCGCGGCGCGAAAGCCGTCCAGCGCCTTGACCACATTGCCCGCCATCTCGATCAGCCGCCGGGTGTCGCCGCGCGGCGTCAGCGCCAGGAAGCCGCCCAGAAGCGACAATCTCAGCCCCTCGATCAGCACCGGCCGGAGCTGGCCCGACAGCGCCACGACCGAGGCATGCAGGATCCCGATATCGCTGCCCTCGGCCAGCCGGAACGGCGCCTTGACGGTGGCGTGGAACCCGTATTTGCGCGGCGTTGCGGTCAGGTCTTCGACCGGCCTTGGCAGACCGCGCAGCCGGGGCTGCGCCCGGGTCGCCCCGGCTTCGGCATCCCAGCCCAGCCAGGCCTTGCCGAAATCGCCCAGGGCGCCTTCATCGGGCGCATAGTAGATCGCGTAGCGCCGGTAGCCTTCCATTGCCCCCTCCGCACTGGGATGCCGCGCCGTTCCCGTTATTGTCCTGCCCCAATTCACGCCGCGCATCAATAAGGAGGCGCCGATGCTCCCGACTGCCGAGACGGTTCTCGCCAATGCCACGCTGGTTCTGCCCGATGACATCCGGGTCGGGTCGGTCCGGATTGCCGGGGGCAGGATCGCCGCCATCGATACCGGCCCGGCGGTGCCTGCCGGGGCCATCGATTGCGGCGGCGATCTGGTGATGCCGGGGCTGATCGAGCTGCATACCGACAATCTCGAACGCCATATCCAGCCGCGTCCGGCCGTCGACTGGCCCCATGCCAGCGCCATCGTCGCGCATGATGCCGAACTGGCGGGCGTCGGCATCACCACCGTCTTCGACGCGATGCGGGTGGGCTCCATACCGTCCGGCAAGGCGCGTTACCGCCCCTATGCGCGCGGGCTTGCCTCGGAACTGCTCGATCTGCGGGCCCGCGGCGCGCTCCGGATCAGCCATTTCCTGCATCTGCGCGCCGAGATCTGTTCCGAGACGCTGCCCGAGGAAATGGCGGACTTCGGTCCCGAGGACCGGGTCGGCATCGTCAGCCTGATGGATCACACCCCGGGCCAGCGCCAGTTCCGCGACGAGGCCCGGCTCAAGGCCTATGTGATGGGCAAGCACAATTTCACCGAGGCCGAGTTCAGGGACCATGTCGCCGGGCTGAAACAGCTGCGCGCGCGGAATGGCGCCCGGCACGAGGTCCAGGCCCTGGCCGAGGCCCGCCGCTTCGGCGCGATCCTGGCCAGCCATGACGACACCACCGCCGACCATGTCGCGGTTTCGGCGGCTCAGGGCATCCGCCTGGCCGAGTTTCCGACCACGCTCGAGGCGGCCGAGGCCTGCCGGGCCGAAGGCATCGCGGTGATGATGGGCGCGCCGAACCTGATCCGTGGGGGCTCGCATTCCGGGAATGTGGCGGCGGCCGAGCTGGCCGGGCAAGGGCTTCTCGACATCCTGTCCTCGGACTACGTGCCCTCGGCGCTTCTGATGGGGGCGCTCCGGCTTGGCGATCTCTGGGGCGATCTCGCGCGCGGCATTGCCACCGTCACCCAGGCGCCCGCCGATGCGGTGGGGCTTGGCGATCGCGGCCGGATCGCGCCGGAGGCGCGGGCCGATCTGATCCGGGTGGTGCGGATCGGCGGTGCTCCGGTGGTGCGCGGCGCCTGGGTGCAGGGCGCCCGCATCGCCTGACGGCCGGGGCGCCTGCTTGTCGCGTCACTTGCCGGGCCTTGCGCAGGGCTTTGACCTGCGGCTGCCTTTTTCCTATTTTAAGATCCGTATCCGTGGTCCGCTTGCGAGGCTCCCATCATGTCCAAGACCCCCGTGACGCCCTCTGCCGCCGCCGCGCTCGAGGCGGCCCTGCGCGCCCAGGCCGAAGGCTGGGGCATGATGGCCTGGGTCGGGGCGACCATGGCCGATCATGTCCGCCGCACCGGCAGCGAAATGGCTGCCTTCGCGCGGGACGAGGCCCGGCGCAATGCCGATGCGATGCAGCGCCTCGCCGCCTGCCGCACCCCCGAAAGCCTGACCGACTGGCAGGGGGACTATCTGGGCGAGACGGTCGCGGCCTGTCGCGACGAGGCCGAGCGGCTGGCGCGGATGCAGGCCGAGGTCTGCGACATGACCCTGAGCCGGATGACCGGCTGGCGCGACTGACATCGGCGGGATGCCGGTCTTTCGATCCGGCCGGGTTTCGCGGCTTCGTAAAGGGTTTGTTTACCTTTCACGCTGCTTTGACGGGATACGGGCAGGTTCGATACGACGAGGAAACCTCAGGGAGTCGAAAGGATGTTGCAGAGCCAGTGCCATGACTGCGCCGAGGCCGTCGTCGCGCCGCCGCCGCTCCGGTCAGGCCCTCGACCCGGCTCTCGGGCAGGGCTTCCGGCCGGACCGCAGGCTGATCGCCGGTCGGGCCGCGCGTCGGACCTGCATTGCGGTCGCGCGCAGACCGACGCCTTGTCCTTCCCGGTCTGGCCCGAGGCTCCGCGCGGTCCGTCCGGCTGTTTCATTCCCGCCGCGCCCGGGATGCCAGGCGGGACCGGCATTGCGGCGCCGTCGCCTGCCGGGCCGGAAAGGCCCGCGATCCGTGCCCGTTTCGGTCGGCGCCTCGGCCAGCACATCGCCCTGCACATCGCCGCAGGCGCCGGGCTGG